>NZ_JAEPOL010000024.1 GCF_017642925.1 Maricaulis sp. | reverse complement strand
GTCCCGCAAGGGATCCGGGTAAATCTCCGCGTGCGGGATGCCTCGGGCATCACCACCAAAGCTTCAAATCGGACACCAGATGTCCGCCGTGCATCCCGCACCCCTCTCATAGCTCCAGGCGCACAGCGCCGTGGAGGGTTTGGTGCTGACACACCTTTCCTCCCCATTTCATGGGGAGGTGGATCGCCGCAAGGCGGCGAGACGGAGGGGCGCCGCGTCAGCGGCGTTATGTTGATGCCAAGCTCCACCGCCCTCCGGCGCTGACGCGCCGGCCCCTTCGACCCCTCCTTCGCCAAGGCTACGGAGGGCCCACTTCCCCATGAAATGGGGAAGAAAGAGGGAGTGCCGCTTTCCCCGGACTTGTTCCGGGGTCTGGCGGCGTTTCAGGAGGAGGCTCCTCCTGGCCCCGGCACGGGGGCCGGGGGAAGCGGGGAAAGAGACAGGAAAAGAAAGCGGTGCGGCTCAGGTCTGGCCGGTCTTGATCCGGACGTCGGCCGGCGGGGCCTTGTAGGTTTCGAAAGCGGCCAGCAGCGTGTCGATACGGTCCGCGATCATCAGCGAGCGGCGGTGGTTTTCCGCCAGGAAGCGCTCGTCCGTCATCCGGTCGAGGAAGCCGATGAGGTCGTCGTAATAGCCGGCCGCATTGAGCAGCCCCACAGGATGGGTGTGGTGGCCCAGCTGGGCCCAGGTCCACACCTCGAACAATTCCTCCATCGTGCCGATACCGCCCGGCAGGGCGATGAAGGCCTGGGACATCTGCACCATCATCGCCTTGCGCGCATGCATGGACTGGACGACATGCAGTTCGGTCAGCTCGAGATGGGCGATTTCCTTCAGGGCCAGGAATTCCGGAATGATGCCGATCACGCGGCCACCGGCCTCCAGCGCGGCATCGGCCAGCTCGCCCATCAATCCGACCTGTCCACCGCCATAAACGACATCGATGCCGCGTTCGGCCAGCGTCCGGCCAACCCCGCGGGCTGTTTCGACGAAGGCCGGATCCTTGCCCGGATTGGAGCCGCAATAGACGCAGATCGATTTCATCGGAACTCCAATCGACTTGGTATACAGGTCAGCTATCGTATCCTGCGGGAAACGTGACGGGGGACAAGCATGAAACGGGTGTTCGCTCTGATAGTCGTGCTGCTGGTTGCAGGCAAGCTTGCCGCGCCGCCCCCGGCGGCCGCCCGCACGATCGATCCGGTCGTCCTGCCCTCGCAGATGTGCCGCGGCTATTTCTTCCTGCCGGTGACACTCGAAGTGCGCGACGGCGAGACGGCGCAAGACCGGACGCTCTGGTTTCTCTACGACACGGGCGCCTCGGCCAGCTATGTCGATCCGGACAGTGTCGAGCGCGTTTCCGGACAGCGGCTGGACAGTGGCGTGCGGGCGAATTTCGGACGCGTCACCGCCGGGCCGGTCGCCCTGACCGGCCTGCGGGCGGGGGTCCGCGAGCTCGATCACCTCTCGATTGCCCTGGGGCGCGAGATCGACGGCATACTGGAGTATGACGCCTTTGAGGATGTGCTGCTGACGCTCGACTATGGCCTGGGCGAGATGCGGGTGGAGAGCGGCGCCCTGCCACGCCCGGACGGCGTCACGGTGTTCGATGCGAACGGTCCCGACTCCCGCCCCTGGATCCGCGTCAGCTTTCCCGATCGCACGCGACGCCTGCTGATCGACAGCGGCGCGGCGCTGAGCCCGATCGTCCTGCGCGATCTGGAACGCTATGACACGATCGCGCCGCCGCGCGCGACCGGCGCAGCCGTCCGCTTTTCGGAGATCGAGCGCCGCTCCGCCGCGCGCCTCGCCGGAAATGCGCAGATCGGCGACAACGTGCTGATCCAGCCGGTGATTGAATCCACGCCCGAAACGGAAATTCTGGGTGGACAGGCCATGCGGCACTTCGTGTGGACCTTCGACCAGCGCCATGAGCGCGTCCGCATGATGCGTCACGCCCCGGACACGCCCATCACCTTCGAACCGCTGATCACGCACGGTCTGGTCCTGGTGCCGGAGGGCGACGGCATGCGCGTGGCCACCGTGATCGCCAATACTCCGGCCTTCGATGCCGGCGTGCTGACGGGCGACGTCATCACCCATTTCAACGGCCGTTCAATGCGCGACCGGGACTGCTCGGTCGACGGTACACCGCCCGAAATTCTCGATCTCAGCCTGCTGCGCAATGGCGAAGCGATGGACGTGCGCCTGACGCTCTACCCGCTGGTCGACTGAGCCGCGACGACATAGGCGCCCATGGCGCGGATGGCCTCGACGATGCGCATGATATCGGCCTGGAAAGCCCGTTCGCCGATGCAGAGCTCCAGAGCGGGCACCGGGTCGTGCCCGAAATGCCAGAACCGGTTGCCAAGCCAGACGCCCGTCGCCTCGGCGACCGCATCCCGGGCCGCTTCGGCCGTCGCGACATCACAATCCAGCCGGACATGCATCATGTTGACCTTCGGTGGATTGGGCGTGATCGACAGTCCGGGCTGGTCGCCGACCCCCATCGCGATCCCGCGCGCCCGTTCCACGAAAAGCGGGATCTGCGGCAGCCGCACATCGAGTACACGCAGCGCATCGGGCACCATCGGCCAGGCCGAGACCAGACGCCCGCCCATGCGCGCCAGCCACAGGCGGGCCTCCTCCACGAAGTCCGCCTCGCCGGCCAGGACGGCGCCGCCCGAGGCGCCGAGATCCTTGTAGAAGGAGGCGTAGACCGAGGCGAAGCCGTCGCAGATTTCGGGCAGGTCATGCCCGGGCCAGGCCATCGGCAGAGCCCAGATCCGCGCACCGTCCATGTGCAGCGCCTGGCCGGTTTTACGTGCACGCGCCTTGATCGCCTGCAGCGCATCCCAGTCGGGCAGAGCGCCGCCATTGTGGCGCTGCGGCAGTTCGATGATCGTGCACCCGGCATCGGCCGGCAGGTCGTCCGCACTCAGGGGACGGGGCCACGCGCCGCAGCTCACCGGCTCCAGCCCGTGCAGATGGATGTGGCCGTCTTCTTCGTGAAGGGCGAGATGCGAGGTCGGGTGCAGGCCGAGACGGGCATTGCCAGCGGCCTGGCAGTGCAGGCGCGCCGCAACGCCCTGGGCCATGGTGCCGGAGGGAAACCAGACCGCCGCCGGCTTGCCGAACAGGGCCGCCATGCGCGCTTCCAGACGGGCGACACTCTCGCCCGTCAGATAGGCTTCTGCCCCCAGCCCCGCTGAGCGCATATAGGCGGCGACGCGTTCGAGCCGGTCTGCCGGACTGCCATCGGTGTGATAGGGAAAGCTGAGATCGAGATCGCAGCGGGCTCTCAATGCGGCATTCATTCCGCGGCCGTGAGCCCGGCCAGCGTATCGCTGCTCCAGCCCACAATCACATCGCCGCCGGCCTCGATAACCGGCCGCTTGATAAGGGTGGGATAGGTGATGAGCAGGCCGGCCGGATCATCCTCGGCAATCAGCTTGTCTTCGGCCGACAGATTCCGCCAGGTCGTGGAACGCGTGTTCACGAGCTTCTTGGCGCCCACGGCATCGATCCAGGCCGGCACTTTTCGCACCCGGTCGAGCTCGTCGCGGATATCGACAAATTCGTGATCCCGGCCGGCCTCTTCCAGCTCCTTCACCGCCTTGCGGCAAGTGTCGCAATTCTTCAGCCCGTAGATCCTGACCTGCATGATTTTCCCCCAGCCGGAGAACCCGCGAATCCGGACTCTCCCCATGCGTGCATTTCACTAAACCGGCACCGGTCCGGAAAAAAGCCCGTGCCACAGCCGATACCTGGCCGTCCAGCCCTCTTATTCCGCAGCGGTGTCCGCCAGGCTCTCGGCGCGCATTTGCGCGGCGCGCGCTTCCACCATCTCGACGATGTGATCGATCATCTCCTCGTTGGAGACATTGTGGTCCGGCCGGCCGGACACGTACATCTTGCCACGCCCCGCACCGCCGCCGGTGAAACCGAGATCGGTCATCAGCGCCTCGCCGGGCCCGTTGACCACACAGCCGATGATCGACAGCGAGATCGGCTCGGAGATATGCGCCAGCCGCTGCTCGAGTTTTTCCACAGTCCGGATGACATCGAAACCCTGCCGGGCGCAGGACGGGCAGGCAATGATATTCACGCCGCGGGTGCGCAGGCCGAGCGATTTGAGAATGTCGAACCCGACCTTCACCTCCTCTTCCGGTTCCGCCGACAGCGAGACGCGGATCGTGTCGCCGATCCCTGCCCACAGGAGCGAGCCGATACCGATGGCAGATTTCACCGTCCCCGTCCGCAAGCCGCCGGCCTCGGTCACACCGAGGTGCAGCGGCGCATCCGTGGCTTCGGACAGCGCCTGATAGGCCGCCACGGTGAGGAAGGCGTCCGACGCCTTCACGGAAATCTTGTAGTCGCGGAAATCGAGGTCTTCGAGGATGCGGGCATGATCCAGCGCGCTTTCCACCATCGCCTCGGGACAAGGCTCGCCGTATTTCTCCAGCAGGTGACGCTCCAGCGAGCCGGCATTGACGCCGATGCGGATGGCACAGCCGTGATCGCGTGCGGCCTGGACGACATCCTTCACCCGGTCCATCGAACCGATATTGCCCGGATTGATCCGCAGGCAGGCCGCTCCGGCCTCGGCGGCTTCGATGCCGCGCTTGTAGTGGAAATGGATGTCCGCGATCAGCGGCACCTTGGCCGCTTTCGCTATGGTGCGGAAGGCCGCCGTCGAGTCTTCGTCGGGACAGGAGACGCGTACCATGTCGGCACCGGCCTCTTCGCAGCGCCGGATCTGGTCGATCGTCGCGGCGGCATCCGCCGTCGGCGTATTGGTCATGGTCTGGACCGTGATCGGCGCATCGCCGCCAACTTCCAGTCCGCCCACGCGGATGGTGCGGCTCTTGCGGCGCTCGATCATGCGCCACGGTCTCACGCTGCGGGGATCCTTACCGGCTTGCGACATCCGTCACTCCCTTCGCGGCCGTCCAACGGCCGTCCGGTGCGCATATAGCGTCAATGCGGCGATGTTTCGACCGGGGTGCGACAGATTACTGCGGCTGCGCGGTGTCCTGCGGCTGCAGCTGGGCCAGAACCGGCAAGTTCTCGACCGGTGCACCGAGTTCGCCGAGCGTGCCGACGATCTCGCCCTCATGCTCCAGCTGGATTGCGCCCGCATCCGTTGCGGACACGGTCAGGCCCGGCTCCAGCGCCTGATAGGTCTCGCCGGCGGCGAGCTCGCGGGCGAACAGGATCCGGCCAGACGCGTCCTGCACCTCGATCCAGGTCGGCGACAGGGCCCGCATCACGACGGTGCCGGCAGCGGTTCCGGCCTTGCCGAGCGGAAGCCCCGTCCAGATATCGTCGAGACTGGGCGCCGTGGCGGCCACGTCGAAACCGGGACGCGCCCATTCCGGCGCCGCATCCGGCGGCGAGGGCGGATTGCCCAGAATGCCGCCTGTGCCGACCTGCTCGGAATACCACCAGGCCACACCGGCCAGCGCGGCCAGGATGATGACGACACCGAACAGGCCGCGCGGCAGCTTGATCGGCTTGCGCGTCGGGGCCGCGGCACTGGGCGCCGCCCGGCCTGTCTCGGTGTCCACCTCGCGCTTGAACTGCTCGACGAGCCCGGCGGGCTCAAGCGACAGGAAGCTGGCATAGGTGCGCAGATAGCCGACAGCATAGGCCCGGGCCGGCAGGCCGCGCGGGTCCATGTTTTCAAGAGCTTCGAGATAGTCGGCGCGGATCCGGGTGCGTTCGGCAGCCTGTTTGAGCGACAGGTTCATCTTCGACCGCGCCTCGCGCAGCCGGTCGCCGGCCGTCAATTGCACATAGCCGATACTGTCATCAGAATAGACAGCATCAACCGGAACGAAGTCCGCACCCGACGCTTGACCCATCATAGCCATCTACCGCTCTCTCCCCGGAGCGATCGTCACCCAAGAACGCAATTAAGGGTAACTTTGCCCTAACCCCGCTCTATAAGATCAAATCCCTCGACCGTTTTCAACAGCCTCGCGAGGCAGTCCGGCGTCTTCCCCTGCCTCGAGGAGAAGCGGACGCAGACTGTCTGCGGGGCTCTGAAGCCGGCTCGCAAGCCAGATGCCAAGTTTTTCGACGTCGAGACCGGAGACGAGTTTCTTGATCGGGCCGATGTTCGGAGCGGCCATGGAAAGACTTCGGTAACCAAGGCCTATCAGCACGGCAGCCTCCAGCGGCTTGGAGGCGATTTCGCCGCATACGGACACCGGCGTGTCGTGTTCGGCGCAGATATCGCGTACCCGTTTGAGAAGGTCGAGGGCGGCCGGGCTGAGCACATCGTACCGATCCGAGACACGCGAATTCTGCCGGTCGGCCGCAAAGAAATACTGCATCAGGTCATTGGCGCCGACGGCGACGAAGTCGACCGCTTCGATGGCGTGCTCAAGCGCCCAGGCCATGCCCGGCGTCTCCAGCATGATGCCGACCTTGACGTCCGACGGCATGACATAGCCCGCCCGTTCGGCATGACGCAGCTCGCGGTCCAGCATGTCGCGCGCCGCGCGCACTTCCCAGGGCGCCGAGATCATCGGGAACATGACTTTCAGGGGCCGCCCCGCCGCCGCCAGGATCAGGGCGCGCAGCTGGTAGCGCAAGAGGCCGGGACGATCCAGGCCCATGCGGATGGCCCGCCAGCCCAGCGCCGGATTGGGTTCCTTGGTCGAGGGCGCAAAGGGCGCGACCTTGTCGCCGCCCAGATCGAGCGTACGGAACACGACCGGCCGCTCGCCCGCCGCATCCAGGACCGACTTGTAGACCGCCGACTGGGCGGACAGGCGCGGCAGCGTCTCGGCGACCATGAACTGGAATTCGGTGCGGAACAGGCCGACGCCGTCGGCACCGGTCTCGTCCAGCGCCATCAGCTCGATCAGCAGGCCCGCATTCATGTGCAGGCCGATCCGCACACCGTCCGCCGACACTGCCGGGCCCCGCAACTCGGCATAGGCCAGCCGGCGTTCCGACAGGGTCTGGATCCGGGCGTCATAGGTTTCGGCGACATCGACCTGCGGCCGGATGTGCAGCACGCCGAACTCACCGTCCAGGATGACCGGATCACCGTCCTCGGTCTGGTCGAGCGCACCTTCCAGGCGGCCGACGAGCGGAATGCCGAGCGCCTTGGCCACGATCGCGGCGTGAGACTGGGCCGAGCCTTCTTCCAGCGCGATGCCCTTGAGCTTCTCACGGTCGAACTCCAGCAATTCTGCCGGACCGATATTGCGGGCGATGATGATCGCATTGTCGGGCAGCTCGGCCGACGACTTGGCGCCGCCATTGAGATGGCGCAGCAGGCGGTTGGCGAGGTCTTCCAGATCGTGCAGGCGCTCGCGGAAGGTCGGATCCGCCGCCTTCATCAGCCGCGCCCGGTTCTCGTTCCGCACGCGTTCGACCGCCGCCTCTGCCGTCAGGCCACGCCGCACCGCCTCGCGCAGCCGCTCCAGCCAGCCGCGGTCATGGGCGAACATCCGGTAGGCCTGCAACACGTCACGCGTCGGTCCACCAAACGGGATGCGGCCACTGTCCAGCATCTCGTCGATCTGGATCCGCAGTGAGGAGATGGCCGTGTCGAGCCGCTCTTCCTCGCGGCCGGGATCGTCGGCAATCAGCCGGGCTGACTCGACATGCGGCTCGAACAGCACCGCGACGCCGCGCGCAATCCCGCCGGAGAAGGCGCCGCCCTGGAAGCGTTCAGGCCGCGACTGGCGCATGTCCAGACCGGCCATTTCCTCGGAGTCGACGATATCGCCGGAAGCGACGATCTCGGCGAGCACCATGGCGACGGTCTGCAGCGTCTCGATCTCGTCGGTCGCGACCTGGCGTTCCTGGGAGGTCTGCGCGGTCAGCACCCCGACCATGCGGCCGCCGCGCAGGATTGGCACGCCGACAAAGGTGTTGAAGGGCTCTTCGCCCGTTTCCGGCTTGTAGGAGAAGGCCGGATGCGCCCGGGCGTTCGAGGTCGAGAGCGGCCGGGCCCGGCGGGCGACCAGGCCAACCAGACCCTCGCCCGGCTGCAGGCGCACATGGTGCACGGCCTCGGCCTTCAGGCCGAAGGTGGCGCACAGTTCCAGCGCGTTGGACTGGCGGGCCAGATAGATCGAGCAGACATCCCACCCCGCCTCTTCCGCGATCATGGCGGTGAGATGGTCCAGGCGTGCCTGGGCGTTCTCCTGCACCGCCATGAGCTCGCGCATGCGCTTGAGCAGGCGGCGCGGATCGCGCATGGGAGAGGTCTTCAGATCGTCCATGCGGCTATACCCGCTCCAGTCCGTAAGCCGTGTGCAACGCCCGCACGGCGCGCTCGACGGCGTCATTGTCGATAAGGGCGGAAATCTTGATTTCCGAGGTTGCCAGCACCCTGACGCTGATCCCCTGTTCGCCCAGCACTGCAAACAGGGAGCGCGCGATATCGGCCCGCTGGCGCAGCCCCGCCCCCACAA
Organism: Maricaulis sp.; assembly: GCF_017642925.1. GTDB lineage: Bacteria > Pseudomonadota > Alphaproteobacteria > Caulobacterales > Maricaulaceae > Maricaulis. Next base: position 45,755 of record NZ_JAEPOL010000024.1, on the reverse strand, counting down.
TAGAGACTTTTGCCAGCCCCGTCTCCGACGAGATATCGGCGCCGGGCAGACCGGCCTCCAGCGCCGCCTGGGCGCGGGCCAGATCGCGGTGGGCGACGGAAAACTCGATATTCACACGACCCGGCGTGCGGGTGTGCGCCTGAACGATCATGTCGACCCCGATCTCCGCGTCCGCAAGGATGGCAAATGTGCGTGCCGCGAGCTCCGAGCGGCCGGAGGCACCCAGAAGCGCAATCCGCGCCTGGTCCCGCGCATAGGCAACGCCGGACACGATGCGGCGTTCCGCGATGTCCTGCGTCTCGACCACATCCGTGCCACGGCTCTCACCGGTCTCGAGGAAGGACGACAGGACCCGCATCGGCACGCCGCGCGATTTCGCGAACTCGACCGAGCGGGTCTGCAACACTTTGGCGCCCTGGGCGGCCAGTTCCAGCATCTCGTCATGACTGATCGCGTCCAGCCGGCGGGCGGCCGGCTCGATACGCGGGTCGGTCGTGTAGACGCCATCGACATCGGTATAGATATCGCACCGCGCCCCCAGCGCCGCCGCCAGTGCGGCTGCGGACAGATCGGTGCCGCCGCGCCCCAGCGTGCGGATCTCGCCCTGCGAGGTGATCCCCTGGAAGCCGGCCAGCACGGGAATGACCCCGGCCTGCATCGCCGCCTCCAGTGCAGAGACATCCATCCCCGCGATCCGCGACGCACCGGGCGGACCGTCCGTCACCACCGGCAACTGCCAGCCCTGGAAGGATCGCGCCTCGAAACCGGCTTCGCGCAGGGCCAGCGCCATCAGCGCAGAGGACACCTGCTCGCCCGCCGCCAGGGCGACATCGGTCTCGACATCGCCAAGCCCCGCGCCGAACGCACCGGCCAGACCGAGAATACGGTCGGTCTCGCCGGCCATGGCCGACACGACAACGGCCAGGCTCTCGCCCCGGCGCACGGCCTCGGCCACGAGCCCGGCAGAATGCCGGATACGCTCGATCGACCCGACCGACGTGCCGCCGAATTTTGCCACGACGCGTGTCATTCACCCGCCATCCCGAAGCCGTCCCTCAACCTGTCCCTCGCGCTTTTCCTTGCCGGCGGGTGCGCCCATAACGTCGCACCGGGCTCGATTAGCGGCATCGGCAAGGCCATATTAAGATCGGCGCCCATGTCGTCGCGCTCGCGGTTAGGTAAGCGCAGACGGCCGGGCACGCAACGCTCGAACGCAATCGCGGGCACGCTCGCCTGCAAGGAGAAACACGGATGGCAACGGCGACAGCGCCCGACACCCTCACCCGCCCCTCGGTCGATCCGGAGGAAGTCGAGAAGTTCTCGCGCATGGCGGCGGACTGGTGGAATCCGGATTCCAAGTTCAAGCCGCTGCACAAGTTCAACCCCGTTCGCCTGGGCTTTATCCGCGACACGATCTGCGAGCATTTCGGCCTGTCCGGCGCGACGCCCTTCGAGGGCCTGCGCATTCTCGATATCGGTTGTGGTGGCGGGCTGGTCTGCGAACCCATGGCCCGGCTGGGCGCACAGGTGACGGGTGTCGATGCCGCCGAAGCGAATGTGAAGACGGCCTCGGTTCATGCGGAAGAGCAGGGTCTGAAGATCGACTACCGGCACGGCGTTGCCGAACAATTGCTGGAGGCCGGCGAACCGCCCTTCGACGTCGTGCTGAACCTGGAAGTGATGGAGCATGTCGCCGACCCGCATGCCTTCCTGGTCGACTGCACCAGGCTGGTGAAGCCCGGCGGACTGATGATCTGCGCGACGATCAACCGCACGCCCAAGGCCTTTGCCATGGCGATTGTCGGCGCGGAATGGATCATGGGCTGGCTGCCGCGCGGCACGCACCGCTTTGCCAAACTGGTCAAACCGGCCGAGATTCGCGCCGCATTGCGCGAAGGCGGCATGGAAATGCGCGAACCGGTGGGTGTGCTCTACAACCCGCTCAACGACCAGTTTTCGCTGGGCGAGGATATTGCAGTCAATTACATGGCGGTTGCACAGAAACCCTCCCGAAATTAAGGCTTTGGAAATCGCAGAACGGTGACTTGGCGATCCATTTCGCGAGGAATCCGTCATGAACCAAGCCGCCCGAAAAACCTCCGTCCGCCCGTCCGGTTCCAGGTCGCTCGATAACCTGCAGGCCTTTCTGCGCCCCGACGGCTGGTCTGTTGACGAAGGCAGGAAGGTCTGGGCGGTGCTGGAACCGGCGCTCGAAACCATTCTCGACGATTTCTACGCCGATCTGCGCAAACAGCCCGAGCTCGCGGAAATATTCGCGCCCTTCGAAGAAGGCATGACCGGCATCCGCAAGCGTCAGATGGCACACTGGAAAGGCCTGCTGACCGATCCGCCGAGCCTGGACTTTGAAAGCCGCGCCATCCGTATCGCCGAGGCCCATACCCGGATCGGTCTGCCCTCGCACTGGTATCTGGCCGCCTATGGCCGCGTGATTGTTCAGGCGATCCCGGTTCTGATGTCGAAGTTCCGCCGCTCGCCCCGCAAGGCCGAGGCCGCGCTGCAGGCCTTCATCGGCCGCGCCTTCCTCGATATCGGCCTCGCCCAGGAAGGCTATGAGAACGGCATTCGCCACCGTGTTGAAGACCGGCTGAACCGGGATGCCCGGCTGGGCAATCTGCGCGGCGTCGCCAACACGATTTCCAGCGTCAACGAGATGATGCTGAACATGGCCGTGCTGCAGTCCTCCACGCAGGAATCCACCGCAAACAGCGAGTCCATCTCGGCCGCGGCCGAAGAGATGGTCGCCTCTGCCGAACAGATCGCCCAGAATTCCGATGGCGCTGCCGACCAGGCCGAAGAGACCAATACCTCGCTCAGCCATAGCGTTGCTGCCATGGGCGAAGTGGCGACGTCGATCGCCGAAATTGACCGCACTTCGCAGGACAGCGCGACCAGCCTGGTCGAACTGAACGAGGCCGCCGAACAGATTTCCGGCTTCCTGGGCGTCATCCAGACCATCTCGGATCAGACCAATCTGCTCGCCCTCAACGCAACGATCGAAGCCGCCCGCGCCGGCGATGCCGGCAAGGGTTTCGCCGTCGTGGCCAGTGAAGTGAAGAGCCTGGCGAACCAGGCCGCCAAGGCGACCGAGGACATTGCCGAACGGATCACGGCGCTGAAGAACGGCATGAGCGTGATCGAGAATGCCATCACCAGCTCGCGCGCAGCGGTCGAGCGCGGCCGTGAAACCATCGACGGCGCCAACTCCAGCATCCGCACAGTGGGCCAGCAGGTCTCCAGCGTATCGCAGCGCATGCAGGAGATCTCGACCATCCTGCAGCAGCAGAAAAGCGCGAGTACGGAGATCTCCGAGAAGATCGCCGGCGTTGCCGACCGGGCCCGTTCCGACAATGGCCGCCTCGGTGAGATGAACACATCGCTGCAGGCCTCGAACGACGCCTTCCTGGCCAACGCCCAGTCCTGGTTCCGCGCCGATTGCCACCGCTCCCTGGTACAGATGGCCAAAATCGATCACGTCTTCTTCAAGAAGCGGATTGTCGACATCATTGTCGGGCGCACGACCGGCAAGTCCGGCGATCTGCCGACCCACCATCAGTGCCGGCTGGGCAAATGGTACGACACGCTCGACGTGGCGTCCGTGCGCAACCACCCGGCCTACAAGGCGCTCGAGGCACCGCACGCCCGCGTTCACGACATCGCCCGCGAGGTCCTGGAGGCGCACGAGGGCGGCGCATCCAAGCGGGCCTTCGAGCGGCTTGCCGATCTGGAAACGGCGAGCCAGGAAGTCCTGCGTCTGCTCGACACGCTCGCCGAGGCACTCGACACCGATCTGCATGACGCGGACAGCCGCAGCTATGCCCGCCGCCCGATAGAAGGCGTGACCGGCCGCTTCACCTCGTCCGATGCGACCGGCGAGATTGTCATTCGCGACATCTCCGAAACCGGGATCGGCGTCGCCGGCCCCAATCTCGGCGTAGCCGGACGTGCCATGCAGCTGGAGGTCAACGGCCAGACCGTGCTGGGCGAGATCGCCTGGTCGAACGGCCAGGGCGCCGGCATCCGCATCCTGAAAGGCGAAGTCTCGCTCTGACCGGCCCGGCTCCCTGCCGGGCGGTTGACGGCAGGAAAAGCCGGTCATAACATTCACCCTAAAAGGTGAATGTTATGACCCAAGCAGCACCCGCCGGCCTTGACGCCACACTGACCGCAATTGCCGACCCGACCCGCCGGGCCATTCTGGGCCGGCTGTCGCGCGGCGAGGCACGGGTCACCGAACTCGCCCGCCCCTTCCCGATTTCACTGAACTCGGTCTCCAAACATATCCGGGTGCTGGAGCAGGCCCGCCTGGTCACGCGGCGCAAAGCCGGCCGCGACCATTTCATCGCCTTCAATCCGGCCCCGCTGGGCGAGGTCAACAGCTGGATCGAGCGGCAATGCGCCTTCTGGACCGGCGCGCTGGACGATCTGGAAGCCGCGCTTCTGGCCGAAAAGGACATACACGATGAATGAACCTGCCAAAGTGGTCGACGACAGGACAGTCCGCCTGCGCCGTCTTCTGCCGGCTCCGGTCGAGCGGGTCTGGGCCTATCTCGTGGAGAGCGAGAAACGGCGGACATGGCTGGCCGCCGGCGACATGGAATTGCGGCCCGGGGCCCGCTTCACGCTGCAATTCAAACACCGCGAACTCTCTGCAGAGCCGGCCGAGGCGGGCGCCAGCGACTATGAGGGCGCCCATCCCGCCGAGATTGTGGAGGTCGATCCGCCGCACCGGCTTGTGATCACCTGGGGCGAAGGCATCCAGGACGTGGCCGCGATCTCCGAAGTCGTCTTCGAGCTTGAGCCTCAAGACACCGGCACGCGCCTCACCATCACGCACAGAAAACTGGATGCGCCGACGACCGCAAAGGAAGTGGCCATGGGCTGGCACACCCATGTCGGCCTCCTGGAAGATGCACTGGCCGGACGCGAGCCACGCTGGTTCTGGGCCAGCTTCCACTCCATCAAGCCGGTTTATGACGCCGTCTTTCCCGGCGTGCCCGATTTCCTCGACGACATTGCTGACAAGAAGGATCCGTCATGACCGCCAGCGTCGCCCCGTTTTTGATGTTCGAGGGTCAGGCCGAAGCCGCCATGTCCCTCTACACCTCACTGTTCGAGAACTCGCAGATACTGGACGTCGAGCGTTACGGCCCGGAGGGTCCCGGCCCCGAGGGCAGCATCGTGAAAGCGGCCTTCACCCTGAATGGCCGCCTGCATCACTGCATCGACTCGCCGTCAAAGCACGACTTCTCCTTCACACCGGCCATATCCCTGTTCGCCGAGTGCGAGACAGAGGCTGAACTCGACAGGTTGTTCGAGGCCCTGTCGACGGACGGGCAAATCCTGATGCCGCTCGACACCTACCCCTTCGCCCGCAAATTCACCTGGATTGTCGACCGGTTCGGCGTGTCCTGGCAGCTGCGCCTGGCCTAGGCACGGCCCTCAGCCGGCCTGCGAAGACGTGTCCGGCTGCAGGGCCTCGCGCTGGTCGGCCCATTTCAGAAGCGCATCCAGCGCCGGGCAAAGCGCCTGTCCCCATTCGGTGAGGCGATATTCGACCCGGGGCGGAACCACGGGATAGACCTTCCGGAACACCACGCCATCGCTTTCCAGCTGGCGCAGCTGCTGGGTGAGCATTTTTTGCGAAATGGCCGGGATCGCGCGCTCCAGCTCGGAAAAGCGCATCACCTTGCCGCCGAAGAGATGGAAGAGGATCACCAGCTTCCATCGCCCCTCGACGATCCGCAGCGTGTTGACCACGCCTTCGGCGGCCGTCTCGGCCGTGAAGGCCTCTAACTTACTTTTTGGTGCGTACCAGACTTTATCGTGCGTACTTGTCATTTTCTCATTGTCGCTCCACTTGCCTTGCCGATCAATCCGGAGGCTTGGCCTCCACCAGCAAGGAGACGGCCATGACACAGACACTTCCTTCTTCCATCGCCGCATATTTCGACGCCGCCAATCGCCGCGACTTCGATCGTGCCGCCGCGCAGTTTTCCGACGATGCCCGTGTCCGGGACGAGAGCCGGGATCATATCGGCAGAGCCGCGATCGAAACCTGGCTGAAGCAGACGGTCGACGCATACGACTTCCACGCAGAACCTGGCACGGCAGAACACAGGGATGGCGCCGTCTTTGTGCCAGCCACGGTGTCCGGCAGCTTTCCGGGCAGCCCGATTGCATTGACCTACCGCTTCGGGATGGACACCGGCCGGATCGCCTCGCTGGAGATTGCCTGATGCCGTCTGTTGCGACGCCGGAATTCGCCGGCAAGCGCGTCCTGGTGACCGGCGGCACCAAGGGAACGGGCGCAGCCACCGTAGACCTGTTCCGCAGCCGCGGAGCCCGTGTCGCCACCGCCGCCCGCTCAACACCGCCCGGCGGTGTGAATGCCGACCTGTTCGTTCAGGCTGACCTGACGCAGCCGGACAGTGTCCAGCCCCTGGCCGATACGATCACCGACGCCTTCGGCGGTATCGACATCCTGGTCCACTGCCTGGGCGGATCGACAGCGCCGGCCGGCGGTTTTGCGGCACTTCCGGACGATATCTGGCACGATGAACTGCAGCTCAACCTGCTCAGTGCCGTCCGGCTGGACCGGGCGTTTCTGCCCGGCATGCTCACCCGCCAGGAGGGCGCGATCATCCACGTCACCTCGATCCAGCGGCGCCTGCCCCTTCACGACTCCACTACAGCCTATGCGGCCGCCAAGGCCGCGTTGAGCACCTATTCCAAATCACTGTCGAAGGAAGTCGGGCCGGCGGGTGTGCGGGTGAACGCCGTAGCACCGGGATGGATCTATACCGAAGCCGCCGAAGCCCTGGTGCAACGCGTCGCCGAGAATGCAGGGACCGACGAAGCGGCTGCAAGGCAGAGCATTCTGGATGCGCTCGGCGGGATTCCGATCGGCCGGCCGGCCCGGCCGGAAGAGGTCGCCGAAACGATCGCCTTCCTCGCCTCCGACCGCGCGAAAGCCATCCATGGCACCGAGGTGACAATCGACGGCGGCACAGTCCCGACGGTGTGACTGCGGCTCGAGAGCGCGCCTGGCCTGGTTCGCCTAGTTCGCTTTCTTCGGCGGCGTCGGAGCCATGGCATCCGGCAGCGGGGCGACCGGGACGCCGTCATCGACGAGCTTGCGGCTCTCTTCCGGCGTCGTCTCGCCATAGATCAGGCGTTCCGGCTTGTCGCCCGCATGCATCGCCCGGGCCTCGCGGGCGAAATCGCCGCCGACATAGTCGTAATTCTTGCGGATATGCGCCTTCACCCGGTCGGCAAGATCGCGGAACTGCGCCTCAGGGGACGCCGCCTCGCGCTTGCGGGCGGTCGACACAGCCGGCGCCATGAGGGCCTTGTGGACCTCGCTGGATCCGCATTCGGGACATTGCACCAGATCGCGTTCGATCTGGTCGTCAAAGGCATCGGAACTGGAGAACCAGGCCTCGAATTCATGGTCCTGGTCACAGCGCAGCGCATAGCGGATCATGTCGGTGACGGCATGTCCGGACCGGTTAGATCGCGGTCATGTTCCAGGGCGGGAATGCGGCGGCGGGCCTCGGCGACCTTGTCGAGATCGATCCGCGCGGCCAGTATGCCCGGCTCGGCATCCTTGCGGACGGCAACAACCTCGCCCCAGGGGCCGATGATCATCGAATGCCCCCAGGTCTTGCGGCCATCCTCATGCAGACCCGACTGCGCGGGCGCGATGACATAGCTGCCGGTCTCGATCGCCCGCGCCCGCAGCAGCACCTCCCAGTGCGCGCGTCCGGTCGGCCGGGTGAAGGCGGCCGGAACGGCCAGGATCTGGGCTCCCGCCTTGGCCAGGCGCCGGTAGAGATAGGCGAAGCGCACATCATAGCAGATCGACAGGCCAAGCCGGGCACCGGCCGCATCGGCCACGACCAGCCGGTCGCCGGGCGCGTAATTGTCGCTTTCCCGGTAGGTCTCGCCCTTGCCCAGGCCGACATCGAACATGTGCGCCTTGTCATAGCTCGCCAACAAAGCGCCATCGGGGCCGAACAGGAAGCTGCGGTTTGCTGCCCGGCCGTCCGGCGTGCGCACGGCAAGCGAGCCGATCAGCAGGGTGATACCCAGCTCGTGCGCCAGGGCCGAAAAGGCCGGCAGGGCCGGTTCGGTCTCCGGCGCGTGCAGCACCTTGAAGGCTTCCGCGGCATTCTTCTGCACGAGATGCGTGGTTTCCGGCGTGGCGACAAGCTGCGCGCCGGTGGCCGCCGCATCCCGGATCAGGCGGATGGCGTCCTTGATGTTCGCTTCGGGGGCGATCCCCGACCGCATCTGGACGAGGGCAATGTCGAGTTGGCTCATCAGGCGGCGAGCATATCATCCAGCTTGCCGGCCCGTTCAAGAGCCATCATGTCGTCGCAGCCGCCGATATGGATATCGCCGACGAAAATCTGCGGGAAGGTGCGGCCGCCATTCGAGCGCTGGATCATCTCGTTGCGCTTGGCCTGGTCGAAGCCGGCATCGATCTCGTTGAAGGTCACACCCTTCTGCTTCAGAAGGGATACGGCGCGGGCACAATAGCCACACATCGGGCGCGTATAGATTGTCACTTCAGCCATGAAACTACTCCATTACGAGCCGGCCGCGGCGGGGCGGACGGCCGGAAAATCCGTTCAGCCTCCCTAGATAGTGGGATCCGTGGACCTGACAACGCGGCACAGTGTCATAACCGATACATGCGCCGCACCCGCGCGTTTCAGCGTGCGGGCACAGGCGGTCGCTGTGGCACCGGTGGTGAAGACATCGTCGACGAGTACCACGCGGCGCCCCTCGACGCGACTGCGCTCCGGCACATGGAAGGCGCCCGCGACATTGCGCTTGCGCGAGCGGGCGCTCTGTCCGGCCTGGCTGGGGGTGGCGCGACGGCGCAGCAGCCAGCCGGTTTCCATCGGCACACCGGACAGCCGGGCGATCGCCGCAGCCAGCAGGGCCGACTGGTTGTAGCGGCGCGCCAGCAGGCGTCGCCAGTGCAGCGGTACCGGCAGGATGGCATCGGCACCGCCGAGGCAGTCACCGCCCGCCGCGATCATCCAGCGGGCGAACTGGTCGATCATCTCGCGCCGGCTGCCATGCTTGAACCCCAGCACCAGCGGCCGTGAGGCATCGTCATACGCCAACGGGGCCCGTACGAGGTCGTAAACGGGCTGCTTTGCGACACACAGGGCGCACAATGTTGCAGATGTGGACGCGCTGCCGCCGGGATAGGGAAAGGGCAGGCCGCACACGCTGCACCAGGGCGCGTCCAGGAAGGTCAGCCGGGCCCAGCCCGCCGCCTGCAGCCGGCCACTGGCATCGACGGCACTGCCCGTCACCGGGCAGACCGGCGGCCAGGCCAGATCGGCCAGACGGCTGGCAATCGCGCCAATCACACACCTGCCCCCTTTTCCCGGCGGCCCTTAGACGGCATATCCCGCACCATGAATTCCGACACGCCACCCCGCCTTTTCGACCGGACCCTGCTGCGCACACGCCGCAACCGAGCTGCGGCCCGCCTGGCAGACTACAACTTTCTCGTGCGGCGCGCATTCGACGATATCTGCGACCGGGTGGAAAGTGTCACGCGGGACTTCGAGCGCGCGGCCATACTGGGCGGCGGACCGGGTCTGGCCGACGAGCTGATGGCGCGCCCCGCCGGCGGCAAGATCGGCTGGCTGACCAGCGCAGACCTGTCGCCGGCTGTCGCTGCAACGCTGGACCGCCCCGCTCTGGCGCTGGACGAGGAAGCCCTGCCCTTCGCGGAAGAAAGCCTGGATCTCGTCCTGGCGCCCTGGGGGCTGCACTGGACCAACGACCTGCCCGGCGTGCTGGTGCAGATCAATCACGCCCTCAAGCCGGACGGTTTCTTCGCTGCGTCCCTTTTGGGCGGTTCGACGCTGAACGAGCTGCGGCGCTGCCTGATGACGGCAGAGAGCGAACTGACCGGCGGCGCCAGCGCACGCGTTTCGCCCTATGCCGGCACGTTCGACATGGCGGCGCTGATGCAGCGTGCCGGCTTTGCCATGCCGGTTGCGGATATCGACCGTGTGACCGTGCGCTACGACAATGTCTTCGCCCTGATGGCCGATCTGCGCGGCATGGGCGAGACATCCGTTCTCGCCGACCGGCCCCGGAACCCGGCCACGCGGGCGCTCTTCATGCGAACTGCGGAACTCTATGCGCAGCAGTTTGCCGACGAGGACGGCCGCGTCCGCGCGACTTTCGAGATCGTGCATGCGGCCGGCTGGGCCCCGCACCCGGATCAGCCCAAGCCGAAACGCCCCGGTTCCGCAACGCACCGGCTGGCAGACGCGCTGGGCGTGCGGGAACAGTCGCTGGGTGAAAAGGCCGGACGCTAGAAGGGCGCAGAGGCCTGGTCGAGCATGTTCATGATGGCCGGGCCGATCAGGGTCAGGCCGCCGATGATCATGATCGAGATCAGCACGGCAATGATCGAGTATTCGATCGCCGTCGCGCCGCCCGTATCGCCGCAAAAATCGGACAGGCGCCGGATCAGAGCCGGTCGCGAATCTCCGCGGCCAGCGACCGGTCCGCGGGCGAGAGCCGGTACTCGCCCAGCTTTTCCTTGCGGACCCAGGCGATCTCCTGCCCCTCCAGCGGACGGGCGAACCCGTCCCAGGTGCGGCACAGGAAAAGCGGCATCACGATGTGAAAGGTGTCGTAGGGATGGGATACGAAGGCGAAGGGATGCAGGCATCGCTCGCATGGCTCCACTCCCAATTCCTCACGGAGCTCCCGGACAACGGTCTGCTCCGGCGTTTCCCCCGGCTCGATCTTGCCGCCGGGAAACTCCCAAAGCCCTGCCATCGGTTTGCCCTCGGGCCGTCTGGCGATGAGGATCCGTCCATCCGGATCCAGCAAGGCGCAGGCGGCGACATGGATCACCGGTTTGGGGCCACCAGCCGACATCGTGCGTGAACTCCTTTAAGATCGGGTGCAGAAACGCGGTGAATACCGGCTTAACCCGGCTCGTCCGGACTGTCGTCCTCGCCGGGCAGATCGCCGTCATGAGCCTCCGGACCGGCAGAGATGTCCGGCTCTTCACCCGACCGGGGCTCGATGACGATTTCCGGCCGTTCGATCTGGGCATCGGCCCGGAGCCCGTCAATCAGCGCCTCCAGCTGATCGAAAGTGTAGAAGCGCACGATGTTGGGCCGCAACGCCTCGATCGAGGGCGGCGGCTGACGGCGGCGGTCGACCACTTTGAGCAAATGCCAGCCGAATTCGCTGCGGAAGGGCTCGGATACCTCGCCCTCGGGCGTCGAGAAGGCCACGGAACCGAAGGCGGGCAGGATGCCCTCGCGGGTGAAATAGCCCAGGTCGCCGCCTTCCAGCCGTGTTGCCTGGTCCTGGCTCATCGCGACGGCCAGCTCGGCAAAGTCGCGCCCCTCGGCAAGGAGCTGCGCGATGGCATCGGCCTCGGCGCGTGTGTCGACGAGGATGTGGCGCGCCCGCACTTCCTCGCCTAGCGGGATCAAGCGGATCTGTTCGCGATAGATGCGCTGGATGGTTTCCTCGGTAACCGCATCGGCCAGCGCCGTCTCGACCAGGACATTGCCCAGGATGCGCTCTTCGGCGAGCGCCATGCGGCGGCGCGCCTCCTCCGACTGGTGCAGACCGCGCCGGCGTGCTTCCAGAGCCAGCAGGCGCTGATCGATCAACTCGTCCAGAACCCGGTCGAACTCGGCATCGCCCGGCTGCAGTGCCACCTCGTCATCGCCCGATTGCGAACGGGCTTCACGCTCGACATCGGACCGGCGGATCACCGTGCCGTCGACCCGGGCAACGACCGGGTCCGCCTCGTCGGGCGCGACGCGAGCCGCCGGATCGACGCCCGGTTCTGCCGGCCGCCGGGGCTCCGGACCACAGGCCGCGAGGCTCGCGGAGATCAACAACAGTCCTACAAAAAGCCGCAGAATGGCCACGCTGGCAGTCCTTTACGGGAATATGCCGCATGGCAGGCGCCGCGCGGCTTGATTGACACCCATCCCCCCCATCCTTAAGTCACCCTGACGTTTCAAAGCAATGTTGGCGTCTCCGGCGAGAGGGACGGACTCGAGCGCCGGACGCCGGTCCAGTTGTACGCAAAGCCAGAACCACATGCTGTCTATAGCCCGCAAGATCTTCGGAACCGAGAACGACCGCAAACTTCGCCGCATGCGGCCGATGGTCGAAAAGATCAACGCCCTGGAGCCCGACTTCCAGGCCCTCTCCGACGACGCCCTGAAGGGCAAGACCGCGGAATTCCGCGAAAGGCTCGACAAGGGCGAGAAGCTGGACGACCTGCTGCCGGAGGCGTTTGCCGCCGTGCGCGAGGCCGCCAAGCGCGCTCTGGGTCTTCGCCCGTATGACGTGCAGCTGATGGGCGGCATGGTGCTGCACGAGGGCTCCATCGCCGAGATGAAGACCGGTGAAGGCAAGACGCTGGTCGCCACCCTGCCGACCTATCTCAACGCGCTGACCGGCAAGGGCGTGCACATCGTCACCGTCAACGACTACCTCGCCACACGTGACGCCGAATGGATGGGCCGCGTCTTCGCCCAGCTGGGCATGACCACCGGCGTGATCGCCCACGGCATGACCGATCCGGAACGCCGCCAGGCCTATGCCTGCGACATCACCTACGGCACCAATAACGAGCTCGGCTTCGACTATCTGCGCGACAACATGAAATACACGGTCGACGAGATGGTGCAGCGCGGCCACGGCTTCGCCATCGTCGACGAGGTCGACTCGATCCTGATCGACGAAGCGCGCACCCCGCTGATCATTTCCGGCCGCACTGAAGACCGGACCGAATTCTACCAGACGATCGACCAGCTGATCCCGCTTCTCGACGAGGATTGCTACGAGATCGACGAGAAAGCCCGCTCGATCCTGCTGACCGAAGAGGGCAATGAGAAGGTCGAGGAGCTGCTGAAGTCCCGCGAGCTCCTGGAGGCAGACGCCGACCTCTACGATGTCGAGAACATCGCGACGGTCCACCACGTCAACCAGGCGCTCAAGGCGCACAAGCTGTTCGTGAAGGACAAGGACTACATCATCAAGGATAATGGCGTTGTCCTGATCGACGAGTTCACCGGCCGCATGATGCCCGGCCGCCGCCTGTCCGATGGTCTGCACCAGGCGATCGAGGCCAAGGAAGGCACGGACATCCAGCCGGAAAACCAGACCCTCGCCTCGGTCACTTTCCAGAACTATTTCCGCCTTTACGACAAGCTGGCGGGCATGACCGGTACGGCCCTCACCGAGGCCGACGAGTTCATGGATATCTACAAGCTGGGCGTGGTCGAGATTCCGACCAACCGGCCGATCGCCCGCGTGGATGAGGAAGACGAGGTCTACCGCACGGCGAAAGAAAAATACGACGCCGCCATTGCCGATATCGAGGATTGCGTGAAGCGCGGCCAGCCGGTGCTGGTTGGCACGGCCTCGATCGAGAAATCCGAACTGCTGTCGGACATCCTGACCAAGCGCAAGATCAAGCACCAGGTGCTCAATGCGCGCTATCACGAACAGGAAGCCTACATCATCGCCGATGCCGGCGTGCCGGGCGCGATCACCATCGCGACCAACATGGCCGGCCGCGGTACCGACATCCAGCTCGGCGGCAATGTGGAAATGCGTCTTGGCGCCTGGCTGAGCGAGCAGAAGGAGCTCGGCAAGGAGCCGACCGAGACCGAGATCGCCCGCGAGAAGGACAAGATCGCAGCCGACGTTGCCGAGAAGAAGAAGCAGGCCCTCGATGCCGGCGGCCTCTACGTGCTGGGCACGGAGCGCCATGAAAGCCGGCGGATCGACAATCAGCTGCGCGGCCGGACCGGTCGCCAGGGCGATCCGGGCCGCTCGAAATTCTACATCTCCGTACAGGACGACCTGTTGCGCATTTTCGCGCCGGAACGCCTGGACGGTATCATGCGCACGCTGGGCATGAAGGAAGGCGAGGCCATCCAGCATCCCTGGATGTCCAAGGCGCTGGAAACCTCCCAGAGGAAGGTCGAACAGCGCAATTTCGACATCCGCAAGAACGTGCTCAAATACGACGACGTGATGAACGACCAGCGCAAGGCCGTGTTCGAGCAGCGCATCGAGTTCATGACATCCGACGACGTCTCCGACGTCATCAAGGACATGCGCCAGCAATCCGCCGAGGATCTCGTAGAGGCCCACATCCCGCCGAAGGCCTATGCCGACCAGTGGGATGTCGAGGGTCTGACCAATGAGGTGAAGGATACGTTCGGCCTCGACCTGCCGATCGCCGACTGGGCAGCCGAGGAAGGTATTGCCGACGAGGAGATCCTGGAGCGCATCGTCGACGCGGCCGACAAGGCTTATGCCGAGAAGGCGGTCAATGCCGGTCCGGATCTGATGCGCCGGATCGAGAAGTCGATCCTGCTCCAGGCGATCGACATCAACTGGCGCGAGCACTTGCAGAACCTGGATGCCATGCGCGCCATGATCGGTCTGCGTTCCTACGCTCAGCGCAACCCGCTGAACGAGTTCAAGACCGAGGCTTTCTCGCTGTTCGAGCGCATGATGGACAATCTGCGCGGCGAAGTGACCCGTCAGCTGATGCTGATCCGCTTCGAACGCGCCCCGGCCCCGCCGCAGGCACCGCGGGACATCCAGGCCAGCCATATCGACGCCAGCACGGGCCGTAACGAGATGGACGGGCCGGACCGCGAGCCGGTCGCCCCGCGTCCGTCAGCCCCGCGTGCTGCAGCCGTCGATCCGAACCGCCCGGAGACCTGGGGCCGCGTCGCGCGCAACCAGCTCTGCCCGTGCGGCTCCGGCAAGAAGTACAAGCATTGCCACGGTGCGATCGATCAGGCCTCGGCCTGATCCTCGATGGGCGCCGATAGAGACTTTCCCCGTCTTCGCCCGGCCCGGCCGGGTGAGGACGAGGCCCTGTCCCGCCTGTGTCTCAGGTCCAAGGCTTACTGGGGATATGACGCGGCCTTCATGGCGGCCGTCTCGCCCTATCTCAAGGTCACACCCGACGCGATCGAGGCCGGCTACACCACGGTGGCCGAGGCCGAAGACGGCACGCTCCTGGGCGTCTGCCAGATCGATCCGGACGGGCATGGCGGCACGCTGGACCTTTTGTTCATTGCACCGGAAGCGATCGGCTCCGGCGTCGGACGCGCCCTGTTCGAGAGCGCCAAGGACCAGCTGCGCACACGGGGCGACACGGTAATGACCATCCTGTCGGACCCTTATGCCGAGCCCGCCTATCTGCATATGGGCGCGCGCCGGGTCGCCATGCGCCCCTCCGACGTCTTCAAGGGCCGCGAACTGCCCTGGCTGGAAGTGGCGCTTTAACGGCCCGGCCACACAGTCTTCAGTCCGGATACTGGAACACATCCTCCAGACCAACGCCAAATATCCGGGCGATCTTGAAGGCCACCTCGAGCGAGGGCGAGTATTTGCCCTGCTCGATCGCGATCACGG
Organism: Maricaulis sp.; assembly: GCF_017642925.1. GTDB lineage: Bacteria > Pseudomonadota > Alphaproteobacteria > Caulobacterales > Maricaulaceae > Maricaulis. The sequence continues at coordinate 30,266 of NZ_JAEPOL010000024.1, read as the reverse complement.
TCTGCCGGGTGACGCCCACCTTCTCGGCCAGCTCGGCCTGGGTCATCTCATTGGTGTGAAAACGCAGCGTGCGGATCTGGTTGGTGATCGGGGTAGATTTTGCCATGCGTCACACCTCCCCGCGATAGGCGAACAGCTTGACGCCGATCGAGACCACGCCGGCGAGCATGCCGCCGACGAAGAGCGTCTGGGCGATCCAGAAACTGTGCACGTCCAGCACCAGCATCACCAGCGCGGCAAAGCCGACCGCATGCATGGCATGACCGCCCCAGGCATCACCGCGCCGCTCGATGTCGTGGTCACGCTCGTCATCGATGATGCCGTCAGCCTTGCGCACAGCCGGGTCCGAGATCGCCATGCGGACGGCGGAGATCACCAGCAGGACGATGAATATCCCCATCGCGATCGCCATCGGCCACTTCCAGGATATCTCGTCCAGGGGTATCTGGCCGATCTGCGGCACGACCCGGACCAGATACCAGCCCAGGGCCAGAACGCCTCCGGCGAGCGCCGCCAGATTGAGCTTTTCCATGAAAGACATGCGCTACACTCCCTGGCGGTAGCCGATCAGGCAGGCGACCGACTTGACGATCTCGCCGGCGACCAGGGCCAGCAGGACCAGGTTGGCAATCCAGAACACCGAGAATCCGGCCAGGGCCAGAACCAGCGATCCGCCCGCACCGGCCGAGACGACATAGCCGGCGATCTGGTCGCTGCGCATCGAGATCAGCCGGTCGCGTTCGTCAGCCGGCGCGTCTGCATCCTTCGGCGCCGTCGAGCTGACGATGATCGTGCCGACAATCATCACGACGATGAGCAGGACGATGGTGCTGATCATGTGGCCGCCATTCAGCACGGCCTCACCGGCGAGCGCCGCCTTGGCGGTATTCCCGAAATACATCCCGTAGATCAGCACATTGGCGATCAGGGTCAGAACCGCGATTTTTTCACGGAAGGACATGTCAAACACTCCAGTCTTGATGTCGATTATCTTTGACACTGATGGATGTAAGATATCGCCGACTTGATGTCAAATTTTTATTACTTTATGTCGCAAAAAGATGACCCGGCAAGCGGGTCATCTCATGAAATCAGCCTTTTAAGAGGTCACCCGCCAGGGCCTGCTCGATCAGGGCGATGGTTTCCGTGACGCCATAGATCGCCACGAAGGAGCCGAAGCGCGGCCCCTGGGACTGGCCCAGCAGGACTTCATACAGCCCCTTGAACCAGTCGCGCAGATTGTCGAAGTCCTGGGTCTTGCCGGCGGCATAGACCTCGTCCTGGATCTTCGCAGCGTCACGCTCGCCGGCGTCCATGGCTTTCAGTCGCTGCAGCAGGTCCTCCATCGCCGCCCGCTCGATATCGCTCGGCGCGCGGAAAGCCTTGGTCGGCTCGACGAAGTCCGCGAAATACTGCACGGCAAAGCTCGCCAGATGGTCCAGCAGCGGATGCGTCTGCGGCGTCGCACCCTCGACATAGCGGCCGATAAAGCCCCACATCACATCGCTGGAATGCGCACTGGCGGCCGAGGCCAGGTTGAGCAGCAGGGCGAAGGAGATCGGCGAGGTCTCCGACGGCGGATTGCCGGTATGGATGTGCCAGGCCGGATTTTCCAGCTTCTGGGCCTCATCCTGGCCGGGATAGGCCGCCAGGTGCTGGAGATACTCGTCCACCGCCTTGGGAATGACATCGAAATAGAGCCGCTTGGCCGTCTTCGGCTTCACGAAATTATAGTAGGCCAGGCTCTCCTGCGGCGCATATTTCAGCCAGTCCTCGACCGACAGGCCATTGCCCTTCGACTTGGAGATCTTCTCGCCCTTCTGGTCGAGGAAGAGCTCGTAGACGAATTGCGTCGGCGGCTCGGCGCCAAGGATCTTGCAGATGCGCGAATAGATCGGCGCATTGGTCTGATGGTCCTTGCCGAACATCTCGAAGTCGACACCGAGGGCTGCCCAGCGCATGCCGAAATCCGGCTTCCACTGCAGCTTCACCTGTCCGCCCTTCACCGAAAGGGTCGTTTCCGTGCCGTCCTCGTCGTCGAACGTGACCGTGCCGGCCTTCGCATCGACCGCCTTCATCGGCACATAGAGCACGCGCCCGGTCTTCGGCGAGACCGGCAGGACCGGCGAATAGGTCGCCTGGCGCTCGGCACCCAGCGTCGGCAGCATGACCTGCATGATCTCGTCATACTTCTCCAGCGCCCGGACGAGCATGTCGTCATAGGCTCCGGACCGGTACAGCTCGGTGGCTGACTTGAATTCGTAGGTGAAGCCGAAACTGTCGAGGAAGCCGCGCAGGCGCGCATTCATGTGGGCACCATAGCTGTCATGCGTGCCGAAGGGGTCCGGCACCACGGTCAGCGGCTCCTGCAGGTGTTCGGCCAGCATCGCCTGATTGGGCAGGTTCTCCGGCACCTTGCGCATGCCGTCCATATCGTCGGACACGCAGATCAGCTTCGGCTCATAAGCGCCGCCGGTCAGCACGTCGAAAGCATGCAGCACCATCGTGGTGCGCACGACTTCGCCGAACGTGCCCATATGCGGCAGACCCGACGGCCCGTAGCCGGTCTCGAACACGACCGGCCCGGATTTTCGGCCGAGCTTGTCCAGACGCTTTTTCAGCAGGCGCGCTTGTTCAAACGGCCAGGCTTTCGCGTTTTGGGCAAGATCGGAGATCATCGGATCGGTCTTTCTGTTCTTGGAGTGCGCAAAAGCTGGCGAGGTAGAGGGGAAGCGCCAGAGCGTCAAGCCACACAGGCCGATCATGGGAATTCATGCTGGCCGCCTTTATCGCCCGTCACGCTCGACAGGCAGAGGATTGCCGTACAGGTTCAGAACGGCCTGCCCCGGTTCAGGCCCGACGATCAGTTCGATCGGAGCCTCCCGGCAGAAGAAGTGGCGCGCCGACCGGGCAAACAGGCGCTGCGGTGGCTGCTGCGGCAGTTGCAGGCTCAGGACGCCGTCGGCGTCTGCCTCGACGATCACCGTATCGCCGGACTCCAGAACCCACCGCCCCTCGGCGGCTGCGACCATATCCGGTGTAACGGAAACACTCGATCGCGCACCTTCAAGGGAACCGGGCAGAGGATCTGCCGGCCAGGCTTCCAATGTCGTGCCCGAAACGAAGACCAGACCCGGCGCATCCGTGCGCGGGCGGATATGCGTCAGGCTGTCCGGACGGAACAGGACGCCGTCTGCCGTCACAGCGAGTTCGGACCAGCGCCCGCCGCCCAGATTGTATCGCGCGCCATCCTCGACATGGATCTGCAGCACACGGCCATCACTGAGCACGTAGCGGCCTTGCAGGCTGGCGAGATCTGCATCCGGTACCGCCACTGCTTCCAGCTCCGGTATAGGATTGTCCGCCAGAACAGCAAGCGCCCGCCGCGCCATGGCCGTGGTATTGGGGCGGTAGTACCCATTCGACAGGACAGCGACTGCGCGATCGCTGTCCGGCAGGATCAGCCATGCGGCCTGGAAGCCGTTGATCGAGCCATTGTGCCAGATGACGCGCTCGCCCATCAGCGTGCCGACATTGAAGCCCAGCCCGTAGCCGAACCCTTCACCGTCAGGGCCAGTAACCTCCTGCCATGCGCGCGATTGCCAGGCAGGCGGCAGGAGCGCGTCGTTCATCAAAGCGCGGGTCAGGCGCACCATGTCAGCCGCCGAGACCGTCAGAGCCCCGGCCGCATAGGCGTGCGAGGGGTCGAAAGTGACCGTATTGAGCACGCTTTCGCCGTCATGGTCGTACCCCCGCGCCCGGCGCGGCACGATGCGGGGCTGGCGGTCATAGTGGGAGTCCGTCATGCCCAGTGGCGCGAATATGTCGTCCTCAATGATGTCCCCATAGGTGCGCCCCTGCGGATCGGTCACTTCCAGCACACGCCCCAGCAGAACATAGTTGAAGTTGGAATAGCTCCACGCCTGGCCCGGTTCGAACATGGGTTCGGCGCCACGCATGCGGCCGATGATTTCATCCGGCGTTGTCGGATTACGCATGATCGAGGGCGTGTCCGGCAGGCGGAAGTGATCCGGCAGGCCGGATGTGTGCGACATCAGCTCGGCAAGGGTCGGCCGGCCCAGTGTTTCATCGAGACCGGGAAGATATGAACCGACCGGCCGGTCGAGATCCAGCACGCCGTCTGCAGCCCGCTGGAGGATTGCCAGAGCCGTTATCGGCTTGGTGATCGATCCGATACGAAAGCTCGTATCGGCCGTCGCCGGCACGCCCCATTCCACATCGGCCAGCCCCGCCGCCGACAGCAGAACCAGACGATCCCCGTCCAGGACCATCATTGCGGCGCCGGGCTCGTCACCGCCATAGGCACGCTCAAGCATCTGCTCCAGTCGCGCAGCGGCATCGCGCCCGACCGGGTCGTTCGACGCCGAGACGTCGAGAGCTAGTACGGCGTAAAGGATTGCCGCACCCGCGAGGCCGGCTGCGAAAACAGGAATCGGGCGGAGCATCATGCGCTCTCCTCCGTTCCAGCTGCCAACGCACTGCCCCGCTGATCGGACAGGCGCTTGATCAACGACCGCCGCGCCAGTGCGGCCTCCATTGCGAGCAGGCCCGCTTCCAGATCGATACCGATTTCGTCCCACAGGGCCTGGTAGACCGTTTCGAACTCCCCCATCACAGCCACCGCCCGGGCGACAGTGGGCTTCGCCGCATCGCCGATCCCGTAGATCGTGCGCCGGGCGTCATCCGGGTCAGGCCTGGACGTGAAAATGCCCCGTGCCACGCCGGGCTTCAGCCGGCTTTCAATCACCTGGCGGGAGTGCCCGATATGGTCGGCCAGCTGGGTCGAGGTCATCGGCCCCCTCGCATTGAGTGCGAGCACGATCGAAAGCCAGCGGGCGTCAAGTGCGATGCCGAGCACGTCGAATGCCTCGACACCCTGGTCGCCGACAAGCTGTGATGCGCGAAACAGGATCGCGCCGAACTGAGGGTCTCGCGGGGTCATCACCACCTCCATTTATGCAAATTTTTGCGTAAGTAAGCGTGATGACACAAGTTACGGATCGGCCACGTTTCGCGTCACCGCCGCAATTCGGCCCGTTTGCATCCGAAATGATGCCATGTGCTGTGCCTAGCCTCTTGAAGCGGGCGGGGAGCCATGCGTTAGTGGGAGAAAATTCGAGCATGTCGGATAGATCGATGGAATTTCACCGAACCAAGCGCCTGCCGCCCTATGTATTCGAAGAAGTCAATCGCCTGAAGGCACGTTTGCGGGCCGAAGGTGCCGACATCATCGATTTCGGCATGGGCAATCCCGACCTGCCCACCCCGCAGCACATTCTCGACAAGCTCAAGGATACGGTGGAGAAGCCGCGCACCAATGGCTATTCGGCCTCGCGCGGCATTCCCGGCCTGCGCAAGGCGCAGGCGCGCTATTACAAACGCCGCTTCGATGTCGATCTCGATCCCGACAAGGAAGTCATCGTCACGCTGGGTTCGAAGGAAGGCTTTGCCAATCTCGCGCAGGCGATCACCGCTCCGGGCGATGTCGTCCTGGCGCCCTCGCCCTCCTATCCGATCCACACATTCGGCTTCCTGATTGCCGGCGGCACGATCCGGCATGTCCACGCGCCCTCGCCGGAGGAGTATCTGCGCGGCCTGGAACACGCCGCCCGCCACACCGTGCCGAGCCCGATCGCCGTCGTTGTCTGCTTCCCGTCCAATCCGACGGCGCAGACCGCCACGCTGGACTTCTACAAGGACGTCGTGAAGTTCGCACAGAGGCACGACCTCCTCATCCTGTCGGACCTGGCCTATGCCGAGATCTATTTCGGCGACCAGCCCAGCCCTTCAATGCTGCAGGTCGAGGGCGCCAAGGACCGGACGATCGAGTTCACCTCGATGTCCAAGACCTATTCCATGGCCGGCTTCCGGGTCGGCTTCGCGGCCGGATCGGAACGCCTGGTCGGCGCTCTGGCACGCGTGAAGTCCTATCTGGACTACGGCGCCTACACGCCGGTCCAGGTCGCCGCCTGTGCCGCACTGGACGGCCCGCAGGACTGTGTCGACGAGGCCCGGGCGATCTACCGCCATCGCCGTGATGTTCTGGTGGAAAGTTTCGGCCGCGCCGGCTGGACGATCCCGAAGCCGGAAGCCTCGATGTTCGCCTGGGCGCCCCTGCCCGAGGGCTGCGAGGAGATGGGCTCGCTGGAGTTCTCGAAACAGCTGATGGAGGAGGCCGGCGTTGCCGTCGCGCCCGGCATCGGCTTTGGCGAGCACGGGGAAGGCTATGTCCGCCTGGCGCTGGTGGAAAACGAGCAACGCATCCGCCAGGCCGCGCGTGGCATCGGCGAGTTCCTGAAAACCCGCCGACCCGCGATCCGGGCCGTCTAGGCCCGGCGATACATCACTAGAAGTAGTGGCGGATGCGCGTGGTGTGCGGCCACTTGGCGCCGGCACGAGCCCGCAGACGGCGCCGACGCATACGCTGTTGCATGAAGTCTCGTGCTTCATCGAGCGGCACCAGGTCCTTGGCCTCGCCGGCCTGGATATCCTCTCGGTGCGCGACGAAGTCGGCATAAGCCTCGAGCTCGGCGGACAGGCTGGCAGCGACGAGATCGATCATGATCGCATCGTCGACATAGCCCAGGACCGGCGTGGCGTCCGGGATCAGGTCTTCCGGGTCGGCAAAATAGGCCAGCGCGTCGATGACATTCTTGCGGTCATCGCCTTCCAGCTTCCAGTCCTCGTCTTCCAGCATGCCCAGAAGCGGACCGAGCTGGCGGATGCGGGCCTTGACGAATTCCGGCGGATTGGACGCCAGCGCCTTGTCCATCATGTCGGAGACACCCGCCATGATCCGGGCTTCGTCCGTCGTACCCAGCGAAGCGCGGGACTGTTCGAGACGCTCCCGGAAAAAGTCGAGATCCGCGTCGGTCAGATCGAGCTCGACCTTGAGAGTGGGGGTGGTTTGTTCGGTCATGATGTCGAAGGCACCTTCCTGTTGCCGTTGATTGATGACGCCTTGTCGCATGACCGGCGTCCAGCACAAAGCGGGATCGGGTGCGCCTGCCGTCCCGGGGGATCGTCGTGAAGGCCGTCACCCCGGGGGCAGCGGCAATGCGCGGTTAACCACCAACATGATTTCCGCTCCCTGCCAAGGCCCGCGCACGATAAGTTTTCCGCATGAACGTCGCTTTCAATACTGCCGTCACAGGCATGCTCGCTGCCCAGTCCCAGGTCGCCACAGCCGGTTCGCAGATGGTTGCGAATTCGGCCAAGGGCCAGGACATCATCCAGGCCGCCGTCGCCATCAAGCGCGCGGAAGCCACACATGCCGCCGCAGCAGCCGTGGCCCAGACGGCAAGCGACATGACCGATACCCTGCTCGACATCACGGTCTGAGCAGTCCCCGCTCGGTCGGTGGATGGCCGGTGGGCGTCATCTCCTGTGCCGGTTACCTCTGTGGGCGCAGTGCGGCACGGGAGATGACGATCCCGGACGCCCCACAATCGCCCTCGCAATCTCCGGCAAAACAGCCTAACTGATGGGCCATGGCCCAGAAGATTTCCGTCGATATCGTCGCCGACCTTGTCTGCCCGTGGTGCTGGCTCGGCAAGCGCAACTGGGATGCGGCTGTCGCCGCCGTGCCCGAGGTTTCGGTCGAGACGATCTGGCGCCCCTACCAGCTCGATCCGACGCTGGCCCGCGAAGGCCGCCCCTATCGCGACTATATGAAGGCGAAATTCTCCAGCGCCGACGATGCCGGCCGCTGGAAAGCCATGCGCGAATACCTGGAACAAGCCGCCCCCGGCGCCGGGATCGACTTCCGCTTTGACGCCATCGAGATGCGGCCCAACACGCTGGACGCCCACCGCCTGATGCGCTGGGCGCGCGGACAGGATTGCGCGGACGCGATGGCAGAAAGCCTGTTTGCGGCCTTCTTCCGCGATGCCCGTGATATCGGCGACCGTGCGGTTCTGAACGAACTGGCGGGCGAAGCGGGCCTCGACGCCGCGATCACCGGCGACCTGCTGGCGAGCGATCGCGACGAGAAAGCCGTCTGGGAAGAAGAGGTCTTCTTCCGCAAGCTCGGCGTAACCGGCGTACCCACCTATATTTTCAACGGGCAGTTCGCAGTGTCGGGCGCCCAGGAGCCGGCCGTGCTGGCCGACGCCATCCGCCAGGCCGTGAACGAGCCGGCGGAAAGCTGACCGGACCCTGATCCGGCAAGAGGGGAAGCATGTCTGCACTGCAAGCCGTCGGGCTCTATTCGGCACTCAATCTTCTGATCCTTCTGGTGCTGGCCGCGAATGTGTCGCGCCACCGCCGCCGCGCCAAGGTGAGCCTGGGCAGCGGCAAGGACGCGCTGCTGGAACAGGCCATCCGCGCCCATGGCAATGGTGTGGAATGCGTGCCGCTGGCGCTGCTCGCACTCTTCCTCACGGCATCGCTGGGATATGGTGCGATGATCATCCACGCACTGGGCATCGGCCTGACGCTGGGCCGCTTCGTCTACAGCTACGGCCTGCTGACCAGCCCGGGTCCCAGCATGGGCCGCATGCTCGGCACCGGGCTGACCTGGCTGGTCCTGCTGGCCCAGGTTCTGCTCCTGCTCGCCGCCGCGATCAGCTGACCCATTGCCCGGCGGCCGTTCCGGGCGCTATAGGCCTGCCATGACCCAAGCCCAATCCGCACCCGATGCCGCCCGCCTGCAGGACATTGCCGCCGACCTGATCGCGCGCGCCAAATCCGCCGGCGCCGACCACGCCGAAGCCTCCGTCGCTGAATCGCGCCATACGGAACTGTCCGTACGCGATGGCAATCTGGAAGACATCGAGCGCTCGGAGTCGCTGGATGCCGGCGTACGGGTCTTTGTCGGCCAGCGCCAGGCCGGCGTCGCCTTCTCCGACCTGTCCGAACAGGGCCGCCAGTTCACCGTCGAACGCGCCATCGCCATGGCCAAGGCCGCGCCGGAAGATCCGTTTGCGGCTCTGGCCGATCCGGAGCGCCTGTGCACCAACCCGCCGCGCCTCGACCTGTTCGAGGCCGTTGAATGGTCACCGGAAGAACTGGAAGCCATCGCCAACCGCGTCGAGAAGGCGGCACGCGCGATCGACGGCGTGACGATGACCGATACCGCCTTTGCCAGCTATGGCCAGGGCGCTGCGGCCTACGCGACGACGACCGGGTTCAATTCCGGCTGGCGCAAGAGCCAGTTCGGCTATGGCGCCTCGGTGATCGCCGGCAAGGACGGCGCCATGGAGCGCGACTATGCCGCCACCAGCGCCCGCCGGGGCGCAGACCTGAAATCGCCCGAGGAAATCGGCACCGAGGCCGGCGAGCGCACAGCGCAGCGGGTCGGTCCGCAGAAGATCAAGAGCGGCGTGATGCCGGTCGTGTTCGACCGCCGCGTCGCCACAGCCTTCCTCAGCGCCTTTTGCGGGGCGATCAGCGGCCCCTCGGTGGCCCGCGGCGTATCCTTCCTGCGCGACAAGATGGGCGAGAAGGTTTTCGGCGACGGCATTGTCATCGTTGACGATCCGCACCGCGACTGGGGCCATGCCTCCTGCCCCTTCGACGGCGAAGGCACGGTCAACGCCCGCAGCAACATCATCGAGGACGGCCGGCTGACCACCTGGTTCCTGAACTCGTCCGCAGCCCGCCAGCTGGCGCTGGAGCCGACCGGTCATGCGCGCCGCAATATGGGCGGCCCGCCGGGCGCCGGTCCGACCAATCTCCACCTGGAGCCCGGACAGGCCAGCCGCGACGATTTGATTGCCCAGGCCGGCGACGGTCTGCTGGTGACCGAGATGTTCGGCCCTTCGCTCAACGCCAATACGGGCGACTGGTCGGTCGGCGTGTCGGGCTATCGCATTGCCGGCGGCCGGATCGACCACCCGGTCAGCGAAGTGACTGTGGCGGGCAATCTGATCGGGATTTTCGCCCGCCTCGTGCCGGGCAGCGATCTGGAATTTAGAGGGGCCGTTAACGCCCCCAGCGTATGCGTTGACGCGATATCGGTCGGCGGGCTTTAACGCCGCCGCAGACACGACCTCATCGGGAGCCCATCATGAGCGAGACCCACATCAACAACCAGCTTCTGCACATCGTCATCGGTGGCGAGTTGGTCTGCGTCGATCCCAAGAATTGCGAGTTCAAGGATCTCAAGGCCGTCGATTTCGTCGGCGCGTTCGGCAGCTATGAAGATGCCCGCAAGGCCTGGAAGAATGCGGCTCAGCAGACCGTGGACAACGCCCACATGCGCTATTTCATCATCCACGCGCACAAGCTGCTCGATCCGGCCGCAGAGACGAAATAGGCCGGACCGCTGACCGCGACCGCACCCCCCGCCTCATCCACCGCAAGCCTGGGCCGCCGGCTGTGGCGTGACTGGCTGTCGCGCCATACCGGCCTGGTGATCGGGGCGATCCTGCTGTCGGCCATCACCGCCGGCGCAGCTGCCTCCTATGTCTGGGTGGTCGGACGCACCTTCGACCAGCTTGAAGCGGGTCTGCAGACCGGCGTGATGTGGTTTGCGCCCGCTGCGATTGTCGGCCTCGCCGTGCTGCGGGCGGTCAGTCTCTATCTGCAGACCGTACAGACCAATCGCCTCGCCCTGACCGTGATGCAGGACCTGCAGAACGCGATGTTCGCCAAGCTGGTGCGCGCCGATTTTGCGCGGCTGCAGGGCGAGCCGGTCGGGTCTCTGGTCTCGCGCTTCACCAATGACATCACGCTGCTGCGCGAAACCCTGATCCGGCTGACCAACAATCTGCTGCGCGATGTGCTGCAGGTGATCGCGACGATCGGCTGGATGCTGTGGCTGGACTGGATGCTGACCCTGCTGGTTCTGGTCGTCTACCCGCTCGCCTCCTGGCCGGTGATCCGGATCGGCCAGCGCTTGCGCAAGACGTCCAACCAGGCCCAGTCCCAGATGGGCGCGGTGACCAGCCAGCTGGAAGAAAGCTTTTCCGGTACGCGTATGGTCAAGACCTACGGGCTGGAAGAGGCCGAGACCGAGCGCGCCGCCCGGTCCTTCGGCGACCGCCTGCGCTTCCTTCTGCGTATTGCCGAGAACAAGGCGCGCGTCGATCCGATCCTGGAAGCCGTGGGCGGTCTGGCGCTGGCCATACTGATCACCGTCGCGGGACTGCGCCTGTCGGCCGGTGAAAGCTCGATCGGCGACCTGATGGGCGTGCTGACCGGCGTTGCCCTGCTCGCCTCGCCGATCCGCGCCATCGGCACGCTGAACGCCGTGGTGCAGGAAGGCTTCGCCGTGCTCGAGCGGGTGTTCGCGGTGCTGGACGAACCGGAGCGCGTGTCTTCCGCCCTTGAAGCCCCGGCGCTTGACGTGCCGGCCGGTGCGGTGGAATTCGATACGGTCGGCTTTGCCTATCCCGACGGCACCCCCGCCCTGAAAGGCGTGTCCTTGAGAGCCGAACCGGGCCGCACCGTCGCACTGGTCGGCCCGTCCGGTTCGGGCAAGTCCACGGTGCTTAATCTGCTGCCCCGCCTCTACGATCCGCAATCCGGCACGATCCGTATCGACGGCACCGATATCCGCGCGGTGTCGCTGGCCTCGCTGCGCAGCGCGATGGCCCTGGTCAGCCAGGATGTGACCCTGTTCGACGACACGGTGAAAGCCAATATCGGCTTCGGCGATCCCGGTGCCCCGGACGACGCCATCGTCGCGGCGGCCAAGGCGGCCGATGCCCACGATTTCATCATGGATCTGCCCGGCGGCTATGACGCGCCCGTCGGCCCGCGCGGCAGCAATCTGTCCGGCGGTCAGCGCCAGCGCCTGTCCATTGCCCGCGCCATCCTGAAGGATGCGCCGATCCTGCTGCTCGACGAGGCCACCAGCGCGCTGGACACCGAGTCGGAACGTCGCGTGCAGGCCGCTCTCGAGCGCCTGTCGGAAGGGCGCACCTGTCTCGTCATTGCGCACCGCCTGTCGACCGTGCGCAATGCCGACTGGATCTATGTCATGGAAAACGGCGAGATCTGCGAACAGGGCCGCCATGACGAGCTGGAAGCCGCCGACGGTCTTTATGCCCGCCTGTGTCGCATGCAGTTCGGTGCCAGCGAGGACTGAGCCTATTCCGCCGCGGCCTGGCTTTGCAGGACGGTCTGTCCCGGCAGGTGCAGGCAGAAGACCGAGCCGGCCCCCGGCGCGCTTTCCACCCGGATATCCCCGCCCATCAGCTCGGCCAGCTTCTTGGCGATCGCCAGGCCAAGCCCGGTGCCGCCGACCTTGCGCTGCATCACCGCCTCGCCCTGGCTGAAGGGCATGAAGACCCGGCCGATCAAGTCGCGGTCCATGCCGATGCCGGTATCGGCGACCTCGAACATCAGGTCGTGCGTGCCGTCAGCCGCCTGATGGACCAGGCAGCGCACCCGGACCTCGCCGCGGTCGGTGAATTTGACGGCGTTGGACAGGAGGTTCGACAGGATCTGGCGTAGCCGGGCCGGATCGCCCTGGGCCGTCTTCTCGGCGACCGGGTCGATCTCGATATGCATGTTCAGCCCCTTCTCCATCGCCTTCAGGCGATAGGGACCGGCAACCGAGCGGACAATCTCTGCCGGATTGAAGTCGGTCGTCTCGACCTCGAAGCGGCCGGACTCGATATTGGCCAGGTCCAGAATGTCGTTGAGGATGCCCAACAGCGCCTGGCCCGAGGCCTCGATCAGGCTGACCATCTCGCGCTGTGACGGCTCCAGATCGGTAGTCGCGAGCAGGCTGGACATGCCCAGAATGCCGTTCATCGGCGTGCGGACCTCATGGCTCATCGTCGCCAGGAATTTCGACTTCGCCCGGCTGGCCTCGGTTGCCTGCTGGCGCGCTTCCACCAGATCGTGGATGTCGGTCATGGCGCCCACCATGCGGACGGGATCGCCTTCCGGCGTGCGGACCGCCTCGCCACGGATGCGGAACCAGCGATGCTGACCGCCGACAATGCGCAAGCGCACCGACAGGTCGAAGGGCCGGCCGCTCTTGAAATGCGTGTTGAGGGCCGACTGGAAGCGCGGCGTGTCGTCCCGGTGAACCAGCGAGAGGAACTGGTCGGAGACCGAGGTGTGCTCGCGGCTCTGATAGCCCAGCAATTCGCGGCCGCGCGGCGAGACATAGATCTGGTCGGTGCGCAGGCACCAGTCGAGAATGCCGTCCGACGTACCCTTGATCGCCAGCGCCGCCCGGTCGCCGGTCTCCAGCGCCAGCACCTCGCCGGTCAGGCGGCGGCGATAGTGATTGAACACGGCGAGCAGATCGTCGGCGATCTCGATCGGACGGCGGAAGGTCGCCACCACAATGCCGACCGTCTGGGCGCCGTTGAACAGCGGCAGCCCGACATAGGCCTGCGTCCCCATCTCCTCCAGCATGAAATCCTTCGGGAAATGCGCGCTGACATGGTCTTCGTAGACCGTCGCCCCGCCCTGCATCGTCTCTTCGCACGGCGTTCCGGCGATGTCGTAGCAGTAATTGTCGACAAGGGCGCCACCGGCCGCGACCTGCAGGGTCTGCATGCGTGTCTTGGTGGCATCGATACGGCCGATGACGACGCTGTCGGCGGCGAAGACTTCGGCGGTCTGGCGCACGAAGGCCTGCAGGAAAGACGGTCCCCACTCGCGCGAGAGCAGGAAATTCAGACGGTTGAGTTGTTCCTGCGTACGGTCTGCTCGAATGGCCAGATCCGGCATCAGCCCCTCCTACGTCGCCGGGTCGCCCCCCGGAGTCCAAACGTGGTTAACGGGCATTAATGTGACTCATTCCTGTGGACAGAGTCGTCATATCTGATGCATTCGCGGGTTATAAAGAATCAGCCGGTGCGCAATTGCTACCTTATTCGCGGCGCAGGATGCGCTCGGTCAGCATGTTGCCCCACCAGCTGGACATGAAGCCGTTCTGCACCGCCTCGCGATCATAGACCGTCTCGACCCATTCCATGAAATCGATCGGCGTTTCGGCGTTGTAGGCGCGGTAGGTCTCGAAGAAATAATCCAGCACGCCGGTCTTGCCGGCCTTCACGTGCAGGTATTTCAGCGACAGATGCTCGATGGCTTCATCGTAGGGCAGTTTCAGGTGCGCCAGCCGGTAGAAGACCGAGATCAGCCCGGCCCGGTCCGCCCCGGACTTGCAATGGATGAGGGCGGGATATTCGATCGTCTGGAAAATCTTCGCAGCCCGCTGCATGCGGTCGACATAGGGCGCCTCGCGCGAGCCGAAGGGCATGTCGATCATGGTCAGGCCGAGACGCTCGCAGGCCTCTCTCTCGAGATCGTAATAGCACACGCCCGGCTGAGTGCCGCGGATATTCAGGATCGTCTTGAACCCTTCCGCCGCCAGCGCTTCGAGCCGCTGCGGCGACGGCTGGTTGGCCCGCCACATGCCGCCGCCCACTTCGTGCATGTTGTGGAAGCGCTCACGCAGGATGCCGTGATCCTTCCAGAGATAGTCACTCCAGGCGCGCTTGCGGTCCTGCGGGTCGTTGAGGTCGTAGGGCATGGGCTCGCTTTCCGTGTTCCGGGGCATTTAGGCCGACCGGCGCACGGACGCAACCGCGGCCCATGCTTGACCTTTTCCTCTGCGGAGGCGAGCTAGGGTGACCATGCTGAAACGCCTGCTCTCCCAGCCTTGGGCCCAGGAAGCCGTCGCCTTCCTTCTCCTGCTCTACGTGGAGCTGGCGCGACGGAGCATTCGCTGGGAGGTGCGCGGCGATGAATTCGTGCGCCAGGCCTGGGACGAGAAACTGCCGCTGATCGGTTGCGTCTGGCACGGCCGGGTTCTGATGACCTTGCAGGGCTGGAGACGCGAACGCGAGCGCATGGTCGCGCTCGCCTCGAAATCGCGCGAGGGCGAGATCGGTGCCCGCTGGGCCCGCTGGTACAAGGTGGGCGTGGTGCGCGGCTCGACCCGCAATCCGGACAAGCCGGGCGCCAAGGGCGGCGAAGCGGCCTATCGCGCCATGATCAACCATCTTTCTGCCGGCGGCTGCGGGGCGGTGACACCCGACGGGCCGCGCGGTCCCCGGATGCGGGCGGGCTATGGCGCCGTGCGGATGGCGCGCGAGACCGGCGTTCCGATGGTGCCCTTCACCTGGTCCAGCCGCGGCCGTACCGTGCTGCATCGCGCCTGGGACAAGCACTGTCTGCCCCACCCGTTTTCGCGCGGCATCATCATCTGGGGCGAGCCCATTCATGTGCCGTCCGACGCCACGCCGGAACAGCTGGAAGCCGCCCGGCTGGAGCTGGAGACCCAGCTCAACCGCATTACGCGCGAGGCCGATGAGGCCATGGGCGTCGATGTTATCGAGCCTGACGAACGCCGTCGCCCGGGAACGGCGCGGCCCCGCCGCAATCGTGCGGGAGGCAAGGCGTGAGCTTGCCGCCTTCCCTCGGCCTCTACCGCACGGCGACCCGGCTGGCGGCCCCGCTCCTGTCCGGACTGCTGGCGCGGCGGGCGCGCAAGGGCAAGGAAGATCCTGAACGCCGCCATGAACGCCTCGGCCGGCCCGACCGCCCGCGGCCCGATGGCCCGCTGGTGTGGATGCATGGCGCCAGCGTCGGGGAAAGCCTGGTTGTCGCCAGTGTCGCAGAGCGTCTTCTCGCCCGCCGTCCGGACCTGAATATCCTGGTGACGAGCGGCACGGTGACCTCCGCTCGCCTGCTGGCCGCGCGCCTGCCGGAACGGGCCTTTCACCAATACATCCCCGTCGACACACCGGCCGCCGCCCGCCGCTTCATCGCGCACTGGCAGCCCGATCTCGCGGTCTTTGCCGAGTCCGAACTCTGGCCCAATCTGATCGTCGAGACCGCCCGCCGCGAAACGCCGATGGCGCTGATCAATGCCCGGATGAACGACAAGTCGATCCGCAGCTGGCGCCGGCGGCCTGACACGGCACGCTGGCTGCTCGGCCGGTTTTCCTGGATCGGCGCCGCCGACACACGCACCCGCGACGGGTTGGAGGATCTGACCGGTGTCCCGGTGAGCCTCGCCGGCAATCTCAAACTGGAAGCGCGACCGCCAGCCCCCGATGCGGTCGAGCTGGACCGTATCCGCACCGCGCTCGGCAACCGGCCGGTCTGGCTCGCCGCCTCAACCCATGAGGGCGAGGAAGCCATCGTTCTGGATGCGCACTTGAAGCTGCTGGCCGACGATCCCGCGGCCCTGCTGATCCTGGCACCCCGGCACCCGGAACGCGCCGCGGCGGTGGCGCGGCTGATTGCCGATCGGGGTCTGACCGCCGTGCGGCGGTCGGAAGAACGCCTGCCCGATGCGCGCTGCCATGTCTGGCTGGCCGACACGCTGGGCGAGATGATGCTGTGGTATGCGCTGGCACCCGCCTCCCTGATCGCCGGCAGTCTGGTGCCCGGGATTGGCGGCCACAATCCCGTCGAGGCCAGCCGGGCGGGTACGGCCGTCATCACCGGTCCGCATGCCGCGAGCTTTGACGATCTGTTCGGCGCCTATCGGCGCCACAAGGCCGCGATCGAGGCCGCCGATGCAGAAAGCCTCGCCGAAGCGGTGCGCGCGATCTGGCGCGGTGACGGCCCCGCCATCGAAGCCGCGGAAGCGGCGCTGGCTGACGCGTCCGGCGGCGCCATGGAGACCACGCTGCAACAGCTCGAACACCTGCTCGACGGCAAGGCGGTGCGGCGATGAGGGAACCGGCTTTCTGGCGCACCGATGGCGGACGCGGCTCCGGCGCGCTTGCTCGCGCCCTGCTCTCGCCGCTGGGTCATATCTACGCCTGGACGGTGGCGCGCCGCCTGCGGCGGACCGAGCCTGCAAAAGCCGGTATCCCGGTCTTCTGTGTCGGTAATCTGACCGTCGGCGGGACGGGCAAGACGCCCGTTGCAGCCGCCCTCATGGCGCGGCTGAAGGATATGGGCCGCACGCCGGCGGCCCTGTCGCGCGGCTATGGCGGCACGCTGTCCGGCCCGGTGCAGGTCTATACCACGCAACATTCCGCCCGCGAGACCGGCGACGAGCCCCTGCTGCTGGCGCGGGAGGCCGCGGCCTGGATCAGTCGCGACCGGGTCGCGGGTGCACAGGCCATCGCCGCGTCCGGCGCCGACGTGATCGTGATGGATGACGGACACCAGAACCCGGCATTGGCCAAGGATTGCTCCATCGTCGTGGTGGACGGTATCGCGGGCTGGGGTGCCGGCACGCTGTTTCCGGCCGGACCGCTGCGCGAGCCGGTGGCGGCCGGTCTCGCCCGCGCAGATGCCGTGATCGTCATGATGCCCGGGCCCGACCACACGCCGGACTATCACCGACTGGGCCTCGCCGATCTGGAAATCCCGGTCTTCCACGCCTGGCTGGAACCGGCCGCGCCGCCACCCGACGGCCCGCTCGTCGCCTTTGCCGGGATCGGCCGGCCGCAAAAATTCTTCGATGCGCTGAGTGCGGCAGGCGCGCGGATCGCCGAGATCGCCGACTATCCCGACCATCACCCCTATTCGGCGCGCGATATTGCCGCGCTCAAGGCGCTCGCCCAGGCACACGATGCGCGCCTGGTGACGACCGAGAAGGACTGGGTGCGACTGGACAGCGAAACGCGCCGCAATGTCATCGCCTGGCCGGTGAAGGCCGAGTTCGCCAATCCGGCGGCCCTGGACGGTTTGTTGCGCGATGTATTGGACGCGGCGAACACGGATCGCTAAATCCCTGTCATGATCGAAGCACAACGCAGAGCCTCGCTCCTGACCCGGATCGGCTGGCGCGTCGAGGCGGCCGCCTGGGACGCCTATGCGGCCTGGTACAAGATCAAGGGCATCGACCGGGCGTCCGACGCGGCAGGCGACCTGCTGCGCAGGATCGGCCCGCTGACGCCCACCCAGCGCATTGCGCGCATCAACATGCAGCGCTGCTTCCCCGAAGCCGCCGAGCCGGAGATCGACCGGCTGCTGGGCGGCATGTGGGAGAATTTCGGCCGGCTGGCAGGCGAGATGCCCCATCTGGGTGTGTTCGCCGGGCCTGAATTCGAGGAACGGGTGGAGTTCATCGGCCGCGAGCGGCTGGAAGCGGCACGCGATGCCGGCCAGCCCCTGGTGCTGATCGGCATGCACAATGCCAACTGGGAGATCGCGGCCGCCGCGATCAGCCAGACCGGCCTGCCCTGCCATGTCACCTACCGGCCGGCCAATAATGTGCTGATCGACAAGCGTATCTCGAACATGCGCGTGGGCTATGGCGTGAAGACGCTGACCGCCAAGGGCGGCGAAGGCGCCAAGCAGATCATGCAGGCTCTCAAGGCCGGCGAGTCGGTCGCGCTGATGAACGACCAGAAGATGAATGACGGCGTCGCGGCGCCCTTCTTCGGCCACCCCGCCATGACGGCACCCGGCCCGACCCGGCTTGCCATGCGCCATAACTGCCCGCTGGTTCCGATGTCCGTGCGGCGCACCGAAGGTGCACGCTTCCGCGTCGAGGTGCTGGATCCGATCGAGATCTCGCAGAACCCGGATCGCAATGCCGCCATTGTCGAAACGGTGACCCGCATCAATCAGTGGGTGGAAAGCGAAATCCGCAAGGCCCCGGAACAATGGTTCTGGGTGCACCGGCGCTGGGCCAAGGACGTCTACCGCGTCTGAGGCAAAAGCATGCCCCGCTACGCGAGGGAGCCCTGATCAGGGCTCGCCCCGTTTACGGGGGAGCTGTCCGCGTAGCGGACTGAGGGGGCGGCGCGCACGCGACGCGGAGCGCGCAATCAGTCGAGTGCGCGCGGATCCAGATCGAGCAGCGTGGCCGGATCGGCATAGAAGCCGTTGCGCAGCTTCACCCGCCAGTCGAGATGCGAGCCGGTCGCCCGGCCACCGGCGCCCATGCGGCCGATCAGCTGTCCCTGCTCGACCACGTCGCCGGCTTGAACATCGACCCCCGACAGGTGCAGGAAGGCCGAGACCAGGCCCTGGCCGTGATCGATGAAGATCAGCCCGCCTTCGTAATACATGTCCGGCTCTGCCAGGGTGACAAGGCCACCGGCCGGTGCATGCACCGGCGTGCCCACATCATTGGCCCAGTCGAGCCCCCAATGCGGGCTGCCTTCATGACCGTTATTGTAGACGCGAGCCGAGCCGTAGACGCCGGTCGTGATCCCTTCGGCCGGCGGAATGAAACCATCCAGAAAGCCGGTGCCGTCCCAGACCGAATTGAACGCGTCCTGCTTCTGGGCGTATTCGCGCTGGCGGCGCGGCAGGGTGGAGGGATCCGGGGTCACGGTTGCCTGGGGCACGCCATTGACCTGCTGCAGATCGTATTCGCGCTGGGCAATCGTGAGGCGTTCGGCGATCTCGCCCGGCGTGCCGCCGGCGCCGTTATAGGTGATGCGCAATGGCATCTCATCCGGCGCCTGTCGCGGAATGGCCAGAACGACATAGCCGTCGGCGTCGGCACGGACATCCATCTCACCGAGCTCGACACGCGCATCCGGCAGGAAGCGGCAGACCAGGAAACTGCCTTCCCGGAAGGTCCCGCTGCAGAAGGAGGCCGGAGCCGCCGCGACACGCATCTCGCGGACGCTGGTCGCATTGTCCTCGATGAAGTCGGCAATCGGATCGGCGGCCGGCCCCGCGCCGCCGGCTTGCAGTGCCAGAGCGAGAACGGCGCCGATCATTGGCCCGGCTCCGCGTGCAGTTCCAGCCAGCGCTGCTTCGCGATCATCGCGTCGCGATAGGCTTCCTGCTCATCGACATTCCAGTAGCGCAGCTCCGCCAGCGGGATCGGATCGCCCGTCACGGAACACCGCACAAAGGCACCAGCCTTCAGGATGATGAAGTCGCTGTCGCCATACTCCAGGATCGCTTCGCCCTGGAATTCCTTGTCGAATGTGAAATCGCTCATGAGGCCGACTTAGCACGCGTTATCAAAAAGGGGGAGAGGTCTCTCGCGGTCCCCTCAGAACAGGGTTCCCTGTCCGGCAGCGGGCGGTTTGGCGCGCGGTTTCGGCCTGGGCTTGACCGCGGCCGGTTTGACCGCAGGCGGCGGGGATGACGGCGTCTCGCCATCGACGATCGCGGATCGCCGCATGTCGGCGAATTCCAGCTCCACCGTGTCGCCACTGTCGAGCGCCTGGCCCGAACGGACCAGCTGACCGTCTTCCTTGCGCACCAGGACAAAGCCACGGCGCAGTACCGATTTGTGGCTGAGCGACGCCAGCCGGGCGCCCCAGGCATCCAGCGCCCGGGTCTCGCGCTGGAGAACACGCTCGAGCGCCGGGGTCAGCCGGGCGCCGCGATCGGCCAGCCGCTCCTGCTTCTGCCGGATATCCCGTTTCAGCGCGGCCGGTTTGAGGCCGGCCTGCAGCACCAGGAGGCGCGAGCGCTTGCCCGCCGCATTGTTCTGCAGGGCCGGATCGAGCCGGTCGGCGATCGTGTCGAAGCGCTGGCGCTTGAGATCGAGCAGCGCCGCGGGCCGCGGCAGGGCGCGGGCAGCGCCGCGCAACTCGGTCCGCCGGCGCTCGATATGGCGCGACAGCGCCGAGACCAGACGCGCGCCCAGCGCGTCGATATCGGCTTTCAGCTCGGCCCGGACCGGCACCGCCATTTCCGCCGCCCCGGTGGGGGTCGGAGCGCGCCGGTCGGAGGCAAAATCGATCAGCGTGGTGTCGGTCTCGTGGCCCACGGCCGAGATCAGCGGGATCGTGCTTTCGGCCGCAGCCCGCACCACGATCTCCTCGTTGAAGCTCCACAAATCCTCGATCGAGCCGCCGCCGCGGGCGACAATCAGCACATCGGGTCGCGGCACCCGGCCGCCTTCAGGCAGCGCGTTGAAGCCGCGAATGGCGGTGGCGATCTGTTCAGCCGCCTGCTCGCCCTGCACCAGGACCGGCCACAGGATGACATGCCGGGGAAAGCGGTCCTGCAGACGGTGCAGGATATCGCGGATCACCGCGCCTGTCGGCGAGGTGACGACACCGATCGTGCGCGGCAGGAAGGGCAGCGGTTTCTTGCGCGCCGGATCGAACAGGCCCTCGGCGGCCAGCGTCTTCTTGCGTTCTTCCAGCAGCGCCATCAGCGCGCCGGCGCCGGCCGGCTCCATCGATTCGACGATCAGCTGGTATTGCGAGCGCCCCGGATAGGTCGACAACCGCCCTTCGATGACGACTTCCAGCCCCTCTTCCGGGCGGAAGCGGAAGCGGGCCGCGGTGCCCTTCCAGGCGATCGAGGCGATGACCGAGCGCTCGTCCTTCACGTCGAAATAGACATGGCCCGACTTGGCCACCACGACCCGGCCCAGCTCGCCGCGCACCCGGACATGGCCGAACGCATCCTCGACCGTGCGCTTCAGCGCGCCGGCCAGTTCGGAGACTGAGAATTCGTGGATGTTTCCGGGCGCGTCGCTCATGCCTCATCTGGTAGGATGTATCGCCCCGCATCGCAACGGTCCGGCGGACTCGCGATCCGGAGCGCTTTGGGCTAGGCAGAGCCCGAACACACAGTCGGCGTCGGGACGCGCCAAGAGGCATGAGGTCAAGATGAAGGTTCTCCTTGTCGGTTCGGGCGGCCGCGAACACGCGCTGGCCTGGAAGATCGCGCAAAGCCCGCTCCTGACGGCCCTGCACGCCGTACCGGGCAGCGATGCCATCGGCGAGCTGGCGACCTGTCATGACGGCTCGGTGTCCGATATTGACGGCCTTGTCGAACTGGCCCGGAAGATCGAGGCGGACCTGGTCGTTGTCGGCCCGGAAAACCCGCTGTGCGACGGCCTGGCCGACCGGCTGCGCCAGGCCGGTATCGCCACTTTCGGCCCGTCGGGCCTGGCGGCACGGCTGGAAGCGTCCAAGGCCTATGCCAAGGATTTCTACGCCCGCCACAAAGTGCCCTCCGCCGGCTATGGCACTTTCTCCGATGCGGCCGAAGCGAAGGCCTTCCTCGACCGCGTCGAGCCGCCCTATGTGCTCAAGGCCGACGGTCTGGCCGCCGGCAAGGGTGTGGTGATCCTGGAGGATCGCGCCGAGGCGGAAGCCGAGGTCGACGCCTTCCTGTCGGGCAAGTTCGGCGAGGCCTCCAAGACGCTTGTGATCGAGGAATTCATGGCCGGCGAGGAGGTTTCCATCTTTGCGCTGTGCGATGGCGAGACCGTGCTCTATTGCGGCGCAGCCCAGGATCACAAGCGCGTCGGCGAAGGCGATACCGGTCCCAATACCGGCGGCATGGGCGCCTATTCGCCCGCCCCGATCGCCACGCCTGAACTGATCGACACGGCGATGAAGACCATTATCGAACCGGTCGCCCGCGGCCTGGCTGCCGAAGGCCACCCCTTCCAGGGCGTGCTGTTTGCCGGCCTGATGGTGACGAAGGACGGCCCCAAGGTCGTCGAGTTCAACATCCGTTTCGGCGATCCGGAATGCCAGGTCCTGATGATCCGGATCGATACCGATCTTCTGCCCTACCTGATGGCCACGGCTACCGGCGCGCTCGGCGAGATGCCGGCCATCGCCTGGTCGCCGGATCCGGCGATTACCGTCGTGCTCGCCGCCAACGGCTATCCGGGCGACTACAAGAAGGGTTCGGTGATCAAGGGCGTCACCGAGGCCAACCGGATGGAGGGCGTGCAGGTGTTCGAGGCCGGCACAGGCCGCAATGCCAGGGGCGAGCGAATCGCCGCCGGCGGGCGCGTGCTGAACGTCACCGCCTCGGGCGAGACCCTGCACTATGCCGTCGAGCGGGCCTATGCCGCGATCGACCAGATCGACTGGCCGGAAGGCTTCTGCCGCCGCGACATCGCCTGGCGCGCCCTGCGCACCCACTAGGCTGGCAGTTTTTCGACGTACAGGTACGCTCGCCGTTTGACTTCGCGGCCGGCTTGATCATCCTTTGCCCCACATATTCGAGGGGAGAGGATCATGCTGAGAACCGTTGCAACGGCGCTGGCCGCCACGGCGTTGGCCGGACTGGCCCAGGCGCAGGACGCCGAAGAGGCGCTGACTGTCATTCACGCAGGCTGGCTGCTGGCCGTACCGGGCGAGGCGCCGCTGGAGCAGCAGTCCATCCTGGTCCGCGGCGAACGCATCGAAGGCATCCAGGCCGGCTATGTGACGCCCGACGGCGCGACGGTGATCGACCTGACCGACGACTATGTCATGCCCGGCTTCATCGACAGCCATGTCCACCTGCAATCGGAACTCGGCCCGGGCCGGCGCTTCAACACCTTCACCGAAAGCCCGTCCGATCTCGCCTTTGCCGGCGCCGACAATGCCCGCACCACGCTGATGGCCGGCTTCACGACGGTGCAGGATGTCGGCGGCAATTTCGAAGCGGCCCTCGCCCTGCGCGATGCTGTCGATGCGGGCTTCGTTCCGGGACCGCGCATGCGGGTTGCCGGCACCGCCGTCACGCCGACCGGCGGCCATGCCGACGTCAACGGTTTCGCCCTCGACGTGCTGCACCAGTTCACCAGCCCCACCGCCTGTAACGGCCCGGCCCAGTGCCGCGAAGCCGTGCGCACGCTGATCCGCGGCGGTGCCGATGTGATCAAGATCACCGCCACGGGCGGCGTGCTGTCCGACACGGCAGCGGGCGTCGAGCGGCAATTCTTCGACGACGAGCTGGAGTCGATCGTCGAGGCCGCCCACATGATGGGCCGCCAGGTCACCGCCCATGCGCATGGCGTGACCGGCATCAACGCCTTCCTGGAGGCCGGCGGCGACTCGATCGAGCACGGCACCTATCTGGACAATGACTCGATCCGCCTGATGCGCCGCAACGGCGCCTATCTCGTGCCGACCGTGCTGGCCGGTGTCACCGTGGCCGAGCTGGCCGAGACCGCCGATTTCATGACCGACAACCAGCGCGCCAAGTCGCGCGCCGTCGGTCCGCAAATGCTGGAGATGGCCCGCCGCGCCCATGATGGCGGCGTGACCATCGCGTTTGGCACCGATAGCGGCGTGTCGCAACATGGCGACAATGCCCGCGAGTTCGAACTCCTGGTCGAGGCCGGCCTGACGCCGATGGAAGCCATCGAGACCGCCACGATCCACGCCTCGCGCCATGTCCGCATGGACAGCGATATCGGCACGATCGAAACCGGCAAGTATGCCGATATTGTCGCCGTCGACGGCAATCCGCTGGAGAATATCTCCGAGCTGCGCGACGTCGACTTCGTCATGAAGAACGGCACGGTGTATCTGAGCGAATGAGCAAGATCGACGAACAGTATTCCGGCACCAAACAGGTCGCCGACGCCCTCGCTTTCGACGAGGCCCAGCTGGCTGCCTGGCTGGCGGAGCAGGTCGAGGATTATGAAGGCCCGCTGACGGTGAGCCAGTTCCGGGGCGGCCAGTCCAACCCGACCTACAAGCTGGAAACGCCGGGGCATTCCTATGTGCTGCGCCGCAAGCCGCCGGGCAAGCTCCTGCCCTCGGCTCATGCGGTGGACCGCGAATTCGAAGTGATGAGCAAGCTGGGCAAGGCCGGCTTCCCCGCCCCGAAAATGCACGGGCTGTGCATGGACCGCGATGTCATCGGCACCGAATTCTACGTCATGGATTTCGTCACCGGCCGGATCTTCTGGGACCCGCTCCTGCCCGACCTCGACAAATCCGAACGCGGCCCGATCTATGACGCGGCCAACGCCACGCTGGCGCATCTGCACAATATCGACCATGAGGCCGCCGGGCTGGGTGGATACGGCAAGCCGGGCAATTATTTCCAGCGCCAGATCGGCCGCTGGTCCAAACAATACCGTGCCGCCGAGACGGGTACGGTCGAGGCGATGGACAAGCTGATCGACTGGCTGCCCCAGGCCGCACCGGAACAGGAACGCACCAGCGTCGTTCACGGCGACTACCGTCTGGACAACATGATCTTCCACCCGACCGAACCGCGGGTCATCGCGGTGCTGGACTGGGAGCTCTCGACGCTGGGCGATCCTCTGGCCGACTTCACCTATCAGCTGATGGGCTGGGTGATGCCGCCGGAAATCCGCAACGGGCTCGCCGGGGTGGATATCGCCTCCATGGGCATTCCGACCGTCGAGGAATACACCGAGGCCTATTGCCGCCGCACCCATCGCGACAGCATTCCCGAGCTGGATTTCTACTTCGCCTACAACATCTTCCGGCTGACCTCGATCATCCAGGGCGTCTATGCCCGCTCGTTGCAGGGCAATGCCTCCAACGAGCGCGCCAAGGAAATGGGGGCCGCGGTCCAGCCCATGGCCGAAGCCGCCTGGAGTTTTGCCGTGAAGGCGGGGGCTTAAGCCCCCGCCTCACCGGCTACACGCCGGCCTGTTTAACCGCCGATATGCCCCAGCCAGGGCGCCATCAGGGCGAGACCGACCACCAGCTCAAAGCCGACCGAGAACAGATTGTATCCGGTCCGCGTGCCATGCCTGGCATGGTCCGCCAGCATCGACACGGTGCGTCCGACTGCCATGCCGAGCCAGGCGGCACCCGCTGCAAAGCCGGCCGCAACGACGCTTGCCATACCGGCCTGCTCGCGCATCGCGATCGCCAGCAGCACTGCGCCATGCAGCAGCAGCAAGCCACCGCCATAGCTCGCCCGGAATTCGGCCCAGCCGCCCGGCTTGTCCGCCATCGGCTGCAGCCGCACGACCGAAGCGCCCCAGGCCGGGCTGATCAGACTGCCCAGTCCGAGAAGGGCGCCCACAAGCGCCGCGGCGCCGCTGATGATGACGGTAACGGACATCGACTTCCCCTGTATGGTGACCTTCCCGCCATATAGCGCGAGAGAGCCCGCATTTCATGTCCGGACTGATCATCCTCACCGGCGTCTTCGTCACCGCCTTCATCTCCGGCGTGTTCGGCATGGCCGGCGGGCTGATCCTGATGGGGATCCTGGCGCTCGTCCTGCCCGTCTCGGCCGCCATGGTGGTGCATGGCGTCGTGCAGAGCGTGTCCAATGGCTGGCGCGCCATCCTGCATGCGCGCTGGATCGACTGGCGCATTCTGGGCATCTACCTGTTCGGTTCCGGCGCGGCGGCCGCCCTCCTCGTACTGGCGACCTTCGAACTGTCCAAACCCTGGCTTTTCGTCGTGCTGGGCCTGGTGCCCGGCGTGATCTGGCTGCCCAGGCGCTGGGTCCATTTCGACGCCGCCCGGCCGTCCCATGCCGTGGCCTGCGGCTTCACGGTGACCGGGCTCAACGTGGTGGCCGGCGTATCGGGACCGCTGCTGGATGTCTTCTTCGCCGATACCGAGCGCGACCGCCGCTGCATCGTCGCCACCAAGGCCGCAACCCAGGTCGTCTCGCACGCCGTGAAGATCGCCTACTACGTCCTGCCAGCCCTCGCAGCGGAAAGCCTGCCCCAGGCGCAATGGCTGCTCGTCGCCGCACCGCTGGCCATTGTCGGCACCACGCTGGGCGCCCGCTTCCTGGCCATGATGAGCGATATCCAGTTCCGGCGGTGGACCAAGTGGATTGTCTCGGCGATCGGTCTTGTCTACATCGCCAGAGGCTTGATTATCCTGACAGGAGTGGCGCCATGAAGCTTGAACCGGCCGTGCTGGAAAACGCCGTTGTTCGCCTGGAGCCGCTGACCGAAGCCCATCGCGAAGCCCTGCGCCCCCTGGCCCAGGAGGCGGAACTCTGGGCGCTGACCTCACTGCGCGGCGACGGTGAACATTTCGATCACTGGTTCGATCTGATGCTGGAGGGTAGCCGGGCCGGCAGCCAGATATCCCACCTCGTCCGGCGCCGGTCGGACGGTGCCCCCGTCGGTCATTCCGCCTTCCTCTCCATCGTTCCCGAGCATGAACGCCTGGAGATCGGCTGGACCTGGTATGGCGCGACCGCCCGCGGCACGCAGGTCAATCCGGCTGCCAAACACCTCCTGCTGGGCCGGGCCTTCGAATGCGGTGCAGAGCGGGTGGAGCTGAAGACGCATCACCGCAATCTGCGCTCCCAGGCCGCGATGACGAAAATGGGCGCGACCCGCGAAGGCACGCTGCGCCGGCACATGAAGTGCTGGACCGGCGAGTGGCGCGACACGGTGTGGTTTTCGGTGCTGAAAGACGAATGGCCCGCCGTATCAGCCGGACTGGAAGCCCGCCTCGCTGCCTAGCGCATTTTCGAACCGCGAAACCGGTTCCGGCTTTCGTCGAATGCTTGAGTGTTAGCCGTTACAGGCCGGCATGACGCCGACAATGCGGCCGTCGCGGATTTCCATCTCGACATGGCCCGGACCGGTTTCCTCGGCATAGACCAGCAGGTCGGCCGGCGCGCCCGGCATGACGAGTTCGCGGCGTCCGGCACGCGACGGTGCCCGCGTTGCGGTGCGGATATAGATCGCGCCCGGCTCGGCTTCGGGACGCGGACTGACAATGGCGCCCGGTCGGCCCAGTACCGTCACGGCCTGGCCGGTTTCCAGCACCAGATCCGAACCGACGGCGGAAATCCGGCCATTTTCGATGAAGATGTCCTGGTCGCTCCAGCGACCCGACGCGTCGACGATGGTCACGTCCTGCAGCAGGAGCGGCATCGCGTCACAACCGCTATCGGCCGCATGCGCCGTTGCCGCCAGGGCAAGGGCACCAAGCGAGGCCGTCAGGCATTTGTTCAGGACACGAAGCATTCGCCACTCCAGATGAGTGCGCTCCTCTTCGTCCGTACACCGATTCCGTTCAAGACAAGGTTTTATGACAACGACGTTTATACGCGTTTTATCAAATCAATCCGGGACTTGCGCACGGCCTGCCCGGCGCGCTCCTGAAGAGGATGACAGATCAGCCGCCCTTGCGGCGGGCCCGGAAGAAAGACCGCAACAGCTCGGCGCTCTCATCAGCCAGTATCCCCTGCGCCACATCCGGCCGCCAGTGGCAGGTCGGCTGCTGGAAAAAGCGCGGCCCGTGTTCCACCGCACCGCCCTTGGGATCGCTGGCGCCATAGACCAGACGACCGATCCGCGCATGGCTGATCGCCCCGGCACACATCGCGCACGGTTCCAGCGTGACGTAGAGCTCCAGCCCGGTCAGGCGGTAATTCTCCCGCGTCTGCGCGGCTGCGCGCAGCGCCAGGATTTCCGCATGCCCGGCCGGATCATGGCCGGCAATCGGCCTGTTGTGCGCTTCCGCGACGATCTCGTCCGTGGCCGGATCGACCACGAGCGCACCGATCGGCGCCTCGCCGGCCTCAGCGGCTGCCTGCGCCAGTTCTAGCGCTCGGGCCATAAAACGTGTATCGCGCGGGTCCGTCATCCGCTGCGGGTTAGAGTGGCCGCCAGAAAGGGTCAAGCGTGAGCGAAGCCTCCGATACATCCGACAACACCGGCGAACGCATTGCCAAATACCTCGCCCGGGCCGGCGTGGCCTCGCGCCGCGAGGTCGAACGCATGATCGAGGACGGCCGCATCTCCCTGAATGGCAAGCGTCTGGACACGCCCGCCGTGAAGGTCACCCAGGCCGATCGGATCGAGGTCGACGGCAAACCGGTCGACCCGCCGGCCGCCACACGCCTGTGGCGCTATCACAAGCCGACGGGCCTGGTAACCACCCATGCCGACCCGGAAGGCCGCGAAACCGTGTTCGATGCGCTGCCGAAGGATATGGGGCGCGTGATCTCGGTCGGCCGCCTCGACCTGACCTCTGAAGGCCTCCTGCTACTGACCAATGACGGCGCCCTCGCCCGCGCCCTGGAACTGCCCGCCACCGGCTGGATGCGCCGATACCGCGCCCGCGCCTTCGGCTCGATCGACGAGGCGGCAATCGCCAAACTGCGCGCCGGTGTCACGGTGGAGGGCATCAAGTACGGCCCGATGGATGTCGAGGTCGAACGCGAGACCGGCTCGAATATCTGGCTCGATATCGGTATCCGCGAAGGCAAGAATCGCGAGGTCCGCAAGGCGCTCGACAGTGTCGGCCTGAAGGTGAACCGGCTGATTCGCACGGCCTACGGCCCCTTCCAGCTGGGCGATCTGCCGCGCGGCGAGGTGAAGGCCGTGCCGGGCCGCGTGCTGCGCGACCAGGCCGGGCATCTTGTCGAGATGGCGGCCACCACCGGCGAGGCCGTCGCGAAGAAGAAGCCTGCCCGTCCCGGCCGCAAGCCGGTGAAGCGCAAGATGGGTGGGGCCGGTCAGCCCGGCCTGCCCAAACCGGCCGCTGACGAGGATGGCGCCAAGCCGCTCAAGCGCGCCCGCGGCCGTCCCGCCGTGCGCCGTCCTGCCGGAAAAACAGGGGCAGCCGATCGCGATACCGCGGCCGGCCGTCCGCCGCGCAAGCCGCAGGGACGCCGCTAGGCGATGCGGGTCGTTGGCGGAAAATTCCGCAATCGCGCCCTTGTTGCGCCGAAAGGCCGCTCCACCCGCCCCACCTCCGACCGGGCGCGCGAGAACATGTTCAATGTGATCGAGCATGCCGACTGGTGCCCGCCGATCGAGGGGGCCCGGGTGATCGATCTTTATGCCGGATCCGGTGCGCTGGGCATCGAGGCCGTGTCCCGCGGCGCCGCTTTCTGCCTGTTCGTGGAAATGGCCGCCGAGGCGCGCGGCGCGATCCGCGACAATGTCGACACGCTGCAGCTTTTCGGCGTCACCCGTATCCATCGCCGCGACGCCACGGCGCTGGGCGAGAAACCGTCCAATCTGGGTGCGCCCTTCGACCTGGCCTTCCTTGACCCGCCCTACGGCCACGGTCTGGGCGAAAAAACGCTGGCGAAACTGGTCGAGGGCAAATGGGTCAGCGACGATGCCGTCGCGATTCTCGAAGTGGGCGCCGATGAAGACCCCGAGACACCGGGCTGGCACCGCCAGACCGTCAAGGAATACGGCGCCGCGAAGGTGCTCTTCCTGACCCGCGACAACGCCTGACCGCACGCCACTCTCACCGTTTCCCCCGGCCCCCGTGCCGGGGCCAGGAGGAGCCTGCTCCTGACACGCCGCTGGGCCCCGGAACAAGTCCGGGGAAAGCATCAGCGTATCTTTTTCTTCCCTCTCCCATTTTTCCCGGATGCAAGCCTGCGCAGGCAGGCTGCAGATCCGGGATCGACCTTGCTGCGTGAAGCGTGAGCCGCGTCCAGTCGGTCCCGGACAGCGCTGCGCGCTTCCGGGAAAAACTGTGTGTTTGGAGATGAGGAAGCACCAAACCCTCCACGGGCAGAACCCTGGAGCGATGAGAGGGGTGCGGGATGCACGGCGGACATCGTGTGTCCGGTTTTGAAGTGTGGTGGTGATGCCCGAGGCATCCCGCACGCGGAGATTTACCCGGATCCCTTGCGGGCCCCGTCTCGAAACCTGCAGGCACGGGCCGGTCGAGCTTTTTGCCGGTGTCCCCGCAGATGGCCACGCCGGAGCCTGATGCTGTCACCCACCAGGCGCGGACGAGCTCCGCACGCTCCCGGGCACAAGG
>NZ_JAEPOL010000021.1 GCF_017642925.1 Maricaulis sp. | reverse complement strand
GCCTTCCGATCTGGGCCCTGACCTTCGTCAGGGTGACGCTCTTTGAGAGCGAGGTTCAACACGGTTTGGGCAGTCGCTGCGGCTTCAAGATCAGCGCCATCGCCACCCCACACACCGTCATCCCGATGAAGATCGGGACCCAGTTCATAGAGCGAGCTGGAGCCAGGCCGGGCGCGATCCCGCCTTCCGACCTGAGCCCTGACCTTCGTCAGGGTGACGCTCTTTGGGAGCTTCAGCACGGTTGGAGCAGTCGCTGCGGCTTCAAGATCAGTGCGGTCGCCACCCAAAACACCGTCATCCCGATGAAGATCGGGACCCAGTTCATAGAGCGAGCTGGAGCAAGATCTGGCGCGACCCCGCCTTCCGATCTGGGCCCTGACCTTCGTCAGGGTGACGCTCATTGAGGAGCTTCAGTACGATTGGGGCTGTCAATGCGGCTGCAAGATCAGCGAGACCGCCCCCAAAACACCGTCATCCCGACGAAAGAAGGAAGCCCCTTATTTCGTGCGGATCGCGTCGATCTTGGAGGCGGACACACCCTCCACCATGGTGCGGTTGATCATGGGGTGGTTTTCGTCCTGCGGGCCGAAATCGCTGTCGGGGTGGTAGGCGATGACGCGCATCTCGCTGCCGGCCGTGCGGAATTTGTGGTGGCCTTCATAGGGGATGCGGAACATCACGCCGGGTTTCAGCGGGATGATGCCTTCCGGCGTCTCGCACTCGCCCTCGCCGGAGAACACCACGCCGATCCGGTCGGACGGGTGGGTGTGCGAGGTCTGGTCGATGCCCGGCGGGAAGTAGAGAAGATTGAGGCAGGGATCGCCCATCTTCACCGGTGCGATCAGCAGGCTGTCGGTGCAGCCATCGATGTATTTCAGACGCCCCTGCGGCTCGACCGGACCGCCGACCATGAAGAAGGCCTGGTGGTGCTCGCGCGCCATCACGATGCCCTGGCCGCCTTTGACCGAGAGCACATTGTTGGCGGAGAAATACATGCCGGTGCCCAAGGTGAAGGTGCCGGACGCCGTCGTCAGCTCGGCCGGGCCTTTCTGGACAAAGCCGAAGAAGGCCGTATCCGTCGCATCGAGCGCCAGCGCCTCACCGTCCCAGGCATAGAGCGTGGTCGGGAAATTGGGATCGCAATCGGCGACCTTGCCGGTCGTCCACTCGAAGGCGAAGAAATTCCGGGTCCGGGCCATCCCGTCAGCCATCGCTGCACCTCGTCGGTTCGGCACCCCGAATCACCTGGCGCCATATCAAGAATGGCCAGCAGGGTCGGGTGTGTCGGTGAACAAATCCTTTCGCCCATGCTAGCGCACAGGCGGCGTCGCACCAGCGGGCAGATAGTCGCGGACAATGGCGGCGGGACGGCGGATATCCGGGCGCGCCGGATCGGCGTGGACGGCATTGATCGCCACCAGGTCCGGCGCCTTGCGGCAAAGCTCTGAAAGCGCGGGGAAATCCAGCTCTGCTGCCGCCTCACCCGCCCGTTCGAACACGGCCCGGCAGAAGGCCAGATCGGCCGGATAGTCCAGCGTCCAGCGCCAGTTCGCGGCCTCCCCGCCCGGCCCTTCCAGACAGGCGAGTTTCAGGCCCGGCCGGTTGCGGATCCAGGCGGTCACATGTTCACGATCGGCCGGATCGGTCGCTTCCGCATCGGCCCGCTCCAGCCAGGCCGTGGAGACGATCTCGCAATCCAGCCCGCGCGGGAACCCGGGCAGGAGCGTGTTATTGGCATAGTCCGCCGCACTCTCGCGATAGAGCGCGACCAGCTGATCGACCATGCCGGGATCGATGAAGGGGCAGTCGCTGGTGATCCGCACCACCTCGTCCGCATCGACCATTTTTGCAGCCCCGAGATAACGCGCCAGCACGTCCTGTTCGGAGCCGCGGAACACCGCCACACCGGCCCGCCGCGCCGCATCGGCAACGGGATCGTCCGCCTCGCCTTCGGGAATGGCGCAGATCACATGATCGGCAGCCGCGATACGCCGGCAGCGATCGAGCACCCGGTCCAGCACGCACTTGTCCCCCAGCGGTTCGAGCACTTTGCGCGGCAGCCGCGACGAGCCGGCGCGCGCCTGGACGATGACGGCGAGCGTCATGACTTATCCTCCATCCGGACCACCCAATCTTCGCGCCCGCACCTAACGGCGCATTAACTCGTCCGCCCCCATTCTGCACCATGGTATTATCGGGCTCATCATGACACGCCACGCCCCCCGCATCCTGTTTCGCGCCGACGCCTCGCCCAGCCTGGGCGGCGGACACGTGATGCGTTGCCTGGCACTGGCGCGCGCCCTGTGTAACCCGGTGTCGCACGAATGGGGCACCAATGTCGCCTTTGCGTGTTGCGAAGGGACGCTGGATGCAGCACCTGCGCTGGCCCGTGCGAACCTTCCCGTCACCACCGCACGAAGCGAGGCCGACTTCGATTTTCCGGCCGACTGGAACGGCCGTGCCGACGCGATTTTCGTCGATCTCTACACCTCGACCCGGGCCGACGAGACCCGCATGCGCGACCGCGCCGGCCTCATCGCCGTGATCGAGGATCTGCCCGAACGCACGCATGATTGCGACCTTTTGGTCGACCCCATGCCCGGCGGCAGCCCGTTCGACTATGCCGGACGCGTCCCTGGCGATTGCAACATCATGGCCGGCGGCGCCTTTGCCCTGGTGCGCAGCGAATTCGCCGACCAGCGCCAGCGCGCCCTCGACCGCCACGTCAATCCGGGTCCGGTCAAGCGTGTCCTGGTCTCGATGGGTCTGACCGATCTGGGCGGCATCTCCGAACCGGTTGCCCGCCTCGCTCTGGACACTCTGCCCGAAGCGTCCGTCGAGGTGATCCTGGGCCCCCGCGCGCCCAGCCGGGCAGCGCTGGAAGCGCTGTGCCGCACCGAGCCGCGCCTGACGGTTCACATCGATATCGACGACATGGCCCAGCGCATGGCGAAGGCCGATCTCGCCATCGGCGCAGGCGGCGGCACGGCGCTGGAGCGCTGTGTGGTCGGCCTGCCCAGCATCGCTGTCGTGCTGGCCGGCAACCAGCAGGAGATGACCGGTCTCTTGGATACCGATGGCGCCCTGGCGGCCATTGCCAGTCCGGAAGACGTGCTTGCCGAACTGCCCGGTCTTATCCGCCGGCTGGAGCGCCCGGCCGCGCGGGCCCGCATGGCCGAACGCGCGGCCGCCGTGTGCGACGGACGCGGCGCGCAGCGGGTCGCCCAGGCTCTGGTCGAACGGATCGAACGCCAGCGGGAGGCCGGTCATGAACCCGTTTGATCCGCTGCCGGAAAAGCCCGTGCTCACCGACGGCGCCATCGCCCTTCGGCCCGCCACGATGACCGACATGTGGCCTGTCCATGGCTGGCGGAACGGGCCGCATGTCCGCCGCAACATGTATACCGACCATCCGATCGAGCCCTGGGAACACCAGACCTGGTACCGCATTGCCCTGGGCGATCCGGAGCGGGAAATCCGCATCATCCAGTGCGACGGCAAGGATATCGGCGTCGTCATCCTGTCCGAGATCGATCCGCGCCACCGCTCGGCCAGCTGGGCCTTCTATATCGGCGAGGCGGATCTGACCGGACGCGGCGTCGGCAGCGCGGTGGAACGCCTGATTATCGGCCATGCCTTCACCACGCTCGGTCTTGAGACCCTGCGCTGCGAAGTGCTGGAGTTCAACGCGCCGGTGCTCGGCCTGCATCGCAAGTTCGGCTTTGAAGAAACAGACCGCATCGAAAACCGCGTCCGCCGCCACGGCCAGCCGGTCGCCGCGATCTGCCTTGAACTGCACCGCGATCGCTGGGCCGGTGATGCCCGGCGGGCCAGCAACGGGTCAGACCGATGAAACCCACCTCTTTCGATATCGCCGGACGCCTGGTCGGTCCCGACCATCCGCCGCTGGTCATCGCCGAAGTCTCCGCCAATCATCTCGGCCGGATCGACCGCGCCCTGGAAACGATCGAGGCGGCCGCCGCCTGTGGCGCGCATGCCATCAAGATCCAGACTTATACCGCCGACACGATCACGATCGATCATGACGGCCCCGGTTTCCGGATCGAGGAGGGTCTGTGGAAGGGCCGCACCCTGCACGCGCTCTACCGCGAGGCCGAGACGCCGTTCGAATGGCATGAAGCCCTGTTTGCCCGCGCGGCCGAACTGGGCGTGCCGATCTTCTCAACCCCGTTCGACCACACCGCCGTCGACCTGCTCGAAAGCCTCAACGCACCGGCCTACAAGATCGCCAGTTTCGAGGTGACCGACCTGCCGCTGATCGCCCGCGTGGCGCAGACCGGCAAGCCGATCATCCTGTCGACGGGCATGGCAAACCTGGCGGAGATCCACGACGCGGTCCGCACCGCGCGCGAGCATGGCAATACCGGCCTGGCACTGCTGCACTGCCTGTCCTCCTATCCCGCGCCGATCGAGGAAGCCGATCTGCGCACCGTGGCCCATCTGGGCGAGAGCTTCAGCGCGATCCCGGGCCTCAGCGACCACACACCGGGCACCGCCTGCGCCGTCGCGGCCGTCGCCCTGGGTGCCCGGGTGATCGAGAAACACTTCACCCTGTCGCGCGCCGACGGCGGCCCGGACAGCGCCTTTTCGCTGGAGCCGGGCGAGATGACGCGCCTGGTGGAGGATTGCACCGCCGCCTTCCAGGCCCTCGGCCGCGTCCGCTACGACCTGGCCGGCTGCGAGCGCGGCTCGGTGATCTATCGCCGCTCGCTCTATGTCGTGAAGGATATCGAGGCCGGCGAGCCCCTGACGCCGGACCATGTGCGCTCGATCCGACCCGGTCACGGGCTGGCGCCGAAATGGTATGGCGAGGTGATCGGCCGGCCGGCGACACGTGCCCTTAAGCGCGGCGAACCGCTGGCCATGGACATGGTCGACTGGAACCGATCTGCATCCGCATCAAAATAATCGGTATGGCGGGACTACACGGCGACGCCCAGACGCGCTAAGTCGGCAGTCATGCGTTTCGAAGGTACAGATCAATACGTCGCTGACGACGAACTGAGCGCTGCGGTCAACGCTGCAGTGGCTCTCGAGCGTCCGCTGCTCGTCAAGGGCGAGCCGGGCACGGGCAAGACCGAGCTGGCCAAACAGGTCGCGCGCGCCATGGGCATGCCGCT
Organism: Maricaulis sp.; assembly: GCF_017642925.1. Lineage (GTDB taxonomy): Bacteria > Pseudomonadota > Alphaproteobacteria > Caulobacterales > Maricaulaceae > Maricaulis. The sequence goes on along the minus strand of NZ_JAEPOL010000021.1, from coordinate 53,213 downwards.
GATCGAGTGGCACATCAAGTCGACCACCAAGGCCCGCCAGGGCCTCTATGAGTACGACGCCGTCGCCCGCCTGCGCGACAGCCAGCTGGGCGATGATCGCGTCCACGACATCAACAACTACATCCGCCGCGGCAAGCTGTGGGAAGCCTTCACCGCGCCGGAGCGCTCGGTGCTGCTGATCGACGAGATCGACAAGGCCGATATCGAGTTTCCCAACGACCTCCTGCAGGAACTCGACAAGATGGAGTTCCATGTCTACGAGACCGGCGAGACGGTGAAGGCGGAGACCCGCCCCGTCGTGATCATCACCTCGAACAATGAGAAGGAATTGCCGGACGCCTTCCTGCGCCGCTGCTTCTTCCACTTCATCGCCTTCCCCGACGAGGACACGATGAAGAAGATCGTTGAGGTCCACTTCCCCGGCCTGAAGGGCCGTCTGCTCGCCGATGCGCTGAAACTCTTCTACGACATCCGCGACGTGCCGGGCGTGAAGAAGAAGCCGTCGACATCCGAACTGCTGGACTGGCTGAAACTCCTCCTCGTCGAGGATGTCGACCCGGCCGTGCTGACCGAACGCGATCCGCGCAAGCTGATCCCGCCGCTCCACGGCGCGCTCCTGAAGAACGAGCAGGACGTGATGCTGTTCGAAAAGCTCGCCTTCATGGCCCGCCGCGGCCCGGGTGGCGCCGGCGGCCCCGGCGGCGGTCCGCGGGGCCCTGGCGCGGCTTAGACCGTACGGCCAAACGGAACATCTCCTCCTCGCGCGCGTTGCTTGCATATCGATCAACACGCGCGAGGAGGTTTCCATGACCGACATTTTCGACCGGATCAAACAGGACCATGACAAGGCCCGTGACCTGATCGGCCAGATCGAGGACACGACCGACCGCGCGGCCAAGACGCGCCAGGAGCTGTTCGACCGGTTCAAGCTGGAATTGTGGACGCACAACAAGGTCGAGGAAGCCACCTTCTACGCCAAGCTGGAGCAGAAGGGTGACGAGGACGAGAGCCTGGAGGCCAAGAACGAGCACCACATGATCAACTCGCTGATCGAGGAGCTCGACACCATGCCCAAGGACAATGTCGAGTGGGGCCAGAAATTCCACGCCCTGGCCGAACTGCTCGACCACCACATGGAGGAAGAGGAAGGCGAGTTCTTCACGCTTGCCCGCAAGGACCTCTCCGACAAGGAAGCCGAGGATCTCGGCCAGCGCTTCGACAGCCGCAAGAAGGTCGTCAAACCGGCCCTGACGCCGGTCGACTAACCGGCCCACGCGGCCTGTCGCCGAATTAACTGGTCCCGCCTCTCCGTGCATGCTCGGATCGGGCGCGCATGTGGAGGCGGGAGACAGGCATGACCACCGGAACAAGACTGACGCGGGCCATTCCGGTCCTGCCCTCGCTGAAAGTGGCGGACAGCCTGACCTTCTTCAAACAGCTGGGCTTTGCCGCCTGGGCCTGGGAGGATCCGCCCAGCTATGGCGGCGTCACGCGCGATGGCGCCGAGCTGCACTTCTTCACCACCGATCGCAAGGAGGTGTGCGAGTGGACCTCCTGCCGGGTCGATGTCGACGACATCACCGGCATCCATGAACAGGCACTCGCCGCCGGCTGCATCCACCCCAATGGCGGTCTGGAAGACAAGCCCTGGGGCTATCGCGAATTCGCCATTCTCGACCCGTTCGGCGTGCTGGTGACCTTCGGCCAGAACCTGGAAGACTGACGCCTCCGCCCTCGCCTATTGAGCCCGCGACAGCTCCCGCCTAGTTTGCGCGGTATGTTGCATCACTTCTTCACCGAACTGCGCTCTGCTCGGATTCCCGTCACCACGCGGGAATACCTCACCCTGCTCGAAGCGCTCGACAAGGGCGTGATCGAGCCGGAGATCGGCCATTTCTACTCCGTCAGCCGCGCGGCCCTGGTGAAGGACGAGAAGGATTTCGACAAGTTCGACATGGTCTTCGCCCACGTCTTCCAGGGCGTGGAGACGCTGACCCAGATGTTCGGCGAGAAGGAAATCCCGGACGAATGGCTGGAAGCCATGATGCAGCGCCTTCTGACCGAGGAGGAAATGGCCGAGCTGAAGGCCATGGATTTCGACGAGCTGATGGAGACGCTAAAGAAGCGTCTCGAGGAGCAGGAAGAGCGTCACGAAGGCGGCTCCAAGTGGATCGGCACGGGCGGCACCTCGCCCTTCGGCCATTCCGGCTATAATCCGGCCGGCGTACGCATCGGCGGCAAGAGCCAGCACAAGCGCGCTACCAAGGTCTGGGAGCAGCGCCGCTACAAGGATCTGGATGGCGACCGCGAGATCGGCACCCGCAATCTGAAAGTCGCCCTGCGCCGGCTGCGCAGGTTTGCCCGCGACGGCGCCCATGAAGAGCTGGACCTGGACAACACGATCAGCGCCACCGCCCGCCAGGGCTGGCTCGACGTCGTGATGCGTCCGGAGCGGCGCAATGCGATCAAGGTGCTCGCCCTGTTCGATGTCGGCGGCTCGATGGATCCGCATGTGAAGCTGTGCGAGGAACTGTTCTCGGCAGCACGGTCGACCTTCAAGAACCTGGAATATTTCTACTTCCACAACTGCCCCTATGAGGGCGTATGGCGGTCCAACCTGCGCCGGCGCACCGAGACCGTGCCGACCATGGATGTGATGCACAAATACCCGCACGACTGGAAGGTGATCATTGTCGGAGACGCCGCCATGGCGCCTTACGAGATCACCCATGAAGGCGGCTCGGTGGAGCACTGGAACGAGGAAGCCGGCGCCACCTGGCTGCAGCGCATTGTCGACACCTGGCCTCACCTGATCTGGATCAATCCGACGCCGCAGAAGTGGTGGGAACATTCCTACTCCACCCGCCTCGTGCAGGAGATCATCGGTGCCGACCGCATGTTCCCGCTGACGCTGGAGGGCGTCGACGAGGCCATGAAGGAATTGGCGCGCTAGTCCGGCGCTTGATGCCGGGCCTGCCCTGTGCAATCCAGACCGGTAACGGACGCGCAAGGGGGGCGCCTCATGACGATTTCAACCATCCGCATCCTGCCCGCGATCGCGGCCGCCGTGCTGGCCGCCACGGCCTGCAGCAGCGGTGAAGCCGCGGAACGCTGGAGCGTATCCAACAGCCAGATCGGCCCCGTCACCGCCCGCACCGCGTTTGACCGCGACACGCTGGCCGGCCTCCTGCCTGCCTTCAACGTGGTCGAGGCCGAAGCCTGGTCGGAAGGCATGGCCTACCCGGTCATCGAGGCCCGGCGCAGCACCGGCGGCGAGGCCGAGATCGTCTTCGTCGGTGAAGGCGAACGCCTGCTGGCTGTACGCATACGCACCGGCGGGCTGGTGGAGGCCTCTGCCGATATTGGTGACAGTGCCGGCGAGGCGGGTCTTGTCGGGCCGCTCTGCGTGGCTGGCATGGAAGAGCGGTCCGGCGACGTGCATTGCGACGATCCGGACATGGCAGGCCTGTCCTACTGGATATCGGTGGACTATGCTGGACCCGACGGAATGTTGCCGCCGGCCGACATCATCGCCGGCGGGAGCGTCTACGAGATTGTCTGGCGGACAGTCGGGAAATGACGGCCGATACGTGGATGTGGTCGCGCGCGGCGCTGGGCCCCTTCACGTATGAGACGCCCTTCCGCGAAGAGAGCCTGGCGGCACATTTGCCGGGCTACACGTTCCGGACCGTCGACCCCGATCCCGGCAGTCCGCCCGGCGCACGCCGGATTGCGGCCACCCCGCCCGGTGAAGACGCTTCGACCCTCGACTTCCTCGGTCATGACGATGTGCCCGGCATCGTCTCCATCCGCGTCCGGGAAGCCGGACGCATTGCCAATGCCTGGCATGTCGGCAGCCGCTTCGGTGACACGCTTTTGCGCCCGGACGACTGCTTCGCGACCAATGAGATCCCGGGCCGCGAAGCGGACCTTTTCTGCAAACAGGCCGGCGAACCGGACGGGCCGGTCTACTGGTTTCGCACCTGCATAAGCGATCTGGAGGGCCTCGTTCCCGACGAGGCCGTCATACGGGACAGCATCCTGTATGAAATCGGCTGGGTTGCTTTCGGTCCCGGCTGACCTCTATTGACTTTGAAAATCATTCGCATAAAAAGGCGCACTGAACGGCGCCTGTTGAGAGCGCATAGATTTTCCGGACCTGCCCCCAGACAGGCCGGAACGGGTGCCGGATCGCGTCCGAGTCCGGTCCGGCACCCTTAAACCGCTCGTTCAGCCTAGCCCAGCGGGCTCATGCGGCCGTCATCCATGTCGATGCCGATTTCCTGCTCGACCCGCGCCACCCAGGCCCGCACACCGAGGAATTCGTCCAGATCAAAGCCGCCCTCATCCGCGACCCGGGTGTAGGCAACCAGGGCGATGTCGGCGAGGGTCACCTGGTCGCGCACGATGAAGTCGCGCGACAGGAGGCGCATTTCCATGACGCCCAGGGCCCGCCGGCCCTTCGCCATGAGATCGGGGTCGATCTCTTCGTCGGGCGTGTTCATGAAGGCCCTGCGGAAGCGGCGGACGGCGATGAAGGGCTCGTGGCTGTACTGTTCCCAGAACATCCATTCCAGCATCTTCGCCTGGTCGAAATCGTCCTCCGGGATCAGCGCCGAGCCGCGTGCGAGGTGGAAGATGATCGCGTTCGACTGCGCCAGGATACGCCCGTCGGACCGTTCCAGGCACGGCACCTGCCCGGCCGGATTGATGGCGAGAAAGTCGTCGGACCGGGTCTCGCCCTTCACAACGTCGATCTCGTGCCAGTCATAGTCCAGACCGAGATAATCCGCGGTCCATTTCACCTTGAGACAATTGCCGCTGCGCCGGTCGCCATAGATCCGAACGGGTTGAGACATGACAGGGACTCCCTCGTGCTAGATGGCACCATAGCGCCGCCCGCGGCGATGGCGAGCCCTGCCGGGCCGGTTTTCACCACCTCTGGCAGCTGGCGGCTTGGGGCTGGCGGCCTGCCCGCCTATAAGGGTCGAAACTTCGCAGGGTTGCCCGATGAGCTCAGTCTCGACATCTCCCCTTTCTCCGGAAGACTGCCGCACCATGGCCGAGGTCCGCGACGGCGTTGACGCGCTCGACCGGGAGCTCGTCGGCCTGATCGCCAGGCGTGCGCGCTACATGGAAGCGGCCGCCCGCATCAAGCCGGACCGCGACGCCGTGCGCGATGAATGGCGGATCGAGGATGTCGTGTCGAAGGTGAAGGCAGAGGCGAGCCGCGTCGGACTGTCGCTCGACATTGCCGAGCCGGTCTGGCGCGAACTTGTCGAGCGCTCCATCGCCTACGAGTTCAAGATCTGGGACAAGACGCGCTAGCGCGGTGCGCGGAACGCCGTCTCGGTTTCCTGAAAGCAGCGCTCGATGGCGAGCCGGGCTCCCGGCCAGGCCGATTGCGGCTGGTGCTCGGCCGCTTCGCACACATCCGCCAGCGCAAAAGCGCCAACGCCGCGCGCGGCCCCTTTCAGCGTATGCGTCGCTGCCTGCCAGGCCGTCTCGTCACGCGCATCGGCCATCAGCCCGATGCAGCGGGCCACCTGTTCGCACATGAGCCCGAGCAGTTCGGCCGTCAGCGCCTCGTCCCCGCCGGTATAGCGGTCGAGATGCGCCTGATCGAACAAGGGCCGGTCGGAGAATTTCCTGTCAGCAAGCATGCGGCCCTTTTATACGGCCAGTCTTAACAACGGACTTCATCGCCGGACGGTCCGTTCCGCGAATTGCGGTCAGGGTGAACAGCGCATTGAGGTTCGCGCAGGAGGCGAATTTTCCGCCCTGGCGCGGAGCGATTCGCCTTGCAGCCAACGCCCTCCCGCTTTTAGTGTTCGCCGCAAACGGGAGAAGACCTATGCGCCACATACTCACGCCGCTTGCCGTCCTCGCCAGCCTGGCCCTGATGGCCTGCTCAGAGGATGCGCCCGCGCCAGCGGATGACGACACTGCCGGAAGCCTGCAGGAGAGCCGGTCAGCAGAAGACCCCACGCCGGTCGAGCCCGCCGCCGAGGAGCCGACCAGTGAAGAGACCGCGACCGCCAGCATCGACATAGAGGAATGGGAGGTGCCGTGGGAAGGCCGCCCGCGCGATCCCTACACGCTGGACGGCCAGACCGTCTGGTTCGTCGGCCAGCAGAATTCCTACATTGCCCGCCTTGATGTCGCGTCCGGCGAGATGGAGCGGATCGACCTGCGCGAAGGCGCGGGGCCGCACAATCTGATCGTCGCGCCGGACGGCGACGTCTGGTACGCCGGCAATCGCGACGCCCATATCGGCCGCTATGATGTCGAGACGGGCGAATTCGAGTTCATCGACACGCCGGCCGACACGGCCCGCGACCCGCACACCCTCGTCTGGGATGCCAATGGCGACATCTGGTTCTCCAGCCAGCAAGCCAATTCGGTCGGCTTCCTCGACGTGTCGGAGCGCACGGTGCAGATCCTGCCGGTCCCGACTGAAAGCGCCCGCCCCTATGGCATCAAGATCGCGCCGGACGGCACGGTCTGGGTTGCCCTGTTCGGCACCTACAAGCTGGCCTCGATCGATCCGCAGACCATGACGCTGACCGAGCATGACCTGCCGCGCGAGGACAGCCGTCCGCGCCGTATCGGCATCACCTCGGACGGCCGCATCTGGTATGGCGACTACAATGGCGGCTATCTCGGCGTCTACGACCCGCAGAGCGCCAGCGCGACCGAGTGGGAAATGCCCTCGGGCGAGAATGCCCGCCCCTACGCCCTCGCCGTCGATGGCCAGGACCGGATCTGGTTCGTCGAAACGGGTGTCGATCCCAACTGGTTCGTCGGCTTCGATCCGGCCAGCGAAAGCTTCTTCTCGGTGACGGCCGTCCCGTCGGGCGGCGGCGTCGTGCGCCACATGCAATACCTGCCGCAGACCGGTGAAATCTGGTTCGGTTCGGATATGGGAACGATCGGGCGGGCGCAGGTCGAATAGACGGCCGCCCGCCCAGCCCTGCGCCACGCGCATGCCTGCCATGTGCGTGGCGCGTAAGGAGTGACTTGATTTTGTCACGATCCTGCGTATTTTCCGCGCTCCCGACCGGCGCGCCTATAGCTCAGTTGGTAGAGCAGCTGACTCTTAATCAGCGGGTCCAAGGTTCGAATCCTTGTGGGCGCACCACTTCTACCGGTCAATATTTTTTCCATACAAAAACAACATGATAGCGCCGGAGCCCGGCTCACAGCAGAGAATTTAATAGGGCAAAAAATAGGGCAGTCACGCTAACGCTCGTCATCCCGAAATGCCCATCGATAAGGCTCCTCGGTCAGGTCTGTAGTCGGCTTGTGCCATCCCACCTGAGACGGATCGTACTGAGTTGGCGGTGTTACTGTGGGAATCGGACGGCAGGGTTGATCGGAGTATTTAGGAGGCCCTTTGGGGAACTCCCGCCGAACATTTCTTGGCGATCCGACCTTCGAGATTGCCTCGTAAGAGGACCGCGCCTCTATGAGGTCTGAGTTCGCACACTTCACGTAGTATGACATGTGGCGCACAAACGCGGCGCTATATGTCTTCTCTCCCGCCGGTCCCGCAACGGTGTCGCCAAAATTGTAGTAGGTAATAGAATTGTCATTGTGATCAGGCGTCGGCGCCTTGTGAACCACAAGATTTCTGAACACCGTCACTTGCTTCAAGTCTGACAGAAACTTCCCAAAATGATCCGAGCCCGCTCGCTTTTGAGTCAACGTCGCACGGATCTTCGGCAACAGTGCCCCCGCATCCATGCGTCCCACCAAAAAGTAACCCGCCTGAATTTCGGCCTCGACTGCCGCTAGAAGAAGCTGCCTGAGCATGTTCTCCATGATCGCGAAATCGACAATGAATTCGCCAAGCACTTCATAAATCGAAGATTCAGGATTGATGCACGGTATCGCGGCCAGTCGTTCATCTCCTTGCGGCATGAGCGCTACCCTCCATGGATACAGCTTTGTGTCTCGATTTTGAGCGGATTGGCGATCTCAAGTTCTCCCGATAGCTTCAACGTATATGCGGCCGCGTAGCGATCCTTTGGACATGGGCAGAGCTGTTCGAGATGCTCACCCTGACGGACACCGAAGCTCTCCCCGAGTTCGACGCCCGATAGGTCCCGATGTCGGGCGGCGCACTAAGGACCGCACCTATTGAAGCCCTAGGAGATCGGATGATCGAAATAGCAAGTCCTGTGACAACCGAGGCAAGCCAGGCTCTGGCTATTGTTGGCCCCGACTGGTCGGCGTGGGTGACTGCGGGGGCGACGGTGATACTCGCTGCACTTACCGCCGTTTTGGCCGTAGTGACCTGGAGACTCGCTAGTGCATCTTCACAGCCCCAAGTCGTCGCCTCACTTGAGCCGAACAAGTGGTCGATTATCTATTTGGAGCTGGTGGTTCAAAATACGGGGAACGCTCCGGCTTTTGATATTGAGGTCGAGTTTGACCCGCCTCTGCCTCGACATAGAGAGTTAAAGCCTGGCGCCAATATCCCGCTGAGCCATCTTAGTGTTCTCCGGCCAGGTCAGGCGATTCGTACAACTCAGTGTCATTTCAACGATGCAGTGGGGAAGAAATTTGCAGCAAATATCAGCTGGAAGAGGCATCCGAGTAGTTCGCAAAAGCTAACCATGGCATACGAAATTGATATGGGCGGTTGGCAAAACGTGTCGTGGCTCGGAGGGGCGAGTCCTGAGATCGAGCTTGCTAAGGAGTTCAAGAGATTTCGAGAGGCTTGGGATCGTATTGCAAACGGCAGTCGAACGCTAAAAGTTGATACGTACACCTCGGAAGATCGACAGGCGCAGATAGAACTGCAAGAGGAAGCCATGAGGCGGTGGCGGGAGGAGCGAGGCACAGAAGGCGGCGAGAACCAAGATTAGGTTTAAAAAGACGCCGCATTTAAATGGATAGATATACAGTAGATCGCTTGTTGTTTCCAGAGTCGTCATCCCATATTATTTTTAATATGTGTTTGTCTTTTTTAGAAAATATAACGTTCGACCTTACGTCGACTTTTTGATGTTTGTCGAGCTTTTCATACGGAAACATGCTTTTCAGAAATCTGCTATCAATCAATTCTGATCCTTCTTCGACTTCCAATCTGACGTTTTTTGCAGCGGTAGCACCTCTATTGAATACTCTCACGCGGTAGCTAAACTTATCCACCTTGATGAGATTGGCTGACAGGTCAGCAGATTTCATATTCGCATCGAGTTCTCGTTCTCGCGCAAGAAGTTGCTCATTAAGTTCGTGTTGCACACGCTCGAAATCTTTTTGGTTTCGCGCTCTAATTTCACCACGAACGAAAGTGACGGCCGAGCCGATCAACGAAAGACCGGCGATTGCAACTCCTATTTGATTGATATCCACTTTGACCTCTTAAACATCTTTTTTATGTCGTCTTTAACGTCCTTTTGAATTTCGGACAGCATCTCCTGTTTTTCGGCTTCGATGTGTTCGTAATTGAGTTCGATAAGCTCTGACCGAAGATATTCCCGGTCGCACCCAGCGCACGTCACAGGCGAGCTATCGTCTTCATCATCGTGGCGGAAGTCCGTTCCACCACAAGTTTCGCAGTGAAGGGTGATTGAGCGGTTGTAGTTATCTTTCATTCTAAATCCTCCTTTCGATCACATCGGTACCATGCACCGAACAAAAGCGGAACATGAAAATCCATAACCGAATCTAGCTTGACGCTATTATGCCATGTAAGGCTGTGAGGTGCCTCTTTCGTTTGCCTCGCGGCGCCTTCTTACGGCTTTCGGGCACATGATTTGAGTAGAGGTAGAAAGCCGGCAGGTATGTGTGGGGATGGAATAACCCTGGGGTAGTGGCTTCGCGCAAAACGGGCTGTTTGTATCGCGCCTTCCGTTAGGTTTATTTCGCGTGAGTCGAAGCGGGTTGGCGTGATGGATTGGTTATACGTACTGTTCGCATTCTCGTTCGTCGGCACCATCACGCTCGTATTCAAGGCGGATGACTGGCGTATTCCCAAAATCGTGCCCTGGTTGAGCTTAGGGGTCACGCTAGTTATTGGGCTTCTGGCGGAGTGGGGACACTAGATTTCCCGAAAACCCTGTGACCCCTTCTTGATAACCGAGCGAGCCGGGTTCCCCCCATAGCCCCCTAGGATCATCTCAAAGACCCCCCAAGTCATCGCCGGGCACCCCCTTTGCATCATGTGTGTAAGACACAACCAACGATGCAAAATTATACGCCCTGATTCAGAAGTGGTTTTCACTACCCGAAGTGACCGAAGGGTCTCCTATATTGCGACGAGATCTATAGATATTTGCTATTGCTGGGAAACTCAGCGGTGAGGCAAATCGCCCTTGTGGGCGCACCAACACTCTTCCTCGCTTTCCCGGGAAACCGGGTTATCCCGTCCCCGCGCGGTCCGGCTTGACGTTGCCACGGCACGCGCAAATGCCTAGGGATGCGGCATCGCCTGCTCTGCCCCCGGGGAAAGTGCCGCATGTCCTCTCCTGCATCGCCAGCCCGCCTGCTGGGCATCGTGCTTGCCGTCCTCACGATGACGGCCGCCTGCGCCTCCAATCCGGCGCGCCTGCCGGTAGTGGACCCGGGCGAAGCCAAGGGCAGCGACGAAACCGTTTTCATCGCCACGACGCGCACCCCGTCAGACGATCCGGCGGTCCGCTTCGGTCCCGGCCGCGGGGACGCCCTCTATTTCGCAGAGGCCGGTGTCTGGGTTCCGCACAATCGCGAACCGGGCAGCGTCAGCCTGCCCTCCCGGCGCGCCAACCCCGCCCGCGAGTTTGCGCTGACGGGGTTCGAAAACCTCGCGGACGGATCGGACTTCATCAGCCGGATCGATGAGGCCCTGGCCCCGATCGCACTGGACGAGCGGCGCATCTTCCTCTTCGTGCACGGCTTCAATACGCCCTTCTCCGACGGGCTTTATCTCAACGCGCAGGTTCTCAATGATTTCGGCATTCCCGGTGTCGGCGTCCATTATGCCTGGCCCTCGGCCGGACGGCTTCCGGCCTATCTCTATGACCGCGACAGTGCGCAATTTGCCCGCGACGGGCTGGCCGAAACGCTGGTCATGCTGGCCGACACCCAGACCATGGGCATCACGATCCTGGCCCATTCCATGGGCGCGCTGGTGACGATGGAGGCCCTGCGTGAGCTCAGCCTGCGGGGCCGCAGCGATGTGCTGGAAAAGATCGACCCGGTTCTGCTCGCCTCCCCGGACATCGACTTCGACGTGTTCCGCATGCAGCTGGCCTCGCTCGACCCGCCGCCCCAGCACCTGGCGGTGTTTTCCTCCAGCCGCGACCGCGCGCTCTTCCTGTCCCAGCAGCTTCGTGGCGGCGGACATCCGCGCATCGGATCCGGTGCCTATCGGGATGAGCTGAACGAACTCGGCGTCGCCGTACTGGACCTGTCACCGCTTGCCGATGGCCGCGGCTTCATCAATCACACTACTTTCGCCAGCTCTCCCACCCTGATGCGCCTGTCCTCCAGCGGCGTTCTGAACGATGCGCTGATGGGCGAGTCGACCCATGTACGCTCGACCGGTATCGGCGTACTGACCGATCTGGCGGCCCAGATCATCTACCTGCCCGCCCGCGCCCTGGGCGAGCGCTGAGCCGAAAAACAAGAAGGCCCGGTACCGGGAGGGGAGCCGGTGCCGGGCCTTCAACGTTGCAAGGCGGCGTCAGGAGGGGGGAGATCAGCCGGCCTTGCGAACCTCCGTCAGGAAGCTTTCCACGGTCTTGTTGAGGCGCTCGGCGCGCTCGGAAACGGTCTGCACGGCCTGCAGCACGTCCTGCGACGCCTCGCCGGTCTGACGGGCCGAGCGCGACACCGCCTCGACATTTTCCGAAACCGAGCGGGCGCTGGTGGCGGCCTGCGACACGGACGACGAGATTTCCCGCGTCGAGGCGCTCTGCTCTTCCGCAGCCGCCGCGATCGCGGCAGAGGTCTGGCTGATTTCGCCGACCGCGCGGGTCACGTCCTCGATCGAGGCCGACGAGGTTGCCGCCGCATCCTGGATCGCCTGGATGCGTTCGCGGATATCGTCGGTGGCCTGGGCGGTCTGGGCCGCCAGCGATTTCACTTCCGACGCCACGACCGCGAAGCCCTTGCCGGCCTCGCCCGCACGGGCGGCCTCGATGGTCGCGTTCAGGGCGAGAAGATTGGTCTGCTCGGAGATGTCGTTGATCAGCTGGACGACCTGGCCGATCTCCTGCGCCGCGGCGCCGAGATTGCCGACCACCGTGCGCACGCTCTTGGCACGCTCGTCGGCCTGCGACGCCATCGTCGAGGACCCCTGGATCTGCTGGGTCACTTCCGCGATCGAGGCTGACAATTCTTCTGCCGCAGCCGCCACGGATTCAACATTCGAGGATGCTTCGGAGGCATAGGATGCCATCTGGTCGCTCTGCTGCGAGCCTTCCGATGCGGCCTGCGACAATTGCTGGGCGATGGCCGCCATGCCGCTGCACGCTTCGCTGACTTCGCGCAGCATCGCCCGGACATCGGCATCGAAACTGTGCGCCAGCTCGTTCAGGCGGGCGGCACGGCGCTCATTGGATTCCGCCTGGGCACGCGTATCCGCTTCCAGCTGCTCGGCTTTCAGGCCGTTGTCGCGGAAGCGCTTGAGACTTTCCACCACAGCACCCAGCTCGTCCGAGCGCTGCAGTGCGTCGATATCGAGCGAGTAGTCGCCAGTCGCCAGGACTTCCGTCGCATCTGCAATCGTCCGCACGGACTTCGCGGTCCGGCGGCCGAAGAGAACGGAAACCGCAATCAGGCCCGCACCGGCAATCACGGCCAGCGAGAGGAAGATCGCAATCGAGGTGTTCGATGTGCGCTGCGCGGCCGCAACGTCCTGCTCGGAGAGTTCTGCCGCGTGTGCGGCCAGGGCCGTAAGATCGGCATTGATACCGTCGAACACTTCGTCGAAGGGCTGCAGGAAAGCGACCGAGCTGGCAAAATCGAGTTCCAGCATCTGGCCGACGAAGTCCAGCGCATCCTTGTAGAGTGCGAGCTGTTCGACCAGCTCGTTGATCGTGTCGCCGCGGCCGGCCTCTTCGGCAAAGGGACGCAGGGTCTCGATACTGTCGGACAGACCGTCCACCCGTCCGGCCACGGCCTCGAAGCCGGCCAGAACGTCAACGCTGTCACCGGCGGCCTGGCGTGTGACGATGCTCAGCACATCGGCATTGATGGCTTCCAGCCGGGCCTGGAATTCGGTGAGCCGCAGGCCGGCATTCATGTCGCCGATGACTTCATCCTGGGTGTGCGACGCATTGAGCAGCGCCCAGGTCCCCAAACCCGCAACGCCGGTCAGCGCCAGGATGGCCGCGATCGGCGCGACCGCAAAGGATTGCGCGATCGAAAGACTGAAACGAGATGCCTTGCCCATATTCCCTCTCCTCTTCCGGTGCCCACCGGATAGCCGTCCCGCCGCACTGTGTGCGGCGGGACGCAATTACCGCTAGAAACCTGCGCGGAGTGACAACCAGAACCGCGATTCAGTTAACGTATTGGCATTGGTCTGCTCACCATCGCCAAAATTCGCGTTCTGGGCGTTCAGCGCGACCGACAGGTGATCGTTGATGACGTATTCGCCGCGGAAGGAGGCAGAGATCACATCGTCAACAGACACGCGCGACACCGCACCGAAGACCGGCTGCATCGGCACATCCGTGCTCGAGACATAATTGACCAGCACATCGGCGCGGAAACGCTCGCCGGTCCAGCCGACACGGGCATTCGCCAGATGGCTCGGCGTGGCGCCTTCATAGTCACGCACCGTGTTGACGCCGAAGGGCGAAAGATCGTCCTCGACGGACTGGAGCGTGTAGTTCACCGACCAGTTCCACGGACCTTCCGGATTGCCGTCGAGCGTGACCTCGGCACCGGTCGTCGCGGTATCGCCGCGATTGCCGAACAGGAAGACCGGCGCATTCACGGCCGGCGGGAAGAGATCCGGCACCGGACCGAAGGCACCGCGGTCCTTCTCGGTCTCGTGGTAGAAGACCGCAGCCCGCAGATCGACCGTCGGCGACAGGGCCCGGTCATAGGCGATCTCGTAATTGGTCACGATGGCCGGTTCGATATTGGGGTCGCCGGAGATGACCAGCGTATTGCCGCCCACCGTTACCGGCAGGCCGAAACCGATGTCGAACATCGTCGGCGCCAGCACGCCGCGGCCCGTCGAGAAGCGCATCGTGCCGCCGAATTCCGGACGCCAGACAAGCGCAGCATTGTAGCTGAATTCCTCGATCGTGACGTCATAGTCTTCCCGCGAGAACGGGTAGAGCGCCGGATCGAGATCGCCGTCACGGCTCCAGTCCACATGGTCGTAGCGGCCGGCCAGGGTCAGCTCGATGCTGTCGGAGAACTTGCGGTTCCACATCACCGACGCGGCCAGGGTCTCATAGCCGAAATCGCCATTGCCCGGGGCCGGGAAGGAGTTGGACTCGCCGTCGCGATACTCGGCCGACAGGCGGATCGTGTTGCGCGTGCCGACCTTGAACAGGTCCTCGACCGCAAAGGCCGTCAGCGAGGTCTCGTTCAGGCCGAAGCTGTAGAGCACCTCGACCTCATTGCGGAAGCCGGAGACCGTCAGGAAGCCGAGATCGGTATCGGCTTCGACACCGGCGCGATAGGAGGTGATCTCGTATTCGCTCTCGGCAGCCAGCGCGATGCTGGTGCTTTCCACCTGGTTCACTTCGGAATGCGTGAACTCGGTGGTCAGGTTCACCTTGTTCGTCAGGGCGAAACGGCCTTCCAGCGCCAGCGTGTCGCGGGAGAATTCGACATCGCCGAAGCCGGCCGCACCGGTATTGCCCGGATAGCCGCCGAACTCGTCGGCGCGCGTCGAGCCCAGGCTGAAGCGGACCGAGGCGCGATCCCCGAAGCCGTAGGCCGCAACCAGCGACAGGTCGGTGTAACTGTCCGTACCGCCATCGACATGCGCAGTGGCGTAATTGCCCAGTTCCGGATTGCGCGTGATGATATTGACCACGCCGGACACGGCGTTGAAGCCGTAGAGTGCCGACTGGGCGCCCTTCACAACCTCGATCTGCTGGATCTCGTCCAGCTGCACCGGCAGGGTCGCCCAGGCGGTGTAGCCATAGCTGTCGAGATAGACTTCACGGCCGTTCACCAGCACCAGGAGGCGCGGCGTATAGCCGGTCGCGGCACCGCGGATATTGACCTGGCCGTCGCCGAAGCCATAGCGGGTCACATCCATACCGGCATAGTGACGCAGGATGCCCGGGATATCGCGTTCCGGGAAACGGCGGATGTCCTCGCCGGTGATGATCACCATCGTGGCGGGAACGTCGGACGCGCGCTGCGGGGCGCCCGTGGCACCGGCCGTGACCGGTTCGCCGAACAGTTCGCTCATCGCCGTGTAGTCGAGGGTTTGAGCCGAAGCGCCGGCCTGCCAGGCAAGACCGGCCACCAGTGCAGAAATGGAAGTGGTGAGAATTTGCTTTTTCATGGTCGTAACTCTTCTGGATCCTGTCCGGTCTAGATTTCTTCGATCATCATCGCGAAGGCGGCCGCGAAGGAGACCGACGAGGCGTCGGCGGCACCGCGATTGACGACGATGCGGACCGACGGGGCGCTCTGGACACCCATCACGCACTGGCCGCTTTCAACGCAGCCCATATCGGTGGAAACGGTCATCACGCCGGCCGAGCTGGCGGCGGAGAAGACGCCGGCATCGCCGGACGCCGAGCCCAGCAGGACCGCGGCGTGAGCGCCGGACAGGCTGCCCGCATCGGCCATCGGAACGAGGCGCGCATTCAGCGTGACGCGGCCAGCCGACAGGCCGCCGGACATGGCGCCGGCCAGAGCCTGTGCTTCGGCTTCGCTGCCGGCGTCGTACACGATGGCAACAGTCCGGTCTGACCCGCTGACGCCTTCCATGAAGCCCAGCGCGCGGCCGATCACTTCAAGGTCACGCTGCGAGGTTTCGGCGAAAACCGGAGATGAAATGAGAGCGCCGGCGAGTACCGGCAGAATCAGAAAACGCATATGTAAGGCCCCTGCCCTTTGTCTTTGGGGAACGCCACGTGGCGTCGTCGGGGCTAGTCCTAGAATCGAGGCCTTAACGGAAAGATTTCAAAAGCTCATAGATTATTACAGCTTTCGATAACCATGCTTCCTATTCTCAAACTGATCATGGAAAAACAAGTATAGATTACCAAAATCAACCTTCAGGCGAGTTTCATTCTGTCATGTGCTGGAGAGCACGCTGGAGCGTTGCCGCAACCGGTCCAGCAAACCCGCAAGCGTCTCGATCTCCGCATCCGAGAACTCGCTCAGCAAGGCCGCTTCCTGCGCCAGCGCGACCGGTGCAATCTCGTCGTAGACACGCCGCCCGTCGGCCGTCAGATGCAACATGCGTGACCGCCGGTCGGCTGCGTGGTTCTCGCGCTCCACCAGTCCGCGCTCTTCCAGGCTGCGCACGGCGCGTGACACGGATACCTTGTCCATGGCCGCACTGTCGCTGATCGCCTGGGCCGTCATCGGCACGCCCTCGCCCAGGATCGCAATCATCCGCCATTCCCAGATCGTCACGCCGAACTGGTCCTGGTAGGCGCGGGCGACAAGCCGGCTGACGAGGTTGGATGTGACGGCGAGACGATAGGGCAGATAATCCTGCAGGCGCAGGTGCGACGGAGTATCGGGCACGGTCGGACGGGTCATGCTGCAGTCGTGCAACACAGGGCCGCAGGCCGCAAGCGATTGTTGTCTCGACGACAGGGCACGGCTCGCGCTATCTCAAGCGTCATGACCGACTTCGTGACGCCGCCTGCCCGGCCCCGCCTTGCCATCGACGGCGACAGCCGTTCCTTCCCGGTTGCCCGTGTCTTCTGCATCGGCCGCAATTACGCCGATCACGCAAAGGAGATGGGGGCGAAGGCGGAAGCGATCTTCTTCATGAAGCCCGCCGACGCCGTCACACCGGCCGGCACCATCGCCTATCCGGCCGAGACCGCGGATCTGCACCACGAAGTCGAGCTGGTACTGGCCCTCGGCGAGAACGGGGCGGTCGTCGCCAGCGGCGTCGGGGTGGATCTGACCAAGCGCGACCTGCAGGCCCGGCTGAAGGAAAAATCCGCGCCCTGGGAAATCGCCAAGGCGTTCCGCGACAGCGCGCCGGTCGGTACCCTGCGCGCCGGACCGCCGCCGGCGTCCGGTGCGATCGGCCTGTCGGTCAATGGCGAGCCCCGGCAGTCGGGCGATCTGGGCCAGATGATCCTGGCACCGGATGCGCTTCTGGCCGAACTGGGCCGCTTTTTTACACTCGGCGCCGGAGACCTCGTCTTCACGGGCACGCCGGCCGGCGTCGGCCCGCTCAAGGCGGGCGACACGGTCAAGGCGGAGATCGCCGGCCTGCCGGTGCTGGAATTCTCCATCCCGGAGGCCCGCTCATGACCACGACGCTTTATGGCTACTGGCGCTCAAGCGCCGCCTATCGCCTGCGCATCGCCCTCAACCTCAAGGGCGTTGCCTATGAGCAGGTCTCGATCAATCTGAAGGACGGCGAGCAGAACAGCGAGGACTGGCGGCGCGTGCAGCCGCAGGGCCTGGTGCCCGTGCTGGAACACGACGGCCAGCGCCTGCTGCAATCGCCGGCCATCCTGGAATGGATCGAGGAGACCTGGCCGCAGCCGGCCCTGCTGCCTTCATCCGCGCAAGCGCGCTGCCTCGTGCGCGGCTGGGCGTCGGTGATCGCCTGCGATATCCATCCGGTGCAGAACCTGCGCATCCTGAAGGCCATTGCCGGCGATCTGGGCCAGGGCCCGGAGGGCATGAAGGCCTGGGCGCAGCGCTGGATCGGTTCGGGGCTGCAGTCATTGGAAACAATGGTGGCCACTCACCCGCGCACCACGCCCTTCCTGCACGGCGATGCTCCCGGTCTCGCCGAGGTTTATCTGGTGCCGCAAATGTACAATGCGCGGCGGTGGGGCGCCGATATCTCTAACTGCCCCACCCTGCTGGCAGCAGACGAGGCGGCGCGGGCCCTGCCCGCCTTCCGGGACGCCGAACCGGAAAACCAGCCCGACGCCGAGGCTTAAGATAAACGGCGCAGCGGACCGAACTGCCGGCGGAACAGCCCGTCCAGCAGCCACTCGACGGGGCCGGTCCGGAAAGAGCGGCTCCAGGCCCAGACCGCGAGCGCCTGCACGACGCACAGAAGCAAACCGGTCAACGCCAGCCCGGCCGGGCTCAGCCGTCCATAGAGCGACAGGCCGGGCAGGAAGGAGAACAGGACAAGCCCGATCAGGAGCTGGGCGGTATAGAGGCTCAGCCAGATCTCACCGGCCTGTTCGAGAAGTCGGGTCACCGGTGCGAGACGGGCCTGATTGCCCGCCAGGACGATCAGCGCTGCGAACCCGGCCGCACACAGCAAGGCCCCAGCCGCATGGGCGCCATTGCTCTGCCACAAGCCGGACGGGGCGAAGTCCCGCGCCAGAGCCGCCGCAGCGGCCCATCCGGTCAGCGGCAGGCCGAGGCCCAGGCAGACGGCCGCGACCAGGACATAATGCATCGGTGCCCACCGCCCGCCGGCAAATCCGGTTTCCAGGGCCAGCATGCCGATCATTGCCAGCCCCAGAACACCGCCGCCGAGAAAAACGACCTCCATGAGATGCCATTGCAGCGCCGTTGCCATGTTGCGGGGCAGTTGCGCGAAATAGCCGGCCCGGTGTGCCGCTTCGGCTTCGGCGACCTGTTCGGCGCCGAAACCCAGCAGCTGGCCGGGCTCCATCGTATCGGGCAGGAGCGCGGTCACGGCCGATCCCGCCACCACGATCAGCAGCGTCCCGCCGACCAGGACCAGCGCCGTAACAAGGCGCGATGCCGGCTGCATGGCGCGCAGCGGCAAGGCAATCATGCTTGCGATTGCCAGGATCGAGATCAGCTCTCCGAACCAGATGAAATAGGCGAGAACCAGTCCCAGCAGGAGCATCCAGCCCAGCGGCACCCGCAAGCCCCGGTCCTGTTGCCAGGCCAGCCAGCCCCCGAACGCAGCGATCAGCACGATATTGAACGTCCATGAGACGAAGGTCTGACCTGTCCACCAGGCCACAGCGCCGGCAGCGCCCAGCGTCCGGCCGCCGATCTCCGGCAGGTCGGCGGAGGCCCACACGCCCGCCATGCCCGGCAGGTTGGCCAGCAGAAGGCCGAAGGCGCAAAGCCCGAGAAGCCGGCGCAGCCCTGCCCCGTCGCGCTCATCCATGCCCGTCGCGCTCATTCATGATCGAGCTGCCCCTGCCGCATTTCCGCCACCTTGCTTACAAACAATTCACAAAATTCCCATCTTCCATGAACGCGTCTTGGATATAACGCGTCATACCCTCGTGAGGGGTTGAATCGGATCGTAGGGTGCACGTTTGGGATGATCCAGTTTCTCGCTTCGCTGATTGAATGGCTCGCGCTGGCGGCCTTGTCGTCCGTCGGTATCGAGGTCGAAGCGGTCGATTGTGCCGCGGTCGGCCCGGCCGAGTACCGGACCATCTCCGCCGTCTATGTGACCGGTCAGGATTATGCCTTCCAGGGCGTGGGTTACAATGCGACATCGCTGAGCGATTGCGCGGATGCAGCGGGCAGCCTGTTCCGGATCGATGAGACACCGCGCCTGGTGTCCGAGCCGCCGCAGTCCTACCGCAGCTGATCCCCGCCATCGACCGCAGGTTTTCCCGGCAAATACCGGTTCCGCATAGATTATCTGTGTGTCCGGCGCGCATTTGCGCCTATTCTCTGCCATAATGAACAATCCGGCGCGCGCAGGGCTTGATCCGGCGCCGGGTACAGGCAGCCAATCGGGCGCGGAATGACCAGATACACCCAGGACCAGACAATCGAACTGGCGGAGATGAATATGGCGGATGACGCTCAGGATTCACCGGTCGCCACGGCGCAGTCGCATGCGCTGTCCACCCAGGCCTCACAGAACCCGCAATGGGACGATGCCGGCGGCAAGTCCAGCGGCAACTGGATGGTCTGGCTGGGCAATACGTTCGCACTGCTGTGGATCGGCGCCGCGGGCGCTTTCATCTGGGGATATCTGGGCATCCAGTCGCTGGACGCGCTGGCGCGATACGGTTTCGGCCAGCTGACCGGTCTTTCGGTGTTCGCCATTGCTCCGGCCCTGCTCTTCATCATGAGCGGCCTGATGGCGCGGGAAGTCGTCCGCAGCGGCCGCAATACGCGGCGCGTCGAGATCGCCCTGCGCAAGCTCGTTGAACCGGCGCGCTATGCCGAACATGAAGTCCAGAGCCTGTCCGACGCCGTGTCCGACGAGGTCGAGCGGATCAATGCCGCGCTGGAAAGCGCCCTTGCCCGTCTTGCTGCCATGGAAGAGGTCATCGCGCACCATGCCGATACGCTGGAACAGTCGGCGACCGATGCGCGCGACCGCGCCGAAGGCCTGCTGAAGGATCTGCGCAGCGAACGCCTGCGCCTCGGCGAGGTCTCGGAATCGCTCGATGACAAGGCGGCCCTGATCGCCGCCGCGATCTCGGACCAGTCGAAAATGGTCGCCGCAGCCGCCGAGCTCGCCGCCTCCCAGGCCAGCGACAGCGAGAAGCGTATCCGCGCCAGCCTGAGCGATCTGGATGCTGCCGGCACGGCGATCGTCGAGCGCAGCGACCAGGCTGCGATTGTCATCACCGAACGCGCGGACCATCTGCGCGACCTGTCTAACGGTCTCAAGGAACGTTCGGAAAATCTCGACGCGGCTTATGTGAAACACCGCCAGCGCCTGAGCGAGGCCAGCGAGGCGCTGCGCCAGGAGCAGGAAAAGATCGCTGCCGCGCTGGACTTCCACAAGGCCGAGCTGGAAGTCATGGCCAGGACCGCCCAGGAAGGCGCCGGTGCGCTGAAGTCGGCGGCGTCCTCCGGTGCCGAGGCTTTCCGCGAGGCGGTCGATGCCGCTCTGGCGCGGGCCGACGACATGGCCGGCCGGGTCCGTTCGGAGACCGAACACGCCGCCAGCGAACACGAGGCCGCCCTGGCCCGCCTAATCGCCTCCGCACAGGAGGCCAAGGAGGTTTCCGAAGCCGCCATCGAGGCGATTGAGAAACAGGCGGACATCGTCTCCTCCAAGGTCGAGAAGACCAATGAGACGGCCTATGAAGCCGCCCGCCGTTCGGACGAGGCCTTCGAGGCCCGCCTGGCCGAAGCCGAGAAACTCACCCAGCGTGCATCGCGGGCCGCCGACGATGCCGCCGACTCGGTCCGCCGCCGTCTCGAGGCCGTGCTGGAAACCGCCCGCACCGAGAGCCAGTCGGTCGAACGCCAGATCGAGACCATGACGCAGCGTCTGGCGGAAATGCCCGTCATGGCGCGCGACCGGGCCCAGGAAGCCGCCGACGCCCTGCGCCGCGGGCTGGACGGGCTGAATGCCGCGGCCATGGCCGCCGCCGAGGAAGCGCAGGAAATCGACGCCGCCTTCCAGGCCCGCATCCGGCAGAATTACGAATTGCTGAGCGATTTCATGCTGCGCATGGGCAGTGTGGCCGGCGGCCGGCGCGTGCCCGATCTCGGTGCCAACGAGCTGCCGGACCCGCTGCAGCGGCGGCGCTCGTCGCCCGCGCCGGATACCACTGCCGCCGATCCGGACGCGAAGCACGCCTCCGCCCAGGATGGCGAAACACCGGCAGTACCGGCCGAGGAGCGTCCGCGCGGCGACAACAGTGTCGGCTTCCCCGAACGCGGCGGACGGCGGGGCCAGGGCGATCCGGGCTGGCGCTGGAAGGACCTGCTGTCCAACATGCCCCAGGACGAGGACGGCGCACCGTCGCCGTCTGACCGCAAGAAGCGCTCCGACGATCAGACCTGACCCCGGCGGGGGCTATTCGCCGCCGGCTTCGCTGTCCTGCATCTCCGTTGCCATGGCGGTCCAGGCGGCGATATCGCGGCTGATCGAGATCGCGGCCGCATCGAAGGCATCGACGATGGCCCCGGTCCGGTTGTCCGTCGCCCGGCGTTCCGCGGAAAACACCCGCGCGCCCACAAAGCGGCGGCCGTGCTCGGCCACCAGCCGCGCCGCGATACGCACATGGACGGTCGGCGCAGCGCTGTCGCCGTGATCATAGTCCGCCTCGAACTGGCGCAGATCGAGGTGCAACTCGTAATCGGCCCGCACCCCGTCTTCCGGCCGGGCCGGTGCCAGGCGCGCCTGATCGGCGTTGAACGTGTCGATCACCAGGCTCTGCAGCAGACCGGGCGCCGGAGCGATCCAGCGTGCGCCATGGACATAGGCCAGGCTCTGCCCGTCGCGGACCAGTGCGATCTGGTCGCCGGACAGGCCGCGCGGCGCCTGCGGCATCTCGATCTCGATGATCGTCCAGTTATCGCTATTACCGCTCCATTCGCGCGGCTCCGGCGAGGACAGGCGATAGACCGAGACCGGATCGCTCTCGGGCAGCAGCGAGACACAGGCTGCCACCGGCAGCAGGCCCAGCGCGATCAGCGCGGGCTTGAGGAAACGTGTTCCGCTCATTGCGGGACCTCCACGGTTTCACGGGGCGAGCCGGCGACGAAGGCACCGGGATTGCTCTCGATTTCCAGGGCGATGCGCTCCAGCGTCGCGATCAGGCGGCGCAGGTCGGACGAGGCCCGGTTGAGATCCTGCAGCCCGCTGTCGGCGAAGTCCTCCAGCGGCGGCGTAATCGTGCGGATCATGGTGTCGGTATTCACGGCCGCCTGGTTGACCGCCTGGGCTGCCAGCGTGGTCTCGTTGACCGCCGGGGTCAGGTCATTGACCAGGAAGCGCTCGGCGGTGGTGCCGAACTGCTCCAGCGAATTGGCCGCAGCCGAGATGTCGCCGGCCGCCGTATCGATCCGGCCGATCGCCTGGCGCATGTCTGCGATCAGGGCATCCTCGGCACTCAGCCGCTCGGTCAGGGCGCGCAGGTTGGACAGGGTCTCCGACACCTCGTCGACATTCTGCTCGCTGAGCAGGGCCGACAGGCGGAACAGCGCCGTCTGGGCCGCATCGAGCACGTCTTCGGAGCCTTCGAACAGGCCTTCCAGCTGGGCACGCCGGGCGAAGATTTTCGGCGGCTGGCGGCCGGGCGGGCTGAGCAGGCGCTGGGCATTCGGCGAGCCGCCCGAGATCAGGATATAGGACAGGCCCGTCAGACCCTGCGGTTCGAGCTGGGCGAAACTGTCCACCCTGACCGGCGTCTGGGCGAGCACGCGGACCCGGGCGATCACCCGGCTCTGCTCGTCCAGTTCCAGCTCGATCACCTCGCCGACCTGGATACCGTTGAAGCGCACCTCGCCGCTCTCGCGCAGCCCGCGGACAGGCCCGTCGAACACGATATCGTAGAGCGCATAATCCTCGTCGAAGGAGACCTTGCCCAGCCAGAGGGCGAAGAAGCCGAGTGCGGCGGCAAGCAGGACGGTGAACAGGCCGACCAGCGCGTGATGGGCTTTGGTTTCCATGCCTAAATCTCCTTTCCGGCCAGCGCGGCGCGGCCGCGCGGACCGTGGAAGTATTCCTGGATCCACGGATGCGGATGGTCCAGCAGTTCGCGGAGCGGAGCGACAACCTCCACCCGCTTGTCGGCGAGTACGGCCACCCGGTCGCAGATCGCGTAGAGACTGTCGAGATCGTGGGTGATCATCATGATGGTCAGGCCCAGCGCCCGCGACAATTCCAGCACCAGGCTGTCGAAGGCGGCCGCGCCGATCGGATCGAGCCCCGCCGTGGGCTCGTCGAGAAACAGGATTTCCGGGTCCAGCGCCAGCGCCCGCGCCAGCGCCACACGTTTGCGCATGCCGCCGGACAGTTCCGCGGGAAAGCGTGTCGCGGCTTCCGGCTGCAGCCCGGCCAGGCCGATCTTCATGCCGGCGATCTCCTCCATCAGCGAGATCGGCATGTCGACATGCTCGCGCAGCGGCGCCATGACGTTTTCCAGCACGTTCAGCGAGGTGAACAGGGCGCCGTTCTGGAACAGCACGCCCCAGCGGCTGTCGACGCGGCGGCGCTCGGCCGTGCTCATCTCGTCAAACAGCCGGCCATTGAGCCGGATCTCGCCGGCCGCCGGCGTCATGAGACCGAGAATGGCGTTCATCATCACCGTCTTGCCGGTGCCCGAACCGCCGACGACGCCCAGGATCTCGCCGCGGCGGATGTCCAGGTCGAGATCGTCGTGCACCACGTGATCGCCGAACTGGGTACGCAGGCCACGCACGGAGATGAGAACGTCCTCTCCGCTCATATGCCCAGCTCCAGATACATCATGGCGAACAGGGCCTCGAGCACGATGACGGTGAAGATGGACTGCACCACCGACGCCGTCACCCGGCGCCCGAGCGATTCCACATCGCCACGCACCTGCATGCCCTGGCGGCAGCCGATGATCGCCACGACCAGGCCGAACACCGGCGCTTTCGACATGCCGACCCAGAAATGGCTCCAGTCGAGTTCCGAATGGAAACGGGTGATGAACAGGGTCGGCGAGATATCCTGGGCGGACCAGGCGACCAGCATGCCGCCGAAGATTCCGGAAATCATCGCCCCGAAGGTCAGGAGCGGCGTCATCAGCACACAGGCGACCACGCGTGGCATGACCAGCGCTTCATACGGGTCGAGGCCCAGCACGCGCATGGCATCGATTTCCTGCTGCATCTTCATCGCCCCGATCGAGGCGGTGAAGGCACTGTCGGACCGGCCGGCCAGCATGATCGCGGTGATCAGCACGCCGAATTCCCGCAGCACGGCAATGCCGACGAGTTCGACGGTAAAGACCGAAAAGCCGACGCTGCGCAGCAGGTTGGCGCCCATATAGGCGACGACCGCGCCGATGAAGAAGGACAGGACGGCGACGATCGGCAGGGCATTCACCCCCACCTCTTCCATCGCCCAGACCGTCGGTGTCAGCCGGAAACGCCAGGGCTGGGCCGCCATGCGCAGCCCCGTTGTCACGGTGCGGCCGAAGAAGGCCATCGTATCGACGGCCTCCATCCAGGCCGCTTCCAGACCGGCGCCGATCCGTGCCGTGGCCCCCATGAAGCCGAAGACGGGTTCGCTTTCGGGCTGGCAGATCGTGGTACGCGAGCGTACTTCCTCGATCAGCCGCCGGGCCGTGGGATGATCGCCGCGGTAATGAATATCGCCATCGGGTTCGCTGCAGCGGCGTGTCGCCCGGCCAAGCAGATAGGCGCCGGCCGTGTCGATCCGGCCCAGCCCGTCCAGGTCGATGACGATATCGCCCGGCTCGCTGTTCTCCTCGACGGCGCGAATGGCTGCGTCCTGCACACCGACGGTATCGACCAGCCAGTCGCCGCTCGGCTCCAGCACGGTGCGTCGCCCGTCCTCCCGGACGGTCAGGCCCGCCGGGTCAGCAGTGATGACAGTTTCTCCCCTCATGCCCCTGACCCTAGTCGAATTTCTCCGTCCGCGGGAGTGCCTGGAAGCGGTGCAGCAGAACTGCGGCAACCAGGCCACACACGGCCGGAATCACCATCAATGCGAACCCGCCCGCGCCGATCCGGGCATAGAAATATCCCGACACCGCCGAGGCCGCGGCCATCACAACTCCGCCGGACAGGGCGGAGTTGAGTGCCTGAGCCAGCGCAGCATGCTCATCGGGAACATGGTCGGACGCGAACCGCAGGAACCCGACATAGGTGGCGGCGAAGGTGAGCGCATGCAAGGATTGCAGTGCGAACAGCGCCCAGAGCGGTGGGGAAAACGCGGTCAGTCCCCAGCGCAGAATCGATGCAACGGCCCCGGCCCCGATCAGCATGGCCGGGCTTGCACGTCCCAGAAGGCCGCGCCCGGACAGCCATAAAAAGCCGATCTCGACGGCAACACCGGTGGCCCACAGCGCCCCGATCGCGGTTCCCGACAGGCCCTGCTCGCTCCAGGCCTTGGCAGAAAATGCGTAGTAGAAGCCATGCCCCGCCTGCACCATGGCCGAAGCCAGAAGCGCGATCCCCAACGGGCCGCCCAGCATCAACAGGATATGCCCCAGCCGGGCATGATCGGCGCTGTGCGTGTCCGGCCGGCGCCCCTCTGGCAACCAGGACGCAGCCAGTGCCAGCAGGCCCGCCCCCAGGATCAGCCAGGCCAGAATGCTCTCCGTGCCGAAACGGTCGATAAGAGCGCCGGCCGAGAAATTCGCGACGATGAACATCGCCGACCCGAAAGCCCGCACCGGTCCGAAGGCAAAGCGGTCGTCGCGGGCTGCGCGCATGGCGAAGGCATCGATCACGGGGATCTGTCCGAACAGCAGCGCGCCGGACAGGAAGGACAGGACCAGCAGCACCCAGGGCAGGGATGACGGTCCGTGCAGACCGAACACCACGACACAGCCAATGGCAAAGACCAGGATCGGATCCCGCCGCCGCACCGCCCGGTCAGACCAGCGCGCGCCGACCGGCGAGACCAGCGTGCGCCCGGCCATGCCGGCCGCAACGATCCAGCCGATCCATTCCGGCGACAGCCCGCGCCCGTCCAGCCATTGCGGGAAATAGGGCAGGAAACAGCCCAGCGTCAGGTAGAAGGCGCCGTAATAGGCAGCGAAGCGGAATGCGGGCGTGCGGATCATCTTGCCTTCCTGGCGTGGCGCTGCGGATCCTGCCATGCAGCAGGCTGGTATGGCACGCTTGGCGAACAATGTTCACTTCTATAGGTTCGCGGTTCGAACACCACCGCCGGAATCACGCGTCATGGGCCGAGATACCCTTGTTTCCACACAGCTGGAAGACACACCGGACGCGGATCCCGTCCGGCCGCTGCGTGTGCTCGTCACCGGCTATCGCTCGCATCCGCATGTCGGCGGTCAGGGTGTCTATATCCGCGAGCTGACGCGCGGACTGGCTGCGCTGGGCCACAAGGTCACTGTCGCCTCCGGTCCGCCCTATCCCGAACTCGATCCCGGCATCGACCTGGTACGCCTGCCCTCGCTCGACCTGTTTGCGGAAGACAATGCCTTCATGGCGCTGCGTGCGAAGCATCTGACCTCCTGGGCCGATCTGTCGGAATGGCTGGCGCACAATTCCGGCGCTTTCGGCGAACTCTATGCCTTTGGCCGCCGCCTCGACCGCTATCTCGCCGACAATGCCGGCGAATACGATGTCGTGCACGACAACCAGACGCTCTCGACCCCCTTCCTGCGGATCGAGCGCCGCCTGCCGGTAATCACCACCCTGCACCATCCCATCGCCATCGATCACGACTATGCCCTGGCCGCCAGCGACGCCTGGTGGAAGGCGCTGCTGACCCGGCGCTGGTACCGGTTTGTGGGGATGCAGGCGCGCACCGCCCGCCGCCTGCAGCGGCATCTCGCCGTGTCCGAAGCCGCGCGCGACACCCATGCCGAACGCTATGGCGTCGCCCCGGACCGCGTTCGTGTCGCCTATAACGGTATCGACCATGATGTCTTCCGGCCGGATCCGTCCATTCCGCGCGAGACCGGGCTGATCGTGACAACGGCCAGCGCCGATGTGCCCATCAAGGGTCTCGACGTGCTGATCGACGCACTCGCGCGCGTTGCCGCAGCACGGCCCAAGGCCCGGCTGCACATTGTCGGACAGCTGCGCGACGGACCGGCCAAGCGCCGGTTGGCCGCACACGGCCTGTCGCAGCGCGTCTCCACCTCCAGCGACCTCACCCGCGCCGAAGTCGCAGACCTCTATCGCCGCGCCCACATTGTCGCCTGCCCGGCGCGGTTCGAAGGCTTCGGCTTTCCCGCCGCGGAAGCCATGGCCTGCGGCGCGGCTGTCGTCTCCAGCGATGGCGGTGCCCTGCCTGAAGTGGTCGGCGATGCCGGTCTCGTCTCGCCGGCCGGCGATGCCGAGGCAATGGCCGCCAATCTCGCCCGCCTGCTCGATGCACCGGCCGAGGCCGCGCAGCTGGGCGAGCGGGCCAGTGCCCGTGCCCGCGCCGAGTTCAACTGGTCGTCCCACGCCCTGGCCGCCTCGCGGCTCTATGCCGAAGCGCTCGCCGAACGGGGGAAAGCCCGCGCATGCTGACCGTCCGCCTCAAAGCGCTCGACCTGGATGCAGGCCAGCGCGTGCTCGACCTTGGCTGCGGCCAGGGACGCCACCTGCACGGCCTCTACTGGGACGAGACGCCGGTCACCGCCGTGGGCGTCGACCTGTGTCATGACGATGTCGTCATCGCGCTCGACAAATTCTTCGAACTGCCGCCGCCCGAGCCGGCCTCGCCGCTGCGCCATGCCGTGCTGGCGACCGCCAACGGGGAGGCCCTGCCCTTCCCCGACAGAAGCTTCGACCGGATCATCTGTTCCGAAGTCCTCGAACACGTGCCCGATCCGGACCGCTTCCTGTCGGAGATTTCGCGCCTTCTGAAACCCGGCGGCATTTTCGTCGCCTCGGTGCCACGCTACTGGCCGGAGGCAATCTGCTGGTGGCTGGCGCCGGGCTATCCGCGCACACCGGGCGGCCATGTGCGCATCTTCCGGCCGGACGCGCTGAAAGCCCAGGTCGAGAAACACGGTTTCCGGCGCTATCTGAGACATTGGGCGCACAGCCTGCACAGCCCCTATTGGTGGCTGCAATGCGCGCTGTGGGACAGCCGCGAGACCAGCACACTCGTCCGCATCTATCGCAAATTCCTGGAGTGGGACCTGCTGGACCGGCCCTGGCTGACGCGGGCGATGGAAGCGGTGCTCGATCCGGTGATGGGCAAATCCGTCGTCATGTACTTCCGGAAGACAGCGTAATGGCGGGCCTGGTCGACATCCGCGCCTGTGCCCGGCACATCGAGGCGCTGCAGCGTCCCGGCGGCGATATTCCCTGGATCGAGGCGGGTATCTGGGACGCCTGGAATCACGGCGAAGGCGCGATGGGGCTGGCGATCGCCGGCCGCGAAGCCGCCGCGCGCCGCGCCCTCGACCATCTTGCCGACCGCCAGGAGGCCGATGGCGGCTGGACCGGCGATCTGGGGGCCTCGGTCCCGCTGGACGATACCAATCGCCATCTCGTCCCCGGCACGCCGGACACCGCCCGCGACACGAACTTCACCGGCTATGCCGCCGTCACCGTGCTGCGCACCCTGCTCGCCATGGGCGCCCTGTCGGACCTGCCGCGCTACTGGCCGATGGTGCAGCGCGCGATGGACTTCATCCTCGCCCACCAGACCCTGCAGGGCGATATCGTCTGGCGTGCCCGCGATGGCGACGAGCCGCTGGAGACAATCGACTCGCTGCGCGCCGGCAATGCCTCGCTCTACAAATCGCTGGAATGCGCCATCCTGATGGGCCGCCTGATGGAGGCCCCGGTCGATCACTGGGCCCAGGCCCGGCGCAAGCTGGGCGCAGTGCTGCGCGAGAACGATGCCCGCTTCGACCGCAAGGGTACGGATCGCCGCCGCTATGCAATGGACTGGTATTATCCGGTTCTCGCCGGCGTGCTGACCGGCGAGGCCGCCCGCGCCCGCCTCTATGCCCGCTGGACCGATTTTGTGAAGCCGGGGCTGGGCTGCCGTTGCGTTTCAGACGAGCCCTGGGTCACGGCAGCCGAAACCGCCGAGCTGGCCCTGGCCTGCCTCGCCGCCGGCAAGCGCGACCAGGCCCGCACGCTGATCGCCGATCTCGCGCCGCTGAAAGCCAAGTCCGGCGGCTACTGGATGGGCTGGCAATTCGTCGAGGAAGTCGTCTGGCCCTATGAGCGCCCCAGCTGGACCGCCGGCGCGCTGATCATGGCGGCCGATGCCCTGGACGCCCTCACCCCGGGCTCCGGGCTGCTGGTGCGCAACTGGGTGGTGGAATATCCGGTCAGGCCAGACGCCGAAGCACTTCCAGCGTTCCTGTCCGCCTGACCGGTTCGAACAGGCCGGAGGCACAGGCCAGCTTCCAGATTTCGTAGGGCGGACGGCCGCCGTCTTCCGGGTTCGGGAAGACGTCGTGAATGGCCAGCAATCCGCCCGGCAGGATGCGTCCGCTCCAGCCGCGATAATCCGCCAAAGCCGCGTCCATGGAATGTCCGCCATCGATGAAGACCATGCCCAGCGGCGTGGTCCAGTGGGCAGCCACGGCCACCGACTTGCCGATCACGGGGATCACACAGTCTTCCAGACCGCCCCGGAACAGCGTCTCGCGCAGGGCCGGCAGTGTTTCCACCGCACCGAGTTCGGCATTGTAGAGATCCGGGTCGTGATACTCTTCGCCCTTCTGGTGCTCTTCCGAGCCACGATGATGGTCGAGCGTGAACAGCACCGTCCCCGCCTCGCGCACCGCCGGTCCCAGATAGAGCGCCGACTTGCCGCAATAACTGCCGATCTCCAGCACCGGGCCGAGCCGTCCGGCCTCGCGTGCACAGGCGGCGAGATCCGCGCCTTCCTCGGGAGCGAGAAAGCCCTTTACGCTATCG
Source organism: Maricaulis sp. (assembly GCF_017642925.1). Lineage (GTDB taxonomy): Bacteria > Pseudomonadota > Alphaproteobacteria > Caulobacterales > Maricaulaceae > Maricaulis. The sequence continues at coordinate 22,871 of NZ_JAEPOL010000021.1, read as the reverse complement.
GGATCGAGCATCAGGACAGGCTGTCGTCAGACGCATTGCTGCGGCGCAGTTCGACCAGTTCGTCGACGCGCTCGCGCAGGCTGTCGGTGCGGACGGCAAAGAGGTCCCGCTCGGCCACCAGCTGGCTGGCCAGCTCGTCATCTGCCGGCACCGGCATGTTGGCCAGCACCGCATCAAACAGATCCAGCGTATCGCGGGCCCGGGCCGCAACCGTCTCGACATCGCCGATGCTGCGGCTGAGGGCATTGCGCGATACACCGCCGCCCTGGCCGACCAGATCAGCCGCTGCGTTGTCGACCGCGCCGGCCAGTTCCCAGGCCAGGGTCATGTCGGTCAGGAAATGGGCTGCAAAACCGGGCGCGTCGAGCGCGGTTTCATTGGCTTCCAGATAGCGGGCAACAGGCGCGCGGTCAGCGCTGGCGTCTTCGTCCGACTGGCCCGCCAGGCGGCCCATCCAGGACATGGCGGTTTCCATCGATCCGGCTTCGCGGATCCAGCCGCGCGCCCGGGCGACATCCTCGAAATCGGCGGCCGTCCGGCTGACGCTGGCCTGCTGCGGCGAGGCTTCACCGGTTCCGGCAAAGCGGGACGAGACGGAAATCGGGGCACTGGCACAGCCCGCGACGAAGGAACACGCGGCCAATGCCACAAGGAAGCGCCGAAGTCCGGTCATCACGCGGTGTTTTCCCAACAGTCTCTGATTAGCCCCAAGGTGAAAGATGATATAGGGACATGAGGGTCTAGGCTATGGTTTATTGCGTTTACGCCGCGCTAACAGGACAGGACTGGAATGGACGCCGCCTACTCCCGCCGACTGCTGTATCCGCCGATCCACGCAACGCAGACATTCCGCCTGCCGGTGAGCGGCGGACACGAGCTTCATGTCGAGGAATGCGGCCGTCCTGACGGCCTGCCCGTGATCACCCTGCATGGCGGTCCGGGCGGCGGGGTCTCGCCCGCCCTGCGCCGTTTTTTCGACCCGCGCCGCTATCGCATCATCCTGTTCGACCAGCGCGGCTGTGGCCGCTCCACACCGCATGGCGGGCTGGAGAAAAACACCACCGCCGACCTGATCGACGATATCGAGCGCATCCGCGAACGCATGGGCGTCGACAAGTGGCTGGTCTTCGGCGGCTCCTGGGGCGCGACACTGGCCATCGCCTATGCCCGCCAGCACCCGGACCGCTGCCTCGGCCTCGTCCTGCGCGGCGTCTTCCTGTGCACCGATCTGGAGCTGAACTGGTTCTACCGCCAGGGCGCCAACATGCTGTTCCCGGACGCCTGGGAACGCCTGGTCGATCCGCTCGCCCCGGAAGAACGCGGCGATATCGTGCGTGCCTATTACGAGCGCCTGGCCGAGCCGGACATTATTCGCCGCCGGCCTGACGCCCTCGCCTGGGCGCGCTGGGAAAGCGCCCTGATCTCGATGACCGGCGATCCTTCTGCCCCGCTTGCCGACCCGATCCGCGCCGACGCGCTGGCCCGGCTGGAGACGCATTATTTCGTCCACAAGGGCTTTCTGGAACGCGACGGCGTGCTGCTGGAGGATGTCGGCCGTTTCAGCCATCTGCCCGGCGTCATCGTGCAGGGCCGCTACGACATGGTGACCCCGCCGCGCTCGGCCTGGTCGCTGGCCCGGGCCTGGCCGCGGGCGCGGCTGCAGATGATCGGCGATGCCGGTCATGCCGCAGGCGAACCGGGCGTCGTCGATGCCCTGGTGCGCGCGACCGACGCCTTTGCCGACCGCATGAGCTGATCCCTCAAAAGAAAACGGGGCCGCACCGGATGGATGCGACCCCGTGTTACTTCAATGATGCCGTTATGAGGCTCTAGCTGAGCCCCAGCATGGCACCAATGGCACCATTATTGAACTGGGCATCCATGCCCAGTGCCAGGATCACGAAGATCGCCGGCGGCACGATCCAGCGCACCGCAAAGTGGAAGAACTCGAACAACCCCTTGCCGGTGTGCGAGAGCTCGTCACGCAGCAGCGCCTTCGGGATCACCCAGCCGGCAAAAACCGCCACCAGGAAACCGCCCAGCGGCAGCAGCAGGCTGCCCGAGAGCCAGTCGACGAAATTGCCGCCGAACTCCGGCGAGTAGACCGCACCCGCACCGATCATGAAGGCGAAGAAGCCGACCAGCACCGCCGTCTGTGCACGGCCGAAATTCGCGTGCTCGTCAACGAACGCCACGACGCCTTCCAGCAGCGAGATCGATGATGTCACCGCGGCGATCAGCGCCAGTGCGAAGAAGGAACCGCCAATGATATTGCCCGCCGGCATGTCGGCAAAAACGGCCGGCAGTGCGGAGAAGATCAGGCCGAGGCCCTCACCCGGATCGATACCCACCATGAAGACGATCGGGAAGATCATCAGGCCGGCCACAAGGGCGACCAGCGTGTCGGCCGACGCAATGGTCAGCGAGGAGGAACCGATATTGGCATCTTTGGACAGGTAGGAGCCGTAGGTGATCATGATTGCCGAGGCGACCGAGACCGAGAAGAAAGCCTGGCCGAGCGCCTGCACGAAGGTCTGGCCCGAAACCGCCGAAAAGTCCGGGCGGAAGAGATAGGCGACAGCTTCAGCCGCGTGGCCGTTGACCAGCGAGTAGATGGTCAGACCCAGCAGAACAACGAAGAAGAGCGGCATGAGCAGCGTGGCGACGCGTTCAATCCCGCCCTTGAGACCCTGGGCGACAATACCGACCGTCAGGCCCATGAACAGGACGTGCCAGAACAGCTGAATGCCCTGACCATTGTAGAACATGGTCGCGCCTTCATCCGTCCCGAAACCACCGGCGAAACCGGCGACCGAGAAGGCCATGACCTGGCCGGCAATGACGGAATAAGTCGTCAGGATCAGGAAGCCGGCCGCGGTACACACCCAACCCACGATCGACCAGTTGCCCGACTTGCCGGCCTCGAGCGCCATCTTGCGCGTCGAGGAGATCGCCGATTGCTGGGCGTGTCGGCCGATGGCGATTTCCGCCATCAGCACCGGCAGCGCGAACAGGATCACACAGCCGATATAGATCAGCACGAAGGCCGAACCGCCATTCTGCCCCGTCATGAACGGGAAGCGCCAGAGATTGCCGAGACCAACCGCGGACCCGACCGCTGCCATGATGAATGCAAAGCGCGACGACCAGTGCGCATGCGTCCCCGTGGGCGTAACCGCCATGAAAACTCTCCCCTGCCTGGGCGCGGCCCCCCGCGCCCGAATTGCGAAAAATTGTCGCGCACACTTCCCCAACGGCCCGATCAGGTCAAGCTGGCTTCGCCAGCGCAACCAACGTGCGCGGCAGAGCTATATGCCGATACACCGGGACGGCGCCCGCGGCGCAGCTGCTTAGCCGAACAGCCCCGCGCCTCGCGGCGGTTCGGCGTTGCGGTGGATGTGCGCGCCCAGGATCAGGCCGAAGCCGGCCAGCACGGCCATCATCACCGTGCCGCCATAGGAAATCAGCGGCAAGGGTACGCCAACCACCGGCAGGGCCCCCATCACCATGCCGACATTGATGATCACGTAGAGCGCAAACGTCGTCGCCACGCCCATGCTCAAAAGCCGCAGGAAGGTGGACTTGCAGCTGATCGCGATGGCGATCGTGTTGGCCAGCACGAGCGCGTAGATCGACAAGACGACGAGCCCGCCGACAAAGCCGAATTCCTCACCCAGGATCGTAAAGATGAAGTCGGTCTGCTTTTCCGGCAGGTATTCCAGCTGGGACTGGGTGCCCTCCATGAAACCCTTGCCGGTGAACCCGCCGGAGCCCAGCGCGATCTTCGACTGCAGGATCTGGTAGCCCGCGCCGAGCGGATCGGCGTCCGGATTGAACATCGTCATGATGCGTTCGCGCTGGTAGTCGTGCAGGCCGTAGCGGAAGAAGCCGACAGCACCGACGACAGCGGCAATCGCGCCCGGCAGGATGATCTTCCAGCTCAGCCCGGCCAGGAAAACGATTGCCCCGCCGGTTGCGATGAGAAGCAGGGTAGTGCCCAGGTCCGGCTGTTTGGCGATCAGCAGCGCGGGCAGACCGATCAGCGCGGCCGGAACCAGCAGGCCGCCAAGGCTGGAGACCTTCTCGGTCGGCAGGTCGTGATAGAAGCGTGCCAGCGCGAACACGAGGGCCAGCTTCATGACTTCGGAGGGCTGTACCCGTATCGGTCCGATATCCAGCCAACGCTGCGACCCGTTGATCGTGACACCGGCAATCTCGACCCCTGCCAGCAGGACCAGCGCCACGACATAGATCGGGTAGGCCACGCCCATCCAGAAGCGCGGCGGGAACATCGCGATCACCATCATGCCGCCGAAAGCCGCCGAAAAGCGGATGGCATGATTGACCGCCCAGGGCGTCCAGCTGCCGCCGGCCACCGAGTACAGCATGCCGACACCGGCCGCCCCCAGCAGAACCAGAAGCAGGACCAGGGTCCAGTTCAGCTCCATCAGCTTGCCGCGCAGGTCGCGCGGCACGCTCTCGCGAAAAACCGCCATCACGCGCCCCCGCGCCGGTCAGTACCGGCAAGATCGGCAAACACGCCGGCGCGGCTCGACGGGTCGCGCGCGACGACGCGGCGCAGGATATCACGGGCCGGACGCGTTGCAGCGCTCGATCCGCCGCCATGCTCCACCACGACGACCACGGCATACTTCGGATCGTCGGCCGGCGCATAGCACATGAAAAGCCCGTGATCGCGCAGCCGCCAGGGCAGGTCGTCCTGATCGCGAACGCCGGACGCGCGCTCCTCGGCGGTGATGGAATAGACCTGTGCCGTACCGGTCTTGCCGGCCATGGCGACGCCTTCGATGCCCAGCCCGCCCAGCGAATAGGACGTGCCGCCCGGTTCCTCGACCACGCCGCGAAGGCCGGCCCGCACGCGGGCCAGCGCCGGTTCGGACACGCCGATATGCGGCGCCGGACGGGCCAGCGCATTGCGGTAGAGCGTCGGTTCGACAGCCCGGCCGGACGCGACACGGGCCGTCATCACCGCCAGCTGCAGCGGTGACATCAGCACGGCGCCCTGGCCGATGCCGACATTATAGGTGTGCCCCGTCGTCCAGGGCTCATTGCTGCGCGCACGCAGCCAGGCCGGGTTCGGCATATTGCCCGAACGCACGCCGGAAATGCCGATATCGAACTGTTCGCCGACACCGAAGCGGACCGCCATGTCGTGAAGCCGGTCGATCCCGAGCCGGTCGGCCATTTCATAAAAGAAGATGTCGCAGGATGTCTTCACCGCTTCGTGCAGGTTCACGCGTCCGTGGCCCCGGCGGCGCCAGCAGTGAAACTCGCGCCGGCCCAGCATGGTGGATCCGTTGCAGAAGATCGTCTCGTTGGGATCGACAAGGCCGTGCTCCAGCGCCGCTGCAGCGACAACCGCCTTGAAGGTCGAGCCCGGCGGATAGGTCCCCATGATCGATTTATGGAAGAGCGGGTTGTGATCGTTCGCCCGCAGAGCCGCGTAGTCCGACGAGGAAATGCCGCCGACAAACAGGTTGGGATCGAAGCTGGGCGTGGACACAAGCGCAATGAGCTCGCCCGTATTCACGTCGATCACCACCGCCGAAGCGGATTCCTGCCCCAACCGTTCATGAGCGTAACGCTGGATATCGGCGTCGAGGGTCAGGACCACATCCCGGCCGGGCTGGGGCGCCGTGGACTGTTCGGGCAGTTCGCGGATCACGCGGCCGCGGGCATTGACCTCGGTCTTCAGTGCACCGGCGGCCCCGCGCAGATCGCGCTCGCGAGAGACTTCCACACCCGTCTTGCCGACCCGGAAACCCGGATGCAGCAGCAGCCCCTCCTCCTCGCGTGGACTGGCGGCGATATCGTCCTCGTTCGCCGTCTGCACATAGCCGATGACATGCGCGAAGGCCGCGCCATAGGGGTAGGACCGCACCTCGCCGACATCGGGACGCACACCGCCCAGATCCGGCGCATTGAGATTGATCGCCGAGAACGTCTGCCAGTCCAGATCGTCCGCCACGGTCACCGGGCGATAGCGCGACTGGCGGCGCACCGCGCGCAGCACCCGCTCGCGATCGGCGTCGGACAGGGGCATGAAGCGTGACAGCCGGTCCAGGGCCGCCCCGACATCGCCGGCCTGCTCGGGCACCAGCAGCACGCGGTAGCTGTCACGATTGTCGGCGACCGCGACGCCGAAACGATCGAGGATACGGCCCCGCGACGGCGGCAGGAGATCGAAGTTGAACTGGTTGTCTTCGGACAGCAGCCGGTAGCGCTCGCCTTCCAGCATCTGCAGCGAATACAGGCGCGCGCCCAGCCCGATAAAGGCCAGTCCGCCCAGCCCCGACATGATGAGGGCCCGGCGGGTGAATTTCAGATCCTGTTCCTGGCGGTCAGCGCGCATCTTGCCTCGCGATCAGCCCCCGATGAACCCGGACCGGCCCGGGCGGCGATTTCGCAGCGCCAGGAAGGCCAGAAGCGGGAACATCAGCATCGTGGCTGCCAGTTCGATGATCAAGAGCTGCAGGTCGGCCATCTGTTCCAGTGCAAAGCTCCCGGCGGCGAAAGCGATACCGTGCGCCAGCAGGAGCGTTGCGCCGAAACGCAGCAGGACCGGCGGCAGATCGCGCGGCATGCCGTCCTCGCCGCGGAAGCGGCAGACGGCCAGCGCGACCAGATAGGACAGGGCCCAGACCCCCATCGGTGCACCGGTCAGGAGGTCCTGGGCGAGACCGACGGCAAAGATCACGATCGGCGGCATGAAGTGCGGGCGCAGACCCGACCACAGGAAAATCACCATCAGCGGCCAGGTCGGCATGACCGATATGCCGTCGATCAGGCGCGTCGGTGCCGCCTGGGTGACTAGGGCCAGCAGGACAGTGAAAACGCACAGGGCAACAGAGGTCCAGATCGAGCTGCGGTCGGTCGGCTTTCTCATGGCTGGGCCTCCGGATCCACAGCAGCGCGGCCTTCTTCATCGCCGCTGTCCGCGCCCACAGGCGCCGCCTCGGCGACCGGTTCGGCTGTCGCCGGGCCGGCTTCTTCGGGGTCGAGGAGTCCGGCTTCGTCGGTGCTGACCTCCTCGTCCGGCGGGGTCACACGGCGGTACGGCCACACCCAGACAAAATCGATCGGCGCCTGGTCCGAATAGAGTCGGACCCGCCATCCGCCCTCGCGCGTGGCCACCGCTTCGCCCACAGGCAGACCGCGCGGCAGGATGCCGTCATCGCCCGACGAGACAATACGGTCGCCCGGCTGGATATCCGGTGCCCGGCCGACATATTCCAGACGCGGAAAGGGCGAGTTGTCGCCGACGAGAATGGCCCGCGCATTGGACCGGTCGGCCATCACGGGGATCCGGCTGTTGAGGTCGGTCAGCAGCAGCACACGGGCTGAATGGCGGCCGGTCTCGTAGACCCGTCCGACGAGGCCGTAGAGATTGATGACCGGATAGCCATCCTCGATGCCCGACTGGGCGCCGCGGCCGATCAGGCGGGCACGGACGAAGGGGCCACGCGGGTCAGCCACGGTCCAGGCACCGATCCGGTCCTGGGTCGCAGGCGTGTCGACATTGAGGGCGTCTTCATAGATCTCGATCCGGTCGCGCTGGCGATAGGCGAGATCTTCCCAGTAGCGCGCCTCGATCAATTGCTGGCGCAGATCGGCGTTCTCCTGGGCAAGCTCGCCCTGCCGGCGGAAATAGGGACCGATATTCTTGATGGCGCGAAGCGGCTGGGCGGCCAGTTCCAGCACGGGCGCCGTCAGGTCGGTAAAGCCGGCGCGGATACGGGCGAAGGTGTCGGATCGCGATTGCGGGCGATCGAAGGCGATCAGCGCACAGGACAGAACAAGAAGCGCAATGAAGACGGTCCGCGAGAAACGGACGCCCTGCTCGCCATCATGTCGTGTCGAGCGCCTCGTGGCCACCGCGACTCACTCCTTCTCCCCCGCAAGGGCGGAGGTTACACGGCTTCGGAGAGAATGGGGCGCCAAATCCGCAAGTCCTCGACGGCCTTGCCGCAACCGAGCACGACGCAGGACAGCGCCTCGTCGGCCAGGCTCACCGGCAGGCCGGTGCGTTCGCGCAGCTCGGTATCGAGGTTGCGCAGCAAGGCGCCGCCGCCGGTCAGCACGATCCCCTTGTCGACGATATCGGCCGCCAGTTCCGGCGGCGTCGCCTCGAGGGCCTGCTTGACGGCTTCGACGATCTGTTCGACCGGCTCGGACAGGCTGTCAGCGATCATGGCTTCGGTGACGGCGATCTCGCGCGGCACGCCATTCATCAGGTCGCGGCCCTTGATGTCCAGCGACAGGCCTTCGCCCTTCACCGGCGGCATGGCCGACCCGATTTCCTTCTTGATCCGTTCGGCCGAAGTCTCGCCGATCAGAAGGTTCGCCGAACGGCGGATATAGTTGATGATCGCCTCGTCCATCTTGTCGCCACCGACCCGCACCGAGCGCGAATAGACGATGCCGGACAGCGACATCACGGCCACTTCGGTCGTGCCGCCGCCGATATCGACGATCATCGAACCGGTCGGTTCGTCGATCGGCAGGCCGGCGCCGACGGCAGCCGCCATCGGCTCGTCGATCAGATAGACCTTGCGGGCACCGGCACCCAGAGCACTCTCGTGGATGGCGCGGCGCTCGACCGCCGTTGCGCCGGACGGCACGCAGATCACCACCTGCGGCGACACCATGGCGCGGCGATTGTGCACTTTCTGGATGAAGTGCTTGATCATTTCCTCGGCCACGTCGAAATCGGCGATCACGCCGTCACGCATCGGACGGATGGCTTCGACATTGCCCGGCGTCTTGCCCAGCATCAGCTTGGCCTCGGCGCCGACGGCCTGCACGTGCTTGCGCCCCTTCTCCACCTTGTAGGCGACGACGGAAGGTTCGTTCAGGACGACACCGCGTCCCTTGACGTAGACGAGCGTGTTCGCGGTACCCAAGTCGATGGCGATATCCGCGGAGAGCAAACCGAAAAGGCTGTTGAGCATGAGCGTGGCGCGTTCAGACGTGTGGCGGCAAAGCCGCGGTGCAACTTGTTTTTCTTGTGCGATGCTCCGCGATAGATTGCAAGGGGTGCGACCGTGCGGACACACATGTCATGGCAGGTGCGCCTGCTAATCGAGCGTCGCTGCCTCGGTCTCGGCCGCCGGCTCGGGCCGGTTCCGGCGCAGCCATTTGCGCGCCACCAGCATGATGCCGAACCAGGCCCCGACCGCGCCGAACAGCGCCAGTCCGACCAGCACCCGGCCTTCGCCCAGCATGGCCAGAATCCCCTGCCCTGCAAGGCCGACCACGATGATCTTGGGACCGGTGCCCAGGGCGGTGCCCAGCAGGAAAGCCCAATAGGGCGTGCGGGCAATGCCGAAGCCCATATTGACGACGATGAAGGGCCCCGACGGGACCCAGCGCACGACCATGGACGCCACCAGCCCGTTGCGGCCGATGAAACTCGAGATCCGGTTGGCCCAGTCGCCGCCATAGCGTTTGAGAATGCGCGCGCCGAAGACGCGCCCCATCCAGAAATTCACCGATGCCGCCGTCAGCGTCGCGATCCAGGCGTAGAGCGCGCCGGTGACCGGACCGAAGGCGACAATGGCTGCAGCCATCAGTCCGAACTGCGGTGCTCCCAGGAAGGACAGGGCGATAAAGACGCCGATCGTCACAGGCAGGGCATACCAGCGGTCCTGCAGCGATCCGAACCAGCTGCCGGCCGCACCCGGCTCGATCTCCAGCACGAAACGCCCGATCAGGAAAATGACGGCGACCACAACGAAAAGGGCCACCGACACGCCGATGGCCCGCGCTGCACGCGCATCCATACGCAGGATGAAATCGAAAATCCGGTTCATGCTCGGCCGTTCCGTATGGCGCGGTTCGTCTGACAGGTCACTGGCCGGGCCGTGCGCAAATCAGTTGGAACCCGCCTCACCGTCGGACATTTCCGCGTCCATGTCGACGGCTTCGCCCGAAGCGATGGCCACCAGCTTGGCGCGCTGGATGGCCAGCACGGCGAGCTGTTCGTCCAGAACCTTGAGAATGCCGCGAGCCTCGTCCTGATCAACCCGGCCGGGCGAGCGCTCGGTCTCACTCAGCGACTCCATCAGCGCGGAGATATTGCGCGCATTGGAGCGGCTGGCATCGCCGGCCAGCGCCAGCCAGTTGGCATCGTCCGCCTTCTCGATCGGCAGGAAAATCCCGCCCGCCAGGGCAGCCAGATGCTGCGCCGCGGCCGTCGCGCCGTTCTCGGTCAGCGTGGCCATGCGGGTGTAGGAGATTTCATTGCTGGAGTCCGGGTCCGCCAGCGCATAGACGCGCGTGCGGCTCAGATCGAGCAATTCCATGACCTTCGGGATGCCGCCCACTTCCTCGAAGACGCGCGCAACCACTTCCTTGGGTTCACCATATCGCCGGATCTTGACCGGATTGAATGACATGTCCTGCCCCCGCAGCGAGAAACAAACAATAGCCGCTTAATACAGCCCCATTAGCGGCTTGGCTATTTCGCGTCACCGTAGATACGGCTGCGAAGCTCAGCACCGGCCGCCTCGACCGGCAGTTCACGGTCGCGGGCCCGGTCCGCTGTCATGGCATTGCCGGCCTCATAGGTCTCGACCCAGCGCCGGGCAAAACTGCCATCCTCGATCGCGGCCATGGCCTTATCGAAGGTGCGCCGGAGCTCCGGGCCTGCAATCGCATCCTCGATCTGGCGCGCACCGAATTCCGCAGTGTCGGAGATCGCCTCATACATGCCGGCAATTCCGCGTGCCTGGATCAGGTCGGCGAGATATTTGATCTCGTGGACGCAGTCGATATAGGCCATGCGCGGCGATACGCCCGCAGCAACCAGCCGGTCGAAACTGGCTTTGGCTAGAGCAACCATCCCGCCCACGAGAACGACCTGTTCGCCGAACAGGTCGGACACAGTCTCCTCGCGGAATGTTGTCGGGAAAATGCCGACCTCACCGGATCCGATGCCGGCGAGATAGGCCAGGGCAAGCTCGCGGGCGTGGCCGGAAGCGTCCTGGTGCACAGCCCAAAAGCCGATCAGCCCCTTGCCCTTCTCGAATTCCTGGCGCACCGCCCCGCCCGGCCCTTTCGCGGCGGCCAGGATGATGTCGGCATCGGCGGGCGGCTCGATCAGCCCGTAATGGATCGAGAAACCGTGGCACAGGATCAGCGCCTGGCCGGGTTTGCGATGCGGCGCGATATGCTGGTCCCAGATCTGGCGATGCGCCTCGTCGGCGGCGAGCAGCGCGATGGCATCGGCCCAGCGCGCCGCCTCGTCCAGGCCGACCACCTCGAACCCGTCCGCCTCGGCCTTGCTGCGCGACGGCGAGCCGTCCCGCAGCGCGATCCGGATATCCTGCACACCGCTGTCACGCAGGCAGAGCGCGTGCGATCGGCCATGATTGCCATAGCCCAGAATGGCCAGGCGGCATTTACGGATCGGGTCGAGATCGATGTCTTTGGTATAAAGCGGGTCAGTCATCCTCGGGGGCGCTTTGCGAATCGGCTTCCGGTGCTCCGGGCCGATAGGACGGATCATTCGTCCCCATGTCCAGCAAACCGCGCCAATTCCCCGCCTCGTCCTGCCGCCATACGGTGACATAGGTGCCGCGTCCGGCCGGCGCGCTGGCACGATCTCCATCCGGATGCAGCGACCACAGCCCCCAGGTGACACCGAAATCGCCACCCTCGGAGGCAAAGCCTTCCAGCGGCTCCCAGTGCAGCAGGATGCCCTCCGGCCAGGCATCGAACGAGCCGCGTATCTCTGCCGAGCCGACCAGCGCGTCCGCCGTACCGCGGATCAGCCGCCCGTCGACATCGTCCATATAGGCCTCGAACGCTGGACCGGGCCCGGTCTGGGCGGCCATCGCCGCAAAATCGCGATCGGCCTGCATGATGGCATCGACAGCCGTCTCCTGGGCTATCGCCGGTGTCGCCGTCAGGGTCAGTGCCGTCAGCGCGTTGATCATGGTAGCTGGATGCATGTCAGTCCCCCTCGTCCAGAATGCCGGCGAGTTCGGCCTGTGCCGCTGCCGGATCGAGCGAGACTATCCGCGGCCAGCTGGCCGTTTGATTACGGAACCATGTCAGTTGACGTTTGGCATAGCGGCGGCTGTCACGCTTTGCCGTCTCGACCGCCGTGTCGAGATCGAGCTCGCCCCGCAGATGCGCGATCAGCGGTGGCACGCCAAGTGCCTTCATGGCAGGCAGGTCAGGATCGAGATTGCGGGCCGCGAACGCTTCAACCTCGGCCAGCGCCCCGGCTTCCATCATCCCGTCGAGACGCCTGTCGATCCGGTCGTAGAGCGCAGACCGGTCCGGTTCGATGACGAGGCCGCGCCAGCTGTCCGGGGGCAGGAGCGGTTGCGTGTCGACCTGGAAGTCGGAGAGAGCCCGGCCGGTTTCAAAGCCGACCTCCACCACGCGCAGCAGGCGCTGGCGATCGCCCTGCTCGATCCGCGCCTCGGCAGCCGGATCCAGACGGCGCGCCTCATCGCGCAACGCCTCCATACCGCCCGCTTCGAACAGCGCCGCCGCCTGCTCCCGCGCAGCCGGTCCGATCTCCGGCACAGGCGCCAGACCAACCGTCAGTGTGTGGAAGTAGAGCCCCGTCCCGCCGACCAGGATGGGCGTGCGTCCGCGGGCCCGGATATCCGCGCAGGTGGCCAGAGCGGCCTCGGCCCATCGTCCCGCCGACCAGCGTTCGCCGGGGTCGGCCACGCCGAAGAGATGATGGGGAATACGGGCGGCTTCCTCGGGTGACGGCCGCGCGGTGATCAGATGCAGACCGTCATAGATCTGCATGGAATCCGCATTGACGATCTCGCCGTCCAGCCGCTCAGCCGCAGCAATTGCCAGGGCGGTCTTGCCCGCCGCCGTCGGTCCCGCGATCAGCAGGGCCCGCGATGTCACGGCCGGATGGAATGCAGCACGTACTGGCCGCCGCGATTGACCTGAAAGCGGATCGGACCGCCGGAGTGGCCGGCAACGATCTCGCGGATATCGGCGATGGTCGCAACGCGGGTGAATTCCACTTCCTCAATCACATCACCGGGGCGGATCTTGCCGGCGGCATCGCTGGACGCGTCGACATCGGTGACCAGCACGCCCTGGGCGTCGGGATCGACGCGGTAGCGGCGGCGCGAAGGCGCGTCGAGTGCGGCCAGCGTCATGCCGAGAACTTCATTGGCATTGCCCTGGGAGGGATCGACCACGCCGCCGGCGGAACCGCTGCCCGACGCCGCATCTTCATCGCCCTCGCGCTCAAGTTCGCCCACCGTGATGTCCAGCGTCATGCGGCGATCGCGGCGGATGATCTCGACCTCGACCTCGCGGCCGATCTCGCTCTCCGCGACCATGCGCGGAAAGGTGCGGCTCTCGCGGACACGCTCACCGTCAAAGCTCAGGATCAGATCCCCCTGGCGCAGGCCGGCGGCCTCGCCCGGACCGTCTTCCTCGATCCGCGACACGATGGCGCCATAAGGCGTGTTCAGGCCAAAGCTCTCGGCCAGTTCCGGAGTGACGCGATGCACGCTCACGCCGAGCCAGCCGCGGCGGGTCTCGCCGAACTCGATCAGCTGGTCGACCACGCGGCGCGCCAGATTGGACGGGATGGACAGCGAGATGCCGACGCTGGCGCCGGTCGGCGACAGGATCAGCGTGTTCACACCGACCACATTGCCCGCCATGTCGAACAGCGGGCCGCCGGAATTGCCCGTATTGATGGCCACATCGGTCTGGATGTAGTCGTCATACTGACCGCCGGCATCGCGGCCGCGTGCCGAGACCACACCGGCCGTCAGCGTACCGCCCAGGCCAAAGGGATTACCGATCGCGATCACCCAGTCGCCGACGCGCGCCGTGTCACTGTCGCCGAAATCGACGTGGGGCAGCGCCTCGTTCACTTCCATGCGCAGGACGGCCAGGTCGGTGACGGGATCGATCCCCACGACTTCAGCCGCAAAGACTCGCCCGTCAGGCAGGGCGACCTCGACCTCGTCCGCCCCGTCGATGACGTGGTTATTGGTGACCACCAGGCCTTCGGGGTCGATAATGAAGCCGGAACCGAGCGAGTTGGCGATACGCGGCGCATCGCCGAAAATGTCGTTGAAGCGCTCCAGCGGCGAGCCCTCGGGGAATTCCGGCAAGCCGTCTCCGCTGTCCAGCCGCTGGGCGGCCGAGATGTTCACCACGGCCGGCGAAAGACGCTCGGCGAGGTCGGCAAAACCGTCAGGCGCCGGATGCGCCAGCACCGCCGGAGTGGCCAGGAGAACCAGGAAGACAACAAGAAAACGCCGCATTGCAAATATCCGTTCGATTTCGGGACCGGAATACAGGACAAGGTGAATACCGCTTCGCGGTACCCCGCTGCAACCGCAGTGATGCAGGCGTGAAGTTTGCGGTGTTGTCAGCGTACCGCCAGAGCAACGATGGCGACGCCGAGACACAAAGCCGTGAGCCCGGCCAGGCGAAGCTGGTCCGGGCTCATCGCGCCAATTCTGGCGATCACGTCTTTCATCGCGCCGGGGGCCAGGGCGTAGACCGCGCCTTCAAGCGCGATCGCCACCCCGAGCCCGGCGATCAGGACCGTCCACACTACTGGCCGGTTTCCGACCGGAAGTAGTTGAAGAACTCGCTGTCCGGCGGAATCACGATCGGCGTGCCGTCGCCCATCGCCTGCTGATAGGCCAGCATCGAGCGATAGAAGGCGAAGAATTCCTCGTCGCGGCTGTAGGCCTCGGCGAAGATTTCGTTCCGGCGGGCATCGCCCTCACCGCGGATCCGTTCGGATTCGGCGCGCGCCTCAGCCTCGATGATCGCCGCCTGGCGATCGGCATTGGCGCGGATTTCGGCCGCCCGCTGCTCGCCTTCGGCGCGGATACGGGCCGCTTCCTGGTCACGTTCCGAGCGCATACGCTGGAAGACGTTCTCGGCGATCTGTTGCGGCAGATCGGCCCGCAGGATGCGCACATCGATCACCTCGATGCCGAAGCTGCCGGTGCGGACCTGGTCTTCCACCGCGGTCTGCACCCGGTCCATCAGCTCGGCACGCTGGCCGGAGATGACTTCGGAGGACGGGATCGACGCGATGACGCCGCGCAGGCTGTCATCCATGATCTGCTGCAGGCGAACGCGGGCGCCGCGCTCGTCGCGGAAGGTCTGGTAGAAGCGCAGCGGATCGGTGATGCGATAACGCAGGAAGGCGTCGACGATGAGACGCTCCTGGTCCGAGGCCAGGATTTCTTCCGGATCGAGATCGAGCTCGATATTGCGCTTGTCGAAGGTCAGTACCTCCATGATGAAGGGCGTCTTGAAGTGCAGGCCCGGATCGGGTTCGCCGACCTCGTTGACCGCATCGACGGGCTCACCGAGGCGCAGGATCAGGGCCTGTTCGGTTTCCGAGACCGTGTAGACACTCTGCAGGCCGATGAAGACGGCAACCGCAAGAATGATAATGCCGAGCGTGCGGATCATTGATTGCCTCCTTGCGTACGGTTGCGGTTCTGGCCGAGTTCGTTGAGCGGCAGGTAGGGCACGGCCCCGGCCTGGTCATCGAGCACGATCAGGTCCGACCGGCGGAAGATTTCCTCGATCGTCTCCAGATACATGCGGCGCCGTGTGACATTCGGTGCCTGGCGGTACTGGTCATAGATCGCGACAAAGCGGTCGGCCTGACCCTGGGCTTCGGCGATCACCGAGTCCCGGTAGGCCTGCGCCTGCTGGGTCACCTGGGCGGCGCGGCCGCGTGCCGCCGGGATCACGCTGTTGGCGTGGGCGGTGGCGTTGAGCTGGGCGCGCTCGGCTTCCTGCTGGGCGACGTCCACGCCGCGGAAGGCGTCGATCACCCGTTCCGGCGGCTGGGCATTCCGCAGGTTGACCTGCAGAACCTCGATGCCGGCATTGTACTCGTTCAGCGTTTCCTGCAGCAGCGCCCGTGTCCGGTGGGACACCTCGGTCCGGCCTTCGGTGATGATGAATTGCAGGTCCGACGTACCGACCACTTCGCGCATGGCGCTTTCGGCAACAGCACGCACGGTCGCTTCCGGATCGCGCACATTGAACAGATAGTCGCGCACACCGTCGGGATAGCTCAGATCGACACGCCACTGCACGGCGAAGTCGATGTCGACGATATTCTCGTCGCGCGTGAGCATCTGGCCTTCATTGCCCTGGCCGATGGTGATCGTGTTGGTCGTCGTCACTTCCGGCAGCGTCACCGTTTCGATCGGCGTGGGCAGCTTGAAGTGGAAACCCGGCGAGGACGTCCGGGAGTATTCGCCGAAGCGCAGCACGACACCGGCCTGGTTCGGGCCGACCTGGTACCAGCCGGAACCCGGCATGATGAACCAGACGCCGACGATGACCAGCAGGATGAAACCGAAGCCGAAGGCGCTGGCGCCACCGCCGCCCTTCTTGCCGCCGCCATTGCCGCCGCTGCCGCCGCCGAACAGGCCGCGCAGCTTGCGCTGCATGTCGCGTACAACCTCGTCCAGATCGGGGCCTTCATCGCCGCCGCCACCCTGGGGACGGCGTCCGCCCCACGGGTTCTGGTTGTTGTTATTTCCTCCGCCGGAGCCCCAAGGGCCTCCGCCGCCTCCACCCTGATTGTCGTTCCACGGCATGGGCTGGATCGATCCTCTTGCTAGTCTTGCGCCCTACATGAACGCAAGCGCGCCGGGGTTCAAGAGCGGGCAAGCGGGACACGCAGACGCAGCGTCCCTCGTTTTCGCGCGTATCAGATGCGGTCGAGACGCCGGAAGACGAAGGCGTGATCATCTCCCTCACCCGCAGGATGGGCCTCGCGGCGGACTTCATTCCAGCCGGTTTCGTCGATTTCGGGGAAGCGGGTGTCGCCGTCCGGCGCTGCATCAACATCGGTCAGGTAGAGCCGGTCGGCCAGCTCCAGCGCAGCCATGTAGATCTGCGCGCCGCCGATGACGCAGACCTCGTCCAAACCATCCTCGTTGGCCCGGGCGAATGCCGCAGCCAGCGCATCGCCGAGATTGCCGGCCACCGTCGCGCTGTCGGCCTGATAGCCGGACTGGCGGGTGATAACGATATTGAGCCGCCCCGGCAGCGGCCGCCGCGGCAGGCTCTCCCAGGTCTTGCGCCCCATGATCACCGGCTTGCCACGCGTCGTGTCGCGAAACAGCTTCATGTCGGACGACAGACGCCAGGGCAGATCGCCTTCGGCACCGATCACACCATTGCGGCCGCGCGCCGCGACCAGGCAGACTTTGGGAATAATCGTGCCGGTCATGCCGAGACCGGCTTGTCCAGCCAGCTGAGCCACTTTTCCTGCACCGCCGCGTCCAGGTCGACGCCTTCGGAGCGCGCCAGCAGGAGCAGCATGCCCAGCGCATCGGCCATTTCCCGGCGCAGGGCCTCACGGGCCTCATCGTCGGCCGGGCGGCGCGACCGGCCGGTCGCATCGAGATAGGCCTGGGTCAGCTCGCCCATCTCTTCCTGCAGCTTGAGCAGATACCAGTCGCCCGACCGGTCGATGCCGTAATTGCGGGCATAGATGTCGGAGACCTGTGCGATCTGCGCACCCAGATCGGTGAGAGGTCCGGACATGCGCCCCCCTAGACCGCGACCGGCGCAGCGATGCGCGGGTGCGGGTCGTAGCCCTCGAGGGTGATGTCCTCGTATTCGAAGGCGAACAGGTCCTTTGCCTCCGGATTGAGCGACAGGCGCGGCAGCGGGCGCGGCGTGCGCGACAGCTGTTCCTCTACCTGGTCCATATGGTTGGAATAGATGTGGGCGTCGCCGAATGTGTGGATGTATTCGCCCGGCTCCAGCCCGCAGACCTGCGCCACCATGGCGGTGAGTAGCGCGTAGGAGGCGATGTTGAACGGCACGCCCAGGAACATGTCGGCCGAACGCTGGTAAAGCTGGCAGGAGAGTTTCCCGTTGGCGACATTGAACTGGTAGAGCGTGTGGCAGGGCGGCAGCGCCATGTTCGGCACATCGGCCGGGTTCCAGCCCGACACGATCAGCCGGCGCGAGGACGGGTTGTTGCGGATCTGTTCGAGGATGTTGGACAACTGGTCGATCTCGGTGCCGTCCGGGCCTTCCCAGCGGCGCCACTGCTTGCCGTAGACCGGTCCGAGATCGCCGTTCTCGTCGGCCCACTCGTCCCAGATCGTCACGCCGCGTTCCTGCAGCCAGCGCACATTCGTCTCGCCGCGCAGGAACCAGAGCAGCTCGATCGCGATCGACTTGAAGTGCACCTTCTTGGTGGTCAGAAGCGGAAAGCCTTCGGACAGATCGCAGCGCAATTGCCGGCCGAAGACGGCCCGCGTCCCGACACCGGTGCGGTCGTGCTGTTCGGCACCTGTCTCGAGGATGTCGCGCAGAAGATCGAGATAGGCACGCTCCACGGCCGAGCCGGGCAGGCTGCCCGCGCCCGCCGCTTCCGGCCGGCTATCCGCAAAGGCCAGGTCCGCCATGAATTCCTCCTGCGATCCGCGCAACTCGACTGATTCGAACCTTGCAAGTCTAACCGCTTGAAGCACGCCCGTGAGCCTGCCTGCAGCGCAGCGCCGGGGATAACCGCCCAAGCCTCAAGACTTCCGGTCGCTTCGCTGCCCGCTGCCTTCGATACGCCCTGCAAAACGCAACTGGCGGGCCGGTGGCGGGCAGTTGGCGGGCTCGTGACGCAAGGCAGGCGTGGCGCACCCGCCGCGGGTCTGGTCAATCCCGCTCATCCGATTACAACAAGCCTCCAGGAGAAAAACATGGCTTTCAAGGCAGACGCAGCGAAGATCAAACGCTGGCGCGAGGAGCGGCACTGGTCACAGGAACATCTGGCAGAACTGGCCGGGATCGGGCTTCGCACCGTGCAGCGGATCGAGAATGGCGAACAGGCCTCCCGCGATTCCCTCACCGCCCTGGCCGCGGCTTTCCAGGTCGATGCCCTCGCGCTGTGCGTCGACCCGGAGGAGGAAGCCGCCCGCACGATACGGACCAAGAACGCCAGGGTGACGGCCGGATTGCGGCTCTCCCTCTGGATCCACCTCGCCAGCTATGTGCTCGGCATGATCATTTTCACCGGGATCAATATCGGCACCGGCTCTTCCGTCATGCTGTGGGCGACGATCTGGTGGACGGTGGGCGCAGCGGCTCACATTGCCACCACCGTCATTGTGGAAGTCGTGACCCGTTTCCAGAACCAGCACGCGACCGTCTGAACCGGCAGGCGGCCCCTCCCGACACCGTGCTGGCAGGAGTGATCCGGCGGCACGTTGTTTCCGGCTTGCCACGGCACTGTGTTGCGATAGCCTACCCGACGGAACAATCGGGGAACATCCCCGCAATGGAGGACTATCGACATGCTGGGTTATGTGACACTGGGGACGAATGATCTGCCCCGCGCAGCCGCCTTCTATGACAAGCTTTGCGCCGAATTCGGTGCCGGCCGGTTCATGGAGGAAGACACATTCATCGCCTGGGGTACGGCCAATGGCGGCTGTGGCATCGCGCTGACCAAGCCGTTCGACGGCAATACCGCCACGGTCGGAAACGGTGTCATGGCCGCCTTCCAGGCCAAGGACCGCGCCCAGGTCGACAAGGTCTACAAGCTGGCGATCGAGCTGGGCGCCCAGGACGAGGGCCCGGCCGGCCCGCGCGGCGAAAGCGGCTTCTATGCCGGCTATTTCCGCGATCCGGACGGCAACAAGCTGAACGTGTTCACGATGGGCTGACGCCTGCCTGGTGCATGGATCGAGGGCGCTGCCGGTTTTCCGGCAGCGCCTTTTTTCTGTCTGCGCGCCACGCCGCTTGACCCGCGAGAGCATTCCACGTCCTGATTGTCGCCAGCCGGGACCGATGGAGGCAGGGGGCAACGTGACAGACCGACCGGGCGGCAATGGCGACGCGGAACTCTCGCACTGCACCAATTGCGGTGCGGTGACGGATGACCGCTTCTGCCCGTCCTGCGGCCAGTCCACGACCGATATCCGGCGTCCGGCCGTCTCCCTTCTGACGGAATATTTCGACGGGCTTTTCGCCTGGGACGGCCGGCTACTGACCACGCTGCGCCACCTCTACACCCGCCCCGGACAGGTCGCAGCCGACTATGTCGGCGGCAAGAGAGCCGGCCTGACACCTCCGATCCGTCTCTATCTGATCATGGTGGTCGCCTTCTTCGCGATACTCGCGCTGGCAGGCATCCGCGTGTTCGGGGTGGCGTTTTCGCCCAGCGAGGCGGAGATCCGGGCCCAGACGCCCGAATGGACGGCCACGCGGCGCGAACAGGCTGAAAACTTGGACAGGCTTATCCGCGAATCCGGCATTCCCGGCGGCTTTACGTGCGGTGTCCTGCCCGGTCCCGACGAATTCGACTCCAGCGGCATGCTGATCCACGCCCGCGGCACGACCTTCATGGTCCGCCCTTTCATGCGGGGCGAAACACCGCCCGGCCGCGTTCTGCGCGCCGAAGATGCAGCCTGTTATCATACGCTGCTGCAGGCGTTCGGCTGGGGCTGGCTTGCGCCGGTCTTTATCGAGGTGATCCGCAGGCCCGGCAGTTTCGAGGACCGGGTCAGCGCCATTCTCAGCCAGTCCTTCATCGCCATGGTGCTGGTCTTCGCAGCGCTCAACCTGCTCCTTCATCCACGGCGAAAGATCGTCGAGCACATCGTCTATTCCTTCTACTGGCACACGGCGATGATCCCTTTCCTGCTGGTGCTCGCATTGATGCTGCAGATCCCCGCAGGCCTGCAGCGCCTTGTGCCGATTTGCACGCTGCTTGCCGCGATGACGGTCTTCAGCCTGTGGCAGGAACGCCGCTTCTACAAGGCAAGCATGGTGGGCCTGGCCCTGCGGTTTCCGGTGCTGCTGGCGGGCTATCTGACCTCGATGAGCATCCTCACCCTGGCCCTGCTGCGCGCCAGCGCGGCCTGAACCGCAACCGCAGCCGCCCCTTCAACTCGCCACATTTCCTGCCTATATTCACCAGCGTCGGCTTGCCGACTATGGCGATAAACGCGCTCGTAATAACCGGACCGGACCCGGGGGCAGTACCCGGCGGCTCCACCATATCCTTCCCCGCACCACCTTCAGCAAGTGGCCGGGCTGGCATGGGGCCGAAACAGGATCGACGGACGGGTAAAGGGGATTGCTTTCGCCCGGGTGAGGCCCGTTACAGGCTCGCTTATGAAAGTTGCCAACGACAACTTTGCTGAAGAGGTCGCTCTCGCTGCATAGTCAGCGCGGGTAATCTCGCCTTAAAGTCCTGGACCCTTTAGCCGGTCCAGGCGGGGCTCGGAGGCGCCTGGCAACAGAAGCCTCCACTTATCCTCATGCGGATGTTCCGGCATGGCTGGCCGGCAGCGGATTAGCCTGTCTTTCACCACACCGGTTCCCTTCTGCAGTCCAGCCGTTGATATCCGTTGACCTGCCCCGGGCTTGGGGTACCCTTTTTTCGACAGGGAGATCGGGGGAGATCGACATGGCCAAGGACCTGATGCGCTACGATCTGATGGCGCAGGACGCGCTTCGCGGCGTGGTCCGTCAGGCTCTGCTGAAAGCGGCCGGCCCCGACGGGCTGCCCGGACAGCATCATTTCTACATCACCTTCCGCACCCGGGCGCCGGGCGTGGATATCGATCCGACCCTGCTGGAAAAATACCCCGAAGAAATGACGATCGTGCTGGAACACCAGTTCTGGGACCTCGACGTCACCGAGACGGGTTTCGAGGTGACGCTGAAATTCTCCGGCGTACCGAAATATCTGAAAATGCCCTATTCGGCGATTTCGCGCTTCCACGATCCCAGTGTCGGCTTCCACCTGCAGTTCGAGCAGGACCCGGCCGAGGACGAGACCGAGGCCGCCCCGGCCGAGAAGCCCAAGGCCGCCGCCGGCGGCAAGGCCGGCAAGGGCGAGAAAAAGACCCCCGGCGGCGACGGCGCCGAAGTCGTCTCGCTGGACAGCTTCCGCAAGAAGTGATGTCCGGTCCCGATCTGGTCGCCCCGGATCTGGCCGGGACGCCGCGCGAGCCGATGACGGCGGACCAGATCCGCGACTATCTCGGACAACGCGCCAATCACCCCTACGCCTCCAAGCTTCTGGGCTTCCGGCTGGCCGACTTCTCGATCGAGGAGCGCTGGCTGGAAGCGGATTTCCACCCCACGCAGCAACTCGCCAATCTGCGCAACTCCGTGCAGGGCGGTATTGTTACGGCCATGCTCGACGAGGTGATGTCGCTGGCTGTGCTGGTGTCCGAGCGTTTCATGTGCGGCGTGCCGACGCTGGAGATCAAGACCAGCTTCTTTGCCCCCCTGCCCGTCGAGCCCTGCCGGGCCCGCGGTGTCGCCACGAAGATCGGCGGCCGGGTGGCCTTCATGGAAGGCACGATCTGGACCCCGTCCGGCGACATCGCCGCCCGCTCCAGCGCCACCTGCCAGGTCCGGCGGGTAAAGGCGGCCGGGTAGGGCTCCAAGCCTTTCTTCTCTCCTTACTCTCTCTGTTTTCCCCGGCCTTGTGCCGGGGCCCGGTGAGCCTGCATCTGAAACGCCGCCAGCCCCCGGAATAAATCCGGGGAAAGCGGTGTGTGGTGATGGCACTCAGCACGAAATCCTCCACGGGCAGAACCCTGGAGCTATGAGAGGGTGTGCGGGATGCACGGCGGACATCGTGTCCGATTTGAAGGTTTGGTGGTGATGCCCGAGGCATCCCGCACGCGGAGATTTACCCGGATCCCTTGCGGGTTCCGTCTCGAGACCTGCAGGCACGCTCCGGTCGAGCTTTGTGCCGGTGTCCCCGCAGATGGCCACGCCGGAGCCTGATGCTGTCACCCACCAGGCGCGGACGAGCTCCGCACGCTCCCGGGCACAAGGGACTGAGCTCATGCCTCCCATCCCGGAAACCGTCTGCG
>NZ_JAEPOL010000015.1 GCF_017642925.1 Maricaulis sp. | reverse complement strand
CTGCGCAGGCTTGCATCCGGGAAAAATGGGAGTGGGAAGAAAAAGATGCGCTGATGCTTCCCCCGGATTTATTCCGGGGTCTGGCGGCGTTTCAGATGCAGGCTCAGCCGGGCCCCGGCGCGGAGGCCGGGGGAAGTGGAGCGGGTCGGGGAAGAAAGAGAGTGACGCTTTCCCCGGATTTATTCCGGGGTCAGGCGTGTTCCGCTTCCACCGTACCGTCCGGGCGCACGCCCGCCTTTTCCAGTTCGGCGTCGAGGCGGCCCGTCAGAAAGAGGCCGAACATGCGGTAGTCGCTGATCAGTGACCAGAGCGGATAGGTGAAGGTCGCCGGCTTGTTGCGCTCGACAAAGGCGTGGCTCACCCAGGCGAAGAAATAGCCCGCGACCGGAACCGCCAGCAGGCCCCACCAGGTCTGCGTCGCCAGCGCCGCGATCAGCACCAGGATGGCCAGGGTGGACCCGACATAATGCCAGTTGCGCGTCGCCGGACGGGCGTGCTCACGCAGGTAATAGGGCCAGAAAGAGCTGAAAGTCGTGTGTTCGCGCATCGTCACCTCCCCGTGTCGAACTCCCGTATCGAATTCGTGTATCGGCAGGACGAATCACTAGCACGGCCGGGGCCCGAACCGGAAACCGCGAAAAACATGGCTAACGAAATCTCTCCGGAAAGCGGCTCATTTCCATGAATCCATTAGGAAGCCGGCAAGGACGGTGAACCATTTTCCCAATTTTCCCGACCCCGTTAACTCCGCCTTAAGGGTTCTCAACCAATTCTGTACGCGTCTTCCCGTGAAGACACCCCACCATCCACCCAATGCCTTTTCGGGAGCCTTCGTGGCTCCCGATTTTTTTTGCAGGAAACCGGCAGGTCTTGAGCAGCAGGGTGCTTGCGCCCCGAACAGAAGCTCTGATAAAAGCCGGTCCTCGCTTGAGAGAACGGTATTCCCCGGTAGCTCAGTTGGTAGAGCAGGTGACTGTTAATCACCGGGTCGGCGGTTCGAGCCCGTCCCGGGGAGCCATTCTTCTCCTGATAGCGAATTCCCCCGTCACAGGCCGGTTTTCCGAACGCCCTGCGCGTTCTGATTCCGCACACTTGCCCCCGCCCGCAGAACCGGTGTTCCCGGCATGAAACTCGCATGATCCCTGCTGCGGCGCGGATAATTCCCGCACCGGCACACGAGGGGTGAGCGATGCGCGAGACATTCCAGCTGGTCGAGGCCGCCGCACTGAGCGAGAAGGACTGGCAGTCCCTCGAACGCCTGCGCGCGGCCTGCCCCGGCTGTGAAAGCCCCTTCCTCGATCCTGCTTTTGCCCGCGCCGTCGCGCAGGTTCGCCCCGACACTTTCATCGGCCTTGCCTTCGAGGACGAGACACTCGTCGCCGCCTGGCCTCTGCAGGTCGCCCGCGATGGCTGGACGCGGCCCGCCGGTGCACCCTTTGCCGACTGGAACGGCCCGCTGATCGCGCCGGGCAGCGCGCTGACCCCGGCCCGCCTGATCGATGCGCTGGGCCTGGCCGGTCACACCGGCTCGAACATGACCTGCCGCCCCGGCGGTCCGGCCCTGCACGAGGAAACAACGCGCTCGCTGGTCACCGACCTGACCGCCGGCGCCCGGGCCACGCTCGACGGTCTTGCCGGCCGTCATCCACGCCATTTCAAGAAACTGCGCCGCCTCGGCCGCAAGCTCGCCGCCGATCATGGCCCGGTCACCCTGACCCGTGCCGGACCGGACAGCGAGGCGCTGGGCCGGCTGCTCGACCTCAAGCGCGCCCAGCTGGTGCGCTCGGGCCTGCACGACGTGCTGGCGCCGGCCTGGGTCCGGGCCCTGCTGGAAAGCCTGCACCAGCCGCGCACCGGCAGTGATTTCGGCGCCGAGCTTTTTGTGCTGGAAGCGGGCGGTGAGTTCGTCGCGGCCGAGTTCAACCTGCGCTCCGGCCCTGTCATGCATGGCTGGCTGGCGGGATATGAGCCGCGCTTTGCCGCCTATTCGCCCGGCCATCTTCTGGTGATGCATCTCCTGCCCGAAATCGCCGCGCGCGGCATCGCGGAATACGATGCCGGCACGGCCGAGCACGGTTACAAGGATTATTTCGCCAATGGCGAACGCACCGGCGTGTCCGCGACCCTGTTCGCGGAAAGCCGCCGCACGGCCTTCCGGCCCGTGCACCGCACGCTGCACCGTCTGGAACATGCCGGTCCGGGCATGCTGGCCCGCCTGATCGGCCGCACCCGCCGCCGGCTCGACCAGATCTGTGCTGCGGAAACCAGCCTGCGCGGCCGCACCCGCGGCACACTCAGCGCCCTGCGGCGCTTCTTCCCGGCGGGGTAGGTGCGTCTGCGCCTTGTCATCCCGACCGAATGGCCTGCGCAGGCAGGCCGCAGGGCCGGGACCCATACGCTCGCTTTGGGCCGGAAGCCGGCTCAGTGTTCGCGATAGCTGGATATCACCGGGATTATAGGTCCCGGACTTGCGCCCCGCATGCGCGGGGCATTCATCCGGGATGACAAATCGAAGAAATTTCCCCTACCGCATCAAGCCCGGCGGCGTGCGGTAGGCGAAGAAATAGTCGGCATCGCCAGGGCGCGGCGTCCAGGCCTGGCGCATGGCGTCATCGCGGAACTGGACATGGCAGGGATCATAGTCGAGCTGGCGCGTCAGACACCAGCCGCCGGCCTGTGTGACAGCCTCGGGAACCGCGCGGGGGAAATGCAGCCGTACCTTGGCCACACCGGCCCGCCGCGCACACGCCAGGATATGCCGCAGGACCGCGATCTGGGCGGCAATCCCGTCCTCATCGTCAACGCCCAGCCAGTCGACAATCTCGACATGCTCCAGCCCGTCGGCCGACGGTTTGGTCAGCAGCGTCCCGGCCAGCAGCGCGGGCACACCATCGATGCGTGTGAGGAGATAGTCGAACCCGCCGGCCCGGTCGGGGTCGCGGCGGCGATAATCCAGGCGCTCACGGTCGAAAACCCGCACGGCTTCACCCGAAGCGGCCAGCCGTTCGGTCAGGCGGGCGAGATCGACATCGTCAGCCCGGTCCAGCGGCTCTACCGTGACACGCGGTGCCGGCCGGTCGGCGGTATCCAGGCCCAGCTCGAACACCCGGCTGAAGCGCTCGCGGTCCGGCGGCAGCCGGTGCAGCGCCTTCTGCAGACGCGTCAGCGCGATACGCAGCGGCGCGGTCGGCCATTCCAGCCACAACCGCCCCGCCTCGCCCAGCCAGGGCGCGGCGCCGATCCGCGGCAGGATGCGGGCAGACAGGCCGTTATTATTGAGGGTGGAATAGACGTCGACCCCGGTCTGGCGCAGGCCGTGACGCGCCAGGGTGATCCCGGCCTGACGCCCCGCGGAAAGGTCGGTCACCAGCGTGTGGCCGATGGCAGCGCGCAGCGTGCGCTCGCCGATCCGGTAGCGCGAGGCGAAATTGCCGATCAGGCCCACCACAACGCCGTCGCGCTCGCACACCCAGCCGGACGGGATGCCGTCCTGGTCGGGATTTTCGAACAAGACCCAGTGCCAGCCTGCTTCAGAGCGTTCGGGAAAGCCGCAATCGCGCACGATACGGGTGATCGCCGGAATATCGTCCGGTGTGACCGGACGGATGTCGCCGCGTGCCATGGCCCTCCCCTCCGGTCCGCGCACTCATGTTCCGGACGCTGCCGTCCGGTTGCTGATGACCAGAATGCCCCCCGAAAGTGAGCAAGCGCTTAAGCCGGTGCTATTCGGCCAGACGCTTGTCCAGCGCGCGGGCCGCCTCGAAGAAGCGGCGGCGCAGATCGGCCGCATGCGGGTTGTGCCGCTCGATCGCCCGGAACAGCGCGTCACTGTCCTGCGAGACCAGCCGGGCCGCCTCCGCCAGAAGCTCGAAGGAGCGCGTCGTATAGGGCGCGGGCGGCAGGTCGAGATCGGTGATCACCTTGGAGACGAGGTGGGTCAGCGCCTGCACGCTGGCCATGGTACGGTCATGCGTGTCGGCGTCGGAGAGGTGCACGTCCAGCGCCAGGCGTTCGCGCAGGAAGGTGGCGGCACAGTCCGGGTCTACGCCCGGCTCCGGACACAGCACGATCGACTGGCCCGCCACGCCCTGCGCCGCACTCTGCGGCCCGAAGAGCGGATGGGTGCCCAGGATGCGCGTGCCCGCCGGCAAGATCTCGCGCAGGATACGCATCGGCTCCAGCTTCACCGAGGCCACGTCGATCACCAGCGCGCCCGGCCGGATATGCGCTGCGATCGCGGCGGCGGCCTCGCCCAGCGCCTGCACCGGCACAGCCAGGATGACCACCGGCTGCGCTGCCGCCTCGGCCAGCGTCCCGGCCCGCACACCGTCCGGCATGGAGGCATGGGGATCGTGACCGGTCAGGTCGGCATGGGGCGCCAGATGCTGCGCGGCCAGCTGTCCGAACGCACCCAGACCGATGAGGCCGATGGCGGGACGCCCGTCAGGCATGGTTTGCGGGGCACTGGCCATGGCGTCTCCGTGGGACCGTGTAGAGCGGTCAGGCGAAAAGGAGACCGGCTCACCTGATCACGCGACCAATCGAGATTCTGCTCCAGGGTCCGATTATGCACGCCGACGCAGGCGTGTGAACGCGGCAGCACTGCGCGATCCCGGACGGGAGAAATGCTTCGCCCCGGCGACGCACAGCACGATCCCGGCTGCCGTGGCGAGCATCGCACCGCTGATCTGCTCGTGCAGCAGCAGGGCCGCCAGCATGAGACCGAAGAAGGGCATCAGCAATTGCAGCTGGCTGACCGCCGCAATGCCGCCCTGGGCCAGGCCGCGATACCAGAAGATGAAGCCGATCAGCATGGAGAAGACCGACACATAGCCCACGCTCAGCCAGACCGGCAGGGCGATGCCGTCAAAACTGGCCGGCGCGGTGAACAGCGAGAGGGCGAGCATGGCCGGCAGGGCCAGCACCAGCGCCCAGGAGATCACCTGCCAGCCGCCCAGATGCCGCGACAGGCGCGCGCCCTCGGCATAGGCCATGCCGCACAGGATCAATCCCGCCATCATCATGCCGTCGGCGATCAGGTCGGAACTGCCGCCGCGGCCGAGGGCAAAGCCGGCCACCAGTGCCGCGCCGAGGCCGGAGAAAATCCAGAAAACCGGATGCGGACGCTCGCCGGCCCGCAGAAAGCCGAAGATCGCCGTGATCAGCGGCAGGAGGCCGAGAAAGACCAGCGAGCGGGCGGCATCCACCCGTTCCAGCGCCAGGGCCGAGAGCAGCGGAAAACCGATCACCACGCCGGCCGCCGTCGCGGCCAGCGGCAGGAGATCGCCCCGTGCCGGCCGGCGCTCGCGCAGCACGACGAGCAACAGGAGGCCCAGCATGCCGGCAATACTGCCGCGCATGGCGGTCAGGAAAACCGGGTCGAAGCCCGATACCGCGATCCGTGTCGCCGGCATGGATCCGCTGAAGATCAGCATTCCGGCAAATCCGCTGGCCCAGCCGCGATACGCACCACTCATGACGCTCTCCTGTCTGTAACCACATCATGAGAGCGGCGTCGGACTGGAAAGGCGAGAGACACTCCGATACAATTTGGCAAAACCGTACTGGTACAAAGAGCAATACAGATGGCCGATGGCAGCCCCCTCTCCCACGCCGCAGACACCTCCCTCGTCGGCAAGGTCATGGCAACGATCGAAAGCCGGATCGCTTCGCGCAGCCTGACGCCCGGCGCCCGCCTGCCCTCGATCCGTGCCCTGGCGGAAACGCTGGGCGTGTCCAAATCCACCGTCGTGACGGCCTATGACCGGCTCGCCGCAGAAGGCACGATCCAGTCGCGACCCGGTTCCGGCTTCTATGTCGCAGCCCCGCTCGCCCCGCTCGCCGTTGCCGACCTCGGTCCCAGGCTGGACCGCGAGGTGGACCCGTTCTGGATTTCCCGTCAGGCGCTGGAAGCCGGTCCGGAGGTGCGCATGCCCGGCTGCGGCTGGCTGCCCGACAGCTGGATGCCGCACGCGGATATCCGCCGGGCGCTGCGTTCGCTCGCCCGGGCCGATACCAGCACGCTGGTCGAATACGGCTCGCCGCGCGGCCTGCCCGCCCTGCGCCAGATCGTGGCCCGGCGCCTCGCCGAGCGCGGGATCGAGACCTCGCCGGACCATGTCGTGCTGACCGATTCCGGCACCCAGGCGATCGATCTCGTCTGCCGTTTCCTGGTCGAACCGGGCGATACCGTGCTGCTGGACGATCCGAGCTATTTCAACTTCCAGACCCTGTTGCGCTCGCACCGGGTGAAGATTGTCGGCGTGCCCTACACGCCCGCCGGCCCGGATGTGAAAGCGTTCGCCGAGATCCTCGAGCGCGAGAAACCGCGCCTCTACATCACCAATTCCGGCCTGCACAATCCGACCGGCGTGACCCTGTCACCGACCGTCGTGCACCAGGTGCTCAAACTGGCCGAACGCGCCGGACTGACCATTCTGGAAGACGATGTCTATGCCGATCTGGAAGTGAACCCCGGCCCGCGCCTGGCGACCTATGACGGGCTGGAAAACGTCATCCATCTGGGCAGTTTCTCCAAGACGCTCACCGCCGCCGGCCGCTGCGGCTTCATTGCGGCGCGGCCGGACTGGGTCGAGGCGCTGGTCGATTTGCGCATCTCCACCACATTCGGCGGCGGGCGGATGACCTCTGAGATCGTCCTCCACCTCCTGCGCAGCGCCGCCTATCGCAAACATGTCGAAGGCGTGCGCACGCGCCTGGCCCAGGCCATGGCCCGCACCGCCGACCGGCTCGCCCGGATCGGCATCGATCCCTGGGTGAGACCGGCGGCGGGCATGTTCCTGTGGTGCCGCCTGCCCGGCGACACGGACGCGGCCGACCTTGCCCGTTTCGCCCTGAAACACCAGGTCGTCCTGGCGCCCGGCAACACATTCAGCCCGTCACAATCGGCCCGCAACTTCCTGCGCTTCAACGTCGCCCAGTGCGACGATCCGCATATCTATGAGGTGCTGCAGAAGGGGCTGGAGCGCGGCTAGAGCATTTTCAGCAAAAGTGGGAACCGGTTTTGCGGTTCGAAAATGCGACCACTCAAGAAGCAGAACTATTTCATCGACCGCAATGGCGATGAAATAGCTCTAACTCGCCGCGGTGTCTCCGGCATTCACCGGAAACGGCACGACACTGCCCTCGCCGGCCTCGCTCTGGCGGCGCCACATGGCGGCGTAGAGACCGTCGCGGGCGAGCAATTCGTCATGCGTGCCGCTTTCCGCGACCCGGCCATCGTCGAGCACGAAGATCCGGTCGGCCCCGGCAATCGTCGACAGGCGGTGTGCAACGGCAATCGTGGTCCGCCCGCGCGCAGCGTCGGCCAACGCCGCCTGGACCTCTTTCTCGGTCTGGCTGTCCAGCGCCGATGTCGCCTCGTCGAGCACGAGGATGGCCGGGTTTTTAAGGATCGCCCGCGCCACGCCGACGCGCTGCTTCTCGCCGCCGGAGAGTTTCAGTCCGCGCTCGCCCACCCGGGTCTCCAGACCATCCGGCAGGCCGCGCACGAAAGCGGCCAGATGGGCACGCTCCAGCACCTGCCAGATCTCGTCCTCCGACGCGTCCGGACGGCCATAAACGATATTGGAGCGCAGCGTGTCGTTGAACAGGACAACATCCTGCGGCACCAGGCCCAGCGCTTCGCGCAGGCTCTCCTGGGTGACATGGGCGATGTCCTGGCCGTCAATCTCGACCCGGCCGCTGTCGGGATCGTAGAAGCGGAACAGGAGACGCAGCACGGTCGACTTGCCGGCGCCCGACGGTCCGCAGATGCCGACAAAGCCGCCGGCCGGAACGTCCAGCTCCACACCATTGACCGAGCGCGAGCGGCCATCATGGGTGAAGGTCACATCGCGCAGCCGCACGGCCCCGCCTGAAAGACGCAAATCCTGCGCATCCGGTGCATCTGCGACCTCCGGACGGAGCGCCAGCGTGTCGAACACCCGCTCCATGTCGATCGCACCCTGCTTGATCTCGCGATAGGCCCAGCCGAGGATGTTGAGCGGCTGGTACATATTCATCAGCATCATGGTGACAGCGGCGATATCGCCCGGCTGCAGGACGCCATTCCAGGCCTTCCAGCCGGCCATCAGCGCCATCGCCAGAAGACCGCCATTCATCACGAAGGCCTGGGCCCCGTTGAGCAGGGCGAGCGAGGATTGCGACCGTGCCGCGGCGTGGGCATAGCGGGTCATCGCATCGTCGAACGCGTCGGATTCGCGCCGCTCGGCGGCAAAGGCCTTCACCGTCTCAAAATTGATCAGGCTGTCCACGGCGCGGGCCGAGGCCTCATTGTCGGCCTCGTTCATCTGGCGGCGGATGCGCACCCGCCACTCCGTCACCGACCAGGTCAGCACCATGTAGACCGCAACCGTTACCACGGCGATGGCGGCAAACTCCCAGCCATAGTTCACGCTCAGAACAATCGCCGCCAGACCCAGTTCCAGCAGGGTCGGCGCAATGTTGAAGATGAGGAAGCGCATCAGGAAATCGACGGCCCGCGCACCACGCTCGATGATGCGGTTGAGCGCGCCGGTGCGCTTGGTCTGGTGATAGCCGATCGACAGGGTCTGCACGTGGGCAAAGGCATTCACGGCCGTCAGGCGCTGGGCGTCCTGGCTGACCGGCGCAAACAGGGCGTCGCGCAATTGCGGTGCCCCCACCGACATGAAGCGCGCCGCGGCATAGGCGAAGAAGGCCAGACCGAATGTGCCGGCGAGACCGGACAGGAGGCCCGTCGCCGCATCGGCGTTCCCGCCTGCGCCGGCACTGCCCTCGCCCACCCGGGCGGAAATCAGGTTGATGCCGTCACCGAAAAAGACCGGCGCCGCGACGGCGAACAGTTTCGCCACCACGGTCAGCGCCAGCGCCACGCCCATGCGGAAGCGCCATTTCGCCATGTCCGGCGAGGCCAGCAGCGCGAACAGGCGCACCATGGTCTTGCCCAGCGAGCCCTGGGGCGCGGATTTCGCTTCGTCTTCGGTATCGCCGGGAAGAGGTCTCATCGCGACGAGACATAGGGCGCGCGGCCGCGCCGCGCCAGTGCGGGAGACTGCATGTCGATACTTCGAAAGCGCCCGCTTTCCCCGGACTCGTTCCGGGGCCTGCCAGTCAACGACAAACCGCGTCGGCTATCTGTGCAGTGCCAAGTGGCTCCAGGCGGCAACAGTTCTTCTTGAGCACGAGGCCCCGGAACGGGTCCGGGGGAAGCAGGATATCCTTGTCGCCCAAGCGCGCGTCCTACCCGTCGCCCTCGCCATCGGCACCGTCGGCGTCACGCGGGGCCTGGAAGACCTGGCCGGGATAGATCAGGTCGGGATCGCGGATCTGGCTGCGATTGGCCTCATAGATCACCGTGTACTGGATACCCTCGCCATAGAGACGGCGGGCCAGGCGCCACAGCGAATTGCCCGGCTGGACCACGACGGAATCGGGGCCCAGATTGAGCGCTTCCGGCGCGACGCGCTCGAAGGGCAGCACGATCACGGCGGAGACATTGCCGTCCGGCTCGACCTGGTCGATCTGAAGATCATAGACACCCGGCGCCAGGAGGGAGCCGGCCTGCATGTCCCAGCGGCCATCCCGGCCGACTTGGGTTTCACCGACCAGCGCGCCATTGGCGAATATGCGGACAGTCGTGCCGGTCTCGGCCCGGCCGGAGAAGATCACGGCACCGGTGGAATCATAATCGACGGTTTCCAGCACCAGCGTGCCCATTTCCGCATCCAGGCAGGACGGGCATTGCCAGACACGGCTGGCTTCGCCGGGACGGCCCACAACGACCAGCGGCGTCGGACCGCGCTGTTCGGGAATGGACACGACGACGACCTGTTCGGACATCATTTCCCGCCCGTCCGGCGCCACCATGCGCAAGGACAGCTCGACCGCGCCCGAGGGCAGTGGCTCGTCGGGAATGATCACCCATTCGCCGCGCTCATTGATGGTCTGGGTATCGGTGCGCTCACCCGCTTCGCCGGTGAATGTCAGGGGTTCGCCATCGGCCAGGAGCTGGATCGTCGCGCCGGGTTCGCCGCGGCCGGCCGTGACGGCAGAGCCGACGGGCGCGACGCGCACGATGT
Organism: Maricaulis sp.; assembly: GCF_017642925.1. Lineage (GTDB taxonomy): Bacteria > Pseudomonadota > Alphaproteobacteria > Caulobacterales > Maricaulaceae > Maricaulis. The sequence goes on along the minus strand of NZ_JAEPOL010000015.1, from coordinate 72,077 downwards.
CGAAGACGGGCGGCGCGATCATGGCGGCCGGTGTGGTACCGCGCTCGCCACCGGTCTCGCCGGACCGAGCGGTCTCGGCCGGCTGTTGCGGCACACTCTGGTCGGCAGAAGGCCGGTACATGATGAAGGCCATCGCGGCAGCGATCGCCAGGGCGGCGAGTACGGCGGCTATGATGAACGACCGCGTTGCGGTCATGGCGGACCTCCTGTCATCGGCCGGCGGTGTTATGGCCGGCTGTCATGGCGTGCCGGCGCGGGCATTTCGTCAGACTGCTCTACCGGATGCAAGACCCGCGCCGCCGGAGCTGCGCGGGTCCCCCATTCCCGGACCTGCAGTATGAGCGATGTTCGATGGCAAAAGTAAGGTCTGCTTGTGCATTTTGCCATTCACATCCGGCGCGACAGCCCTAATCCGGCTCGCCATGCGGGTCGAACACGTCCTCGATTGTCAGTTCGAAGGCGTGTGCCAGGGCAAAGGCGAGGGTCAGCGAGGGGTCGTGCTTGCCGGTTTCGACCGCGTTGATCGCCTGGCGCGACACCCCGACCCGCTCGCCCAGCTCGGCCTGGCTCCAGCGGCGTTCGGCCCGTAGCACGCGCAACCGGTTCCTCACCGGTTTTCCCGCCAGTAGAGGTAACACTGTGCGACGCCGAACGAGCCGGCCAGGGCAGGCAATACCCAGATCAGGCTGATCTCGGGCACCTCCACGGCACCGGCCAGGAAGCCATAGCCGAAACTGGCAAAGCCGACGATGCCGGCGGCCCACAGGATGGCCTCTGTGGCGATGCGCCGCTGGTATTCGTCCATCTCGCGGATGCGCACGATGAAGGCCCTGAGGGCATAGAAGGCCGGGATCAGCGGGGTCAGCGAGGCGAGCCCCGCCGACCAGCCCGACAGCTCGCCATTGTTGATCGCCGTGATCGAGCCGAACAGCACCAGCATGTAGGCGAGCATCGCAACGCCGAAATGGACGACATAGCGCCTGTTCGCGGACGGTTTCCTGTCAGCCGCCATCATTCACCCTCCCCGTTTGCGATCACAGCCGCCAGGCGTTCGGCGAACGCGTCCGGCTGGTCGATCATGATGAAGTGACGCGATCCCTCGATCACGCCGACCTCAACCGATTCCAAGCCAGCGTACTGGCTGGAATAGACACCGGCCAGCGCCTCTGCGCCCACCGGCGCGCCCGGCGCCCAGGCGACCAGGACCGTCACGTCTGCCGTCACACCGGCGAGCACGGGCGAGAAGTCGCTGCCGGCCACTTCCCCGAACGCCGTGGCGACGGTGGCCTGGTCGGAGGCCTCCATCCAGGCCAGCACCTGCGCCTGGCCTTCGTCCGAGATCGACTGGATGGGCAGGCCCATGCGCGACTGGGCCAGATAGGTGTCGCGATCCATCGCCGCCATCTGGGCTGCGGTCGCCTGACCGAAGGCCGCGGCCTGGTCAGCCGTGATGGCCGGATTGAAAAGGCGGGCGAAGAAGGGCGCACTGTCGACGACGACCACATCGCTAACGGCATCCGGCCGGGCGGCGGCGAGCTGCAGCGCAATCTGGCCGCCCATCGAGTGTCCGACGACCACGGCGTCCGTCAGCCCCTCCCGGTCGATCAGCGCTGTCAGATCGGCGACCGCTGTCTCGATCACACCGGCGGAGCGCTCAGCCGGTGCCGCACCGCCAAACCCGGCCAGGGTAACGACATACAGGTCCGCCGTGTTTTCAAAATGCCCGGCCGTTCCGTCCCAGACTTCACCCGGCGTCGCCAGGCCCGGAACCAGGATCACCGTGCGTGCACCGGCCGTGCCGGCCCGCTCGACCTGCAGCGTCTCCTGGCCGCTGGCCTCAGCCGCCATCACGGCGGTCAGCGCGGTCGCGGCAGCAATCAGAGCGCCGATCGCCGGCGGCACGGGTTTGAACTTGAACATGGAAAGCTCCATCAGGTTGATATGACTTACTGTCACGTAAACCTGACATTACGAGGCGCGCGTGTCAAGATAACCTGACTTAAAGACAGAAACTCTCGACTTTTGCGCACACACAGGGCTTCCCCTGCGAAGCGGGGGAAGTGGCCGAGCCCGGCCCCTGGGGCCGGGTGAGGTCGATGGGGGTGAGTCGGTTGCGCGCTATCGCGCTCTGCGCTGCTTTGGCAGCGCCCCCTCAGTCCGCTGACGCGGACAGCTCCCCCGCAGGCGGGGCGAGCCCTTGGTGCGACTTAGGCCGTTTCGCCCTGCAGGCGCTTGAGCACCGTGTCGCGGCCCAGCAGCGGCAGGAGGACAGCCATTTCCGGACCGCGCGGCTCGCCGGTCAGCATCAGGCGCAGCGGCATGAAGAGCTCCTTGCCCTTGCGGCCGGTCGCGGCCTTGAGCGCATTCGTCCACTCGCCCCAGCTCGCCTCGGTGAGCGTGCCGGCCGGCAGGTGTTCGGCCGCGGCGGCGGCATAGCCGGCATCCTCGATCACCGGCGTCACCGGTCCCTCGACCAGCCTCATCCAGCTCTTGGCATCGTCCAGGCGTTCCAGATTCGGGCGCACCGCATTCCAGAAGGCCTCGCCGCCATCGGCGCCCAGCATGGCCAGGCGCGGCTGCGCCTCGGCATAGGGCAGCGTGTGCAGGAGTTTGGCATTCACGCGCTTGAGCTCTTCGGGATCGAAACGCGCCGGCGAACGCGACAGCTTGCCCAGGTCGAAGCCTTCGAGCAGGCCGTCGATATCGGCGAAGGCGTCGACCGGGTCGGAAGTGCCGATCCTGGAGAGGAGCGACATGATCGCCATCGGCTCGATGCCCTCCTCGTCGCGCAGCTCGGCAATCCCCAGCGAACCGGTCCGCTTGGACAGCTTGCCGCCATCGGCACCGACCAGCAGGGCCTGGTGACCGAATTTGGGGGCAGCACCGCCCAGCGCCTCGAAGATCTCGATCTGGGCGCCGGAATTCGTGGTGTGGTCCTCGCCGCGGATGATGTGGGTGATCTCCGCCTCGATATCGTCGACCACGCTCGGCAGGGTGTAGAGATAGGAACCGTCCTCGCGGATCAGGATCGGATCGGACAGCGACGAGGTCTCGATGGCGACATGGCCGCGCACCATATCGTCCCATTCCACCGGATTACCCGACAGCTTGAAGCGCCAGTGCGGCTTGCGGCCTTCGGCTTCCAGCTTCGCGCGGTCGGCCTCGGTCAGTTCCAGCGCGGCGCGGTCATAGACCGGCGGACGGCCGTTCGCCATTTGCAGGCGGCGCTTGCGCTCCAGCTCGTCACCGGTCTCGTAGCAGGGATAGAGCAGGCCCTTCGCCTTCAGCTTTTCCGCTGCCGCGCCATAGCGCTCGAAGCGCTCGGACTGCTTGAACGTGTCGTCCCAGGTGATGCCCAGCCAGGTCAGGTCGGTGCGGATGCCGTCCTCATGGGCCTGCGTCGAGCGTTCCGTATCCGTGTCGTCGATGCGCAGCAGGAAAGTCCCGCCCGCCTTGCGCGCGAACAGAAAGTTGAAGATCGCGGTGCGGACATTGCCGACATGAAGCTTGCCGGTCGGGCTGGGCGCAAAACGGACTTTGGTCATCGGTGCAGGCCTTGGCTCGAAGATGAGCCGCAGGGCTTAGCGCCGCGCGCGCGCCGGGGCAAGCGGGGGTTCAGTGCTTCCCCGCCACCAGCCGGTAGACCCCGCCGCCGACCAGGCCGACGCAGAAGAACATCACGGTGACCGGTATGGCGTCGGCGCCGTGCCGGATGGGAAAGCCGAAGAGCTGGAAGACACCGGCGCCGGTGAGCCCGCCGAACAGGGCGCTGGTATAGATCTTCTTCCAGCCCTGGCTGTGCATGATCCAGACAAAGATAAAGGTGGGGATGGCCGTCAGCACGATCATGAAGACACCGAAATAGAGGGTGCCGGGAAGGATCGCCGCTGCGAATTCGGCGATATCCGGCGCGCTCGGCCGTTCGCCCACGGCCCCGATCATGCCGAAGGCCGCCACCAGCGCCGCGCCGCTGGCGAAACAGGCGACCAGCCAGGCGCCGACGGGGCGGAGGATGGTGCGGGCGAGGGTTCCGGCGGCTCTCGTGGCAGGCGTTGCGACAGTCATGGCGGCCTCCTTTTCATCTATTTCTGTTTTGACAGAAATTTCGGAACAAAAGGATGGGGCGGGGTGTCGCAGGGGTGAAGGGGATCACAGCACCTCTCCCCGACCGGGGAGAGGTCCGAGCGCAGCGAGGGGTGAGGGGCGCGTCCGTCAGGACGCAATCAAAGGGTTCTCTTGGCCGCAGCGCGGCGCCCCTCATCCGGCCCTTTGGGCCACCTTCTCCCCCAGCCGGGGAGAAGGGGATATCGACCATCAATCCCCCGACTTGAACCGGTTGGTGATGGGGTAGCGGCGGTCGCGGCCGAAATTCTTGGAGCCGATCTTCACGCCCGGCGGCGCCTGGCGGCGCTTGTATTCGGCGCGGTAGAGCAGGTTCTCGATGCGGCGCACCGTCGCCTCGTCCTGGCCTTCGGCGACGAGGTCGCGCACCGAACGCTCCTCCTCGACGAGGGCGAAGAGAATGGCATCCAGCACGTCATAGGGCGGCAGGCTGTCCTGGTCGGTCTGGTCTTCACGCAGCTCGGCCGAGGGCGGTTTGGTGATGATGCGCTCGGGAATGACCTGGCCGACGGGACCGAGACCGGTCGCGCGCGGATGGGCATTACGCCACCAGGCCAGCTCGAAGACTTCCGTCTTGTAGACGTCCTTGAGCGCGTTATAGCCGCCATTCATGTCGCCATAGAGCGTGGCATAGCCGACGGCCATTTCCGACTTGTTGCCGGTGGACAGCACCATCGGACCGAATTTGTTGGACAGCGCCATCAGCACGACGCCGCGGGCGCGCGACTGGATGTTTTCCTCGGTCGTGTCGGGTTCCTTGCCGGCAAACACCCCGGCGAGGGTCGATCCGAACGCCTCGATGGTCGGCTCGACATCGATGATGTCGTAGCGGATGCCCAGCATCTGCGCGCATTCGCGGGCATCCTCGAGGCTTTCCTGCGAGGTGTATTTCGACGGCATCATCACCGCCCACACCCGCTCCGGTCCCAGCGCATCGACGGCAATCGCCGCCGAGATCGCACTGTCGATGCCGCCGGACATGCCCAGCACAACGCCCGGGAAACCGGCCTTGTCGACATAATCGCGTAGCGCCAGCACCATCGCCTTCCAGTCGGCCTCGAGCCCGGACACGACCGGCGCCCGCGCCTCGCTGTCGCAGGACCAGCCGGTTTCTGTGCGCTGCCAGACGGCGAGGTCCATCGCCTCCTCGAAAGCGGGCAGGCGCTGGACGGTCTCGCCGGCGCTGTCACGGGCAAAGCCGGCGCCGTCGAAGACCAGCTCGTCCTGGCCGCCGACCTGGTTGACGAAGATCATCGCCTTGCGGCCCTGCCAGCGGTCGAACCAGGCGGAAAAAGCGGTCTTGCGCTCGCGCTCGATCGTGCGGCGCCAGGGCGAGCCATTGATGACGATCATCATCTCGGCGCCCTGGTCGATCAGCGCCTGCGGCACCGTCTCGCGCCAGATGTCCTCACAGATCGGCAAGCCGAGGCGGATGCCGCGCCATTTGACGATCTCCGGCACCGGGCCCGGCTGGAAGACACGCATCTCGTCGAACACGGCGTAATTGGGCAATTCATGCTTGAAGCGCAGGGCGACGAGATGGCCGTCATCGATCAGCGCGACGGCATTGTGCAGCTTGCGCCCCTGGCGCCAGGGCAGGCCGACCAGCACGGCCGGGCCGGACTTGGTGTCCTCGACCAGCGTATCCAGTGCGCGCTTGCAGGCCTCGACGGCCGCCGGCTTGAGCACCAGGTCCTCGGGCGGATAGCCCAGGAGGAACATTTCCGGGAAGACGACAAGGTCGGCGCCGCGGGTGCGCCCGTCGGCCATCGCGGCGCGCGCCTTGGCCAGATTGCCCGACACATCCCCGACCACGGGGTTGAGCTGGGCCGTCAGAATGGAAATCCGGTCCGTCATGAGGGCGACTTAGACCGCGCCGTGCCCCGCCGCAAGAGGCTCACGATCCGTAGACACGCGCCCCGTCGATCGCCCGGGCCGCATCCAGCGCGCGCAGGCCGGCAATGCCCGGCACCGCGACCGGCTCGCCGTCCAGCACGGAGGCGATGAAGGCGTTGACATTGGCCCTCAGGGAATCGCGCGCAACCGGGGTCTCGGCGAAATCGGCATTGAGCGCGTAGGGCGTGGAATTCTCGAAGGTCTTGGCGACGAAATCGATCTCCAGAACGCCGGTTTCGTATTCCACCCGCATCTTGCGATCGCGTTCGTGATGGACCCGGCTGGCTTCCAGCTCGGCGACGCAGCCATTGTCGAAGACGAGCTTTGCCCGGGCGATATCCGGCGTGCCGAAACGGCCCTTGTCGACCTCGCCCTCGACGGATGTCACCGCCCCGCCGGCCAGCGCAATGGCGAGATCGAGATCGTGCACCATCAGGTCCAGCGTCACCGACACGTCGAGACAGCGCTCGGACGGCGGGCCCATGCGGCTGGCGACGATGCGCTTGGGACGGTCCGGCACCGCAAACAGGCCCATCGCGTTGAACACGAAGCGCTCCTGGTGACCCACCTGCAGCACGCAGCCATGCGTCGCAGCCAGCTGGATCAGCTCTCGCGCTTCCTCGACACTGGAGGCAATCGGCTTTTCGACCAGGACGTGGCGGCCGTTTGCCAGCGCGGCCGCGGCGGCTTCGAAATGGTGGACCGCCGGCGAGGCGACCGTGACGGCATCGCAATCGGCGATCAGACGGGCCAGATTGTCATAGGCCTTTGCGCCATGCTTGTGCGCCAGCGCCCGCGCCTTCTCGATATCGGGTTCATAGACACCGACCAGATCGGCCCGCTCATGCGCCGCATATTTCGAGGCGTGGAAACCGCCGAACACGCCTGCACCGACAACACCGGCCCGCAGGCGCTTGTTTTCCGAAACCATGATACGTCCTTGTCCGTCTGTCGGCTGAATACCCCGCCCGCCCCTGCGATCAAGCCGCTCCTGCATCAAGACGTGTTTCCGCGCATTGCAGCCCGCTGCCGCCATACCGCAGCGTCGAACCGGCTTGCACGCAGATCGAAGCGCACTACCATGCTGTGCAAGGGGGAGGATGCAGACGTGGATACCGAGGAAAAGCCCGCGGCGAAGGCAAAGCCGAACGACATTCTCGACTCCGTGTCGATCGCCGCCTTCGATCTGGACGGGCGCATCTTCCGCACCCTCTGGCATTCGCTGACCCGGACGCCGGATGTGGCACTGGCCGGCGCAAAAGGCGATTTCAGCCAATATCTCTCGCCCGTTCGCGTCTTCGTCGCGCTCTTTTCCTTCCAGTTTGTCGTCGCCTCGCTGTTCGGCACGCCGCTGGCGGGCTCACTGGACCAGCTCACGGTGAGTGTCGAACCGGAAGCGGTCGAGGCCTGGCTCGCTACCGGGCAGACTGCCAGCGGTGAGGTACCGACCCACGCAGAGGTCAACCAGACCGTCGAAAGCTGGGGCGCCATGCTGCTCTGGCCGATCACGATCATCACCGCCCTGCCCTATCTGCTGCTGCTGAAGCTCTACCGCCCCGGCGTGCCGCTCTGGGGGCATCTGCAATTCTTCCTCACCGCCACCAATGCGTCCTTCGTGGTGATGATCGCGACCATTCCGCTGATTCTCCTGGGCCTTGGCTGGTTCTCGCTGGGAATCGGCTTTGCCATGATCGTCTATTATTTCTGCACCGGCCGGATTATCGTGCGCTTCTACAGCCATAGTGCGGGTGGCGCGGCCCTGCGCCTGCTGGGCCTCGTACTGCTCATGCCGGTCACGCTCCTGATGACGGGGATCGGCCAGATTCTGGGCACCGCCTTCACGCTCGACACCAACTACGATCTCAGCCTGATCCGGCTCTATGCGCCGGATCTCGAATGATCCTCCCCAACCCTGAAAAAAGGAGAGACCGCCATGAAGTCTCGCGAAATCCACCTCCTGGAATATCTCAAGGGCGATCCCAAGCCGGAGAACTACAAGCTCGCCGAGGCCGATGTCCCGGCTCCGGGCGAGGGCGAGGTGACGGTGAAGAACCACTATATCTCGGTCGATCCCTACATGCGCGGCCGGATGAGCGGCATCCGCACCTATGTCGGCCCGTTCGAGCTCGGCAAGGTGATGGAAGGCGGCGCTGTCGGCGAAGTGGTCGAGAGCAATTACGAGGGTCTCAAGCCCGGTGATTTCGTCAATTCCATGTTCGGCTGGCGCGAGGCCTATACCGCGCCTGGCAAGGCCCTGCAGAAGATCGACACTTCCGTCCTGCCGCCGCAGGCCTATCTGGGCATTGCCGGCCTGACGGGCCTGACCGCCTATGTCGGTATCAAGCGCATCATAGACCTGCAGGAAGGCGAGACGATGTGGATGTCCGCCGGTGCGGGCGCGGTCGGCTCGGCCGGTATCCAGTTTGCCAAGGCGATGGGCGCCACGGTCGTCGCAACCGCCGGCGGCCAGGAGAAGTGCGACTTCGTCAAGTCGATCGGCGCCGATGCCGTGGTCGACTACAAGGCGGCCGACAATCTCACCGCCGCCATCCAGGAAGCCGCCCCCAAGGGCATTGACGGCTATTTCGAGAATGTCGGCGGCACGCATTTCACCGCCGCCCTCAACACGCTGAAACCGAAGGGCCGGATCGCCGCCTGCGGCATGATCCAGCGCTATAACGACGCCCAGCCGGCGATGATCACCGACAATCTCACCTTCATCGTCGGCAAATCGCTGAAGATCCAGGGCTTCATTGTCACGGATCACGCCGACATGATGGACGGCTTCGTGCGCGACCTGTCGGCCTGGATGGCCGCCGGCAAGATCAAGCCGGCCGAGACGGTCATCGAGGGTATCGAAAACGCTCCGGACGCCTTCATGGGGCTCTTCTCCGGCCGCAATACCGGCAAGATGCTGGTCAAGATCTGATGAGCGAAGACAGCAGCGCATTGCGCGACATGCTGAACGCACGGGGGGCCGGGCATCTGCCCGGCCATCTCGGCGTCGTGATCGAGACGGCGACGGCCGAAGAGGTTGCCGGCTTCCTGGACGTGCGCCAGGAATTGATGGCGCCGAACGGCTTCCTGCATGCCGCCAGCGTGATCGGCCTCGTCGACACGCTGTGCGGCTATGGCACGGTGGCCAACCTGCCCGAAGGGGCGAGCGGCTTCACCACGATCGAGCTGAAGGCCAACTATCTCGGCACCGCCCGCGATGGCCGTCTCAGGGGCGTGGCAACGCCGGTCCATCGTGGCCGCACCACCCATGTCTGGGATGCGCGTGCTTTCCGGGACAGCGACGGCAAGACGGTCGCCCTTTTCCGCTGCACGCAGATGATCCTCTGGCCGAGCGCCGGATAGTTCAGCGCCGCATCAGGCGGCCCAGCGTCCAGCCGGCTGCGCAGGCCGCGATCACCGGCGACCAGGTCTCTCCCGCACCCGCGAGAAAAGCGAGCGCATAGGCGCCCAATCCTGCTGCAAGTGCGAACGGCAGCAGGCGAATCGGGCGATTCGCGGAGGCGGCGTTAGGAGTCGGTTCACCCTGATACATGCTGCAAAATGTACGCAAAACGGGTGCCGAAGGCGAGAAATGGGACTTGTCCCAAGGAAATTGCAGTGAATCCGGCCCGATTCACCTGTTATGGCTTGCAAAGGCGCCCGGTTCTCGGCCTTGATGAGGCGTCCACGAACACGCGGCACACCGGCCGGACACGATGACCGTGTCTGCCGGCGCCGCGACTAAACGGGGGGAACCCTATGAACAAGTCTGATCTCGCCAAAGCCGTCAGCGACAAGACCGGCCTGTCCCGCGCTCAAGCGGGCGATGCGGTCGACGCCGCAATCGAAGCCGTCATCGCTTCGGTCAAGGGCAATGACAGCGTTCAGCTCGCTGGCTTCGGCACCTTCTACGCCAAGCACCGCGAAGCCCGCGAAGTCCGCAATCCGCGCACTGGCGAAAAAATGATGTCCAAGGCTCGCACCCAGGCGGCTTTCCGTCCGGCTGCTGCCCTGAAGGACATCTAATCAGTCCAAACGGGTTCTGATTACACGAACGCCGCCCGGAGCCATCCGGGCGGCGTTTTTCTTTGGGCGGAGGAGTCCATCAAGAGCGAGAAGCTGGCCTACCCGGTTTCCTTGAACACCGTCATCCCACGGTCGGTGCGCAGCAGCGATCCGGGGGACCTCAGCCATCCTGCCGACAGGTGAGCGCAGGTCCCCCGGATGCCCTGCGGGCACCGTGGGATGACGGAGGGGTGAGAGGCGGGAAGAAAAAAGGCGGAGCCCGGAGGCCCCGCCTGTGTTCGTTTCGCTGTCAACGCGCCTGTCAGGCCGCAGCAGCGGAATTATTGTTGCGCACGCGCTTGAGCGATTCCGCGATGCGGAAGGCCATGTCGAGCGCCTGGTCGGCATTGAGGCGGGGATCGCACTGGGTGTGATAGCGCGCCGCCAGATCGGCCTCGGTGACCGGTTTCGCACCGCCGGTGCATTCGGTCACGTCGCGGCCGGTCATCTCGAAATGCACACCGCCCGGATAGGCGCCCTCGGAGTAGAGCACGTCCATGAAGCTTTCCAGCTCGGTCAGGATGCGGTCGAAATTCCGCGTCTTGTAGCCGCTGGACGCCTTGACGGTATTGCCGTGCATCGGATCGGACGACCAGACGACCTTGCGGCCGGCCTCAGTCACCGCCCGCGCCAGCGCCGGCAGGTTGTTGCCGACATTGTCGGCGCCCATGCGCACGATCAGCACCAGGCGGCCGGCCTCATTGTCCGGATTGATGGTGTCGATCAGCGGCAGGAGCTCGTCCGCCGTCATGGTGGGACCGCACTTCACACCGACCGGATTGGCGATGCCGCGGGCATATTCCAGATGCGCCCCGTCGAGCTGGCGGGTGCGCTCGCCGACCCAGATCATGTGGGCGGAGGTCGCATACCACTGCCCGGTATTCGGGTCGCGACGCGTCAGCGCCTCCTCGAAGGGCAGGTGCAGGGCCTCGTGGCTGGTGAAGAAGTCGACGGCCTCCAGCGACGGGGTGGAATCCCGGCCGATGCCGCAGGCCTTCATGAAGTCCAGCGCCTCGGAAATCCGCACCGCCGTCTCCGCATAGCGTTCCGCCGCCGGGCTGTCCTTGACGAAATCCTGGGTCCACTGGTGGACATTGTGCAGGTCGGCATAACCGCCGGACGCAAAGGCACGCAGCAGGTTCAGCGTCGAGGCCGACTGGTCGTAGGCGCGGATCAGGCGCTTGGGGTCCGGCTCGCGGGCCTCGGCCGTGAAGTCCACACCGTTGACGCTGTCGCCGCGATAGCTGGGCAGGGTGACCCCGTCGATCGTCTCGGTATCGGAGGAGCGCGGCTTGGCAAACTGCCCCGCCATGCGGCCGACCTTCACCACCGGCTTGGAGGCGGCAAAGGTGAGCACCACCGCCATCTGCAGCAGGACGCGGAAGGTGTCGCGCACGCCTTCGGTGGAGAATTCGGTGAAGCTTTCCGCGCAATCGCCGCCCTGCAGGAGGAAGGCATTGCCGGCCGACACATCGGCCAGCTGGCGCCGCAGCTTGCGGGCCTCGCCGGCAAAGACGAGCGCGGGACGGGCGGAAAGCTCGTCGATCACGCCGGCCAGGGCGGCTTCATCCTTGTAGGTCGGCATTTGCTTGACGGGGAAGTCCCGCCAGGATTTCGGAGACCAGGTCATATCACTCAGCTGCTTTCAACTCGGGCGGTGTCCACTTCTCCTTCATGGTCACCAGTTCTTCGGCACTTGTCGGATGCACCGCACAGGCGGCATCGAATTGCGCCTTGGTCAGCTTCGCCTTCACGGCGATACCGGCCAGCTGGATCATCTCTGGCGCATCCGGCCCGACAATATGCACGCCCAACACCCGGTCTGTCTCCCCGTCGACGACAAGTTTCATCATCATGCGGGAAGCGTCGTTGGAGAAAGACGCTTTCATGGGGCGGAAGGACGTCTTGTAAATATCGACCTTGTCGAAGCTTTTCCGGGCCAGCGCCTCGGACAGGCCGACCGATCCGACCGGCGGCTGGGTGAACACGGCCGAGGCGATATCGTCATGATCATAGGCCAGCGGCTGGCCACCGAACACGGTCTGGGCGAAGGCGGCGCCCTCGCGGATCGCCACCGGCGTCAGATTGACCCGGTTGGTCACATCGCCCACGGCATAGATATTGTCGGCCGAGGTCTTTGAATACGCATCCACCTTGATGGCCCCCGCCTCGTCAAGCTCCACCCCGGCCTTGTCCAGGCCCAGATCGGCGACGTACGGATTGCGGCCTATGGCATACATCACGACATCGGTGTCCACGTGATGGCCATTGTCGAGATGCACCCGCTTGCGGCCATCCTCGAGCTGTTCGATCTTTTCGAAGACGGTATGGGTGACAACCCGCACGCCCGACCGCACCAGCTCCTCGTGCACGGTGGAGCGGATATCGTCGTCAAACCCGCGCAGCACGGTCTCGCCGCGATAGACCTGGCAGACCTCCGATCCCAGCCCGGCGAAGATCTGGGCGAACTCGCAGGCGATATAGCCGCCGCCGGCGATCACGACATGCTTGGGCAATTCTTCCAGATGGAAGGCCTCGTTGGAGGTAATGCCCAGCTCGGCGCCCTCGATATCCGGCACGAAGGGCGTGCCGCCGACCGCGATCAGGATCTTGTCGGCGGTCACCGTGCGATCCGACTTGATCAGGCGGATCGTGTGCGCATCTTCCAGCACGGCCCGGTCCTCGATCGTGTCGACGCCGGAATTGTTGAGATTGCGCTCATAGATGCCCGACAGGCGGTCGATCTCGTTGTCCTTGGCCGCGATCAGCTTTTGCCAGCTGAATTCGGTCTCGCCGACCGTCCAGCCATAGCCCTCGGCCAGTTTGAACGTCTTGGAGAACTCGCTGGCATAGACCAGGAGTTTCTTGGGCACACAGCCGCGGATCACGCAGGTTCCGCCGAACCGGTACTCCTCGGCAATCGCCACCTTGCCGGCACCATGCTGCTTGGCCATCCGCGCCGCACGCACCCCGCCGGACCCGGCACCGATGACAAAAAGATCGTAGTCGTATTGGCTCATGGGTCAGCGCCCTTGTCTTGCTGTCCATCCGGGGCGCTGTGCCCCGATCTGTTGTGTCTGCGGCCGTCTGTTTGACGACCGACAATGTCTGTCATCCCGGACGCATGCCCGGCCTTGAGCCGGGCGTAGATCCGGGACCCATAATCCCGGTGTGAAACCGCCTTTCGCCAAAGCCGAGCCTGCTTCCGGCCAGCATCGATGCGTATGGGTCCCGGCTCTGCGCCCCGCTTTCGCGGGGCATTCGGCCGGGATGACAACGCATCAATGGATGACCTACAGCTCCATCACCCGCGCTTCGCTGTCCTCGCCGACGATCACCACCCGGGCGAGGCCCAGGAAGAGACCGTGCTCGACGACGCCGGGGATCTCCTTGAGATACCGGTCGGCCAGGGCCGCGTCGGGAATGGCGCCGCAGGCGCAGTCGAGAATGTAGTGACCGCCATCCGTGATCAAAGGGGCCAGACCGTCCCCCTTGCGGCGCAATTGCACATCCGGCGCGTTCACACCGGCCTTTTTCAGCGCGTCATAGATCTGCTTGGCGGTCAGCGAGAAGCCGAACGGATCGACCTCGACCGGCAGCGGGAATTTGCCCAGCGTGTCGACCAGCTTGCTCTCGTCGACCATGACCACCATCAGATCGGAGGCATGGGCGATGATCTTCTCGCGCAAGAGGCAGGCGCCGCCGCCCTTGATCAGCTGGAAGCGTCCGTCGACCTCGTCGGCCCCGTCAATGGTGACGGCGAGATGGTCGACATGATCGACCTCGATCAGCGGCACACCGTTCTCGCGGGCGACCTCGGCGGTGCGCTGCGAAGTCGGCACGCCGCGCACATCGAGCCCGTCCTTGATGCGCTCGCCCAGCAGGCGCAGGAAAATCTCCGCCGTCGAGCCGGAGCCCAGCCCCAGCGTCATGCCGCTCTCGACATAACCCAGCGCCGCCGCCGCGGCATGGGCCTTCTGGCGTTCTGCGCCCATCAGCCAACCCCGCCGAGCAGCACGTATTTCAGCTCGGTGAACTCTTCCACGCCCCACTTGCCGCCTTCGCGGCCGATGCCGCTTTCCTTCACCCCGCCGAACGGGGTGGAGGCAGCGCCGACCATCGGCGCATTGACGCCGATCATGCCGTACTCGATGCCCTCGGTAAGCCGGTGCACGCGGTTGACGTCCTGGGTGTAGATATAGGCCGCCAGCCCGTAGGGCGTGTCATTAGCCAGCTTGATGATGTCGGCCTCGCTCTCGACGCGGTAGATCGAGGCGACAGGGCCGAAGATCTCGTTGCAGGCGACATCCATTTTCGGATCGCCGCCATCGATCAGGGTCGGCGCATAGAAAGCCCCGCCCAGCTCGCCGTCCAGACGCTTGCCGCCGGTGACGATGCGGGCACCGGCCTCGCGGGCCTGCTGCACCAGCTTGTCGACGCGGGTCACCGCTTCCATGTGCACGAGCGGGCCCAGATCGCTGTCCTCGGCAAAACCGTCACCGGCCTTGAGCTTGGACACGCGCGCTTCCAGCGCCGCGACGAGTTTGTCGGCAATCGCCGGCTGGGCGATGATCCGGTTGGCCGAGACACAGGTCTGGCCGGAAACGCGGAATTTCGAGGCGATCACGCCGTCGGCGGCCTTCTCGATATCGGCATCGTCCATCACGATGAAGGGCGCATTGCCGCCCAGTTCCAGCGCGACACGCTTCACGCCGTCAGCGGCCTGGCGCATCAGCAGCTTGCCGACCTGGGTCGAGCCGGTGAAACCGATCATGCGCACTTCGGGCGAACCGGTCAGCACCGGGCCGATCTTCTGGGCGTCGCCGCACACCACGTTGAACACGCCGTCGGGGATGCCCGCGCGCTTGGCCAGCTCGGCCAGGGCGAGCGCGGAGAGCGGCGTTTCCGGGGCGGGCTTGATCACCATGGTGCAGCCGGCCGCCAGGGCGGGCGCACACTTGCGGGTGATCATCGCATTGGGGAAATTCCACGGCGTGATACAGCCGACCACGCCGACGGGCTGGCGGATCGTCCAGCCGCGCGAGCCCGGGAAAGGCGTGGCGAGTGTTTCACCATGGACGCGCTTGGCCTCTTCGGCCGACCATTCGATGAAACCGGCGCCATACACCACCTCGCCCATCGCCTCGCGATAGGTCTTGCCCATTTCCAGCGTGATCAGCTTGGCCAGGTCGGACTGGTTGGCGAGGATGAGATCGTGCCATTTCATCAGCAGTTTGGCGCGCTCGAAGGGCGAGACCTTCTTCCAGGTCTCGAAGGCTTCCGCAGCCTTGGCGACCGCCTGGCGGGCACCGGCCTCGCCGACATCGCCAACGGTCGCGATGACCTGGTTGTTCGCCGGGTTGGTGACTTCGAAGACGGCCGAACCGGCCACCCACTCACCGCCGATAAAGCTCTCGGTGCGGAAGAGGCTCTTGTCCGTCAGGCGGTCCGAGACGGTTTCGGGGCGGTCGAGTACGGTCATCACAGGCTCTCCTTCTTGGCCTTGCGGGCTTCCTTGGCGGCGCGGAAGCGGGCCGCCCACCCGGATTTGGTGGTCATCGGCGTGCGCGCAAGGGCCAGCGCATCCGCCTCCACATTCTCGGTCACGATGGTTCCGGTGCCCGTGAAGGCGCCGGCACCGACGGTCACGGGCGCCACCAGGCAGGTATTGGAGCCGATAAAGGCGCCCTCGCCCACCACGGTGCGGTGCTTGTCGTATCCGTCGTAATTGCAGGTGATCGTGCCCGCTCCGATATTGGCGTTCGCGCCGATGCTCGCATCCCCGATATAGGTGAGATGCGAGACCTTGGCGCCCTCGCCCAGCTGCGACTTTTTCACTTCCACGAAATTGCCGACCTTGGCCCCGGCCCCCAGCTCGGCGCCCGGGCGCAGACGGGCATAGGGGCCGACGCTGGCGCCCTGCGCCACGCTGGCCCCTTCCAGATGCGAGAAGGCATGGATCACGGCGTCCTCGCCGATCGTCACACCGGGTCCGAACACGACATTCGGTTCGATGATCACATCGCGGGCAATCTGCGTGTCGTGGGAGAAGAAGACCGTTTCCGGCGCGACCAGCGTCACCCCGTCCGCCATGGCCTGTTTGCGCATGCGGGCCTGGAAGGCCGCCTCGGCCTCGGCCAGGTCGCCCCGCGAATTCACGCCCAGCACTTCGCCCGCTTCGGCCTTCACCACGACGGCTTTCAGCCCGCGCCCGCGGGCCAGGCCCACCACGTCGGTGAGATAGTATTCGCCATTCGCATTGTCGTTGCCGACCTCGCCCAGCAATTCCAGCAGCAGCGGCGCCGGGGCGGCCAGCACGCCGGAATTGACCAGGCGCACGGCACGTTCGGCCTCGCTGGCATCCTTGTATTCGACGATGCGGTCGAGATTGCCTTCGCCATCCGTGATCAGGCGTCCATAGGCGGCCGGGTCCTCCGGCTCGAAGCCGAGCACGGCGACCGAGGCCCCGCCTTCCAGCGCTGCAAAGACCTTCGCCACGGTTTGCGGCGTTATCAGCGGCGTGTCGGCATAGAGCACGATCGCCGCGCCCTCGACATCCGCCAGCGCCTCGCGCGCGGCCAGCACGGCGTGGCCGGTGCCCTTGGGCGGATCCTGCAGCGCGGTCTGGGTGCCCAGCGCCTCGGCGGCGGTCTTCACGGCCGGGGAATGCGCGCCATAAACCGTGACGATCCGGTCCGCCCCGCTCTTGCGCGCCAGGTCGACCGACCAGTCCAGCATCGGCCGTCCGCCGACACTGTGGAGCACCTTGACCGTCTTGGACTTCATCCGCGTGCCCTGACCGGCAGCGAGAATGATGGCGGCACGGGAATGAGACATGGACCGTCCTGTCGCGAGAATCTGCACCTGTGTCTGTCAGGCGCTATAGCCTATCGGGCCGGGGCACGTAACCATGCTTGCGAGCCCGTGAGGGGCAGAAGGATGCAGATCATGCTGGAGACAGGCCAGGCCGCCCTGTTCGACAATGCCGCCATTGCCTTCGACCTCGACGGCACGCTGGTCGATACGGCGCCCGATCTGGTGCGCGCCCTCAATGCCGTGATCGTGCCGCGCGGCCTGCCGGCCGTGCCGCTGGCGGATGTGCGGGCGATGGTCGGCCGCGGCGCGCGCGTGCTGCTGGAACGCGCCCATGCCCGCAGCGGCGCCGAGATGCAGGACGGCGACGCGCTGGTCGCGGAATTCATCGAGATCTACAAGACCGATGTCGCCGCCGAGAGCCGGGCCTTTCCCGGCGTCGAGGACACGCTGGCCTGGCTGAAGGATGCCGGCGCGCGCCTGTCGGTGTGTACCAACAAACCCTCCGTCCTGTCCGATCTTCTGATCGCGGAACTGGGGCTGGCGGATTATTTCGAGCGGATTGTCGGGCCGGAGCGCACCTCGGCGAAGAAACCGGATGCGGCGCATCTGCGCGATTCGCTGGGTGCGGACTTTGCGCGGGCCGCCCTGATCGGCGACAGCGCGCCGGATGTCGGCTCGGCCCGGGCGGCGGGCCTGCCCGTCATCGTGATGAGCTATGGCTATAGCGAAAACCCGGCCGGCTCGCTGGGAGCCGACCGGGTTCTTCATGCATTTGGCGATGTACCGCGGGCGCTGGCCGAAATCTGGCAGCGCGCCAGCTGATTACGCCGTGCGACGCTCGCGACCGGTATCGTTGGCCGGACGGGTCGGCATGCCGTTGACGAGGTTGGACCGGACGTCGGTGCGCGCAGAGCGCATGGCCGGCATGAAGCCGGCTTCGACGAGGTCGACACTTACATCATAGCCGCGCTCGGCCCAGTAGGCTTCAATTCGCGCTTTGAGACGGCGAGCGCCTTCGGGCGTGCACAGATCGTTGCTCATTAACAAAACCTCCTAGTCGACCGAAGCTTCCCTCGGCCGGGAATTGTGTCCAATCGAGTGATTGACAGGACGGGCCTTCAATGGCCCCGAACCCAGCTTGGGGCAGGCTGATATATGGGCCCGGCGCATATGACGAGACCATGACGGTGTGGCAAGTTGTCGCACCTGCGGCGTATCCGATCTGCACTTCAACTTCCACATGTAGTTGACCGGCGCCAAGAGCCTGCTTATACGGCGCCCTCCGACTATGGATCGGGCGATTAGCTCAGCGGGAGAGCACCTCGTTCACACCGAGGGGGTCACTGGTTCAATCCCAGTATCGCCCACCATCCTACGCTCGCTGGCGCGAGCTTCGGCTAGGCAAGCCGAACCCCATGATCGAGCGGAGGATGTCTCGCCGGAGCCTTTGGCGAAGGCGGACTGCCCGCGACACGCTCGACAATCCCCCCCTGCGTCACCCCACCGCACCGGTTTCCTGCGGCAATAACTTGCGAAACATTCGCAAGAGTGGCAGGGATGCGGAGACTGCAAGGAAAACGGGTGACTCATGAAATATGCCAAGCTCCTGGCCGCCGGCGCGCTCAGCGTTCTCGCCGCGGCCTGCTCCCAGCCTGACACCGCCGCCGGTGCCGGCAGCGAACAGGCCGACACGCCGCGCGTGGTGAACGTCTACAGCGCGCGCCACTATCGCAGCGATGCGGCGATCTATGCGGCCTTCACCGAGCAGACCGGCATCGAGATCAACCTGATCGAGGCCAGCGGCGACCAGCTGATCGAGCGCGTGCGCGCCGACGGTCCGCGCAGCCCGGCCGACGTCATCATCACGGTCGACGCCGCCCGCCTGCACCGTGCCGAGGAAGCCGGCCTGTTCGCCCAGAGCGATTTTTCCGAATTCACGCCTGAGATCGCCGACAATCTGATCGATCCGGACGGCTACTGGATCGCCATCGCCAAGCGTGCCCGCGTGCTGGCCTATTCGAACCAGCGCGTCCAGCCGGACGAGGTCTCCACCTATGAGGACCTCGCCGATCCGCGCTGGGAAGGCCGGATCTGTGTGCGCGAGAGCGGCAATGCCTATAACCAGTCCCTGCTCGCCTCCATGGTTGCGCGCCTGGGCGAGGAGGAGGCCGAGGCCTGGGCCGCCGGCATCGTCGCCAACATGGCCCGCCCGCCCCAGGGCGGCGACATCACGCAGATCATCGGCGTGGCCGCCGGCGATTGCGATATCGCGATTACAAATCACTACTACTACCTGCTGATGCAGAATTCCGGCGAGGCCGCCAATCGCGCTGCCGCCGAGGCCGTCACCCTGTTCTTCCCGAACCAGGACACCTCCGGCGCCCATGTGAACATTTCCGGGGCCGGCATCGCCGTGAACGCGCCGCATCCGGACGAGGCCCGCGAACTGATCGCCTTCTTCCTGTCGGACGAGGCCCAGCGCATGTTCGCCGAGATGACCAATGAAATCCCGGTCGTCGAGGGCGTGGAATGGGAGAATGAGCGTCTGGACGCCGTGATGCCCTTCACCGCGGATACCCGCAATGTCTCCGAACTGGGCGACCACAACGCCACCGCCCAGCGCATCTTCGACCGCGTCGGCTGGCAGTGACGCCAGCCAGGCAGGGCGGCCGGCTGCCGGATCGCGCGACGGCTCTCGCGATCCTGGCAGCCCTGGTCTGTGCAGCGCCGGTGTTTGCCGTCGCCTGGATCGCCGTGACCGGTGAGACGGGCGACTATCTCGCCCACCTCGCGCGCACGCGCCTGCCTGTCTATCTGGTCAATTCCGCCCTCGTCGCGGCGATCGCAGCCGGCGGTGCCGGGCTGATCGGCACGGTGCTGGGCTGGCTGGTGGCACGGACCGAGTTTCCCGGACGCGCCCTGTTCAGCTGGGTGCTGATCCTGCCGCTGGCCGTGCCGGCCTATGTCGCGGCCTATGCCTGGCTCGATCTCAGCCAGGCCGGCGGACCGCTGCACGCGGCCACGGCCGGGCTCTTCCCCACCGTGCGCGGCGCCTGGGGGGCGGGGCTGATGTTCGCCCTCGTGCTCTATCCTTATGTCTACCTGCTGGCGCGCGACACGTTTACCGGCCAGTCCGCCGACGCCTACAATGCCGCCCGCACGCTGGGCGCGGGACCGTTCAGCGCCTTTGCCCGCACCTCGCTGCCGATGGCGCGGCCGGCCCTGGCGGCGGGGCTTGCCCTGGTGATCATGGAAAGCCTGGCGGATTATGGCACCGTCTCCTATCTCGGCGCGCCGACGCTCTCGATCGGGCTGGTGCGCGCCTGGAGCGGGGCGGGATCGCTGGTCGATGCGGCCCGCCTCTCCCTCATCCTCGTCGCCGTCGCGCTGATCGTGTTCGGCCTGGAACGGGCCCAGCGCAGCCGTGCGCGCTCGCACGCCGCCTCGGGACGCCACCGTCCGGCGCCGCGCTTCCATCTCTCGCGGACACAGGGCCTCGCCGCAGCCCTGGCCTGCCTCATCCCGCTCGCCCTGGGCCTGATCGTCCCGCTGGCGCGTCTGGGCTGGCTGGCGCTGAACGAACAGCCCGCGCCCAACCTCCTGCCCGCCAGCTGGCACAGCCTCACCCTCGCCGCGATCAGCGCCGTGCTGGCGGCAGGCCTGGGCCTGTCGACCGCCTACGCCCTGCGCGGCCGGACCTTCATCGCCACCGCCTCGGCGCGCGCGGCGGGTCTGGGCTATGCCGTGCCCGGCGCGGTGGCGGCGGTGGGCGTGATCGCCATCCTGTCGGGCACCCAGGCGCTGATCGACCCGGCCTGGCAATCCTTCACGGGCGAGGTCTTCCCCGTCCTGCTGACCGGCGGCGCCGCCGCCCTGATCTTCGCCTATCTCTCGCGCTTTGCCGCCGCCGCGATCGGACCGTCCGAAGCCGCCCTCGCCCGCGTCACGCCGGCGCTGGACGGGGCCGCCCGCACGCTGGGCGCCACACGGGGCGAGACCGTGCGCCGCGTCCACTGGCCGCTGATCGCCGCGGGCATCACCTCGGCCGGCCTCCTGGTCTTTGTCGAAGTGCTCAAGGAATTGCCGGCGACAATGATCCTGCGCCCCTTCAATTACGACACGCTCGCCATCATCGCCCACAATTACGCCAGCGACGAACGCCTGGGCGAGGCGGCACTGCCCTCGCTCCTGATTCCGCTGGTCGCCCTGCTTCCCATGATCTTCGTCGCCCGCTACCTCTCCCGGGCACGCTCTTCTTCGGGCCAGGTCTAGGCGGGACGGCATGACGGATACGCACACGCGCAGGGGATTGAGCATACGCGGCGCCCAGCGCCGCTATGTGAAGGAGACGGCCGCCCTGGCCGGCGCCGATCTCGATCTCGAGCCGGGCCGCATCACCGCCCTCCTCGGCCCCTCGGGCAGCGGCAAGTCCACCCTGCTGCGCGCCATTGCCGGACTGGAACGTCTCGATGGCGGCGAGATCCGCCTGGGCGACACGCTGTGGGCCGGGCCCGGCCGCCACCTCGCCCCGGAACGCCGCCGCGTCGGCATGGTGTTCCAGGACTATGCCCTCTTCCCGCATCTCGATGCCCTGGCCAATGTCGCCTTCGGCCTCAAGGGCCCCGACGCCAAAACCATCGCCATGGCCCAGCTGGAGGCCGCCGAACTGGGACACAAGGCGAAAGCCTTCCCGCACGAGCTTTCCGGCGGCGAGCAGCAGCGCGTCGCCCTGGCCCGCGCCCTCGCCCCCGCGCCCGCCATCGTCCTTCTGGACGAGCCCTTCTCCGGCCTCGACCGCCGCCTGCGCCAGGAATTGCGCGAGCGCACCGTCGACACGCTGCGCCGCGCCGGCGCCACCGCCCTCATGGTCACCCATGATGCCGACGAAGCCATGGCCGTCGCCGACGCCCTCGCCCTGATGGACCAGGGCCGCGTCATCCAGACCGGCACGCCGGAACATGTCTGGACCCATCCGCACAGCGTCACCGCCGCCCGCCTTCTGGGCGATATCGAGGTGATCGAGGCCTTCATAAAGGCCGGCGCCGCAGACACCCCGCTGGGCCCGGTCGCCACGCCGGATTTCAAGAACGGCTGCACCGTCTACGTCCTGGTGAGACCCCAGGCCATCCGCCTCACCCCGGCCGCAGACGCCCCCTTCACCGTAACCCGCCGCCGCTCCGCCGGCACACACCTCGCCTTCACGATCGAGAACGCCGAAGGCCAGAGCTTCACGACGCACACACCGGTGCCGTCCAAGCTGGCTGTGGGGGACAAGGTGGGTGTGGAGTTGGACGAAGCGTTTGTGACTGTGGTGGGGGCGTAAGGGGGGCTTTGGTGCGGGAGGGCAGCCCCCTACCCCGCACTGCCGCTCATATCCAATGCCAACGATTTAAGAATTGGCGGGGTGTTGACAGACATGCCAAAAAGTAGTGAGCGGTTGTTAGGAAGAGACATCTACAGTTTTTAGCACCTGTTTATTGTCGCCCTCGCCAATAACGATCTGCCAACGAGGAAAGCAAACACCAAACCCTCCCTGTTGGGACTGGTCGGACCCGTATATCGGCCTTGTATAAGCCCTACCATGATTTCCCAACAAGCGTATTCTCGGCTCTGTACCAACTAGTATGATGCTCCCCGGCGGGCCTTTCCTAAAACTATCATCGATCACCTTTGCAGGATCTAACTCTATAGTCACATCAGGAAAAGCAGCGCCACTCCAATCATGGTAGCCGTGCTCATAGCACACAAACGGGTCCTGCCCAGACAGCACAATATCCCAAGGGTTATCTTGGGAACCAATCGTAAGTATATCCAAGTTATCGCCCCCAGTGGCGACAAAAAATGACAAAGGAAGAACCTCATGAAGGCTTCCGGAAAAAACTTGAGAAATACCAATCATGATGAGCCTCGAACTATTGGAGCGGAGCGATGAGCATTCCCCAGAAAAGCTCCGCCGCACCCTCTTGGGAGAGCTTGGCATCGCGCTCCCTTGACGCATTAAACATCGCGATACCCATGCTGGTGAAATAGAGCGACTGACCATCCGCTTCGACCCGCAAGGATTCATTCATTGAATTGCTCTCGCTTCTTTCCCCGTGGACGTAGTTGATTCCGTCGCCAAAACCACCTCCCATAAAAACTGTGCAACTTCCGACGTTGGCGCCAGCACGGTAGATGGCCGCAGTAAAGCGGTTGGCATCAATTTGGCGAAATACACCTTCAAGATCGCTGTTTCTGGTCGTCAGCTCTTCCAGCGAGTTTTTGAAAAAGCGGGCCATGAACGCGAATGTTTCAAGCTTGAATTTGTCTTTGTCGCGTTGAGAAAAGGTCTTAGCCACACGCAAATTGCTCGAACGCGGCGGTGCGGGCGCCGCCGGCATTTCAACTGGAGACGCTAGCAGTACAGGCTCTTTTGATGCTGAAGCATTGGCGGCGCCGACGTGTCTTGCGACGGCTCGAACTTCCTTCGCGACCTCAAGAAATGCCTCATCTGTGTCAGTCCATTGCTTGATCGGCCTACCATCCCGTGGCACGGCCTTGAGGCGTCCGAATGGCGCTTCTTTCCAGTCGCAATGTCGCAGGATCACCGGGATCACAACCGCTTCCCCTGCTTCGTGTCGTTCCATCGCACGCGTCATTTCGACTTCGCAGCAATAGTCCGAGGCAATGAAGTCAGGACTGATAAGCAAAAGTATAATATCATCAGTGTTTATGTGCTGGTCGATTTCGCGATTGATCTCTCCACCGGCTGGTATGCGGCGGTCATGCCAAGCTTCAATCACGCCTTGGCGCTTCAGCATGGCCAATTGGGTTTCGAGCTGATCGCGAAGTTCCTCATCCTTGTGGGAATAGGAAAAGAACAAGCTGGGCAATAAGGACTCCCACGTCTCTAGCTGGCTATTTGGTCACGGAGAATCTGACGTTACCCATCTTAACTCATCAGCCAGGCTCTTACATGTCGCCGTTGGCGCGGAAGGACACGCTACTGTTCGCTCAGTTCGCGCGTCCAGGTCGGAGCCTTTCGCGCAGCATGGTGATCCGCACCAAGTTCTATTCCAGATTGCGACGCACGCATGCGAACATACCCCCGAACCATATTTTCTTTGAACTGATACCAGCTCCGTCGAGGTGATTCCAATATAGTTCCGTGAGCTTCTGATTTTAAACGGTTCATTCGGTTGTGAAATGTCTGCTTGGTCACGGGGTCTACATTCAACCGCTGACAGATTGGCAAGTAAGAGTTTTCGAATATTTCCGTTGACGCTCGTTGGAAATCTGTCGAATCCGCAACGGCCCAAAGAACATGTTCATATTGTTTTTTGCCATCATACTTCTGAGTGGCCTGTTCGTACGCCTGCCTGAGCGAAGTTTGCGCGTCCTGAATGGCGCCCGTAACGCCTTCATGAAAGTGTCCAAGCGCGACGTTGGTCACCTTTTCCTGCGCTTCGTATGCAGCCCAAAACATATGTTGGCCGATCAAATGGACATAGTATGGAAAACCATCACTGATTTGACCAATCCGTATTAGCGTCTCGCGGTCTACCGAAACAGAGAGGGCCTCGGCAGCCCCTTCCAAAATTGCCCATCGGGCGTCATGGGATAGTGGAGAAAGTTCTACCGGAGTAAGATATCGATCGGTGGACAAATGGACCCCAATCAACTCCTGAAGCGATTTTCCAATTCCGCAGAAAACAAATCTGATTGGGACACTCGTATCAGAAACGTGCTTAATCAGATCAGCGAACAGTTTTTTGTCCCTGTCTTCGATGAGCTGATCAAACTCGTCCACGATAACGACGACTGGCTCTCGAAAAGGTGATGCAACCTCGCGCAGGAGCTGACCAGCGTCATTGATCGTGGCGAGGCCGGGAATAATTCCGCGCTGTACCTTCTCTGACACTCCCCCTTTCAGACCGCCCAACGCGAGTTCACCCGAAGTCGTGCGCTCCTTTCGCTCCACCATTGACGCTTCTGGTGCGAGCTTTCGTGCGATATCCTGCACGAGACCATAGAATTCCGTTTCATTACTGCATGAAACTACGATTTCATTTAAATCTAGGGACTGGTGCAAGGCGGATGCGGTTTGGGCAAGCGAGCTTTTTCCCACCCCTCTATCGCCATAGATAAATACATGTTGGCCGGGCGACATCATTGCACGTCGAATTTTGGTCAATTGCGTCGTACGTCCGTGTAGCAGCTCCTCGCTGTCAACAGGTCGCGCTGGCCGCAGAACGGTAGCAAGTTTTTCCCCGAATTCATGTTCGTCCAGTTGATCGATCATGTTTGTGGTCGTCCCTTCCGTCCCCCAAACTTTCTCAACTTTGCTTTTGCATGGCAACTCTGTCGACCTTAAGCAGCAATGGAAAAGGAAAATATTCTAAATCAGACAGTTATACTCCCGCGCCCCAACAACTGGAAGAAGCACCAGAGCGAGAACCATGCCTGAACAGCGATCTGAATTCACGCAATCGGAATAGCTCCGACCAGCCGGTGACGACACCTAGTTTAGCCCTGACTTCAAGCGCTCCCCACCCCAAAAAAATCTGCCGCACCCAGGCGGGCGCGGCAGATCAAACTCGCCATCAAAACCCCGGACGCCCTCAGGCGCCCGGCGCCAGAAACTACGCCACCTTGCCCAGCTTCGCGGCGCGCTTTTCTTCGATGCGCTGGCGGGCGATCTCGTCGGCGATGATGTTGGAGGGGCGGCCTTCATTGCTGGACTGGTCGAGGATCTCGCCCAGGGTCGCTTCCAGACCGCCCAACTTGCCCTTCACCCATTCCGGAAAATGGTGTGTGTCCCCTTTTTGATGTCCCCTTCTTGACTGTCCTCGCCATCAACGAGGCCGAGCGGGTTTCCGCAAAGCTCGACCCTGCATTCGTGACGGTTGCCGCGCCGGCGTAGAGTGCTCGCTTTCAACCCTGCGCTGCACTAGGCTCGGCCCATGACACACTCGGGGCAATCATGACTTTCGGCGCAGCCATTCGCTACAATCTTGAAAACCTGTCCAATTTCAACGGGCGGCAGGCACGCGACAGCTTCTGGCCTTATGCGGGCGTTGTTCTGGCACTCGCCTTTCTGGGGGCGATGCTGGCCATGGTCCCCGAAATCCTGTCCACCTTCGAACGGGTTGACACCTTCATTGCCGAGAATCCCGAACTCGCAACGGTCGATCGATCCGCGGGCCAGTATTCCGTTCGCATCGAAGGAAGCCACCCGGAACTTTTCCCAGACTTCACAATCATCGTCACCGCGATGAGTGTCGTTGTTGCCGTCACAGTCGCGCTTCTGGCCGCAGCTGTGACCCGGCGGTTGCATGATCGCGGCATGTCGGGCCTGTGGGGCATGGCTCCGGCGGTTCTCCTGTTGTCCGGCCTGGCCATCTTCGCCACACTCTTCGCTCAGATGATGGGCGATGAGGGAATTCCCAACCCGGCATTGTTCATGTTCGGCTTCGCGAACAATTTGCTCTACCTCGTCTCGCTGATCTTCCTGCTGGTCCAGCTTGCAGGCAGCAGCACGACGCGCCCGACACGGTTCGGCCCTGCGAACGGCGAGCTCTGACATCCACGCAAAAGAAAACCCCCGCCTGTTCGGGCGGGGGTTTTTGGTCGAACCGGATCCGGCGCTTGAAACCTAAGCCACCTTGCCCAGCTTCGCAGCGCGCTTTTCTTCGATGCGCTGGCGGGCAATCTCGTCGGCGATGATGTTGGAGGGGCGGCCTTCATTGCTGGACTGGTCGAGGATCTCGCCCAGGGTCGCTTCCAGACCGTCCAGCTTGCCCTTCACCCATGCCGGATTGAAGTCGCCGGCGATCTCGCCCATCACATTGATGATGCCGCCGGCATTGATGACATAGTCCGGCGCATAGACGATGCCGCGCTTGAGGACTTCCGCGCCCATCTCGCGCGTGGCGAGCTGGTTGTTGGCGGCGCCGGCGATCACTTTCGCCTTGATGCGGTCGATCGTGTCCGGATTGATGATCGAGCCGAGGGCGCACGGGGCGAAGACGTCGACATCCTGGTCGTAGATCTCGTCGAGACCGACAATGGTGGCGCCGTATTCCGCCTTCAGCTTTTCCAGCCCGTCCTGGTTGATATCGGTGACGAAGAGCTCGGCACCGGCCTTGGCCAGATGGCCGGCCAGATAGGTGCCGACATGGCCGGCCGCGCCCTGGATGGCGATCTTGACGCCGTTGAGGTCGCGCTTGCCCAGGCCGCGCTCGGCGGACACCATGATGCCGCGATAGACGCCCTCGGCGGTCACCGGCGAGGGATCGCCCGAGGCCGCCTTGCCTTCCGGCAGGCCGACCACATGCTCGGTCGAGCGGCGCACGGCCATCATGTCGTCCGGGCTGACGCCGACATCCTCGGCGGTGATGTACTGGCCGTTGAGGCTTTCCACCGCGCGGCCGAAGGCCTCGAACAGCGCCTTGCGGTCGAAGGCGCCTTCCGGCTTCATGATCACGGATTTGCCGCCGCCGATGGGCAGGTCGGCCATGATATTCTTGTAGCTCATGCCCTGGGACAGGCGGAGCACGTCGGTCAGGGCCGCGTCCGAATTGGGATAGGACCACATGCGGCAGCCGCCGCAGGCCGGGCCGGAGGCCGTGGAGTGCACACCGATGACCGCCTTGAGGCCGGTCGTCTCGTCGGTGGCGAACAGGACTTTTTCGTGATTGTCGAACGATACGTGCTCGAGAACACTCATTACGGGCATACCCTTTTCAACGGTGGCAGCCCGTCCGCGGGCTGCGAAGTCGGGCCGTGGAATACCCGTTCGCGAGCCGCCTTACAAGCGCGCGAAAACACCCCGAATGCCGCTCAGCGTAATAATTCTTTCATGCGGCAGCGCAACATGGGGAGAATTTTTTCTTCGAACCACGGATTTTTCTTCAGCCAGACATTATTTCGCCAGGAGGGATGGGGGAGCGGCAGAAATTCCGGCCCGTAATCCGTGCCGCGGCGGACGGTTTCGGTCAGTGTTTGCTGCATCCGCGAACCCAGATGAAAGCGCTGGGCATACTGTCCCACCAGCAGGGTCAGGCGCACATCCGGCAGGGCCGCGCGCACCCGTGCCTGCCACAAGGGCGCGCATTCCTTGCGCGGCGGCAGGTCGCCGCCCTTCGCGTCGAGACCGGGAAAGCAGAAGCCCATCGGCACGATGGCAATGCGGGACGTGTCGTAGAAGGTCGCCTCGTCCACCCCCAGCCAGTCGCGCAGCCGGTCGCCGGACGGGTCGGTGAAGGGCTTGCCCGAGGCATGCACCCGCGTGCCCGGCGCCTGGCCGACAATCATGATGCGGGCGGTGGAGGCGGCCCGGACCACCGGGCGCGGTTCATGCGGCATGGCCGCCGCGCACACGCGGCAGGCGCGGATCTCGTCGAGCAGCGGATCGAGATCAGGCGCGGCCAATCCGCCAGACTCCCTTGAAATTCTCCGGATCCTCGACCGGCTTGCCCTTGCGCAGGATCGTCACCTCGCCGCGCCGGGCCAGCCGGATCGCCGCCTGGCGCACATGGCCGAACTGGCGGTTGAAGCGTTCCGGGTCGATCGCCTTGGCGACATCCGCCGGCGAGACCGAGCGCCCCTCGGGCGCGGCCGCCACGAGTTTCACGATGATCGCCTCGATCGGATCGCTGCCTTCGGTCTCGCTCATCTTGCTGTCCTTCGCTCGGTGCGCGGGGTTATCACGCCGGAGTTATCTTGCAGGCGGGATGGAATAGGTCGCACTGGCCTGTGCGATCAAGTCGTCGCTGCCGTCCGCCGTGATGTCGCAATCGGTGACGACCAGCCGCTTGCCCAGTTTAAGGATGCGGCAGCGCGCAATCAGGTCGCCGGGGCCGGCCTTGGTCAGGAAGTTGATATTGAGATTGGTGGTCACCGCCAGCGCCTGCGGTCCGATATGGCCGAGGATCACCACATAGGCGGCAAAGTCGGCCAGGGAGAACAGCGTCGGTCCGGAAACAGTGCCGCCGGGGCGCAGATGTGTGTCATCCGTGCGCGCCCGGACGATGGCGCGGCCGGGTTCGATCGTGTCGATGGTGAAGATCCGGCCCGCGCGGTTCATCTCCGGAAAAACCTCCTCCAGGAAGCCGGTCACCGCGTCGGCCGTCATCGCGACCTCATATGTCACTGGGCGTTACTCCCGTGTTGCGCCTATGGGGCCCTTATGTACCCGCTGCGAGACAAGTATGAAGCGGTATTGTCTCATGGGCGTCCAGGCCGCGAAACGCCGGACGCCGAACGCGCCGGATGGATATAGGGAGCGCCGGGACAAAATGAAACGGGACCACCGCCCCTACTGGATGCACCGCGCCTGGGAAGCGTTCGAAAACGCCTGGACGGGCCATTTCCTCGCCCCCCACTTTGCCGCGCTGGGCATCGAGCCGAAAGTCGTATGTCCTTGGCATGTCGAGGTTTTCGGCCCCAACATCACCGCCGGCGACCGCCTGCACATCGTCGCAAACAAGGCCGATCCCGTCCGCCTCACCGTCTGGTCGCCGCAGACCCAGGCCGGGCGGATCGCGATCGGAAACAATGTCTTCATGGCCGGCGGAACCCGCATTCTCGCCGCCGGCGATATCGAGATCGGCGATGACTGCCTGATCGCCAACAAGGCCACGATCTCGGATTGCGACTGGCACTCCATCCACGACCGCGTCGACCCGGCACCGGCCTGGAAACCCGTGAAACTTCAACGCAATGTCTGGATCGGCGACGGTGCCTTTATCGGCAAGGGCGTGACCATCGGCGCCCATTCCGTCGTCGGCGCCCGCTCGGTCGTCACCCGCGATGTCGATCCCTGGACCATTGTCGCCGGCAATCCGGCCAAAGTGGTCAAGCGCATCGATCCGGACGCACCGATGAAGACCCGCAGCGATCTCTACGCCGATGCCGAAGGCCTGCACCGCTTTTTCGACACCGCCTATCGCCAGGCCCTCAAAGGCAATTCCACCCCCGGCTGGCTGCGCAGCCGTCTCTGGCCGAAACGCGGCGACTAGCCGAACAGGCCTGACGGCAGAACGCCCACGGCAGCGCCTGTCATCAGCGTTGCCAGCGTGCCGGAGATCAGCGCCCGCGGGGCCAGTTGCAGAATGTCCTCGCGGCGCGACGGCGCAATCGCCACCAGACCGCCGGTCAGGATGCCGACCGAGGAGAAATTGGCGAAACCGCACAGCGCATAGGTCATGATCAGGCGCGTGCGCTCGGACAGATCGCCGCCGATCCGGGACAGCTGATCATAGGCATAGACCTCGTTCAGCGCCGTCTTCAGCCCCATCAGCGAACCGGCCTGGGTGGCCTCGCTCCAGGGAATACCCGCCAGCCAGACGATCGGCGCGAAGACCCAGCCCAGGATCCGGTCGGCCGAAAGCGGCGCACCGAACACATCCGGGAAAAGCCCGAGCAGGACGTTCACCAGCGCGACCAGGGCGGTGAACACCAGCAGCATGAAGATGATGTTGAAATACAGGCGGATACCGTCCGACACGCCGGTCGTCAGCGCGTCCATGGAGGAGTGGTAGATCGGCGTCGGGATCTTCTCTTTCTGCAGCGCCTCCTCAGAGACCGGTTCGGCCGGCATCATCAGGCGCGACAGGAGCACCGCCGCCGGCACCGAGATCAGCGAGGCGGTGAAGATATGCCCGGCCGCACCGTCGATCACCCCGGTCAGCTGGCTGACATAGAGCGCCATCACCGAACCGGCGACCGTCGAGAAACCGACCGTCATGATGAGGAAGAGGTCGGGCCGGGTCATGTCCGGCAGGCGCGGCCGGATCAGCACCGGGCTTTCCGTCATGCCCAGGAAGATATTCGCCGCAGCGCCCAGACTGGCCGAACCGGACAGGTTCAAAAGGCGCCGGAAAGCCGCCGCGAAGCCGCGCACCAGGAATTCCAGGATCCGCCAGCGCCACAGCAGGGCCGACAGCGCCGACAGTACGATCACCATGGGCAGGGCCTGGAAGGCAAAGAGGAAACCGGAACCGCCGGCCGGGTCGGTCTCCCAGGGCGCCTCGCTGCCGGCGAGATAGCCGAACACGAATTGCGCGCCCTCATTCGTCACCTCCTGCAACACGGCGACGACGCCGGTCAGCGATTGCAGGAAGGCGCGGAAGGGCGCGACGGAATAGAGCAGCCAGGCGATCAGCAATTGCAGGGCGATGGCGCCGACCAGCAGGACAATGGAGATCTTCTTGCGCGGACCCAGCAGCCACGCCACGCCCGCAAGAGCAAAAAGTCCCACAAAGCTGCGGGCCTGCAGCACCAGATCGTCCATGAATGTCCCCAGGCAGATAAAGGCGGGACAATATTCCGGCAGGCCCCGCCGCCGCAAGCACTTGCCACAATGAAGACCACACGGAATGCTGCGATGCATGGACCGCACCCCGATCAAGACACCCTGTGTGAAAGTCTGTTTCGTCGACCCCAAGGCCGGCGTCTGCCTGGGCTGTTTCCGCACCATGGAGGAGCTGGGACGCTGGACCCGCTATTCAGACGCGGAGCGCGACGCGATCATGCAGGCCTTGCCGGAGCGGGAAACGGCCTATCGCGCGACCAGGGTCAAGCAATGCTAACGAGGCGAGCGAGGCGATGCGGCTTCCTGGACTGATGGCACGAATGGCGCCGCCGGCGCTGCTGCTGGGCCTGGCCCTCCTTTTCCTCCGCCTGGCTGGCTGGCCTCTATGGAGCCATGTGCCTCCAACCCTGCGCATCGCTCTGGCATGCGTAATCGTGGCTGCCTTGCTTGTTGCGCTCATCGGTGCCGGATTTGCTCACCGGGAGAGCCGCCATCGCAACCTGATCGCCTGGGTCAGCGTACTGGCAAGCTTCGCGATCATACCGGTTGCCGACCGGGACTATGACGACTGGTGGTGGGCGAACCATGACATCGAGATCGTGGCGATTGCCCCCCTTCAGTTACCCACCGTGCTGGCGCGCAGAGCGACGGCGTTGCGCGAGGGTGCGATCATCCTCAACCGCCAACAAGACGGACACTATTACGTCAACGTGATGATCGACGGGTCGGAAGTTGGTTTCCTCGTCGATACTGGCGCCAGCGGGATCATGCTTACCCCGTACGACGCCGAGCGGATCGGCCTGCATATGGACAGGTTAGATTTCACGGTTCCAGTATCGACAGCGTCCGGCCAGACGTTTGCCGCGCCGGTCGACCTCCGCAGACTGGACCTCCATGGTCAATATTTCGAAGAATTTCCGGCACTTGTCCTGCAAGGCGGGGATGTCTCGCTTCTCGGCATGTCGATCCTGGAGCAATTCAGCTCGATCGAAATCCGGGAAGACCAGCTGATTCTACGACCCTGAACCCGGTCGTTTTCTCACGACACGCGCCGCTGGAGCCACTCGTAGATCGCAAGCTCGACCGCCGGCGCCTGCAGCCCTAGCCGCCGATCACCGCTTCACGGACCAGCATGAAGCCGACCACGACCAGTCCGATGGCAAAGAGACGCTTCAGCGTCCGCTCCGGCAAATCATGCGCCAGCTTGGCGCCCAGCGGCGCGACGAAGAAGGCGCAGCTGGCCAGAAGCGCGAAGCCGGGCCCGTTCACATAGCCCAGCGACCAGGGCACGACTTCATGCCCCCAGCCATTGACGATGAAGCCGATCGCACCGGGCGCCCCGATCGCGACGCCGAAACCGGCAGCCGTGGCCACAGCCTGCCGGATCGGCTTGCCGCACAAGGTCATCAGGGTGACGCCCATGACGCCGCCACCGATGCCCATCAACGCCGAGAACGCCCCGATCGTACCGCCCAGACCGATGCGGGCGATCCCGCCGGGCATGTCCTCGCGCAACGTCCAGTCGGGCCGGCCGAAGAAGAATTGCAGCGAGAGCAGCATCGCCATGCCGCCGAAAATGCCGGTCAGCATGCGGCCGGAGAGATAGTGCGCGATCACCGTACCGATCAGCGTGCCGGCAATGATCCAGGGCGCCCATTCGCGCAGCACCTTGAAATCCACTGCCCCGCGCTTGGCATGGGCCGAGACACTGCGCAGCGAGGTCGCGACAATCACCGCCAGCGAGGTCCCGACCGCGACATGCATCACCCGCGGGTCTTCATAACCCAGCGAATTGAAGGCGAAATACAGCGCCGGCACCATGACGATACCGCCGCCGATACCGAACATGCCCGCGATCAGTCCCGCAAACGCGCCCGTGGCGGCCATCGCCAGGACCAGAACCCAGATATCCTGCATCGCTATGCCGCCTCGTCATGCGGCACGACCGCCGCCAGTGCCTCGTCGATCACTTCAAGCCCCGCGCCACGCCTGGGCGCCTTTTCCGACAGGATACGCCGCCACAGCCGCGCGCCGGGCTGGCCGGTAAACAGGCCCAGCATATGGCGCGTCATGTCGTGCAGTCGCGTCCCCTTGCCGAGCTGGCTTTCCAGATAGGGCCGGTAGGCGTCGACCGCCTCGACACGGCTGGCAACCGGATCGACCTTGCCGAACAGCCGGCTGTCGGCCTCGGCCAGGATCCAGGGCGTGTGGTAGGCGGCGCGGCCGAGCATCATCCCGTCCAGCGGCACCGTTTCCGCGAGCCCCTGGTCGAGCGTTTCCAGACCGCCATTGAGGATGATCTCGAGCTCCGGACGCTGCGCCTTGAGACGGCGCACCAGGTCATAGTCGAGCGGCGGCACCGTGCGGTTTTCCTTCGGGCTCAGACCTTTCAGCCAGGCCTTGCGGGCGTGCACGGTGAAACTCGTCACCCCGGCCGCCGCGACCGTCTCGACGAAATCGAACAGGGCCACTTCGGGATCCTGCTCGTCGACGCCGATCCGGCACTTCACCGTAACCGGTACCGACACCGCATCCTGCATCGCCTTCACGCAGTCGGCGACGAGCGCCGGTTCCTGCATCAGACAAGCCCCGAACCGGCCCGATTGCACGCGGTCGGACGGGCAGCCGACATTGAGATTGATCTCGATATAGCCGAACCCCTCGGCAATCCGGCTGGCCTTGGCCAGGTCGGCCGGATCGGAACCGCCCAGCTGGATGGCCACAGGATGTTCGGCGGGGTCGAACCCGATCAGCTTGTCCCTGTCGCCATGGATCACCGCCTTGTCGACGGCCATTTCGGTGTAGAGCAGCGCGCCTTTCGTCAGGACACGGTGAAACGCCCGGCAATGCCGGTCGGTCCAGTCCATCATCGGGGCCACGGAAAGGCGGCGGTCGGGCGTGCGGGCTGCAGTCATGCGCGCCATTTAGCGCGGACCGCCCGCCGAACCAAGTCACGGCGGCGCACAAAGCCGTCCAGCGTCACGCGCACCCGCAAGCAAAACGTTCAAATTCGATCTGTTCACTTCACGCCATTTCAATCCCGGTCTGCTTTCCTGCAACGGCGAGGGAGGCGTTTCATGGCCAAGGCAATCTATCACAAGCATCAGCGCGTATTCGTCCGCCCGGTAGGAACCTGGGCGCTTGTCGAACAGGTCAAGCCGCAATGGGTGAAGGATGTCGAGGAGCCCGTGCGGGTCTATTACGACTGCGGGCTGGGCCGCGACTTCGTGGCTGACGAGCTTGCCGCCGAACAGGCCGACGAGATCGACACGGCGAGCTGGCGCGTCCTGCGCGCCCGCAACAAGTGGCAGTCCGTCGAGGAATGCGGCCATCACCCCTATCCCGGCACCTTCCCGGTCGTGGTCACCGAAAGCATGGACTGGGGCGGCTGGCGCGTACCGGCCGCGGAATACGATCGCGACCCCTCGCGCATCGAGGGGCAGGCCCGGCTGATCGCCAATGCCCCGCACCTGATGGCGATTGCCGAGCAGCTTGCCCGGCTGGCCAGCGAAGACGGCGAACTGCCGCCCGCGTTAGCCAAGCTGAGCCACGATGCGAGTAAAACGCTTCGCGAAATCAACACGAAACCTTCTAGCAAGGATAACGGCAAGTCACGCCAGGCCGCCTAGACGACCGGTAAAAATTTAATCGCCTTCTAACGTTTAGCTGTGAATTTGAGCGTTCTGTCTTGAACGGGGTCGGGCCGCTCTCATGTCGCTTGTCGAACAACGCAATCGCTTTTTGTCCTTCGCCTTTGCTTCGGCCGATATTCTTGTCGAAACGGATTCGTCCTGCCGCATCACCTACACGGCCGGCGCGGTCGCGGCCCTCGGCTCCAGTCCCGCCGGCGCCGATAGCGACGGTGTGGGCGATCCGCTTGAAAGCCGTATCGACCGCACCTCACGCCCGATCCTCAAGGCGCTGGTGCGCCGGCTGAAACCCGGTCACCGGCTCGGGCCCGTCCGCATCACGATCGACGGCCGCGAGGCCCAGCTTTGCGGCTGGTCGCTGGGCGATGACGATCGCATCCGCTGGTCGATCTCCTTCAACGCCATGCATGCGCCCGACGATGTCGATCCCCAGGCCTTCGAACGCAGTGCCGAAGGCGCTATCGCATCGGCCCGCAATGTGGGCACCGACATGGCGATGTCGGTGCTGCGCATCGAGGCCGGCGACGATATCGAGCGTCTGATCGGTCCGGCCAATGCCGAACAATTGCGGACCTCCGTCGCGGCCTCCTGTGCGCTGGCCATCGGCAATGACGGCGTTGCCCGGCAGATCGACGCAGCACGCACCGCCCTGATCCATGCCCGATCCGTCGATCTGGCAGGCCTGCGCGACGAGGTCATGGCGACACTCAAGGGGTTTGACCTGGGCAAGGCCGATGTCCGGATCGAGTCGGTCTGCGATGCGCCCGAGCTGGAGCCGGAAATTGCCGTTCAGGCCTTCCTGCATGCGATCAACGAAGCTGCCGACAGCGGCAAGGCCCTCGACGTGATCTCGCTGCAGGAAACCGCCGACCGCCTGATGCACGAAACCCGCAAACGCATGACCGAGCTGCGCACGACGATTGCCGGCCGGGTGATCGAGCCGCACGCCCAGCCCATCGTCGACCTGGAAACCGGCAAGGTGCACCACTACGAGCTGCTGCTGCGCCTGCCCGGCGGTCGGCCGATCGAGGAGAGTGTGGGCTTCGCGGAAAGCACCGGCCTGATCCACGAAATCGACTATGCGATGACCGAAATCGCGGCGCAGTTCCTGCGCGAGGATTTCGACCGCCCTGCCCTGGCCGTCAACCTGTCCGGCAAGTCCCTGACCAACATGGCCTGGGCGAAGAAATTCCTGGCGCTTCTCGCCGATCTGAAGATCGATCGCAGCCGGCTCATGTTCGAGCTGACCGAGACGGCGTCGGTGAAGAACATCAAGGCCGCCAACAATGTCATCGCCAAGATCCGCGAGCGCGGACATGCGGTCTGCCTGGACGATTTCGGCGCCGGCGCTGCGGGCTTCCACTACCTGCGCGACTTCCCGGCCGATGTGGTGAAGATCGACGGTTCCTATATCCGCAACGCCTCGCGCTCCGAACGCGACACCATTCTGCTGCGCGGGATGATCGACCTTTGCAACGCCTTGGGCACGGAAACCGTTGCGGAAATGATCGAAAGCGAAGCGTCCGCGAAACTGATGCGCGAGCTTGGCGTTCGGTACGGACAGGGTTTCTATTTCGGTAAGCCTGTTGCGCTAAAAGAACTCAAGGATCCGCGAATCAACAAAACGCGGGCAGCTTGAGCCAAACCACGAGACCGCCGCCATGGCCGCAGATTTCAGCCGCGTCAGGACGCTTATCGTCGACGACAACACCTACATGCTGACGATCCTGCGGACGATTCTGCACGGGTTCGGGATCAAGCAGATCTACGAGTCGCGCGACCCGGCGGAAGCCTTCGACATGGTGCGCTCGGACTCGATCGACATCATCATCACCGACTACCAGATGGACATTCTGGACGGGCTGGACTTCGTGCGCCTGGTGCGCACGGCGGATGACAGCCCCAATCCGCTGGTGCCCATCATCATGCTGAGCGCCTATTCCGAGCGCTCCAAGGTCATGGCGGCCCGCGATGCCGGTGTGACGGAGTTCTGCTGCAAGCCGATTACCGCGAAGGAGATGTTCTCCAAGATCGCGGCGGTGATCAACGAGCCCCGTCCCTTTATCCGGAACCGTCATTATTTCGGACCCGACCGGCGCCGGAACGATCCGGACAAGTCGACCTACAAGGGGCCGGAAAGACGCAAGAGCCGCCAGAAAGCGGCCGCCAAGGACGAGGGTGGGGAAACAGAAGGAACGAAGCCGGCGCAGACCGGCTCGTGACGCCAAGCCCGGTGTCGACAGCACAGGCCGACACACCCTAATTTGAGACCATGAATCACATGCGGTTCGATACGCGCCCGTCCCCGGACAAGGCGACCCGCGCCCCTTCGCCGGGCGAGACGGGGAAGGTGCGTGCGTCGAAACGCGGAACCGGCGCGCTGTGGATCGTCATGGCGGTGCTGCTCTTCACCCTGGCCTATGGCGGCATCCTGCTGGTCAAGATCCAGCAGGAACGCGAAACGCTGATCACCGAGGCCGAACGCTCGCAGGCCAATGCCGCCGGCTATCTGGCCGAACGCGTCACCGCCCGCATCGCGGAAGCCCGCTATGCCCTCGCCTTCGCCAGCGCCGACCTGCGCGACACGCCGATTGACGAGATCGTGCCGGCTGCACGCGCACGGCTGATGGCGATCGGTGACTCCGACATCGTCGAGGACGTCGCCATCCTGCTGCCGGACGGCCGCACCATCGCGGCTGCCAATCCGGGCGACGGTCTGCGTGAGATGGCCGGCCAGGCGCTCGACGCACCGTCGGGCCTGACGGCGGAAATCGTCGACGGCCAGCCTGCGCACCTGGTGCTTGCCGTACCGGTGCAGCTGTCAGACGGCACGGTCGGCGCTTTCGTCGCCCGGCTCGCGACCGATCTCGTCCTGCCGGACTGGGGCGATGAACGCGTGGTCGCGCTGGCTGACAGCAATGGCGGCATGCTGGCCATCCGCCCGCAGATGCGCAGCGTTCGGGCCGGCACGCCGCTGGCCTCGCGCTTTGGCCTGGACGATGCCTTTGTCGACCGCCTGGCGGGCGAAGGCGGCGGTGCAACCTCGGACGCCCGCTTCGGCGAGGAGCGCGTGACCTTCGCCGTTGCGCCGATCGCCGGCACCGAACTGCGCGTCTACGCGCTCGGCGCGATGCGGATCAACCAGAACGCCTGGTACCGCACCATCTCCTTTTACGGTCTGATGTTCATCGCGCCGATCTTCGTCGCGATGGGCCTCAGCGCGCTCGTTTTCACGCAGATGGGCCGCCTGCGCTCGACCCGCCAGCAGCTCGAGGACAATGAACAGCGCTTCCGCGTCGCCATCGAAGGCGCACGCTGCGGTGTCTGGGACTGGAATCCGGAGGCCGATACCGTCTTCGTCACCGACAGCCTGGCGCGCATACTCGGCATGGAGACGGCCCTGGAATGCAGCGGCAGCGAATTCCTGCGTCTCTTCTCCAAGCCCGACCGGGAGCGCCTGCGGGCTGCCATGCGCGGGGCTCCAGCCGGTGGCGAGGTCGATCTGGAAGTGCTCGCCGCGCACGCCGCGGTATGGCTGCAGATGCGCGGACGCATCCTGCCCGGCGCCGTCGGCAGCGACCAGGCACGCATCGTCGGCGTGGCCATCGACATCACCGAACGCAAGGGCGCCCAGGCCCGCGTCGTCGCCGCCGAAAGCCGGCTGCGGGCAGCGCTGGAATCCATGTCGGAAAGCTTCGTGCTGTGGGACTCGCGCCACCGCCTGGTGTTGTGGAACCGCAAATTCCGCGACGCCTTCGATTTCTCCGACGGCATGCTGAAGCCGGGCATGAGCTATGCCGCGGTCGAGCAGGCCGCCGCGCGGGCCATCAAGACCGTTCATGGCGGCACGGAAAACAAGGCGGCCTACGAGATCGAGCTCGCCGACGGGCGCTGGCTGCACTATTCCGACCGCGCCACGGCCGATGGCGGCATGGTGAGCGTCGGTGCCGACATCACCGATCTCAAACACCACGAAGCCGCCCTGACCGAAAACCAGGCCCAGCTGCGCAAGACCGTCGAGGACGTGAAGCGCTCGCAGGCCCGGATCGCCGATCTCGCACGCAAGTACGAGGCCGAGAAGATCCGCGCCGAGGAAGCCAACCGCTCCAAGTCGGAATTCCTAGCCAATATGAGCCACGAGCTGCGCACGCCGCTCAACGCCATCAACGGCTTCTCCGAGATCATGCTCAAGGAGATGTTCGGGCCGTTGGGTGACGAGCGCTACACCGGCTACATGAAGGACATCCTGACGTCCGGCCAGCACCTGCTCGAGCTGATCAACGACATTCTCGACATGTCGAAGATCGAAGCCGGCAAGATGCAGCTCCAGCCGGAGCCGACCGATGCGAGCGAGCTGATCGGGCAATGCGTGCGCATCGTCCGCGGTCGCGCCGAAGAGAAACGCCTCCAGCTGCGCGCCGATGTCTCGGACCTGCCGGAGATGGAGCTCGACCCGCGCGCCTTCAAGCAGGTGATGATCAACCTGATCTCGAACGCGGTGAAATTCACGCCGGAAGGCGGACGCGTCACGGTGCGCGGTTTCCTGTCCGGCGTAGGCGTCGCCTTCCAGGTCTCCGACACCGGCATCGGTATCGCCAAGGAAGACCTGCCCCGTCTCGGCCGGCCGTTCGAGCAGATCGAGAACCAGCACTCCAAGAGCCACCAGGGCTCGGGCCTCGGCCTGGCGCTGTCCAAGTCGCTGATCGAGCTGCATGGCGGTACGCTGACCATCGACTCGGTGCTGGGTGAAGGCACGACGGTCAATGTCGTGATGCCGATCAGCCAGGATCAGCCGATAGACCTCGACGCACTCGCCGAGATCGAGGCCGACGCCTATTCCGACATCGACGACAATGACGATATCAACCGCGTCGAGGCACTGTTGTCCGAAGCGATGGATGACGGTTTCGATGCCGATGACGAGTTCGTCGACAGCGCCACGACGGCCCGGCTCGCGGCAGGCGAATAGCGAAGGCGCTGTGCCCGGGCTGGCGGCCTAATCCGGACGCGGGCCGTCGGGCGGCGGCGGGCGATCCCCTTGCGGACCTTCACCCCGGTCATCTCGAGGGCGGCGGTGGCCGTAGCCGTCCCGTTCCCGGGTCGCCTCGAGCATGCCAGTCCGGGTCTCTGCATCGAGTTCGGACATGAGATCGAGCATGACATCCTGCAGCCCCAGCTCCAGCGTCTCGCGCGAGGCGCGTAAGCGTTCGAGTGCATCGGCGGCGGCATCGCGATCGAAGGTTTCCGCGCGCACCGCGTTTTCGAAATCCTCCCGGGCCTCTCGGCTCCGGGCGAACAGGGCCCGGATCTCGTCGATATTGTCGCGCCCGCGCTGACGCGCTTCCTCGCGGGCGTCTTCAGGCAGGGCGAACAGCATGTCGCGCATGTCAAAGCCTGCACGGCGGGAATCGTGATGGCGGCGCTCACCGCGCCCACGGTCTCCATCTTCAGCCTGCCGCCAGTCCGGACCTTCCGTGGTCCGGTGCAAAAGGAAGCCGGCCATCACGCCATTGGCGAGAACCGAGACCAGAAGGGCGGCGATCCAGGGTGTGGACGGTTTCAAACGTCGTCTCCCAGCCAGGAGATCCAGTCTTCATCCAGACCGGCATAGGCATCGGCCGCGGCGTACAGCGTCGGGGTCACGGGCTCGGTGACTGTCAGGGCGCCACTGGCAAAGCCGATAAAGGCGCCCACCAGAAGAGCCGCCGCAGCCGCAGCCGGTATCTGCCAGCGCACAGGCGCAGCGACCGGCGCCGGAAAGCGGTTCAGGATACGGCGTTCGAGCAGTTCGGACGGTTGAGCGTCGGGTCCGCCGAGCCAGTCATCCAGCAGGGCCTCGGCCTGCAAGGCGGCGTCGGCGGCATCCGGATGCGCATCCGCAAAGGCCATCGCGGCCGCACGTTCAGTCTCGGGCCAGCGGGCCGGATTGGCGCCGTAGGCCTCCACGATCTGGAAAAAGCGTTCTTCGGTCATTGCGTTGCACCGTAGCGGGCATCTCGCTGCCCTGTATAGCTGGCCATCAGGTCCGGGGCATCCCCGGTCAGAATGGCCTTCAGTTTGCGCCGGCCGCGGGCCAGCAGGGATTCCATCGCCTCGACAGAGACCGACATGATGTCCGCCGCGTCGATATTGCTCATCTCCTGGAAGTGAACGAGCTCGAGTGCCTGGCGTTGCCGGTCGGGCAATTGCGCCATCGCAGCCGCGATCCGGTCGCCGCTTTGCGCTCGGGTCATCGCGGTCTCGGCATCCGGCGCACCATCGATCTGCTCGGGTGGCGTGTCGGTCAGCACCTCGCGCCGCCGGCGCAGCCGGTCATAGCAGAGATTGATGGCAATCCGGCACATCCAGGTCGAGACCTGGGCCGAACCGGCCTGCCAGCGCGGCGCGGCTTTCCAGACCCGTATGAAGGTCTCCTGCGCGATATCCTCGGCCTCCATCTCGTCATTCAGCATGCGACGAGCCAGGCCGAGAATACGCGGCAGGTTGCGCGACATGAGCAGGCGGGCGGCCGGCCGGTCACCGCGGCCGACGCGAACGATCAGGTCCGCATCGTCCGGTTCGCCGGCCGGATCGCGAACACGGCTTGAAGCCAGGCTTTCTCCAGCCGCCGTGTCGTCGTCCATGCCGCGCCCGTCAAACATCGCGATGGCGCTTAGTTGCGCCACCAGAAACGGCGATCCTGACGGCGCTCGAGCGAAGCGTCCAGCTCCGCCGGCGTCACGACACCGTTTTCGTCGGCATCGAGACGGTTGAACAGGCGGTTCTCGCGCTCCAGGAATTCGGCGCGGGAGATCCGGCCATCCTCATCGGCATCGGCACGCATGTAGCCCGGCCCGCCGTCCGGATCGCCCCGGCGGCCCCAGCGGCGGCCTTCGCCATTCTCGGCCCGTTCGGCGCGTTCCTCAGCCCGGATGGCACGCATGCGGGCATGGACCGGCGACTGGTCGGCCTCGTCGAGATAGCCGTCGGAATTGCGGTCCATCCAGGCGAACATTTCCGCCTGCAGGCTGTCAACTTCGGCCTGTGTGATGGAGTTGTCGCCATTGGCGTCGGCTGCGCGCAGCACCATCATGGCATTGCCGTGTCCGCCATCGCGGCCGCCGCCATGGCCGCGCATGCCGCCGGGACCGGCAGCCTCGGCTGCGGCACCGGCCAGCATCAGGGTCGAGCCGGCGAGCAGAACGATCATCTTGGTGTGTTTCATGACAGAATTTCCTTGTCCTTGATCACCTCGCTGACCCTTCAACGGCGGTGACAGGAGATTCCGTCGCGGACCCGTCGTCAGATTTTTCCGACATGGCGGCGGAAGCATTTCCGCACGCGCCCCGCCCGCGCATCGAGCGCGGTTTCGAGTTCCGGCAGACTGCCCACACTGGCCAGCCCCGCAAAGCGTTCGGCAAACCCGGCACTCGCCGCAGACGGATCGAAACCGGACCCGTGCGCACTTCTCATCAGCTGCAGCAGTCCGAGATAGAGATCCAGCGACGCGGTGAGAAATTCCGCATCCTCACCCGGCAGCACACCGCAATCCGCCAGCGCCGCCAGCGCGGCGCGGGTCGACGGCCGCAGCACGTCCTTCTTCGATGCATGGGCCAGCTGCAGGGTCTGGGCGATGAATTCGATGTCCTGGATGCCGCCCGCCCGTGCCTTGAGATCCCAGGGCCCGCGTGCGGGTTTCGCCTCCTCAAGGCGCTTGCGCATGGCCAGCGCATCCTCGCGCACACCCCGGCTGTCGCGCGGCTGGGTCAGCGCGTCGCGCATGGCCGCGCTCACCCGGTCTGACAGGGCCGCATCACCGGTGACGACCCGGGCGCGGGTCAGGGCCATCATCTCCCAGGTCCAGGCCTCGCCGGGATAATAGGTCTCGAAACGCGCCACACTGACGGCAACCGGCCCGGCCTTGCCCGACGGCCGCAACTGCATGTCGACCTCGAACAGCTCGCCTTCCTCGGTCGGCGCCGAGAGCGCCGAGATCAGACGCTGGGCGAAACGGCCGAACCAGGACTGGGCATCGCCCTCGCCCTCATAGACGATCATGATGTCCAGATCGCTGTCCGAGGCGAGTTCGCGGCCGCCCAGCTTGCCCATGCCCAGCACCACGAATGTGCCCGGCATCGTGCCGAAACGGCGCTCGGTTTCGGCCCGCGCCGCCTGCGCCATCGCGGCCAGGGAGATTTCCGCCATCGACGAGAAGGCCGCGCCGGCCTGTTCGGCACTGACTGTGCCCCGCAGGACCTGGGCGCCGATCCGGAAACGTTCCTCGCGCACCAGGCGGCGCGCCGTGTTCAGGGCTTCCTCATAGCCGCCGGCCCGCGCCAGCGCGTCGGACAATAACGTGCCGAAGGCATCGGGCCCATCGTCGGCCAGCGGTGCCGTGAAACGGCGGTCGAGCATGGCGTCGAGCAGGTTGGGCCGGCGGGCCAGGTCGGTCGCCATGCGCGGCGCCAGCGTGATGATCGAGACAAGATCGGCGGCCAGTCCCGGCTCGTTGGAAAGGAGGGAAAGCGGCTGCACGCCCATGGGCAGGTTCTCGAAGAAGCCGGCAAACCGGACCAACGCCGCATCGGGCTCCCCGGTCGCGGCCATCCGGTCGACGAGC
The DNA here is from genome assembly GCF_017642925.1 of Maricaulis sp. GTDB lineage: Bacteria > Pseudomonadota > Alphaproteobacteria > Caulobacterales > Maricaulaceae > Maricaulis. The sequence continues at coordinate 28,636 of NZ_JAEPOL010000015.1, read as the reverse complement.
TGCGGCGCGATGCGGGCAAAGAGCGAGCGGGCCCGCGCCGTGCGGACCGCGCGCACGCGGCCGGCGGCCCAGCCATTGAGACGTTTCCAGACGGCTTCGGGCTCGGCAAAGCCGAGCCGTTCCAGCGTGGCAAGCGTATCCGGCGTCGGTTCGACACCGGTCAGGATCAGCGATCCGGCTTCCGATGCCAGCGGTTCGTCATCCTCGAACTGGTCGGAAAAATGCCCGTGCACGCGCCGCAGGCAGGCCTCCACAGCGCCATCGAAAGCCGGAAGATCTTCAAACCCGGCCATCGCAGCGATCGCGGCGCGGCCCTCATCGCACTCCGGCAGGGTCTGGCTGGCTTCGTCCTGGCGCATCTGCACGCGGTGCTCCCACGCGCGAAGCCGGCGATAGTCGGCGGTCAGGGCCTCGACCACATCGGTCTCGATCACATCGGCCTCGCACAAGGCCTGCAGGGCATCCAGCGTTGCAGGCAGGCGCAGCGCCTCGTTTCGCCCGCCGAAAACGAGTTGCGGGATCTGGGCGTAGAATTCGATCTCGCGGATGCCGCCACGCCCCAGTTTCAGGTCATGCCCCGCAGGCCGCACCTCGGCCCGGCGGCCGACGGTCTGGATCTGGCGGGCAAGGCCGCGGATATCGTCGACGGCGGCGAAGTCCAGCGAGCGGCGCCAGATGAAGGGCTGCATAAAGCGCAAAAAGGCCTCAGCCGCCGCGAAATCGCCGGCACAGGCGCGCGCCTTGATCCAGGCGGCCCGTTCCCAGGTCTGGCCGAGGCTCTCGTAATAATTCAGCGCCGCCTCGGTCGAGATCACTACCGGTGTGGCACCCGGATCCGGCCGCAGGCGCAGGTCGACGCGGAAGACATAGCCGTCTGCCGTGATTTCCTGCAGGGTACGCGCCACGGCCTGGACGAGGCGGGGCAGACGCTTGCGCGGTTCCTGGTCCTCCGGCAACACCAGCGCATCGGCGTCGTAGAGCACCACCAGGTCGATGTCGGAAGAGTAGTTCAGATCGCCCGTGCCCATCTTGCCCAGCGCAAGGACGAAGAGGCCGGGCAGCGGATTGTCGGCGGTTTCCGGCGGAAAGGCCCGCCCCTGCCCGGCCAGCAGCCGGACATGCCCCGCCAGGGCACCCGCGACGGCCGCATCGGCAAAGCGGGTCATTGCCGCGGTCACCTGCTCGACGGACCAGATGCCGGCCAAGTCTGCGAGACCAATCACCAGATGAGCATCGGCTTTCGCCTGGCGCAGGGCCCGGTCCAGCGCCTCGGTATCCGGCGCGTCTTCACCGGCGATACGGGCATTGTCGATCGCGTGATCGATCAGGCTCTCCGGCGGCTCGACCGCGCACGCGGCCAGCGTCGCCGGGCGTCGCTGGGCCAGGCGCGCCAGATAGGGCGCAGCATCGAACACGGTGTCGAGAAAGGCCTGGGCGGGTGCGACGCGCGAACGGACGGCCTCGGGAAGTGCCTCGAATACATGGACACACCGTCCGGGCTTGCGGCCCGGCAGGGGCTTGCGCTCTGCATCGAGAATGGGTGCCGTGTGTGTCATCACAGGCAAACTGGCGCGATCCGCCCTGAAGGTGAAGTCCTGCTTTGCGTTACCGGATTATCCGGCTTCCCGCGGCGCCTTGGGAAAGCAGAGCGAAGCGCGCAGCCCCGGCCCGTGACCGTCCGCCACGACACCCGGGCCTTCATTCAGTTCAAAGCGGCCATTGTGGACATCGGCAATCGCCTGCACGAGCGACAGGCCAAGCCCGGAACCCGGTTGGGAGCGCGAATTGTCCAGACGCACAAAGCGCTGCACCACGCGTTCGCGATCGACATCGGGAATACCCGGGCCCGTATCGGTCACGGAAAACTCGATCATCCCCTCGCCCGTCTCGCGCAGCCGCAGGGTCACGGCCCCGCCGGCCGGCGTGTATTTGACGGCATTGTCGAGAATATTGGCGAGTGCCTGGGACAGCAGACCGCGATCGCCCAGCATCGCCAGGCCCGGCTGGATCTCGCTGGCGAAGGACAGGCCGTCATCCTCGCAGACCGGCTCGTAAAGCTCGGCCATGTCTGCCGCGATCTCGGCCGGATCGAGGCGCACGATCGACGCCCGACTCTCACCGGCTTCCAGGCGCGAGAGCGACAGGATGGCATTGAAGATGCCCAGCAGCTCGTCGGTATCGGCGACAGCGCGTTCGAGGGCCTGTTCGCGGGCATCGAGATCGCCATCCTCGCGCAGGGCCTCGTCGAGCCGGTTGCGCATACGGGTCAGCGGCGTGCGCAGATCGTGGGCGATACTGTCGCCGGTGTGGCGCATGCGATGCATCAGCGCCTCGACCCGGTCGAGCATGTTGTTGAAATTCTCGGACAACTCGTCGAGCTCGTCGCCGGTATAATTCCGGGGGGCTCGCGGCTGCAGGTCACCGGCCCGGACCCGGCGGGCGACATTGTTGATCTTGTCCAGGCGGCGCACGAAACGGCGGCTGACGAATATCCCCGCTGCCACGCCCAGCGCCAGCGCCAGGGCCGAGGCTGCCAGGATCGTGTTGAGCATGCGCGAGATCAGGCGCGTCTCGTCATCGACATCCAGGCCGACAAACAGGCGATAGCCGGACGGGAGTTCCACGATCTGGCCGCGGACAATCCTGTCTTCCTTCTCGTTGTCGTCATCCACGCCACCTGCGGGAGGCCGCCTGTAGGTGAACTGGACCCTGCCCTCCTCGTCCGGCTGGACGTCGGGCAGGAAACTCAGATTACCCAGGGTCCGTCCCGACGGATGGATAAGCAGGTAGAGATAATCGCCACCGCCCACCGTGCGCTGGAGAATATAGAGGCGGATATTGTCGATCCCGCCGGACTGGAACCGGTCATTGAGGACCTGAACCTCGTCATTCACGACCGCGTCCGCCCGGCGCACGACCATGCCGGCCGAGGCTGCATAGACGAAGCCCAGGATGACGAAGCTGGACAGGGCGAACAGCGCTGCCGACAGGAGGGTCTGCCGGAACGCTGTCGTCCTGAGAAAGGCGGCTCTGCGCTGGGTCACGCCCGATCAGGCCTGAAGGCGGTAGCCGGCCCCTCGCACGGTGTGCAGAAGCGCCCGCGGGAAGGGTTTGTCGATCTTCGAGCGCAGTCGTGAAATGTGCACGTCGATCACATTGGTCTGGGGGTCGAAGTGATAGTCCCAGACCTTTTCCAGCAGCATGGTGCGTGTCACCACCTGACCGGAATGCTTCATGAGGAATTCCAGCAGGCGGAATTCCCGCGGCTGAAGCAGGATCTCCTCGCCGTCCCGGACAACCGTGCGGGCAAGGAGATCCATCTCCAGATCGCCCACAACCAGCTTGGTGCGGACGGTCTCCGGGTCCCGGCGCCGGGCGAGTGCCTCGACGCGGGCCAGAAGTTCGGCAAAGGCGTAAGGCTTGACCAGATAGTCGTCGCCACCGGCCTTGAGGCCTTCGACGCGGTCATCGACCTCGCCGAGGGCGGAGAGGATGAGGACCGGCGTGCGATCCTCTTCCCCGCGCAGGGTTTCAACCATGGACAGGCCGTCCATGCGCGGCATCATGCGGTCGACGACGAGCACGTCGTAGTCCGCGGCGCGGGCCATTTCCAGGCCCTCTTCGCCGTCACCGGCGTGGTCGGCCACATGGCCGCTCTCGCGCAGGCCCTTGCGGATATAGCTCGCGGCCTCGCGATCGTCTTCGACTATCAGGATGCGCACCCCGGTCTCTCCTATTCGTCTTCTTCGTCCAGCTCGAGCGCGACATAGCGTTGGCCGCCACGCGTCTCGACCAGGAGCAGAACGGCCGTTCGGCCATCTTCGCGGGCGCGGGTCACGGCAGCCCGGAACGCGTCCGGCGACGCAACCGGCGAACCGCCGGCTTCCAGAATGATGTCGCCGGTCGTCATACCCTTGCGGGCCGGTTCGGAGTCACGCGCAAGCGCGGTGACCACAAGGCCGCTATCGCTGCCTGCCAGCCCAGCCCGCTCACGGTCCTCGTCCGTCATCGGGACGAGGGTCATGCCGAAATAGGATTCCTCTGCTTCGGCCTGACCGACATTCTGCATCGCGTTGAGATCGGTTTCGCTGGGACGGTCGCCGAGGCGCACGCGCAGGGTCCGCTCCCGGCCGTCACGCATGACAAGGAAGCGCACTTCCTCGCCGGCGGCGAACGATCCGACCCGGCGGGTGAGATCGCGCGAACCTTCGACGGCCTCGCCATTGACTTCCAGGATGACATCTTCCCGCTCGAACCCGGCGTCTGCAGCCGGGCCGCCTGCGGTGATGGAGCTGACGATCGCGCCGCGCGCTTCCTCCAGCCCCATGGCGCCGGCGATGTCGTCGGTGACATTCTGGATGGAGACGCCCAGCCAGCCGCGCGCGACACGGCCGTCGCTCTTGAGTTGCTCGACGATCCGGGCGGCGACATCGGACGGGATGGCAAAGCCGATACCCACATTGCCGCCGGTCGGCGAAAAGATCTGCGAATTCACGCCGATCACATTGCCGGCGAGGTCAAAGGTGGGACCGCCGGAATTGCCGCGATTGATCGGGGCATCGACCTGGATGAAGTCGTTATAGGTCGCATTGCCGATCGGACGGCCGATGGCGGAGATGATGCCGGCTGTCGCCGTACCGCCCAGACCGAAGGGATTGCCGACTGCGACAACCCAGTCGCCGACGCGGTAATTTGCGTCTTCCTCGAGTGTCACGAAGGGGAAGTCGACATCGGCTTCGACCTTCAGCAGTGCCAGGTCGGTCTGTTCGTCGAGGCCGACAATGCGCGCCTCGTATTCACTGCCATCGCTCAGGCCGACCGTGATTTCCTCGGCGCCGGCGACAACGTGGTTATTGGTGACGATGTGGCCCTCGGCATCGATGAAGAAGCCCGAACCGAGCGATTCGCGTCCGCGCGGCATGGCGGGGCCGTTATCGCCGAAGCGTTCGGAAAAGAATTCGCGCAGTTGCGGCGGCAGGCGCTCGAGATCCGGCGACATTTCGGTTTCCCGCTCGCGCGGCGGCGTGCTGGCACGGATTGTCACGACAGCCGGGCTGACCGTCTCGATCAGGTCGGCGAAGGACATCGGCGCGCCATTGGGCACTGCGGCAGCGAAAGGCGGGCGGATTTCCGTTTCCTGGGCCATGGCGGGCGTACCGAGCGGGAGCGCCAGGGAAGCGGCGGCCACGGTGGACAGGGCCAGAAGCGAGACACCGCCAAGGCGGCGCATGCGATCAACAGAAATCATGGGACAGAACAACCTTCCTCGTTGCGAATGTGTGCTGCGTACGAGCACGAACTTCACGCCTGACGGTTATCCGGCGCGTTTCTCGAACATTACAATAACATTACTTCCGGTAAGATGCCGGACATGTTTCACCCAACGCCCAGCCCCGGCAGGCGGTTTCGTGTCAATCACACCGGACGGGTGCGGATCACGACCGGATCGTTCAGGGTGCGGTGAACCGGGCATTTGTCGGCAATTTCCATCAGCCGGGCGCGCTGATCTTCATCCAGATCGCCCTCGATCCGGATCGAGCGGTCGATGATATCGACCTTGCGGGCCTCGCCTTCGACGGTCGCCTCGCCGTCCTCGGCATGCCCCTTCTCATGGTGCAGCGTCACCGTCACCCGCTCCAGCGGCCAGTCCTTGCGCTCGGCATACATGCGCATCGTCATCGAGGTGCATGCGCCCAGCGCAGCCTGCAAATACTGGTAGGGAGACGGGCCGGAATCATGACCGCCGACCCGCTCCGGCTCGTCGGCCAGCATGACGTGATCGCCGATCACGACATGATTCTCATAGCGCCCCTGTCCGGTCTCGGCGACCACGACCCCGCCCTCGCCGGCCGGTTCCGGCACGCGGTCATCCCGCTCGTCCGCCACATAGCGCGCAGCCCAGGCGGCAATCACATCGGCGATATAGGCGGCATCCCGGCGATCGCCGATCAGGTGATCGGCATGGTCCATGCTGACGAAACTCTTGGGATGGCGGGCTTCCAGGAAGAGGCGCGAGGCATTGTCGATCCCGACCACCGCATCGACCGGCGAATGCGCGATCAGGAGCGGCTGTTCCAGCGCCCGCGCAGCGGCCTCGACATTCAGGTCGGCGATGTCGTCGAGAAACTGGCGTGTGACGGTGAAGGTGCGCCCGCCGAGCGTCGCCTCGGCCTGGCCGTCGCGCTCGATGGCATCCGTATCGACGCCCATCGACTGGATGATATGACTGGCATCGGCCGGCGCAGCGAGTGTAGCAACCGCCTTAACGGACGCGATCCGTCCGGCCGCCACGATCACAGCGGCTCCGCCCAGGCTGTGTCCGACAAGGAGCGCCGGTGCCTGATACTCGCGCTTCAGGAAGTCCGCCGCCTTTTCGATGTCGGCGACGTTCGAGGAAAAGCTGGTCTCGGAGAACGTGCCTTCCGATTCGCCCAGGCCGGTGAAGTCGAAGCGCAGAACGGCGAAGCCGCGATCGGCAAGCCGGCGCGAGATCCGGCTGGCGGCGAAATAATCCTTGGAGCAGGTGAAGCAGTGGGCAAACAGCGCATAGGCCCGCGGCGGGCCGGCTGGCATTTCCAGACGGGCGTCCAGCGTGTCGCCGCCGGATCCTTCGAAACTCACGCTCAGTGTATGCGCCATGCTGCGCCTCCGGTTCGCTCGCTCAACAGGTAGAGCCTGTGCGCCGGATCGCAAGCACCCGCGAAGACCGGTCAGTCAGTCCCGGGCTCGCCCGCAGCCGTTTCGCCTTCGCCGTCACCCTGCCAGACGCCCGCCTCGCGCAGCGCCTCGGCCACCTCGGGCGGCATGTAGGTCTCATCGTGTTTGGCCAGCACTGTCTCGGCGGACAGGAGGCCATGCTCGACAAACCGGCCCTGCACGATCACGCCCTGCCCCTCGCGGAACAGGTCCGGCAGGATGCCGGCATAACGCACGGTCACATTTGCGGCACCGTCGGTGACGACAAAGCGGATCGTGCCGTCGCTCTCCTCGTCCACACTGCCGGTCTCGACCAGCCCGCCGACACGGACGCGTTCATCGAAGGCGGGATGCTCGGCCATCACCTCGCTGGGCGAATAGAAATAGACGATGGCGCTGCGCATCGCGGTCAGCCCGAGCCCGACGGCCGCGGCCAGCACGATCCCGGCAGCGGCAATGGTGGCCAGACGGCGGTTACGGTGACGCATCACGAAGCCTCGCGCTTTCGGAAAACCAGGGAGAGATTGTTGGTCGGCATGCCGGTGCGGCTTTCAAGAACAAAGCCGGCCCGGTCGAACACCGCGACGACATCCGCCAGCGCCCGCACGCCCCAGTCCGGATTGCGGGTCTTCAGCGAGCGGTCGAATTCCAGATTGGACGGCGCCGTGGCGTCGCCCTCCTGATAGGGTCCGTAGAGATAGACCGGAGCCCCGGCCGGCAGCAGTGCGGCGGCACCGGCGGCCAGATGCTCGGTCACGATCCAGGGCGAGATGTGAATCACATTGATGCAGACGAGCGCATCCGGCGCTCCGGCGTCCGCGAACCAGTCCGCCTCGCGCAGATCCAGCGCCAGCGGCGCGGAAATCCGCCCGTCCGCCTCGCTCGCCCAGGCGGCCTGGCTGCGGCGCGACTGCGCGTCCGGATCGCTGGGCTGCCAGCGGATATCGGCACGGGCCTGACAGGCGGCGACGGCATGTTCGCCCGTGCCCGAACCGATCTCCAGAACCTGCGCGTTTTCAGGAAGAATTCCCGCCAGCAGCTCGGCAATCGGCGCACGATTGCGCGCCGCGCTGGGCGACATCAGGCGATCGGCATCGCTATCCCGCGTCTCGAGCGCGATGGTCTGAGAAGAGGACAGGGAAGAGGACGGCGTCTTCATACCGGTCGAGGTAGTCCGGCCGGGCGTGCCGTGCAAGCCGGGAGTGCCGGGCGGGACGCTATGCCGCGGCGGCGAGGCCGCGCCGGCGCAGGATGTCGGCAAGGTCTGCACGCCCGGCCGCATCGAGCAGACGCGCGGTGATTTCAAGCCCGTCCTGGGCGGTGGTCCGGTTCTGCCCCTCGCTGTCCGCGATCAGGTCCACCAGCATGGCGCCGGCCTCCTGGAGACGCTTCTCGGCCGCGTCGGCAATGCGCTTCTGCGTGCTGGCAATGGCCGCCGCCGTCGCGTGGGCCCGGCAATTGGAGAGGAAGTAAAGCAGGCCCTCGGCCCGGTCGATCGCCTGTTCCGGCGGCAATTGCGCCGGAATGATCCGCCCGCTGCGTCCACGGCGCGGTTCCGGCAGGCCGGTATCCAGCGACAGCGGCACCTTGTTGAGCGTCTTCTCGACATTGGACGAGGCCTCGGCCCGCAGGCTGAACAGGACCTGCCCCCAACGCCCGGCCTTGCGGATGCCGAACTCCTTGGTCATGCCGGTGGAGTGCGCCACGAAACGGTCGAACAGGTCGAAGGCCGCCTTGGCTTCTTCCAGGGTCTGGGGCGGCTGTTTCAGCTTGGCAGCGAAATAGCCCGTATCGGCCAGCACGGCGTCGCCGACCGCGGCCATGTCGGTCTTCGAGACGACGAGATCGTCTTCGCGATTGCCGATCTTCGCGACCGCCCGGAATATCTGCCAGGGATAGTCCAGACGTCCGATCGTCAGCAGCAGGGTCCACAGGGCCGCTTCCGGGCTCTCGGCCGACAGGCGCTCGTAATTGTCCTTGAGCGTGTAGACGATTTCCTCGTCCAGCTCCTCGATCCGCTCGGGAATATCGATCATCGCCTCGGCGATTTCCTGCGAACAGCTGAGCAGCGTCGCAGCATCGGTCAGCATGCCCTTGCCGTCGGGCCCGAAACGCTTGGTCAGCGCCGTCATGTCCTTGGGTACGCGGTCGGCAGCCTGGATAGCGGTCTTCAGGGCCTGACCGGCTTCGCGGCGGAACTCGAACCAGACCGGATCCTTCTCCGGCTTGCGGCACTTCTTGGCGCGCTCGACCGTGTCCTTTGCCAATTCCCGCGCCAGCCAGCCCCAGATCTTCGAGAGATCGTCGGGAGAGAAACGGAAGCGCGAGGGCGGCGTATCGCCGGGCGTGCCCACCATCGGGCGCAGGGGTGCCAGAATAAAGGGTTTCGCCAGCTCGCCGGCCGGCTTGCCGACGCTTTCTTCCAGGCTGGTCAGGATTTCATGGAGTGCCGCGGCCTGCGGATCGGCGTCCTTGCCAGCCTCCACCGCCGAGCACAGGGCCGCTCGTGTGTTCGCAGGCATCCTGCGCCACAATTCTTCGAGCTGAGCCCGCTTGCTTGGCGATAAAGTCACCATAGGCCAAAATAAATCCGCCTTACCCGTCCCTTACTTTTGAACACGCAAGGTTAAAGACAGTTTATCGACTGGTCGCAGGCAAGTCGATACGGGCAGAGAGCCCGCCGAGTTCTGACCGCGACAAGGTCAGCTCTCCGCCATAGGCATGGGCAAGGTCGGACACGATCGCCAGGCCCAGCCCCGATCCCGGCGCCTTTTCGTCCAGCCGGACACCGCGTTGCAGCGCCGATTGCGCCTCGCCTTCGTCAAGGCCGGGGCCGTCGTCTTCGATCAGGATTGCCAGGTTCCGCTCATCCGTGCGTTCGGCACTGACCCGCACGGTTCCGCGCGCCCACTTGCAGGCATTGTCCATCAGATTGCCGACCATTTCCTCGAGATCCTGGCGCTCGCCGCGAAAGCGCAAGTCCCCGGGAACATCGGCTGTGATCGTCAGGGCGCGGGCAGCGTTGATCTTGCCCAGCGTGCGCACGAGATCGTCGACCGTGGGGGCAATATCGGTGCGCGCACCGACCGCCTTGGCATGCGCGGCCGCCCGGGCCCGGCGCAAATGGTGCTCGACCTGTTCCGCCATGATCCCGGTTTGGCGTTCCACCAGATCGGCCAGCGGCCCCTGCGAGGTTCGCGCCTCATTGGTCAGCACGGCGATCGGCGTTTTCAGCGCATGCGCCAGATTGCCGACATGGGTACGCGACCGCTCGACGAGCTCGCGGGAATGATCGAGCATGGCGTTGAGTTCGTCGGCCAGGGGCTGGAGTTCGGCCGGGAAGGTCCCGTCGACCCGTTCAGCCTGCCCCTCTCGCACCTCGGCCACCCGGTCCCGCATGCGCAGGACCGGTGCCAGACCGATCCGCACCTGGAAGAAGACGCCGGCGGCGATCGCCGCCGCAAAGCCCAGAAACATCAGGCCGGACGTGATCGCGAACGTCCGCACATCGCGGTCCGCCGGCCGGCGGTCCTCGGCCGCCATGAAGACGACCAGGCCCGGGCGGTCGGACAGTTGCACGGCCTGGCCTGTCAGACGCAGGGGTTCGCCGCTCGGCCCCTTGGTGTCCATGATGACAACCGCGCCGGGCTCTGCCCGCAGCCGGTCGAGCAGCGCATTGCCGGGTACCAGGACCTCGTCCCAGAGCGAGCGGGACACGGCCAGCACCTCGCCGCCATCCGCGCTGCCGTCATCATCGACGATCTGCCAGTAACGGCCGGAAAAGACCCGGCCATAAGCAGGGTCCGATGGACGCCGCGCCAGCAGCACATCCCCGGCAGCATCGACTTCCACGGCGGCGACCAGCGCGCCGACGACACTCGTCAGCCGGTCGTCCAGCGTGCGCAGGATCGAACGCTGGTAGAGCGTGGTGAGCGCGATGGCGCCGAGCAACAGCAGGACCAGCGCCCAGGCTGCGGCGCCGGCAAACAGTCTGAAGGCCAGGGAGGACCGGCGTTCCGTCACGAAACCGGCCGGGCCTCCGGATCCACCAGGCGATAGCCCAGCCCGCGCACGGTCTCGATCCGGTCATTGCCGATCTTCTTGCGCAGACGGCCGACAAAGACCTCGATCGTATTGCTGTCGCGGTCGAAATCCTGGTCATAGATGTGCTCGACCAGTTCGGTGCGGGAGATCACCCGGTCCTGGTGGTGGGCCAGATAGGACAGCATGCGGAATTCGTGCGACGTCACCTTCACCGGTGCGCCATCGATGAAGACCCGCGCGCCGCGCGTGTCGATCGACAGTTCGCCACACTCGATGGTCGAGGTGGTGTGACCGGCCGCCCGGCGGGTCAGCGCGCGCAGACGAGCCAGCAATTCTTCGGTATGGAAGGGCTTGGTGAGATAGTCGTCCGCGCCCGCGTCGAAGCCGGCGACCTTCTCCGACCAGCGGTCGCGCGCCGTCAGGATCAGCACGGGAAAGCCCTTGCCGGCCTGGCGCCAGCGCTCCAGCACCGTCACCCCGTCCATCTTGGGCAGGCCGAGATCCAGCACGACGACATCATAGGGTTCGGTATCGCCCAGGAAATGGCCATCCTCGCCATCCAGCGCGGTGTCCACGGCATAGCCGGCATCCTCAAGGGCACGCCCAAGCTGGCGGTTCAGGTCCGGATCGTCTTCAACGACAAGCGCACGCATCTCTTCCCCCTAACGTTCGTAGAGAATCCGCCCGTTGCGGGCATCGGCCACAACATCCACCCGCCGGCCATCGCTCGTCAGGATCTTGATGACGTAACGCGGCGCAGCCCCGCCTTCGAGCTCGGCATCGAGCACGTCGGCACCGGGATAACGCTGGCGCACGGTATTGATCACGCGCAGGGCCGGCACGATATTGCCTTGCTGGCGCTCGTCGCGCGCCTCATTCGGCGTGTAACGGCCCCGCGGGTCCTGGTCCTGCTTCTGCACCATCGCGACCGATGCATCGGCATCGGACACTGTGGCCAGAGGCACCAGAACGCTTGCGAAGGCGCCGGCAATTATCAGCAGATGTCTCATCATGGCCCTTACTCTCGCGGACATCCCCTGAACCCGCGCTGAACAGGTTACTACCAAATCGTTCAGGTCACGACCGCATGCCCTTGCGCGGGTCGTAACCGGAGGGCGGCGTCCAGGTTTCCAGGAAATCCCGGAGTGCCTTGTCGCTCGCCGGCAGGGCCACCATCAGCCGTACCAGCTGGTCGCCGCGCTTGCCTTTGGACGTCGCAAATCCGCGGCCGCGCAGCCGCAACAGCGTACCGGAAGACGAGCCCGCCGGCACCTGCAGATCCACAGGGCCATCAATCGTCGGCACGCGCACCTTGGCGCCCAGCGCGGCTTCCTTGACGGAGATCGGCAGTTCCAGCCGCACATCATCCCCCTCGCGGGAGAAATATTTGTGCTCGGAGACTTTCACCTCGATATAGGCATCGCCCGCCGGGCCGCCCGCCGCCGATGCTTCGCCCTGCCCGCGCAGGCGCAGCACCTGGCCATCGGCCGCTCCGGCCGGCACGGCGACTTCCAGCTTGCGGCCATCAGGCAGCACCACGCGATGCTTGCCGCCCTGGGCGGCCTGCATGAAATCCACCGTCAGCGAGTAACGCACATCGGCCCCCTTGCGCGGCGGAGGCTGTCGCGTCTGCGTGCCGAAATCGGTGAACAGGTCGGAGAAAATATCGCTGAAATCGGCGCCCTGGTGGCGAGACTGGCGGAAATTGAACGGACGCCGTCCGCCAGCACCGGCCGCGCCGCCCATTCCCGCGCCGAATCCGGCCCGCGCAGCCGCATCGTATTCGGCGCGCTTTTCCGCATCGGACAGGAGTTTGAAGGCCTGAGAGACCTTCTTGAAACGCTCTTCCGCATCCTTGTTGCCCGGATTGGCATCGGGGTGCAGCTCCTTGGCGAGCTTGCGGTAGGCCTTGCGTATCTCCTCGGCCGAAGCGGTCTTGGAGACGCCCAGCGTCTTGTAGGGATCGTCCATGCTTCCTGTTACCACACCGGTCGGGGTCTACACGCCTTTCATGTAAGCGGGTTTGCCCCGGTTCGCAAAGCCACCTCACAGGTCGAGGCTCAGCGACACCGTCTCGCCGGGGCCGTAGCGGTCGGACACTTGGGCAACATTGACGGTGAGCGCTGCCGGACGACCGCCGAATGCGTCGTCTACGGCAGCCAGCGGCAGGGACAGGACAGGCTCAGCGGTTTCCAGCTCCAGCCCGGTTTCCCCGTCTGCCGAGACCGTGACACGGTAGCGCTCGAATGTCTCGCCCAGCGGCACATCGCCGGCCGCCCAGCTGTCCCCGCCTATGCGTGTCTGGCGGATCCAGGCCAGCTCGAGTGCATCGTCTGTTTGCCGTGCGCGCAGATGGACCGGTGCCAGCGGGCGCAGATGCCGCTGCTGCGGCACGAAATCCACCGTTCGCGCCTGGCTGTGATGCACCGGCAATCCGTCGGGCACAGCCGTGACGGACAGCGGCGCACCGGTTTCGTGCACGGCGACAGGCAGGACATCGCTCACGCCGGCCAGCACAACCACCTGACTGCCTGCGACATGATCCAGGCACCGGCTTCCGCCGAGACCGCGCAGCAGCGTGCGCACACGCCAGGTCTGCGGCGAAACGAGTTCGGCATCGGCAAAGGCGAGGATTTCCCATGCCCCGTCGGCTGCTGCGACAGCTAACCGGTTGCCACCGGCCAGCACGGTCCCGGGCGGCAGTGAAGCGAGCGCCCCCGAATAAAGTTCGATCCCCGCCGTGTTCGCCCGGTCCCAGCGCGCGGGCGGCCCGGCCGGCAGATCGTCGGCAAGGGCACCGATCCGTGCCGGCTGGCGGCTTTCCGCCCGGGCAGCACCGCCGGCATGATAGACGATCCGCCCCGGCCAGGGTTCGGCATGGGCCGCCAGCAAAGGCCCGGCCCGCGTCTCCGCCCCGGCGAAGAGGGGAATATCCAGCACTGCAACCAGCGGCCGCGAGGGCAGAGCCGGTCCCGGTGCATCGACGCCGCTATCCGCGCCGCTGACCGCCGCTCGGCGCAGGGATGGCGCGCAGGCCCGGGTCTGGCGGATATCGCCTCCATCGAGCGCAACCACCTGCAGGGCGTGCGTGTCGAGCCGAACCGTATCGCCCGCTTCGACAGCCAACGCCGAGGGCGGCAGGCCGAACCCGGTCACCGGTGCCTGATGGGCAAGATCGGCCAGTACCGCGCCGCACCAGCTGCGCGCCAGGGACGGGTCGGCAACGACGCAGACCTGCTGCGCCAGGGTGGTCACAGTGCCAAAGGCTTCGCGCACCGAAACCCGGCCCGGCCGGTAGGCGGCCGTGTCGTCGAAAAAGCCCAGCGCCACATCGCGCGGCAGTTCGGCCGGCGGCAGCGACGTCCAGTGCCGGTCGCCGTCCGGCCCCGCTACAGGCTCGGCCAGCGCGAAGACCGGACCGGAACGCCCGGCCGACACGAAATGCATCCCGTCCGCGCGCTCGAACACACCGAAGCCCAAGAGGCCGGCAAGCGGCTCCAGGGCCGCCCGCACGCTCATCGGCCGGTCGACCGTGTAGCCGGAGACCAGATCGTCCAGCGCCGACACGTCGAGCGCCGGCATGCCGGCATCTTCCGCCAGCTCGGCGACGATGCCCGCCACAGGCACCTGGCCGGCGCGACCGTTGAGCCAGTGGCCGCGCTCCCAGTTGGGTCCGTCCGACCAGATATCGGTGCGCGTCGGGAAATCCGGCCAGGGCCGGGCGTCCCATGTCCATATGTGGATCAAGTCCGGATCGACCATCGGCCCGCCATAGACCGGCGAAACGGGATTGTTCGCACCCGCCTCCCAGTGCGACAGCAGCGCCTCCAGATAGCGGCGCTGCATCAGGTCGTCGCGCGTGCCGGTGGAGTGCCAGGGCAACGCGCTTTCATCGCTCTTCGGATCGAGAAAGACATTGGGCCGGTTCGCGCCGAGATCGACGGCGGGACACCCCACTTCCGTCAGCCAGAGCGGTTTGGAACGCGGCTCCCAGCCGGTCGGTACAGCGTCACGCACGCCGCCGGGCCGGTCATGATGCGCATTCGACCACCAGCCATGCAGATCCTTGACGCGCCAGATCCAGTCCTCGCCATGGGCGCCATCGGCGATCGGCGTGCGGATCTGGTCTTCGCGATCCGCGTCCGAGGCATAATACCAGTCATACCCCTCTCCGCCGGCCACGCCCGCGGCGAGATAGGCCGGATCGTGGGGACCGGTCGCGATGGCGGCATCCGCCTCATCCGCGCTGCCGGTCCAGTCGCTCAGCGGCACATACCAGTCGATCGCCACAGCGCTTATCGCCGGGTCGCTCCACAACGGATCGAGATGAAAGACCTTCGCGCCGCCGCCGGGCTGGTGACCGTGATACTCGGTCCAGTCGGCGGCATAGGACAGGCGCACACCACTGCCCAGCAGGCTGCGCGCGGCGCCCGCCAGATCGCACAGCGCATCGACGGCAGGATAGGTGCCGGCGGCATCGCGCAGCGTGGTCAGTCCCACCATTTCAGACCCGATCAGGAAACCGTCCACCCCGCCGGCCGCCTTCGCCAGGGCGGCGCAATGCAGGATGAAACGCCGGAAGCGCCACTCGCCCGGCCCGGCATATGTCACCGCATCCCCCGAGACCGCATAATCCTCCGCCGCAGCCGTGCCGAAAAAGGCGGCGACATCGTCGGCGGCATCAGGACTGCCATCGGGGCCGGATATCCGGCCGCGCCAGGGATAGCCGGGCATGTCCATCAGGATGAAGGGATAGAGGGTGACGGCATAGCCGCGCTCCTTGAGATGGCGGATTGCGGCAATGACAGAGGCATCGTCCGGCGTACCGCCATAGACGGGACGGCCATCGGCCTGCGAGATCAGGTGCGCGCCGGCCCGTCCGGTCCCGGCGACCGACCAGTCCAGCGGCCGTGTGACCTTGTCGCGCGTCTCCACACCCGGACGGATCTCGCAGGTACCGCAGTCCAGACTGGTGCCGAACCAGGCGACGACCAGCTGGACCGAGCGGCAGGCCGGCAGGTCGCGCTCCAGATCGTCCAGCGCAGCGACGATATCGGTCAGGCCGCGGCCATTATGGGCGTTCTCGGCGGCCTCATGGCCCGGCCCCAGTTCGCGCATCACCGGCTCGACGGCATAGGCAAACTCGCCCGAGCCGGGGATGAGATTGACCGCCCGCACCTGCCGCTCCAACCCGGCACCACGCACGGGACGGAACACCTCGAAAGAAAGATTGGGGATGCGATTGCCGAAGGCGTCGAGCGGCCAGTCCTCCATCACCGCATAGCCGGTGCCCCGGAACGCCGGCGCGTCTGCGCCCTCAATGGTCTGGATCAGCGCATCGGGTGCCTGGTCCTCGGCCCCGGTGTGCAGGCGGACCGGGTAGCGCGAGCGGTCCAGCAGGGTGCCATTGGCCCAGATCCGGCCGATGCCGGAAATCTCGCCCTCACACAGGCCGACGGCAAAGGAGATGGAGTAGCTGTAATCGGTGCGCGTCGGCCCGCCCTTGCCGCCACCGCTTTCGCTTCGATGCTCCGAGAAGCGCGACGCCCAGATCACCTGGCCGGCGATCCGCCCCCGCCCCCAGATCCGCGCCATCGGCGCACCGTCGGTCGAGGTTTGCACCGGCAATTCGCTCAGCCGCGGCCCCTCGCGATGCGGCGCCAGCAGCGCATTCACCGCCGCATTGGCCGCCGTCGAGGCCAGCGCCGGTGCCAGCGCCTGCACCCCGTTCAGCGCGGCCTGCCCGGCCGTCACAACAAGTTGCGCCATGGGTTTCGTGTCCTGTGCTTTTGCGAGATTGCGCGCTGACGCGCTCTGCGCCGCTTCGCGCCGCCCCCTCAGTCCGCTCACGCGGACAGCTCCCCCGCAAGCGGGGCGAGCCCTGTGCCAAGGCTTCCCCTGCGTCAGCGGGGGAAGTGGCCGAACCCGGCCAGAGGCCGGGTGAGGTCGAAGGGGGTGAGTCTAGGAAGGGCCAAACACCCGCTCGGCCAGCGACCGTGCAGGCTGGTCAGCCTCGCATTCGGGGAAGGCGAAGGCCGCCACGCAGCGCCGCTGCCACCAGGGCGACAGCGCGGTCTCGGCAACCGCCCGCCCCCAATAGGCATGGATGATGCGGTCGCGGGCGGAGAGGATGGCGCAATGCTTGGCAGGACCGGCCAGATCGGGCCGGAAGAGGAGGACATCGCCCGGACGGGCAGTATCGCGATCGATCTCCACGAGATGCCGCATGGCTGCGTCGCGCAGCGTTTCCTCGCCCGCCACTTCGGCCCAGTCCGGCGTATAGGCCGGCACACTCTCCGGCTCGGCGCCATACAGCGCCCGCCAGACACCGCGGATCAGGCCCAGACAGTCACACCCCGCCCCGCGGCGGCTGGCCTGGTGGCAATAGGGCGTGCCCAGCCAGGTCCGCGCCTCCTTCAGCACCTGCGCCCGGCTCATGACACAAGCCCCCGCGACCCGCCATCGCGGACCGGTTCGCTGGCGGGCGAGGCCTGCAGCATGTCATTGCCGACCATGTAGGGAAAGCCACGGAAATTCAGCGTGTTGGCAAACCGGTCGCGGCAGGTGGCAAAGCGCTTGTCGCAGCCCAGCGCAAACCCGCCATGCCCCGCATCGACACCGCAGTGCGCATCGCCCAGTTCCGCATCGCAGCGGCGGGCGAACACCCGGCCCGTCATCGTCTCCAGCCGGTGGGCCGGCCCCAGCAGGTCCGCCTCGAACCGGCCGTCACGGCAGCGGATCTCGCCCAGCTCGCCCCGGCCGGTCCGCACGAAAGTCTCCGGCGCCGACCAGTCCACCCGCAGGATGTCCACCTGCGCCCCGGACCACAGCCCGGCCTCCAGATCGGCCTGTGTCACCGTCTCCGCATCCAGCGCGCCGGCAAGCCCTGTCTGGCCCGGCGCAAACCCGGCCGCGCACTCGCGATCTGCGCCGCCAAAGCCGGACCCGGCCAGGAAAACCAGCCCGTCCACGCTCAGCTCGCGATCGTGATCGGTAAAACCGAACACCGCCCCGTCCCGGCGCGTCACCCGCCAGCACCAGCACAGCGTCGTCACCCCCGAAGCCAGCGCGGCCTCGAGCGCAGGAGAAAGCGTGAGCATGGGATGTCCTTTCGGAATACGGCGCACTCACCCCCTTCGACCTCACCCGGCCTCTGGCCGGGGTTCGGCCACTTCCCCCGCTGACGCAGGGGAAGCCTTGTTCAGGGCTCGCCCCGCTTGCGGGGGAGCTGTCCGCGACAGCGGACTGAGGGGGCGGCGCGAAGCGGCGCAGAGCGCGGCAGCGCGCACTGCTAAATCAGCTCCACCAGCGGCACATGCGGCACGGCCCCGGCCCCGACTGTGTCGAGGGCGATGTCGAGGCGGTCGGTGTCGAAGCGGACCGGGCAGTCGAAGGCGAAGCCGGCGGTGACCACGGCGCCCGGTGCGGGCGGGGTGTCGAAAATGACGAGGCCGGTCGTGTGATCGGTGACGACGGGCGTTTCCGCACCGTCGATGGCGGCGCGCACCGATCCCTCGACCGGTTTGGCGATGATGCGGGTCCAGCTCTGCGCACCGCTGGCATAGTGTTTGACCAGCTGGAAGGCAGCCGCCCCGCCATCGCCTGTCCCCAGAACCTGGTCCGCCGGGGATGGCTGGATCGAGGGCGCACAGGAGCGGTTGTCCAGCGGATCGCGGAAGCGGAAACCGTGCAGCCGGCCCCGTCGCGCCTCGAAGAAGGCCAGGAGGGTGTGGATATCGTCCAGCGAGGCAATACCCGGCCCGGCATCCCAGCGACGGCGGGAATTCGCCCAGGGCGAATTGCGCTCCTCGCGGCCGGACACCAGCGTGACGATCTCGGTACGCCGTTCCGGCCCGCCCGATGCGCCCAGCCCGATGGCGAAGGGAAAGCGGATCTCGTGAAACGCGCTCATGACCAGCGGCTCCCCCGGGCAACGGCTCGGGCCAGTGCCCGCGCGATGCGGGTCTGCGAGCCTTCGACGGCGCGGGCGTCACCGCCCGGCGGCAGGACAAGATTGACGGTGACATTCGGCGCCCCGGCCGGGCCGACCTCGCCGGCACTGGCGGGCGTGAAAAGCTCCGGTCCGCGCTCGCCGACCAGATAGGCACCGCCCGGTGTCACCGGTCCGCCCCCGGCCCTTGCGCCGAACAGGTCGAGACCGGACAGGGCGCGATTGATGGCGCCTTCCAGCGGTTTCTCGATCAGCTGTTCGGCGGCCAGGCGCGCCAGATCGCGCAGGATGGCGTCGGTCATGCGCGAAAAACTGGTCTCGCCCGAGCGCGCCGCCCGGCCCAGCGCCTGTTCGATGGTCTCGCCCGTGCGTTCGAAGGCGGCGGAAATGGCATCGGCTGCCTGGCGGGCGGGACCGTCGGCCAGCGTCTGCAGGGCCTCGCCGGCCCGGTCGGAATAATCGGTCATGATGAAGGGTCCGGATAGCGTTGAAGAAGGGCGTCAAGCGCCGCCCGGTCGAGCGACGGCGCGGCGCCGCCGGTCAGGGCGCGCCATTCCGCCAGGCTCAATTGCCAGAAGGCGTGCGGCGTCAGGCCCAGCCGCACGGCCAGGCGCAGCGCGGCCGGCCAGTCCATGGCGCCGGTCACGCGCCCGCTCGTTCAAAGCAGGCCGCGACGGCACCGGCAACGGTCTCCATGTCCAGCGGCAGGGCGCGGATCTCGCTGGCCGTGAGGCTCGACCCGCCGCCACGCATCAGCGCGCCCAGCACGGCGAGAAGGCGGGTCGCCGTCATCGGTGCGCCATCGGCACAGATCGTCTCGATCTCGGCGAGCGCACCCAGCGTCAGGCAGAGGCGATACGTCTCGCCGCCGGCCACCAGCTCCACCTCGCCGCGCACGGGATTGGCCATCAGAGCGCCTCGAAAGTGAGCGCACCGGCCGAGGCCAGGGTCATCGCCCAGGCCGCCTCGCCATCATGGCGGCCGGAATAATCCAGGCTCGCCACCAGGAAGGGGCCGGTGATCGTGCCGAAACCCGGGATCACCAATTGCCAGTCGCGCGCCGCCTGGTCGAAAAAAGCCTGGCGCACCTGGGCGTCTGCGGCCGCGTCGACGAAGACGCCCGCGCCGGAGACGGAACAGGATTTCACCCCCGCCCCGGCCAGCAATTCGCGCCAGCCATCGGCACTGTCGGCATGGGTGACATCCACCGTCCGCGCATTCAGCGAGATCGTCTTCATGCGCAGCCCGGCAGCCGCGGCAAAGGCCGGCGGCTCGCCGCCATCGCCGATCCGCAACAGGACATCGCGCCCGGATTGGAGGGTCATCAGCATATCTCCACTACGTCAGAAATCTGTTTTCCCCGGACCTGTTCCGGGGCCTCGTTGAGGCTGAAAGGCAATGTCCGGCAGGCCCCGGAATGCGCTTCGCTTATCCGGGGAAACCGGGTTCGGAGCCTGTCATCCCACCCGCCCCATCACCGCCTTCAACCGGATCAGGCCGCGGCGGATATCGGTGTCGCGCGTGGCGAAGACATCGCTGTAGGCGGGCAGAAGCGAGAGCAAAGTCCAGGGTTCCGGCAGGTCGATATCGAGCCCGGCCAGCGCGGTGCGCAGCGGGCCGAGAAGCTCGGCCGGATCGGCATCGCGGCACCAGATGTCCAGGCTCAGCCGGCATTCCAGCAGCGACACGCCGTCGGCGCCGGTTTCCACGGTCTCGATCCGCCCCCAGCTGGCATTGGGATAGGGCGTGCGCCGGCCACGCCGGGCGGTCAGCCGCACCGGATCGCCCAGCACCGCCTGGATCGCCGGATCGGCCTTGAGGGCGGCATCGATCACGGCGCGCAGGCCCGCTTCCGGCCCGCTCACAGCGTCACCCGGCGATAGGGCGCCATCAGGCTGCCGGCGACCGGCGGCAGAGCGTCGCCGCCCTCGGACATGGCTTTCACCAGCTGCAGGATCGCCTCGCGCAGCGGGGCGGGGACATCGGCAGGCTGGTCACCATAGCCTGCGCGGAAGCGGATCTCGATCCCGCCCACGGCGCGGCCCGGCTCGGGCCAGACCGTGTCCGGTTTCAGCGCGATGCGCCCCGGATCGGCCATCGTGTCCACAAAAAACGCCGCCGGATCGTGATCCGACGGCGTGCCGTCTGCATCGTATGTGGTGACCGCCTCCAGGGCGATCAGCGGCGGTCTGGGCAATCGGAACTGCGTCCCGAACGCCATCAACCGCCCGTCCCCGTCCCAGCGGTCGCGCCGCTCGACCCAGGTCTGGGCGAGAAGCGCCCGCCCCGTTTCCCGCTCGACGCGCTCACGGGCCGCGGCTATCCATTGGTTGATCGCATCGTCATGCACATCATTGCCGATGCGCAGCCGCAGCTTCGCCTCGGCCAGCGTGACAGGCTCCGCGGATGGCGGAGTGTGGAGTGTGAGGGACATGGGAGATTTCTCCTCGATCTTTTTGAAGCGCGCCGACTGGCCCGACGCGATGCGGACCAGCTTTGACGCCGAAGCGACGGTCCATGCCGTCGCAGCACTCGCGGCGATCCCCAGCGGATACGCCGCCTATGCTCTTGTCGCGCCGGGTCCGGTCTACGGTTTCTTCTGGGCGATGATCTGGTCGGTGATCGTCATCAGCCTGATCCGCCCGCTGGTCCGAAATCCGGTCCGGCGCGCTTTCGGCCTTGGACCGGATACACTGCCCTGGTGGTTCAAACTCCGGTTCGTACGGGCCACCCCGGATCTGGTTCGGGAGACGGCACCGGACTGGCACGTGTACAAGGACCGGGTTTATCTGCCCGGCGTCGGCCATGCGATCGGCGCGCTTGTCAGCTACAACCTCGCAACACTCGGGCTCATCCTGATCCTGCCGGATGTCCACCGCGGCTTTGTCATTGTGCCTTTGACCGGACTGGCCGGCCTGGCCATACCGTGGTTCCGGGCGGTAATCATCCGCGACTACACGCTTCCGGCGCCCGGACAGTCTGACCGGTTTTTCTTTTTTCCACCCCGGTGACCGCGCTGCGGGCGGAACAAGATGTGTGAGGGACATGGACATCGTCTCCCGAAGAGTTGCAGGCCTGGTTTCGCCCAATGCAGTCCGCCCATTCTGGTCGGAAGTGGCGGTCCATGCGGCAGGGGCAATGCTTACGCTGGCGCTTTGCGCGGCGGTGACATGGCGGCAATCCGGGACGGGCAGCGCCTTGCCCATCCTCCTGATTTTCGCTCTGCCGATCTCGGCGACTGCGAGGACGTTGATCCGCAATCCCATCCGCCACTGGCTTGGCCTCAAGCGCGATATCGTACCCTGGTGGTTCAAACTCGGATTCATCGGCTGGGCACCTGAAAAGGCCCGGAGCATCCTGCCTGCCTGGCAAGTCGACGGGGCTGGCCTCTATCTCCCTGGTCTCGGCGACCAGATCGGTATCTGGCTGGGCACCGCTGCAATGCTGGCCGTTTATTGGGGCGTGTGGCATCGCTTCGACGGCCTGGGAACGCTGTGGCCCGTCATTCTGGTCGTCGCGGCAATAACGCTCTTCTTTTCCATTGCCTACGCCATGCTCTGGATGCGCCTTCCCGAACCGGGCAAGAGCAGATGGTCCTTCTGGTAAAGTGCCTAGACGATCTGCGCTGTCGTGCCGCTTAACCCCCTTCTCCCCCGGGAGAAGGTGCCCCGGAGGGGCGGATGAGGGGGAAATCCCGGTGCTGGCGCCTAGAACGCCAGGGGCGGTGTCTTCCCCCTCTCCCTCGATCCCTCTCCCAAGGGAGAGGGAGGTTCAGAACAGGCCAAATCAACCCTTTTCTTCCCCACATCGTGGGGAAGTGGGCCCTCCGCAGCTTCAGCGAAGGAGGGGTCGAAGGGGCCGGCGCGCCGCGCCGGAAGGACGGTCGGGGTCCTGCGGCGCCCTTCCGCCGCTGACGCGGCGGCCCCTCCACCGCGCCTGCGGCGCGGTCCCCCTCCCCACGCAAGTGGGGAGGAAAGCCTCTACGACGTCCCGAACTTCAGCAGTTTGATGGCTTCGAAGTCCTGCACGCCGCCGCCGACGCGTTTGGTGGTGTAGAAGAGGACGTAGGGTTTGGCGGAATAGGGATCGCGCAGCACTTCCACGCCCTGGCGGTCGACGACGAGATAGCCTTTCTCGAAATCGCCGAAGGCGATGGCAAAGGCGTCCGAACCGATATCGGGCATGTCTTCCGCCTCGGTGACGGGATAGCCCAGCAGGGTCGACGTGCCCGCCTCCGACAGCGAGGGCTGCCAGAGATAATTGCCGTCCGCATCCTTGAAGCGGCGCACGGCGGAGACGGTCTGGCGGTTCATCACGAAACGGCCGCGGGCGCGATAGGCGGTCTTGGGCGCATAGACGAGATCGATCAGCGCGTCGGCCGGATCGCCGGCGTCGAAACCGCCATCCGTTCCGGTCGCGACATAGCCCATCTCGCCCCAGGCCTGTGTGCCTTCGGCGGCCTTGGTATAGTTGAGGAAGCCGCGCGGCTTGCCGGAACCATTGCCGTTGACGAAGGCCGCGCCTTCCTGGACGGCGAAGACATCCCGCACCTCCTCGGCCAGCCATTGCTCGATATCCACCATGGCATCGTCCAGCAGCTGCTGGGTGGCAGCCGGCATGGCGTAGAGCTCGGCGCAGGGGAAATCGATCAGGTCCAGCGTCGGGCTGTCGGTCTCCGGCCGCGCGGCGGTCTCGGCGACCCAGCCCGTGGCGGCGCCGCCTTTCGACACCGGCTTGCGGAAAATGCCCGCCGAGGTCTGGCGCACCGAGGCGATGGCGCGGATCGGCGAGGCTTCGGTCAGGAGGCGATCGATGCGCGCCTCGGTCTCCGCCGGCACGACATAGCCGCCATCGGCGTCCGAGCCCGCGCTGGCCGACTTGCCCTCATGGAGCCCCGCCGCATCGCCGCGGCGCATATAGTCCGACCAGGCGGCCGAGCCGGCATTGGCCGGAGCGCCGTCGAGACCGGGGCGGGCCCGGTCGAGCAGGAGGCGGTCGAGGGCGGATTTCTGCTGCGTCAGGGCCGCATCGATGCGGGCGACCTTGTCGTCCAGCAGCACGTCGGAGGAGGCCTTGGCGTCGAGCTCGTCGAGCCGGGCGTCATTGGCCTCCTTGAAGGCCTCGAACGCAGCCAGCACTTCGCCCAGCGCGGCCCGGGTTTCCGCCGAGACCGGCGTCATCTTGGTTTCCTTGGTCATGGATTTTCCCTTTTGAGTGAAGGAGATCAGGCGGCCACGGCAGGCCGGACAAGCCGCAGGCGGGCCTGCGGCAGCATGGGGAAGGTCACGATGGAGACCTCCCAGAGATCGATGTCGAAAAGATCGCGGCCGCGCGGCTTGCGGGCAGCGGAGCGGCGGGTGCGAAAGCCGATGGAAAGACCGTTCACCGCACCGCGGGCCACCAGGCCGGCCGCCGTGCGTCCGCGCGGGCCCTCGGCCAGGATCTCGCCGGTGACGAAGAGCCCGCGCCGGTCCTCGCGCAGCCCGGTCCACACGCCGACCGGTTCGGCCGGATCGTGCTGGAACAGCATGGGCACGGACGTCTTCGCCCGCAGCGTCCGGGCAAACGCGCCGCGATGCACCACATCGCCGGCCAGGTCCGCCAGCCCGAACAGGCTCGCATGACCCTCGATCAGGAGGGGTTGGGACATGATGAAATCTTCCTTGAATTTGCGATGTCATCCCGGCCGGATGGCCCGCGCAGGCGGGCCGCAGGGCCGGGACCCATACGCTCGCTTTTGGCCGGAGGCGGATCCGGTTTCAGCGGCAGCTGGAAGCGCACCGGGATTATGGGTCCCGGACTTTCGCCCCGCCTCCGCGGGGCGTTCATCCGGGATGACAATGACGGGTCTGGTGAGGCGCCCCGCCTACTCCTCCATCCGGCGCTCGATGCGCACCAGACTCTCCCTTGCCAGGCGCATTTCGGCTTCCAGGCGGGCCAGGCGTTCGGCGAGCGGACCGGCGCGGTCGTTGGCGTATTCCAGCTGGTCGAGGCGTTCGGCGACGCGGCCGGACCAGATCAGCGCGCCGGCGCTTTGCAGGCCGATGGCGAGGAGGACGCCGGCGGTCACCTGGCGCTGCAGCGTCCAGCGGGGCATCTCGCTCATGGCGTCGCCTCCGGACCGGGCAGCTCGGCCTCGATGGTCAGCGTCCCGCCGAACCAGGGCTGCAGCCAGACCGACAGCGCCCGCGCGGTCTTGCGCACCAGCGGCGTCACGGTCTGGCGGATGAAGGCGAGATTGGCCTCGCGATAATTGGCATAGGTATTGTCGCCGGGCAGGCCGAGGATGAGCGGCGGCACGCCGAAGGCCAGCGCGATCTCGCGTGCGGCCTCGCGCCGCGCCTCGATGAAGTCCATCTCCGCCGGGCTCATCGCCATCGGCTTCCAGTCCAGACCGCCCTCCAGCAGCAGCGGACGTCCGGCATTGGCAGCACCCGTGTGCGTGTTGGCCAGCTCGCCCTTGAGGCGTTCGAACTGGTCCTCGGTGAGATGTCCGTCGGCGCCGTTGAAGACCAGCGCACCGGAGGGCCGCGCCGCATTATCCAGCAGCGCCCGCGCCCAGTCGGCCCCGGCCGTGTGCAGATCGACCGCCCGGCCCGCCGGTTCCAGCGGCGAGAGGCCGTAATGATCGTCGGACGGGTGGAAGAGCCGCATGTGGAAAACCTGTGAACGGCCTGTGGACGGATCGCGCTCGAAGCGGCGTTTATAGCCCCCGGCGCCATACTCCCACCCGGTCGGCCAGCCCGTCGGATCGGCCAGCACACGCATGCGATCCGGGCGCAGGCTGAAAAGCTCGCGCGGTTCGCCGTCCAGGGTGACGAGCTCGAGATAGCCGTTTCCCGCCAGCTGTAGATAACCGTAGAGTTTTTCCCACAGCTCGGGCCCGGAGGTCTCGGCATTGGGCCGGTCGAGCAGGCGCTGCACGGCCGGATCGGAGGCCCGGAACGGCACGTCGGCGGCGGCCTCGGCGATCAGCCTGACGCAGCGATTGGCCACCGCATTACGCGCATAGCCCGCCTCGATCTGCGCCGGCAGCGCCCGCGGCAGCCAGCGCGACACCCGCCCCGCCGCCAGCGAGACCAGCCGGCTCGTCGCAGCCGTCTTCACATCCCGGCCGAAAAACCGGGAAAACCAGTTGGACATGGCGTGTCCTTTCTTTGTGTTCGAAAGTTTTGCTGTCATCCCGGATGCACGCCCCGCTGAGGCGGGGCGAAAGTCCGGGACCCATAACCCCGGTGGTTCCGGGTTAGCGCGAATCTCGCGCCTGCTTACGGCCTGCAACAAGGATATAGGTCCCGGCCCTGCGGCCTGCCTTCGCAGGCCAGAAGCCTGCGCCCGCGAAAGCGGGTGGCCGGGATGACAATGCGTAAATTCCCTACATCCACCGCATGCGCGGGGCGCCGCGGGTGCCGACGAGGAGGTCGGTCAGGGCCCAGACGAGGGCGTCGACGCGGTCGGGGCTGGTGCCGCCGGCCTCGGGTGAGCCGAAGGCGCACATCTGGTCTTCCAGGGCGGCAAAGCGGCCGGCATGCCTCACCCGCCCGGCGGCATAGAGGGCGGCGACCGGTTCGGCGCGGACATGCTTGCCGCGTGTGGCATGGACCAGCCTGACCGGCAGGGCGGCATCGGCGGCCTTGAGCACCGAGCGCACCATTTCCCCGCCCTGATTGGCCTCGGCGATCACACTGTCGGCGCTGAAACTGTCGAAGGCCGACGCCACACGCGCCGCCCAGTCGGCCGGCATGGCAGGCCCGAAGGACATGTCCGCCAGCACGACACCGCGCCGGCCCGGCCCCTCGCCGGCCGCGCCTGCCACCACGATGCCGCACTCGTCCGAGCGCGGTCCGCCCGAGGCCGGCGGGTCGACGGCGACCACGATCCGGTCGAGATCGGGCACGGTTTCGGCAAAACAGGCCTCCACCTGGCCGCGGCTCCACAACGCGCCGGGCGGATCGTCGATCAATATGCCCTCGATCTCCTGCCGCCCCAGCGCGGACCCGCCATAGGCGGCCGTCATCGCATCGAGAAAGCCCGGCGCCAGATTGGCCGCATTGTCGGCGGTCGGCTGATGGCTCAGCTGTACACCGGCCTGTTTCACCAGGCGTTTCAGCGCCGGGATCGGCCGCGGTGTGGTGGTCAGCATCAGGCGTGGATGGTCGCCCAGGCGCAACCCCATGCGCAGCGTGTCGATGACGCGCTGCGGGTTCGACCAGGCGGCCATTTCATCGCCCCAGGCAAAATCGAATTGCGGCCCGCGCAGCCCGTCCGCATCCTCGGCCGAGAAGGCATAGCCCACCGCCCCGCCGGGCCAGACGACGCGTTTGCGGCTGGCCTCATAGCGCGGCCGCCCCGCCTCCGGTCCGATATTCATCAGGCCGGACGGGCCCTCGATCATCACTTCGCGCACATCGTTGAAGGTCGGCGCGACCAGCGCGATCCGCTGTGCCCCGCCCTCCACAACACCGCGCACCCATTCGGCCCCCGCGCGGGTCTTGCCCGCACCGCGGCCGCCCAGGAAAAGCCAGATCAGCCAGTCGCCCTCAGGCGGGATCTGTGCCCTGCTTGGTTTCCAGAGCGCCCAGTCGCGGCGCATCTGCGCCAGCTCCGCTTCGCTCAGACTGTCCGTCCAGCGCTTTTGTACGTCGCAGTCTTGCGTGCTCAGCAAGTCGCGCAAGTAGTTCGGCCCGGGCTGCGGCGGGTGAGATCTCGTCATGCTGGCCCCCTGCTGCCGGTCGTGTCGTGTTCGGTTTCATCTCGTCCTCCATGGCTTCGAGCAGCCGCCGGACCGGCTCCAGTCCGCGCGCCTGCTTG
The DNA here is from genome assembly GCF_017642925.1 of Maricaulis sp. Lineage (GTDB taxonomy): Bacteria > Pseudomonadota > Alphaproteobacteria > Caulobacterales > Maricaulaceae > Maricaulis. The sequence continues at coordinate 1,134 of NZ_JAEPOL010000015.1, read as the reverse complement.
CCGGCCTCGTCGATCCGGCAACGCAGGGCATCGGACTCGATCCGTGCCGCCAGCCGGCGGAAAGCCTGCCGCCGCAGATCGGCCCTTTCCTCCGGCGCAAGCGCCGAGAACCAGGCCCAGTTGCGGTAGATCGTGTTCCGGCAACAGCCGGCCTCGGCGGCGAGCGCGCTTGCGCTTTCGCCCGCCTCGTAGCGCACCATCCAGGGATACCAGTCGACCCGGTCGCGCCGTTTTCTCTCGGTTTTCTCAAGCATGCCGAACCATAGCCCGGCGCCGGCACCGGTCTGATTTCCCGCAGCGTTTTTTTGGGAAGAGGTTGAGAAAGCTGGAGAAATTATTTCGCGATGCGGGGATAACGCGCGGCTTATCCGCGGTTTGTGCTTTTGAGCGCCGCTGTCATCCCGGCCGGATCGCCCGCGAAGGCGGGCTGCAGGGCCGGGACCTATACGCTCGCTTTTGGCCGGAAGCAGGCTCGATGTCAGCGACAGCTGGACAATCACCGGGGTTATGGGTCCCGGACTTTCGCCCCGCCTGCGCGGGGCGTGCATCCGGGATGACAATGCCTGATTAACAATTTATAATTGCATTTATGGAAAACTGCTACTTTGTCTACCTGCTCGCTTCGCGCAGATACGGAACGCTGTATTGCGGCGTCACCAATTCGCTGCTGCGCCGGGTGTTCGAGCACAAGATCCGGCAGGTTCCCGGGTTTACGGCCAAATACGGTGTCGACCGGCTTGTCTGGTACGAACCTCACCAGGATATCAATGAAGCGATTACAAGGGAAAAGCGCATCAAGCGCTGGCGGCGGCAGTGGAAGATCAATCTGATCGAGAAAGACAATCCCGACTGGAATGATCTCTACCCGGGTCTGGGCGGAACCGATCCGGCCGAACTGGCACCGGAACACCAGCGCAATTGGTAGAGGAACAACACTTGTCATCCCGGCCACCCGCCTACGCGGGCGCAGGCTTCTAGCCCGCGAAGGCAGGCCGCAGTGCCGGCAACTGTGTTTATGGGGCGTATGGCTTTTGGTCTCTGAGCATGGCGTTGAGGGTGACGAGGAGTTTTCGGGCGACGGCGATGAGGGCGAGTTTCTTGGGTTTTCCGGCCTCGACGAGGCGGTTGAAGACG
>NZ_JAEPOL010000014.1 GCF_017642925.1 Maricaulis sp. | reverse complement strand
GAGACGGGGCCCGCAAGGGACCCGGGTAAATCTCCGCGTGCGGGATGCCTCGGGCATCACCACCAAAGCTTCAAATCGGACACGATGTCCGCCGTGCATCCCGCACCCCTCTCATCGCTCCAGGGCGCAAGCCCGTGGAGGATTTCGTGCTTCCTCATCTCCAAACACACAGTTTTTCCCGGAAGCGCGCAGCGCTGTCCGGGACCGACTGGACGCGGCTCACGCTTCACGCAGCAAGGTAGATCCCGGATCTGCAGCCTGCCTGCGCAGGCTTTCGTCCGGGAAAATGGAGAGAGGTTGAAATGAACACTTCCGCTTTCCCCGGATTTATTCCGGGGTCTGGCGGCGTTTCAGATGCAGGCTCCTCCTGGCCCCGGCACAAGGCCGGGGGGAAACGGAGCGAGGTAGGAGAAAAACACTTCACCCCCCCCCCCCCCGCAAATCCGCAAACCGGACAGCAGCAGGCTCAACTTGATGGAAACCGCGCACGGGCTTATGTGCTGGGCATGGCCAATCTGATCGACAATACGGCGCGAAGCGCCGCGTCCGACGCCCGCGCTGCCCGTCACCCGGAAAAGCAGAAGCGAGCCGATACGCCCATCCTGCGCAAGCCGGACTGGATTCGCGTCAAGGCGCCGCTGGGCAAGACCTTCTCGGAGACGCAGGAGATCGTGAAAAAGGGCGGTCTCGTCACTGTGTGCGAGGAGGCCGGCTGTCCGAATATCGGCGAGTGCTGGGAGCAGAAGCACGCCACTTTCATGATCCTGGGCGATACCTGCACCCGCGCCTGTTCTTTCTGCAATGTGAAAACCGGCCTGCCGGGTCCGGTCGATCATGACGAGGCCCGCCGCGTTGCCGAGGCGACGGCCCAGATGGGGCTGAACCATGTCGTCATCACCTCGGTCGACCGCGACGATCTGGACGATGGCGGAGCGCAGCACTTTGTCGATGTGATCGAAGCGATCCGCCGCGAGACGCCGGGCACGACGATCGAGATCCTCACCCCGGACTTCCTGCGCAAGCCCGGTGCGGCCGAACGCGTCATCGATGCCAAGCCGGACGTGTTCAACCACAATCTGGAAACCGTGCCGCGGCTCTATCTCTCGATCCGTCCGGGCGCGCGCTACTACCATTCCCTGCGCCTTCTGGAGCGGGTGAGGGAGCGCGATCCGGCACAATTCACCAAATCGGGCATCATGGTCGGCCTGGGCGAGACCAAGGAAGAAGTCATGCAGGTGATGGACGATATGCGGTCCGCCGGCATCGATTTCCTGACCATCGGCCAGTATCTCCAGCCGACGCGCAAGCACGCCGCCGTCGACCGTTTCGTGACGCCGGACGAGTTCAAGGCCTATGAGACGATCGCGCGCGCCAAGGGTTTCCTGATGGTGTCGGCGACGCCGCTGACCCGTTCGAGCCATCATGCCGGCGATGATTTCCGCAAGCTCCGCGAGGCGCGCGACGCCATGCTGGCGCGCGGCTGACGGGGCCGGCGTGACCGTCGAGACCCGCGAACGCCTGCGGCTTTTCCATGCGCCGGACGATCTGTTCGATCTGGTGATGGATGTGCGCAGCTATCCGCAATTCATCGAGCAGATCACGGCGATGCGCGTGCTCAATGAAGCGCGCGACGGTCCGCTGACCGAGCTCACCGCGGAAGCACGGGTGCGCTATAAATTCGTCTCCGAACGCTTCACCTCGCGGGTGATCGCCGACGCCTCGCGCCGCTCGATCGATGTGAGTTTCGTGGCCGGGCCTTTCCGGGTGCTGGAAAACGCCTGGCGGTTCCGCGAATTGTCGGACGGCTCCACCCTGGTCGAATTCTCCATCAAGGCGGCGTTCAAGAACCCGATCCTGCAAATGCTGCTGGAGACCAATCGCGAACGGGCGGGCCGCATACTGGTGCAGAAATTCTCGGCCGAGGCCGAACGCCGCTATACCCGGACGGGCAATCCGTCCAAGGAGTTATCCGAAGAAATCGACGCCCTGCGATAACAGGTCGAGCGCCGTGGCCACGCTGGCCAGGCGTACGGCATCGCGGCCGCGATCGCCGAAACGGTGGACCTCGGTGATCGTCGCGCCATCGCGGCGGGCGAGGGCGAAATGCACCAGGCCGGCCGGTTTGCGCTCCGATCCGCCCGGACCGGCCACGCCCGTGATCGCCACGGCGATATCCGCATTCGAGCGCAGGAGGGCTTCCTCGGCCATGCGGCGGGCGACCTCGTCGGACACGGCGCCCTGCGCCTCGATGACCCGCGCGGGAATACCCAGCATCTCGGTCTTGGCGGCATTGGAATAGGTCACGAAGCCGCGATCCACCACATCCGACGAGCCCGGGATCTCGGTCAGCAGCGCAGCGACAAGGCCGCCAGTGCAGCTTTCCGCCGTGGCGATCATCACACCGGCGGTGCGCGCCCGGTCCAGCAGAGTTTCCGCCTGGTCGACGAGGGAGTGATTGAAGATCATGACAGTCTCGCGGTGACGATGGCCTGGGCGGCGAGGCCTTCGCCGCGCCCGGTGAAGCCGAGTTTTTCCGTCGTGGTGGCCTTGATGTTGACGCGCTTTGGATCGAGTCGCAGGAGCTGCGCCAGCCGGGTCCGCATCGCCTCGCGATAGGGCCCGATCTTCGGCCGTTCGGCGATCAGTGTGACATCGGCATGGATGACCTGGCCGCCGGCTTGCCCGAGGAGCTCCAGCGCATGCAGCAGGAACGCGTCCGAGGCGGCGCCTTTCCATTTCGGGTCGGAGGGCGGGAAGTGCTGGCCGATATCGCCGGCGCCGGCACAGCCCAGCACCGCATCGGTGACAGCGTGAAGCCCTGCATCGGCGTCGGAATGGCCCACCAGGCCCAGCCCCTCACGCAATTCCACACCGCACAGCCACATCGTTTCGGCCGGCTCCAGACGGTGCACGTCGAAACCCTGGCCGCTCACCGTGATCGTCTCGCCCATCAGCATCGCCTCCGCGCGCCGGAAATCGGCCGGCATGGTCAGTTTGAAATTGTCTGCGTCGCCCTCGACGGTGTGGACCTGACCGCCCGCGGCCAGGATCACAGCGGCATCATCCGCCAGCCCGCCACCGCCCAGCCGGGCATAGGCCGCGCTCAGCGTATCGAACCGGAAAGCCTGCGGCGTCTGGGCGGCCCGCACGACCGCCCGGTCGACCGGTTCGGCAATCATGCCATCGGTCATCACCCGCATCAGCGCATCGGTCGCGGGCAGGGCGGGGATCACGGCGTCGTGCCGGTCCAGCGCCTCGGCAAGGCGATCGATCAATGCGGCGGACAGGAAGGGGCGGGCAGCGTCATGGATCATCACCGCATCGGGAGCATCGCCTGCCAGCGCCGCCAGCCCGGCCCGGACACTGTCGGTCCGGGTGGCTCCGCCCGGCACCGTTGTGAAGCTGTGGGCGGTTTCCCGGCGCACGGCCTCGACATGATCCGTATCCTGTGGATTGACGACCACAATGACCCGGCGGATTGCAGCATGGCCAGCGAGCGCGTCCAGCGTCCGCGCCAGCACGCTGCGGCCGGCCAGGGATCTGAATTGCTTGGGAATACCGCCGCCGGCGCGTTCGCCGCGCCCCGCCGCCACGATGATGGCATCGATTGTCATCCGGCACCCTCATGCATTGCCGCAGCGCAGCATAATCGCTAGCCTGACGGGCTTACGATGCCCCTTCAGGATTTGTCCAGACGCATGCACTTCTCGATCGGTCCCCACCGGATCACCGTTCCGGCCATTCTGGCGCCCATGTCGGGCGTGACGGATCTGCCTTTCCGCTGCCAGGCGCAGCGTTTCGGGGCGGGCATGGTCGTGTCGGAAATGGTCGCCAGCGATGCGCTGGCCCGCGGCCGGGTCGACATGGTGCGCAAGGCGGCACTGGACGCCTCGCTGTCGCCCTGCGTCATCCAGCTGGCCGGGCGCGAGGCGCACTGGATGGCGGAAGGCGCGAAAATTGCCGTCGATGCCGGGGCCGACATTGTCGATATCAATATGGGCTGTCCGGCCCGGCAGGTCACCAAGGGTCTGTCCGGTTCGGCCCTGATGCGTGATCTCGACCATGCCCTGACCCTGATCGAGGCGACCGTCGCTGCGTCCAGTGTGCCGGTGACGCTGAAAATGCGCCTGGGCTGGGATCATGACAGTATCAACGCGCCCGAACTGGCGCGCCGGGCCGAGGATGCCGGTATCCAGCTGGTGACGGTGCACGGGCGTACCCGCCAGCAATTCTACAAGGGTGAGGCCGACTGGTCGGCGGTGCGTCCGGTGAAGGAGGCGATCTCCATCCCGCTGATCGTCAATGGCGACATCCATACCGCCGAGGATGCCCGCAAGGCCATTACGGCCTCGGGCGCCGATGCGGCGATGATCGGCCGCGCCGCGCAGGGACGCCCCTGGCTGGTCGGCGAGATCGGCGCTGCGCTGCTGGGCAAGCCCGTCGAAACGCCGTGGGCCGACAAGCTGCCCGCACTGGCTGAGCAGTTCGACATGTCGCTCGAGCATTATGGCGGCGAGCTGGGAATTCGCATGATGCGCAAGCACTTCGCCTCTTTTATTGATGTCGAGGCGCAAGCGGAAGGGTGCGATCCGGACTGGCTCTCGGGGCTGAAAGCCACGCTGTGCCGCTCGACGGATGCCACGGCGATCCACGATGTCCTGGCCCGGCTGGCCGTGCCGGAAAAACGGGCCGTCGCATGAACGGACCCGCGGCCCCGACATCGCCGGCCGAACCCGCTGCCGAAATGGCGGCGATCCCCTTGCTGCAATTCTCAGAAGATGCCCGCTTCACCTGGGCCAATACCCAGGCCGAGGAATGGCTGGGCCTGTCGGCCCGGCATCTCATGAAAGGCGATTTCGGCACTCAGTCGCCGGTCTGCGCCAATCTGGCCGAGATCGTCGAACAGGCCTGCGAAGCACGGCGCACCGTCGTGGCGCTGGGCTGTGTGCTGGGCCCGGGCGGGCCCTTCGACCTGCACGCCCGCTGGTCCGACGAGACGTCAACGGTGACGCTGTCCGTGCTGCCGCATCGCGAGCCGGGCGCCAAGGCGTCCCAGGCACCGGCTCTGGGTTTCGGCCGCATGCTGGCGCACGAACTCAAGAACCCGCTTGCCAGTGTCCGCGGTGCCGCCCAGCTGATCCGCCGCGAGAGCAATATCGAGGCGGCAGCAGAGCTCGCCCAGGTCATCATCCAGGATGTCGACCGGATCACCCGCCTGGCCAATCACTGGAGCCGGGTGGGGGATATCCGCCTGGGCGAACGCGGCGAGGTCAATCTGAACCACCTGGCCATGGATGCGATGGAGAGCATTGTGCGGGCCGATCCGCGCTCCAGATCGATCCTGAAAGAAGATTTCGATCCCTCGCTGCCACCGGTCGATGGCGACCGGGATCTCCTGCTGCAGGTCGTGCTGAACCTCCTGCAGAATGCGCTGGATGCGGTGCGCGACATGCCGGATCCGAAAATCCGGGTCGAGACGCGCTTCGATACGGGGCCGCGCAGCCGCACCGGCGCCAATCCGACGCCGCTGGTCCTTGTGGTGCGGGATAATGGTCCGGGCATTCCCGATGCGCTGGGCGCGGGTATTTTTACGCCCTTCGTCACCACCAAACCGGCGGGCGAGGGGTTGGGACTGGCTTTCGCCGCGCGCATCGCCGCGCTGCATGACGGTCAGCTGGACTATGAAAGCGAACCGGGACGGACGGGTTTCAACCTGCGCCTGCCGGTCGCTAGGGAGGAAACATCGTGAGCGCACGCATCCTGCTTCTCGAAGACGATGAAAGCCTGAAACTCATCCTTTCCCGGGCCCTCGGTTCGGCAGGCTACCAGGTGCGCGCGACCGCCTCGCCGGACACCGCGCTGGGCTGGATCCGCAATGGCGAGGGCGATCTCCTGCTGGCCGACGTTCTGCTGGACGGAACGAATTTCCTGGAAAATCTCGGCCTGGTGGCCCGGCTGCGGCCTCAGATGCCGGTCATTGTCATGAGCGCCCAGGCAACGGCGTCTACAGCGATCAATGCCGCCAAGGGCGGTGTGTTCGAATACCTGCCCAAACCCTTCGATCTCGACGATATGATCTCGGCCGTCGCGGCGGCGCTGGGCGACAAGCGGGCCGGCCAGCAATCGCGTTCGACCGAGGAACCGACCGGCTTTATCGGCCAGTCCGTCGCGATGCAGTCGGCCTTCAAGGCGATCGCCCGGGCCGCCACCAGCCAGGCGCATGTCATGATCACGGGCGAGCCGGGTGTCGGCAAGCGTCAGGCCGCCGAGGCCCTGCTGCGTGCCCGCGGTGTGGCGTCCGAGGATGCTGTCGTCGTCACGCCGTCGAATACGGCGACCGAGATTTTCGGCTCCACCCAGGCCGCCCGTCAGGTCGTCTGGCTGCGTCTGGAGGAGTGGAGCGGGGAACAGCAACGCGCGGCGCGCGATGCGCTTGACGGGGGCTCCGGCCGCGTCATCGCCACGGTATCGCAGGCGCCGTCGAACCCGATCGACAGCCGGCTGGCGGCCCGGCTTTCGGAATGCGTCATCACCGTGCCGCCGCTTCGCGAACGTCGCAGCGATATCCCTGCGCTGTGCGAAGCCTTTCTCGGCCAGTTTGCCCGCCGCGACAAACAGGACCCGGTGCGCCTGTCCAAGGATGCCATCGACTATCTCGTGAACTCGCCCTGGACCGGCAATGTCGTCGAGCTGCGCTCGGTGCTGTCGCGTCTGGCCCTGGCGACGCGGGGCCGTGTGGCGGGTCTGGACGATGTCGCCCAGGCGCTCAATGCCGACGGTGCCGATTCGAGCGAAGACATCGCCGTCCACGCCAATGCCCTCGCGGCACTGGCCCTGTCGCGGCCGGATGCGCGCCAGAGTGCCGTCGATGCACTGGAAAGGGCATTGTTCACCCAGGCGCTGGACCGCTGCAATGGCAACCGGTCGCGGGCGGCGGATCTGCTCGGGCTGAACCGCAACACGCTGGCGCGGCGGCTGTCCGAGCTGGACGGGACGGACGAGAAAACAGGCTGACTGTTGCGGGTGCGGCACTGTGTTGATTTCGTGCAACGCAGGAGTAAGCTCGGTCGCTTGAAGCAAGTGAGGCTGATTTGCCGAACGCGTCCAGGAACACTCTGATCCGGAACATTTCTCCGCGCTCGGCGGCGCTGTTCGGCGCGGGCTTTCTGGTCTCGCTTGGCCTTCTGGGCGTGGCCGCCTTCATTCTGCTGAACGAAGGCGGGCTGACCGGCGCCAACAACCGGATCGCGCTCGGCATTCTCGTCGGCAATCTCGTGCTCCTGCTCGGCCTCGCCGGCGTCGTCGTGCTGCGTTTCGTGCGGCGGGTGAGGGCGCGCCGCTTCGGCGAACCGACGCCGCGCCTGCATCTGCGCTTCGTGGCACTTTTTTCGATCGCCGCGGCTACCCCGGCCGTCCTCGCCGCCATCTTCCTGGGCTTTGTTATCACGCGCGGCGTGGATCTGTGGTTCGACGACCGGATCGCCACGCTGGTCGACCGGCTGGAAGATGTCGCTTTCGATTTCTACGGCCGGGAGGCGACAACGGCATCAGGTCATGTGGAGAGCATGGCGACCGATCTCAGCCAGGAGGGGTCGGTCGACGCTTTCACCACCTCGCGGATCCAGTACATCAATTATCTGAATTTCCAGGCCGCGCGGCGCGGCTTCGCGGCCGCCTATATCGTCGATGGCCGGGGCACCTTGCTTGCCCGCACCCGATTCCGCGAAAACGAGGAATATGCCGCGCCATCGCAAGTGCTGTACGACTACGCCAATGACGGCGATGTGGCGGTGTCCACGCCCAGCTCGTCGGCCGAGGCGGTCGATGTGATGCGCCTGCTTTATCGTCTCGATGCCTATCCGGACGCCTACCTCTTCGTTTCCTACCCGGTGAACATCGACCTGTTCCGGGAGATGGCCCAGGCGCGCAACGAATTGCGCGATGCCGGCAGCCAGGAGAGCCGGGTCCGGGGCTCCTTCTACTTCCTCTATTTCGAGGTTGCGGTGCTGATCGTGATCGGTTCGATCTGGCTCGCCCTGTCGGCGGCGACCCGGGTTGTCACGCCGATCTCGCGCCTGGTCGGGGCGGCCGAGCGTGTGCGCCGCGGCGATCTGGATGCCCGGGTCCAGATGGGTCGCGAGGATGACGAGATTGCGGCACTTGCCCGGGCCTTCAACCGGATGACGCGGCAATTGCGCAGCCAGCGCCGTGAACTGATCGAGGCGCACGCCGAATCCGAGCAGCGCCGCGCTTTTATCGAGGCGATTCTCGCCGGGGTGCGGGCCGGTGTGATCGGCCTGGACAAGGATAACCGGATCACGCTGATCAACCGTTCGGCCATCTCCATGCTCGCCCCGGGGACGGACGATCTGATCGGTGTCGGCATCGACGAGGTCACGCCGGAACTGGCCGAGATCGCCGCCGAGGCCCGCCGGCGTCCTGGGTCCGTTGCCGAGGCGCAGATCGATCTCAACGCGCCGGACGACCAGATCCGTCACCTGACGGCCCGCGCCTCGATGGACGAGGAGGCCGGCCTGGTCATCACATTCGACGATGTGACGCGCCTGGTAACTGCCCAGCGCAATGCGGCCTGGCGTGAGGTTGCGCGGCGCATCGCCCACGAGATCAAGAACCCGCTGACCCCGATCCAGCTGTCGGCCGAGCGTATCCGGCGCAAATATCGCGACGAGATCACCTCCGACGTCGAAACCTTCGACCGCTGTACCGACACGATCGTGCGCCAGGTCAGCGATATCGGCCGCATGGTCGACGAGTTTTCCAGCTTTGCCCGCATGCCCCAGCCGAAGGTGGAGCGTGTCGAGATGGGCGAGCTGGTGAAGTCGTCAGTCTTCACCCAGCGGGTCGCCTCGCCGAATATCGAGATCGTGTTCGAGCATCCCGGCATGCAGGTTCACGCCATGTGCGATGCCCGGCTTTCCGTGCAGGCGCTGGCCAATATCCTCAAGAATGCCTGCGAGAGTGTCTCGACCCGCATGGACCAGGATGGCGCGCCGGGGCAGCTGGTCGTCAGCCTGACCGAGGCGAACGGCTATGCCGTGATCGAGGTGGCCGATAACGGTCTGGGCTGGCCGACCCCCAATCGCGAACGCCTGACCGAACCCTATATGACCACGCGCGAGAAAGGCACGGGCCTCGGCCTCGCCATCGTGAAGCGCGTGATGGAAGACCATAACGGACGTCTGGAACTGGATATTCCCCGGAGCGGGCAGGGCGCCGTCGTGCGGCTCGTTTTCCCTCTGGCGGACATGGCCGATCCGGCACCGCAGTCCCTGAAGGAGGCTTGATACATGGCCAGGGATATTCTCATCGTCGATGACGAGGCCGATATTCGTGAACTGATCGGCGGTTTGCTCGAGGATGACGGCTATGAGCCGCGTGAGGCCGCCGATGCCGATGGCGCCCTGGCGGTGATCCGCCAGCGAAAACCGTCTCTGATCATCCTGGATGTCTGGTTGCAGGGCAGCCGGCTGGACGGGATCGAACTGCTCGACGAATTCCGCGCGCTCGATCCGGACCTGCCGGTGATCGTGATCTCCGGTCACGGCACGATCGAGACCGCCGTGGCGGCGATCCGCAAGGGCGCCTATGATTTCCTGGAAAAACCCTTCAAGAGCGACAAGCTTCTGCTCACGGTGAAGCGGGCGCTGGAGACCAGCCGGCTGCGCAGCGAGAATGCCGAACTGCGCGCCCGTACCCAGGCCCAGAGCACGCTGATCGGCGATTCCAGCGGCATCCTGCAGGTCCGCCAGCTGATCGAGCGCGTCGCGCCGACCAATAGCCGCGTCCTGATCCGCGGCCCCTCGGGGGCCGGCAAGGAACTCGTCGCCCGGCTGATCCACGAGAACTCGCCACGTTCGGGCGCCGATTTCGTCGCTGTCAGCGCGCCGGGCATGTCACCGGAAGGCGTGGAGGAGGAACTCTTCGGCCGCGAGAATGATGACGGTTCGGTCAAGCATGTCGGCCTGCTGGAACGCGCCCATGGCGGCACGCTCTATCTCGACGAGATTGCCGACATGCCGACAGCCACCCAGAGCAAGCTCCTGCGCCTGCTGGTGGAACAGCGCTTCCGCCGGATCGGCGGGGCCGGGGATGTGCAGGTCAATGTGCGGGTGATCTCCTCGACCGCCCAGGATCTGGCCGTGCGCATCCAGGAAGGCCGTTTCCGCGAGGACCTCTATCACCGTCTCGCCGTCGTGCCGGTCACCGTGCCGGCCCTGGCCGAGCGGCGCGAGGATATTCCCGCCCTGGTCGATCATTTCGTGAAGAACCTGACGCAGTCTGCAGGTCTGCCGCTGCGGGCCTTCGGTGATGACGTCATGGCGGCGCTTCAGGCGCACAGCTGGCCGGGCAATGTCCGCCAGCTGCGCAACAATATCGAGCGCCTCCTGATCCTCGCCACCGGTCCGGCCAACGAGCCGATCACGCTGGATGCCTTGCCATCGGAAGTCGTCACGCGCGACAATCACGAGACCGGCTTCGATGCCGAGAAGATGATTGCCCTGTCGCTGCGCGAGGCCCGGGAGAATTTCGAGCGTGAATACCTCAAGGCCCAGATCGACCGGTTCGGCGGCAATATCTCCCGCACGGCGGCCTTTATCGGCATGGAACGGTCAGCGCTTCACCGCAAACTCAAATCGCTCGGCGTCACCTCGCCGCAGCGCGACGGCGCGGCCTAGTCCGCACCCAACGGAGACGACATGAAAGCCATAGTCTGCGGAGCCGGGCAGGTCGGTGTGGGTATTGCCCGGGCGCTTGCCCGGGAAGGCAATGCGGTGACCGTCGTCGACTGGTCGACCGAGCTGATCGACAATGTCGTGACCGATCTCGATGTGCGCGGCGTCGTCGGCCACGCCTCCCACCCCGACGTGCTGGAAAAGGCCGGGGCGGCGGAAGCCGATCTCCTCGTCGCCGTGACCTATTCGGACGAGGTGAACATGATCGCCTGCCAGGTCGGGCATTCCCTGTTCTCCACACCGATGCGGATCGCGCGGGTGCGGGCCCAGGAATATCTCGATCCGGCCTGGGGCGATCTCTTCTCCACCGGCAATCTGCCGGTCGATGTGGTGATCTCGCCCGAGCTCGAGGTCGGACGCGCCATCCTGCAGCGGGTGGAAACGCCCGGCGCCTTCTCCACGGCGGTGTTCGCCGGCGGGCGGGTGCAGCTTTTGGGCCTGCGTCTGGAGGAAACCTCGCCGGTAGCCGGTTCGACGACCGAACAGGTGATGGAACTCTTCCCCGACCTGCGCCTCGCCGTGGTCGGCGTACAGCGCGAACGCACGCTCTTCATTCCCAAGCTCAAGGATCCGCTGCTGCCGGGCGATGATGTCTATGTCGTCACCGAGAGCGCGCAGGTGCGGCGCCTGCTGGATATTTTCGGCCGCAGCGCCGAGCAGATCCGCCGCGTCGTGGTGGTCGGGGCCGGCAATATCGGCGTCTATGTCGCCCGCGCCCTGGAACGCGCCGGCGGGGTGAAGGTGCGCCTGATCGAGGCCGACAAGGCCCGCGCCGAACACGCCGCGGAACGCCTCAAGCGGACGGTCGTGCTGCACGGCGACGGTCTGAATGCCCGCATGCTGCGCGAGGCCGGTGTCGCCAATGCCGAACTCGTCATCTGTGTCACCAATGATGACAAGGTGAACATGCTCTCCGGCGTGATGGCCAAGCGGGAAGGGGCCGAACGCGCGCTCAGCCTGATCAATGACCGCACCTTCGAGGGCATGCGCGAACCGCTGGGTATCGACGTGCTGATCGATCCGCGCGCGACGACCGTGTCGACCATTCTCCAGCACATCCGCCGCGGCCGGATCACCGGCCTGCAGACGCTTGGCGGCGGTGAGGCGGAAGCGCTGGAAGGCATCGCCCTGTCGACCTCGCCGCTGGTCGGCAAGACGCTGGACGAGCTGGAATTGCCGGACGGGGTGGCACTGGGCGCCGTGGTGCGCGGCGACAAGGTGATCCTGCCCTGCGACGAGGGCCGGATCCGCGAGAACGACCGCGTTCTCCTGTTCTGCAACAAGGCGCTGGTACCCAAGGTCGAGCACCTGTTCCGGGTCAGCCTGGAATATTTCTGATCCATGTCGCCTGCGGCGCTCTTCCGCCCCCTGGGGGCCCTGTGGGTACTGGTCGCGCTGATCGCACTGCTGGCGGCTGTCTGTGCGCCGGCGGTCGAGGAATGGCACCTGGCGCCCTTCTTCATCACCACGGCGGGGCTCGCCTTCGTGCCCGGTGCGCTCGTTCTGGCGGCCACGCGCGGTGTGCAGGTCGGCGCCAGCGCGCTCGATGCGCTGGGCCTGGCGCTGCTCGCCTGGGTGACGACGCCCGCCTTTGCCGCGCTGCCATTCTGGCTGACCGGCTATTTCGGTCCGATGGATGCGCTGTTCGAGGCCTATTCGGCCCTTACGACAACCGGCGCGACCCTGCTGCCCGCCGACGAGCTGCCGCGCTCCTTGATCTTTTGGCGCGCTGTGCTGGCCTGGCTGGGCGGGTATGCGACCCTGCTGCTCGCCATCGCCGTGTTCGCCGCACTCGACCGGGATGTGCCCGCGATCCGCAAATCGGCACTCCTGACCGTGCGCCCCGACAACATCCTCTCCCACCTGCCGGTCGCGGCGCGGCGGGTCGGGCTGGTCTATGCCGTGCTGACCGCCGTCACCTGGCTCATGCTGCTGTTTGCCGGCAATGGTTTCTTCGATGCCAGCGTGCTGGCCATGTCGGCGATCTCGACCTCCGGCTATGCGCCGGTCGATGGCGGGCTGGCGACGAATTTCGGCACGATATCGATGCTCATCGTGGCGCTGGCCTGCCTGGCCGGGACCGTGAACATTGCCCTGTTCTGGGATGCCCTGCGCGATCGCGGCGTGCTGCGGGACCCTGACCTGGCCGGTATTGCCGCGCTCGTGGGCGGTCTGGGCGTGCTCTACGTGATCGCCGACACATCGCACATACCGTCTCACTTCATCGACGCCTTCTTCGTCGTCTCGACCAGCGGCTACACCGTGTCCGCGCCGGCCTCGCCGGTCCCGGTGGCAGCGGTCTTCGTGGCGCTCGTGGGCGGGGCGGCCGCCTCGACGACCGGCGGTGTAAAAATCTCCCGCATCCTTCTGCTCTGGCGGCGCATGGGATCGGAACTCGCCGTTCTGACCGATCCGTCCAGCCTGGTGCCCGTCACCTTCCGCGGACGCTCGGTGCGCGACACGGCGCTGATCGGCATCTGGGCCTATGTGTTGGGTTTTCTGGCCTGTCTGGGGATCGGCACCCTGGCGCTCGCCCTGGCCGGGCTGGATTTCCAGACCGCCTTTCTGGCGAATGCGGCCGCGTTGGCCAATGCCGGGCCGCTGCTGCACGAAACCAATGCAGGACACGGGTGGGACGAGCTTGCGGACAACGCCAAACCGATCCTTATTTCAGCCATGATTCTCGGGCGTCTGGAGGTGCTCGCCGCGGTTGCGGCCATATGGGCGCTCTTCATCAGGAAATAAGAGAGAACGCGTGTCCAGGATTGCCTACGTCAACGGCCGCTTTCAGCGCCACGACCTCGCCGCCGTACACATCGAGGACCGGGGCTTCCAGTTCGCGGATGCGATCTATGAAGTCTGGGCGGTGCGCAAGGGCGAGCTGCTGGACGCCGAGGGGCATTTCGACCGGCTCGACCGCTCCCTGAACGAGCTGCGCATTGCGCACCCGGTCACCCGGGCGGCTCTCACGATCCTCATCCGCGAACTGATCCGCCGCAACCGCATCGGCGATGGCCTGGTCTATCTGCAGATCAGCCGCGGCCGGGCGCGGCGCGACCATGGCTTCCCGCCGCCCGGCACGCGACCGACGCTCGTTCTCACGACCAAGCGCCTCGACCTGGGCGCCGTGGCCAAACGCGCAGAGCAGGGGGTGTCGGTCATCTCCGTACCCGACCAGCGCTGGGCGCGTTGCGACATCAAGACCGTGAACCTGCTGCCCAACACGCTCGCCAAACAGGCCGCGCGCGATGCAGGAGCCTACGAGGCCTGGCAAGTGGATGCTGACGGCTTTGTCACCGAGGGCACGTCGTCCAACGCCTGGATCCTGACGGCCGATGGCGCTCTGGTCACGCGGCCCGCCGATAACGCCATCCTGCACGGCATCACGCGAGCAACGCTGATCCGCACAGCGACGGCCGCCGGCTATCGTCTGGAGGAGCGGCCTTTCACGATCGCAGAAGCGCTTGAAGCCCGCGAGGCCTTCCTGACATCGGCCACGAATTTCGTCATGCCGGTGACCCGGATTGACGGCCGTCCGGTGGCAAATGGCGAACCGGGTTCGGTTTCTGCCGAGCTTCGTCAGGCCTACCTGGCAGCCGTGTGATCAACATTCCGGCTTTCTCAGAAAGATGAGATGGTTGCAGGCCATGGTGAGGCCTGTATACCCTGTTTGGCGAATCGCTTGCTTCAAGCGAGTCATGTGGAGCCGACATGTCGCACGATAAAAAACAAAACCTGCAGGACGTCTTCCTGAACTCAGTGCGTAAGACGAAAACGCCGCTGACCATTTTTCTGGTCAATGGTGTGAAGCTTCAGGGCGTCGTAACCTGGTTCGACAACTTCTGTGTTCTTCTTCGCCGCGACGGGCTTTCCCAGCTCGTCTACAAACACGCCATCTCGACCATCATGCCGGCGGCGCCGGTTCAGTTGTTCGATACGGACAGGGCGGACGAGGATGACGCAACGGATGAAAGCACCGCGGATTGATTGATCGCGAGGCGCCGGTATCGCGCGCCCTTGTCATTCATCCCACCGCCCGCGATGGCGTGGCACGCTCGGAGGCGCGTCTGGAAGAAGCCACCGGCCTGGCCGAAGCGCTGGACCTGGAGGTGGCGGAGGCCTTCATCGCACCGATCCGCAAGATCGATGCGGGACGCTATTTCGGCCGCGGCAAGCTGGATGAATTGAAGGCGCGGATCGAGGAGAACACGGCGGATGTCGCCGTGATCGATACGGCTTTGTCGCCGATTCAGCAGAGAAATCTGGAAAAGGCTTGGAACGTCAAGGTGATAGACCGCACCGGCCTGATCCTTGAAATCTTCGGCCAGCGCGCCCGCACCAAGGAAGGCGTGCTGCAGGTCGAACTGGCGCGCCTGGCCTATGAGCGCTCGCGCCTGGTGCGGACCTGGACCCACCTGGAACGCCAGCGGGGCGGCCGCGGCTTCCTCGCGGGTCCCGGCGAGACCCAGATCGAAACCGACCGGCGCCTGCTCAACGAGAAGATGGCCAAGCTGCGCCGCCAGCTCGAGGATGTCCGGCGCACGCGCAGCCTGCACCGGGCGCAGCGCCAGGAAGTGCCGTTCCCGACCGTTGCACTGGTGGGCTATACCAATGCCGGAAAGTCCACGCTTTTCAACAAGCTGACCGGGGCAGGGGTGTTCGCCCAGGACATGCCCTTCGCGACGCTCGACCCCACTGTGCGGGCCGTGGATCTGCCCGGCGGCACCCGCATTCTCCTGTCCGACACGGTAGGTTTCATAACCGACCTGCCGACCGAGCTGATCGCGGCTTTCCGGGCCACGCTGGAAGAGGTGCGCGAAGCCAACCTCCTGGTCCATGTCATAGACGCCTCGGATCCGGACCATGAGGGCCGGATCGGCGATGTGATGAGTGTGCTCGATGCGATCGAGGCCGGGCCCGCACACGAACAGCCGATGATCGAAGCCTGGAACAAGGCCGACAATCTTTCGCTTGAAGAGGCCGAGGATCTCGCCATCCAGGCGGATATCGCCAACATGAAGGCCGGCCGGGCGGTCAAACTGCCGCTGTCGGCGATATCGGGCGATGGTGTGGATGCGCTGGTCGACGCCATCGAGGCCGCCCTGGCCAGCGATGACGAGCGGATCGAGGTGCGCGTGCCGCCGGAACAGCCGCGCGCGCTGGCCTGGCTGCATTCCCATGGCGAGATCCGCGACAGCCACATGGATCCGGAAACCGGCATGACGACGGTGAGGGTGCGCCTCGCGCCGGCCGAGGCCGGCCGTTTCCGGGCGCAATTTCCCGACCTGGCCATCCCGCAGGGAATTGGCGAGGTGGAAGAGGACGAGTTCTGAAGCGTGATCAGGTGAAGTGGAAACCGGTTCACCGGTTCGATCACGCGACCGCTCAAGATTCTTAAGCAGGGGCGATTTCGCGGGAAACGCGCCTGTTCTAGAGGCGGGATTCAGGCCGGTGCCGCGGCCTTCTCCCTGAGCTTGGCTTCGGTCCACAACGCTTCCATCTCGTCCAGACTGGCATCCTCGGGCTTGCGGCCCTGGGCCTCGAGACGGTCCTCGATATAGCGGAAACGGCGCTCGAACTTGGCGTTGGCGTCGCGCGTTGCGGTCTCGACATCGACCTTCAGCTTGCGGCCGAGATTGGTGCAGACAAACATCAGATCGCCGATCTCCTCGGCGATATGTGCGGCATTGCCCGAGGCGATGGCTTCGCGGACCTCGGCGATTTCCTCATCCACCTTGTCCAGCACCCGCTCGGCGTCCGGCCAGTCGAACCCGACGCGCGCCGCGCGCTTCTGGAGCTTCTGGGCACGCTTGAGGGCGGGCAGGGCGACCGGAACATCGTCCAGCACGCGGTCGCCCTTCGCCGATCCGGCGCGCTCGGCCGCCTTGATGGCTTCCCATTCAACAGTCTGGGTTTCGCTGTCGCGCGTGTCCGCATCGCCGAAAACATGGGGATGCCGGCGGATCATCTTGTCATTGATGGCCCGGCAGACATCGGCAAAGTCGAACAGGCCGGCTTCCTGCGCCATCTGGGCGTGAAACACGACCTGCAGGAGAAGATCGCCCAGCTCGTCCTTCAGCTCGCCATGCGCGCCGCGCTCGATCGCGTCGGCAACCTCATACGCTTCCTCGATCGTGTAGGGCGCAATCGAGCGGAAATCCTGTTCCAGGTCCCAGGGGCAGCCGCCATCCGGATCGCGCAGTTTCGACATGATGGCGAGCAGGCGATCGATAGGGGCGAGATCGGGCGATGGCGCGGTCATGTCGGCTCCGTGGCAGCGGTCGCGGGAATCGAACGCGATGCTAGCCCGTAACGGCCGCGCGACGCGATGCAGGATACTTCAAGCCGCAACACAGAATGCACCTGCCATACCACGCGAACCAGAAGCCCGAATGAGGTATTGGTTTGATAGTCAGGCATTTGAATTTGAAACCGCTTAGGAATTTCACTTTCAAGTCGACGAGGGCGCCGAAGCCGCGCCGCCGGACTGCGGCATCAATTTAGCGCATAATAAATATTATGAGAAACATTGGAGCGGCATCGGCATGATGTCAGATCAGGCTGTGATGTCACGAAAACATGCCGGGAATCGGTGTTACGTTTGTAACGAAGCGCTCCGTGTATCGCGTCTCGAGAGGTTCCCTCATGTCGTTCTCCGCTCTTGTCCTCCTCGGTGCCCTGACCGGGCTTCAGGGCGTCGCGTCGATCGCAGGCACCGAAGTCCAGCTCGCCGAGGGTGACGCGCATTACAGGATCGACACTGCGACACTGACTGTCACCGGGATAACGCCCGGCGGACCGGTTCCGCTCATGTCGGCAGTAGAAACAGTCGGTGCCGTCAGCATGCTTGAGACATCATCGGCCAGCGCGAGCTGGCAATGGCCGGAGACCGGCTTGGCGTTCCTTGTCCGGATCGAGCACGAAAACCTGGTTCTGCAGGTCACGTCCGATGAACCGTCGGAACTGGACTTGCCGCTGGCGTCACCGGCGGCAGCGGAATGGGCCTTACCCGATGGCCAGGGCATGATCCTGCCGGCCGGACATGCCGATCTGGCCGGATGCCGGACGGGCACGGGCGCCCTGTCCTATCCCGCCTGGGCCTATCTGACCGCCGCGCACAGCGGCGCATACGCCCTGTTGGACGGGCTGCAGGCAGAAATCTGCTGGCCCGAGGACGCTGCGGGCGCCGTTCGTCTGCATTACACTTTCGCCCCGGATGCGCCGGCGCTGGAACTGGCCCTGTCTGCAGGACCCGCCGACCCGCTCGCTGCGGCCCGGCTCTATCGCGAGCGCCTGCAAATTCGGGACGGTCTGATCACCTTTGCAGACAAGCAGCCGGCCACCGCGCCGCTCGAGCGGCTTTTCGGGGCGCCGCACGCCTACGTCTGGGGCGATGGCCGTAGTCCCGCCTTTCTGGACGATCTGGCAGCCGCCGGCATTGAGCGCATCCTGCTGGCCTATGAGGCCGATGGCTGGGATGAAGCCCTGCGTCCGGCCTATCTGGCGGCTGCGGATGCTGCAGGATGGCTGGCCGGCCCCTATGAAAGCTTCGCCAATGCCCAGCCCTCCGGCGAGGCCGATACCGTCACGGCGGACTGGGGCGATCTCTTCCCGGCTGGCTGTATCACCGGAGAAGACGGCGCGCGACATACCGGCTTTGCCGGACGCGGCTGTGAACTTTCCAGCGAGGCGCTGCGTCGCCGCGAAGGCGCACCGAATGTGGCCTCGCGCTATGCCGGTCATGCATCGGCCGGCGCGCGCCATGTCTTCCTCGATGTTGATGCCTTCGGCAGTTTTTATGCCGACCACCATCCCGATCACCCGATGGACCGTGTCCGCGACCGACAGAACCGGCTTGAGCGGATGCGAAGCGCGATCGAGGATCACGATCTGGTTCTGGGATCCGAGCATGTCGGCGGCTGGGCCCACGGCGTGACGCATTACTCGCATGGCGGAAACAGTGCCAATCTTGACGCCATCTGGCCCTTGCTGCGCCAGCGCGAACGGTTCGGCGGCTATTGGCCGGAAGACCGTCCGCGCCGCTACTTCCAGCCAGCCGAGCTCACCGATACGGAAACCGAAGCCCTGTTCTCGCCGGCCCGGCGCCTGCCGCTGTTCGAGGCCGTCTTCCACGATGCGATGATTTCCACCGACCGCTGGGAGTTCGGGCTGGCAAAATTCCCCGCCCTCGCGCCGCGCCGCTTTGCCCTCGCCCTGCTCTACGGCACGCCGACGCTCTGGCATCTCGACCGGCGGGAGCTGGCCCGGGTCGCACCGCAACTGCGTGCCGCCGAGACCGCTTTCCGCGAAGTTCATGGCACGGACGCGCCAGCCGCCATGACCGGCTTCGAATGGCTCAGCGATGACCGTCTGGTCCAGCGCACAAGCTTTGCCGATGGCTTGACGGTGACCGCGAACTTTTCCGGCGAGGTCCGTGACGGGCTTGCGCCCGATTGCGTCCGTGCCGAGCGCGACGGTGAAAGCCAGATTGTCTGCCCGCCGAACTAGGGCCGCCAATCGGAACGCGCGGATCGCCGCATCGTCCTGTCAGTCCTTGTCTGCTAGACAGTGCGATGAAACACGAAAAATCCGGAGCCTCTTCATGATCGACCGCCGCGCCCTCGTCCTGTCCGGTCTCGCCAGCCTGGCGCTCGCCGGCCGCGCCAGCGCCGAGGACCATCCTGTCATGGTGGTCTACAAATCACCGACTTGCGGCTGTTGCGGTGCGTGGATCGAGCATGTCGAAGCGGCCGGTTTCCGGGTTGCGGTCCGCAACATGCCGGATGTGGTACCGGTCAAGACCGAGTTCAGCGTGCCGCAGGCCTTGTGGTCCTGCCATACGGCCCGGATCGGCGATTATACCATCGAGGGGCATGTGCCGGCCGAGGATATCCTGCGAATGCTGGACACCCGGCCGCAGATTGCCGGTATCGCGGTACCGGGCATGCCGGCCGGATCGCCGGGGATGAAAGTGCCGGGCTATAGCGAACCCTATGATGTCTATGCCTTTTCCGGCGACAACCTGTCGGTTTTCGCCAGCCATGAGGGCTGAGGAACCCTATTCCGGAACGTCGTCGAACCGCACGCTCTCGCCATCCCAGATCAGGCGCATCCCGTCATAGCCGGGCCAGACATGCTCGGGCAGCGTGTCGACCAGCACGTCGTAGTCCAGCGTGATGTGCATATTCGTCAGCACGCCGAAGCGGGCGCCGACGCGCTCCAGCGCGGCGAGGGCATCGTCGACGGTGAAATGTGTCGGATGCGGTTCGCGGCGCAGGGCGTCAACAATCCAGCAGCCCACACCGTCCAGCAGCGGCACGCTCGCCTCCGGCAAGGCGTTGATGTCCGGCGAATAGGCGATGTCGCCGATCCGGAAGCCGAGCGAGCGGATCGATCCGTGCTCCTGGTCGACCGGAATGAGCGAAACCTCACCGCCCGGCCCGTCAATCGACACCGGCTCGCCGAAATGCGGCATGTCGCGGCGATCGAGAATGGCCGGATAGCTGGAGCCCGGCGGTGTGTCGAATGTGTAGCCGAAACGCGACACCAATGTTGCTGCTGTGGGGGCGTCCATCCACACAGGGATGCGCTGACGTTGCAGGTATGCAAAGGCCCGCAGATCGTCGATGCCGTGGGTCTGGTCGGCATGATCATGGGTCAGGACCACACCGTCGATCCGCGTCACCCGGGCTGACAGCATCTGTTCCCGGAAGTCCGGCGAGGTATCGATCACGACCCGGGTCACCGCCTCTCCGCCATCCAGATCGGCACGGGTCCTGGCCCGCTCCACCAGGGCGGAACACCGGCGGCGGCGATTGCGCGGGTTGTTCGGATTGCAGTCACCCCAATCACCATTCGCACGCGGCACGCCGCCCGAGGATCCGGTGCCCAGCAGGGTTATCCGGACCAGACCCGTCACGGTTTCTCGATCCGGTCGAACAGGTTGAGCGCGGCTTGTGTGGTCCGGGCTGCGCAGTCCTCGACCGTCCAGCCCTTCACGGCAGCCAGCCCCGTCGCGACATCGGGCAGGAAGGCCGGCTCGCAACGTTTGCCACGGTGCGGCACGGGCGCGAGATAGGGACAGTCGGTCTCCAGGATCACCCGGTCATCCGGAACTTCATCGCGAAACACGGCCCGCACATCTTCGGCCTTCTTGAAGGTCACAATGCCGGACGCCGAAAAATATGCGCCGAGACGGGCGGCCCGGCGGGCCAGATCGGCGCCGCCGGTATAGCAGTGCAGCAAGGGTCGGAAGGCCCCCTTCCCCATTTCCTCTTCCAGAAGATCCGCCATCGCCTCATCCGCTTCACGGGTATGCAGGACGAGCGGCAGATCCGTCTGGCGCGCCGCCTCGATATGGGCTTTCAGGCTGGCGAACTGGTCCTCGCGCGGGGAATAGCCATAGTGAAAATCCAGCCCGGTCTCGCCGATACCGACGACCTTGGGGTGGCGGGCGATCTCGACCAGCTCGCCGGCGGTGATGTCCGGCCGGTCCTTGGCGTGGTGCGGATGGGCGCCGATCGTACAGTAGATGTCGTCATGCGCCTCGGCGATGGCGGAGACGGCTTCGAAATCGCTCAGACGGCAGCAGATCGCGATCATGCGCTCAACGCCAGCCGCGCGGGCCCGTTCGATGACGGCGTCGAGATCGTCGGCAAATTGCTCGCCGTGAAGATTGACGTGTGTGTCGATGAACATGACCGGTCTCAGGCGACTTCCTTGCGCGCAGCGTCCCGGGCAATTGAAAGGGCTGCCAGCGCGCTCTGTTTCGGGTCGAGATAAAGTGCCTCGGCATCCCGGACAAGCGAACCAAGCTCCCGCCAGGCAGCAAGCCAGGCCGTCACGTCTTCGCCATTGGCGGCTCGGCGGCGCGCCTGATTGCGCAGGGCACCGGCCAGCGCCTCGTAGAACAACCCGCGCAGATCCTCGCCGGCCTTGGTGGAAATCCGGTCGGCCAGGCGGCGCATTTCCGGCTCGCCGGCCGAACGCCCTTTCTCCACGATGGCCTCGACATCGCGGGCCAGGCCGACCCCGCCCGAGACATGCAGGGACAGCGCCCGCCCCGGTGCGCCCGCAGCCAGCCTGGACGCAGCCAGGGCATCGCCGGCGGTGGCATCGCTGACGGAGGCCAGCCAGTCCGCTGTCGCCTCGACGGAGGGCGCGCGCAGGTCGAGCCGGCGGCAGCGCGAGCGGATGGTGGCCGGTAAACGGCCTGGCGTATGGGTCACGAGAAACAGGACACCACGTTGCGGCGGCTCTTCAAGAGTTTTCAGCAAGGCGTTGGCAGCATTGGTGTTCATCTCGTCGGCACTGTCGACGATACAGACCCGCCAGCCGCCCTTGGCACCGGAACTCATTTCGAAAAAATGCGGCGCCCGTCGCGCTTCTTCCACCGTGATCTCGGCGCGCCAGCGCTTGCGCTTGTCGTCCCAGGGACGCCGCAGCAGCAGGAGATCCGGATTGGCCTGGGCCTCCAGCAGTTTGCAGACCGGGTCCTGCGGGCTGGAGCCGAGCGGGCCGCCCTCCTCCATCGGCGCGGCACCGAGAACCCGGCGTGCGGCGCGCCAGGCGAAGCTGGCCTTGCCGACACCGCGCGGCCCGGTGATCATCCAGGCGTGATGCAGGCGTCCGCTCTGCCAGGCCTTCGCGAAAGCCTGCTCAGCGGCCTCGTGGCCGAACAGGTCATAGCGCTCGCGCGGCGGCAGGCAGCCCGGCTGGACGTCGGACCCGGTATCCGGATCGGTACTCATGCCGGGGCGCCGAGCCGCGTCTCGATGGCCTGAAGAGCCGCCGCGGCAACGGCATCCGCATCGGAACCCGCATCCAGCACAACGCAGCGCTCAGGCTCGTCCGCTGCGATATCCAGAAAAGCCTGGCGCAGACGCGCATGGAAGTCCGCGTCGAAACGCTCGAAACGGGTCGCATCCTCGCCGCGCGCGACCGTCCGCTCCAGCCCGGTCCGCGGGTCGAGATCGAGCACGAGGGTCAGATCCGGGCGGAAGTCGCCCAGCGCGGCCTCATGCAGCTGGCGGATCCGCTCGAGCGGAACGCCGCCGGCCGTGCCCTGATACGCCAGGGTGGAATCGGCAAAACGGTCGGAAATCACCCAGGCGCCGCGCGCCAGCGCCGGCTCGATCAACCGTTCGACGTGATCGACGCGCGCGGCATACATCAACAACGCCTCGGTGACCGGAGACCAGCGATCCGTTGCCCCCTTGAGCAGGATGTCGCGCAGGACTTCGGCGCCGGGCGTACCGCCCGGCTCCCGGGTGACGACCGCATCCAGGCCTTTTGCCGCAAGCGCCGCCTGCAAGGCCTTGATCAGCGTCGTCTTGCCGGCACCCTCGCCGCCTTCAAGTGTGATGAACTTGCCCCGCACGCCGATCAGCCCCGGATCATGTGGACAAGTGCAGCCCCGATACGGCCCATCAGCCCCTTGCGGGGAACGTCATTCGCGGCGACCAGCGGGAAGTCCTGGGGCTCCATGCCGGGCGCTTCGACCGTCAGCGTGGCGATGACATCGCCTTCCGCGATCGGCGCGGAAACGGGGCCTTCATAGTTCACGGAAACCGTCATGTCGCGGCGGGCCCGGCGGTGCAGGCCGACGGCAATATCCTCGTCGACACGAAGCGCGACAGTGGATACCGTCCCCATGAAGACCTCGGCTTCATGCTCCACCGTGTCACCGGCCGCAAAAAGATTGTAGACGCCATAATCGGTGAGCGCGGCGCGCATCATGCGTTCGGCCTCGGCGGCGCGGGCCGAATTCGAATCCATGCCGTTGAAAACGATGATGCGGCGTTCGCCATCGCGTTCGGCAGATC
This sequence comes from Maricaulis sp., assembly GCF_017642925.1. Classification (GTDB taxonomy): domain Bacteria; phylum Pseudomonadota; class Alphaproteobacteria; order Caulobacterales; family Maricaulaceae; genus Maricaulis. The sequence continues at coordinate 60,047 of NZ_JAEPOL010000014.1, read as the reverse complement.
CAACAAGGCCGTAGCCGCTGTCTTCCGTGTGGCCGGTCTTCAGGCCATCGGCACCGGAGAACACACCGAGCAGCGGGTTTCGGTTGTACTGGCGGATGCCGTTATAGGTGAATTCCCGCTCGGCCCAGATGCCATAGAAATCCGGATGATCGCGGATGAGGATCCGGGCAATGCGGGCAAGGTCTTCCGCGCTGACCATGTGATCCGGATCGGGCCAGCCCGTGGAATTGGCAAAGTGCGCATTCTCCAGGCCCAGCTCGCGGGCACGCTGGGTCATCATGTCGGCGAAGGCCGCCTCGCTGCCGCCGATCGCCTCGGCGAGGACGATGCAGGCGTCATTGCCGGACTGGATGATGACACCGCGCAGCAGGTCCTCGACGCGGGCCCGGCTGTTCACGTCCAGAAACATGGTCGACGATCCGGACGCGGCGCCGCCGCGGCGCCAGGCCTCTTCGGACACGGGCAGTTCATCGTCCAGCGACAGCGAGCCCGACTCGATGGCCTCCAGGGCCATCAGCACCGTCATCATCTTGGACATGGAGGCCGGCGGCATGGGCTCGTCGCCATTCTTCGAGAACAGGATCGTGCCGGTCTCGAAATCCATGATCACCGCATGGCTGGCATCGGTCTCATAGGTGTTCTGGGCGACGGCCGGTGCGGCTGCAACCGGAATGGCGAGAAGAAGAATCGCAAGAAGACTGCGCACGGAGGAACTCCCTGGCCGGAATCAGATGGGGCGGCTTGGCAACAGGAAGCATCAAAGCGCGGCAAGACCATGGCGTCCAGCGCCACGGACGCAGCAGGCTCAGTCGAGGGCGACGATCCGGGCGCCGAAAACGCCCCAGTCGGCCAGGCTGGCCCGTGCCGCATCGGCGCCGCTGCGATCGGCCCAGCGTCCGAAGAAGACGCGATATATCGGGCCATGGTCGGACTGACCGGGCTCGACCCAAACCTCTCCCGCTCCGGCGACGCGCTGGACAAGCCGGTCGGCATTGTCCGCATCGCTGAAAGCACCGAGCTGCAGCGTCACATCCCGTCCGGCGCGGACCGGAATGTCCTCGACGGCGGCGACGGTCTGGGCCGTGGCGGGGCTGGATGGTTGCCCAGCGATGGCGGAAGCCGGTGTGCCGGCAAGCCGGACATTGCGCTGAGGCGGCGGCGCGTCAGGATGGGCCGGACCGAGATAGCGCACACGTACGCGGGCAAGGCCCGAGCCGACATAATCCAGCTCGGTCGCCGCGGCCCGTGACAGGTCGATGATGCGGTCGTCCACAAAGGGGCCGCGATCATTGACGCGAACGATGATGCTGCGCCCGTTTTCAAGATTGGTGACTTCCGCGATCGAGGGAATGGGCAGGGTCGTGTGCGCGGCCGTCATCGCGTACTGGTCGAAGACTTCGCCGTTGGCCGTTGGTCTTCCGTGGAAGTTCGGACCATACCAGGACGCAATTCCGGTGCGGTCATAGCGATCGTCGCGCTGCGGACGATAGGTCCGGCTGCCCACGCGATAGGGGTTGCCGACCTTCTGGTGACCGCTGTCTGTCGCAATCAACCCTGCCACATCGATATCGACCGGCGTCGCCGTGCCGCTCGTCGTCTGCGGTGGCGTCGACGGTACCGAGGCCGGATAGCTGGAATAGCGTTCGGGCGAGGATGCACACGCTGCGAGCGACGCAGCGGCGAGGCCAACAAGAGCGAGAGACAGTCTGGACAAGGCTGAACCGGATTTCCGCTGACGAAACTGGAGCGAGATTATCCCGGATTGGTGAAGGGAGGGTAACCCTGTTTCATGTCGCGACTGTTCAGCGCACCCGCGGCGCCGCGCCTGCGACGCGTTCTGGCATCCATACTTGCGCCGGCGACCGTATCGCCGTTATCTGCGCTGGACCGGAGGGGTGGCAGAGTGGTCGATTGCGGCGGTCTTGAAAACCGTTGAACCGCGAGGTTCCGGGGGTTCGAATCCCTCCCCCTCCGCCATTGTCTTGATCCCGCGGCAATTGCTTCGCAAATGCCTCCGACGGGGCGGCCTGCCACCCTTTTGAAACTTTGCCCGGCGCGCCGTCGCGCTTGCGAACCCTGCGGGTTCGATATCGGTTCGTCCCCTCCGCCAAGGCCGCATGCCTGTCGCGATCCTTCAAGACGGGCTGGCATGACATGCGCTAGATGTCCGGGATCGCTTTTGCACACCGGAGTCCCCGCATGATCTTTCGCTACACCATCCTCTATGTCGACAACGTCGCTGCCTCGATGGCCTTCTACGAAGCCGCCTTCGGACTGGAGCGGAACTTCCTGCATGAAAGCGGAGACTATGGCGAACTGAAAACCGGCGAGACGCGGCTGGCCTTTTCCTCGACGGCCCTGATGCGGCAGCTCGGGAAGTCGCCCCAAAAGCCGGATGCCAATGCACCGGTGTTTGAACTGGCGTTCGAGACAGAGGACGTGCCAACCGCCCTCGCCCGCGCCGTCAAAGCCGGCGCCACGCTGAAGCAGGATGCGCGCGAGGAGCCCTGGGGCCAGATCACGTCTTATGTCAGCGATCCGGACGGTTATCTGGTGGAGATCTGTTCTGCGGTCCAGTTGCCCAGCGCCGGCTGAGATATCAACCCAAGACGGCGCGGATCCCCGCGCAGCCTGGCCGGCGTCGCCCCGAACCAGCGCAGGCATTCGCGCGTTATGTGGGCCTGGTCGGCATAGCCGTTTTCACCGGCAATGTCGGCCAGCGTGCATGCCGACGCGAAGGATTGCGCGGCGCGGCGTGCCCGCGCCAGCAGGCGCCAATAGTCGGGCGCAGGCAGATCGAATTCGCGAAATCGCCGCTGCAGGGTGCGTTCCGATACGCCGGCCGCTGCGGCCACGGATCCAAGGCTGGCCCCCGGCCGGGTCAGCGCCAGGATTGCATCGCCGAGATCGTCGGGATCGCGCAGGCTTGCCGTGAGTATGGTCTCTGCATCGCCGGGCTGTCTTGCAATGGCGTCCAGAGCGCCCGGATCGAGTTGCGAACCGGGACGAAGCCGGTAGCCGGTGATGTGTGTTCCCGCTATCAGTTGAACCTGCCGCGGCACGAGGTCGTGATCGGTCAGAACAATGCGCGGCGGACCGGCCCGCGTCTCGATCACGAGGACGTCGCGACAACCATCGGGAAAGACGGGCGCGTCATCACCGCCCGTCGCGGTGAACGCCCATTTTTCGTATTCGCGGAACGCCGTCATCCGGCGGGAATAGCAGGCGGCACAGGGACTGCCTAGACCGTGAGCGCGTCCGCGTCGGCGCGCTTGACCGCCTTGCGTTCGTCCTCGATCGACACGCGCTCGCCTAATAAATTATGCCGCAATATCAGCAGGAAACAGCCCGGGCTTGACCCGATTTTAAGCTTGGCCGCACAGGTTTGACAGATGCAAAGAAGCGGGACCGACGGGACATGGGGCATACCTCCAATGAGGAACTGATCGCGGCACATGAAGACTTCGTGCAGGGTGTTCCTGGAGGATGTCGCGCCGTCTTCCGTTTTGGCACGCTTAGCGACCTGCGCCTGCTTCGCCGGAAACTAGAGGGAATCCAGTTCATTGGCTGCGATCTGTCGGGCGGCCGTTTTGCCGAGAGCGATCTGCGCTTTGCATCATTCTATTGCTCGCGGCTTGAGCGATGCGATTTTCGCGGCAGCGATCTGGGCCGGGCCGACCTGCGGGGCGTATCCCTGCGAGGAACACGCCTGAACGGCGCTCGGCTTGATGAGGCCGACTTCCGGAGTGCGGAACTGGCCCGCATTGACGAAGAAGAGCGGTTCGTCCGCCATGTCGTCCACAATGACCGTCAATTGCATGGCGGACAGAATGGCCCGGTCGCCAGCGTGGATTTCTCACACTGTTCGTTGAAGGGCGCGCGCCTCAATGGTGCACGGCTTCAGGGGGCTGACTTCTCGGATGCCATTCTTTCGGAGGCCGATCTCAGCGGCGCCAACCTTCTGGGTGCCCGTTTCGACGGCGCCATCATGACCGGCGTGTCACTTGCGAATACCCGACTGGACGCCAACGCCCTGTCTGGCGCCTTGCGGGATCCGACACCCGAGGCGCGCGACGCCCGACCCGGCCTGCAGGACCGCATCCGCGCTGGCAATCTGTGGACCCTAACCCAGGGGCGCGAGGGCGCAGTTCCACGCTTCGATGGCGAAGATGTCCGCGTTTGCGGTCGCGACTTCTCTGGAACCGCTCTGGCTGGTGCGTCTTTCAGGAACTGTTGTGCTGTGGGCGTCCCGTTTACCGGCGCCCGGCTGATTGGAGCCGTCTTCGATGGCGCCGATTTGCGCGATGCCGACTTTACTGGCGCCGACCTGCGCGGCGCGTCCTTCCGGAACTGCAAACTCGCTCATGCTCGCTTTTCCGGCTGCGACCTTCGCAGCCTGGAAGGAGCGGGCGGACGCCGCTTCGCTCCGCGTTTCGATGGCAGCGCCCCCGAGCTGGCCTGGTTTTCCCGTTGCGAGACCGATACGCGGCTGCGCCAACAGGACCAGGTTTTCATCGCATCGTGAAACCGCGCGTATCCGGCTTTTCAACCGGCCCGTGCATGCTAGTCTTCCCTTGTGTTCCAAAGAGGAAATCGCCCCGTGAAAAAGCTCGCTACCGGCGTCCTGATCGCCCTGACTGCCCTCTCGCTTGCTGCCTGCAACACCATCCGCGGTATCGGACAGGATGTCGAACGCGCCGGCGAGGCCGTCCAGGACGCATCAAGCTAGGCACTGCCGGCAAACCAACAGGTCCTCACAAGGTTTCGGGACGGGGTGTGGAACCCTTTCCTGCACTTATGCGTATCTCCTGCACACGTTCTGCAAATGGAGATTGTTGCGATGAAAAACCTTGTGACCGGCCTTCTTCTTGCGCTGACCACGCTTTCGCTGGCCGCCTGCAACACCGTTCACGGCGCCGGAGAAGACGTCGAGGATGCGGGTGAAGCGGTCCAGGACGCCGCGGACCAATAAGCACCGCTAATCGAGAAAGTCCCAGCTGTCGGCGCCGTCGAAGTGACGGATTCGCAGATGCGAAATCTGGTCGGGATCCGACATGGCGGCGTTGACAGCCATACGCGTCTCTTCCGGCTTCTGGCCATCGGAGCCCGCGGACAGGTTCTCCCAGTGTGTCGTGCAGCCGCAATGCCGGCATGACACGAAGGCGAGCATTGCCTCGCCGTGCGTGTAGTGGATCCTGTCGGCGGGATATCCATGCACGCTGATCTCGGCCTGGCTCGCATGGGCCCAGAGCGCCCCGCTGCGCCGGCAATAGGAGCAATTACAGCGGGTCAGCCATTGCGGCTCGGCGTTCAGCGTCCAGCCCACGCGCCCGCAATGACAGCGACCTTCGTAAGACATTGCGTCAGACTCCCGCGTCCCGCCCGGCCTGGCCCGGCACGCCACCGATGCGGCGCTCCAGGCGGTCTGCGAACCAGCTGATGATGGACTGCCAGAGCGCGTCCTTGAGCACCAGGCCTTCCACCTCTCCGTCGAGATTGGGGTTGTCATTGACCTCGATGACAAAGACGCCGCGGTCGTTCTGCTTGAGATCAATGCCGTAAAGCCCCTGCCCGATCATGCGGGCCGCCTTTACGGCGACATCAATCACCTCGGCCGGAGCATTCTCGACGGCAACGGTCTCCGAACCGCCTTCGGTCACCTTGCCGCCCTCGCCATGCTTGATGATCTGCCAGTGGCCGCGCGCCATCTTGTACTTGCAGGCATAGAGGGGTTTGCCATCCAGTACGCCGACCCGCCAGTCATAGGCGGTCGGCATGTATTCTTGGGCGATGATCAGGGCCGTGTCCTTGAACAGCGCCTTGGCGCGTTCCTTCAGCTCGGCTTCGTTGGCGACCTTGTGGACCGAGCGGCTGAAGGAGCCATCCGGTGCCTTCAGAACGACCGGGCTGCCCAGCCGCTCGATCAGCCCGTCCAGGGACTGGTTTTCGTCCAGCACTTCAGTGCGTGGACACGGCACACCGCCCAGCTCCATCAGCTCTTTCAGGAAGACCTTGTTGGTGCAGCGGATCATCGAAGCCGTGTCATCGATGACCGGCATGCCTTCCTGTTCAGCCCGCCGTGCAAAGCGGTAGGTGTAATTGTCGATCGCCGTCGTCGCCCGGATGAACAGCGCGTCGTATTCCGCGAGGCTGGAAAGGTCATTCGGCCCGATGGGCGCGACTTCGACACCCATTTTTGCTGCAACCGCTGCGAGGCGTTTCAGCGAGGCCGGGCTCGAGGGCGGCAGGGCTTCCTTTGGATCGGCCAGCACGGCCAAGGACCAGCGCGCCGGCACCCGGTCCTTCTGGGCCGTCCAGGCCCGGCCCGTATGGGCGTCAAGGCTCTCGAGGAAAAAGTCCCGCGCCTCGCCTTTCAGCGTGTTGGGCGGGACCGGACGAATCCGCTCGATCCGGCCGCCCGGATTGAGGCTAACTTCAAGCACGGGGACCCGGAACCAGTCGAACAGCAGCCGCCCGAACCGTTTCAGTCCCGGTTCATGCACGCGCCCAAAGGCCACAAGGAGTGGGCCGGCCGGCATGTTCCGTCCTTCGGTCTCACGCGCCAGGGCCGCATCGAGTTCCGGCAGTGCCTGGGCGTAGAGCGTCTTGCGCGACAGCTCGACCATCGACTGGGCCGTCGGCACGATCCGGTGGCCGCGCGCCTCGGCCAGCAGCGACGCGTAATAGCCGTTGGACTGGTAGGCATAGGACCGGGCGAGATTGATGATATTGGGACGGCGCGACATGAAGAGCCGCGGGTTCGCCAGATAATCCCGCACACGCAGAACCTTGTGCGGCGTTTCGTGCTGCGCCACGTCGGTGGCGTGTTCGACGAGAATGAGCCAGTCGCTCACGAGATCGGTGTCTCCCGGGTCCGTGCCGGCTCCTGAGGTTCAAGGAGCGCTTCGAGTTGCAGGGCCGCTTCGCCGTCCTCGTAATAGGCCGGACGCCGCTCGCGCAAGCAAAATCCTTCGCGCTCATAGAGCCGGCGTGCAGCCAGATTGCTCTCCCGGACCTCAAGGCGCAGCGAACGCAGTCTCTCCGACCGCGCCTTGGTTCTCGCAGCCTCGATCAGGGCACTCGCAATTCCCCGACCACGCGCACCCGGATGGACTGCCAGGGAATAGATTCGTCCGCTGCGCGCACCGCGCCGCAAACTCAGCGCGAGATATCCCGCACCTTCGTCCGCCAGGAAAAAGCGGGTCCGTCCGCCCTTGAGCATCCGGGCGAGATTGCGCCGCGGAAAACGGTCGCGGTCGAAGCTGGCTGCTTCGATCGCGTCGATTGCCGGGAGGTCGTCCCGGCCAGCTTCGCGGACGGCTACCGCTTCCATCGGATGGCGTAGAGGTCGAAGCGGCGATCACGCAGATTGCGCACCGTGCCTTCCTGGCGGGCCCAGTCGAGGTCGGTCAGATCGAGATCGGCGATCGAGACCGTCTCGACATTTTCCGAACATTCCTCAGCGATCCCGTCGCGGGCAAAGTTGAAGTCGCACGGCGTCAGGATACAAGACTTGGCGTACTGGATGTCCATGTTTTCCACACCCGGCAGATTTCCCACATTGCCGGACATCACGACATAGCACTGGTTTTCGATGGCCCGGGCCTGGGAGCAGTAGCGCACCCGCATATAGCCCTGCCGGTTATCGGTGCAGAACGGTACGAAGAAGATTTTCGCGCCCTCATCCGCCAGCTTGCGGGCAAGCTCGGGGAATTCACTGTCGTAACAGATGAGGATGCCCACCGGACCGCAATCGGTCTGGATCGTGCCGAGCTGGTCGCCGCCCTTGATATTCCACCAGTGCCGTTCCGACGGTGTCGGGTGGATCTTCTCCTGGGCGTGCACGGACCCGTCGCGCAGGAAGACATAGGCGACGTTCTGAATGTCCCCGTCATCGGTGCGGGTCGGGTGCGAGCCGCCGATGATGTTGATGTTGTAGCTGATAGCCATCTGCCGCATCTCCTCGACGAAGCGCGGCGTGTACTCGGTGAGCCGCTCGATCGACTGGGCATGCGTCAGGCGCGTCTCCTCCAGGGCGAGGAGCTGCAGCGTGAAGAGTTCGGGGAAGACCACGAAATCGGAGCGATAATCCGAGGTCACCGAGACGAAGTATTCGATATTGCCGATGAATTCCTCGAAGCTCGACACGCGGCGCTGCTGGAACTGTACGGTCGCGACGCGCACGACATCCTTCGATCCCGGTGGCGCGCTTTCGCTTTTGGTCTGCTCGATCGCATAGGGATTGCGCCAGACCATGTGGGTGGCGTAGCCGCCGGATTCCCGGTCCGACGGCAGGTAGGCCTTGAGCACACCGATCGGCTCGAACCCCATACGGGTCTGGAAGCGGATCACCGGATCGGCGACTTCCTGGGCCATCACGGCCGCGAGATAGGCCTTCGGCGTCGAATACTGCTTGCGCCGCCGTTTCCAGTGCGGCATCCGGCCGCCGAACACGATGCCCTTGAGTTCCAGCCGTTCGGCCAGTTCACGCCGGGCATCATAAAGGCGTTGTCCGATACGCAGACGCCGTCGGTCCGGATCAACGCAGATTTCCATGCCGTAGAGCCAGTCGCCCTTCGGATTGTGCCGCGAGGCATAGCCGTTGCCCGTGATCGCATCCCAGGTGTGCGGAGACAGCGCTGCAGCCTCGTCGATCATGAAACTGGCCGCATAGCCGACCACCTCGCCCTCGTATTCGACGACGACCTGGCCTTCGGGAAAATTGATGAGCTGACCCTGGATCTCGCTTTCCGAATAGGCCCCCATGACGGGATAGACCTTGCCGGAAAGCGCGACGATACCGGGGATGTCCTGCAAGGTGGCATTGCGGACATTGAGGGCGGAGCGGGAAGTCTGGCGGGGCATGGCACCGATCGATCTGCTGTCTGCATCAACTGGTCTCAAGCCGGTCCCGGCGTCAAGCCATCCGGCATTCGGGCCGCACGATGGCCTGACATCCTCATCACGATCGCGTGGACCGGGAAGACGCGGCGCGTTTGCGCCCTATTATCAGGATCGACAACGCTAGCTGTGGATCGAAGCCATGTTTTTCTATCGCAAGCCCAAACCCTGGCAGGGGCGCGAAGCGGACGTGACGCCGCGCGCACTCTACATCAACCGGCGGCAGATCATGGCGGCTGGCGGTGCCGCTGCGGTGACCGGTCTTGTCGGTTGCGGCGGGGCCGAGACCGAGGCCTCCACCAGCGCCGCGACTGCGGCTTCCAGCACAGCCGCGGCCCGTCAGCCGGCACCGGCTTCAGGCGGGCTGCAATACGCCGAGACCGGCTACAGCGTCCCCGATCCGCTCACCCCCATCGATGCCGTCACCGGCTACAATAATTTCTACGAGTTCGGCGTCGACAAGTCTGACCCTGCCCGGCACGCGCATGAGATGTCGGTCGATCCCTGGTCGATCGAGGTCGACGGTCATGCCGGACGGACGGGACGTTTCGCCCTGGAAGACGTCGTCGATTTCGGCGCTCTGGAGGAACGGATCTACCGGCTGCGCTGCGTCGAGGCCTGGTCGATGGTGATCCCCTGGATCGGTGTACCACTGGCCAGCGTGCTGCAGCAGTTCGAACCGACCGCGGACGCGCGCTATGTCGCCTTCGAGACCTATCTCGACCGGCGCGAGATGCGCGGCACGCGTTTCCCCGTGCTGGACTGGCCCTATGTCGAAGGCCTGCGCATGGATGAGGCGATGAACGAGCTCGCCTTCCTGGCGGTCGGTCTCTATGGCGATGTCCTGCCCAACCAGAATGGCGCCCCGGTCCGGCTCGTCGTGCCGTGGAAGTATGGCTACAAGTCGATCAAGTCGATCACCCGGATCAGCTTTGTCTCCCAGCAGCCGGAAACCGCCTGGAACAAGGCCGCGCCCAACGAGTACGGCTTCTATTCCAACGTCAATCCGAACCGCGCCCATCCGCGCTGGAGCCAGCAGACCGAGCGCGTGATCGGCGGCAATCTGTTCAATCGCCGCGAGACGGAGATGTTCAACGGCTATTCCGAACAGGTCGCGCATCTCTATGCCGGCATGGACCTGATCGAGAATCACTGAGCCATGGCCAAGCGTGCGGTCCTGCGCAGTTTCGGCCGTCACTGGCTGAAACCCCTCACCTTCTGGCTGCTGGCCCTGCCCGGGCTCTGGCTCGGCTGGCAATGGGCGATGCTGCTCAACGGTCAGCCGCACGCCCTGGGCTTCAATCCGATCGAAACCACCCACCGCTTCCTCGGCGACACGGCGCTGCGGATCCTCCTGATCTCGCTGGCGGTGACGCCGTTCCGCGATATCACGCGCTGGCTGCCGATCATGAAGGTACGCCGGCGGATCGGGCTGGCGGCATTCTGGTACGCCCTGCTGCACGTTGCTGCGTATCTGGGGCTCGATCTCCTGATCGCGGCGAATATGAGCATTGCCGGCATGTTTGCGGGCCTCTGGGAGGATATCGCAAAGCGGATCTACATCACGCTGGGCATGGCGGCCTTTGTCGGCCTGATCCCGCTGGCCATTACCTCGTTCAATGCCATGGTGCGATGGCTGGGCGCCCGGCGCTGGCAGCGACTGCACTGGGCGATCTATCCCATCGCGATCCTGGCCGTGCTGCACCATGGCTTCATGGAAAAGGGCAATCAGCCGATGCCGTGGATCCATGGCGGCATTCTGGCCCTGCTGCTGGGCTACCGGCTGGTGCGCAGCGCGCGCAACAGATCACGGCCCAGCCCGGCCGCCTCGTGACGGTTGATCACCAGCAAGGCAAGACAGGACAGCCAGACAAGGCAGGCCGCCACGAACAGGCCGCCGCCATCATTGTTCGGATCGATGCCCAGCGGCGTGAACAGGTGGAAATTGACCGCGCCGGTCATGATCGCAAGGCCCAGCAGGCTGCCCAGCGCCTGAAGACGTTTCAGCCCCGGCAGGAACCCCGCGATCAAAAGCGCGGAAGCCACGAGCTCGGCCGAACCGATGACGTACTGGCTGAACAGCCCGGTATGGCCGAACAGGCCTGCGGCACCCCAGCTGGCCGCCCAATCGTCGAGCAGGCCGAATATCACCTGTGTCTCTGCGGCGTCGGTGAACTTGTAGCGCAGCGAATCGAGAAAGATCGCGCAGACGAAAAGCGGCAGTCCGATCGTGACGATCCGCCAGATCCAGGTTTTCATTCAGGCCTCCAGGCTCCTGGCGAACCGGCACATGCCGCCGCCCCGTATCTCGAACGGGCATTATGGGCTATCCCCCTCACAAGCCAGTCACCCTTTCGCGAGCTGCCGGAGACGACCCCATGAGCCTTCACATCACCGACGCTTTCGACAGCGGCAATATCGAGGTTCTCGATGCCGCAGATCCGCAACGCGTCCGCCTGGAAATCCGCAAGGATAACGGGTCGGATTTCTATCAATGGTTCCACTTCCGGGTGACCGGAGCGCGCGGCTCGGCGCTTTCCATGGCGATCGAGAATGCCGGCGGCGCCGCCTATCTGGAAGGCTGGCCGGACTATCGCGCCTGCGCCTCCTATGACCGGGAGACCTGGTTCCGGATCGACACAGAGTATGCCGACGGTGTCCTGACGCTGCACCACACGCCGGAATGCGACACGGTCTGGTATGCCTATTTCGCGCCCTATTCGATGGAGCGCCACCAGAACCTCATTGCCTGGGCGCAGACCCATGTCGATGTCGACCTTGAAGTCCTCGGCGAGACTCTCGACGGTCAGGCGATGGACCTCCTGCGCGTCGGCACGCCGGGCAGCGGCAAGCGCACGATCTGGGTGACGGCGCGCCAGCACCCCGGCGAGACCATGGCGGAATGGTGGATGGAAGGGTTTGTCGGCCGCCTGCTCGACGATGAAGACCCGGTTGCCCGTGTCCTGCGAGACCGCGCTGTTTTCCACATCGTTCCGAATATGAACCCGGATGGCAGTAAACGCGGGCACCTGCGCACCAATGCCAAGGGCGTCAATCTCAATCGCGAATGGGACAAGGCCAGCGTCGAGAACTCGCCGGAAGTCTTCCACGTGCTCAACCGCATGCGCGAGACCGGGATCGACCTGGCACTCGACGTCCATGGCGACGAGGCCCTGCCCTACAACTTCATCGCCGGCGGTGAAGGCGCCCCGAATTTCGACGCGAAGGGCCAGGAATTGCTCGACGCCTACAAAGCGGCACTGAAGACGGCGAGCCCGGACTTCCAGACCGCGCACGGCTATGCCGTCGATGCCCCGGGTACCGCCAACCTGTCGGTTTGCACGAACTATCTGGCGAACGAATTCCGCTGCCTGGCGATGACGCTGGAAATGCCGTTCAAGGACAATGCCGACCTGCCGGACAGCGAGCATGGCTGGTCGCCGGAGCGCTGCCGCAAGCTGGGCGCCGCCAATCTCGATGCCATGCTGGCCCTGGTGGATCGCCTGCGGTGACCATTTATGTCGATGCCGATGCCTGTCCGGTGAAGGACGAGATCATCCGGGTCGGTGAACGCCACCGCACCGAAATGCTCTTCGTCTGCGACGGCGGCCTGCGCCGGCCAAATTCCCAATGGGCGCGGCTGGTGATCGTCAATGAAGGTCTCGACGCCGCCGACAACTGGATCGCCGAACAGATCGGTCCGGGCGATGTCTTCGTGACGGCTGACATCCCCCTCGCCGACCGCTGCATCAAGGCAGGCGCCATCGGGATCGATCCGCGTGGCAAGCTCTGGACGACCGACAATATCGGTGCCTCTCTGGCGACGCGGAATCTGATGAGCGACCTTCGCGAGGCCGGAACCGTGACCAGCGGCGCCCGGCCTTTCGGACCGAAGGACAGGTCGGCCTTTCTGGACGGTATGGAGCGCGTCATGCGGCAGGCCGCCTCGGCGCGCGGCGCTTGACCCGCAAGCCGATAAGGCGAGGATGGGCGCGGGTAAGCCAATCGCCCGTTCCGGGCATGAAGGGGAGAGACCAATGAGAGCACTACTGGGCGGCGTCGCGATCGGCGCCATTCTGGCCGGCGCCGGCGTCTATTATTTCGGACCGGGCTTCGGCTCCGTGCCGGATGCCGGCGAACAGGCAACGAGCGGGACTGAAAGCGGGACCGGCAGCGCGGCCTCCGGCGCCGGGAGCGCCGAGGCGGGCGATGTCACCGTCGCCGATGCCGAAGCCTTCCTGGCCGAGACCGAGGCGGAGATGCGCGAGTTTGGCGAATTCGCCTCGCGCACGGCCTGGGTCCAGAACAACTTCATCACCTACGACACCAACTGGCTGCTCGAGCGCATGTCGACGCAGGCCACCGAGATGTCCGTCGCCGCAGCTGGCGAGACGGCCCGCTATGCCGATCTAGACCTGCCCGAGACCATGGCGCGGAAGATGAACTTCCTGCGTGCTGGCATCACCCTGCCCGCGCCGGCCGACAGTGCGGCAGCGGCGCGCCTGTCCGAGCTGACGACGCGCATGGGCTCGTCCTACTCGTCCGGCCTGATGGAGATCGACGGCGAGATGGTCGATCACAACGAGCTGGAAAACATCATGCGGACCAGCCGCGATCCGGAATTCCTGGCGCATGTCTGGGATGGCTGGCGCCGCGCCTATGATCCAGCACAGATGTCGACGGATTATGCCGAGATGGTCGAGATCGCCAACCAGGGCGCCCGCGACCTCGGTTTCGACAACCTCGCCCAGATGTGGCTGTCCAACTACGACATGCCGGCTGACGAGATGGAAGCGGAAGTCGAGCGCCTGTGGGGCCAGGTGGAGCCGCTTTACCAGCAGCTGCACTGCCATGTCCGCGCCAATCTGAACGATCTCTATGGCGACGAGATCCAGGCGGCCGATGGCCCGATCCGGGCCGACCTTCTGGGCAATATGTGGGCCCAGTCCTGGGCGTCGCTCAGCGATGTGGCCTCGGTCAGCGAGAGCGGTCCGGCCTATAATCTCGACGACCTGCTCGTCGAGGCCGGCTATGACCAGCACCAGATGGTGGAAACGGCGGAAAGCTTCTTCACCTCGCTGGGCATGGAACCGCTGCCCGATACGTTCTGGGAACGCTCGCTGATCACCCAGCCGCGCGACCGCCAGGTCGCCTGTCACGCCTCGGCCTGGAACATGGATTACGAAGACGATCTGCGCATCAAGATGTGCACGCGCGTCAATGGCGACGACTTCGTCACCGTGCACCACGAGCTCGGCCACAATTTCTACCAGCGCGCCTATAACGAACAGGATGTGCTGTTCCAGACCGGCGCCCATGACGGCTTCCACGAAGCGATCGGCGATTTCATCGCACTGTCCGTGACACCGGAATACCTGGTGCAGATCGGTCTGCTCGACGAGGCCGACATGCCGGACGAGAGCGCCGACCTTTCGCTGCTGATGGATACCGCTCTCGACAAGATCGCCTTCCTGCCCTTCGCGGTGATGATGGATCAGTGGCGCTGGCAGGTCCTGCGCGGCGAGATCACGCCTGAGGAGTATAACGAACAGTGGTGGGCGCTGCGCGAGAGCTATCAGGGCATTGTGCCGCCGACCGACCGGCCGGGTGACGCCTTCGATCCGGGCTCGAAATATCACATCGCGAACAATGTGCCGTATCTGCGGTATTTCCTGAGCTTCATCATGCAGTTCCAGTTCCACGAAGCGGCCTGCGAGATGGCCGGCTGGGAAGGCCCGCTGCACCGTTGCTCGATCTATGGAAACGAGGAAGTCGGCGCGCGCTTCAATGCGATGATGGAAATGGGCGCGTCCCAGCCCTGGCCGGACGCGCTGGAAGCCTTCACCGGCACCCGGGAAATGGATGGCTCGGCCATCATCTCCTACTTCCAGCCGCTCATGACCTATCTGGAAGAGGAAAACGCCGACCGCAATTGCGGCTGGTAGATTCCGCTTTACTGGAAATCGGGAAAGGCGGTCCTTCGGGGCCGCCTTTTTCGTTTCCGGCGGATCGCTTCGCTGATCGGCAAATTGTCACAACCGGCCATTCTGCAATTGCCGCGTGCAGGCGCGACGGACTACCCTGTCACAACAGCAGACAGGGGGTTGCTCATGTTCCAGGATTTCCTTCGCCCGGCTGCCGCCGGAATCGCCGCCGCGCTGGTCTTCACGCCGGTGGTGTCAGCCCAGGACTACTCGCTTCAGCCGTCCTTCGGTTCGATCAACCTGTCCTCCGGCTTTTTGCCGGACCCGTATGAGCGGCGCCTGACCGCCGGCGGATCGATCCGGGCGCAGAACCGGTTTTCCAACTGCCGCGGCTATATCGCCAATGCGCCGGACTTCTCGCTCTACTACACGGCCGGTTCGCAGGACCTCTTCATCAATGTCGATTCCGAAGCCGACACCACGCTGGTGGTGAACGGCCCGGACGGGCGCTGGTATTGCGACGATGACGGTGCCGACGCGCCGTTCAACCCCCTTCTCCACTGGCCGTCACCCCAGTCGGGCCGCTACGACATCTGGGTCGGCACCTATTCGACGGGATCGGGGGTTCCGGCTACGCTGTTTATCTCGGAACTGGGCGAGGCCACCGTGCGCGGCGGGCTCAACATGCAAAGCGCCAGCGGCGTCGATATCTCGGCGCCGGCCCGCTACAATGTCACCCTGAATGGCGGTTTCCTGCCGGATCCGGAACAGATCCATCTGCAGGCGGGCGGCAATATCCGCGCGGCCGACGCGATCTCCAGCCAGTGCCGCGGTTATGTCGATTACGCGCCGACGGTGCAGCTGACCTATAACGGCTCGGGCACGCTGCACATCTACACCGACGGCAATGCAGACACGACCCTGGCGATCAATGCGCCGGACGGACAATGGTTCTGCAATGACGACGCCATCGGCACGGATGCCGGGATCAGCTTCACGGCCGGCACGCGCGGTGTCTACGATATCTATGTCGGGACCTATAGTTCCGGCCGGGCAGACACGACCTTGCGGATTTCCGAAATCCGGCTCGGCTACGCTCCCGGCGGAAAATAGCGCTGTCTTTCATTTGCGCTAGCCGGCGAGAAGCGTCCGCTCCAGCGTCCACCAGAGCGCGATCAGTGCGATCCCGACAGACACGATCCGCACCAGCCAGGGATACCAGGCTGCGTCGCGGAAACGGTGCAGGGCCAGCCAGCAGCCGAGCACGATGGTCAGCTGGCCCAGTTCCACACCGACATTGAAGCTCAAGAGGGCCGGCACCAGCTGTCCGGCGGGCAGGCCGAGTTCGGAGAGCACGCCGGCAAAGCCGAGCCCGTGGAAAAGACCGAAAACGAAGACGACCAGCGGCCGCCAGCGGGTCATGTCCTTGAAGACCAGGTTTTCCACCGCGACGAAGGCGATCGACAGCGCAATGATCGGCTCGACGATCGAGCCCGGCAGTGTCACCAGGCCCAGCGTTGCCAGGCCGAGTGTCAGCGTATGCGCAACCGTGAAGGCCGAGATCTGCCAGACCAGCGGCTTGAGCCGGGTCGAGGCGAAGAACAGCGCCAGCACGAACAGGATATGGTCCAGCCCCTTGGGCAGGATGTGGGTATAGCCAAGCTGCAGATAGAGCCCGATCACGTCCCACACGGTCTGTTCGCTGACTTCGGCAAGCATGGCTGTCTCCCCCGGCATGATGCGCGCAGACGCTAGCCACACCCGCCGCCCGCTTCAAGCGCGGCTCGCGGTTGGCGGCGAAGCAGGCTAGACCGGGGCAACACGAACAGGACGGCGGCCCGATCCGCCCGAACCGATCCGCGGGAGAGGCAGAATGAGCGAGCAATTCTCGTCCAGCGTGGACGTGTCCGGCGAGGACATCCACTGGGACTTCAAGGACGCCATGTCCTATGGCGGCTATCTGGGGCTGGAACGGCTCCTCACCTCGCAGAAATGCCTGACCCAGGAGCATGACGAGATGCTGTTCATCGTCATCCACCAGGTCGGTGAGCTGTGGATGAAGCTGGTGCTGCACGAGACCGAGGGCGGGATCGCCCATCTGCAGCGCGACGAGGTCGGGCCGGCGCTGAAGATGTTCGCCCGCGTCAGCCGCATTCAGGAACAGCTGATCCATGCCTGGGACGTGCTCTCCACCATGACCCCGGCCGACTATCTCGCCTTCCGCGATGCGCTGGGCCAGAGCTCGGGCTTCCAGTCCTTCCAGTATCGCACGCTGGAATACCGGCTGGGCAACAAGAATGCTGCCCTCGCCCGTGTGCACAAGCACAATCCGCCGGCCCACAAGATGGTGACGCGGGCGCTGGAGCTGCCCAGCCTGTGGGACGAGACCCTGCGCCTGCTCGCCCGCCGCGGCTATGCCATTCCGGCCGAGCTGGTCGAGCGTGACTGGACCCAGCCCTATGCACCGTCCGAAGCGGTCGAGGATGTCTGGCGCACCATCTATCGCGACAGCGAGACCCATTGGGAAGCCTATGAGCTGGGCGAGAAACTGGTCGATCTGGAGCACAAATTCCAGCAATGGCGCTTCAACCACATGAAGACGGTCGAGCGCATTATCGGCTATCGTAAGGGCACGGGCGGCACGTCGGGTGTGTCCTATCTCGTCAAGGCGCTGGACCTGCGCTTCTTCCCGGAAATCTGGACCGTGCGCACCACGCTCTGAAGCTTCACGAGGCCTCACATGAAAACGCTCGAAGACGTCCGCGCCCTCGATGCCGCCGATCCGCTGCGCGATTTCCGGGACCGGTTCGACCTGCCAGACGGGGTGATCTATCTGGACGGCAATTCGCTGGGTGCCCGGCCGAAGGCTGCGGCGGCGCGGATGGCCGATGTGGTCGAACGCGAATGGGGCCGGGATCTGATCCGCTCCTGGAACACCAATCACTGGATGGACATGCCCCGCCGGCTGGGCGGCAAGGTGGCCCCGCTGATCGGCGCGAAGCCCGAGGAAGTCGTTGTCGCCGATTCGACGTCGATCAATATTTTCAAGGCCCTGTCGGCCTGTATTCAGTTACAGCCCGAACGGTCTATCATCCTGTCCGAGACCGGTAATTTCCCGACCAATGTCTATATGATGCAGGGTCTGGCGGCGGCCTCCGGCGGCCGGGTGGAACACAGGCTGGTGGCGACGGAAGACCTGGTCGATGCGCTCGACGAGACGGTCGCGGCGCTGCTGATCACCCAGGCTCACTACAAGACCGGCTATCTGCACGACATGCAGGCGATCACGCGGGCGGCGCAGGACAGGGGCGTGCTGGTGATCTGGGATCTGTGTCACTCTGCCGGAGCCCTGCCGATCGACCTGAATGCCTGCAATGCCGATTTCGCGGTGGGCTGCGGCTATAAATATCTCAATGGCGGACCGGGTGCGCCGGCTTTCATTTTTGTCGCCGAGCGGCACCAGGACCGTGTCATGCCGGTGCTCAGCGGCTGGTTGGGCCATGCGCGGCCGTTTGATTTCAGTGACATATATGAGCCGGCGCCCGGCATTGACCGGTTCAGATGCTCCTCGCCGAGCATTCTCGCAATGGCCTCACTGGAGTGCGGTCTGGACATCTTTGCGGATACACAGATGACCCATATCCGCACCAAATCTGTCGCATTGTGTGACCTTTTCATCGAGCAGGTCGAAGCCCGTCTGGACGGGCACGGTTTCACCCTCGCCAGTCCGCGCGATGCCGCGATCCGCGGCAGCCAGGTCTCCTTCACCCACGAGCATGGCTACCCGATCGTCCAGGCCCTGATCGACCGCGGTGTGATCGGCGACTACCGCGATCCGGGCATCATGCGCTTCGGTTTCACCCCGCTTTATGTCAGCCACGAGGATGTGTGGCAGGCCGTCGAAATTCTGCAGGATATCATGACGACACGGGCGTGGGATAAACCGCACTTCCACGCCCGTGCTGCCGTAACCTAGGCGGGGATAAACCGCTGTTCCCGTCGTCCTTCCCCTTGACGGGGAAGGTGGGCCGAGGCGAAGCCTCGGGCCGGAAGGGGTGAAGCCCGGTGTGAGCCGTCCAGGTACGAAATGGCAGGCCCCGCGCCCCCACCCCATCCACCGCGCCTGCGGCGCGGTCCCCCTGCCCCACAAGGGGCAGGGTCACGCTAGAGCGCGATCACATGACCGGTGGCCGGATCGCCGCCATTGGCAGCAAGATCGGCAATGACGGCCTGCGCGCCGGCGAAGCCCCTGGCCTCGTCGAGACTGACCCAGGCCGGGCTGGCGCTGTCGAGATGGGCGAAGAAGTCCGACTCGGCCTGGTTGTAGCGGCGGGTGACCTCGGCGGGACCCCAGTCCTTGTTGCGCTTCTTGATCTGGTTGGGCGCGAAATAGAAGACCGGTTTGGGTCCGGGCAGGTCCTGCTCGCCGATGAAATCGGTATTGGCAGCCGAGCCGGCAAAACAGTCATGCACGAGATTGTCGCCGAAATGCCGGTGGATGCGTTCGCGCAGGCCATTATCGCCGGAGAAGTCGACATAGATGGCCGGTATGCCGGCATCCAGGCTTTCGACATCGCCATAGGCCACCACGCCGTCATAACAGCCCAGCCCCTCGACATAGGCGGCATTGCGCGGCGAGGTCAGGCCGGTCGTGGGGATGCGATCATTGCCCAAGCAGAAGGCGGTGCCATAGGCCGTCTTGCTCGAGGCGCTGGAGACGATCAGCTGGCGGGCGCCGAAGAAATCATTGTCGACGAGATAATCGGCCAGCATGAAGGAGGTGATGAAGAGCGGCCGGTAAAGCGCCTGGAAAGCCTCGCGCTCCGGTGCATAGACCGTATCGGCGCTGCAGCGCGTATACTGGTTATAGGCCGAGACCAGCGCCTGGCGGTGTTCGGCGCCGTCATAGAAGCCGCGCTCGGAAATCCGCTCCGGCTTCATCACGACATGGCTGGCGATCGGGAAATAGCCGTAGAAGCGCTCGCCGGCTTCGAGGCCCGGGATATCCGAAGCGACGATATCGGCAAAACCCCAGACCGGCATATGGCCCCAGCCTTCCTGGCCAGTCGGGAAGAAGTGCCAGTACTGCATGGCGTCGCCGAAGGCGGCATAGGTGATGTTATTGGTCGTCAGCGAGAAACGGTCGAGTTTCAGCACGATCTCGCCCGGCCCGGCCTGCGGTACGGGGCCGGTTTCCAGACGGGTGCTGCCAAGATCGCCCTTGTCGGTGAGAAGACGGGTATACTCGCTCATATCGGTCCTGCCGGTCGGGAAGTGGAAGATGTGCCATGAGTGATAGCAGGTCGCGGCCCGCACGGGGTTCGGATTTGTCGACCGCGCGCACGCCGGCGGCAGATGCCCTGCCCCGCCCGCGAAAACGCCCGGTCCAGGCGCGCGCCCGTTTCACCGTCCAGGCGATCTATGACGCCTATGTTCGGATTTGGCGGCGCGACGGTCCGGACGCGCTGACCATGCGGGCGCTGGCGGATGAATCCGGTTTCGCCATCGGTACGATCTACGAGTATTTCCCCAACAAGGCGGCCCTGCATTCCGGCTATGTCCGCCATGTCATGGACACACTGCGCGCGCGGATCCGCGAACAGGTCGTCGAAGCCGGACACGGCCCCTGGCGCGAACAGCTGGCCCGCATGGTGGAGATCACCTGCGCCGCCGATGGCGATGCGGCCTTCTTCGACACCGACATGCATTATCTGGAAGCCCAGATCGCGGCGCCGGAGCATCATCAGCGCTCTTTCGATGCGCTGGCCGATGTGTGGTGCGATGCCGTGGCGGGCTGGGAGGACCTGGTGCCGCAGCCGGCACCGGAACGCGTGCGCATGCTGATCTTCCTGGTCTGGAGTGCCATGCGCTATCGCCTTCTGGCCGACCCGGTGAAGACGGACGAGGCCCTCTGGCTCGCCGAGATGCGCGAGATCTGCGAGCGCACCCTGGCGCCGGCCTGACCGCACATTGCGGCAATGGCGAAACGGGGTTTCGCGCGTCTTCAAGGCCGACTAGTTTCCCGTCGCCCGCTGATCAACCCCGCAGCGGTTTCAAGGAGTTCGCGCCATGCATTTCGGTGTCTTCGACCTGTTCAAGATCGGTGTCGGCCCCTCCAGCTCGCACACGGTCGGGCCGATGAAGGCCGCGAAAATCTTTGTCGAGCGCTGCCTGGCCGATGGCGGCAGTGTCGCCCGTCTGAAGACCGAGCTCTATGGCTCGCTCGCCCTGACCGGGCTGGGCCATGGCACCGATACGGCTGTGCTGCTGGGCCTGGAGGGCAGCGATCCGTCGAAGATCAATCCGGACACCATCCCGGACCGGCTGGCCCGTATCCGCAGCGAGAAGACGCTGAAACTGGCCAATGGCCGGGAAATCGCCTTCGAGGAAAAGGGCGATCTGGATTTCCGCGGCGATGTGCGCCTGCCCTTCCACTCCAACGCGCTGAAATTCTTTGCCTATGACCAGCATGGCGATGTCGTGCGCGAGGAGATCTGGTATTCCATCGGCGGCGGTTTCGTGATCGACGAGCACGAGGCCGGGCGCAATTCGGCGGCCGATGTGAAGGAGGGCGAGCCCTTCCCCTTCAACTCCGCGGCCGAACTCCTGGAGATCGGCGAGCGCGAAGGCCTGTCCATCCACCGCATCATGCTGGCCAATGAACGCACCTTCCTGCCCGAGGACACGATCCGCGCCGGCATTGAAGGCCTGTGGCGCGCGATGGAGGATTGTATCGATCGCGGCCTCACCGAGGACGGCGTGCTGCCCGGCGGGCTGGGCGTCAAGCGGCGCGCGCCGAAGATGCATCGCGATATCCTGGCCAATCCGGTGAGCCCGGACGAGGATCCCCTCGCCCCGATGGACTGGATCAATCTGTGGGCGATGGCCGTGAACGAGGAGAACGCCGCCGGCGGCCGCGTCGTCACCGCCCCCACCAATGGCGCCGCCGGCATCATTCCGGCCGTGGCGCGCTATTTCGACAAGTATCACCGCGATCCCGACGACGAGGAAGCGCTGCAGCGCTTCTTCCTGACGGCCGCCGCGATCGGCTCGCTCTACAAGAAGAATGCCTCGATCTCCGGCGCCGAGGCCGGCTGCCAGGGCGAGGTCGGCGTGGCCTGTTCGATGGCGGCTGCGGCACTGGCGGCAGCCATGGGCGCCAATAACCACCAGATCGAGGACGCCGCGGAGATCGGCATGGAGCATAATCTGGGCCTGACCTGCGACCCGGTCGGCGGTCTGGTGCAGATCCCCTGTATCGAACGCAATGCCATCGGCGCCATCAAGGCGATCGACGCCGCCCGTCTCGCCCTGCGCGCCACCTCCGCCGACATGAAGGTCTCGCTCGACCAGGTGATCGAGACGATGCGCCAGACCGGTGAGGACATGCAGGAAAAGTACAAGGAGACCTCGAAGGGCGGTCTCGCGGTGAATGTCGTCTATTGCTGACGCGTGATTCGTTGTGGACGGGATTGATTTATAGTAGCATCACGCAACCCGGCCCGCTCCGGGTGTGTAGTTCGCATTCCCCCTCTTCTGACTGTCAGAAATGAAAAGGCGAACGAGATGACTTCTTCCCATTCCAACACCGTGACCCTCGAATCCGACCAGATCGAGAGCATCAGCTATATCGACGGCACTTTCGTGATCACCGACGGACAGCCTTATGAGTCAGGCCCGACGGCCAAGAACAAGGGCAGTGGCGTCTGGGAGATCACGGTCAATTGCGGCCGCAAGAAATCCGATGCCGTGGCGCAGAAATTCAACAGCCTGGCCGGCGGCGAGTATCATGAATACGCGCCCAAGGGCGGCGGCGGCACGCCGGACGAGCTGAACTTCATGTTCGGTGTTACCGTGACCTTCTCCAATGCGGCGCCGATCACGCTCTACCTGGCCCAGGGCTCCTATTCCTCCACCAATAACTGGTGGATCGGCGGCCAGAATGTGATCAATGACGGCAAGCCCGACCTGGTGCTGATCTCCAACAATCTGCCCACCCAGGTGCTGCGCATGTCCGGCTCGACCTCGGAATTCGTGTTCGAGACCCTCGCCGCCGGCGTCAGGAAAGCCGCCCTCGCCAGCGCGGAATAACGGCGATCTGCCCCTCTTTCTTCCCCACACGCGTGGGGAAGTGGCCCCTTCTTCGCCCTGGCGAAGGAGGGGTCGAAGGGGTGGCGCGCAGCGCCAGAAAGCAGCACAGACAAGCGCCACCACTCCGCCGCTGACGCGGCGGCCCCTCCCGATGAACGGGGAGGAAAGGCGTCGGCGCTTGCCCTCGCCTCCCCATCACTTTCCCCGGCCTTGTGCCGGGGCCCAGTGCTGTCGGCGAGTACGCGGCGCCACTGCATGCTCCGCATGCCAGGCCCCGGCACAAGGCCGGGGGAAATACAGCAGTCATTGAAACGCAGGCCTAAGCGTCCTCGCCGAGTTCCTGGACCGGGCGGCCGTCGCTCAATGTCTCCGCGCCGGAGACGACGACGCGCTGGCCGGCTTCCACATCGCCGTCGATGGCGACATAGCCGCCTTCGCGCACGCCGGCCACGACAGCGACCTGACGGGCGATGTGTTCGTCATCGACGACGAAGACATGGCTGCCGCTGGCGCGCAGTACGACGGCGTCATAGGGCGCCGCGGCCTGCAGGCGCGGGGTTTCGGCCGGGAAGGCCGCGCGGGCGGCCGAGCCGACGATCCAGTCGGAACCGGTGAGGTCGATGCGCACCTCGAACGTGCGCGAGACGGCGTCGCCGACCGGGATGATGGCGCGGATCGGGGCGCGCTGGCTGGTGCCGTTGGCGAGCGACAGTGTGACCTCCTGGCCCACTTCCAGGAAAGGCGCGATGGCGACCGGCACCTGGGCGACGGCTTCCTTGTGTTCGATATCCACCAGGCGGACGATTTCGCGTCCCGGGGCGGAGATTTCCCCGGCCTGGATCAGGCGTTCCGCGACCCGGCCCGGAAACGGTGCGACAATCTGCGTGCGTTCCAGCTCCAGCTCGGCGCGCATCACCGCAGCCCGGGCTTCGCGCAGATCCTGGTCGGCCAGATCGCGGGCGAGTTCGACCTCGCGCAGCCGGTTGGCCGGCACGGTGCCGTTGGCGGCGAGGCCTTCGTAGCGGTCGGCCTCGGCATTCTGGTAGGTCGCGTTCGAGTTGGCACGGGCCAGGCGCGCGCGGGCCTCGTCGAGCTGGATGCGGGCCTGGCGGTCGTCCAGCTGGGCGATCAGCCCGCCGGTCTCGATCATGTCGCCCGGCTCGGCCACGAAGGTGACCCGGCCGGAGGCCTCCGCGGCGATGCGGGCATCATTGCGCGCCATCACGCTGGCCGGTGTCATCACGGTGCGGGCCATGTCGCGCTGGACGATCTCGGCGGTGCGCACCACGGCCGGCGGCGGGCCCTGCTGGGCCAGCACCGCGGCGGGCGCGGCGGCCAGGAGCGCGGCGGAGCCGGCAGCGAGGCAGATGAAGGATCGCAACATGTCGGGGCTCCGGTTTATTCGGCCGGCGCGGGGGCCGGATCTGCCACCGCGCGGGACTGGCGCAATTCGCCCAGGCGCAGGAGGCAGGGAATGAGAACGAGGGTGAAGATGAGGCTGACGCTCATACCGCCCACAATCGCAGCCGCCAGACCGCGATAGATGGTCGAGCCGACGCCGGGCACCAGCAGAAGAGGCAGCATGCCCAGAAGACTGGTCATGGTCGACATGAAGATCGGCCGCAGGCGCACGCGCAGGGCCTGGTCGACCGCTTCGCGCCGGGCCAGGCCTTCGCGCTCGCCCTGGCGGGTCTGGTCGACCAGCAGGATGGCATTATTGATCACCAGGCCCAGAAGGATGACGAAGCCCATCATGGTGAGAAGATCGAGCGGCTGGGAGACGAACAGGTTCAGCACCTGCAGCATCACCACACCGCCTACCCCGGCCAGCGGGATCGAGACGAGGACCAGCAGCGCGTCGCGCAGCGAGCGGAACATGCCGGCCAGGATCAGGAAGAGGATCACCATCGCCATGCCCATATTCATCAGCATGGTGTTGATGGCCCGGTTCAGGCTGTCGGCGCTGCCGCCATAGACGATCGAGCCGTCGGCCGGCAGTTCGGCGCGCATGGCCGGTTCGATCTCGGTGCGCACGGTCTCCAGGATTTCTTCCAGCGAGACATTTTCCGGCTGGTTGATATTGATGGTGACGGTGCGGCGGCGGTTGAGACGCTGGATGGCGCCCGCCCCCACTTCCTCGCGGATATCCACCAGATCGCCCAGCGGCACGACGGCACCGGACGGGGTCGCCACCGGCATGCCGGTCAGCTCGTCCGGCGTTTCCCACGGGGTGGAGCGCAGGATCATGTTCATGCGCGTCTCGCCGTCGAAATACTCGCCGATGAACTGGCCGTCGCCGAGCATGGCGATCATGCCCGCCACATTGCGGCGCGCCCATCCGGCCTCCTGGATCCGCCGGTCGTCCGGCACCAGGGTCAGGCGCGGCTGGGTCGCCTGGGGCGGCGGATTGGCATTGATGTTCACGCCCGGGAAGCGCTCGCGCAGCATGGTCAGGCCGACCTGGGTCGCCCGGGCCCGCGCCTCGGCATCTGCGGACTGGATATTCACCTGGATATTGCCGCCCTGGGAGAAGCCGCCGAACAGATCGCCCTGCTGGGCGAAGCCGAACACGTCGGGAATGCCGGTGATGATCTCCTCGCGGACGATACGCTCCAGCTCGCCGACCTGTGACTGGTCCTGCACGCGGATGCCGGCCGTCGCCCCGGTACCGCCGGGGAAAGTGCCGAAATAGTAGTTGCGCAGCGCCGGTTCCCGCTCGCCGCTCATATAGGGCTCGAGGCGTTCGATGACGGTGGCGGCGACCTCGTCCTCGATCCAGTCGAGATTGGAGCCGGGCGGGAAGATCAGGAAAGCGTCCACCGCATCGCGTTTCACCGGCGGCAAATAGTCCAGATCCGGCCGCAGAAACCAGGTCAGGGCCAGCGGAATGGCGATCAGCGTGCCGGCCAGCGCCAGGCGGCGCCGCGGACTGTCGCTCAGCGTCATCACGCCCGAGGCGATC
Organism: Maricaulis sp.; assembly: GCF_017642925.1. Taxonomy (GTDB): domain Bacteria; phylum Pseudomonadota; class Alphaproteobacteria; order Caulobacterales; family Maricaulaceae; genus Maricaulis. The sequence continues at coordinate 34,169 of NZ_JAEPOL010000014.1, read as the reverse complement.
CGGTTGAGCATGGGCTGGCGCGTCCGGGTCGCGCGGTCGCGCACCCAGTATTTCGCGGCCACCGGCAGGATGGTCATGGCGACGATCATCGACACCGCAACGCCCACCGCGATGGTGATGGCGAGATCGGCGAAGATCTGGCCCTCGGCATTGCGGGTGAAAATGATCGGCAGGAAGATCGCGACAGTCGTGGTTGTGGAGGCGAGCAGCGCGCCCCACACCTCGCCGGCGCCGCGTTCGGATGCGGTGTGCGCATCCTCACCGCCCTCGCGCCGGCGGATGATGTTCTCCAGCACAATGATCGCCGCATCCATCACCATGCCCGTGGCAAAGGCGAGGCCCGCCAGCGAGATCACGTTGAGCGAGCGGCCCAGCAGGAAGAGCACGATCAGGGTGGAGAGCAGCGAGACCGGGATGGCGAGCGAGATGATCAGCGTCGCCCGCGCCCGGCGCAGGAAGAGCCAAAGGCCGAAAATCGCCAGCGCCACACCCAGAAGCAGATTGGTGCGCAACAGGTCGATGGCGCGCATGATGAAGACCGAGGCGTCGAAGGACGGCGCCATGACCAGCTGGCGTTCGGCGAGCAGTGTCTCGTTGATCGTCGCGACTTCCGCCTTCACCGCGTCCAGCGCGGCGAGCACATTGGCGCCCTGCTGGCGGCGCACTTCGATGCCCATCGCCGGATTGCCGTTCTGATAGGTGAAATTCGTGCGCTCGCCATAGGTCACCTCGACCGTGGCGACATCGGACAGGCGCACCGGCGTGCCGTCGCGCCAGACGATCACCAGATCGCCCATCTCGGACGGTTCGAACTCGCCCTCGAAGCGCATCTGGTAGGAGCGGCGGCCGATCTCGGCATTGCCGCCGGACACATCCTGGTTATTGGCGATGGCGCCGGAAATCTGCGGCAGGGTCACGCCCAGCGCGGCGGCGCGGTAGGGATCGACCGTGATCAGCAATTCCTCGGGCCGCTGGCCCCAGCCGATATTGACACTGGCCACGCCCGGGATCGCCTCGAGGCGCGGCACCACCGTGTCCTCGATAAAGCTGGTATAGTCGTGGATCTCCAGCGGATTGCCGGGCAAGGCCTGGACGAAGAACCAGATCAGGCTCTGCTGGGCGTCGCCGCCGAACCCGCCGACATTGGGACCGACCGCATCGCGTGGCAGCGGCGGCAATTGCGACAGGCGGTTCGAGATCTCGATCGCCGTCTGCGTCATGTCGGTTTCAAGCGCGAAGGTGAGGTTGATGAAGGCCGCGCCCTCATTGGTGAAGACGCGCATCTCCTCCAGCCCGGGCAGTCCGGTGAGGAGCTGTTCCTGCGGCTCGACGATTTCCGATTCCATTTCCAGCGGCGAGGCCGAGCGCCAGAAGGTGGCGATATTGACCTGCGGACGTTCCGTGTCCGGGAAGAGCTGGATGGGCAGGCGTGTGAAGGCAAGAATGCCCATCAGCACGATCAGGGCAATTCCGACGCACACGGCGGCCGGATTGCTCAATGACAATCGGGTGAGCGGCATGTTTTCCTCCCTCGCCCGGCTTTCATAGCACTGCGGTGCGGGGGCAGGATTAAACCTTGTAAAGGCGGCTCACACTTTGGTGAGCCGCCTTGCAGGTCAACAAGTTAGCGCTGATTACTTTTGCGTCAGGTCAGGCCGGTTCAGGCCGTCGCGTGTTCTTTCAGCTGCGGCGAGACTGTGTAGCTCGCTTCGGTCTTCGACTTGATCTCGTCCAGCGTGACCCCCGGAGCCAGCTCGATCAGTTCGAGATGATCGCCCTTCACATCGAACACGCCGAGCGTGGTGATGATGCGGTCGACACAGGCCTGGCCGGTCAGCGGCAGGGTGCAGGTCTTCAGCAGCTTGGGCTCGCCGGCCTTGTTGGCGTGGTCCATGATCACCACGACGCGCTTGACGCCGGCGACCAGGTCCATGGCGCCGCCCATCCCCTTCACCAGCTTGCCCGGGATCATCCAGTTGGCGATATCGCCCGTCTCGGACACTTCCATCGCGCCCAGGATCGAAATGTCGATATGGCCACCGCGGATCATCGCGAAACTGTCGGCGGACGAGAAATAGGAGGTGCGGCGCAGCTCGGTGATGGTCTGCTTGCCGGCATTGATCAGGTCGGGATCGACCTCGTCGTCATAGGGGAAAGGCCCCATGCCCAGCATGCCGTTCTCCGACTGCAGGGTGACGTCGATATCGTCCCCGATATAGTTCGCCACCAGGGTCGGGATGCCGATGCCGAGATTGACGTAGAAACCGTCTTCCAGTTCCTGGGCGGCGCGGGCCGCCATTTCGTCGCGTGTCCAGGCCATTATGCGCTCTCCCTTTCGCGGATGGTGCGCTGTTCGATGCGCTTTTCGAATTCGCCCTTGAACAGGCGCTGCACGAAAATGCCGGGCGTGTGGATCTGGTCCGGATCGAGTTCGCCCAGTTCGACGATTTCCTCGACCTCGGCGATGGTCACCTTGCCGGCCGTCGCCATCATCGGGTTGAAATTGCGGGCGGTCTTGCGGAAGACGAGATTGCCTTCCGGGTCCGCCTTCCAGGCTTTCACGATGGAGACATCGGCGGTCAGGCCGGTTTCCATGATATAGGTCTCGCCGTCGAATTCGCGGTGTTCCTTGCCTTCCGCGATCATCGTGCCGACGCCGGTCTTGGTGAAGAAGCCCGGAATGCCCGCACCGCCGGCGCGGATGCGCTCGGCCAGCGTGCCCTGGGGATTGAATTCCAGCTCCAGCTCGCCGGACAGGAATTGCCGCTCGAATTCCTTGTTCTCGCCGACATAGGACGAGACCATCTTCTTGATCTGCTTGGCGTCGAGCAGGATGCCCAGACCGAAACCGTCGACCCCGCAATTGTTCGAGATCACGGTGAGATCCTTCACGCCGGCTGCGTGCAGGGCCGCAATGGCGTTTTCCGGAATGCCGCACAGGCCGAACCCGCCCGCCATCAACGTCATGCCATCGAAGACGAGGCCGTCCAGGGCCGCCTTGGCGTCAGGATATACCTTTTTCATGCAGACCTCTGCGTCAAAGTTGATAACTGGTTCATGTTTATATCGCGGGCGCAGCAGAAATCCAGCCGCCTCGCCTGCCTAGCCTGTGGTCCGGTCCCGGCGCGTGCCGTAACGGGCGTCGATCTCGATCGCCAGCGCGCCACCGAAGAACACCGCATAGGCCGACCAATAAATCCACAGAAGGAAGACGACAAGGGCGCCCAGTGACCCGTAGACGCCAAAATCGATCACCTGACCGACATAGAGCGAAAAACCTTTCGACAGTCCCAGCCAGAGACCGGTCGACACCAGGGCCGCGACCGTGGAGGCCCGCCAGCTGACGGCTTCGGACCGGCGGCGCATCGTCATCCGGTAGAGCAGTTCCAGCGCCACGAACATCACCAGGGCGGCCGCGGTCCATTCATTCACGAGTCCCCCGAAATCGAGAGGCTCCAGCCCCAGAAGCACGAACACCTTGCGCAGAAGGACCGGGATGGCCAGCACGGCCAGATTGGCCAGGGTCAGCATCATCCCGCCGATCAGCACGGATCCCATCGCCAGGATGTTGAAATGGATGACATTGCGGATGTCCTGGTCTTCCGCGAGATGATTGAGCCCGGCGATCACCGCCTTCACCCCGCGCGAGGCGGCAAACAGGGCAATGGCCAGAGCAATGGCCCCGTTCACCGACAGCGCCGAGATCGGCGCCACGGCAAGCCGTGCCATCTGGTTCAGCACGAAATCCTGGGCGCCCTGCGGCATGATGCCGGCAAAGCGCGCGATCTGGGCTTCCACATCGGAGACATCATTGGTCAGGCCATAGACCGACATGGCCAGCGCCATGGCGGGAAACAGGGCCAGCATGCCGAAATAGGAGGCGCCGCCGGCGAACAGCATCACGTCGCGCGCCATCGACCGGCTGACCGCCTTGATGACGATCGTCAGCACGTCGATCACCGGATGCGAGTCCGGAATGTGTTTGCGAATGGACTTGAACATTGCCTGCCAAACGGGCCCTCTGCCGCACGAAAACGGAATCAGTCGTGTCCAGGCTGCCCCGCTTGCCCGTGAAACTAGGATAACCCGATGGCGTTTTCCAAGGCCGTGGAACTGTTGCAGCTGGCGCGCATGGCCAGCGGCTATGCCGGCGTCTCGCTGAACGAGATCGAGGCGGAGTTCGATTGTGTGCGCCGCACCGCCCAGCGGATGACCGATGCGCTGGTGCGCGTCTTCCCCGACACCGAGGATTATGTCGACGCCGAAGGCCACAAGCGCTGGCGCGTGCCGCGCCGCCGGGTGGCGGAATTCTTTGCGCCCACGGCTGACGAGGTCGCCGCGCTGGAACTCGCCGGCACGACGCTGGACCGCCAGGGCCTGACCCGCGAGGCCGGGCAGCTGCGCTCGTTGCGCGAAACCATCAAGATCCTGATGCCCGACAAGCGGCGCCCGGGGCTGGAAGCCGATGAGGAAGCGCTGCTGGAAGCCATGGGCCATGCCGCCCGTCCCGGCCCGCAGCCGGCCTCGGACCCGCGCATCGACAGCGCCATTGCCGAGGCGCTGAAAGGCCCCTTCGTACTGGAGATCGCCTATCGCGGGCGCCAGGACAGCGCCGCCAAGACCCGCCGGGTGGAACCCTATGGCCTGCTGCTGGGCGCGCGGCGCTATCTGGTCGGCCGCGACCGAGAACGCGGCGACACGGTGATGCGTCACTACCGGGTCGAGGATATCGAGAGCGCGTTGGTGACGCAGGACTGGTTCGCCCGTGACGAGGCCTTCGACCTGGAAGCCTATGCCAACCGCTCCTTCGGCGTGTTCCAGAACGAGGCCGAGTTCGGCGATGTGGTCTGGAAATTCACCCCCGCCGCCGCGCCCCACGCCCTGCGCTACCGTTTCCACCCGCTGCAATCGACCGAAACGCTCGAGGACGGTTCGGTGATCGTGCGCTTCCGTGCCAGCGGTCTTCTGGAAATGTGCTGGCACCTCTATGCCTGGGGCGACCAGGTCGAGGTACTGGAGCCCAAAGCGCTGGCCGACATGGTCGCCGGCCATCGCCGCGGGGACTTTCCGGGGCTGCCTTAGGGCGCGCCCGTACACTCTGTTTTCCCCGGCCTTGTGCCGGGGTCTGGTTGAGTGTGCGCTTGAGGCTTTGGCAGGCCCCGGAATGAATCCGGGGAAAGAATAAATCCGGGGAAACTGGCGGTTGGTCGTTGGAAGGTCACCGCACCGCGATGCGCACCATTTCTGCCGGCTGCCAAGAGGGCATGGAGTGGCCGTCGGCCGAGCTCATGGCGAGCTGGTAGCCCTTGTTGAGATAGCGGCACACCGAGCGCAGGTCTTCCACGTGCAGGCAGTCGATATCGTCGCCGGGGCGCTGCATGCGGAAGAAACCGTCGCGGAAACGGTGCGGGACCATGTTGCGCAGAACGCCGCCTGCACCTTCGACATAGGCATTGATCGCGATGGCCATTGGGGCTCTCCATCCGTGTTCATCTTCGATGGAGATCACTCTGACAGGCCGCCAGGACAAAACCTGTCACCCCTGTTTTGCCCTGCTGAAACAAAGAAACGCCGGCTGTTGGGGGCAGCCGGCGTTTCGGTTCTATCTAAGCGATATCGAGACCGGAAAACGAGCGAGGGACTACAGGGTGTTCGCCGGTCTCGAGACGGACATTGCCAAAGGTCCGCTGAACCCGACATGAACGCTATTCATCATTCATGTCCGTCGCCTCCGGCACCGCCGCTTGCCAGCATGCGGGCGCTTGGGTATCGCAGTTGCACACCATGTTTCAGGCCGCACGGATGAACCGTTGACCGCACATGCATCCCGCAGCTGGGACCGGGCCGGCATCGAAACTTCGTGCCGGCTGCACACAGCTTTCCTGACGGGCGAAGCCGGCGGCGCGCGTGCGGTCTTCCGCGGCGCGGCCCTGGCCGGCCAGGATTTCAGCGGCTGCGATCTGCGCGATGCCGACTTTTCCGACAGCGACCTCTCCGACGCACGATTTGACGGGGCGGACTGCCGCGGTGCCGGCTTTCGCGGGACCGTGATGCGTCAGGCCAGTCTGGTCGGCGCCCGGCTCGAGGGTGCCGATCTGCGCGGCTGCGATCTCACAGGTGCCCGGCTTGTCGCGGCGCGCTGTGCCGGCGCGGATTTCCGCGAACGCCCCCTGCCCGGCCATGACGGCAAGCCGGCGACGGTTCAGGCCAGCACGCTCGACGATGCGGACTTTTCCGGGGCCTCGCTGGCCGGGGCCCGGCTGAGCGGCGTTTCGGCGCGCGAAACGCGGTTCGAGGATGCCAACCTGTCCGGAGCCCGCCTGTGCCGCAGCGATCTGGAGGGCGCGCGTTTCGCGCTGGCGCTGGTCGCCGGAACGGATTTTTCCAGCGCGTCGCTGACCGCCGCCGATCTTCGCGGCTGCGACATGGAGGGCGCCCGGCTCGACATGGCGGTCACGCGCGACATGCAGACCGGCGCCCATCCCGACCGCCCCATCCCGGAACCGGCCGGCGTGCTGACGGCGCGCGAGGCCGAGACGCGGCTGACCGAACATATCCAGCAGGTGCGCGGCAGCGCCAGCGGCCAGCCGGTCGATTTCACCGCCCTCGACCTGCGTCCTGCCGGCTCGCTCGCCGGGCGGGCCCTGACTGCGCTGCGCGCACCGCGGGCCTGTCTGGCCGGGCTGGATCTCAGCGGCTGCGAATTGCAGGGCGCCCGCCTGGCCGGGGCCGATCTGCGCGGCTGCAAGCTTGCCGGTGCCGATCTGCGCGGCGCAGATCTCAGCGGTGCCTGGCTCACCCATGCCGATCTGACGGGCGCCCGGCTGACGCCGCTCACCCTGGGCGGCGGGCGTGTGCTGCCGGTGCAGCTGGACAAGGCCCAGTGCCGCTACAGCGACTGGCGCGATGCGAATCTGGAACAGGCGAGGCTGACCGGCACCGATCTCGCCTATGCGCGGATGGCCGGTGCACAGCTGTCGCCGGATGCGCTCTCCGGCGCCCTGGGCACCGACCGTCTGCTGGACCGGTAGCTGGCTATATTCCCCAATCAGCCAAAATCGCCTCACGGTCGGCGCCCGGCACAGGCGCCGGTCCCTGGATGGCGCCGGGTGTGCGGGAGAAGCGCGGCGCCGGGGCCGGCTGGCGCACCCCGCCCGGTTCGGCATAGCTGCCGCGCTCGCGCATGTGCGGATGGGCCGCGGATTCCTCGTAATTGAGCACCGGAGCGAAACACACATCCGTGCCTTCCAGCAGCTCGCACCATTCATCGCGGGTCTTCTGACGGAAGAGATCGGCAAAGACCGGCCTCGCCTCCTCCCAGTTGCGGCCCGACCAGTCGGCCGGCAGGGCCTGGGCATCGACACCCAGTTTCGTGCACAGGAGGGCGTAGAATTCCGGCTCAAGCGGGCCGATCGACACATGACCGCCATCGGCGCATTCATAGACGGTGTAGAAATGCGCCGCGCCGTCGAGCAGGTTGCGGCCGCGCTCCGGCGACCACAGGCCGACCGCGGCGAGCTGGTGCTGCGAGGCCATCAGCGAGACGGCACCGTCGACAATCGCCGCATCCACCACCTGACCCTCCCCGTCGGTGCGCGCATGGTGCAGCGCGGCCAGCACGCCAAAGGCGAGATACATCGCCCCGCCGCCGAAATCGCCGACCAGGTTGAGCGGGATGGCCGGCTGCTCCTTGCTGCCGATCGCGCCGAGCGCGCCGGACAGGGCGACATAATTGATGTCATGGCCGGCAGCATGGGCGAGCGGTCCGTACTGGCCCCAGCCCGTCATGCGGCCATAGACGAGGGCCGGATTGGCAGCCAGGGCCACATCGGGCCCCAGGCCCAGGCGTTCCATCACGCCGGGGCGATAGCCTTCCAGCAGGATGTCCGCCTTGCCGATGAGATCGCGGCACAGGGCCAGCTCGGCCTCGTCCTTCAGGTCCAGCGCAATCGAGCGCCGGCCACGGCCCAGAACGTCGGCATGCCCCCCGCCCAGCGCGCCCTTGCGGTCGACGCGGATCACATCTGCGCCCATATCGGAGAGCATCATGGCGCAGAAAGGGGCCGGACCCAGTCCGACAAACTCAATTACCTTAACGCCTTTTAGAGGTCCTTGGGGTTTCATGTCGCCAACCTTTGATTCGTTTGTTCCAGAAGCGTGGCACTTGTGACAAACTCGCGAAATACGGCATCAGCGCTCAAATCGGCAGGGGGACGAATGGGACGCTCGCTCGACGTCCTTGTATTCGGACTATCCGGCCGCGTGGACGGACTGGCGGAGCAATTGGGCCGGCTGGCCCTGAATTGCCGCATCGTCCGGGCTGACAGCCCGCCTGCCCGGCGTCATCACTACTGGGCCGGCGGCGTGATCCTCGCCGAATGTGAAAACGATATCGATGACGGGCTGCGCGCCTTTGCACGCTTTTCCGACCAGGCCCTGCCGATACTCGTGGTCGGACCGGCCGGTCTCGCCCCGCGCGACACGGTGGATGCCTGGCTGCGCGATCCGGCGCCGGCCGTACAGATCGCGGCCCGCCTGCGCGCCCTCTTCCGCCTGCATGCGATGGAAATCGTCGCCGCCCGCCGCGCCGAAGTCACCGCGCTCTACGGCCGCGGCCGTCCGCAGGTGGACCGCCAGGACACACCGCCCAGCATACTTTATGTCGGCGATGCCTCGCCGCGCTTCATGGGGCTGCAGCATGTGCTGGAACAGGCCGGCGCCGATGTCGTCGCCGCCTTTTCCTCCTATTCCGCCTTCGACTATCTGCACGAGCGGCCCTTCGACGCCGTGGTGCTGAATGCGACCGGCAAGCGCGAGATCGCCTTCACCATCTCCTCGGCCATGCGCCGCAATGCCCGGCTCTACCACACCCCGGTCGTGCTGCTGGCCGACCGCGTCGACGCCCAGACCTCCGATGAAGCCTTTGCGCGCGGCGTATCCGACATTCTGGAACCCTCCGCGGGCGATGCGGAGCTGCGCGAGCGCATCCTGACCCTGACCGAGGAGCGCAAGCGCCGGCGCCAGGCCAAGGCGGCGCTGGATGCCTGCCGCGATCCGCGCACGCTGGATATCGAGACCGGCCTGTTCAATTCCGGCTTCCTGGTGTCACACATCCAGGACCTTTTGAACGTGTCGGCCCGCGACGAGCTGAGCTTTGCGCTCATTGCCCTGCAGATCATGCTGCCGGAAGGCCGCGAACGGCCCGACGATGCCTCGGCCGAAAAGGCGCGCCGCCAGTTTGCCGCAATGCTGCGTCACCTGCTGCGTACCGAGGACGCTGCCGCCCGCTTCTCCAGCGACGTCTTCCTGGCCGTCCTGCCCTTCACGGACGCGCCGGGCATTGACTGTGTCGCCTCCCGGATCGCCGCGATCGCGGAATGCACGGCTTTCGAGAGCGAGGATCCGCTGCATCCTTTCAGGCTGACCGTGCGGGCCGCGCCCGTTCCGGTGCGCACCGGCGAGACCGCGGAAACCCTGGTCGAGCGGGCAATACGGGCCCTGCAGAGCCCGGCCCAGATCGTCGCTCAGGCCTGAGGCTTGCCGCCGACCGGGCCGTCGCGCACCAGCAGAACCATTCCGCCACCCATCAGGACGAGGCTGACAAAGAAACAGCCACCGGCCGCGAGCAGCAGGCCGGCTGCACCGCCGAGCGAATATTCGCGCCCGGCCTGCGCCAGGACCAGAAAGCCCAGCGGGATCCCCAGCATGGCAAGCTTCAGCAGCATGCCGCCGGCCCCGCGCAGCACCGCGCGTATCCGCAGCATGACCAGCAAAAACAGCATGAAGCTCAGCCCGGTCAGGATCTGGAAGGCCGGTGTGAGAATTTCCTTCGAGGCGTCCATCGCGCATCTCCCCGCTTGATGATGCCGCAGCCTCGCGGGAATCAGCAGAACGGTCTCTCCCCCGTTCCGGGGAGCCCTGGCAGCAGCGGACGCCCCAACGGATGCCGGCAACACAAGAAATTCCTGCGCTTTCCCGGATAGTCCTTGTTATTCTTCTTCAAGTCGGTTCGGGACTTTCCAAGACTTCCGGAACGAGCCGAGCAGATGCGCTGCGGCCAGACCGTGAGGAAGATCATGAAATTCGGTGACTATCTGCGCCAGAAGCGCGAAGACAGAGGCTGGACCCAGCCCGAGGCCGCCGCCAAGGCGCGGATCGAACAATCCTATCTGTCCAAGCTGGAAACCGGGCGATCCTACCCGTCGGACGATGTCTTCGAGCGCCTTGTCGAGGTGTTCGGCATCGATACGGCCGAGCTCAGCGAAAGCGTCTCGGCCGCCGAACTCGACCGTCTGCGCGAAATCCGCGAAGTGCGCGCCGCCGTGCTGGCCGGACAGGCCGGACGCTTGCGCCTGACACGCGGCTGGCTGCTGGCCGGCCTGGTCTTCCTGATGATGGGCGGCGGCGCGCTGGGCCTGTCCCGCATCGATCTGTCACAGGACGCAAATCTCTATCGCTATCGCTCCGACGGAGTCCTGCAGCTCGATGAAAGTCCGAATGCCTTTGATGTCGTGCGCTCAGAGGTTCCTGCCGACCATCCCCGCCACGATCAGATCCGCGCCATGCGCGAGCGGATTGATCAGCTTGATGTCTCCACAGACCAGCATCGCGGCAATGGCTATTACGAAGAGGTCGAGGGCGGGCGGCGTTATTTCCAGCTGAACCACCACGCGCTTGTCACTCGACCCAACCCGCTGCGCTGGTTCCTGGTGCCCGGACTGATGTTTCTCCTGGGCAGTCTGGGCTGTTTCTTCATCAGCTTCCGCTGGCGGTAACCGCCCTGCTTTCCAAGGGGCCAACCTGACCAAAACGCTTTCCCCGGAACAAGTCCGGGGAAAGGAGATAGGGCCGGGGAAACGAGATGGAGCCGAGAAAAACAGAATGAGTTCAGCAGGCCCGGGCCCGTCAGGCCTGGGCCTGCTTCGCACGCGCGGCGATGTCGGCCAGTGGCGCCATGGCTCGCTCGATGGCGCGCAGGCGATCCTCCGGCGCATCCCATTCGGCGCGCAGGACCAGCTTGTGGTCCGGCCGCACCTTGAACAGGGCCGGGTTCTTGGAGATGTGCTCGATCAGGGCCGGCGGATCGACGAATTTGTCGCCGCGGAAATGGATGACGGCGCCCTTAGGGCCGGCATCGACCTTCTCGACACCGGCATGCTTGCACAGCGATTTCACCGCCACGACACGCATCAGCGTTTCGACCTCGCCCGGCAACGGGCCGAAACGGTCGATCAGCTCGGCGGCGAAGGCTTCGCGCTCGGTCTTGGTGTCCAGCGAGGACAGGCGGCGATAGAGCTGCAGGCGCACGTCCAGATCGGGGACGTAATGGTCCGGGATCAGGACGGCGGCGCCGGCATTGATCTGCGGCGACCATTCGCCCTCATCCTCGGCATCCCCGCCGCCGCGCAGCGAGGCGACCGCCTCTTCCAGCATGGACTGGTAAAGCTCGACGCCGACATCCTTGATATGGCCGGACTGTTCCTCGCCGAGAAGATTGCCGCCGCCGCGCAGATCGAGATCGTGCGAGGCCAGGGTGAAACCGGCGCCCAGACTGTCGAGCGACTGCATGACTTTCAGCCGCTTGTCGGCGCCATCGGTGATCTTCTGGCGCATCGGCGTGGTGAGATAGGCATAGGCGCGCGTCTTGGACCGCCCCACCCGGCCGCGCAGCTGGTAGAGCTGGGACAGGCCGAACCGGTCGGCCCGGTGCACGATCAGCGTGTTGGCGGTGGGGATATCGATGCCGGATTCCACGATCGTCGTGGACAGGAGCACGTCATAGCGGCCCTCATAGAAGGCCGTCATGATGTCTTCCAGCTGGCTCGCCGCCATCTGGCCATGCGCCGCGACGAAGGAGACTTCCGGCACACTTTCGCGCAGGAAGGTGGCGGTTTCGTCGAGATCGGTGATGCGCGGCACCACGAAGAAGGCCTGGCCGCCGCGATATTTCTCACGCAACAGGGCCTCGCGCACCGAGACCGGATCGAAGGGCGCGACATAGGTGCGCACGGCCAGACGGTCGACCGGCGGCGTGGCGATGATGGACAGGTCGCGGATCCCCGTCAGCGCCAGCTGCAGCGTGCGCGGGATCGGCGTCGCGGTGAGCGTGAGCACGTGCACGTCGGTGCGCAGCTCTTTCAGGCGCTCCTTGTGCTTCACCCCGAAATGCTGCTCCTCGTCGACGATGAGCAGGCCGAGATCGGAGAATTTCACCGTCTTGGCGAGCAGTGCGTGCGTGCCGACGACGATCTCCACCTTGCCGTCTGCGAGTTCGTCGCGCGTGGCCTTGGCTTCCTTGGCACCGACCAGGCGCGACAATTGCCGCACTTTCACCGGCCAGTTGCGGAAGCGTTCGGAGAAGGTCTTGTAGTGCTGGCGGGCCAGCAGGGTCGTGGGCGCAACCACGGCGACCTGGCGGCCGGACATAGCCACGACAAAGGCGGCGCGCAGCGCCACTTCGGTCTTGCCGAAGCCGACATCGCCGCAGATCAGCCGGTCCATCGGCCGGCCGCGCGCCAGATCGCCGAACACATCCTCGACCGCATTGAGCTGGTCGTCGGTCTCGGCATAGGGGAAGGCTGCGCAGAACTCGTCGAAAATACCGCTGGCCGGTTCGATCGGGTCGGCCTTGCGGGCCATGCGCTCGGCCGCGATCTTGATGAGCTGGTCGGCCATGTCGCGCAGGCGCTTCTTGGCCTTGGCCTTGCGCGCCTGCCAGGCGACACCGCCCAGCTTGTCCAGCTGCGCCGTCTCGCTCTCGGCGCCATAGCGCGAGAGGAGTTCGATATTCTCGACCGGCAGGTAGAGCTTGGCCGCGCCGGCATATTCCAGCTCGATACAATCGTGCGGCGCGTCCTGCACCGGCAGGGTTTTCAGACCGATGAAACGGCCCAGCCCGTGATCGGCATGGATCACCAGATCGCCCGGCGACAGCGAGCCCGCCTCGACGATGATGTCCGCAGATTTGCGCCGCCGCCGCGGCCGCGCCAGACGGTCGCCGAGGATGTCCTGTTCGGAGATGACGGCGAGTTCGTCGGTCTCGAAACCGCGTTCCAGCGGCAGAACGACCCGCGCCACGGCTGCAGCCGGCAGGCTGGTCACATCGGCCCAGCTCTCGCAGGCACGGATGCCGGAAATCCCGTGATCGCCCAGCACGCTGGCGAGGCGTTCCGAGGCCCCGCCGGACCAGGAGGCCAGCACAACGCGCTTGCCGGCCCTGGAGAGGTCGCGCACATGGCCGGCGGCGGCATCGAACACATTCGTATTCTGGGCGGCGCGTTCGGCGGTGAAGGCGCGGCCCTGCTTGCCGCCGGCATCGATGGTCTGCGGGCCCGGCTCGCGGAAAGCCGTGAAACGGCGCACCGCCCGGCCCTGCAGCGCCTTCGTCCAGTCGCCTTCGGCAAAATAGAGCGCTTCCGGCTTCAATGCCCGGTAGGTCGGGGCCGACAGGCTGCTCTCATGCCGGCTCTCATCGACCGTGGTGCGGGCCTCGTAATAGTCAGTGACCTGTTTGAGCCGCTCGTCCAGCGCGTCCTGGGCCAGGTGATCGATACCGATCAGCGTATTGTCCGGCAGATAGTCGAACGGCGTGGCCAGGTGTTCGTAGAACAGCGGCAGCCAGTGTTCGACACCGGCCGGCCGCGCGCCCGCGCTGACCTGTTCATAGACCGGGTCGTCCTTGATCGCGCCGAAAGTCTTGATGAAGCCGGAACGGAAGCGCGACACCGTCTCCTCGTCCAGCAGGACCTCGCTGACCGGGGTGAAGGATATGCCGTCCATCTGGCGGGTCGAGCGCTGGGTTTCCGGATCGAAGGCGCGGATCGATTCCAGCGTGTCACCGAAGAAATCGAGGCGGACCGGTTCCGGCGCGCCGGGCGGATAGACGTCGATCACCCCGCCGCGCACGGCATAATCGCCCGGCTCCATAACCGTGGCGGTGCGGGCATAGCCATTGACGGCGAAATGGTGCTTGAGCTTTTCGACATCGACGCTGGCGCCGGGCCGGATCGCAATGCCTGCGCCGGTAAGCACCTCGACCGGCGCACAGCGCTGGGTCATCGCATTGATCGTGGTGACCAGGAAAACCGGCTTGCTGCCCAGCCCACCCGCCAGACGGGCCAGCGTCGCGGCCCGGCGTGCCGCCACACGCGGCGATGGCGAAATACGGTCATAGGGCTGGCAGTCCCAGGCCGGCAGGCGCAGGATTTCCGCGTCAGGCGCGAAGAAGTCGAGGGCAGAAGCAAAGGCCGCGGCACGGGAATCGTCGCGTGCGATAAAGACGCTCAACCCGCCATGCAGACGGCCGGCATCGGCCAGCATCAGCGCATCCAGGCCTTCCGGCGCACCGCAGACAGTGGCCGGGCCTTGGGCGCGGGCGATCATCTCGATATCGGACATGTCTGCGCTGCCTCGCGAATATCAGGCTTTCGGCCCGTCGCCGAAGGCTGCGTCCGCATCGACGCGGAACGCCTTGAGCCGGTCCATCACCGGCGTGTCGAATTCGGCCGGAACGGGCTCGCGCCCGATGATCCAGCCGTACACATCCTGATCGGACTGGTCGAGCAGGGCCTCGACCGCGTCGAGGCCAGCCTTGTCCAGGCTGTCGATATTGTCATCGCAGAAGCGGCCGAGGATCAGGTCGGCTTCCTTGAAGCCGCGACGCCAGGCGCGGATCCGCAGTTTCTTGCGTTGGGTGTCGAGCGTATCGGTCATGATGGGCGCATATAGTCCCGTTGAAAGCCCGCGTCGACCGGTGGCAGCCGCGCAACTTGCCGATAAGATAGATAAGGATGCGCCCAGAGATTCTCTTCCCCCTGTTCCAGGACGTCACCGCCCTGCCCGGTATCGGCCCCCGGCTGGCCACGCTTGTCGCCAAGGTGGCGGGGCCGCGGGTGAAGGATGTGGTGTTTCTCAAACCGGCCAGCATCGTCGACCGGTCGCGCCAGGTCAGTGTGATCGATGCGCCGGAAGACCAGATCGTCACCCTCACCGCGACGGTCGAGGAACATGTGCCCGGCCGCCGTCAGGGCCAGCCCTACAAGGTGCGCATGTATGACGGGACAGGTTTCCTGCATCTCGTCTTCTTCCATGCCCGCCCCGACTATCTGCAGCGCATCCTGCCCGTGGGCGAGAGCCGCATCGTCTCGGGACGTTGCGAACGCTATGGCTCGGAAATCCAGATGCTGCATCCCGATCTGGTGATGACCGAGGAAGAAGCCACCGGCACGCCGCTGATCGAGCCCGTCTATCCGCTCACCGCCGGGCTTGTCGGCAAGACGATGCGCAAGGCGGTGTCCGGCGCGGTGGCCATGGTGCCTGCCCTGCCCGAATGGCTGCCGGACGACATGCGCGGCGAGAGGGGCTGGCCCGATTTCCGCCAGGCCGTGCGCATGTTGCACGCGCCGGAATCCGCTGCCGATCTGGATCCGTCGCATCCGGCGCGCGCGCGGCTTGCCTTTGACGAGGTGTTTGCCCGCCAGCTCGCCCTGCAGCTGGTGCGGGCACGCCGCAAGGCCCAGTCCGGCCGGGCGCTCAAAGGAACCGGCGAAAAGGTCCGGGCCATTCTCGACAATGCGCCTTTCGCACCGACCGGCGCCCAGACACGGGCCTTCGAGGCGATCCGTGCCGACATGGAGTCCGGCGAGCGGATGACCCGTCTGCTGCACGGCGATGTCGGCGCCGGCAAGACGTTCGTCGCGGCCCTCGCTGCGGCCCAGGCCGCCGAGGCCGGCACGCAGGCCGCGATCATGGCGCCGACGGAAATCCTGGCAAGGCAACACGCCAAGACCCTGGCGCAGCTGCTTGAACCGGCAGGACTTTCCGTGATCGCCCTGACCGGCCGGGACAAGGGTACGGCGCGCAAGGAGATCCTGGAGCGCATGGCCGCCGGCACAGTGGATGTGGTCTGCGGTACCCATGCGCTCTTCCAGGAGGGCATCGAATTCGCCGATCTCGGCCTGGTCGTGATCGACGAACAGCACCGTTTCGGCGTCTCCGACCGCATGCGGCTGACGGCCAAGGGGCACAAGCCCGACACGCTGGTGATGACCGCCACGCCGATCCCGCGCACCCTGTCGCTCGCTGTCTATGGCGATCTCGACGTGTCGCGCCTGGACGAGAAACCGGCCGGGCGTATCCCGCCGGAAACGCGGCTCGTGTCGATGGAGCGGCTGGACGAGGTGGTGGAGGGTGTGCGCCGCGCGATCGGCCGTGGCGACCGGGTCTACTGGGTGTGTCCGCTGGTCGAGGAATCCGAACAGTCCGAACTCTCTGCCGCCGAGGATCGCTGGCGGCATTTGCGGGCCGCACTGGGGGATCAGCGCGTCGGCCTGCTGCATGGCCGCATGAAGGCGGCCGAGAAAGAAGCCACCGCCACCGCCTTCCGCAATGGCGAAATGGATGTGCTGGTCGCGACCACGGTGATCGAGGTCGGCGTGGATGCGCCCGACGCCACGGTGATGATCATCGAACACGCCGAACGCTTCGGCCTGGCGCAATTGCACCAGCTGCGCGGACGCGTCGGCCGGGGCGACAAGCCCTCCTCCTGCCTGCTCCTGTACAAGGGCCCGCTGGGCGAGACGGCCCGCTCGCGGCTGGAGACCATGCGCGAGACCGATGACGGTTTCCGCATCGCCGAGGAGGACTGGCGCCTGCGCGGCGCCGGCGATCCGCTGGGCCTGCGCCAGAGCGGTCTGCCGGACTTCCGTCTCGCCGATATGGAAGCGCATGGCGAACTGATCGCCGAAGCGAATGACCAGGCCCGCCTGCTGGTCCATCAGGACCCTGAACTGACAGGCGATCGCGGCGAGGCCCTGCGGGTCCTGCTCTACCTGTTTGAACAGGACCAGGGCGTGCGCATGCTCAGGTCCGGGTGAACATTTCCGGCGGCAGGGTGGCGCGCACATCGCGCGGCAGCTTGTCCGGCGTGACCATGCCGAAGGAGATGATCAGCTTGGCCGCCTCTTCCACCGACATGTCGATCGGGATGGTGTTCTTCTTGGGCGTGTAGAGCAGAAAGCCGGAAGTCGGGTTGGGCGTTGTGGGCACGAACAGGCCGACCACATCGTCGGAAATCTTTTCCTTCAGATTATTGTCGCCATTGGCCGAGACGAAAGCGACCACATAGAGCCCTTTCATCGGGTATTCGATCAGCACGACTTCCTTGAAGGAATTGCTCTTTCCGGAAAACACCGTCTCCATGATCTGCTTCAGCGCGCCATAGACATTGCGCACCAGCGGCACGCCGGCGACGATCCGGTCGCCCAGATTGATCAGCGTCCGGCCGAACACATTGGCGGCGAAGGCACCCAGCAGGGTCAGGATCACCACCGCGATCAACACGCCCAGCCCGGGCAGGGTGAAATCGCCGGGCAGATAGTTTTCCGGATTGTAGCGCGCCGGGATCAGCGGCTTGACGACATTGTCGACGAAGCCGACGAATGCGACGATCAGATAAAGCGTCACACCCAACGGGGTTGCGATAACGATCCCGGTGAGGAAACTGTTGCGAAGCCAGCGAAACATGGCACTCCCGTGTCCGGACGGCGCAAGGCGCGTGAAATGAGCTGATTCCCCCGCAGCAAGGGTAGTCTACGTTATGGATTCCGGTGCGCCAATCTCGGCACGCGACACCTTCCGGCAAGTCTGCAGGGAGACCGTGACGGCATGAAGGCCAATCCTGTCTCGATCGCCCGCTGGATGATGCTGGCCGGTGCGGCCGGGTTTCTGGTCCTGCTAGCGCTGACCAGCTGGGCCCTGCGTGACCAGATCTACCAGACCTTCCAGGACCCCGGCGAACCCTTCCAGACCTACACCCCGCCGCGCGGCGCCAATTATGCCAGCGCCGAGGCCTGGTTCGCCCGCGGCACCTTCACCGGCGAGGACGAGCCGGCGGTCTTCTTCGTGCACCCCACCACCTATTCGGGCGGTTCGAACTGGAATGCCGAGCTGGACAAGGAGCGCGCCGTCGAGGCGGTGACGCGCACCATGCTGCCCAATTATGCCGCGCCCTTCGCCAATTCCGGCGTGCTCTTTGCGCCGAAATACCGCCAGGCGGCGCTCTATACCTTCATGAATAATCGCGAGGATTCGATCCTGGCGCGGCAGTTTGCCTATGGTGATGTCGAACGCGCCTTCGAGGCTTTCCTGATGCAGGCAGGCGATGACCGGCCGATCCTGCTGGCCGGGGTCGGCCAGGGCGGGTTCCACGTGCTGGGCCTGCTGATCGAACGGGTCGCGCCCGATCCGGAACTGCGCGAGCGGCTGATCGCGGCCTATATCCTCGAATCGCCGGTCCCGCTGGACCTGTTCAACACTGTTCTGGCCGATATCCCGCCCTGCGAGACGCCCGAGGATGTGCGCTGCGTGCTGGCCTATTCCTACGCCCGCCCGGGCGAGGAGGCCCGTATCCGCATCCTCACCGAACGCTCGATGACCTGGACGCCGCGCGGCGGTCTGGACTTTGTCGACGGGCGCGGCCTCCTGTGCGTCAATCCGATCCTGTCGGCGCGCACGGCGGAATACGCCTCGGCACGCCTGCATCGCGGCGGTGTCGCGGCTGAAGGCCTGCCGCCGGATTCAACGCCAGCACCCGTGCCCGGGCAGACCGGTGCCCAGTGCGGTGACGGAATCCTGTTCGTGGAGGAGCCGGACTATGCCGATCTGCGCCGCCCCAACCGGATGGCCGAGGAATACCGCGTCCCGCCCTTCAACCTCTTCTACGAGGATCTGCGGCTGGATGCGGCGCGGCGCAGCCTCAATCTCTCGACCATCCTGCAGGAGGAGCGCCGCTGGGCGCCGGCACTGGACGGAATCGAGGAAGTCGAGGATGCGCCTGTCGTACCCATCCCCGACCGCAGGGAATTCCGCTAGAGGCCTTTCGCCAGCGCATCGAACTCCAAAAGACGGGCCGCCAGGGCTTCGAATTCGCTCAGCGGCACCATGTTGGGGCCGTCCGACGGGGCATTGTCGGGATCCGGATGGGTTTCCATGAAGACGGCGGCAACGCCCACGGAGACGGCCGCACGCGCCAGGGTCGGCACGAATTCGCGCTGGCCGCCGGAGGTCGTGCCCTGCCCGCCGGGCTGTTGCACGGAATGGGTCGCGTCGAACACGACGGGTGCGCCGAAGCTGGCCATGATCGGCAGTGAACGCATGTCGGAGACGAGCGTGTTATAGCCGAAGCTGGCGCCGCGCTCACAGGCCATGACATTCGGATTGCCGGCATCGGCCACTTTGGCGATGACATTCTTCATGTCCCAGGGCGCCAGGAACTGGCCCTTTTTCACATTCACCGGCTTGCCGGTTTCGGCCGCCGCGATCAGCAGATCGGTCTGGCGGCACAGGAAGGCCGGGATCTGGATCACGTCGACGGCCTGGGCGGCGAGCTTGGCCTGCTCGGCCGTGTGCACATCGGTCAGCACCGGCAGGCCAGTCTTCTCGCGGATCTCGGCAAATACCGGCAGCGAGGCTTCCAGCCCCATGCCGCGCGCGCTCGAGAGCGAGGTGCGGTTCGCCTTGTCGTAGGACGTCTTGTAGATCAGGCCGACATCGAGACGGTCGGCGATCTCGCGCAATTGCTGGGAGACTTCCAGCCCGTGTTCGCGGCTTTCCAGCTGGCAGGGGCCGGCGATGAAGGTGAGCTTGCGGTCATTGCCGATCTCGATCGGATCGCGACCGGGACGGGGTACGGAAATCACGGAATTGACCTGGCTCATTCACGGCCTCCTTCGGGCCTCGTTCTGCAGCCGGCCTGCCGCCGGCGCTGGTGTCGCTCGCCTGATCCGATATCGGGTCGGCGGCGTATTCAGACAAGGCCCTTATCGATCCACAGGACACTCATGGCAACTGCAACCGCCACCGCACCTGCACTCGTCTGGTTCCGGCGCGACCTTCGCCTGGCCGACAATCCGGCACTGCATGCCGCGGTCCAGAGCGGCCGCCCGCTCCTGTTTGTCTATATTCGTGAAGACGATAAGGCCCTGCGCCTGTCACCGGGCGCGGCGGCGGACTGGTGGCTGCATCATTCGCTGACCGCCCTTGCGGCCGATATCGAACGCCTGGGCGGAAGGCTCAGCCTGCGCCAGGGCGCGGCGGCCGATCTGATCCCGCAGATCGTACGCGAGGCCGGCGTGCGCGAGGTTTTCTGGAACCGGGTCGACTGGCCCTGGATCGCTGCGCGCGACCGCGATATCGCCGAGGCGCTGCAGGCGGCGGATGTCCGGCCGCGCGCCTTCCGCGCCACGACCCTGATCGATCCGGCCAGCGTGCTCAACGGCTCCGGCCAGCCCTACAAGGTGTTCAGCGCCTTCTGGCGGGCCGCACAGAAAGACTTTTCGCCCCGCGCGCCCCTGCCCTCACCGGACAGGCTGATCGCAGCCGATGCGATTGCCAGCGACGATCTGGCAGACTGGGAGCTGCTGCCGGTCAAGCCCGACTGGGCCGCCGGTTTCCATGATCGCTGGACGCCCGGCGAAGCGGCGGCCCGCAAACAGCTTGAAACCTTCCTCGGCGAGGCGCTGCCCGACTACAAGACCCATCGCGACCGGCCCGACCTGTTCGGCACGTCACGCCTGTCGCCGCATCTGGGCTGGGGCGAGATTTCGCCCCGCACGGTCTGGCACCGCGTCCAGCTGCAGGCCGAGCGCGGGCAGTCCTTCGGGGCAGCCGAAAAATACCTCGCGGAAATCGGCTGGCGCGACTTTGCCTATTATCTGGTGCATCATTTCGGCGATCTGCGGCAGAAGAATTTCGACCCGCGCTTCGATCACTTCCCCTGGCGCGACAATCCCGAAGGCCTCGAGGCCTGGCAGCGCGGCCGGACCGGTATTCCCATGGTCGATGCGGCGATGCGCGAGCTCTGGAAGACCGGCTGGATGCACAATCGTCCGCGCATGATCACCGCCTCCTACCTGATCAAGCATATCGGCTGTCACTGGCGTGACGGCATGGCCTGGTTCGAGGATACGCTGGTCGATGCCGATCCGGTGGTGAATGCCGCAAGCTGGCAATGGGTCGCCGGCTCCGGCGCCGATGCGGCGCCCTATTTCCGCATCTTCAATCCGGCGACCCAGGGCGAGAAATTCGACCCGGACGGCCATTATGTCCGCCGCTGGGTGCCCGAGCTCGTCAGTCTTTCGACACGCGACATCCATGCGCCCTGGGAGGTGTCGGCCGGACAGCTTGCATCGCAGGGCGTGGAGCTGGGACGCAGCTATCCGCGCCCCGTCGTCGACCTGAAAGCGGGACGTGAGGCCGCTCTCGCCGCCTTCGAACAGATGAAGTCGCAAACCGCCGAAGAGAACGCCTAGGCGTCCTGCAGGACGTAGCGGATCGACTGGCCGCGCGCTTCGAACGCGCAACCGACCCAGCGGCCTTCCGCGTCGTACCAGAGGTCGACCGTCAGCGTGCCGGTCATGCGGATACGGCGCGCCTCGATCGTGCCGGATGCCGTCTCGATCGTCTCCAGGCCCAGATCCTCGATCTCCACGGGCATGGGCTCGCCGGTTTCGGTATTCAGGATCCGCGTGAGCGCCACGTCATAGCCCAGCCAGTGGCTTGAGGGCATCAGGTCGGCAAGACCGGCATCGCTGCCGCGTTCGACATCGACCGCAACCCGGTCGCCATCCTTCAGCGTCTCGGCTTCCAGCGAGACGAGCTGACCGTCGCGCCAGACTTCTTCTGAGGAATGCTCGTAGCGAAAGACGGTTATCGGGCCCAGGCCCGCCCGGAGTTCGATATCGATATCGACCAGGAGAGCCCCGTCCTGCCCCGCATCGAAGCGGACTTCGTGCCGCCCGAACTCCTGACCATTGCGCAGGACGTCGAACACGAGATCGGCGGGCGGTTCGGCTGGCACGGGCGCCGGCGATGCGACGGCCGTCAGCAGGATCAGGGCGAGCGTTTTCATACCCGGTTCTACGCACCAAGCTGCAATCCGGATCGCCGGATTTGCGTTTTGTTGCTGGAGGCCCGACAAGTCGATGCCTATATCGCCCGCAACGTCCGCAAAACTGGAGAGCGCCCGTGACCCCCGCCAAGTCCGTTATCGACCTGATCGGAAACACGCCGCTGATCCGGCTCAACGCAGCCTCCGAGGCGACGGGCTGCGAGATCCTCGGCAAGGCGGAATTTCTCAACCCCGGCGGATCGATCAAGGACCGGGCCGCGCTGGGCATCATCCGTGCGGCGGAGAAATCCGGCGCACTGAAACCCGGCGGTACGATCGTGGAAGGCACGGCCGGCAATACCGGGATCGGTCTGGCCATGGTCGGCGCTGCCCTGGGCTACAAGGTGGTGATTGTCTTCCCGCGCACCCAGTCGAAGGAAAAGAAGGACGCGATCCGGCTTCTCGGCGCCGAGCTGATCGAGGTCGATGCCGTCCCCTATTCCAACCCCAATCACTATGCGCGCTATTCCGGCACGCTGGCCGAGGAACTGGCCAAGAGCGAACCCAATGGGGCGATCTGGGCCAACCAGTTCGACAATACCGCCAATCGCGATTTCCACGCGGCCACGACGGCGCAGGAAGTCTGGGACCAGACGGACGGCAAGGTCGACGGCTTCATCTGTGCAGTCGGTTCGGGCGGCACGCTGGGCGGCCTGTCGGCCGGGCTGAAGGCGAAAAATCCCGATGTGCAGATCGGTATCGCCGATCCCGGCGGTGCAGCGCTCTACGGCTATTTCGCCCATGGCGAGCTGAAATCAGAAGGCACCTCCATCACCGAAGGTATCGGCCAGAGCCGCATCACGGCCAATCTCGTCGATACCAAGGTCGACCGGGCCTATCGCATCTCCGACGAGGAAGCCCTGCCCCTGATCTTCGATCTGATCACGCAGGAAGGCCTTTGCCTGGGCGGATCGTCGGGGGTGAATATCGCCGGTGCCATCCGCATGGCGCGCGATATGGGCCCCGGCCACACCATCGTGACCGTGCTGTGCGATCACGGCTCGCGCTACCAGTCCAAGCTCTACAATCCCGACTTCCTGCGCGAGAAGGGCCTGCCGGTGCCGGCCTGGATGGAGGCATGACCGACCCGGTCATCTCCGTCGCCGATGCTCTCAGGCAGCACGGCGCCGCCGAAACCGTCTTTCTCGACGCGACCTGGACTTTCGAGGGCGGGCCGCAGCCGCGCGTGACGGGTTATATTCCGGGCGCCCGGCCGATCGATATCGACACGGTGAAGGACGAGACCTCGCCCCTGCCCCACATGCTGCCGCCGCCGGACGTCTTCGAGCGTCATGCCCGCGCCCTGGGGATCGACCGGGACAGCGAGCTGATCGTCTATGACCGCATGGGCCTGTTCAGCGCAGCGCGCGTGTGGTGGATGTTCCGGGCGATGGGACATGAGGCCGTACGCGTGCTGAGCGGCGGACTGCCGCTCTGGCTGGCCGAGGGCGGCCCGGTCGAGACCAGGCCCGCAGAGACCTGGTCACAAGGGAACTTCACGGCTGAATTCCAGCCTCGGCGTCTCGCCGGCCGAGAGGCTGTGCTGGATGCAGTCGCATCCGGCACGCACCAGATTCTCGATGCCCGTCCCGCAGCGCGCTTTGCCGGCAAGACAGCCGAACCGCGCCCCGGCATGCGTAGCGGACACATGCCCGGCGCGTTGAGCCTGCCCTTCGCGGGACTGCTGGACGCGCACGGGCGACTCATCGGCGACGCCATTGGTTTTCATGATGCGGGTCTGCGCGACGATACGCCCGTCATTACCACTTGCGGCTCCGGGGTGACGGCCTGCATCCTTGCGCTTGCCCTGGAGCGCGAAGGCCGCACGGCCGCTGTCTATGACGGGTCCTGGGCAGAATGGGGCAGCCGCAGCGATACGCCTGTCGAAACAGATTGAGGGACTTGATGAAGGACGAAACCCGGCTCACCCGGCTTGGACGGCCGCACGACGAACGCGGACAGGTCAATCCGTCTGTCGCCCGCGGCTCGACCATGCTCGCCCCGTCAGCGGCCGAGCTTTACGACTTCCCGCAGGGGCGCGTGCATTACGGCCGGGTCGGTCTGGAAACCCACCAGGCCCTGCGCGGGGCGCTGACCGAGCTGCAGGGCGGTGCGGGCTGTGCCCTCACCTCCTCCGGCCTGATGGCCAACACGCTCTCCATCCTGGCTTCGGTCGAGGCTGGCGGGACGGTGCTGGCGGCCGATTGCATCTACGGACCGGTGCGCAATTTCCTTCTGACCACCATGCCGAAATTCGGCGTGAAGACGGAATTCTTCGCGCCGCGCATGGGCGCGGAGATCGCCGATCTTATCACGGACGAAACCCAGGCCATCCTGCTGGAATCGCCCGGCTCCCTGACGATGGAGATGCAGGATATTCCGGCCATCGCCAAGGTCGCGCGCGAGAAAGGCGTCATCACCATTATCGACGATACCTGGAGCGCGGGGCTGACCCTGAAACCGCTGCAGCTGGGCGTCGATTATGCCGCCCAGGCGCTGACCAAATATGTCGGCGGGCATTCCGATCTCCTGATGGGCGCCGTGGTGGCGCGAGACGAGGCGCTGTTTGCGCGCCTGCAGGCGACCGAGCGGAGCTTCGGCTTCCACACCGCGCCCGACGATGTCTATCTCGCCCTGCGCGGCCTGCGCTCGATGGCGGTGCGGATGGAGCGCAGCTTTGCGTCTTCGATGGCCATCGCCGACTGGCTGAAATCGCGTCCGGAGACCGGCCGTATCCTGCACCCGGCTCATGCCGACCATCCCGACAACGCCCTGTTCCAGCGCGACTTTACCGGCGGCTGCGGCCTGTTCTCGGTGGAGTTCCCCGGCTGGGACATTCCGAAGAGCGAGCGCTTCCTCGATGCGCTCGACGTGTTCGGCATGGGCTTTTCCTGGGGCGGCTATGAGAGCCTGGCGATCCATTGCGACCCCCAGCTCAAGCGCACCAAGACCGCGCACCGCCATGACGGCGCCCTGATCCGCTTCGCCATCGGCCTGGAAGCGCCGGAAGACCTCATCGCCGATCTGGAACGGGGGTTCGCCGCCGTCGCCTGATCCAGCACGAAAGGGACGTAGACATGTGGCTTTTTCTTCTGTGGTGGCTGGTCGACGATCACATCGCCGCCGCGCTCGACGCCCCCGGTGTCGGCGAATTGCCGATCTGGGTCCCCCTGATCATCGGCATCGCCTTTTCGGTGACCTTCTCCGCAAACGGAGGCGGACGCAGACGGGATTGACCGCGCCTGTCGGCTCGCTACATGTCCAGCAGGCTGAGCATCAGATGGCCGGAAATCAGCTTGTACAAAAAGGCGGTCCGATCGCCGCTGCCGCCTGTACCGGCTTCGCCCAGAAGCCGGATGAAGTTCGCGATCTGAAGTGCGTAGAAGTCTTCCATCGCCGCGTGCATGGAGGGCGTGCGTCCGGCCAGAAGACCGATATTGAGATGGGCGCGCGTCGCCGCCTGTCCCTCTTCGAGATAGAATTCGGTCAAGGTCTCCACCAGGCTGTCCATGTCCCAGGAAGTCGGGCCCGCAGTGCTCGCGCTGTTCGCCAGTGCGTGCTGCGCTCTCTCGATCAGGCGTTCGAGCGCCGCTTCGAAGATTTCGGTCTTGGATGCGAAGTAATAGGTCGTGGCCGACAATGAGAGGCCGGCCTGGCGTGCCAGGCTGCGGTGGGACATCGCGCGCAGGGCGTCGTCGGCCAGAAGGTCGATTGCGGCATCCAGGATCTGCTCGCGCGGGGTCGTGACCGGGGCCCCAGCCACTGAAGGCGCCGGCCCGACGCCGGGCGTCCGGTGCCGATGACGCGGCAAGCCCGGTCCGGCGAAGGCTTCTTCGAGCTCACGATCGAGCGCGAACAGGTGATGGGGGCCATGTCCGCGAGCCGCATGGGTGAGCAAGGCTCCCACGACCAGCGCAAAAGCCGTACGCGGCTCGCGCGGCTGCCGCGCCTCCCCCAGACATCGCACGATCCGGCGCAGACCGGCCGCAAGACGCACGATGCGACGACGATAATCCGCGTCGTCGAGTGCGAGAAAGGCGATTTCCAGGATCGCCAGGCCGTGTCCCTGGGGTCCCAGCGCCTGCATTACCAGCTGAGCCCATATTCGCGGACCGCTCGCCTCCTTTGACGAATAGGCCGCCAGCTCTTCTGCCACAAGACGGACCCGATTGCAGAAATCAGAGAGCACCCGGTCTGCCGCTGCAGCACGCAGGGCTCCAACCGTGGGGAAGTGATAGGCGGCGAGGGATTTTTGCAAGCCGGTACGGGCCGACACCTGCCCGAAGCTCACAGCACCAGGCCCCGCCTCCAGCCAGAGCGCCGCCGCGCAGTCGGCCAGCCGTCTACGGGCCGTGTCAGCCGTGCTCGCAATGTCCGTCACATTCTTCCCCGTCCTGTTTGCTCCGTCATAGGCAGTTTCGGCAGAAAGAACAAACCGAATTCTGCCAAAGGCATCATAAAACTGAACGAACGTACTATTGAGGCCGTCACAACACCGTCACGTATATCTGTCATATCGCGCCTCATGAACGACAACTCGATGCCGTTGACGTAGTTTTACTGAACATTCGTACCGGGCTCGCTCGAGCCGGTGGCAAGTTGGGGATTGCACCATGAGAAAAACCGCCTTGATGCGCGCGGCCGCGTTCGCCGCCATCGCCGCCGCCGGCCTTCCGCTGCCGGCAAGTGCCCAGTCCGGCCAGGTTTCGGAGGAGACCGATGCCGACGTCATCGTCGTCACGGCCCAGAAACGAGAGCAGCGCGCCCAAGACGTCGCCGCCAGCCTGGACGTCCTGACCGCCGACGCTCTGGAGAATGCCCGCCTGCTGGACATCGCAGCCCTGGCATCCGGCATCGCCGGGCTCGATATGGCCGAATTCGCCGACGGCCAGTATCGCCTTGCCTATCGTGGTATCGGGGCCACCGGCACATCGGACAACCAGAATTTCTCGACGGCCATCGATGGCGTCATCGCTCCCTACAACAACACCTACCGCCTGCTGGACGTGGAACGCGTGGAAGTCCTCAAGGGACCGCAGGGCACACTCTACGGCCGCAACACCAATGCCGGCGTTGTCAGCATCGTCACGCGCGATGGCAGCGAAGGCGATGCTGGCTCAGTCACGGTTTATGGCGGCAGCGGCGAAACCTACGGCCTGCGTGCGGCTCTCGGCGGGCCGCTGGAGGAAAGCAATCTCTTCTTCCGCCTCGCTGGCCGGTACGAACAGAGTGAGGGTTTCATCGAGAATACCGTGCTCGGTCTGGACGATGCGCATGCCACCGAGGATTTCACCCTGCGCGGAACGGCCGGCTGGGACAATGGGGACTGGCGGGTTGTGGGGCGGCTGACTTATGACCGTTATGACAACAATGCCGACAATCTCGTGCCGGTACAGACGCCGGGTGAAAGCATCGCGCCGGACCTGGGAACGGGCTACGGTCAGCTGGTTCTGCCGGTCGTGACAATCGAGGGCCCGCTCCTCGGCGCCGATTTCACCTCCATCACCGCTTATGCCAGTGCCGACCGCATCGCACGCTTCTCGGCGGTGCTGTCTCCGGTCCTTCTGGGCCAGGAAGACCGGTTCGACAGCTTTTCCCAGGAATTCCGTCTCGCCGGCGATGCGCCGCTCTTCGGCCATGCGTCGAGCTGGGTCGCCGGCCTCTACTTCCTGGACGAGCGCCACGCCTTCCGCAGCACGACTCTCTTCACACCGCTCAACCTGCTTCTGCTCGACCAGTCCCAGCGGCAGTCGACCCGCGCCATCGCCCTGTTCGGTGAGGCTGAGACCCAGCTGTCGCAGGACTGGACACTGACCACGGGCCTGCGCCTGGCCTTCGAAGATCAGGACGCAGACTATCGCGTTGCCGCGGGCGCCCCGCTGCAGTCGCACTCCGACGACTATACCTCGCTCCAGCCCAAGCTTGTGCTTGCCTGGCGGCCGCAGGATGACATGCAGGTCTACGGCTCGGTCACGCGCGGCTTCCGGGCCGGCTCGATCTTCATCTCGAACCCGGGCGATCCGGGTTATGACCAGGAAGACGTCTGGCAATACGAGCTTGGACTGAAGGGCGTATTTCTGGACGGCGCGCTCGAGATCGATGCCGCGGCCTTCTACATCGACTGGACCGACATGCAGATCCAGCGCAGCGTCGTCCTGTCCACCTCGCCTTTCCAGACAGGCACTGTGGTCGACAACGCCTCCAGCGCCCGCTCTGCCGGCTTTGAGCTGGGCGCCCGCTACTCCCCGACCGACAGGCTGGAACTGTTTGCATCGGCAAGCCTGACCGATGCCGAGTACGAGGATTTCCGCACGTTTGACACACTCGGCAACCCGCTGGACTACAGCGGCAACCGGATCGAACTGATCCCGGAAACCGCGCTGACCGCCGGGGCGGTTTATACGCACCCGTCCGGCGTCTTCGCGTCAATCGATGCCACACACTATGGCGAGATGGCCTATGACGCGGCCAATACGGACTTCCAGTCCGAATACACCACGCTCAACGCCACGCTGGCCTACGACGCCGAGGCATTCCGGATCGCCCTGAGCGGACGCAATCTGACGGATGAGGAATATTTCACCCGCGGTCTCGTGGTCGCCGGGGCCGGGACGTTCGGTTACCCGGCCGATCCGCGCACCGTCATGCTGGAAGTCACCACCCGCTTCGGCGGCGATACCCGGCCGCGCTGAGGAGAATGGCCATGATCAACCGCCGCACACTGCTTCTCGCTCTGTCCGCAACGACGTTTGCGGCCACGGCCCGCCCGGCCTTTGCCGCACACGCCGTACCAAGCCGGCTCGCGCCGGATGTCTACCCCCAGGGCGTGGCCTCGGGCGATCCGACAGAGGATGGCATCGTTTTGTGGACCCGTATGCTGCCGCCTGAAGCCGGCGGGACTGCCAGCGGCCACCTGGAAGTCGCAACCGACGCCGGCTTTGCTTCGCTCATTGTCGAGCGGGCAGTCGAGACGGGGCCCGACGCGGACTACACCGTGCGTGTCGTGGTCGACGGCCTGCAGCCGGGTCAGCGCCTTTACTACCGTTTCCTGCGCGACGACGGCGCGATGTCGCCAACGGGAATGTCACGCACAGCCCCGGCAGCGGACAGCGCCGAGGACGTACAGTTCGCCTTTGCATCGTGCCAGAATTTCCAGACCGGCCATTATCACGCCTACCGCCACCTGCTCACCCGGGGGGAAGACGGCGCCGATCTGGATTTCGTGCTTTTCCTCGGCGACTTCATCTATGAGCAGATCTTTGCCATGAGCGGGCTCGCCCGCGATCTCGCCTGGCCGGAAACGGACGGCGCGCGCACCGATCATGCCGTCACGCTTGACGATTATCGCCATCTGTATCGCACCTATCTGTCGGATCCGTGGCTGCAGCGCGCCCGGGGACGCTGGCCTTTCCTGTCGATCTGGGACGACCATGAATTCTCCAACAATTCCTGGCAGTCCGTCTCGACCTATGACCCCGCCGGCACGCCGGCGCAGGAACGAAAGATGGCCGCGAACCAGGCCTGGTTCGAATACATTCCGGCACGCCTGTCAGGCCTTGCCGGAGACCAGTTCGCCCGGGACTTCGAACTTGCCGATGTCGCGAACGCCGCACTGGACACGCCGGAAGGTGCGGCGGCGAACGAGACTGCCACGCATAGCCTGGTCATTCCGCGGCGCTTGCGCTGGGGCGCGCGGCTGGACCTGTTTCTGACCGACAGCCGGTCCTTCCGGTCGGAACACCCCATACCGCCCGAGCGCGCCCTGGAGCTTTCCTTCCACCCCCATGCAATCCTTCCGGTCGAGGAGGTCGCGCGCTGGGATGCCGGACGCGCGGCGGCGGATCCCGTCGCCGATCGGCCGGTCGGCACAATGTGGGGCGATACACAGAAAGCCTGGCTGAAGCGCTCGTTGAAACAGTCGGATGCCACATGGAAAGTCTGTGCCCTGTCGGTGCCCATGTCGTCGATGACACTGGATTACACCTTCGTGCGTCACGAGATCGAACCGGTCGAGACGGCGATGAACATCGACGCGTTCGACGGCTATCCCGCCGAACGTCTCGAATTCCTGCGCTACGTGCAGGCAGAGAACATCGAAAACGTCGTTTCGCTCACCGGCGACCACCACATGCATTTCTCCAGCGTGCTGGGCGAAGGGCTGGACTGCGGGCCGTCGGCCAACGAGTTTGCCGTGGCAGGGATATCCTCCACGAATTATTTCCGGGTCTTCGACCTGCATGTACGCCGGCTTTATCCGGACGGGATGATCCCGCGCCTGTTCTCCGATGCCGGGCCCGGCGGCGAGCGGGTGGCCTGGCTCAATTCGACCATCCTCTACGGACACGCCCGGACCGCCGGCTGGCTCGAAACCGGCGCCCCCGATGCCGAGGCCCTGACAACAGCCGAGCGACGCAATACGGGCCTTCGTTATCTGGACAGCGACGCCTACGGCATCGCCCTTGCCAGGGCCACAGCCGACCGGTTCGACGTGGAATATCTTGTCTTCACACATGAAGACATGATGCGTCCCGCGCACGAGGCAGAGCCGGCCATCGCGCCCGCACGGCGCACGCGGATCACGGTGCCTTCCGGGCGTCCCGAACAGTCGGCCCCTGAATTCATCGGCGGTGCGCCCTTCCCCTACACCGCAGACTAGATCCACGCCGTATCGACACGAAAAGCGCCCCGGACACACGGTCCGGGGCGCTCTTCATTGCGCGTTGCCATCGGTAATGGCGTCGATGCTCGTACGAAATACGCGGGGGCTGCGGGGACTTGCACGTCAGGAACATGCTCCCTTGTTCAATCTCCGAACAGTTCGTGAAAGCGGGCGCGGGCCAGTTCCAGACCGTCTTCGGTGAACCGGACGGACTTCGCCCGGCTCGCCGGGTCGGAAATGAGGCCCTGGGCATGCAGTCGATCGAGGGCGCTCCAGTCGAAGCTCTTCCATGCCCTGTCGCCATCGTGCAGACCGAGATAAAGCAGGGCCAGAACAGCCCTGTCGATCGCCTCGTCGCGCGGGGCCGGGGCTGCGACGACGTCAGAATCCGGCCGCGCAGCCGTCGTGTCCAACCAGGCCAGAGCCATTTCGGTCGCCTCCCAGGCCGAACTGGCGCTTTCGGTATAGACGATCGCTTCGCTGGCATCGCCAGGAGTGTAGAAGTCCGGAAGCCTTTTCGGCATGGCCTTTTTCCCCAGCAGATAGCCAGGAACAAGGGGGTTGGCGTCCGTGGCCTGCGACAGCCACTTGCGGGATGCTGCACTGTCGCCGCTCTGACGGAAGGACAACAAAGCCCGGGCATAGAGCCATGCAGCGGATTCGTCCTCGCGATATTGCTTGAAGAGCGTTTTTGCTTCGCTGTCGCGACCGGTGGTGAGAAGCGTGTCCATCAGCGCGTACCGGACGCCCTGATTGTCGTCTGGGTTGAGGCGCAGCAGGTCCATATAATGTTCGATCGCCTCGTTATGATGGCCCAGCCTGAGCAACGCGTCGGCCAGACCCTGGCGTGCGCGCATATACGGCCGGGTTTCGATCAGCCCCCAGAAGAGCCCGGCGTCTTCTTTGAAAACTGTATTGCCCAGAGCCTTTTCACCTGCTTCGACCCCTTGCCTGTACAGGTTGAGCGCCTCTTCGTCGCTCCCCGCCTCCAAAGCCAGGATAACGTAGGCGTCAGAGCAGAGAGGGGAAATCGCCAGCGCCTCCCTCGCCAGGGCCGTTCGCTTGGCCTTGCTTGGAGCATCCCAGGCATCGAACGCCTTGTCCTGGGCCCGGTCCAATGCATCCTCGTCAATCATAGTACAACCTTCTTCGTACCCGTTTCGATCTCATACTCACACGGCGCTGCGTTTCCAGAACAGACTGTAGCGCAATCACCTGGAGATCGTCGATCTGGGGAAAATTCCGTTGGTCCGGGAACGTGTATCCAAGGTGCATGATGCCGACATCTGTCCCGGCTGCGCGCCGTCATTTGCAAGCGCGCGAACAGCGCTTTTCCTTGTTCCTCTCCGCGCGAGCCAGGCCCAGCACCGCTTTTGGATCAAATCCAAATCCCGCAGGCTTGAGCGCGTTCCATGTGAGCATCGACCCCGCCACCGAAGGCGGAGCCAAGCTCGGGTCGAGCAGAGCGGGAACAAAGGAAAAATGGCGCAGGTGGGAGGACCAGCCTCAAACCCCGCAGCCTTGAGCGCGCTTCGTGTGACCACGAACCCCACCACCGGCCGTGTGACCGGGTACGGGTTCGAGCGGAGCGGGAACAAAGGAAAGATGACGGGCCCGACGCGATCGAGTCCAAACCCCACAGCCCTGAGCGCGTTCCATGTGAGCATCGCCCCCGCCACCGGCAGTGCGACCGGGTACGGGTTCGAGCGGAGCGGAAGCAATCGAGAAATGGCGCCCCCGGCAGGACTCGAACCTGCAACCATCCGCTTAGAAGGCGGGCGCTCTATCCGGTTGAGCTACGGAGGCCAGACAGGCTCCGGTCTAGTGCGACCAGGGCTGTTTGCGATCGGCGGAGAAATTGTCTGCGTAGGACTTCTCGTACCGCTTGGGTTCGTGCGGCTCGACGACCTGGAAGGGGATGCCCTGGCGCTTGGCGTAGGCCACCGCGTCCTCCTGGCTGTCGAACTTCAGGCGGATCTGGCTGCGCATGTCCGAGCTGGACGTCCAGCCCATCAGCGGATCCGGCTTTTTCGCCATCTCCGGCGAAAACTCGAGCACCCACTTCTTCGTCTTGCCGCGGCCCGACTGCATCGCATTGCGGGCCGGACGATAGATCCTCGCGAACATGCGCGTCTCCCATTTCAACCGCATGGACCGGCAAAAAACCGGTCAATGGTCGGGGCGGCAGGATTCGAACCTGCGACCCTCTGGTCCCAAACCAGATGCGCTACCAGGCTGCGCCACACCCCGAATATTGCCCTTATGTAAGCGCCCTCGCCTTTAGGCAAGCCTACTGCGCGTCTTCGGGCGTATCCTGTGCAGGCGTATCCGCATCCGCCTCGCCGGCGGCCTCGGCATCTGTATCTTCGGACGTTTCTTCAGCGGTTTCTTCCGCAGCCGGCGCCGCGTCGTCCGCACCTTCGTCCACATTGCCGAAGAACGCGTGGCGCACCGTGTCGCCCGGGCGGATACCCAGCTCGAATGTGCGGCCCGCCGGCAGTTCCAGAACGCCGGCCACCACGGCGTCCGACGCCAGGCTGCGGCGCGAACCGGCCTGGGCGTGGCCGACAATCTTCACGATTTCGCCGTCCGGCGCGATGAAGACCAGGTCGAGATCGATCAGCGTGTTTTCCATCCACATCGCCGTGCGGCGGGGCGGAGCATAGTGGAACAGCATGCCGGCATCGGGATCCAGCGTCTCGCGCCACATCAGGCCGCGTTCCAGCTGGTCCGGCGTGGTCGCCAGCTCGGCCGTGAAGACATGCCGGCCATCGGCGCTGTCGATGACGACCGGCTCGGGCCCGCCAAACGCGATGGCGGACACTTCCGCGGTGGGACCGGAAACGGTGGTATCGGGCGTTGCGGCCGCCGGTTCGGCGTCCTGCGCCCAGGCCGGCGCGGAAAGGCCGACCAGAAGGGAAAGGATCAAGCTGCGCATGTGCCGGAAGCTAGCGGGCGTCTGCGCGTTGCGCAACGCCGGACAGACGCCGCGAGCCCGTCATCAACAGCCGGATCGAACCTGCCCGGCTCAAACGCCCGGAGCAGGCCGGATTTCCGCAGCCAGAGCGCCCTTGGGCCCCTCGAGGCAGCGCACTTCCAGCGTATCGCCCGGTGCCACATCTTCCAGACCGGCGCGGCGCAGCGTGGCGGCATGCAGGAAGACATCGCCTTCCACTTCCGCGCAATTGACGAAGCCATAGCCGCGCAGCGGATCGAACCACTTCACCACGGCCTGGCAGAAGGGCGCGCTGGAAACGGCATAGGGATGGAAACGCCGGGGCCGCACCTCGGCCTGCGTGTCGCCGCCACTCATCTCGACCAGTTCAATGGCCTGACGCCCCTTGTCGCCGCGGACGGCCTTGCAGACCACTTTGGCGTTCGGCAAGGCCGGACCCTGCCCGAAACGGCGCAGACAGCTGGCGTGGAGCAGGATGTCGCCCTCGCCATCGACCGCGTCAATGAACCCGTACCCGCGCGCGGGATCGTACCACTTAACGCGGCCCTCCAGTTGAAGCACTTCGGTGTCTTCAAGAACATCGTGAGCCAGAACCATGATATCGCTCG
>NZ_JAEPOL010000008.1 GCF_017642925.1 Maricaulis sp. | reverse complement strand
AAGCGGGTGTCAGGGTGACGGTGATGGTTGCGGCGCTCTCACTCTCTCTTCCAACTCTCTCTCTCTCTTCCAACTCTCTCCATTTTTCCCGGACGAAGGCCTGCGCAGGCAGGCCGCAGATCCGGGATCGACCGAAGATCATTTCAAACGATGAGTTTCCCGCAGGTCCCGGCGCTCCGCCCGGCCTTCGCCGGGCATTCGACCGGGAAAAATGGGTGTGGTGTTCAAGGTAAGGAGCGCCCCTCATCCGCCCTGCGGGCACCTTCTCCCCAGACGGGGATAAGGACGTGACGCCCCCTACCCCGGCTTGCGGCAGATCAGGAAGAGGGCCTTGGAGCGTTTGGGCCACCATTCGTACTCAATTGTGAAACCGGCGGCTTCCATGGCTTTGCGAAGACGGCGGGCTGACAGGAATTTTACCTGCGGCGCCAGGCCGAAGAGCTGCATGAGCGGGATGACGGGCACCAGGAACCACAGCCCGTCGGCAATACACACCGTGCTGGTGACGAAGACGCCGCCGGGCTTGAGAAGGCGGAAGGCACGGGCGATTGCGGCGTCGGGATCCTGCATCAGATGGATGATGGACAGGCCGAGGACGGCGTCGAAACTTTCCAGTGCGGCGTCCAGCTCGTCGAAATTCGCGCGCTGGAAGGAGAGGTTCTCCACACCGGCCTCGCGCGCACGTTCGCGGCCGAAATTGAGCATTTCATCTGAAATATCGGTGGCCAGGTAGTGCTTGACGTACGGCGCGTGCAGCACGGCGGTGCCACCCGTGCCGCAACCGAATTCCAGCACCTCGCTGTCGGGGGTGAGATACTCCCGCGTCTTTTCCAGCTTGTGGCTATAGGCTGCCTCGTCGCCGATCGGCGCCTTGAAGTATTTTTTCGCCGTGCGGTCCCAGAAGCGCCGGTTGCGGTCCATCGGTTCAATCCCCTGTCTGTCAGATACCCATGTACCCATACGCAAATCGGATATAAATCTGCAAATCCCTGCAGCTGATATACGAAAAACGATGAACTGGACGAGTATCGCCTTTGACTGGAACCAGGTCCGTGCCTTTCTGGCGACGGTGGAGGAAGGCTCGTTTTCCGCCGCGGCCCGCGCGCTGGGCCAGACCCAGCCAACCCTGTCACGCCAGATCACGGCGCTGGAAGAGGCGTTGGGCGTCACCCTGTTCGAGCGCGGCCCGCGCGGCATGCGGCCGACCGGGGCGGCGTTGGAACTGGTCGAACATGTCCGCGCCATGGGCGAAGCCGCCCAGCGCATCTCGCTGACGGCATCCGGCCAGGCCAACTCCGTGGACGGTTATGTCTCGATCACATCGACCGACCTGGTGGCGACCTATTTTCTGCCAACTGCCCTGGAACGCCTGCGCACGATCGCGCCGAAACTGCAGATCGAGATCATCGCCTCGAACACGGTCCGCGACCTGACCAAGCGCGAAGCGGACATCGCCATCCGGCACGCCCGCCCGGACCAGCCGGACCTGATCGCCCGCCTGCTGGGCGAGACCAGTGCGCATCTTTATGCCGCGCCGGCTTTTCTCGACCGGGTGGGCCGGCCGCAGACGGCGGAGGAGGGCAGCCGGCTCGACTTTGTCGGCTTCGAGCGCGATCCGCGCATGCTGGAATATCTCCGGGAGCTGGGGCTCGACCTCACACCGGAGAGTTTCCGTGTCACCTCGGAAAGCGGACCGGCCTATCTCGCCCTGATCCGCCAGGGTTTCGGCATCGGCGTGGTGACGCGCGACATGATCGGTTTCTATCCCGATCTGGAGCCGGTCTTTCCCGGCCTGCCCCCTATCCCGGTACCGGTCTGGCTGGTCACCCATCGCGAGCTCAATACCAGCCGCAAGATCCGGCTGGTCTACGACACGCTGGCCGAGGAGCTGGGCAAGCTGTGGCGGTGAACCCGCAATAAAAAACGGGCGGCGCCAGCGGCACCGCCCGTTTCTTTGAAATCGGATCGCTCCGAAAACCCTTAGCGCTTCGAGAACTGGAAGCTGCGGCGGGCCTTCTTGCGGCCGTACTTCTTGCGCTCGACCACGCGGCTGTCGCGGGTCAGGAAGCCGTTGGCCTTGAGCACCGGGCGCAGGCCCGGTTCGAACATCGTCAGCGCCTTGGAGATACCGTGACGCACGGCACCGGCCTGACCGGACAGACCGCCGCCGACGACGGTGGCGACAATGTCGAACTCGTCCTTGCGCTCGGCGGTTTCCAGCGGCTGTTGCAGCAGCATGCGCAGAACCGGGCGGGCGAAATACTGTTCCTGGTCCTTGCCGTTCACAGTGATCTTGCCATTGCCGCGCTTGATCCAGACGCGGGCGACCGCGTTCTTGCGCTTGCCGGTCGCGTAGGCGCGGCCGTGTTCGTCGATCTTGGGCTCGGCCGGGACAGACTCTTCAGTCGCGACGGCGCCGGTATCGGCGTCCTTCATGACGTCTTTCAGGTCTTCGAGCGAGCGGGCTTCGTCACTCATATCAGCCTCGCGTATTCTTGGTGTTCATGGACTTGAAGTCGACCACTTCCGGCTGTTGAGCCTCATGCTTGTGGTCGGCACCGGCGTAAACGCGCAGGTTCGAGAACTGCTTGCGGGCCAGCGGGCTGTCTTTCGGCAGCATGCGCAGCACGGCCTTCTCGACGACGCGCTCCGGGAAACGGCCGTCCAGCAGCTTCGCCGGGCTGGTTTCCTTGATGCCGCCCGGGTGGCCGGTGTGCCAGTAGTAACGCTTGTCGTCGCGCTTGCGGCCGGTGAACACGACCTTCTCGGCGTTCACGACGATCACATTGTCGCCCATGTCGACATGCGGGGTGTAGTCCGGACGGTGCTTGCCGCGAAGACGCGTCGCGATGTAGGCAGCCAGACGGCCGACAACGGCGCCTTCTGCATCGATCACGACCCACTTCTTCTCGACATCCGCCGGTTTCACGGAATAGGTCTTCATAACTCTCTCGCCTTTGGCCGGTTGGCCCCGGTTTGAATTCGAGCGCGCCGTTTAGAGGTGAAATACGAACCGGTCAAGCCTCGGCGGAATTCCGCGTTGAATTTTATACACCTGCATATACGGTCAAATAATACCACATATATCGAGTGCGTCATTTTTCCGTCGTGAACCCGTTGTATTGCCTAACTAAATCACACCCTCCCCTGAACGTCCGGAGTTGTTCGATGTCCCTGTCCCGCCGCTATTTCCTGAAATCCGCCACAGCGACCTCCGTCGCCTTCGCCGGACTGCCGGCTCTGGCCGGTTGTGCACGGGCTGACGGGATCACCCAGCCCTGGCTGAACCAGGTCGAGGGCTATGGCGAGCTGGTCGCCGATCCGGCCGGCCTGTTCGACCTGCCCGAAGGCTTTACCTATGAGGTCATCTCGACCGTCGGCGATGCGATGACCGACGGTCTGGTCGCACCGGGCGATTTCGACGGCATGGCCTGTTTTGCCCGTGCGGACGGCAAATGGGTCCTCGTGCGCAATCACGAGCTTAATCCGGACGAGATCGAGAAGTCGGCCTTCGGGCCCGACGCGGCCGGCCTCGATCTGATCGATCGCGACATGGTGCATGACTGGACCGATGACGGCGCACCCCATCTGGGCGGAACCACCCACCTGGTCGTCGATCCGGAAACCCTGGAGGTGACCGAGCAATACATGTCGCTCGCCGGCACCATTAATAACTGTGCAGGCGGGCCGACGCCCTGGGGCAGCTGGATCACCTGCGAGGAGACCGAATGGCAGGCCGGCGGCGATGCCCAGGTCGATCATGGCTATTGTTTTGAAGTGCCTGCGGATGCGACGGGTCTGGTAACCCCGGTGCCGATCACCGGCATGGGCCGTTTCCGTCACGAGGCGATTGCCGTCGATCCGGCCTCGGGCTGCGTCTACGAGACCGAGGATCGCCGCGGCCTGGCCCTGTTCTACCGCTATATCCCGGATGTGCCGGGCGAGCTGGCGCGTGGCGGCCGGCTGCAGGCGCTGGCTGTGCGCGGCCAGCCGGGTCTGGATACGCGCAACTGGACGGGCAACAGCCTGCCGGTCGGTGACTGGCTGGAGGTGGAATGGGTCGATCTCGCCGATGTCGAGAACCCGGACAATGATCTTGCCGAGCGCGGCCATGCCGATGGCGCCGCCATGTTCACTCGCGGGGAAGGCCTGTGGTGGGGCGAGAATGAATGCTATTTCGCCTGTACCGATGGCGGACCGGAACGGATCGGCCAGATCTTCCGCTACCAGCCGAGCCCGTTCGAGGGTACGGACCGCGAATCGGAACAGCCCGGCCGCCTGCAGCTCTTCGTGCAATCGGACGATGCACGCGTGATGGAGAAATGCGACAACGTCTGCGTGGCGCCCTGGGGTGATCTTATCGTCGTGGAAGACGGCGACGAGGATCAGTACATCCGTGGCGTGACGCCCGAGGGCCGCGTGTATACGATCGGCCGGAATGCCGATGCCGACGCGCTCGGCGAGAAAAGCGAGATTTGTGGTCCATGCTTCAGTCCCGACGGTTCGACCCTGTTTTTCAACATTCAGCGCAATCCCGGCCGCACCTTCGCGGTGCGCGGTCCCTGGTCAGAGCGCTCGCTCTAGGCACAAGCCTGCTGGCGCTGGCTGCCTGCGGCCAGACGGGCGAGGATGCGGACGAGACGCCGGATGCGGCGACCGGTCCGGAAACGCTGGAAGTGCTGGTCACGGCGGCGTTCACCGGTGTGGAAGGCGGCGCCAGCGCCCTCGCCTTCCTGCCGGACGGCGACGCCCCCTCGCTCGGCCTGGTGATCTCGGCGCCGCGTGAAGGCGGTCTGGACATCTTCAATCTGGACGGTGAGCTGCAGCGGCGTCATGCCGGTGCGCGCCTGACCGGTCTGGCGACCGCCCCGGACTTCCAGCTGCGCGGGGAAGACCTGCCGCTGGTCTTCGGTGCCTCGCCCGATAATGGCGCCGTGTTCGGCTATGCCATCGTGCGCAACGGCACCCAGGTGCTCGATCTGCCGCTGGCCGAGACCGGTACGGATGGCGGTGTGGCCGGTCTGTGCCTGCTGCGCGAAGGCGCCGGATTTGTCGAACTCGTCGTGCTGGAAACCGGTGCGACCGCGAATGTTTGGCGTGTCCGCGATGCCGGCGGCGACACGCTGTCGGTGGAAGAGATGCGCAGCTTCCCGCTGCCCGCCCCGGCGCGCCAGTGTGCCGTGTTCGACGGCGATATCTATACCGCCAGCCCCGCTGCCGGCGTAACCCGCCTGTCGTCCGAGGGCGCGGTTCTGGCCGAAGCCACTATTCCCGCCTCCGGCATCGCTGTGGGCGAATTTTCCGGTACGCGCCTGCTGCTGGCCACCGACGGGGCCGGCGAGACTGTGCGCAGCTTCGATGCCCGCACGCTGGAAGAGCGCGACGCGATCGATGTGGTCGACGGCCTGTCCACACCGGGCATCGGCCGGCCGGGCGCAATTGCCGTGTCGCCGGCCGATTACGGTTTCACCGCCTATTCCAACGGCATGCTGTCGATCTTCGACCAGGCCGACCAGCGCGTGAAAGTCATCTCCCGCGACGCCTTCTCGCGCGCCGTGATCACCGGCCGCAATCCGGTCGGGACCCAGACTGACAGCGAGGCGGGCTAAGCGGCCCGCCGCGCCGTCCAGGCGGCGCACAGTGTTGCAATGAAGAGCAGGACGGCGCCCAGCTGGTGCGCCAGTGACAGGCCCAGCGGCACGACGGCCAGCAGGGCAGCGATGCCCAGGGCGACCTGGCCGACAACCAGGGCCGGCAGGATCACCATGAAGGGCTTGAGCGACACGCGCGGTTCACGCCAGATCGTCACCGAATAGGCGAAGACCGCTAGTGCCACGAGATAGCCTGTCCAGCGGTGATGCATCTGCACGGCCGCATGGCTCTCGAAAATCGCCGGAAAGAAACTCATTCCGCCCAGATAGCCGTCCGGGATCAGATCGCCATTCATCAGCGGCCAGGTGTTGTAGATGCGGCCCGCATCCAGCCCGGCCACGAAGGCGCCCAGTATGATCTGCAGGAAGACCAGGCCCAGCAAGGCGAAGGACACGCCGGCCAGGGTGCCGCGGCGCAGGGGCGGCGGTCCGAACCGCGCTTCCAGCGACAGCCAGATCGAATAGCCCAGGATGATG
This sequence comes from Maricaulis sp., assembly GCF_017642925.1. Lineage (GTDB taxonomy): Bacteria > Pseudomonadota > Alphaproteobacteria > Caulobacterales > Maricaulaceae > Maricaulis. The sequence continues at coordinate 156,302 of NZ_JAEPOL010000008.1, read as the reverse complement.
AAGGCCATGCCCAGATGCGTGGCGAGCCTGTACTGGCTGACATCCAGCCGGTCGACCAGCCCGCTGGCGACCATCCACCAGCCGATCGCGCCCTGGGCGCCGCCCATGCACAAAAGCAGGAAAAGGCGCGGTTTGAGCCGGGCGCTGAGATGGCCGCGCAGCCAGAAGAAGACAAAGGGCACGGCAAAGACGAGGCCGATCAGGCGGCCCAGCTGGCGATGCCCCCACTCCCACCAGAAAATGAACTCGAACTCCGCCAGCGTCATGGAGGCGTTCTGCTCCTGGAATTCGGTGGTGCGCTGATAGAGGCGGAATTCCTCTTCCCAGTCGGACTGGGTGAGCGGCGGGATGGCGCCGGAGATCGGCTTCCATTCGGTGATCGACAGGCCGCTGTCGGTCAGGCGGGTCGTGCCGCCGACAATGATCATGCCGACAACCATCACGGCGACGATGAGCAGCCAGTTGGAAACGGCGCGACTGGTGGTACTCGTATGGTAGGCCATGGAACCTCCGCTGCGCGGTAACTACCGCAATCGGCGAAGGGGGCAAGGCCCGGGGCGCAGCTTCACGCTTGCGCATCTGAGAATGCACTCGCACATCGAACACTGACGCGCCATTGTGTCGCAGACAGAACCAAAAAGACGAAGCAAGACGGGGGACGAACAGCATGACGGACGCGACGGTCATAATCCTGGGGGCCGGCCAAGCCGGCGGACAGTGCGCCGCGAGCCTGCGGCGGTCCGGTTTCGACGGACGTATCCTGCTCGTTGGCAGCGAACCGCATCCGCCCTATCAGCGCCCGCCCCTGTCCAAGGCCTACCTGGCCGGCGAGATCGGCGAGGACCGGCTCTGGCTGCAACCGCCGGAGGTCTGGGCCGACCAGAAGGTCGACCTGCGCCTGGGCGTTGCTGCGACGGCTATCGACCGGGACGCAAAAACCGTCAGCTTCGACGACGGCTCAACGGAAACCTATACCCGTCTCGTCATCGCCACGGGGTCGCGCGTACGCCCCCTGCCCGTCCCCGGCGCCGATCTGGATGGCGTGCGCTATCTGCGCACCATTGCCGATATCGACGTGCTGAAGGCCGATTTCCAGCCGGGCAAGCGGATCGCGATTGTCGGCGGCGGCTATATCGGTCTGGAAGCGGCCTCGGTGGCGAAGAAGCTGGGTGCGGAACCGGTTGTCATCGAGGCGATGGACCGGCTCCTGGCCCGCGTCGCGGTGCCGGAATTGTCGGCCTTCTATCTGGATGCCCACCGTACGCGCGGTGTGACGGTCGAACTGTCCGCCCAGGTCGAGGCAATCGAGGGCAGTCAGGGCCGCGCCGGCGCCGTGAAGCTGGCCGACGGGCGAGAGGTCGTGTGCAACAGCGTGCTGGTCGGCATCGGCGTCCTGCCCAATCAGGAGCTCGCCTCTGCTGCGGGCCTGACGACCGGTAACGGGATCAGCGTCGACAGCGAATGCCGCACCTCGGATCCGGCGATTTTCGCGATCGGCGATTGTGCCGAACAGGAGAACTGGCTGACCGGTACACGGATCCGGCTGGAATCCGTGCCCAATGCGCTCGACCAGGCCAAGCACGCGGCCGCTTCGATCTGCGGAACACCGGCACCCAAGCCGGAAGTGCCCTGGTTCTGGTCCGACCAGTTCGAGCTGAAACTGCAGACCGCCGGCGTGATCGGCCAGCAGGACACGACGCTGCAGCGCCGCCCGGCCGATCCGGCTGCCGGTCACTTCACCCTCTTCCATCTCAGGGACGGCGTGCTTGTGGCCGCGGACTGCGTCAATGACGCTCACGGCTTCATGGCGGCAAAGATGATGATCGCCCAGCGCGCAAAGCCGGATCCGGACGATCTGATCAATCCGGACGTGCCGATGAAGGATGTGATGAAGGCGGCACTAAACCAATAACCATTGGTTGCGCTTTAGTTGTTTTGCTCGATAATGGCGTATTGACGCAACTCGGGAAGGCGCATATAAATGCGCCGCATTGATGTGCCGGAATTCGAGAAAAACAGCCGCAAGCTGATAGCGCGCCTGCAACGGGACGGGTTTGAGCTCATCGGTGCGCGTGGATCCCATCACAAATTCCGCAAGGGTGCGGTCACGTTGATCATCCCTCACCCCAAGAAGGACCTGCCCATGGGTACAGTTCGCGCCATCTATCGCGAGGCCGGCTGGATCGAGGAGTGAGCATGAAGCATTTCATCGGCATCATTCACCAAGACGGCGATAACGCCTATGGCATCCAGTTTCCGGACGTGCCGGGCTGTTTCTCCGCTGCAGACGATCTCGACGACCTGCCGCGCCTCGCTCGCGAAGCTTTGGCGTTGTGGTTCGAAGACGCGCCGCCCGTGGCGCCGCGGAGCCTGGCAGAACTCCGTCAGGCCCCTGAAGTTCGCGAGGCCATGCGCGATGACGGGTTCTTTCTCGCCATTCCGCTGATTCAGCTGTCCGGGCGTACGGTGAAAGCCAATCTCACCATGGATGCCGGTCTGTTGCAGGCGATCGACGCGACGGCGCGTGCCCGCGGCATGACCCGTTCGGCCTTCCTGGCCGATGCCGCAAGGCGGGAAATCTCTGGATCGGCATCTTGAGAAAAATGGTCGGAGCGGCGAGATTCGAACTCGCGACCCCCGGTCCCCCAGACCGGTGCGCTAACCGGGCTGCGCCACGCTCCGACACTCACTTTTTGGACAGGCGGACCCGTCCGATGGGGAGGCTGGTTATAGGGTGAGGCGAAACCGGCTGCAACCAGCCTGTCAGCGGAAAATGCAATCGGCCCGACCTAGGGCTCGATGGCCGATTTCAGCCTGGCACGCGCGTTTTCAAGATCGGCGATGATGTCATCCAGCTGGCGCTGCGGTCCGTCGGCCGGGCGCGGCGCTGCGGGGGCCTTGTGCACAGGTGTTTCGATATCGGCGGCGTCGACGGCCATCGGGCCGGTCTCCACCACACCGGCCCCGAGATCCATCACGGACGCAACACCATTATCCTTGAGGAATTTGCGGGCGCCCTTGATGGTGAACCCGTCTTCATAGAGCAGCCGCTTGATGCCACGCAGGAGCTGCAGATCCTGCGGCCGGTAGAAGCGGCGCCCGCCGGCCCGCTTGAGCGGACTGATCTGGGGAAACTTGCTCTCCCAGAAGCGCAGGACGTGCGCGGGCACATCCAGCTCCTCGGCGGCTTCGGAGATGGTCCGGAAGGCTTCCGGCGATTTCTTGCTGACCGACATGTGCTACCGCGCCAGCGCCGCCCTGCCCGTTCGGGATCAGTCCTTGGACAGGGAGGAGTCGACGCGCTCCTTCAAGACTTGTGACGGTTTGAATACCAGAACGCGGCGGGCGTCGATCGGGACTTCCACACCGGTCTTGGGATTGCGCCCGACCCGGCCGCGCTTGTCGCGCAACAGGAAGGACCCGAACGAGGAGAGTTTGACGCTCTCGCCCGAGGCCAGCGTATCCGAGATCATGCCGAGTACGGATTGAACGAGATCGGCCGATTCCTGCCGCGACAATCCGACTTCCTGGTACACGGCTTCCGCCAGATCGGCTCGCGTTAAAGTTTTATCCGACATAACCATCCCCACATAGATGAAGACAGGCTACGCCTCCTTGCCCGGTCAGGTCAACGCCAAGGCCTTGGTTCGACGGAATAAACACGACGATTTCGCGCTAGAAGCGCGCCAGGACCGCGCCCCAGGTGAAACCGCCGCCCAGAGCCTCCATCAAAACGAGATCGCCGCGCTTGATCCGGCCGTCCTGCACGGCCCGGTCGAAAGCGAGCGGAACTGAGGCGGCCGAGGTATTGCCGTGATCGGCCACGGTGGAGATCACTTTTTCGGTCGGGATCGACAACTTCCGCGCGACGCCTTCCAGGATCCGTTGATTGGCCTGGTGCGGCACGAACCAGTCGACCTCTTCGATCGACACGCCGGCCCGGCCGGCGATCGTCGTCATCGACTCGGCGATATTGGTGACAGCATGGCGGAAGACCTGGTTGCCGACCATGCGCAGATGGCCGACCGTGCCGGTGGAGGACGGGCCACCATCGACATGGAGCAGGTCCTTGAAGCGGCCGTCCGAGCGCAGATAGGTCGCCAGCACGCCGTCGGTGCCTTCGGCCCCCGCCGGTTTGCCGGCCGTGAGCACCATCGCCCCCGCCCCGTCGCCGAACAGCACGCAGGTCGAACGGTCGGTCCAGTCGAGAATGCGGGACATCGTCTCGGCCCCGACGACCAGCGCCGTTTCCGCCTGACCGCGTGCGATCATGTTGTCGGCGACCGAGAGCGCATAGACGAAGCCGGTACACACCGCCTGCACGTCGAAGGCCGCGCCCTTCGTGGCGCCCAGCCGGGCCTGCAGCATGGTGCCGACCGAGGGAAAGGTGAAATCGGGCGTCGTGGTTGCCACGACGATCAGATCGACATCCTCGGCGGTCAGCCCGGCATCGTCGAGCGCGCGGCGGCAGGCCTGCTCGGCCAGATCGGCCGTCGTCACACCGTCCGGTGCGATATGACGCTGGCGGATGCCCGTGCGTTCGCGGATCCAGCTGTCGCTGGTGTCCACCATGGCGGCGAGGTCGTCATTGGAGAGAATCCGGTCGGGCAGATAGCTCCCGATACCGGCGATACGCGCAAGTCGGTCGGTCATGAGGCCGCAGCGACACCCTGTTCTTCGGATTGGGCGAACTTGTCGAGATTCTTGCGGATCTCGGACATGAAATCACTCTGGGCCATGACATAGGCGAGACCCAGTGCAGAGGCGAATCCCTCGCCATCGGCACCGCCATGGCTCTTCACCACGATGCCCTTGAGGCCCAGCAGCACACCGCCATTGATATAGCGCGGATCCATGCGCTGGCGCAGCCGGTCGAGCGCACCGAGCGAGAGGAGACCGGCGGCAATCTTGCTGATCAGCGAGCTGGTCAGCGCCTCGCGCACCCAGCCGGCGACCAGGCGCGCCGTGCCCTCGGCGGTCTTGAGGGCAATATTGCCCGTGAAGCCGTCCGTCACCACGACGTCAATGCTACCGCCGGAGATATCATTGCCTTCGATGAAGCCCTGATAGGCGATATCGAGACCGGAGGAGCGGATCAGCTGGTCCGCCTCGCGCACGATATCATTCCCCTTGAGTTCTTCCTGGCCGACATTCAGCAGGCCCACTGTGGGCGCTTCGCCGCCAAACACGGCGCGATGATAGGCCTCGCCGAGAATCGCGAATTCCACGAGCTGGGTCGCGCCGCACTGCACATTGGCACCGACGTCGAGCACCACGGTATGGCCTTTCGGCGTCGGCCAGTTGGCCGAGATCGCCGGGCGATGCACGCCCTTCTTCATGCGCAGGATGACCTTGGAGATCGCCATCAGCGCGCCGGTATTGCCGGAGGACACGATGGCGCCGGCCTCCCCGGCCTTCACCGACTGGATGGCATTCCACATCGAGGAGCCGCGCGCCCGGCGCACGGCCTCGGAAGGCTTGTCGGTCATCTGGACGAGCGTGTCGGTGTGCCGCAATTCGCAAACGGCGGCGACCTTGGGGTTCTTGTCCAGCAGAGGTTTGAGCAAGGCTTCATCGCCGTGAAGAAGGTATTTCACCTTGCGGTCCGGCCAGCGTTTGAGCGCATGGCCGATACCCTCGACGACCGCCTGGGGACCCAGATCGCCCCCCATGGCGTCAACGGAAATCGTGGGGATAGCTGTCATGAGCCGCGATATTCAATCCTTCGCAAGGGTGGCGTAGCGCCGGAGCCCGCGGAACTTAGACCATGATTGTCGAGATGCAAGGCGGCAGGCCTGCTGTCACGCCGCGGGAAAGGCCGGGCGCTCACCGGCCACGAGCGGTTCAGCCCCCTGCCCGCGCAGCGCGGTGGCGGCCGAGTTGACGTATAGGGCAAGGCGTTCTGCGCGTGCATCCGGGGTTTCGAGCCCGAGCAGATTGCGGGCGAGAACCTGCTGCAATTCCCGGCCTTCATCCTCTGCTTCCAGTGCCGTCTGGAGGGCCTGGGCACGGCCGTAAAAGCCCTCTGCCATGAAGCGGATCTTCTTGCCGACCGCCGAATCCCCCACGCCGAGCTCACGCATGGCCGCATCGAAATCGTCGAACATGGCATCGAACAGGGCCTGGCTGACGGCCTTGGCCTTCTCGTTCTGCGATGTGCGCAGTTCCAGGATAACCAGGGCTGTGTGCAGCACGACCAGTTCGAAACGCCCTTCCAGCGTGTCGGCCACGCCCGCCTCACCATACAGGGCGGGCTGGCGCGCGGCGTCGACAATGGCGCGATAGAGCGTTTGAGCGGTCTGTTTTTCCGGCTTGGGTGCAAACAGGCGGCGCAGCATGCGATTGCGGGCTCCCATCAATTCGCGCTTGAAGCTAAGCTCACCCTTGGTTAGGTCAAGACACGGCAACAGGGCCGCGATGTGCCTGCCCGTCGTTCGCCAGGGAGTTTTGAAGTCCATGAAGCGTCACCTCAGCCTCGCCCTTCTGGTTGCCGTCAGCGCTGCCGGCGTTTCGGCCTGCAACCCGGTGCTTCGCTCCCACGGCTATCGCTACACGGTGACCGAAGAGCCGAACATCGTTCCGGCCGAGGACACCCGCGACACGGTTCTGGCGCGCCTGGGCAATCCCTCGACCACGGGCACGTTCGAGGAAGACACCTGGTACTACATCTCCTCGACCCGCGAGAGCCTGGCCTATCTGCGCCCGGCAACGCGCGACCGCCGCATCATCGCGGTCAGCTTCGACGAGGCGGGTACGGTCGCCACGGTGAATGAATACTCGCTGCAGGACGGCCGGATCGTCGCCTATGCCGATCGCGAAACACCGACCCGCGGCCGCGAGCTGAGCTTCCTGGAACAGCTGCTGGGCAATGTCGGACGCCTGCCGTCCGAACAGTTCGGCGGCGAGCAGAACCTGCCGGGCGGTGCCGGCGGTCCGCGCCGGGACCAGTAACCCGGCCGGAGCATTTTCAGCAAAAGTGGGAACCGGTTTTGCGGTTCGAAAATGCGACCACTCAAAAATCCGAAGCAAGTTCATCGGCCTCGATGACGATGAAATTGCGCTAGGCTTTCAGGGGCGATGCCGGGGTCGGCTGCCCCTCCCCGTCCAGCGCTACCATGACATAGCTCGCCTCGCCGACGAGACGGCGCTCGCCGCTCATCAGGTCTTCGGCTTCCGCGCGCACCGCGACCTGCATCGAGGTGCGGCCGACCGACACCACATCTGCGATCACGTCCAGCAGCTCGCCCTCTTTCGTGGGGGCGATGAAGTCGATCTTGTCGGAAGCAGCCATGCCGACATTGCAGCGCGTGTGGCGCGAGGCGGCGATATAGGCCGCCTTGCCCATCAGCGACATGGCATTGCCGCCGAACAATTGCCCCAGATGATTGGTGTCGCCCGGAAAGACGAGCTGCAGCGTGCGCGCATAACCCGCCGGGCTGGGCGCGAAATCGGGCCGCGAATCGGGTGCCGGCGGCAGACGCTCGGGATTCGTCTTGGGATCAGCAGCGACCATGGTGAAAGCGCCGCGGGTGCAGATATGACGCACGCCGGTCAGGAGATTCTCCGCCGCCAGTTCGACATCGACGATCATCGAATGCCGCCCCACCATGCGTACCTGGCCGGTCAACTCGACCAGATCGCCCACATAAGCAGGCGCAACGAAATCCAGCTTGTCACAGGACGCCGTCACGAAGGGCCGCCGCGCATGGCGGGCCGCAACGAGGAAGGCGACCTTGTCCATCTCGGCCATGGCCGCACCGCCGAAATAGCTGCCCTGGTGATTGGTCTGGTGCGGAAACACCAGATCGGTATGGCGGATTTCGGCGAGATGGGCGGGCTGGGATGCCATGGGGTCTTCCTCTCCTGTCATCCCGGCCGGATACCCCGCGGCGGCGGGACGGGCAAGCGGAACGCCTGTGCCCGCCCTCGACGGTTTTACGGCATGGAGGCAGGCGTGCAGCGCTCCGCCACCGCATCCCCGTCGATGAAATCCTCCATCGCGTCATAGAGACAGTCCGGTGCGAAATACCAGCTGGCATGAGGTGCCCGTTCGACGGTCACCAGGGTGACACCCGTACCGCCCGCCTCAAGCGCCGCGATATGGTGGCGTGCGCCTTCGAGCGTTGTCTTGGGGTCGAGCGTGCCGTGCACCACCAGGACCGGCGGCATGTCCGCATAGGGGGCGTCGAACCATTCGTCGCGGGCATAGGCGGGCATGGAGGTGCGGGTCTGCAATTGCGTCAGCGGCGAGGTGAACCACAGCTCCGCCTCTTCCGCCGCGACGGCCTCGGCCGTCATGTCCGGCCGGCGATTGGTTTCGGAGACGCCGATCAGGCCTGCCAGCGTGATGGAAAAGGCAGACGCCTCGTAGTCCGATACGGCAGACAGCGCGTCGAAGGCGGGCACGACCTCGCCGGTATAGAAAGCACCCAGCGCCTGCGGCCGGTCGATCGCGATATCGATCATGTCGGGGATCCGGGCGCGGGCCGCGGGGACGTCCAGCATGGTGCCCAGCGTGTGGCGCAGATTGCCGCCGGGCAGGGTCTCGGCGATGTCGGCGCGATGGCCCGCCGCGATATCTGCCAGCAGGCCGGCATAGGCGGCTTCAATGCCGCCCTCGAAACGCCCGTCGCATGCCGGGTCGGCAGCGCAGGCCGCCAGGACGCGGCGGCCGACGAGATCGACGGTATGAGAGCGGTGCGAGAGGTCGTGTTGCGTATCGTCGAGCGCGGGTACGAGGGAATCGAGGATCAACCCGTCTACAGAGGCCTCGTGCAATTGGCCGAAGCGCAGGGCCAGCCCCGTCCCGTAGGACACGGCATAGACCCAGCGCTCACCTTCACCGCCCAGCCGGGCAATCAGCGTGTCGAGATCGTGCGCAGCATGCGTCATGGAAAACTGCATGGTGCGCTCGGACTGCGCCCAGATATCGCCGAAACAGGGCCCGAACTCGCTGCCGGCCAGCGCCGTCCCAGCTTCGCTGCCCAGGGTCTCGCCCGTGCACAGGCGCGCCGAACGGCCGGTGCCGCGATGATCCGGGATCAGGACGTCATAGCCGGGAAAACGCGCCTGAAGATCGGCGATACGGGTGTAGAAGGAGGTACCGGCCTCGCCCGGTCCGCCGGCCAGCATCCAGAACTCGCCGATCCGATCCCCGGTGGCCGGGAATTTGCGTACGAAGAGGTCGATCTGTTCGCCCTCGGGCGCGGCCGGGTTCAGTGCGACACTCTGGACGGTGCAGATACTGCCGGCGAGTTCAGGATGGCCGGCCTCCTGCGGACACGGACCGAAGGCGTCCACCCCGCCGGTTTGCGGCGGCACGGATGCGCACGCGCCCAGCATGGCGGACAGGATGGCACTGGCGGCAACAAGACGTTTCAAACTCAACTCCCGGACTCAAATCGCAAAATCGCGCTTCAAGTCCGGGATGCAAGCGGCGATGCCAGTAGATGCAGTTTGTGTGCAGTCAAAGCATTTTCAGCAAAAGTGGGAACCGGTTTTGCGGTTCGAAAATGCGACCACTCAAAAAGCCAGAACCGCAATCCACACGCCTTCGCCGACACGGTCCGTGCCATTGCGGCGTGAATGCAGGCGCTGCCAAGTGAAGCGGTCGTCGCGCGGTTCGTCCCAGATATCGATCTCGACGATATAGCCCATTCCGTAGGCACCTGAATCCCGGTGCCACTCAATCCCCGGATCGGTGTCGTCATGCAGTTCCAGCGGCGGGTGGTTGCGGGTTTCGTGAGGCTGCCAGCCTTTCGGCCAGCCACCATGGGGGCTCACCTCGATCCGCCAGGCCGGCTGCCAGTGCCAGGCGTTATCCTGCCAGCGGCCGTAGCGCAGGCGGGCAGCGGTCTCTCCGGCGATCTCGACATGCAGCGCCCGTACACCGTCCTCGCTCTGCCAGAGGCCTTCATAGGGCGCCAGGACCGCCAGGTCCGGATGGACGTTGGCCGGTGTCTGCAGGGTGGCGAGGCCCAGAAAGAGGATCGAAACACAGGACATGCGGGCAGTGTGCCTGCTCCGGCCGCACACCGCCCTCCCCGATTCGGGGGAGTTCAGCGCCGCTTTCCCCGGACTCGTTCCGGGGTCTGGTTGAGACCGCAGCCGGAACTCTTTTCAGCGATGGCAGGCCCCGGAACAGGTCCGGGGAAACTAGCTGGAGAGTTCTACGGCGACGATATCCCTGCTTTTGCAGGGATCACATCAGCATCGTCATCGGGTCTTCGACGAAGGTTTTGAAGGCCTGCAGCCATTTCGCGCCGGTGGCGCCGTCGACCACGCGGTGATCGCAGGTCAGCGTCACCGTCATCACCGAGGCAATCGCCAGCGCACCGTCCTTGACGACCGGGCGCTGCTCGCCGGCCCCCACCGACAGGATCATGCCCTGGGGCGGGTTGATGATGGAGGCGAAGCTGTCGATGCCGAACATGCCCAGATTGGAGAGCGAGAACGTGCCGCCCTGGAATTCCTCGGGCTTCAGCTTCTTCTCGCGGGCGCGGGACGCCAGATCCTTCATCTCGCGGGAAATCTCGACCAAGCCTTTGAGATCGGCATCCTTGACTATCGGCGTGATCAGACCGCCCTCGATCGCGACAGCAACCGAGATATCGGCATGCTTGTGCCGGGCGATATGGCCGCCCTCGATCCAGGAGGAATTCGCCGCCGGAACCTTCTTCAGCGCCAGGCCGGACGCCTTGATCAGGATGTCGTTGACGGAGACCTTGTCGCCGTCCTTCTCGGCGGCGGCATTGACCCGCTTGCGGAAGTCCAGCAGCGCGTCGATCCGGCAATCCACATTGAGCGGGAAGTGCGGGATATCGCGGAAGCTCTCGGACAGGCGCTTGGCGGAGATCTTGGTGATATTGTCGGCCTTCTCGACCTCGTAGCGGTCGCGGGCGATGCCATAGGCCTTGAGCGGATCGTCCATATCGACCGGAGCCGAGGCCGGGGCCTCGGCAGCCTTGGACGGCGCGGCCGACGCCCGGGCTTTCTCGACGTCACGCTTGACGATCCGGCCGTAAGGGCCGGAACCCTCGATGGTTTTCAGGTCCAGACCTTTGCCGGCCGCGATGCGGCGCGCCAGCGGGCTGGCCTTGATCCGGTCGCCATCCCGGGACGGCGGCGGCGGTGCCTTGCTCACGGCGGGAACGTCTTCAAGCTTGCGCGGGCTAGCGCTGCTAGAAGATTTTCCGGACTTGTCTTCGGCCTTTTCGCTGGCTTCGCCAGCGCCCCCATTGCTTTCTTTGGCGTCTCCGCCCTTGGCGGAGCCACTTCCCCCATCTTCGGCGGGGGCAGAAAGCGCGCTCTCGTCTTCGCCCTCTTCCAGCAGGATGGCGATGACGGCATTGACCTTCACGCCTTCCGTGCCTTCGGAGACCCGGATCTCGCCGACGACGCCCTCGTCGACGGCTTCCACTTCCATGGTCGCCTTGTCGGTCTCGATCTCGGCAATGACGTCACCGCTCTCGACGGTATCGCCCTTTTTCACATGCCATTTGGCCAGTATGCCCTCTTCCATCGTGGGCGACAGGGCGGGCATCAGGATTTCGATCGCCATGGGTCTTTTCCTCGTTCAGGCTCTAGTGAGCCATGTCCGGATTGATCTTCACAACATTGTCTTCCCAGTTCGCGCCGTCGAATTCCTCGAAGCGGAGCTGGAGATTGGCGTCTGCATCCAGGCAGCGCAGATTGACGGTCCAGCCGTCCGGATGCGAGCGCGGCACATAAAAGGCCTTCACACCGCAGCGCGAGCAGAACATGTGTTTCGCCGTGTGGCTGCCGAACGTATAGGTCGTCAGGCTCTCCGCGCCGCGTTCGATCCGGAAATCATCCTTCTCGACAATGAGATGGATAAAGCCGGACTTGGCGCAGATCGAGCAATTGCAGGACAGCGCAACAACACTGTCCGGCAGGTTCGCCGCAAAGCCGACCTCGCCGCAATGGCATTCACCGTGACGCCAAGATTTCGTGGGGGAGTTGGTCATCAATACACCTGCCGAAACTTCGGCTCATCATGGCCAATGATATGAGTGCAGGCCTCGTTGCTTAAAACAAGCCAGTGTGAGGGCACTTCTTCCTCGACGTTGAAAACGACTTCTGTGCCGCACATCTGCTCGACGAGTGGAGAGTCTGGAACTTTGAAAAATCTCGGAGAAGGCGTCAGCGTCCGCGCGAGACCACCCAGATTGTGCTGCATCCGCTCCTGCCGAAAAACGCCAAACCACATGGGATCTACGAGCAGTTCAAACGCTGCACGACCATTCGGTCCATCATGCACCAAAATGGTCATGGAGAGCTCTCCGAGCAAATATCGGTGCTCCAGGAGCTCCAGCTCACCTTCAGGCAAACCGGTTTCCCAGATCTCGAGCTTTGTCTGAGAGACGTCCAGCAAAACCCTACTCCGCGTAGCAGACAGCCTTCGCCGCCTTCACGATATCTTCCACGCCCGGCAGGGAGAGCTTCTCCAGATTGCCGGCATAGGGCAGCGGCACGTCGGCCTGGTGGACGCGGGCGGGCGGGGCGTCGAGATAGTCGAAGGCCTCGGCGGTGACGACGGCGGCGATCTCCGCGCCGACGCCCATGCGGCCCCAGCCTTCCTCGGCGCAGACGATACGGTTGGTCTTTTTCACCGAATTGACCACGGTCTCGGTGTCCAGCGGACGCAGAGTGCGAAGGTCGATCACCTCGGCGTCGATCCCCTCGTCCGCCAGCTTCTCGGCCGCCTCGAGGGCGAAGCCGACCATGCGGGAATGGGCTGTGATGGTGACGTCCTTGCCGGAGCGGCGGATCTTGGCCTTGCCGATCGGCAGCACCCAGTCATCCGTGTCCGGCACGTCGAAGGTCTCGCCGTAGATCAGCTCGTGTTCCAGGAAGACGACCGGGTTCGGGTCGCGAATGGCGGCCTTCAGCAGGCCCTTGGCGTCGGCCGCGTCATAGGGCGCGATCACCTTGAGGCCGGGCACATTGGCATACCAGGCGGAATAGTCCTGGGAGTGCTGGGCACCGACCCGGCTGGCGGCCGAGTTGGGGCCGCGGAAGACGATGGGACAGCCCATCTGGCCGCCGGACATGTAGAGCGTCTTGGCGGCCGAGTTGATGATCTGATCGATCGCCTGCATGGCGAAGTTGAAGGTCATGAACTCGACGATCGGCTTGAGACCGTTGAAGGCCGCCCCGACACCCAGGCCGGCAAAGCCGTGCTCGGTGATCGGCGTGTCGACCACGCGTTTGGGACCGAATTCAGCCAGCAGGCCACGCGTCACCTTGTAGGCGCCTTCGTATTCGGCGACTTCCTCGCCCATCACGAAGACCGTCTCGTCGCGGCGCATTTCCTCGGCCATGGCGTCACGCAGCGCGTCGCGCACCGTGGTCTCGACCATTTTCGTGCCTTCCGGCAGTTCCGGATCGGACGCATCCGGCGCGGAATGATCGACAAAGACCGGCTCGCCTTCCGGCGCATCCGGTGTTTCGTCCTGCGCCTCGTCCGAACCGTCCTCATCGGACGCACTTGAGGCCGCGGCGCTTTCGCTGCCGGCTTCGGGCGCCTCGATCTCGTCGGGATTCTCGCCCTCTTCGGCCAGCATGGCGATCGGCGAATTGACCTTCACGCCCTCGGTGCCTTCCTCGACCAGAAGCTTGGCGACCACGCCTTCCTCAACAGCTTCGACTTCCATCGTCGCCTTGTCGGTCTCGATCTCGGCAATGACATCGCCGCTCTCGACGCTGTCACCTTCCTTGATCAGCCATTTGGCCAGCGTGCCCTCTTCCATCGTGGGCGAAAGGGCCGGCATGAGAATGGGGATAGGCATGGTATCTTCCGTTCAGTGAGGGCCGAAATTGGATGCGGCAAGCTGTGGGTTCGTGAAACGTGTGGGCGTCCACTTGTCGAAACGCCGGGCGATGCGGGCCTCGGTCGTCTCGGCGGCAAAGTCGGCGGGGGCCTCCTCGATATCGAGGAAGTCCGCCATGCGCAGGCCCACCACATTGATGGTCGAGACGATACGCTCGCCCTCGCCCATCACGGCGGCCACATAAGTGCCGCAGGTCCTGCAGATCAGAAAATCCGCCGTGCGCAGGGCAAAGCGGTAGCGATGGATATCGTCCGGGCTGCAATCGATCTCGATCGCGCCGGCCGGGTCGGAAATGTTCACGGCGCCCTGGCGGCGGCAGAAATCACACTGGCAGGTGCGCACACCCAGCTCGACCGGCGTGCGCTCGCTCTGGAAACGCGCCTTCACCGCCCCGCAATGACAGTGTCCGGAATAGTGCATGATCGCCGCTACTCCCGGTCCGGACAGACGGGCGAACCGCTGTCGATACGGCTGTAGTTCAGCCAGTCGGTGATCGTGCCGACATCGCCGACGACGGGTGCGGCGAGCGGAACGGCGACGCACAGACCGTCCCAGCCATTGGCGGCGTAAATAATGGCGTCGCGCCGGTCGATATCGATGGCGACAAAGGATTTGAAGGCGCCGTTATCGCCCCAGTGGAAGGCAATCCGGCGGCCGTCCTCGCGATAAAGACCCCAGCCGAGCCCCCAATCGATCTCGACGCCTTCGGGCATCTCACCCTCCCGGCCGAACGCGTCCCACGCGACCGGCTGGGTCGGGGTGAACAGGGTCGCGCGCAACCCGGCCTGCTCATCATCGAGCAGCCAGGACACGAACCGCCCATAGTCGAACACGCTGGCGGTCAGCGAGGCGGCGGCATGTCCCTCGGCCGCATCGCGGCGCGCCCGCACCGAACCGTCGCGACTGGCCGCCATCACCGGATCCGCCGCGCCGGCCTCACCGGCCGCATAGTGGGCGTCCGCCATGCCCGCCTCGGCCGCGAGCGGCTCGAGCAGCGCTTCCAGGCTGGCCCGGGTGCGCCGTTCCAGCATCGATTGCAGCAGGCCGTAGGCCTCGCCGGAATAGCGGAAGCGCGAGCCAGGGGTACCGGAGAATTCCAGCGGCCCGCCAGCCTCATCGGCCCAGTTGGGCAGTGTCGTGCCATGCGACAGGATCATGCGCGGCGTTACGCCGGTGAAAGCCTCGGGATCGGCGATCCGGGGAAAGTCCCGCGCCGGTCCGAGCGGTTCATCCAGATCGTAGACGCCCTCCCGGGCCAACTCGGCGGCAATCGCCGCAAAGACCGGCTTGGACAGGGAGGCGAACTCGAAAACGGTGCGATGGGTGACAGGCGCGCTGTCCGCCTCGATACCCGTCAGGCCGAAACCCTCCGCCCAGACAAGCTCGCCATTGCGGATCACAGCCACGGCCATGCCCGGGGCGTCAAGACGCTCCAGATAGCCCGGAACGGCCTCCCCGATCGTCTCGACGGCCGGTGCGGAATTGTCCGAGCAACCGCTCGCGGCCAGCATGGCGACGCTTGTGATGAGAAGGCCGAGCCGGTTAGCCATTGGCCGCCTCCGGCTTGTAGCGCAGCGCGTGCTCTCGCATCCGCGTGGCGAATTCCAGCAGCGTGTTCATCGGCCGGATCAGCACCTCGATCCGGTTCATGTGACCGGCATCGTCGAGCGAGATCTTGTCGATGCCCACCAGACCCTTGCCGTCCACCGTGCCGGTGAATTCCAGGATGATCTCGTTGCCGTCCACCCATTGCTGGCGGTAGGCAAAACCCTCGATCGTGGTGATCACGCCCATCAGGATGTGCAGCAGATAGTGCGTGTCGGCCGACGGTTTCCAGACGACCGGCGAATGCAACTCGCAGCCCTCCGCGATGATCGACGCGAGCAGCGTCTCGTCGCGGGTTTCAACGGCGCGGTGCCAAGTATCGAGAAAGTGCTTCACTTGCGGTGTCATTGGATTTCTTTCTTGGTCACGTCAGACGCGCATTGAGCACAAAGCCAAACGGCAGCGCAATGAACCCCAAAACCAGCCATCCCACGAGTGTTCTCCAGGCGAGCTTCGCTTGGGATCGGGAATGAAGCAGCGAAACGGCATCTGCATCACCAGCTTCGGCCATGGCCTTCAATGTTTCTCGAGGCGCGGCACTCCAGGTCCAGACCGGCGCGGGAACAAACGCGCTCTTCTCAGAAAGGCGTTTTTGAACGAACCAGCTCCTCAGCATGCAAAAGCCGGTAGCCAGCCAGATCAGAGCCCCGAGGCCCAGATATGCCGCAACCCAGTAGGGCAATGCTGCTACACCTCCACCAGCACATCCGTGTAGAGCTCGGACGGATCCGGCTCGGGGCTGTCCTTGGCGAACTGGGCGGCGTCGTTGACGACCTTCTTCACCTCCTTGTCGATCTCCTTCAGTTCGTCCTCGGTGGCATGCTTGCCCTCGATGAGACGCTTTTTCACGAGATCGATCGGGTCGTGGTGCGAGCGGATGTCGTCGACTTCCTCGCGCGTGCGGTATTTCGCGGGGTCGGACATCGAGTGACCGCGATAGCGGTAGGTCTTCATTTCCAGAATATAGGGGCCATTGCCGTCGCGGGCATGTTTGACCGCCTTGGCTGCCGCCGCCTTCACCGCCTCGACATCCATGCCGTCGACCTCCTCGCCGGGAATGCCGAAGGAGAGGCCGCGCTTGTGAAGCGCGGTTTCAGACGAGGCGCGCTTGACCGCGGTGCCCATGGCGTACTGGTTGTTCTCGATCACATAGATGACCGGCAGGTCCCAGAGCTTGGCCATGTTGAAGCTCTCATAGACCTGGCCCTGATTGGCCGCGCCATCGCCGAAATAGGTCACGGCGACTTTCTTGTTTTCCTTGTAGCGGTCGGCGAAGGCCAGGCCGGTGCCGAGCGAGACCTGGGCGCCGACAATGCCGTGGCCGCCATAGAATTGCTTCTCGCGCGAGAACATGTGCATCGAGCCGCCCTTGCCGCGCGAATACCCGCCCTCGCGGCCGGTCAGCTCGGCCATGACGCCATTCGGGTCCATGCCGCAGGCCAGCATGTGGGCGTGGTCGCGATAGCCCGTGATCACCTGGTCGCCCTCTTCCAGCGCCGCCTGGATCCCCGTGACGACCGCTTCCTGGCCGATATAGAGGTGACAGAAGCCCGCGATCAGGCCCATGCCGTAGAGCTGACCGGCCTTCTCCTCGAAACGCCGCATCAGCAACATGTCGCGATAATACTGGAGAAGCTCGTCTTTCCCGGCGGGTTTGGCCGAAGATTTCGATGCGGTGGTCTTGGTCGTACGCTTGGCAGCCATTTCTTCGCACGCGAAATAAAGCTTCGCGCTCCCATCTGACGGTCACTGCCGCATATCAGATGGATGACGCCAACGGCAAGCTCCATGGCGAAAAAAGGGCATGCTGCAGGCGCGTTGGCGGCGGGGAACGGCCCTTCTCCCCGACCGGGGAGAAGGTGGGCGAAGCCCGGATGAGGGGCGTGCGGCGAAGCCGTGCCACCGAAAATTCTGGCGGGTCTGAATTAGCTGTCGCGGAGGAGCAGGATGCTTTCTGAAGGCCGCTTTGCGGCCGCCCCTCACCCCGAGCTGCGCTCGGACCTCTCCCCGGGCGGGGAGAGGATGGGATCGCAAATTCCCTAGCGCTGCGGCGCGGGTTCGATTTCGACGATGAATTCGCGGGGATGGGCGACATTGAGGATGTCGCGGGCGCGTTCCTCGACATAGTCGAGGTCGAGACTGTCCGAGCGCAGGCGCGCCGCGGTCTCTTCAAGCTGCTCACGTTCGGCAACGGCGATGGCGAGTTCGGCCTCGGCGGCGCGAATCTCGTTCTTGACGACAATCCAGTTCAGAACGCCCTGCTCGCCGGTGAGCGCGTGATAGCCGAAATAGGCAATCGCCACCGCAAGAAAGGCACTCGTCCCGAAACGCTTGATCGCGTCCAAATCCACCACCTGTGTCTGGCCGGTTGTCCCGCACCGGCTTCATATCCTGCCAGTGATTCAACACGAGCAGGCTTTAGGAACGGTGAATCCCGGATTCAGGACTGGGTAAGAGATTGGGTCGGATTGCGGCGGGCCGCCCCGCACCAGTGCCGCGCAAGTGCTGGCGCGGCTTGCCGAAATCGGCCATGGTCGGGCCATGAGGGGACTGGATTCACACGATGAACTGATCTGCCTGCGGGCCGGAGGACAGCCGGTGAGCGGTGCCGAACCGGTACTGCCGCCGATCGTCCAGGCCTCGCTCTTCCGCCATGCGCGGACCGCCGACCTGCTGGACGGGCTCGCCCATGAAAGCCGCCGCACGGTTTATTCCCGCGGCACGAATCCCGGCATACGCGCGCTGGAGACCAGCCTGGCCGCCCTGGAACGCGCCGGCGACTGCCGCTGTTTCGGATCGGGCATGGCGGCCATCGCGGCTACGTTCTTTGCCGTGCTCGACAGTGGCGATCACATCCTGTTCGCCGGTGATATCTACGGGCCGACCCTGCAGCTCGCCACGCAGCTCGAACGGTTCGGAATCACTCACAGCCAGGTCTTCCCCGAAGGCGAAAGCGCCCTGGACACGATCGAGGCCGCGCTGACGCCGGCGACCCGGCTGATCTTCGTGGAAAGCCCGGGCACCATGCTGTTCGGCCTCCTGCCCCTCGAGGCCATCGCCAGGCTGGCGCAGAGCCGCAACATCCTCACAGCCATCGACAATACCGTCGCCACACCGCTGTTGCAGAAGCCGATCACCCTCGGTTTCGACATCGTGCTGCACTCCTGCTCGAAATATATCGGCGGCCATTCCGACGTGATCGGCGGCGCCGTCATGGCGTCGGAGGCGCTGGTCCAGAATATCTTCGAGCGCGGTTATATGCTGCTGGGCGGCATCCAGGCACCGCTGGACGCCTTCCTGCTCACGCGCGGCCTGATGACTCTGCCGGCCCGGCTGAAGCAGCACCAGGCCGATGGCGAGGTGCTGGCGCGTGCTCTGGTCGACCATCCGCGCGTGCGCCGGGTCTTCCATCCAGCACTCGACGACCGGGCGGCTGACCTGTTCGAACGCCAGTTGCGCGGACATTCCGGCCTTTTCTCCATCGAGATCGACGCTCCGGATTTCGACCGGGTCTGCGCTTGCCTAGACCGGCTCAAATTGTTCGGGCGCGCGGTCAGCTGGGGCGGTGTTGAAAGCCTTGTCATCCCGGCGGGCCGTGCAGACGGCCACGATCCGCGCCGCCCCTTCAACCTCGTCCGCCTGTCCGTCGGCCTCGAAGGTCCGGACAAGCTGCTCGACGATCTCGACCAGGCGCTCGGCCAATGACCGATACATCCAGACGCACAGACCTGCCGCTGCTCCTCGCCCTTCTGCCGCTCGCTGTCCTGCTGGCCACGATCGCAGGCGGCGTGGCGCTGTCCGGCTTCGGCGGCGAGATCCTGATCGTCGCCATGGCGCTGGCCGCATTGTGCGCCGGTCTCATCGCCCGCAGCCGCGGCGCTGGCTGGGCGGATATCCAGGCGGCGGCCGGTGCCAAGATCGCCGATGTCCTGCCCGCCATCCTGATCCTGCTCTCCATCGGTGTGCTGCTGGGTGCCTGGATGTTTTCCGGCACGATTCCGCTGATGGTGGTAACCGGCATCGCCCTCATCGATCCGGGCTATATCGTCCTGACGGCCTTTATCGGCACGGCGCTGATGTCGATCATGACCGGCACGTCCTGGGGATCGGCCGGCACGCTGGGCGTCGCCTTTATCGCCACCGCCGAAGCCATGGGCCTGCCGCTGGCCCCGGTCGCGGGTGCTGTCGTCTCCGGCGCCTATTTCGGCGACAAGCTGTCACCGCTCTCGGACACGACCAATGTTGCCGCCATTGCCGCCCATGTTCCGGTCTTCAGCCACATCCGGCACATGCTGTGGACGGCCGTTCCGTCCTTCATCCTCGCCGGACTGGTCTACGCGCTCGCCGGCCTGTTCGGCAGCGGTGGCGATGCCGCCACGCCGCAGACTGCACAAGCAACCTCCGCCGCCCTGGCAGGCCTGTTCCGGCTCGACGCACTTGCCCTGCTGCCGGTCGCGCTGGCCGTCGGCGGCATTGCCCTCCGCCAGCCACCCGCCCTGGTGATCCTGGCCAGTTCTGCGCTGGCGCTTGTTCTCGGCGTTGCCGCCCAGGGCTGGGCCGCCGGCGATGCTGTCCGCGTCGTGATGGGCGGGTTCGACGTCTCCATGACCGGGACCGCACCGGATACGCTCCCCGCCGCCCTGCCCGGCCTGCTCAATCGCGGCGGCCTGGCCTCGATGGGGCAGACGCTGATCTTCATCATCACGGCCTTTGTGCTGGCCGGTGCGATGGAAACCTCCGGCGCCCTCGCCCGCCTGATGCAGGCGCTGCTGGGTGCGGTGCGCTCGACCTTCAGCCTCGTCGCCGCAACGCTCGCGGCCGGTGCGACCTTCGTCGCCATCACCTCCCATGCCGGCGTGACGGCGCTGATCGTCGGCGAGCTCTTCCGCCCGGCCTATCGCGACCGCGGACTGGCGGGCGAGAACCTGTCGCGCTCGATCGAGGATTCGGTGACGCTGGTCGAACCCCTCCTGCCCTGGACCGTCTCGGCGCTGTTCATGGCGACAACGCTGGGCGTGCCCACGCTCGCCTATGCCCCCTGGGCCCTGTTCTGCCTCGGCGGACCGGTCTTCTCGCTGCTCATCGCGGCGCTGGCCGGACGAACAGGCTGGGGGATACGTTCACGGCCGGGCACGGCGCCACAATAGCCTTCCAGGCCCTAATTCGTGCGTATGCACACGACATGATAGCGCGCATTGCGGCTGTTGCTGGAATAGCCGTTCCAGCGCGGCGATGTTCCCGTCGAAGCCCAGCGAGCCGAATTGACACTCCCGCCGGTATCCGATGACCAATACCCGCGCTGGGCAGCAAACCGGCTGCCTTCAAAGTGGTTCATGGCCCACATCAGCTCGTTGATGGTCGGCAGGCGCATGCCCATTCCCCGACAGTGTGACATGGCCTGGTCCCAGGTCATGCTGCCCTGGTCCGACGAGACTTGAGTGTCCGCCTGGGCAGTGCCGGCAAGACAGGCCGCTGCTATGGCAGCCACAAGGATTTGCGTGTTTTTCATCTGGATAGACCTTCGCACTGGAATTGAGTGTGAAGTCTCTCCCGTCGGCCCGCGCAGATAAATCGTACACATGTCCGATACAACCTGCACGGCGGATGCCTGCTAAACCAGCCCCTCATCGGCCGCCGCCGAAATCGCCGCCGAGCGGGTCGCGACATCGAAGGCACGCAGGATTGCGGAGACATGCACCCGCACCGTGAAGGGCGAGATGCCCAGATCCCGCGCGATCTCCTTGTTGGTCGCACCCTGGGCCAGCCCGCGCAGGACGTCGAGCTGGCGCGGCGACAATTCGGTCGGACGGATGTCGTCATCGCGCGATTCCAGCAGCACGCACTGCCCGCCTGCCTGGATCTCGGCCAGCACGCGGCCCATATCCGCCGGCGAAACGGCCTTGGACAGGAAACCGTTGGCACCGGCTTCCATCATCGCATTCACCGTCTGCAGATCGTCCGTCATCGACACGACAATGATCGTGGTCAGCGGCATGGCCTGCCGCAGACGCGCGAAATCACGCTCGGCCTCGAAACCCGGGAAAACCAGATCGAGCAGCAGAACATCCGGCGGTGTATCAGTTTGCGCCCACAAGGCCTCCGCCCGATCGGCTTCGGCAAGGCGGGCTGCCGGAAACGCCTTGATCGCCACACGCTTCATGCCGTCGCGGAACAGCGGGTGGTCGTCGACAATGAGGATGTTCAGCCGGTCCTGCATCGCCCCATCCTAGCCCGATGCCCGCAGGCAGGACATCATCGCCGAGCGCAATTGCGCTGGCCGCCAGCCGTCGGCCAGGTGCAGCGCCGGCCTGGAGCCGTTTGCCACCACCGGTCCGCCCAGCACGATGGTGCGCATGGTCCGTCCGCCGGTCAGAGCCAGCGCCCGGGCGATATCGACGTCGGACGCGACGAGCACGATATCCGGCTCCGACGCCATTGGCGCCTGAGCCGCGCTGTCGATCTCGACAACGCGATAGCCCCATTCGCCGGTCAGTCTTGCCGCGCGGCGCAGATCCGGATCGGGTTCGCCGCGATACACCAAGGCACAGATCGTCGCCGGCCCGCTCGCCGGCAGGTCCGCACCCTGCACGGGCCAGCCGTCGATCGAGAAACGTGTTCCCCCTCCCAGACGGCTGTCGACCGAGACCTCCAGCCCCAGCTTGCCGGACAATTCGCGCACGATGGCGAGGCCCAGTCCGAGGCCCGGCGCTTCGCCGGTGCCGGGTTGCAGCTGGGTAAACTCCTCGAATATCTCGTCCTGGCGCTCACGGGGTATGCCCGGTCCGTCATCGAGGATTTCGATGGTAAGCCGCCCCGCGCAGCGGCGCACCCCGATCACGACGCGGCTGGTGGCAAACTTCACGGCATTGGCCGCGATATTCTGCACGATGCGCTGAAGAAGCAGCGGATCGGTCTCCACCCGGGCCGTGCTGGGAATGACGTGAAGCGCGATCTCGCGCTGGCGGGCCTCACCGGCCAGGGTCGATGTCGCCCGGCGCAACAGACTGCCCAGGACGACCGGTTCGGATCGCACCTCGATACGCTCGGACTGGATCTGGCTGATGTCCTGGATCGACTGGAACAGCCCGCCCAGCACGTCCAGCGAGCGCTGGCCTCGTGTGACGAGTTCGCGAGTTTCATCCGACAGGCGCTGGTCGCGCAGGAAGTGCAGCACGAATTTCACCGCGTGCAGCGCCTGGCGCATATCATGTCCGGTGTGGCGCAGGAGGCGTTGCTTCACCGCCATGGCACGGTCGCGCTCCTCGACCGCCCGGCCCAGCGCGTCGACCTGTTCGGACAATTGCGCCGTCAGCCGCAGATTGGCGTTGAAGATCTCGCGCATATAGCGCGCCAGAAGCGCCAGAAGCAGACCGTAGATCAGCACCATGGGCGCGATGGAGAGGCCCAGGGGCGTGCCCGGCAGGAGATGGGCGATCGTCAGACCGCTCAGCGCCGGCGCCAGTGACGTGGCCACCAGCCAGGGTCGCGGAAACTGGATGGCGATCGCTGCAGCGGCCGTGCCGCCGATCACCAGAGTGACGAAGAGCGTTGCCTCGCCCAGGCCCGACGGCGCGACGGACAGCGCCAGCGCGCCCCACATCACACCGGCCAGCCCGGTCAGGACGAAATAGGCGCGCAGATTGAAACCACGGAACATGATCGCCGCGATGACAAGGCTGAGCGGGATGCCGGTTGCCGCCAGGCCGAGGGCGACCCGCGGCATGTCCAGGGCGTTGAGGCCGAGCGCGGCGAGCCCGACCACGACGGCATGGACCAGCCAGCCGATACGGCCCGCACGCACCAGGATTTCATCGGGCGACAGCCCGTCAGACCATGTGTCCCGCGTCGGCATGTATCCGTTGCGCCCCCCGCTTCCACCGGAAGCTTAGCGGAGAAACAGCCGGCGCGGCACGCCTACAAATGTAGCAGGCCGGGATGCACGCACTGTCTTTGCGTCAGACCTTTATATCGACGCCGACCAGCCGTTGCTCGGGGCTCGCGGCATCCGATCCGCCGCGAAGCTGTGCGAGTTCGAAGCCGTCCGCATCGGAGAGTTTCGCGAACTCCAGCGCACCCGGCCCCGATACATGTCCCGCGAGGTTGAAAACCCTCCCGCGGAACTCGACCGCGAACGTGTCCAGCGTCTCGCCCAGGTTCAGGCGTTCCGTCGAGATCTTCTCCTTCAGCGCGAAGTTCTCCATCGCATAGTCATGATTGGACATGTTCGCCTGGCGGGCCTTGAGTTCCTCGAGCCGGGCCAGCAAGTTCTTCAGCCGGTCCGAGGTCGTCGTGCCGCCGGACGCAGACGCCTCATCCGTCTGGGGAGCGAACTCGGTGTTCGAGGGGGACCGGTCCGCCAGCCGCTGGTACTGGAAGGTCGGCGTTTGTGTTGTCGCAGCAATCATTGTCATCGCAAGGCTCCACGCGTTCAGGCCTAGAACCTTGCGCAACACGCATGCCAATTGGATATGACTTGACCAGCCTGACGATTCGCGGCGGATGCACCGAATCGTCGGCCCTTTGCCGGAAAATACTGCCGGCTGAACCGGCAAAAACCACCGCCCGGGAATATTATGCCGGTCGATCTGCGCGGGCGCAGCGGCAAGGCCCTCAAGCCAGGCCGCTGTCGCCGGCATAGATCGCCGTGTCGCCCAGCAGGCTTTCGATGCGCAGCAGCTGGTTGTACTTGGCGGTCCGGTCAGAGCGGGCCAGGGAGCCGGTCTTGATCTGCCCGCAATTGGTGGCGACGGCCAGGTCGGCAATCGTCGCATCCTCGGTCTCGCCGGAACGGTGCGACATCACCGCGCCATAGCCCGAGCGCAGGGCGATATCGACGGCGTCGAGCGTTTCCGACAGCGTGCCGATCTGGTTGACCTTCACCAGGATGGCGTTGGCGGCACCGGTCTCGATACCGTGCACCAGGCGTTCCGGATTGGTGACGAAGAGATCGTCGCCGACCAGCTGACAACGCTCGCCGACGCGTTCGGTCAGCTGTTTCCAGCCATCCCAGTCATCCTCGGCCATGCCGTCTTCGATGGAGACGATCGGATACTTGCCGACCAGTTCTTCCAGATATTGCGCAAAACCGGCGGAGTCGTGCGTGACGCCGGCACCGGCCATCACATACTTGCCGTCCTTGAAGAATTCGGTCGACGCCACGTCGAGCGCCAGGGCGACGTCCTCGCCCGGCTTGTAACCGGCCGCCTCGATGGCCGCCATGATCACGTCGAGCGCCTGTTCGGCAGAATTCAGATCGGGGGCAAAACCGCCCTCATCGCCGACATTGGTGTTCAGCCCGTCCGCCTTGAGGCGCGATTTGAGCGCATGGAACACCTCGGCGCCGCAGCGCAGGGCTTCGGAGAACGTCGGCAGGCCGACCGGCATGATCATGAATTCCTGGAAGTCGATCGGATTATCGGCATGGGCACCGCCATTGATGATATTCATCATCGGGGCCGGCAGGACGCGGGCATTCATGCCGCCGACATAGCGGAAGAGCGGCTGGCCCTGAACGTCGGCTGCGGCCTTGGCCACGGCGAGCGACACGCCCAGCATGGCATTGGCGCCCAGACGCGATTTGTTGGCGGTGCCGTCCAGCTCGATCATGGCTTCGTCAATGCGGCGCTGATCCTCGGCATCCATGCCGGCGATCGCCTCGAAGATCTCACCCTCGACGGCCGCGCAGGCCTTGTGGACCCCCTTGCCGCCATAGCGTTCGTCGCCATCGCGCATCTCGACCGCCTCGTGAGCGCCGGTGGACGCCCCCGACGGCACGGCGGCGCGGCCCAGCGAGCCGTCCTCCAGCAGCACATCGACCTCGACGGTCGGATTGCCGCGGCTGTCGAGGATTTCACGGGCGACAATGTCGATAATGGCGGTCATGGCGACTCTCTTCGGCAAAAGGCGTGTTGCGCGCTTCATAACCAAGGCGCGCGGCGACGCAAGCCTGTGGCTGCCGGGAAGCCCCGTGTTACCGCGAACAAGCGCTGCGAAGGCGAAAATCCGGCCTAGAACAGGCCTTCGATCTCGCCATCCTCATTGAGACGGATGTCCAGCGCCGCCGGATGCCGGGGCAGGCCCGGCATGGTCATGATGCTGCCGCAGATCGCCACGACGAAGCCGGCCCCGGCCGACAGGCGAACCTCGCGCACCTTGAGCACATGACCCTCCGGCGCGCCCAGCTGATCCGGGTCCGAGGAGAAGGAATACTGGGTCTTGGCCATGCACACCGGCAGGCGGCCATGGCCGGCTTCCTGCCAGCGCTCCAGCTGCACTCGCGCGGTCTTGTCGATATCGACCTCGCCGGCGCGGTAGATTTTGCGCGCGACCGTCTCGATCTTTTCCACGAGGGAAAGATCGTCGCCATAGAGCGGCGCGAACGCGGCCTCACCGCTGTCGGCCAGCGCGGCCACACTGCGCGCCAGCGCTTCCGTGCCGGCCCCGCCATCGGCCCAATGCGTCGCCAGGACCGCCTCGACACCGCGCTCGGCGCAGAAATCCTTCACCGCGGCCAGCTCGGCCTCGGTGTCGGCGGTGAAATGATTGATCGCGACGACCAGCGGCACGCCGAATTGTTTGAGATTGTCGATATGGCGGCCGAGATTGGCGCAGCCCCGCTCGACGGCCCCGACATTCTCCGCGCCCAGATCGCCCTTCTCGACACCGCCATTCATCTTCAGTGCCCGCACGGTCGCGACCAGAACGGCTGCCGAGGGGGAAAGACCGCCCTTGCGGCACTTGATGTCGAAGAATTTCTCGGCGCCCAGATCGGCGCCGAACCCGGCTTCCGTTACGACATAGTCGGCCAGGCGCAGGGCCGTGTCGGTGGCGACCAGCGAGTTGCAGCCATGAGCGATATTCGCGAAGGGGCCGCCATGGATGAAGGCCGGCGTGTGTTCCAGCGTCTGCACGAGATTGGGCTGGAAGGCATCCTTCAGCAGCACGGTCATCGCCCCGTCGGCGCCCAGTTCGCGCGCGGTGACCAGGGAGCGATCAACCCGCTCACCGACCACGATATTGCCCAGGCGCCGCTGCAGGTCGTCCAGATCGCTGGCCAGGCACAGGATGGCCATCACCTCGGAGGCGACCGTGATGTCGAACCCGGCCTCGCGCGGCGTGCCGTTGGCCGGCCCGCCCAGCCCGGTCACGACCGCACGCAGGGAGCGGTCATTGACGTCCAGCACCCGGCGCAGGGCAATGCGGCGCGTATCGATGCGCAGCTCATTGCCCCAGTGGATATGATTGTCGAGCATGGCGGCAAGCAGGTTGTGCGCCGCCGTGATGGCGTGGAAATCGCCGGTGAAGTGGAGATTGATATCGTCCATCGGCACGGCCTGGGCGCGACCGCCGCCGGCGGCGCCGCCCTTCATGCCGAAACAGGGGCCCAGGGAGGGTTCACGCAGGCAGATCGCGACCTTGCGGCCGATCCGCGCCAGACCGTCGCCCAGCCCCACTGTCGTGGTGGTCTTGCCCTCGCCGGCCGGTGTCGGGCTGATCGCAGTGACGAGGATCAGCTTGCCGCGCGGACGGTCCTTCAGCGTGGCGATGTAATCGCCGGACAATTTCGCCTTGGTCTTGCCATAGGGTTCCAGCGCATCGGCCGGGATATCCAGCGCCGCAGCGATCTCCGGCATCGGCTTGAGCGTGGCGGCACGGGCAATCTCGATATCACTGGCCATGAACGGTCCCCTTCTCGCCGGACCTGCAGGCGCGCAGTACCGGCATCCCCAACGAAAACGCGCCCGGTTTTCACCAGGCGCGCTTTGGAAACGGCAATACCGTCAGGACGGATCAGTCGTCCTTCGGTTCCAGGATCTGGCGGCCGCGATACATGCCCGACTTCAGGTCGACATGGTGCGGACGGCGCAGTTCACCGCTGTCCTTGTCTTCGATGTAGACCGGGCTGGCCAGCTTGTCGTGGGCCCGGCGCATGCCGCGCTTGCTCGGCGTGGTTTTTCTCTTAGGGACGGCCATCGGGCTCTCCGCAATTCTTTGAATCATGCTCCGGACGGCCCACGCCATCCGTTCGAGCCGCGCCGTATACAGGTTCCATGCACACGGCGCAAGCGCGGGCTTCCGTTATCGGCAGGCCCCGCGGCCTGCCGAAGCGCCGGATCAGTTCCGGAAGGAGATGTCGCCGCCCATCGACGCGCTGACATCGCGCTGGCCCGGCGAGCCATACACATCGATATCCGCGCCCATGGAGGCCCGGGCCTCGATCCGCGATGTCGCATGGACACTGGCATCGGCGCCCGTCGACGCTTCCAGTTCCACGTCTTCGCACACCAGATCCCGCGCATTCAGCGACACGCCGGTCGACAGACCGATGACAAGCGTCTCGCACGTACCGGACAGGCGCGCGGCGGCGCCGGTATTGATGTCGACATCGAGATGCCCGGCCTGGATATCCGACACGCGGGCCGAAATGCCGCGGCTGAAATCGAGCGATTCGAATTCGCTCATGGTAACGTGCACGACAACGTCGAGCTGGCGATTGCGCATGAACCAGCCGGTGTCCTGGCGGATCCGCAGCTCGTCGCCCTGCACCGCGACCTCGATATCGTCGAAATCGCTGCCATTGCCTTCCAGCCGCACGCCCGGATTGTCTCCGCGCACGATCTCGATCCGCAGGCCGCCGCGGGCCTCGACCCGGTCGAACGCGCCCACCTCGATATCGCGGCTGTCCTGTGCCCAGCCGGAGCCGGCCAGTATTGCGGCACCACCCAGGGCTGCCAGAATGTATTTCGTCATATCCCGTTACTCCCGTTTCGCCCCCCGGCGTCATGAAGCATCGACATGATACCGGGATGTGTACGAGATGCACGCGGGAAGGCTATTGGATGCGTCCCAGCTGCCTGAAATTACCGGGCAGCGCCGCATGGAGGGTGTCACAATGGATCTGGCGGAATTCACGACCTGGTCGAAACGTATTGCCGACTGGTCGGCCGACTATCTGCGCTCCTTGCGGGACCGGCCGGTCCGGCCGCGCACGGCGCCGGGCGAGGTGATCGCCGCCCTGCCCGTCTCGCCGCCTGAAAATGCCGAGCCGATGGCGCGAATCTTCGCGGACTTCGAGGCCATCGTGCCCGACGCCATGACCCACTGGCAGCATCCGCGCTTTTTCGCCTATTTCCCGGCCAATGCCGCGCCCGCCTCCATGCTCGCCGAGCAGCTCGCCAACACGATGGCAGCGCAATGCATGCTCTGGCAGACCTCACCGGCCGCGACCGAGATGGAAACGCGGATGATCGACTGGATGCGCCAGGCCATCGGATTGCCTGAAGGCTGGCGCGGGGTGATCCAGGACAGCGCCTCCTCGGCAACGCTGTCGGCCGTCATGACCATGCGCGAACGCGCGCTCGAATGGCGCGGCATCCGTTCGGGTCTGGCCGGCGAGGCCGCACCGCGCATCTATGCCTCGGCGCAGACGCATTCCTCGGTCGACAAGGCGTGCTGGGTTGCCGGCATCGGTCAGGACAATCTGGTCAAAATCCCCACCCGCGCGGACCACGGCATGGATCCGGACGCCCTGCGCGCCGCCATCGCCGCCGACCGGGCCGCCGGACACCGGCCTGCGGGCATCGTGATCTGTGTTGGCGGCACCTCAATCGGCGCCTGCGACCCCGTGGCGGAAATCGTGGCCGTGGCAGAAAAAGAGGGTTTATATACTCATATCGATGCAGCGTGGGCCGGTTCTGCCATGATTTGCAAGGAGTTAAGAGAAAGCTGGTCAGGCGCGGAGCATGCCGACTCCATCGTCTTCAATCCGCACAAATGGCTCGGCGCCCAGTTCGATTGTTCGATCCAGTTTCTGAAAAATCCGGCCGACCAGCTCAAATCCCTCACCCTGCGCCCCGATTATCTGGAGACGCCAGGCTTTGATGAAGTGGTGAACTACTCAGAATGGACCATTCCGCTGGGGCGGCGTTTCCGGGCGCTGAAACTCTGGTTCCTGATCCGCGCCTACGGGCTGGACGGTCTGCGCCAGCGCATCCGCAATCACATCGCCTGGTCGCGCGAGGCCGAGGCGGCCATTGCCGCCCTGCCCGGTTTCCGCATCGTGACGGAAGGCCGGTTCAGCCTGTTCACCTTCCGCTTCGAGCCAGCCGGCGAGGATGCGGACGCTCCGACAGCCGCGCTGCTGGAGCGTATCAATGCCGACGGCCGCACCTATCTCACCCAGACGCGGCATGAGGGCCAGTACGTCATCCGTTTCCAGGTCGGACAATTCGACTGCACGCGGGAGGATGTGATGACCGCCGTGAAGGTGATCGGGGAGCTGGCTGAGGAGGTCTGATACTGCGCCCTTGATTGCCCAACGTCTTATTGGTTTCCCGTCTCTCTCGTGATTTCCCCGGCCTTGTGCCGGGGCCCAGGAAAATCCGCGATTACGCTCTCATTGGCACACGAAAACCTGGGTCTTCATGCCAGGCCCCGGCACAAGGCCGGGGAAAGTGAGATTAGTGAGAATCAATCCGCCCTGGCGAAATGGGCCATCTGGTCGGCATGGGCCTTGATGAAGGCCGGACGGGTCGTCGCACGGGCGATATAGGCCCGGCAGGCCGGGTGATCGGCCAGCGCGCCGAACCGGTCGACCAGGCGCAGCGCGTCCACCATCAGGATGTCGGCGACAGTGAAACGCCCGGCAGCCAGCCATTCCCGGCCTTTCAGAACGCGCTCGAGATGTTCCATCCGGGATGCGACCCACGCATCCAGCGCCTGCCGGCCCGGCGTCTCTTCGGTATCGCCCATGAATTTGAAGATCGACCAGGGTACGCTGGCCATCTCGATCGAGTTGAGCCCTGCGATCAGCCATTCGATCGTCTCGGTCCGCCCGTCGGGGTCGGCGGGCATCAACGTCTCGCTGCGCTCGGCGAGATAGAGCAGAATCGCTCCGCTCTCGAAAATCGGAGCCCCGCCATCGGTCAGCCAAGGCACCTGGCCGAAAGGCTGGTTGGCGTAGTGACCCTCGCCCCTGTCGTGGAACGGCGTGCTCTCGACCCGATAGGCCAACCCCGCCTCCTCCAGCGCCCAGCGGATTCGCAAGTCGCGCACATGCCCGCGCGGCGTTTCCGGCACCCAGTCATAGGTCGTCAGGACGAGATCGGACATGAATGTCTCCGCAATGGCTGAGGAGACGTTGTCTCATCCTTCCCCATCATGGGGAAGGATGGAACGTAAGTTCAGACCATGCGGCTCTGGTGCAGCGCCGCCGCGATAAAGCTGGCGAACAGCGGGTGCGGTTCGAAGGGGCGGGATTTCAGTTCCGGGTGGAATTGCACGCCGACGAACCAGGGATGGTCCTCGATCTCGACGATCTCGGGCAGGATGCCGTCCGGCGACAGGCCGGAGAAGGTCAGGCCGCAGGCTTCCAGCTTTTCCTTCCAGGCCACATTCACCTCGTAGCGGTGCCGGTGGCGTTCCTCGATATGGGCCGCGCCATAGATCTCGCGGACGCGGCTGCCTTCCTTGAGGACGGCCGGATAGGCGCCCAGACGCATCGTGCCGCCCATATCGCCCTCGGCCGAGCGGGTCTCGACCTCATTGCCGCGCGTCCATTCGGTGAGCAGACCGACAACCGGCTCGCCGTCGCTGGAGAATTCCGAGGAGACCGCATCGGGCACACCCGCCAGATTGCGCGCCGCTTCCAGCACCGCCATCTGCATGCCGTAGCAGATGCCGAAGAACGGTACCTTGCGTTCCCGGGCAAATTTCGCCGCCGCGATCTTGCCTTCCACGCCCCGTTCGCCGAAGCCGCCCGGCACGAGCACACCGTGCACGTCTTCCAGCGGTTCGAACGGATCGTCCTTCTCGAACTGCTCGCTATCGAGCCATTTCAGGCGAACCTTCACACCATTGGCGATCCCGCCATGATTGAGGGCCTCGATCAGAGATTTATAGGCGTCCAGCAGGCCGACATACTTGCCCACGACACCGATCGTAACCTCGCCATCGGGATTGTGGATCGTGTCGGAGATTTGCTGCCAGCGCGACAGGTCGGGCTCCGGCGCATCGTCGATGCCGAAGCAGTGCAGGATTTCCGTATCCAGGCCCTGGCGATGGTATTCCATCGGTACGTCGTACAGCGAGGCGGCGTCGCGCCCCTCGATCACGGCGCTTTCGCGGACATTGCAGAACAGCGCGATCTTGCGCTTGTCGCCCGGCGGGATCGGAATCTCGCAGCGGCACAGAAGGATATCCGGCTGGATACCGATCGAGCGCAGCTCCTTCACCGAGTGCTGGGTCGGCTTGGTCTTCATCTCGCCGGCCACCTTGATGAAAGGCAGCAGGGTGACGTGCAGGAAGACCGCATTGCCCTCGCCCAGCTCCTGGCCGAGCTGGCGGATCGCCTCGAAGAAGGGCAGGCCTTCAATATCGCCGACCGTGCCGCCGATCTCGCACAGCACGAAATCGACATCGCCGGCGTCGGAGAGGACGAATTGCTTGATCTGGTCGGTGACGTGCGGAATCACCTGCACCGTCGCGCCGAGATAATCGCCGCGGCGCTCGCGCTCGATGATGCGGGAATAGATCCGGCCCGTGGTGATATTGTCGGCCTGGCTCGCCGGAACGCCGGTGAAGCGCTCGTAATGGCCCAGATCCAGATCGGTCTCTGCCCCGTCATCGGTGACGTAGCATTCGCCGTGCTGGTAGGGCGACATCGTGCCCGGGTCGACATTGAGATAGGGATCGAGCTTGCGCAGGCGGACCTTGTATCCACGCGCCTGGAGCAAAGCTCCGATAGCGGCTGAAGCGAGGCCTTTTCCAAGGGAGGAGACCACGCCGCCGGTGATGAAAATATATCGCGGCATGGGCCGTCTGATTATCCGAGATTCGGACGCCCCGAAAGACGCGACTGCAAGATTTGATGTGAAAAGCGTGGAAGCCGGGGTCTAGCCGTCGGTGGGAACACCCGTGCCCGGCTCTTCTTCCTCGTCGAGAACACCGATCGCCGGGTTCTGGTCGACCGTGCGGTCGAACACGCTGCGGCCATCCGCATCGACGCTGGCAACGACGGCCAGCAGGATGGAATTGGCGATGAACACCGCGCCGAGCAGCATCGTCGTGCGCGTCAGCACATTGGCGGCACCGCGGCTGGACATCATGCCACCACCGCCGCCACCGATCCCGAGGGCTCCGCCTTCGGAACGCTGCATCAGGATCACGCCCACAAGACCGGCCGCAACCAGGAGCTGGATGATCAGGAGGACTGTCGTCATGAATACCGCCGTCGTTTCGGAACCTGCCGGTCTGGCTCCACACACATGTGCTCGACACACACATGCATATCGCCCGGAATGCATATGGGTCCGCACATCGGCGAACCCAAGCCCGGCTACATCGCGGCGCGTTTTATACCAGCGTTCTGGTCTTGGCCAGCATCGTCTGCGGTTACGTCTCCACCCTCGCCGGATGCCGCCGCCTGCTCGGCGGCCAGTTCGGCCCGGCGCTGGGCCAGATCGGCCTTGGCCTGCAGCCGTTTGCGCAGATTGGTAACGGTCCGGCCGATTTCGTCCTTCGAACGTTCCAGCGTCTCGCCATTGGCAAAGGCGGCATAGGCGCCCATCGACAATTCCTTGATCAGCCGGAGCGAGCTCGCCGGCACGCTGGAACCGTCACCCATGGCGCGGATCTGGTCGATCAGGGCCTCGGCAACCTCGGCGGCCTCGCGGCGATTGGCCTTGATCAGCTGGGCTTTCAGCTCGCGGGCCGAGCGGCCGAGATCCGCCACATCCAGCCGGACCGGCGGATTGTCGCCACCACTCGCCTTGGACATCTGCAGCTCGACCGTGATCACGATCCGCATCGCCAGACGGCGCAGGCGCTCGGCCGTCACGGTCTCGCGCGCTTCGCGGATCCACTGATTGGCGTTGTTCAGCGCCTCATAGTCATTCTCGACCGTTGCCTGCAGGAAGTTAGGCACTTTCAGCGGCGGCGCGTCCGACGAACGCTCGCTGTCCTTGCGGCGGTCAGGGCCGATATAGTCGCTGGTGACGATGAATTCCTTGCGGTTCTTGATCAGCGTCTTGACCCGCTCTTCCGCAAACATGGTGGAGAATGGCCGCACGATCACGTCGTCGGCGCCGCACTCGATGGCCTTGCGGATATGCGAGGTGTCGCGGCTCCAGGTGGTCAGCAGCATGACGGAGAACGGGTTATTGCCCAGATCGCCGCGGCGCACCGAGCGCACAAGGTTGAAGATGTCCGTATCGGTCGCGCTGGTTTCGGCCACCACGAGCGCGGGCGCCGTCTCCGCCAGCGTCGACTTGAACTCCCGCAGAGACGAGACGCACTCGATCTGCCGGAAGCCGATTTCGAACAGGGCATAGCGCGTCGTCCGCTGGTTCACGTGAACCGGGTCGAAAAGCAGGACGGACGCTCGGGCGTAGTCGGTTTCGGCCATGCGCTGAGAAGCTCCCGGTTCGGCGGACAGGTATCGTCGAACCGGAACACTGCGCAGAAAGAAGTTTCGATCCGCTTACCGGAATAGTTGTGATTCGCGACAGGCGGCCTGGATAATCGGTATAAAATCATCAGCTTTCAGGGATGCACCGCCCACCAGGGCCCCATCGACATCCGGCAATTCGAGCAGCGTCGATACATTGTCCGGCTTCACCGATCCCCCGTACAAAATCCGTGTGTTGACAGGGTCGGGCAGCCGGCTGCGGATGAAGGCGTGCATGGCCTGGACGTCCTCCGGCTCCGCCGTCAGCCCGGTGCCGATCGCCCAGACCGGCTCATAAGCTATGACCAATTCCCGCTGATCCGGGTTTTCCGGCAGGGATCCGGCGAGCTGTGCCGCGATCACGGTCTCTTCGCGGCCGGCTTCACGCTCGGCCTGGGTTTCACCGACGCAGATCACGGGCACCAGGCCGGCCTCGAGCGCCGCGACGGCCTTGTCGCGCACGGTGCTGTCGCTTTCGCCGTGATCGCTACGGCGCTCCGAATGACCGACAATCGCATGACTGGCACCGGCATCGCGCAGCATGGCGGCGGAAATGTCGCCGGTATGGGCACCCGACACGGCGGCATGGCAATCCTGCCCGCCCACCTTGATGCCGTGCACACCGGCCCGGCGCGCGGCCTCTGCCAAAAGTGTCGCCGGCGGGCAGATCAGAACCTCGGCATCCGCTGCCGCTGCGGCCGGTCCGATTGCGTCGAGAAATTCCAGATCGGCCGCCAGACCGTTCATTTTCCAGTTGCCGGCGATCAGTTTCCGTCTCGGCATAACCCCTCCCATGCCTGTCTCTAGCTCCGCCCCGAGCCTGCCGAGGATTAGTCGGCTCCGGCGTCCGGGGCAATAACCGCGCCTGCGCCCGATGGCTGCGCTGCAAGCCCTGCAACCGCGACTGGCGCTTGCGACCCTGAATCCGCCCCGTTACCTTCCGCGCGACATTGATCTGAGGCCCTGCTGACCATGCTGACCCTATTCCGGTCCTTCGCCAAATCGCCGTTTGCCCTGGTGATCATCCTTCTCATCGTGCTCGCCTTTGCATTTACAGGCGTGGGCGGCATCTTCACCGGCAGCGGGACCGCCGTCGTGGTCGCAGGCAATCAGCAGGTTTCGGTGCGCCAGGTCGCACAGGCCTTTGAACGCGAATTGCAGCGCGTGCAGACGGAAAATCCCGACATCACCCGCGAACAGGCCCTGGAATTCGGTCTGGGCGAGCAGGTGCTGCAGCGCCTGACGACCTTCGCGGCGCTGGAAGCGAAAGCGAGCGAGCTGGGTCTCGCCATCTCGCCGGATGCGCTGGTCGACGAAGCGGCGCGCCAGACGGCCTTTCGCAATCCGGTCACCGACCGGTTCGACTACAACACCATGATCAGCGTGCTGCAGAACAACGGCATGACCGAAGCGCAATTCCGCTCCGAGCTGGAGGGCGATCTTCTGCGCCAGCAATTGATCTTTGCCTTGGCCGGATCCGTCCCGGCTCCGGAATTCCTCGCCGAGACGCGTTACGACGTCCGCCGCGAGCGCCGCCAGATCACGGCGCTGCTGCTGGATGCCTCGACCGCCGACGAGATCGAGGATCCCACCGAGGAACAGCTGGAAAGCTTCATCGCCAACAATCAGGACATGACCGACCGCAACGGCCTGCCGGTCTTCACGGCACCGGAATTCCGCGCCATCACCCTGGTTCGCTTCCGCCTCGCCGACTTCCTGCGCGATATCGAGATCGACGAGACGATGCTGCGCGAAACCTATGACTACCAGGTCGAGACCGGACAGCTGGGCACGCCGGCCCGCCGTTCCTTCGTGCAGCTGACGGCTGCCGACGAAGCCACCGCGCAAACCGTCGCATCGCGCCTCGAAGCCGGCGAGACCGCCACAGCCATCGCCGCCGATATGGGCCTGGGTGAACCGGTCGAGCTGGAAGAAGTCGAGGCTTATGAAGTGCCCGACAGCCAGGTCGGCGAAGCCGTGTTCGCCATGAGCGAAGGCGCAACGGCCGCTGTCGAGGGCCGGTTCGGCTGGAATGCCGTTCTGGTGACGATGTCGGAAGACGAGCAATTGCCGACCTTCGAGGAGCAGCTGCCGCAGCTGCGCGAGGATGCCGCCCGCGCCGACGCGCTGGACGCGCTCTACGACCAGATCGCCGCCTTCGAGGAAGCGCGCGCCAGCGGCTCGACGCTGGAACAGGCCGCCGCCCAGTCCGGCACCCCGATCGAGGTCTACGGCCCGCTCGACCAGTATGGCCGCGATGAGAGCCTGGAAATCGACATGCAGCGCTATACCGAGCTGGGTCCCGACATCCTGGCGACGGCGTTCCAGCAATCCCAGGGCTTTGCCATCGATCTCGAGCAATACAACGAGACCGACTATTTCACCGTTCGCGTCGACGAGATCATCCCGTCGGCTCCGCGTGCGCTGGACGATGTCCGCGATGTCGCTGAGGCGCGCTGGCGCGAGATCCAGGTCGACACGCAATTGTCCGCCCGCGCCGACGAGGCGCTGGAACAGCTGCAGGCCGGCGAACCGCTCGACGTGGTCGCCCTGACGACCGGTGGCCGCACCGAAAGCACGACCACGACGCGCAGCGCCACGGCTCCGAATTTCGGCCGCAATGTCGTCAGCCGCGCCTTCAGCCTGGATCCGGGCGTCTGGGACAGTGTCCAGACGGGCACGGGCAGCTATGCGCTGGTCCGCGTGGACGAGATCATTCCGGCCGATACGAGCGCGATCTCCGAAAGCGAGATGGCCACGATGCAGGAAGAGCTCGCCAACGAGATGGGCGAAGACGTGCTGATCGCGCTGCAACAGGCCCTGCAGCAGGAATACGGGCTGAATGACGGTGCCGTCGATCGCCAGCTCTTTGCTCGCGCCCTCGGCCAAGACCAGACGACCCAGCCATGACCGTACGCGCGACGGTCTCGCCGGACTTCGAAACCGTCGCCGCTGCGTTCGAACGCGGCGAAACCGCGGTACTCCAGGCCCGGCGTGTGGACGATCTGCTGACGCCGGTCGCCGCCTATCTCAAACTTGCCCGCAACCGGGCCGACACTTTCCTGCTGGAATCGGTGGAAGGTGGCGCCTGGCGCGGCCGCTATTCGGCAATCGGTCTCGATCCCGACCTGATCTGGCAGTGCCGCAACGGACAAGTGTCCGAAGCCCGCGGGCTCGCCGTGGCCCGCCGCGAATTCACGCCCGTCGACGAACCGCCCATGCAGGCGCTGCGGCGCGTGATCGAGGATGCCCGCTGCCCCCTGCCCGACGGCGCACCGCCTCTGGCCTCCGGCCTGTTCGGCTATGTCGGTTACGACATGGTGCGCTATCTGGAACGCCTGCCGGAACATGCCGCACCGGACCCGCTGGACGTGCCCGAAAGCTGTCTGCTGCGGCCGCGTGTCATGGTCGTGTTCGATGCGCTGAAGCAGGAAATCCAGGTCTATAGCCCGGTTCGTCCCGGCGAGTATTCAGCCCGCGAAGCCTATGATGCCGCAGTGGAACGCATGCAGATGGCGCTCGATGCGCTCGCCGGCGGAACGCCAGACATGGCGACGCCGGACGGCGAGCTCGGCCCGCGCAGCTCGAACCAGGACGATGCGACCTATCGTGAGGCCGTTGACCGTGCGCGCGGCTATATCCGTGCCGGCGACGCCTTCCAGGTCGTGCCAAGCCAGCGTTTCTCGGCCGATTATCCGGCCGACCCCTTCTGGCTCTACCGCTCGCTGCGGCGCCTGAACCCCTCGCCCTTCCTGTTCTTCTTCCGCTTTGACGGTTTCGAGATTGTCGGCTCCAGCCCGGAAATCCTGGTCCGGTTGCGCGACGGTACGGTGACGGTGCGCCCGATCGCCGGCACGCGTCCGCGCGGCAAGACACCGGCCGAGGACGACGCCTTTGAGGCCGATCTGCTGGCCGATCCGAAGGAACGCGCCGAACACCTCATGCTGCTCGATCTGGGCCGCAACGATGTCGGCCGTGTCGCCAAGCCCGGTTCGGTGCGCATCACTTCGCGCGAAATCGTCGAGCGCTACAGCCACGTCATGCACATCGTCTCGAATGTCGAAGGCGATCTGGCCGAGGGCGAGGACGCCGTCTCGGCCCTCTTTGCCGGCTTCCCGGCGGGCACCGTGTCCGGCGCGCCGAAAGTGCGGGCGATGGAGATCATCGACGAGCTGGAGCCGCATCGCCGCGGCATCTATTCCGGCGCGGTGGGCTATTTCTCGGCCGATGGCGGCATGGATACGTGTATCGCGCTGCGCACGGCGGTGGTGAAGGACGGACGGATCCACGTCCAGGCCGGAGCCGGCGTCGTGCTCGACAGCGATCCGGAATCGGAACGGGTGGAAACGGTCAACAAGGCCGCCGCGCTGTTCCGCGCCGCCGAGGACTCACTGCAGGGCTGAGGCGTCGGCCGTCGGTGTGGCGGTGCGGGCGATCTGGTCGGACAGGGTCGTCACGGTGACGAATTCCACGCCGCGCTCGCGCGCATCCGCGATCCAGGCTTCCAGCACATCCAGCGTCGTGTCGTGCGGATGGCCGATGGCAATCGCCCAGCCGCGCGAACGGGCCAGCGCCTCGGCTTCGTCGAGCCGGGCGGTGACCTCGGCCGGCGTCTGGACGTGATCGAGGAAAATATCTCGCTGCAGCGCGTCCAGTCCCAGCCCCGCCGCCACAGCCTGGCCGCGGCTCTCGCCCGTCGTCAGGGAATCGAGAAACAGCGGCTGGCGGTCGGCGACCGCAGACAGCGCCACACGCATCGCCCGCGGATCGGCGGTAAAGCGGCTGCCCATGTGATTGTTCAGCCCCACGGCCTCCGGCACGCGGCTCATCGCCCAGCGGATCCGGGCCTCAAGATCGCTGTCGCTCATGCCCAGACGCAGGGCGTTCGGTCCCGGATCGGCCAGTCCCACGGGCTCCATCGGCATATGCAGCAGGACATCATGGCCTGCAGCCGAAGCCTCTGAGGACACGGTCGCGGCAGCCTCGGCATAGGGCAGAACGGCGATACTGACGCCGGCATCCAGCGCGATGACGCGTCGCGCGGCCGCCAGGTCCAGCCCCACATCGTCGATCACGATGGCAAGGCGCGGCCCGGCCGGCAGGAAAGCGTCGACGGCATCGATATCGCTGGCCGCCGGGGCCATGCGGGTCCGCGCGGTTTCGGACGTGCGAACCGACTTGGCACCGCCTTGCGCGTGGGCGGGCTCGCGAATCACGACAGCCGCGTCCGCAACGGCAACGGCAACGGCCGGCTCCACCACGCCCGCATCCGCTTCACCGGCCTGGCTGGCGAGGGAAAACACTACAGCACCAACGAGATAGGCAGACGCGACCAGCGCACCGGCAAAGGCCGGCACGGCAGAGCTCGCGCTGCGAATCAGGGGGCGCTGATCGGGTTTCATGCGTTAACCACGCTCCAAAGGGCTTAAACCGGCGTTAAACAGCCCGCGGGATTGGCGCAACGGGCCGGACCGCCTAGATTTCCGCCAACCGGAGAGAGCCATGCTTCTGATCGTCGACAATTATGACAGCTTCACCTTCAACCTGGTGCACTACTTCCAGGAACTGGGTGCCACGACTCGTGTCATTCGCAATGACGCAATGTCCGTGGAGGAAGCCCTCGCGCTGGCCCCGGACGGGATCGTGCTGTCGCCCGGCCCCTGCGACCCCGACCGCGCCGGCATCTGCCTGGGGCTGATCGAGAAAGCACCGGCCGACCTGCCGATCCTGGGGGTCTGCCTGGGCCACCAATCCATCGGCCAGGTGTTCGGCGGCAAGGTCGTCTCGGCGATGGAAATCATGCATGGCAAGACCAGCCCGATCGAGCATGACGGAACCGGCGTCTTCGCCGGCCTCGCCAATCCCTTCACCGCGACACGCTATCATTCCCTCGCCGTGAAGCCCGACAGCGTGCCGGACGTGCTGCGCGTAACGGCGCGCACCGGCGATGGCGAGATCATGGGTCTGGCCCACCGCGAGCGGCCGGTTCACGGCGTGCAGTTCCACCCGGAATCCATCGCCTCGGAACACGGTCACGACCTGCTGGCCAACTTCCTGGCCATGACGCGCAAACCGCACGCGGCTGCAGCCTAGGTGTGCTCCGGCGCGGCTGGCGATTGCCTCGCCCGCCTGTGCACGCTATTCGCAACGGGTTCGCGAAGTTCATCACCGGTCTTCAGACACGTATGCCGATCTGTTCCACATCCTCCGCCCCTGTCTGCACCGCCGCCCGCGCGGTGAACGGCGCGTGGATGTGCGGAGCGCGCGTTCGATACGTGGCGGCCGCAACGGGATGCTGGCGCACATCGGCCTGACCGACTGCCCGCCCTGCCCCGAGACCTTCCGAACCGGACCCTGTTCACCATGCGTTTTCTGTCGACCTGCCTCCAGGCCTTCAGCCGGGCCGAACGCCCGTCCCATGACGCCATTGCCGGCGCCTTTGCCGAGCTGATGGATGGCGA
This sequence comes from Maricaulis sp., assembly GCF_017642925.1. Lineage (GTDB taxonomy): Bacteria > Pseudomonadota > Alphaproteobacteria > Caulobacterales > Maricaulaceae > Maricaulis. The sequence continues at coordinate 115,938 of NZ_JAEPOL010000008.1, read as the reverse complement.
AGCCTCCGATCCGGCGATTGCCGGCTTCCTGATCGGCCTGGCGGCCCAGGGCGAAACCCCCGCCGATATCGCGGCCGGGGCCCGGGTCATGCGCGCCCGGATGACCCGTATCACAGCGCCGGAGGGCGCCATCGATACCTGCGGCACGGGCGGCGATGGCAAGGGCGCCTATAATATCTCCACCGCCGCCGCGATCGTGGCCGCCGGTGCCGGCGCCATTGTCGCCAAGCATGGCAACCGTGCCGCCTCCTCCAAATCCGGCTCCTCCGACGTGCTGGCCGCCCTCGGGTTCGATCTGGATTGCGGCACGGAACGCGTCGAGCGCTCGCTGAACGAGGCCGGCGCCGGCTTCCTCTTCGCTCCGGCGCACCATTCCGCCGTCCGCCATGTCGGCCCGGCCCGGCAGGCCCTGGGCGTGCGCACGGTGTTCAACCTGCTGGGACCGCTCTCCAACCCGGCCGGCGTGAAGCGGCAATTGCTGGGCGTCTATCACCGGCGCTGGCTGGTCCCCATGGCCGAGGCGCTGCGCGATCTGGGCTGCGAACACGCGCTGGTCATCTGCGGCGCCGACGGGATGGACGAGATCACCACGACCGCATCCACCCATATCGCCGAACTGCGCCAGGGCCGGATCGACACGTTCGATTTCCACCCGGGCGAAGCCGGCATTGCGCTGGCATCCGAGGAGGACCTGCGCGGCGGCGACCCGGCCTATAATGCGGCCGCCATCAACCGCCTGCTCGACGGCGAGACCGGGCCGTTCCGCGATATCGTCATGCTCAATGCCGGCGCCGCCCTTCTGGTGGCGGGCAAGGCGGCGACCATTGCCGAGGGCGCCGGCCTGGCAGCCGCAGCCCTTGACGACGGCCGCGCCCGCACCACGCTCGACCGTATGATTGCCATTTCCCGGGGCGACGCCTGACCATGACCGACACACCCGACACCCTCGCCCGCATCGGCACCTACAAGCGCGCCCATATCGAGGCCTGCAAGTCCGAGCATCCGCTTGCCGAGATCGAGGCAAAAGCCCGCGACGCCGCACCGGTGCGCGGTTTTCTCGAGGCGCTGAAAGCCGCCGCCCGCACGGACGGGCTGGGCCTCATCGCCGAGATCAAGAAGGCCAGCCCCTCCAAGGGGCTGATCCGCGCCGATTTCGATCCGCCTGCCCTCGCCCGCGCCTATGAGGCCGGCGGTGCGACCTGCCTGTCCGTTCTCACCGACGGTCCCAGCTTCCAGGGTGCCGACGCCTTTCTTGGCGCGGCCCGCGATGCGGTCGCCCTGCCCGCCCTGCGCAAGGACTTCATGTACGACCCCTATCAGGTCGCCGAAGCGCGCATGCTGGGGGCCGATGCGATTCTGGTGATTCTCGCCGCCGTCGACGACGATACGGCCCGGCGCCTCTCCGACGAGGCCGAACGCTGGAGCATGGATGTCCTCGTCGAAGTCCATGATGATGCCGAGATGGAGCGCGCGCTCGATCTCAACGCCCCGCTGGTCGGCATCAACAACCGCAATCTGCGTACGTTCGAGACCTCGCTGGAGACCTTCGAACGTCTCGCCCCGCATGTCGGCTCCGGGCGTTTCCTGGTTGGCGAAAGCGGCATTTTCACGCCCGAGGACGCGCGCCGCCTGCAGCGGGCCGGCGCCCGGGCACTCCTGGTCGGCGAGAGCCTGATGCGCCAGGAGGATGTCGCAGCCGCGACCCGTGCCCTCATGACCCCGCCCGGTGACGCTTGACGCGCATCGGGAACACTTGTAGAACAAACGGCAGAATTCCTGATTTGTTCCCGGCGTGAATCGTGTCGGGATTCGTCCAGACGAGGGCCTGCCGTGCTGACCCGGAAACAGAACGAACTCCTGCTCTTCATCCACAAGCGGATCAAGGAAACGGGCGTGTCGCCCTCCTTCGACGAGATGAAAGCGGCGCTGCAGCTGGCCTCGAAATCCGGCGTGCACCGGCTGATCACAGCGCTGGAAGAGCGCGGTTTCATCCGGCGCCTGCCGCACCGGGCCCGCGCCCTGGAAGTGCTCAAACTCCCCGAATCCGCCGCCAGCGCAAAGGCGCCGGTGCCGTCGGGCGATCTTGGCCCCAATGTCGTGCGTGCCAATTTCAACAAGCCGGAAGACAGCGAGCGCGAAACCACGGTGGAAATCCCTGTGCTTGGCCGCATCGCGGCTGGCGTGCCGATCTCCGCGATCCAGCACGAGACCGACCGCCTGCCCATCCCGGCGGACATGATCCGCGGCGGCGAGCATTTCGCGCTCGAGGTCAAGGGCGACTCGATGATCGAGGCCGGTATTCTGGACGGCGACACCGTTCTGATCCGCCGCTGCGAATCTGCCGATACCGGCGATATCGTCGTGGCGCTGGTCGATGACGAGGAAGCCACGCTGAAGCGCCTGCGCAAAAAGGGCGGCTCGATCGCCCTGGAAGCGGCCAATCCGGAATACGAAACCCGGATCTTCGGCCCCGACCGGGTCAAGGTTCAGGGTCTGCTGGTCGGCCTGATCCGCAAGTATCACTGACGGGGCGAGCGCCTGTTCCTGGCGCTGCTTTCCGGACTGCGAGTGCAGCCGGGAGGCTGATCTGTGTGACGTTCTGATCTTGCCGGCGTGATGATCCGCCGGGCTTTCCACGAGCGCTGCTGAAGCAGGCTGCGAGGCTCGCTTCGGCACGGTCGATAACAGACTTCAACGAATACTGTTTATGCCAACTGGTCGCCGGATACTGACGGGGCTCGCCAGTCACGGCCTGTGGTGGCCTTTATCTGTCCGTCTCGCGCAGACCGAGGCGCCATTTGCCGGCCATTGCCGTTCGGGCTGCCCTCTCAGTTCCATCTGACATGCTCGGGTCCCGTCGTCCGGCGCGCATGCCAGGGCAAGCGCGTATCGCGCGGCAGGACGTGGCGGATGACGAGCTCGCCACTCGCCGCTTCCCGGATCAGCGCCCCGCCCTGCCGTGCCAGAACGCCGCCGTCGATGACACGGGCAGCACAGGTGCGGATCCGGTGTTCCGGAATGCTCAACCTTGTCACGATCAGCCCGGCCAGCCGGCAGTCCTCCGCCAGGCTGTCGAGTTCCTCGAGCAAGGTGAACACGGTACCGCCCGGCGTGCGCCCGGCACATCCGGTGTCGTCGCAGGCCAGTACCAGACGGTCCGGCCGCTCGCGCTCGCCCTCGGCCTCGAGGAAGACCCGCACCGGAAAGCGGCTGCGCCGGCGGTCGCTGATCGCCCAGCCCGCCGCGTCCTCGCCCTGCGCCAGCACCACGCCGTCTCGGGTAACGAAGAGGTCGGGCCGCGGACCTGTCGCCCAGATCGCCATCGCGACCAGCATCACGCCGATGCCGGGCGCCCGCCACAGCCCCCGCGCCGCACAGGCAATTGCAAATCCGCAGCCATAAAGCGCCAGCACCCATCCCGGCGCGGACGGTATCGCGCGTTCCGCACCCGGCCAGTCCGCCACCATGTGGGCCAGTGTCAGGACCAGATCGAGCCCCCATCCCATGACGGCGAGCGGCACGGCATCCAGTCCGAGCGGCATCAGGAAGAGCGCCAGCACACCGGCCGGCATCACCAGCAGGGTGAAGACCGGCATGACGATGAGATTGCCGATCAGCCCCCAGGCCGCGATCCGGTGGAAGTGAAAGGCGGCGAAGCCCGATGTCGCGACACCGGCGACAAGACTGGTCATGCCCAGCCCGCCAAAGAATTGCCGCAGGCCGCGCCCCGGATCGAGCGGTGCCGGCGGCGGGCGTTTTGCCTGCCAGACCTGCGCCGCGGCGATGAGCGCGGCCACAGCGGCAAAGGACATCTGGAAACCCGGCGTGACGACGGCTTCCGGCGTCAGCAGCAGAACGGCCGTCATCGCGATCGCCAGCGTATGGAAGGAGAGCACACGCCGCCGGGCCAGAACCGCGCCCAGCGCCGAGACCGTCATGATGAAGGCCCGCTGGGTCGGGATGGCCCCGCCCGACACGGCGAGATAGAGCGCGGCAGCGATCAGGGCCGCAAGCGCCGCCGGAACAGCAGGGTCGTGACGCCGCGACCAGCCGCCCAGGCCCGCGGCCATCATGCGCACGGCAAAGAACACCCCGCCCGCGAACAGCCCCATATGCATGCCGGAAATCGCCAACATATGCCCCAGCCCCGCACTGCGCAGAGCGTCGACATCTGCCGGATCCAGCCGCGAACGGTCACCCGTCAGGAGAGCCGCCGCGAGCGCGCCGGACCGGCCCGGAACCTGCCGCGCAATCCGTTCAGCCATCCGCCAGCGCAGTTGCGCGATCCAGCGCTGTACGCCATCGGCCGCAAGATCCGGCGCCGGCTGCGCCGGTGCGACGGCATAGCCGGTTGCCGCGATCCGGGCGAAGAAGGCGTGAAAGGCGAAATCATAGCCGCCAGGCATCGCGGCGGGCCGCGGCGGCGACAGCACCGCCTCCACCGAAACCGGATCGCCCGGCCGCAAGTCCCCAGGATCGCCCAGAACCCGCACGGAATAAGCCGGCCTCTCATCTATTGCCGGAACCCGGATCACCAGCCTTTGCCGGCCACTGCCGCTGCGCTCGATCGCGCCCAGCCAGCCGGTCAGCGGCACCGCATTGTCGCGTGTATCGATCGCGGGAATGGCCTCGGCGCCGTCGATCCGCGCTTCGGTCCGCATCTGCCCCGCCACAAGCCCCGCGGCGAAGACGGCCGTCAGCAGGGCGAAACGCCGGTACCGGTCAGGACCGCGCCATGTCACGGCGATACCTGCAGCCAGGACAATACCGGCAACCGCCGGCACGCCGGCGGACAGCGGGGTCACAAGTGCGAGAATTGCGCCCGCCGCCAGCCCGAGCGCGAAGAGGATCGCAGGACTGAAATAGTTTTCAGTCCCAGTGCTCAATACCGGTTTTTTAAAGCGGCCTGCCGCCGGTCGGGGCAGGCTTGCGGCGAGGTGAAGCACGAAGCAGCCTTCGGTCTATCGCAAAAGCTGATATTCATGCTAACACGACTTTCCCTTTCCGCAGCGCAGCATGAATTCGCACGTGCAAAACAACGACAACCCCATTCGCACCCGCTTCGCCCCGTCGCCGACGGGCTTCCTGCATATTGGCGGCGCCCGTACCGCGCTTTTCAACTGGCTCTTCGCCCGCCATCACGGCGGCGCCTTCTATCTTCGCATCGAGGATACCGATCGCGCCCGTTCGACCCAGGCCGCGATCGACGCGATCCTGGAGGGGCTGACCTGGATGGGCCTGGACTGGGACGGCGATGCCGTTTCCCAGTTCGAGCGCGCCCCGCGCCATGTCGAGGTCGTCGACGAGCTGCTGGCCGCCGGCAAGGCCTTCAAATGCTATTGCACGACAGAAGAGGTGCAGGCGCTGCGCGACCAGGCCTTTGCCGAGGGCCGTGCCCTGCGCTCGCCCTGGCGCGACCGCCCGGCCAGTGACGCGCCCGCCGACACGCCCTTCGTCGTGCGCTTCCGTGCACCGGACAGCGATGTCGTACTGGAAGATGCGGTGCAGGGCACGGTGCGCTGGGCTGCCAAGGAATTCGACGATCTGATCCTGCTGCGCTCGGACGGCAGCCCGACCTATAACCTCGCTGTCGTGGTCGACGATCACGATATGGGCATCACCCACATCGTGCGCGGCGACGACCATCTGGTAAATGGCGGCCGCCAGAGCCAGATCTATGACGCGCTGGGCTGGGACCGCCCGGTCTTCGCCCATGTGCCGCTGATCCACGGCCAGGACGGCAAAAAGCTGTCCAAGCGCCATGGCGCGCTGGGCGCGGAAGCCTATCGCGACATGGGCTATCTGCCCGAAGGCCTGCGCAACTACCTGCTGCGTCTGGGCTGGGCCCGTGGCGACCAGGAAATCTTCAGTGACGAGGAGGCAATTGCCGCCTTCACGCTGGACGGGCTGAACAAGGCGCCGGCCCGCATGGACCTGGACAAGCTGAACCATATCAACGGGCAACATATCGCCCGCGCCGGCGACGCGCGGCTGGTCGAACTGGTGACGCCCTTCCTCGATGTGCTTGAAGACCGCATCGACGATCCCCAGATAACGCGTGAGCGACTTCTGGCCGCCATGCCGGTTCTGAAGACCCGGGCAGCGACACTGGAAGAACTCGCCCGGCAGAGCTATTTCTTGCTCAAACCCCGCCCGTTCCACTTGGAAGGCAAGGCCGCCAAACCCTTGGACGACGAAGCCCGGCAGCGTCTTTACCGGCTCTTCACCCGTCTGAGCGATCTGGATGGCTGGACGGACGAGGCGCTGGCCGCAGAACTGAAGAATTTCGCCGAAGCCGAGGAGGTCGGTTTCGGCAAGGTCGGGCAGCCGCTGCGTGCGGCCCTGACCGGCGGGGCCCCCGCCCCCGATCTGTCGCTTGTCATGGCCTTCCTGGGCCGCGGCGAAGCGCTCGATCGGATCAAGGACCAGATGATGGCGGACGCGTAAGCGGCCGCGAACCTAGGGGATGACGTGATGGAAAACAAAGCCAAACCGAACGGGACGGCCACGCTCTCGTATAACGGCAAGTCCGTTGACCTGCCGGTGCTGAGCGGCGAGATCGGCCCGGATGTGATCGACATCCGCAAACTCTATGCGGAAACCGGCCTGTTCACCTTCGACCCGGGCTTCACCTCGACGGCGAGCTGTGAAAGCCAGATCACTTATATCGACGGTGGCGAAGGCACCCTGCTCTACCGCGGTTACCCGATCGACCAGCTGGCCGAGAGCTCCAACTTCATGGAGGTCTGCTACCTGCTGCTGCACGGTGAGCTGCCCAAGGCCGACGAGTTCGAGAATTTCGACTGGACGATCCGCCGGCATTCCATGCTGCACGACCAGTTCGACCAGTTCTTCCGCGGCTTCCGCCGTGATGCCCACCCGATGGCCATCATGGTTGGCACGGTCGGCGCGCTGTCGGCTTTCTACCACGACTCGACCGACATCAACGATCCGGAGGCACGCACCATCGCGTCGCACCGCATGATCGCCAAGATGCCGACGATCGCGGCCCGCGCCTACAAATACTCCATCGGCCAGCCCTTCATCAGCCCGCGCAACGACATGGACTATGCCGGGAATTTCCTGCGTCAGTGCTTTGCCGTGCCGGCCGAGGACTACAAGGGCTCGGACGTGCTCGCCAAGGCGATGGACAAGATCTTCATCCTGCACGCCGACCACGAGCAGAATGCGTCGACCTCCACGGTACGCCTGGCCGGTTCGTCCGGTGCCAATCCGTTCGCCTGTATCGCTTCGGGCATCGCCTCGCTGTGGGGCCCGGCGCATGGCGGTGCGAACGAAGCCGCGCTGAACATGCTCAACCAGATCGGCTCGGTCGACAAGATTCCGGAATATGTGAAGCGCGCCAAGGACAAGGACGATCCGTTCCGCCTGATGGGCTTCGGTCACCGGGTCTACAAGAATTACGACCCGCGCGCGAAAGTCATGCGCGACACCTGCCACCAGGTGCTCGACGAGCTGGGCGTGCGCAACGATCCGACCCTGCAGGTCGCCATGGAGCTGGAGCGCATCGCGCTGGAAGACGACTACTTTGTCGAGAAAAAGCTCTATCCGAATATCGACTTCTATTCGGGCATCACGCTGAAGGCGATGGGCTTCCCGACCGAGATGTTCACCGTTCTGTTCGCCCTGGCCCGCACCGTCGGCTGGATCGCGCAATGGACCGAAATGGTCGAGGATCCGTCCCAGAAGATCGGCCGTCCGCGCCAGCTCTTCACCGGCGCCACGCCGCGCGATTATGTGGATTTCTCCAAGCGCTAAACGCTGGAGTTCCTGCACAGAAAAGGCCGCTCTCCGGAGCGGCCTTTTTTATTGTCCGGAGGACGCGTCCAGCGTCTCAAGCACGGCATCGGCGGCCCGGTCGCTGGCCTTGCCGTCTCCGCGCATGCGGGCGGTCGTCTCGACGAGTTGGCGCGAAAGCTTTTCCCGGCGTCCGGCATCGTCGATCAGGGCGCCGACCGCCTCTGCCAGATTGGCGCCGGTGGCCCGGGTCTGAACGAGTTCGGGCACCAGTTCCGCATCGGCCGAGATATTCACCAGGCTGATATACTTCGCCTTCATCAGGTTGAAGGCGCGGGCCAGCGCCCAGGTGATCCAGCCCAGCCGATAGCTGGTCACGGTCGGCACACCGGCCGTGGCCAGCTCGGTCACCACGGTGCCGGAACAGGCCAGCGCCGCGTCCGCCGCGGCAAAGGCATCGGCCTTCTCGGTCTCCTCGACCAGGACGGCACCGTCGAAACAGCGCGCGTTGTCCAGCCGGGCGCGCAGATCGGCCTCGACCGGATCGGCGACGGGAATGACGATCGACAGTCCGGGATAGCGCTCCCGCAGCCGTGCAACCGCCCGGGCAAACGGCCCGAACATGCGCCTGATCTCCGATGTCCGGCTGCCGAACAGCACGGTCAGCACCGGCGCATCGGCCGCAATAGCATGCCGCGCCCGGAAAGCCGCGCCATCGCCGGCTTCCAGGCGTTCCAGCGTGGGATTGCCGACGAAGGTCACCGGCAGGCCGTGGGCTTCGTAATAGGGCGCATCGAAATCGAGAATGGTCAGCAGCCGGTCGACCGTCGCCGCGAGGGTTGCCGCCCGGCCGGGCCGTGTCGCAAAGACCTGCGGTCCGACATATTTGATCAGCCGGATGGACGGATCGGCCGCCCGCACGCCCTGGGCCACGCGTAGCGTATAGCCCCAGCTGTCGATCAGCACGACGGCATCGGGCTTGACCCGCAGGATGTCGTCGACACTGGCCGCCACGGCCGCCTTCACGCGCTTGTAGGCCATAAGCCCGTCGATCCAGCCAAAAATGGCGAGGTCGGAAATAGCGATGGCCGAGGTCACGCCTTCCTCGGCCATGGCGCGGCCGCCAATGCCGGCAAAGCGGATCTCACCACCGGTTTTCGTCCGCAGGGAGCGCATCAGGGCGGCGCCCAGAAGATCGCCGGAGCGTTCGACCGCGACGACATAGATGAGCGGCGTGCCGGTCATGCTTCTGCGTCCCTCACCACCAGGAAGAGGCCGCGCGCATCGAGCTCGCGGATCACCGCCTCGCGATCCACTACCAGCGCACCGCCCGCCTCCAGCACGATCCCCGCCAGTCCCGCCGCATCGCACAGGCGCACCGTGTCGACGCCGACGACCGGCATGTCGATGCGGCGCTCCTGGATCGGCTTGGGCCGTTTGGCGAGCACACCGCGGCGCTCATCAGGCGATCCGCGCAGCGCGGCCGGCAGGCCCGCCACGCGCTCCAGCATGGCATTTGTGCCTTCCTGGGCCTCGACGGCCAGCACCAGTCCGTCGGCAACGACGGCGCCCTGACCGATATCCAGCCGGCCGATCTCGGCGGCCACATGCATGGCCTTGTCGGCATCGGCTTGAGCATTGGCATCCGGCTCGACCCGCCCCAGACGCCCCGCCTCCAGACGGTTCCGGGTCAGCAGGCTGTCGGCACCGACAACAGTCAGGCCTTCGCGCTCGAACGCCTCGACCACTACGCGCAGGATCGCATCATCGCCCTTGCGCCCCGCCGCCAGCACGCGCGGCAGGAGTTTTAGCCCGGCCCCGTCCAGGCGCAGCGCCTTGAAATCGGGCCGTGTGACATAGCCGGCAAAGCACACCGCATCGCATCCGGCCGATTTGAGCGACCGCGTGATCGCTCCGATCTCGCCAACCGAATGCTCGACATGCCCGATATCGTCGAAGGGATCGTCGGCAAAGCCTTTCAGCCGGATCACCAGAACCGACTGCGGGTCGAGCGCATTGAGGATTTCACGCGGCAGCCCGCCGCCGCCGGCGATCAGGCCGAGACGGGTCCAGGGGGCCGCATGCTGCGTGTCAGTCATGAGGCATGCAGACGGAGCGTTTTGCGTCTTCGCGAATGAAACCGATGATCTCCATCACCGGTGCATTGTCGCGATAGAGGTGCGCAACGTCGTCGACCCGTTCCTCGAACGTGCCCTCCTGGGCAAACAGCAGGCGATAGGCTGCCCGCAGATCGCGCAGCGTCTCGCGCGGCATGCCGCGGCGCTTCAGCCCGACCACGTTCAGCCCCGCCAGATGGGCATGATTGCCGATCACCGAGCCGTAGGGGATGACATCCGCCGTCACCATGGCCATGGCGCCGACGAAAGCGTGACGACCGATCCGGCTCTTCTGGTGAATGCCGGCATAGCCGCCCAAGATCACGTGATCGGCCACCGTCGTTTCGCCGCCGATGGCCGCGCAATTGGCGAACACGACCCGGTCGCCGACGATGCAGTCGTGCGCGACGTGCGAGCCGACCATGAAATAGCCGTCATCGCCCACAACCGTCTGGCTGCGTGCGAATGTGGTGCCGGGATGCATGGTGACATTCTCGCGCATGATATTGCGCTTGCCGATGATCAGGCGCGTATCCTCGCCCTGGTATTTGAAGTCCTGCGGCGGATGGCCGAGATGGACGCCCGGATAGAGCACGCAGTCCTCGCCCAGCGTCGTGTTGCCGGCAATCGTGACATGCGACATCAGCCGTACGCGATCGCCCAGCCTCACTTTCGGACCGATGATCGAGAAGGGACCGATCTCGACGCCCTCGCCCAGCTGGGCCGCCGGGTCGACAATTGCCGTGGGATGAATGGTCGCGCTCATCAGTGTTCTACCGCCTTGGCAGAGAATTCCGCCTGCACGGCACGCACGCCGTCGGCAAAGACCTCGCCCTTGAATTTGAAGACGCCATGGCGCGCTGCGGTTACCGAGACCGGCATGCGCAGCATCATCCCGGGACGGACCGGCGAACGGAACCGCACCTTGTCGGCGCCCATGAAATAGACCGTCGCCGAATCGGGCGCGGCCTTCAGCGTCTTGTACATCAGCACGGCACCGGCCTGGGCCATGGCCTCGATCATCAGCACGCCGGGCATCACCGGATTGCCGGGGAAATGACCCGGAAAGAAGGGCTCGTTCGCCGTTACGGCCTTCAGCCCCACGATCGATTCGCCAGCGCGGTAGTCCTCGGCAGCGTCGATGAGGAGGAAGGGGTAACGGTGCGGCAGGAGTTTCAGGATTTCGTTGTGTTCAATCCGGTCGGACACGCCGGTCAGTCCTTCTTTTTTGATGTTCTTGCATCGCGCCGGGCCAGGCGGCGCACTTCGGAGACCTGGCGCAAATACTGGCGCAGCGGCTGGGCGGGGTCGCCCATCCAGGTTTCGCCGGCCGGCACGCTTTCCGCGAGGGCCGAATTGCCGCCGATCCGCGCGCCCTTGCCGATCGTGATGTGGTCCTGCAGGCCGACCCGGCCGCCGAACATCACATCATCCTCGATCACGCAACTGCCCGATACGCCGGCAAAGGCCGCCATGGCGACATTGCGGCCGACCTGGCAGTTGTGACCGATATGGCAGAGATTATCGATCTTGGTGCCCTCCCCGATCCGCGTCGGACCGAACAGCCCCCGGTCGACACAGCTATTGGCACCGATGGTCACCGACGCCGCGATCTCGACCGTGCCCAGATGCGGCATATCGACGAGACCCGCGTCGGATACTGCGGCACCGAAGCCCGCCTCGCCAATCACGGCTCCTGAAAGAATGTTGCAGTTTTCGCCAAAATCCGCGCACTGGATGACCACGCGGGGACCGATACGGCTGCCCGCACCGATACGGCAGCCGGGCCCGATCACACTGCCCGGCCCGATCATGACGTTCGCGCCGATCTCTGCGTCGGCGCCGATCACCGTGCCCACGCCCAGCTGGGCGCCGGGGGCGATGCGGGCGGATGGATCGACGGCATGCTCGACCGGCATCGCGCGCGGCCGGAAAAGACCGGGAACCGCGCGCCCGAATGCAGCACGCGGCTGCGCGTGCACCAGCACTTTGGCGCCGCGTTCGGACAGGGCGGCGGCCAGGCTGGCCGGTGCCAGCATCACCACATCGTCCAAACGGATGTCCGGATAGGCTTTGAGAAGACGCCCGTTTTCGAGATAGCACAGGCACCCCGGACGGGCCTCGCTGATCGGCGCGACCTCGGACACAGTGTCTGAACCGGACGCAGAATCGGAAATCGCCGCACCCGAAAGTGCGGCGATCTCGTTGAGCGTCAGCGGTCCAAGTCCGTCGAAGAAACGCGGATCGGCCATGGTCCGTGCCGTCTTATTGCTGCTGCTGGCCAGCCCCGGCCGCCGCTTCCTGCGATACGCGGACGCGCGTCACGGTCACGGTCGGCACCTGCGCATTGAGGCGGCCGATCACATCGGCGGAAATGTCGACGTCCGGCGACGCGAAGACCAGGTTGGCGCGGTCGACCAGGATGTCGATATCGCGTTCCGCCACGACGGCTTCCAGGATCGGACCCAGAGCATCATAAATCGGACGCATGGCCTGACGCTCGGTCTGGACGATTTCCTGCTGACGCGCACGGCGGGCCAGTTCGAATTGCTGGGCCTGCTGGTTGAGCGCTTCGATACGCTGCATCAGGTCCGGGCGCTGCTGGATGGCCTGCGGCGTCATGGACGCGGTTTCCGCGTTCAGACGCTCGGTTTCCTGCTGGATCGGCTGGCCCATGGCAGTCAGCTCGGCGTCGATTTCCCGGGCGATTTCCTGCATGCGGGTCTGGATGTGCTGACCGGCAGCGCTTTCGCGCAGGACACGTTCCTCGTTCATGACCGCGATGTTCGGCTGCTGCGCCAGCACCGGCGCGGCCAGCCCGGCGATCATCACCGGAAGAAGAAGGAGAGACTTGATAAATTTCATAACTTTAGAACCCTGTTCTCGTGCTGAACCGGAAGAATTCGGCTCTGTCGTAGTCCTCGCGAATGAAGGCCTCGGCAAAGTCGAAACGCACCGGTCCGAAAGGTGAATCCCAGAAAATGCTCACGCCGGCGGAGGCCCGCAGGGCCATGTCGTCGATCGTGAAAGCTGTCCCGGCGGCCCCTTCGTCGATCTGGTCGGGAGTATCGAGGAGCCCCAGTGTACCGAATTCGGTGAAGACACTGGCTCGGACCCCGTACTGCTCCGGCAACCCGGTCGGGAAGGACACCTCGAACGCCCCGACTGCGTACAGGCGACCGCCCAGGGCATCGCCCCGGGTCAACTCGCCCGTCTCTGCGTTCCGGGTCACGATGCGCGGGCCGATACCCGCCACCTCGAAGCCGCGGAACGAATTGCCGCCCTTGAAGAAGCGGTCATTGATGCGGACGGTATCCCCGCCCCACGGCTGAACGAAACCGCCATTCATCGTGAAGCTCGCGATGATGTTGTTGTCGAACAGGCGCGGGAGGACCGGCCGGTAGATGGCACCCTCGACTTCAGACCGGACATAGCGGACATCCCCGCCAATGCCGGCAAAACCTTGCGAGAACTGCAGGCGATAGCCGCGGCTCGGCTCGATCGGGTCGTTCAGACGCGACCAGTTGAGCGTATAGGTGAGCACGGACGTCGTGCGCTCGCCGGCCTGGTTGAGCAGGGCCTGCGAGGCCGACGAATAGACCAGCACATTGTCGGTTCGCAGCGTGTAGCCCAGTTGCAGATTGGTCGACGCCGTCACCGGGAAGCCGAGACGCACGCTGGCACCGGTCGATTCGGTCTGGAAGGAGGCTTCCGAGAGGAAGTCCGAATTGACGCGGAAGAGGTCGAAGCCGGCGGCCAGATTGCGGTCCAGGAAGCGCGGCTCGGTAAAGCGGATATCGATCGATTCGCGGTTCGAGCTGGCCGAGATGCGGAAGCGCAGGAACTGGCCGCGGCCCCGCAGGTTCCGCTCCGAGATCGACAGGTCGACCAGGAAGGCATCGGTCGAGGAGAAGCCAGCGCCGAAGGCCAGTTCGCCGGTCGGCTGCTCGGTCACGGCCACCTGGACACGCGCCCGGTCCGGCGCGGAGCCCGGCGTCTCGTTGACTTCGACTTCCTCGAAGAAGCCCAGGCGCCGCACATTGTTGCGCGACCGGTCAATCAGGACCTGGTTGAAGGCGTCGCCCTCCACAATGTCCAGCTCCCGGCGGATCACGCGGTCCAGCGTCCGGGTATTCCCGACAATGTCGATGCGCTCGATATAGACGCGCGGCCCTTCGTCGATCACGAACTCGATATCGACGGTCCGGTCTTCGCGATTACGCGTCGTGCGCGGCGAAATGTTGACAAAGGCATAGCCTGCGGCACCGGCGGCAAAGGTCAGCTGGTCGATGCCGCTCTCGATCAGTTCACCGCGATAGAGGTCGCCTTCCCGGATCGGCAGGGTCGCGGCAAGGAATTCCTCGTTGAGGTCCTCGATCTCGGTCGACACGGTGACTTCGCCGAAGTTGAAGATTTCGCCCTCGTCGATGGTGAGCGTGATGTAGAAGCTTTCCTGGTCCGGCGTCAGCTCGGCGACCGCGGAGAGAACCCGGAAGTTCGCATAGCCCTGGTTCATGTAGAACTGGCGCAGCAATTCCTGGTCGTATTCCAGACGGTCCGGATCGTAATTGTCGTTCGACGAGAAGAACCGCCACCAGCGCGATTCGCGCGTCACCAGTTCGCGGCGCAGACGGCGGTCGGAGAAACTCTCATTGCCGATGAAGTTGATGCGGCGAACGCCGGTCACCGGACCTTCGGAAATCTCGAAAATCAGATCGACGCGGTTCTGTGGCTGCTCGACGATCTTCGGCGTCACGGAAGCCGCAAAACGGCCGGACCGGCGATAGACCTCGATGATGCGCTGGACGTCAGACTGGACGCGAGCCCGCGTGAAGATCGCGCGCGGCTGGGCCTCGATCTCGTCGGTAATCTTGTCGTCGTCAATGGCGCTGTTGCCCTCGAGGATCACCCGGTTGATGATCGGGTTTTCCTGGACGCGGACGACAACGAGCTCGCCGCGATCCTCGAATTGCGCGTCCGAAAACAGGCCGGTCGCCATCAGGGTCTGGATCGACAGGTTGACCAGGCGGGTATCGAAAGTCTGCCCCGGCTGGATCAGCAGGTAGGACAGAACGGTATCGGCTTCGACCCGTTGATTGCCCTCAACCAGGATCTGCCGGATCACCGGCCGGGCCTGGGCTTCCGGGGCCGCTTGCGGAGTCTCTTCCACACCGGATTGCTGGGCCGGCGCGATGGCCGGCAATGTCACAGTCAAAAGGGCTGCGAAGAGAATACGCAGAACACTCGCCATGGAAGATCGCCGCTTGCTGGGCCCGGTCAGAAAATCTGCCCGAGCAGGTAATTCAGGTCATTCCAGGTCGCTACAAGCATCATACCGAGCACAAGTGCAAGTCCCACCCGGAATCCGATGGCCTGCGCTTTCATGCTCAGCGGACGCCGGGCAACCGCCTCATAGGCGTAATACACCAGATGGCCGCCGTCGAGGATGGGGATCGGTAGAAGATTCACCAAACCCAGTCCAACCGACAGGAAGCCTGCCAGATGCACGAGATTAACAAGCAGCAAGAAAGTGCTTTCGCCGGCATTTCCGCCCGCTTCGACACTGGTCACGGCCGTCTGGCCGGCCGCCGTCGCGATTCCCACCGGCCCGTTGAGCAATTCCGGCGAGACGCGGCCCGTGACGACGCGGATCACATAGCGCGCGGTCATCGACACCGCCGTCCAGGTCCGGTCGACACCATAGCCGATGGCCGTGACGGGGTTATAGCTTTCGCGCAATGGCGGCGTCATGACCGAACCCAGACCGAGGCGGCCAAGCGTCCGTGTGCCGCCGAAACGATCTTCAACCTCGGTCGCCCGTGGCGCAGCCCGGAGCACGATCATCTCGCCGGCGCGTTCGACGTCGAAGCGCATTTCCTCGCCCGGCCGCCAGACGACTTCCGTCACGATATCGTCGAAGGAATCGATGCCCGTGCCGTTGATCGCGACAATGCGGTCACCGACCTGGAAGCCGGCGTCTGCAGCGGCGCTGTCTTCAGCCACGGTTCCGACGACCGGCGGCTGGTAGGGCGCCCCGCCCAGCGCCAAGGCAAGGCTGGCGAAGATGAAGATGGCCAGGATGAAGTTGGCGATCGGACCCGCCGCCGTCACGAAAGCGCGCTGCCAGAGCGGTTTGAAATGATAGCACTTGTCGGCATCCGGCCCCATGCGCCGGCGAATCTCGTCGAGTTTTTCGGCGTCCGGCTCGCTCGCAGCGCCTGCATCGCCCAGGAACTTCACATATCCGCCAAGGGGAAAGGCCGCGATGCGCCAGACCGTGCCGCGCTTGTCGCGCCAGGAGGCGATGGTCGGGCCGAACCCCATGGAAAAGGCTTCAGCATGCACACCGCACATGCGGCCGGCCCAGTAGTGGCCGAGCTCGTGGATCACGACGACGATCGAGATCAGGAAGACGAATGAGAAAATCGTGAGAAAGCCGGTGCCGATCAGGCTCATAACATCGTGTTCCGTGATCTCGTTTCCACTGACAGGCCACCAATCAAGTCGCGTGCCAGCTCGCGGGCCCGCCGGTCGATGGCGAACACATCCTCGAAGGCCGCAAGCGCGCGCGGCATGTCCGCATCCGCCTGAGCGAGCGCCAGAACCTCTTCAACACTCGCGGTGATGTCAAGGAAGCCGATCCGCCCGGCCAGGAACGCCTCGACTGCAATTTCATTCGCGGCGTTCAGCACGGCGGGCGCAATCCCCCCGGCCCGGATCGCATCGCGGGCCAGGCGGATGGCCGGAAACCGCACAGGATCCGGCGCCTCGAACTCCAGCCGCGCGATCTGGTCCAGTCTGAGACGCTCGACCGGCGCCTCCATGCGCTCCGGCCAGGCCAGCGCACTGGCGATCGGCGTGCGCATGTCCGGCGAACCCAGCTGCGCCAGCAGGCTGCCATCGGCGTATTCGACAAGGCCGTGCACGATGGACTGGGGATGCACCACCACCTCGACCTGTTCCGGCGGCAGGTCGAACAGCCAGCAGGCCTCGATGATCTCCAGCCCCTTGTTCATCATCGACGCGCTGTCGATGGTGATCTTGGCCCCCATCGACCAGGTCGGATGGGTCAGCGCATCGGTGCGGCTGGCGGCCGCCATGCGTTCGAGCGGCCAGGTGCGGAAAGGCCCGCCCGACGCCGTCAACGTGATCGAGCGGATCGCAGACCTGTGTGCCCCGTTGAACACCTGGAAAACGGCATTGTGCTCGCTGTCCACCGGCAGCAGCGCCGCGCCGCAGCGCGCCGCTTCCTGCATGAAGAGCGGCCCGGCGCAGACCAGGCATTCCTTGTTGGCAAAGGCCAGCGCGGCGCCCTGGCGGACGGCTTCCAGTGTGGGCCGCAAGCCGGCTGCCCCGACAATGGCGGCCATCGTCCAGTCAGCCGGTACTGCTGCTGCCTCGCAGACAGCGTCCTCGCCGACACCGATCGCGATACCGGGATGCCCGGCCAGGGCCTCGCGCAGCTCCGGCGCGGCAGCGGGGTCTGCGATCGCGACATGCGAAGCCCGGTGCCGGATCGCCTGACGCGCCAGTTCCACCGCATTGGTCCGCGCGGTCAGAGCGACCACGTCAAACGTCCCCGGCGCAGCCCGGGCGACCAGGTCGAGCGTGGCCAGTCCGACCGAGCCGGTGGCGCCGAGAACACTGATACGGCGGGGCGCGGTCATGCCGCCCCCCAGCCCAGCGGGATCACACGCTGGAACAGCACGGCGGTAATCACGGCCAGCATCAACGCGTCCACACGATCCAGCACGCCGCCATGGCCCGGAATCAGCGTTCCGGAATCCTTGACGTTGAAACTGCGCTTGAACAGGGACATCGCCAGATCGCCCAGCACGGATGCGACGGCGACGACCGCCGCAAAGACGGCCACCACCGGCAGGTTGAGATCGAAGACCGCGCCGGCGGCAACGCCCGCAGCGGTTCCGGCGGCAAGCCCGGCAATAAAGCCGGACCAGGTCTTGTTGGGACTGGCCTGGGGCACGAGTTTCGGACCGCCCAGCCAGGTGCCCGCAATATACGCCAGACTGTCCGCAGCCCAAACGATGGCAAACAGCAGCACCACCATCGGCAGGCCGTGTTCCGGCTCGGCGCGCATGGAGGCGAGCAATCCCGCAGCCAGCGACACGTAGAGCACGCCGAGAACCTCGATCGACCAGCCGCGCCGCCAGCGCTCGATACCGGCCGCCAGCGTACCCGCAGCACCCCAGAACAGCGCATCCTGGGTCGAGGTCTCACCCGCCAGCAGGACCGCGCCGGACGCCGTGGCGCAGGCAATGGCATAGGCGACCGGCGGCGCCTTGGGGTCGGACATCTGGATCCATTCCCAGGCCATGGCCGCAGCAAAGGCCGCCACCCAGGCGGTGAAGACCAGCCCGCCCATCCATAACAGGACCAGGGCCAGCGGTCCCAGCAGCAGCGCCGAAATCAGACGGCGCTGGAAGACCGGGTCACGCCGCGCCGGCATCGAGCCCACCATAGCGCCGGCTGCGCTGCTTGAAGGCTTCGACCGCATCGGCGAAATGCGCGGCCGAGAAATCAGGCCACAAGACATCCAGAAAGAGCAGTTCGGCATAGGCCAGCTGCCACAGCAGGAAGTTGGAAATGCGCTCTTCCCCGCTGGTGCGGATCAAAAGATCGACATCGGGCAGGCCATGCGTGTCGAGGGCCTGCTCGAAGGCTGTATTGTCGATGGTGTCGGGATCGATCCCGCCATCCCGCGCGGCACGCGCCAGCGTCCGCGCTGCGCGCACCAGCTCGTCACGTCCGCCGTAATTGAAGGCGATGGTGAGGTGAAACCGGTCGTTTGCGGCGGTCTGCGTCTCGGCCCGTTCGATGATCGCCTTGATGTCCTCGCCCAGATTGTCGCGGCGGCCGATGATACGGATCCGCACGCCGCGCGCGGCGAGCTGTTCGAGATCGGCCTCGACATAGGTTTTCATGAGCTGGAACAGCGCCCCGACCTCGTCGGCCGGACGGTTCCAGTTTTCCGTCGAGAACGAGAACAGGGTCAGATAGCGCACGCCGAGATCGCCGGCGGTCTCGACCGCCTTGCGCACGGTCTCGACGCCGCGCCGGTGCCCGAAGGCCCGCGGCCGGCCGCGGGACTTCGCCCAGCGGCCATTGCCGTCCATGATGATCGCCACATGGGCGGGCCCCGGCTGGGAAGCGGAAGCGTCGTCGGTCATGGGTTCGCTCCGCAAGCGGGGGATCAGACCTGCATGATTTCTTCTTGCTTGGTCTTCAGGCTCTCATCGATCCGCTTGATCGCATCGTCCGTCAGTTTCTGCACGTCCTCGGCGAAGGATTTGTGCTCGTCCTCGGACAGCACGCCATCCTTTTCCATCTTCTTCAGCGCGTCCATGCCGTCGCGGCGCACATTGCGCACGGCGACGCGGGCATGTTCGGCATAGGTGCCGGCCAGCTTGGCGATCTCGGCGCGGCGCTCCTCGTTGAGCGGCGGGATCGGAATGCGCAGCAGCTGGCCTTCCATCACCGGGTTCAGGCCGATACCGGAATTGCGGATCGCCTTGTCCACGGCGGCGACCATGGTCCGGTCCCACACCTGGACCGAGATCATGCGCGGTTCGGGAACCGAGACCGTGGCGACCTGGTTGATCGGGGTCGGCGTGCCATAGGCCTCGACCTTGATCGGATCGAGCAGGCCGGCGCTGGCGCGGCCGGTGCGCAGACCGCCGAATTCCTTGCGCAGGGCCTCGATCGCCCCGTCCATGCGCCGCTTGAGGTCGGCTTCGTCGAAATCGATATCGTCGCTCATGGCTTGCTCTTTCCTGTTATTTGCCAGCTGACGGAGCGGGCCGCGGCTTGCCGATCATGGTGCACACGCCCTGGCCAGCCAGGACGCGGGCCAGGCCGCCCTTCTCGTGAATGCTGAAGACGACGATCGGAATGGCATTTTCCCGCATCAGCGTCACCGCCGAGGCATCCATCACCTTGAGGTCGCGCGTCAGCACGTCGAGATAGTCGAGCTGATCATAGCGCTCGGCATTCGGGTTCTTGCGCGGATCGTCGGAATAGACACCGTCGACCTGCGTGCCCTTGAGCAGCGCATCGCAGCCCATCTCGGCCGCGCGCAGGGCTGCAGCCGTATCGGTCGTGAAAAAGGGATTGCCCGTACCCGCGGCGAAGATCACCACCCGGCCCTTTTCCATATGACGGGTGGCGCGGCGCCGGATATAGGGCTCGCACACCGTGGTCATGGGAATGGCGGACTGGACGCGCGTCTGGATGCCGATGCGTTCCAGCGCGGTCTGCATGGCCAGCGCATTCATCACGGTCGCCAGCATGCCCATATAGTCGGCTGCGGCCCGGTCCATGCCCTTGGCGGCACCGGTGAGACCGCGGAAGATATTTCCGCCGCCGATCACCAGGCAGATTTCGGTACCGGCGCGCACGGCCTCGGCGACCTCGGACGCGATGCGATCTGCCGTCGGCATATCGATCCCGTAATTCTGGTCGCCCATCAGGGCTTCGCCGGAAATCTTGAGCAGAACCCGCCGGAATTGCGGCGGGTTCTCTTGGCCTGAAACCGGCCCGGATGCAGATGAATCAGTCACGGCGTGCAGCATATAGAAAGCGGCGGCGCTTTAAAGCGCCGCCGCTCTCAATGCGATCAGGACTGGCCGGTCGCCGCGGCGACCTCGGCGGCAAAGTCCTCGGACTTCTTCTCGACGCCTTCGCCCAGCGCCATGCGCGCGAAGCCGGAGATCTCGACCGGCGTGCCCAGTTCCTTGGAGGTATCGGCCAACACCTGCTCGATGGTGCGGTCCGGGTCCATGACGAAAGCCTGCTTCAGCAGCACGACTTCCTCGTAGAACTTGCGCATACGGCCTTCCACCATCTTCTCGACGATGTTTTCCGGCTTGCCGGACTGACGGGCCTGGTCGGCGAACACTTCGCGTTCCTTGTCCGCCAGGGCCGAGTCGACGCCGTCGACATCGACGGAGACGGCCACGGCCGGCGAACCGGCAGCGACATGCATCGCGATCTTGCGGCCCAGCTCGGCCAGCTTGGCGGCATCGCCGCTCGACTTCAGGCCGACCAGAACGCCGATGGCGCCCATGTCGTCCGCAGCCGGATTGTGGACATAGCTGGCGACCACGCCCGGCTCGGCCGTCACGACGGCGGCACGGCGCAGGGCCATGTTCTCGCCGATCGTGGCGATCAGGTTGGTCAGCTTGTCCTCGACGGTGTCGCCGGAGGCCAGCTTGGACGACTTCAGGGCGTCCACATCGCCGGACGTGCCGATTGCGAGCGCGGCAATTTCCTTCACCGCCGACTGGAACTTCTCGTTCCGGGCGACGAAGTCGGTTTCCGAGTTCACTTCGACGACGGCGCCCTGGCCGCCTTGTGTTGCCACGGCAACGAGGCCTTCGGCAGCAACGCGGTCAGCCTTCTTGGCAGCCTTGGACAGGCCCTTCTTGCGCAGCCAGTCAACGGCGGCTTCGAAGTCGCCATCGGTCTCGTTCAGCGCCTTCTTGCAGTCCATCATGCCTACGCCGGTCTTTTCGCGCAGTTCCTTGACGAGAGCAGCAGTAATCGCGGCCATCGGTATCTCCTGGATTATCGCTCGTGAAATCGAAGCTTACGCTTCGGTCTTGTCAGATTCAGACGACGTTTCCGTGGCAGCCTCGTCAGCCTTAGCGGCTTCGGCTTCCGTGGCAGCGGTCTCTTCGGCGGCGGTTTCCTCGACCAGCGTCTCGACCGGCGCTTCGGCTTCGCCCAGATCCATGCCCATGGCCATCTGGCTGTCGGCCATGCCGTCCAGCACAGCGTCGGCGATCAGGTCGCAGTACAGGGCGATGGCGCGCGAGGCGTCGTCATTGCCCGGGATCGGGAAATCGATCGGGTCCGGATCGCAATTCGTGTCGACCACGGCGATGACCGGAATGCCCAGCTTCTTGGCTTCCTGGATGGCGATGCCTTCCTTGTTCGTGTCGATCACGAACATCAGGTCCGGCGTGCCGCCCATATCCTTGATACCGCCGAGCGACCGGTCGAGCTTCTCGCGCTCGCGGGTCAGCATCAGCTGTTCCTTCTTGGTCAGACCGGCCAGGCCGCCCTCACCTTCGAACATGGTTTCCAGCTCGCGCAGACGGGCGATCGAGTTGGAGATGGTGCGCCAGTTGGTCAGCGTACCGCCGAGCCAGCGCTGGTTCATGTAGTACTGGGCGCAGCGCGAGGCCGCCTGGGCCAGCGGTTCCTGGGCCTGCCGCTTCGTGCCGACGAACAGGACGCGACCGCCCTTGGCAGCCGTTTCGCGCACCTTCACCAGGGCCTGGTGGAGCAGCGGGACGGACTGGGACAGGTCGATAATGTGGATGTTGGAGCGTTCGCCAAAGATGAAGTCCTTCATCTTCGGGTTCCAGCGGTGGGTCTGGTGACCGAAGTGACAGCCGGCTTCGAGCAGCTGGCGCATGCTGAATTCAGGGAGAGCCATCGATTTTTCCTTTTCCGGTTGGCCTCCACGGAGCGGAGCCGCCCGCACATGCGAACGGCACCGGAGCGTCAGGCCTTCGGCCGGACGATGCCCCGTGTGCGTGATGGCGCGGCTTATAGGCCCAAGACAGCCGGTTTGGCAAGCGGGGCAAGGCGCTTCAGATGCAGCGGATCACACGGGCCTGTTCCGATGTCCGGCCCTGTCGCGCCAAGACTAGGCCACCTCCACCGAAGCGACACCGTCAACGCCCTTCAGGGCGGCCTGCAGCGCGCTGTCGGCGCTGTGCCGGCCCGGCAGGCGCAATTCCACCTCGCCGCCGCCCGTAATCGGCACGAAAAGATCGATCACCGCGTCCTTGGAGACATCTGCCCGGCCATTGGCCCGTTCGAGGCGCGCATGGATGCGCGACAGCGCCGCTGCATCGTCCAGCCGCACGCGCAGCCGGTCGGCACAGATCTGCATGTCCAGCACTTCCAGCCGGTCGGCGAAGAAGGAAATCTGTTCGTCCCGCTCGTCGACGCGGCAATTCACCAGCACCGCCTGGCCGCTGTCGAGCAGATCGCGCGAGGTGCGCAGAAGTTCCGGCGTAATAAACACCTCGAACTCGCCCGTAGGGTCGGACAGCGTCACCCAGGCAAAACGCTCGCCGGACTTGTTCGAGACGCGTTCCTGACGCCGGCGCACCATGCCGGACAGGCGCAGCGCCGTGGCGCCGTCGGCGACGCGCGCCGGGGCTTCGGCATGGAAGACCACGCCGCGGCCGGCGAGATGCTCGGCCATATCGTCCAGCGGGTGACCTGACAGGTAGAAACCGATGGCCGAGAGTTCGGCATCGAGCCGCTGCGTCGCGGTCCAGGGATCGGGCTGCGGCAGGCGCGGACGCTCCAGCGCGACATCATCCCCGCCACCGCCGAACAGGCTGGCCTGGGCACT
The DNA here is from genome assembly GCF_017642925.1 of Maricaulis sp. Lineage (GTDB taxonomy): Bacteria > Pseudomonadota > Alphaproteobacteria > Caulobacterales > Maricaulaceae > Maricaulis. Next base: position 92,670 of record NZ_JAEPOL010000008.1, on the reverse strand, counting down.
CTCGCGCTGCTGTGCGGCGTGCTGGGCCATGGAAAGCAGGGTTTCCGCGCTCTCCAGCACGCGGGCGCGGTCGGGATCGAGACTGTCGAACGCCCCGGCCCGCGCCAGGTTCTCGAATGTGCGCTTGTTGACATGCCGCGGATCGACGCGCTCGGCGAAATCATAGAGATCCTTGAAGGGACCGTTTTCGGACCGCTCGGCTACGATATGCTCCATGGCGGAGAAACCGACATTGCGGATCGCGCCGAGCGCGAAGCGGATCGTCCCCTCCTCGACCGAGAAATCGGCCTCGGACGCGTTGACGTCCGGCGGCCGCACCTCGATCCCCATGCGGCGGATCTCCTGGAAGAAGGCAGCCAGCTTGTCGGTATTGGCCGCGTCGAGCGACATCAGCGCCGCCATGAACTCGACCGGATAATTGGCCTTGAGATAGCCCGTGCGATAGGCGATCGCGGCATAGGCGGCGGCGTGGGACTTGTTGAAGCCGTAGCCGGCGAACTCGGCGACGAGTTCGAAGATGTAGGAGGCCTTCTCGCGGCTCACACCCTTCGCTTCGGCGCCCTCGAGGAAACGGACTTTCTGCTTGTCCATCTCCTCCTTCTTCTTCTTGCCCATGGCGCGGCGCAGAAGGTCGGCTTCACCGAGTGAGTAGCCGGACAGGATCTGCGCGATCTGCATCACCTGTTCCTGGTAGATGATGACGCCGTAGGTTTCCTGCAGCACGCCTTCCAGATCGGGATGGAGGCAATCGACCTCGGCCCGGCCGAACTTCCGGTCGACATAGACGTCGATATTCTTCATCGGGCCGGGACGATAGAGCGAGATCAGGGCGATCAGGTCCTCGATCGCGTCCGGCTTCATCTTCTTCAGCGTGTCGCGCATGCCCGAGCTTTCCAGCTGGAACACGCCGATCGCATGACCGGACTGAAGCAGCTCGAACGTCGCCTTGTCGTCGAAGTCGATCCCCTCGATATCCGGGACCTCCTTGCCGGCCGAGGCGATATAGCCCAGCGCGCGGGCGATCACGGTGAGGGTTTTCAGGCCCAGGAAGTCGAATTTCACCAGGCCCGCCGGCTCGACCCATTTCATGTTGAACTGGGTGGCGGGAATGTCGGAGCGCGGATCGCGATAGAGCGGGACGAGTTCGGACAGTTTGCGGTCGCCGATCACGACACCGGCGGCGTGGGTGGAGGCGTTGCGGAAGAAACCCTCCAGCCGCAGCGCGACCGTAAGCAAGCTGTCGACCGCATCGTCGTCGCGGCGCATCTCCTCGAGCTTCGGCTCGATCTTGAGCGCTTCGGCCAGGGTCACCGGATTGGCCGGATTGGACGGCACGAGCTTGGCCAGCTTGTCGACCAGGCCGAAGGGCAATTGCAGCACGCGGCCGGTATCGCGCACCACGGCGCGGGCCTGCAGCGTGCCGAAGGTGATGATCTGCGCCACACGGTCATGGCCGTAGCGCTCCTGCACATAGCGGATCACCTCGCCGCGCCGCTCCTGGCAGAAGTCGACGTCGAAGTCCGGCATGGAGACGCGTTCCGGATTGAGGAAGCGCTCGAACAGGAGACCGAAGCGCAGCGGGTCCAGATCGGTAATGGTCAGGGCGTAGGCCACGAGCGAGCCGGCACCGGACCCCCGGCCCGGCCCGACGGGAATGTCATGCGACTTGGCCCACTGGATGAAGTCCGAAACGATCAGGAAATAGCCCGGAAAGCCCATCTGGCGAATGATGCCCAGCTCGAAATCGAGCCGCTCGCGATAGGCTTCCTCCGGCGCGGCATCGGCGCCGGCGGCAAGGCGTTCCGTCAGTCCCTCATGGGCACGGGCGACAAGCTCCTCGGCCTCGTCACGCCCGCCCTTGGTGGGAAAGCTGGGCAGGATGGGCGCATGCGTGCGCACCCGGTAGGCACAGCGCCGGGCGATCTCCAGCGTGTTGGCGAGCGCTTCGGGCAGATCCGAAAAGCGCGCATTCATGTCGTCCGGCGAGGTGAGATAGTGATCCGGCGTCACCCGGCGGCGGTCCTGCACCGAGACGTAGGAGCTTTCGGAGATACACAGGAGCGCGTCATGCGCCTTGTGCATCGAGGGGTCCGGGAAATAGGCCTCGTTCGTGGCGACCAGCGGCAGGCCGCGGCTGTAGGCCTCCTCGACCAGCCAGTTCTCGGCCTCCAGCTCTTCGGCGAGACCGTGGCGCTGCAGCTCGACATAGAGCCGGTCGCCAAAGGCCGCCGACAGGCGCTCCAGCAGTTTGGTGGCTTCCGGCTGTCGCCCCCCGGTCACAAAGCGGTTGAGCACGCCGTCCGGACCGCCCGTCAGGCAGATCAGGCCTTCTGCATGCTCAAGGACGAGGGCCAGCGGCACATGCGGCTCTTCCGCCCCGTCGACATCGAGATAGGCGGCGCTGGACAGCGCCATGAGGTTTTCATAGCCGGTGCGGTCCTGCACCAGCAGCACCAGCGTGCCCTCCGGCTCGGCGCGCTCTCCGGGATGCGGATCGACCGTGCGTATGGCGAGCGTACAGCCGACGATGGGCTGGATCCCGGCCCCGGCCATGACCTCGGAGAATTCCAGGGCGCCGAAGAGATTATTGCTGTCGGTCAGCGCGATGGCCGGCATGCCGTGCTCGCGGCAGGCCGACACCATTTGCGGCATGCGGATCGCACCCTCGAGCAGCGAATAGGGCGAGCGGACCCGAAGATGCACAAAGGGTTGTTTCGCCGTCATCGCCCGCTCCGTCAGCGCTTCAGAACCGCCTCGCCGCGCACATCACCGGGACAAAAGCCCGGCAACCGGGTCGGAACCGGCCGCCGCGAGTCGAGAAACAAACAAACTACGCCAGGAACGCGTCGGGCGAAATCAGGCTTGCGGGCCCGATCTCAGTAAACGCGACCGGAAAGACCTGCGGCTTGCGCGGCATCAGCCCTCGCGCCGGCCTCAGGCTGCGCCAAGCACGCTTCCCCACATGGCGATCATCCAGGCGAAACCCAGTACAGCCGTAGCGGCAGACACATCTTGAAGAACGCGGCGCATGACAACCTCCCGAATTCATGTTCCGGTTTTGTTCTATTTCGGCACAGACATGACGTCAAGCGGAAAGTTCCACAAATGTTCCGCCTGACGTGTTCCGGGAATATCTAGGCCGTTTCCGGGCTATAGGGCGCAAGGTGCCCGTCCTCGAACGTCACGACGCGGTCCATCTTCGCGGCCAGCTCGTGATTATGGGTCGCTACCAGGGCGGCGGCCCCGGCATCGCGCACCGTCTCGCGGAAAGCCTCGAATACGGTCGCCGAGGTCGTCGGATCGAGATTGCCGGTCGGCTCGTCGGCCAGCAGTACATGCGGGGCATTGGCCAGCGCGCGGGCAATGGCCACGCGCTGCTGTTCACCGCCGGATAATTGCGAAGGCTGATGGGTGGCGCGGTCGGACAGGCCCAGCCGCTCGAGCAGGGCATCGGCCCGCGCGATGGCGGCCTTGCGCGGCACACCGCCGATCAGCTGTGGCAGCACGATATTCTCGCGCGCATCGAATTCGGGCAGCAGGTGGTGGAACTGGTAGACAAAGCCGATATCCCGGCGGCGGATCGCCGTGCGTTGCCGGTCGGACAGGCCGCTTGTCGCAGCACCGCAGACAACCACTTCCCCGCCATCGGGCCGTTCCAGAAGCCCTGCTGCATGCAGAAGCGATGATTTGCCGGAACCGGAGGGGCCGACCAGGCCGACAATCTCGCCGGGCATCAGCGTCAGGCTGACCCCGCGCAGCACTTCCAGCGTGTCGGCTTCGGTCACATAGGTGCGCACGATGTCGCGCAGATCGAGGACGGGATCACTCATAGCGCAGCGCCTCCACGGGATCGAGACGGGCGGCCCGCCAGGCCGGCGGCAGCGTCACCAGCAGCGAGACGATGAAGCCGAAGATGGAGATGAAGGCCACCTCGCCCCAGTCCAGCTTCGCCGGAATGCGATAGAGGAGATAGACGCTCGGATCCCAGGGATTGGTGCCCGTGGTCCAGGTGATGAAATCCTGGATCGGGCCGATATTCACCACGAAAAGAATGCCCAGGAGGATGCCGGCCAGCGTGCCCAGAACGCCGATCGAGGCCCCGACGATCAGGAAAACCCGCATCACGGACGCCTGTGTCGCCCCCATCGTGCGCAGGATGGCGATGTCGCGCCCCTTGTTCTTCACCAGCATCACTAGGCCGGAAATGATGTTCATCGCGGCGATCGCGACAACGATCGACAGGATGAGCCGCATCGCCGTGCGCTCGAATTCGAGCGCGTTGTAGAAGGCCGGATTGAGCTGGGTGTAGTCGTAGGCGGCCGCATCGGGACCGGCGAGCGCACCGATGCTTCCCACCATGCTGGCGGCCATGTCCGGATTGGTCAGCCGCACCTGGATCTGGTCGGTCCCCTCGCCCTTGGCAAAGAAGACCCGTCCCTGGTCCAGCGGCATGAAGGCCGCGCTCTCGTCGATCGTCGACACGCCGGCGGCCAGGACGGCCCCGACATAATAGGCTTTCTGGTTGGGTCGCGCGCCGAACACGGTCGGCGTGCCCCGGGCCGTTGTGAAGGTCACGCGGTCGCCGACACCGACGGCAAGACGCCGGGCAATCCCCGAGCCCAGGATGATCGTGTCGCCGCCATTATGGCCCTCACCGAACCCGTCGAGATTGCCTTCGACAAGGCCCGTGCGGCCATCCGGCGACGGATTGGCGATCACGTCCAGCGCCGCCACATCCTCGGGCTGGGTGCCCAGCACGACGATGACGCTCTGATAGCGCTCGGAGGACGCCAGCACCTGCCCCTGGACCACCGGATCGGCGCTGACCACGCCCGGCATCGCCTCAAGCTCGCGCACCAGCGCATCGACACGTTCGGCATCGAGATTACGTGTATCGACATAGACATGCGGCTGAAAGCCGAGCAGCTGGCTGAAGAGCTCGGCCCGGAAACCGTTCATGATCGACATGACAGCGATCAGGCCGAGAACGGCCAGGGTGATCCCGCCAAAGGAGATCATGGCAATCAGTGCCACGCCGCCATGCTTCCGCCGGGCCCGCAGATAGCGGAAGGCCAGCATGAATTCATAGGGCGAGAAGGGGCGTGCGCCCCCGGCTGCACGGACTGCAGGATCAGCCATCGGCAAAAGCCCTTTCGGCGAGACGGTTGACGGCATCCTCGGGCGAAAGCTCGTGGGTTTCGCCGGTGCGGCGCACTTTCAGCTCCACCTTGCCCTCTTTCAGGCCGCGCGGCCCGATCACAAGCTGGTAGGGCAAGCCGATCAGGTCGGCCGTGGCAAACTTGCCGCCCGGGCGCTCGGACGTATCGTCGTAAAGCGGGTCGAGACCGGCAGCCGTGAGCTTGCCATAGGCGTCTTCGCAGGCCGCATCGGCCTCGCCATCGCCGGCGCGCAGATTGAGAATGCCGACACCGAAGGGCGCGACTTCCTCGGGCCAGATACAGCCCTTCTCGTCGTGATGGGCCTCGATGATTGCACCCAGGAGGCGCGACACGCCCACACCATAGGAGCCCATATGCACCGCCCGCTCCTTGCCGTCGGGATGCGTGACCAGGGCTTTCATCGGATCGGAATACTTGGTGCCGAAATAGAAGATATGGCCCACCTCGATACCGCGCGCCGTCAGACGGCGATCCTCGGGCACCCGGGCGAACACATCGGGTTCGTGCATCTCGTCGGTCGCGGCATAGAGCGCGGTGCGCTGGTCGACCAGCGGCTGCAGATCGCCGTCGAAATCGACGTCCGTGCCGGGTGCGCCCATGTCGACGAGGTCGGCATGGCAGAACACCTCGCTCTCGCCGGTTTCTGCCAGAACGATAAACTCGTGCGACAGGTCACCGCCGATCGGCCCGGTATCCGCCTTCATCGGCACGGCCTTCAGACCCATCCGTGAGAAGGTGTTCAGATAGGCGATGAACATCTTGTTGTAGGAGCGGCGCGCCGCCTCTTCGTCCAGATCGAAGGAATAGGTATCCTTCATCAGGAATTCGCGGCCGCGCATCACGCCGAAGCGCGGGCGGATCTCGTCGCGGAACTTCCACTGGATATGGTAGAGCAGCTTGGGCAGGTCCTTGTAGGACCGGCAATAGGAGCGGAAGATCTCGGTGATCATCTCCTCATTCGTCGGCCCGAACAGCATGTCGCGCTCGTGACGATCCGTGATGCGCAGCATCTCCGCGCCGTAATCGTCATAGCGGCCGCTTTCGCGCCACAGATCGGCCGACTGGATGGTCGGCATCAGAAGCTCCACAGCACCGGCGCGGTTCTGCTCCTCGCGGACGATCTGCTCGACCTTCTTGAGAACCTTCAGACCCAGCGGCAGCCAGGAATAGATGCCGGCGGATTGCTGCCGGATCATGCCGGCCCGCAACATCAGCTGGTGCGAGACGATCTGGGCGTCGGAGGGGGTTTCCTTGAGGACGGGCAGGAAGAAGCGGGACAGGCGCATGGGTGGGGAATTCCGCGATAAGAGGTTCAACCCCCATTAGAACGCGTTGGGAAGCAATGACAAGGCGGGGATGGCGATGGTGCTGCAGAGGGAACATGCCCTGCTTACGGCACCGAGCAAATGACGTCGACACCTTGCTATTTATCCGTGTAGTGTCTAACCTATCTACTGGTTTTTAAAGAGCACCAGCCATCGCACTATGTGCGATGCCTTGAGCGGCGCTAGCTCAGTTGGATAGAGCGCCCTTTTCGCAAAGGGGTTGTCGGGGGTTCGAGTCCCTCGCGCCCTTGTGCGGAATGCTTCAGGAAAGCGCGCAATTTCATTGTTGGGGCAGGTTTAAAACCCTGATCGCAAGGATCGGGTGGCGGTATATCGATTTTCGCGAAAGCCTGCTGGGAACCCCAACCTTGGAGCTCAGCTATGTCCTTTCGCATCACCGGCCTGTCGCCGGAACCCTTCCGCCCCCTGTTCGGTCTGCCGGACGCGGAACTCGCCGCCCGCGGCATTGTCCGCAAGACCGTCACCGCCAAGCCCGGCTTTCCCTGCCGCATCACGCTGGACGACGCCGAACCGGGCGAAAGCGTGCTGCTGCTCCATCATGAAAGCCACAGCGCCGACACGCCCTACCGCTCGGCCTATGCGATCTATGTGCGGGAGAATGCGGCCGAGGCGGCGCAGCTGACCGACGAGATCCCGCCCGTCATGCGGGGCCGCCCGCTGGCGCTGCGCCTGTTCGACAAGCATGGCATGCTGGCCGGCGCCGACCTGGTCCTGACCGGCGATCCCCGCGCGGCCATCGAGACCGCCCTCGCCCGCAGCGAGATCGCCTATATCGACGTCCACAATGCCGCGCACGGCTGTTTTGCCGCGCGGGTGGAGCGCGCCTGAGCCCTACTCGGCCTCGACCGGATAATAGGTGGGCGATCCCGGGCCGACCGGGAGTTCCAGGCCGAACGTCCACAGGAAGAAGAAACTGGACCACAGCAGGAGGAAGAAGATGCTGTAGGGCAGCATCATCGCGATCAGCGTGCCGACGCCCAGATTTTTGTCGTAGCGCGTTGCCCAGGCGAGGATGAGGCCGAAATAGCTCATCATCGGGGTGATGATATTGGTCGATGAATCGCCGATCCGGTAGGCCGCCTGGATCACTTCCGGAGCATAACCGATCAGCATCAGCATCGGCACGAAGATCGGCGCGGTGACGGCCCACTGCGCCGAGGCGGACCCCAGTGACAGATTGATCACCGCACACATCAGGATGAAGAGGAAGAAGACCAGCGGGCCGGTCATGCCGGTATCCTGCAGGAATTGTGCGCCGGTGACGGCCGTGATCGCGCCCAGATTGGTCCAGCCGAAGAAGGCCACGAACTGGGCGGCAAAGAAGACGAGGACGATGTAGAGGCCCAGGGCGCTGATCGCACCGGCCATGGCGTCGATCACGTCCCGGTCGGTCTTCATCGTGCCGGTGGCCCGGCCATAGGCATAGCCCGCCGCGATGAAGAAGATCAGGATCCACACCACGAAGCCGCGGAAGAAGGGTGACGCGATACGGTCGCCGGTATCCGGATTGCGCAGCACGCCCCATTCCGGTGCGAGGGTCAGCGCCATCAGCGCGAAGACGCCCAGAATGGCCAGGCCGGCCCAGAGCAGGCCCTTGCGTTCGCCCGGCTCCAGCGGCTGCATCATGTGCTTGTCGAGCACGGTCTCGTCGGCCCGGGACGGATCGTATTTCCCCAGCTTGGGCTCGACGATGAAGATGGTCACGAGCGAACCGATAGCCGTGATCACGAAGGTCGAGACGAACATGAAATACCAGTTCGCCGTCGCGACCACGACATAGTCGGGATCGATCAGCCGCGCCGCTTCCTGGGTGATGCCGGCAAGCAGCGGGTCGATCGTGCCGATGAGCAGATTGGCGCTGTAGCCGCCGGAGACACCGGCAAAGGCAGCCGCCATCCCGGCCAGCGGATGCCGGCCCAGAGCGTAGAAGATCGCGCCGGCCAGCGGGATCAGCACGACATAGCCCACCTCGGAGGCCGTGTTCGAGAGAATGCCGGCGAACACGACGGCCACCGTCACCACGTGACGCGGCGCCGACAGCACCATCGCCCGGACGGCAGCAGACAAGAGACCGGACTTCTCGGCCACACCGACCCCCAGCATGGCGACCAGCACCACGCCGAGCGGTGCGAAACCGGTGAAGTTTGTGACCAGGTTGGTCCATATCCGGCGAATGCCATCGCCGTCGAGCAGGCTGACAGCGCGGATCATGCCGTCCGCGGCGACACCGCGCGCACCGGCCGGACGCGGATCCTCGACCGCAACCCCGAGCCAGCCGAACACGCCGGACAGCAGCACGATGCCGACGGCCAGGAGCGCGAACAGGGTGACCGGGTGCGGCAGCAGATTTCCCAGCCATTCCACCCCGTCGAGAAACCGCGTGAAAACCCCGCGGCGCGGCGCGCCCCGTTCCGTCTGACCGTCACTCATGCGTTTCCCCTCACTGCCGGCCCGTCTCCCGAAAGCCGTCTGCTCTATCCCCAGCTGCCATCGGTAGGCATGTAGCGCGCCACCAGGCCGGATTCGTTGATGATGTAATAGATGATCCAGAGGCCGGAGGTGACGATGGTGCACCACCAGCCCTTCCTCAGCAGGTTGGGCGCCATCGGCGCGCCGGGCTCGGTTCCCGCCACGATGTCTCCGGCTTCTTCCTGCGACCGCACGCCGATCGGCAGCATCATGAAGAAAACCAGCCACCAGACGATCAGGAAAACGACCAGCCCGTTGACCACGCCCACGCCTTCATCCCGGATGAAGAAGCGCGACAGCCAGAGCGTCGCGGCAATCCCCGGCAGGACGTATTGAACCCAGCGCGGCATCAGGCCGGTTCCTGCATGAGTTCAATAAGTTGTCCGTGGGAGTTCTTCGGATGAATGAAGATCACGGGCACGCCATGAGCGCCGATATAGGGTTCGCCCGTTCCCAGAACGGTCGCGCCCTTTGCCACCATCGCATCGCGCGCAGCGACGATGTCGGGCACTTCGAAGCACAGATGGTGCTGGCCGCCCTTGGGATTGCGTTCGAGGAATTTGTGGACCGGGCTGTCATCGCCCAGCGGCTCGAGCAGTTCGATCTCGGAATTGGCCAGATGCACGAAGGCGACGCGAACCCCCAGATGCGGGAAGTCCTTCGTCTGCGTCGCCTCGTCCGCGCCGTAGAGCTCGGCATAGGTCGCCTTAGCCGCCTCGATATCCGGCACGGCCACGCCGACATGGTTCAGACGTCCGATCTTCATCTCAAACCTCCAGAATGATCACTTCGACCCAGGGTTTCTTGCCCCAGATCCGGTTGGCCTCGCGGCGCACGGCGCGGCGCACTTCCTCTTCCGCCGTTTCCACATCACGGCGATCGCGATTGGACAGACGGTCAAAGGCCCGCTCGGCCTCATCGGCCAGCGCATCGAGAAACTCTTCCAGTGAGAGCGACCGGTCCTCGGCGACACCCATGGCGCGCACATCGGGACCTGAGACCAGCTCGCCCTTCTTGCCATGTACCGCCATCGCAACCGTGACCTGGCCGGCATAGGCCAGCTTGCGGCGCTCGCGCATCGACAGGGCATTGGCATCGGTGACGAAATTGCCGTCCAGATGCAGCCGGCCCGCCGGCGCCTCGTCGACAATCGACGCCCCGCCATCAGCACGCAGTTCCACCATGTCGCCATTGCGCACGGTGACGGCGTGCGGCACCTGCAGCTGGCGGGCAAAGGCCGCGTGCTCGATCAGGTGACGGCGCTCGCCATGCACCGGGATCGCCACTTTCGGCTGAGCCCATTGATACATCTGGGCCAGCTCGTCGCGGCACGGATGGCCGGAGACGTGGATCGGACGGTTCTTCTCGGTGATGATCTCGACACCGCGCTCGGCGAGCCGGTTCTGCAGCTGGAAAATGCCGATATCGTTTCCGGGAATGACGCGGCTGGAGAAGATCACCGTATCGCCCGTACCCAGCGTGACATTGCGGTGATTGCCCTCGGCAATCCGCGACAGTGCCGCGCGCGGCTCACCCTGGGACCCGGTGCACAGATAGAGGATTTTCTCCGGCGGGAAGAAACCCGCCTCCTCTTCACCAACGAAATCCTGCACATGGCTCAGCAGACCGACCGACTTCGCCGCCGCCGTCATGCGGTGCATGGACCGGCCCACCAGGCAGACACGCCGGCCATTGGCCTCGGCGGCCTCGATCGCCGATTGCAGGCGCGCGACGTTGGAGGCGAAAGCGGCGATCGCGACCTTGCCGGTCGTGTTCTCGCCGACGACCTTGACCAGCTCGTCCTTCACGTCCGCTTCCGAACCGCTCTCGCCGGCCGAGAAGACGTTCGTGCTGTCGCAGACCATGGCCAGCACGCCCTCCTCGCCCAGCGCCGTCAGCGCCGATACGTCGGTCGTCTCGCCGATCAGCGGATCGGGGTCGATCTTCCAGTCGCCGGTGTGCAGCACCAGGCCGGCCGGCGTGCGGATCGCCAGACCGTTGGGTTCGGGAATGGAGTGGGTCAGCGTCACCAGCTGGATATCGAACGGGCCGAGATCGAACCGGCTGTCGAGCGATATCTCGTGCAGCTCGACTTCGTCCTCAAGGCCAAATTCCCGCAGGCGGTCGCGCACCAGCCAGGCGGTAAAGGGTGTTGCCCATATCGGGCACTTAAGACGGCGCCACAGGTGCGCTACGGCACCCATATGATCCTCGTGTGCATGCGTAAGCACCATGCCGATCAGATCGTCCCGCCGTTCTTCGATGAAGGCGGGATCGGGCATGATGATGTCGACCCCGGGGGTCGACAGGTCACCGAAAGTGACGCCGCAATCGACAATGATCCACTTCTGGTCGTCCTCCGGGCCGTAGCCATAGAGGTTGAGGTTCATCCCGATTTCGTCGGAACCGCCGAGCGGCAGAAAATACAAACTATCAGTCAAGGCTTCCGCCATTGAGTTTCCAGACTTCCATGAGGCCGCGAATGGTCAGATCGCCATCGTAATGGTCGATGGTGCGGGAGGCCCCTTCGAACAGGGACACCACGCCCCCGGTGGCGACAACCGTCATCGGCGCGCCCCATTCGGTCTTCAGACGGTTTACCAGACCGTCGATGAGATCGATATAGCCCCAGAACACGCCGGACTGCATTGCGGATACCGTATCCTTGCCCATCACGCGCTGCGGCTTGGCGATCGCGACCCGCGGCAGTTTCGCCGCCGCTGCGTGCAGGGCCTGCATGGACAGGTTGATGCCCGGCGCGATGATGCCGCCCTCGAAGGCTCCGTCGGCGCCGATCACGTCGAATGTCGTCGCCGTGCCGCTGTCGATGATGATCAGCGGGCCATGATAGACCGAGCGCGCGCCGAGTGCGTTGACCAGACGGTCGGCACCGGCATCCTGCGGACGGTCGAGACGCACCTCGATATCCATCAGCACGCCCGGCTCGCCCACAATCACCGGCTCGGTGCTGCAATACCGGCGCGACAGATTGCGCAGGTTGAACAGGGCCTGCGGCACCACGGTGGAGATCACACAGCCGGTGATATCGCTCAGCTTGAACCCCTGCAGCGACATCAGCTGCGACAGCCAGACGGCGTGCTCGTCGGCCGTGCGGGTCGAATCCGTGCCGGATCGCCATTGCGCGACCCAGGTCTTGCCGTCATGAACGGCGAACAGTGTATTGGTATTGCCGCAATCGATCGCGAGCAGCATGGCTAGTCTCTCCTCACCGCGGGCGCCGTCACCCCGGCGGGGAAGAAGACGTCACCAGCGGAGATATATCGCCGCCCGCCATCATCCAAGTCCAGCCGCAGCGATCCGTCAGGGCCCAGATCGGCAAACACGCCGCTCACGGTCTCGTTCTGCAGGCGCGCCTCACAGTGATCGCCCAGCCCGTGAGCCCGGGCTAGCCAACCATCGCGCAGCGGGCCGAACCCGTCCTGCAGCCAGCGGCGGCGCCAGCGTTCGAAAGCGTTCACGAGGGTGTCGAGGGCTTGTTCCCGGGACATCGCCCCGCCTGCGGCGGCCAGCGAGGTCGCCGGGCGTTCGCTGTCATCCGGCGCAGCGGCGAGATTGATTCCGATGCCCAGCGCCAGCCACAGACCGCCGCCGGGGGCCTGGCCCGACTCAAGCAGGATGCCGGACACCTTGCGCCGGTTCACAAGCACGTCATTGGGCCATTTCACACGCGTAGCGGCCGGATCGCGCAGCGCCGTGTCGCAGACTTCGGCCACAGCCAAGGCCGCGGCAAAGGAAAGCTCTGCCACCCGGCCGGGCTCGGCCTGGAAGACGTAGAGCCCCGTGGTGAAGAGATTGCCCTCGAGCCCGGTCCAGGCCCGGCCGCGACGGCCACGGCCGGCGAGCTGCCGGCGCGCGGCGATCCACAGCGGACCGCGCGCGCCGGCCAGAGCCCGCTCACGCGCATCCGCATTGGTCGATTGCGTCTCGTCGAGCCACTCGATCGCAGGCGAAGGGGCCGACAAGGTCTAGAGGACGGTCAGCCCGACGGACACGGCCCGGTAAACCACCCAGCCCACGACCGGCAGCAGGGCCACTGTGGCCAGGCCGGCCAGGCGCGTCACCCAGTAGATCGACAGGGCTGCCGGAACGAATTCCACCTCGCCCTCGTCGAACCAGACCGTCTTCACCACCCGCAGATAGTAGGCCGCGCCCACCACGGAGAAGAGAACGGCCAGGACCGCCAGGATCAGCAGGCCGGATTCGACGGCTGCGTAGATCAGGAAGAACTTGCCGAAGAAGCCGACCATGAAGGGCAGGCCGCCGATGGAGAACATCAGTGCGGTGATCGACCAGCCCAGGCCCGGATTGCGCTGGGCAACGCCGGCCAGATCGGAGATCTGTTCCACCATGCCCTCGCGGGTGCGCATCGACAGGATGGCGCCGAAGGAGCCGATCACCGAGATCATGTAGAGCACCATGTAGACCAGAAGCGCCCACATGCCGGTCTGGCTGGCGGCCGCAACAGCCACCAGGGCGTAGCCCATATTGGCAATCGAGGAATAAGCCATCAGGCGCTTGATATTGGTCTGGGTCAGCGCACCGAAGGCGCCGATGCCCATGGACAGCACGGCCAGGATCCAGATCACGTCGCGCCATTGTTCGACCATGCCGCCGAAGGGCTCGACCAGCACGCGGGCCAGAAGGATCATGGCAGCAAATTTGGGAGCCGTCGCAAAGAAGGCCGTCACCGGCGTCGGTGCACCTTCATAGACGTCCGGCGTCCACATGTGGAACGGCGCAGCGGAGACCTTGAAGGCCAGACCGCAGATCACGAAGACGAGGCCGAAGATGAGGCCGACCGTCGGACCGCTTTCCACGGCAATAGCGATCTCGTTGAAGCCCGTGGCACCGGCAAAGCCGTAGACCAGCGACGCGCCGTAGAGCAGCAGGCCGGACGACAGTGCGCCGAGCACGAAATACTTCAGGCCGGCTTCCGAGGCGCGCAGGCTGTCGCGGTTGAAGGCTGCCAGCACATAGAGCGCCAAGGATTGCAGCTCGATCGCCATATACATGGAGATCAGGTCGTTGGCCGACACCATCATCATCATGCCGGCAGCGGCAAGCGCGACCAGGATGGGATATTCCATCTTGCCGAGCTTTTCCGCCTGCAGGTACGGCATGGCGAGCAGCATGGCGATCGCGGCGACAATACCGATGGCCACTTTGGAGAAGCGGGCCAGGCTGTCGAAGATGAAGCCGCCGGAGAAGGCCGTCCCCTCGCCCGTCATGGCGAACAGGGCCGCCAGACCGGCAACGGCCAGCAGGCCGACCGTCAGCCACTGTACGAGGCGATTGGCGCCCTCGCCCTTCAGGAAAACGCCCAGCATGAGCAGCGCCATGGCGCCGCAGGCCAGGAGGATTTCCGGGATGAGGAGCGTCAGATCCTGGGAAAGCATGTCCGCAGTCATGGCGTGCCTCTCCTACTGGGCCGGTGCGGGCAGCGCCGCATTGTAATTGGTGATCAGATTGTCGACCGAGGCCGCCGTGATGTCGGTCACCACGGTCGAGGACACGCCGAGCCACAGCGTCATGATGATGAGCGGGATGAAGATCGCCCATTCCATGCGGTTGAGGTCGGTGATGGTCTCGAGTTTCGGATTGGTCATCTCGCCGAACACCACATCGCGATACATGGTCAGCATGTACATGGCCGACAGGATGACGCCGGCGGCGGCACCCGTGGCGATCCACCAGCTCACCTGGAAAGCACCCACCATCGTCATGATCTCGCCGATGAAGCCGGACGTGCCCGGCAGGCCGACATTGGCCATGGTGAACAGCGCGAAGATCGCGGCATAGGCCGGCATACGGTGCACAAGGCCGCCATAGAAGGCGATCTCGCGGGTGTGCATGCGGTCATAGATCACGCCGACACACAGGAAGAGCGCACCGGAGATCACACCGTGCGAGATCATCTGGAAGATCGCGCCCTGCACGCCCGTCTCGTTCATGGCGAACAGGCCCATCGTCACGAAACCCATGTGGGCGACGGAGGAATAGGCGATCAGCTTCTTGATGTCGGTCTGACGGAAGGCCACCAGCGAGGTGTAGATGATCGCGATGATCGACAGCGCGAAGACCAGCGGCGCGAAATAGTCGGACGCTTCCGGGAACATCGGGATGGAGAAGCGCAGGAAGCCGTAGCCGCCCAGCTTCAGCAGCACACCGGCCAGGATGACCGAGCCCGCCGTCGGGGCCTGCACGTGAGCGTCCGGCAGCCAGGTGTGCACCGGCCACATCGGCATCTTCACCGCAAAGGAGGCAAAGAAAGCCAGCCACATCCACATCTGGGCATTGCGGGCAAACTCATAGTCCAGCAGCGCCGTGATGTCGGTCGTTCCCGATTGCAGGAACATATAGACCATCGCGACCAGCATCAGCACCGAGCCAAGCAGGGTGTAAAGGAAGAATTTGAAGGCCGCATAGACCCGGTTCTGTCCGCCCCACACGCCGATGATGATGAACATCGGGATCAGGCCACCTTCGAAGAAGATGTAGAACACCACCAGATCGAGCGCACAGAACACGCCGATCACCAGGGTTTCCAGCAGCAGGAAGGCGATCATGTAGTCGGCGACGCGCTTCTCGATCGCGCCGGACGCCATGATACACAGCGGCATCAGACCGGCGGTCAGCAGCACGAAGAGCACGGAAATACCGTCCACGCCGAGCCGGTAGCCCATGCCGATCTCGGCCAGCCACTCGATCTCGTGCACGAACTGGAAGCCCGCCGTTTCACGGTCGAAATTGGCCACCAGGATGATGGACAGAACCAGCGTCACCATGGTCGCCACCCAGGCCACCAGGCGCGAATTCCGGTCGATCAGGGCCTGATCCTCGGGCCGCGCCGTGAAGCGGAAGAGCGCGATGACCAGCGCGCCGATGGCCGGGACGAAGGTCAGGATCGAAAGAAAGGCTTCGAACTCGCCAAACATCTATTGGCCTCCTGCGCCGAACTGGGCCCAGAGCAGAAGCCCCAGCACGCCGATCAGCATGACGAATGCGTAGTGATAGAGATAACCGGACTGGGCCTTGGCGAGGCGCTTGGCCGCCGCCAGGGTCGAACCGGCCACACCGTTCGGGCCGAAGCCGTCAATGATGCGGACATCGCCGACTTTCCAGAACAGGTCGCCCAGCCCCTTCGCGCCGCGCACGAAGACGAAGTGGTAGATCTCGTCCACATACCACTTGTTATAGAGGAAGCTGTGCAGCGGACCGCCGCGGGCGGCGATGCGGGCACCCATGCCCTCATTGATCAGGTAGAACCAGATCGCGCCCAGGAAACCGATCAGCGTTGCAAAGAACGGCGAGAGCAGCACCCATACCGGCGGGTGGTGACCGCCGCCATGATCGCCCTCGGCCGCATGCTCGTCCGCCGCGACGGCGTGATCGTCAGCAGCGACAACTGCGTGGTCGTCGGCAGCCGGTTCGGCATGGCTGTCCGTGGCCACGGCGTGCGTGTCTTCGCCAGAATCGTCCGCCGCGCCGTGATCCTCGCCGGCAGCCGCCGGGCCATGGGCCGCGGCCGGCAGGGCCTCGCCCCAGAAGTGGCCGGAATTGTCACCGATGAAGCTCGACTTGTAGAGCCCGCCGGCCAGCACGGCACCGACGGCCAGAACGACCAGCGGCAGCGCCATCGGCCATTTCGGGTCGTGGGCGTGATCGTAGACGTCCTTGGGACCGCGATAGGTGCCGTGGAAGGTCATGAAGATCAGGCGCCAGGAGTAGAAGCTCGTCAGCAGCGCCGCGATCGTGCCGATCCAGAAGGCCGGAATACCGAAGAGCACGCCTTCGCGGCCCGCCATGAAGGCGCCCTCGATGATGGCATCCTTCGAGAAGAAGCCGGCAAAGCCGAGATCCGGCAGGAAGAGACCGAGCGCGCCGAAGGAGAAACCGACACCGGTCAGCGCCAGCGTACCGATGATCATCATCAGCCAGGTCATCGGCATCATGCGGAACAGCCCGCCCATCTTGCGCATGTCCTGCTCGTCATGGACGCCGTGGATCACCGCGCCGGAGCCGAGGAAGAGGAGCGCCTTGAAAAAGGCGTGCGTGAACAGGTGGAACATGGCCGCGCCGTAAAGGCCCAGGCCCGCAGCGAAGAACATGTAGCCCAGCTGCGAACAGGTCGAATAGGCGACGACGCGCTTGATATCGTTCTGCGCCATGCCGACCGTGGCCGCGAACAGCGCCGTCACGGCACCGATCACGGTGACAATGGCCGAGGCGTTCGGCGCCATCTCGTAGATCGGGAAGGCCCGGCAGACGAGGAAGACACCCGCCGTCACCATGGTCGCGGCGTGGATCAGGGCGGAAACCGGCGTCGGGCCTTCCATCGCGTCCGGCAGCCAGACGTGCAGGAAGAACTGTGCCGACTTGCCCATCGCGCCGATGAACAGGAGGAAGGCAATCAGCTCGATCGCGTTGAAGGACATGCCCGCGAAGGACAGGACCGCATCCGCCTGGTCGCCGACCTGGGCGAAGACATCGTCAAACGCCACCGAGCCGAAGACGAGGAAGATCGCCATGATGCCCAGGGCAAAGCCGAAATCGCCGACACGGTTGGTCACGAAAGCCTTGATGGCCGCATCATTGGCCGACTTCTTCTTGTACCAGAAGCCGATCAGCAGGTAGGAGGCCAGCCCCACGCCTTCCCAGCCGAAGAAGAGCTGCAGGAAGTTGTCGGCGGTCACCAGGGCGAGCATCGCGAAGGTAAAGAGCGACAGGTAGGAGAAGAAGCGTGCGCGATGCGGATCGTGGGACATGTAGCCCCAGGAATAGATGTGCACCAGCGAGGAGACCGAGTTCACCACGACCAGCATGACGGCCGACAGGCTGTCCAGCTTGATCGCCCAGGAGACGTCGAAATCGCCGACGCTCATCCAGGTCGCGAGATGGATCGTGGTCGTGTTGCCGCCCACCGTCACGTCGAAGAAGACGATCCAGGACAGGATGGCCGACAGCAGGACCGCACCGGTGGTGACGATCTGCGCGGCGCGGTGGCCGACATAATTGCCGAAGAGACCGGCAAAGGCCGAGGCGAGGAGCGGCCCGAAGACGATAATAGGTGCCATGATCCCCTAGCCCTTCATCAGGTTGACGCCCTCAACCGAGATATCGCCCCGGTTGCGGAAGAAGACGACGAGAATGGCCAGGCCCACAGCGGCTTCCGCCGCGGCCACGGTCAGAACGAACAGCGCGAACACCTGCCCGGCCAGATCGCCCAGGAAGGACGAGAAGGCGACGAGGTTGATGTTCACCGACAAGAGGATCAGCTCGATCGACATCAAGAGGATGATGACGTTCTTGCGGTTCACGAAAATGCCGAACACACCGATGGTGAAGAGCACCGCGGCGACGGCGAGGTAATGCCCCAGCCCGATCTCCATCATTCTCCAATCCCCTGTCCCGGCTTGATATCCAGCATTTCAACGGCGGTCTTGCGGTCGCGGCCGACCTGGGCGGTCACGCTCTGGCGCTTGACGCCTTCCTTGTGACGCAGCGTCAGCACGATGGCGCCGATCATGGCGACCAGCAGCACCAGGCCCGCAATCTGGAAGAAGTAGACATACTGGTCGTAGATCACGGTGCCGAGCGCCTCGACATTGGTCATGCCCTCCGGCATGGCCGCCGCGCGCAGGGCCTCGGCCTGCGGCGCGCTCTGCCAGCTCATCCCGATCATCGCCAGCTCGATCGCCAGCACGATGGCGATCAGCCCGCCCAGCGGCAGATAGCTCAGAAAGCCCTGCTTCAGCTCGGCGAAGTCGACGTCCAGCATCATGACGACGAAGAGGAAGAGCACCGCGACCGCGCCGACATAGACGACGATCAGCAGCATCGCCAGGAATTCGGCGCCCAGCAGCACGAACAGACCCGCGGCCGAGATGAAGGCCAGGATCAGGAACAGCACGGACCTGACCGGGTTGCGGGCGATGACGACCATCAGGGCCGACAGGATCGCCACTCCGGAAAAGGCCCAGAAGGCCAGTGATGCGAGCATGATGCCCTCTTCCGTCTATTGTTCAGCCAACGCCCCGCCAATCAGCGGTACGGGGCGTCGAGTTCCAGGTTTCTGGCAATTTCCCGTTCCCAGCGATCGCCGTTCTCGAGCAGTTTTGCCTTGTCGTAGAAAAGTTCCTCGCGGGTCTCGGCAGCGAACTCGAAGTTCGGGCCTTCCACGATCGCATCCACCGGGCATGCCTCCTGGCAGTAACCGCAATAGATGCACTTGGTCATGTCGATGTCGTAGCGCGTGGTGCGGCGCGAGCCGTCGGCGCGCGGTTCCGCCTCGATCGTGATCGCCAGCGCCGGACAGATCGCCTCGCACAGCTTGCAGGCGATGCAGCGCTCTTCGCCGTTGGGATAGCGGCGCAGCGCATGCTGGCCGCGGAAGCGCGGGCTGAGCGGCCCCTTCTCGAAGGGATAGTTCAGCGTCGCCTTCTTCTTGAAGAAATAGCGCATGCCCAAGCCAAAGGCGGACCAGAAGTCCATCAGCAGGGCGCCGCGAATGGTTTGTTGCAGTCGGCTCATGGGAGTTATCCTTGCGGGCCGTAGACGACGGCAGCACCCACCAGGGCCACCGCAACCAGCGAGGTCGGCAGGAATATCTTCCAGCCGAGGCGCATCAGCTGGTCGTAGCGGTAACGCGGGACCAGGGCCTTCACCATCGCAAACATGAAGAAGAAGAACACGACCTTGGCGGCGAACCAGAAGAAGTGCCAGGCGTGCGAGGCCAGATAGGGCCAGTCATTGACGAAGCCGTCCGGGAAAGGCGCATGCCAGCCGCCGAAGAACAGGATGGTCGTCATCGCGCACATCAGCACGATGTTGAGATACTCACCCACCATGAAGAGGAGGTAGGGCGTGGAGGAGTATTCCACCTGATAGCCGGCGACGAGTTCGGATTCGGCTTCGGGAAGGTCGAAGGGCGGACGGTTGGTTTCTGCCAGCGCCGAGATGAAGAACATCACCGCCATCGGCACCATCACCAGGAACATCGGCAGCGGGAAGGCGTGGAACGCCAGCAGGTTCCAGTTCCAGAAACCACCGGCCTGGATGTCGACGATGTCGGACAGGCGCATCGAGCCGGCGAACAGCAGCACGGTGACGATGATGAAGCCGATCGAGACTTCATAGGACACCATCTGTGCCGCCGAGCGCAGCGCGCCGAGGAAGGGATATTTCGAGTTCGAGGCCCAGCCGCCGATGATGATGCCGTAGACACCCAGCGACGACATGGCGAACAGGTAGAGAATGCCGACATTGAGGTCGGCGATCACCCAGCCCGGCGCCACCGGCACGACGGCCCAGGTGATGAAGGCGAGGATCAGCGTGATCAGCGGCGCCAGCAGGTAGAGCGAGCGGTCCGCGCCGGCCGGCACGACGATTTCCTTGAACACGAACTTGAAGAAGTCCGCGAAGGATTGCAGCAGGCCGAAAGCGCCGACCACGTTCGGGCCCTTGCGCATCTGCACTGCCGCCCAGACCTTGCGGTCCATCAGCAGCAGGAAGGCCAGCGAGATCAGCAGCACGATCATGAAGGCCAGGATCTGGCCGATCACGGCAAGCGTGCCCCAGAGCGGGCCGAATTGGGAGACGAACTCGCTCATCGCTTACTCCGCCGCTACTGCCGCCGGGGCGTCCTTGAGCGCGGCGCATTCGGCCAGCGTCTTGGAAGCCCGGGCAACCGGGTTGGTGAAATAGAAATTGCGCACCGCCGGCGTGAAGGCCGCATCGGCGACATCCCCGTCGGCACCGATCGACTTGGCGTCGAACTCCGCCGCGCCTTCGGCTCCCGGGGCATGATCGATTCCGCCGAGCACGGGAACGTCCTCGAACAGTTTCAGGCGCAGCTGGGTGAGATTGTCATAGGGCAGCGTCTTGCCGACACGCTCGGACAGCGCGCGGAAGATGGCCCAGTTTTCCTTGGCCTCGCCCTTCGGGAAGACCGAGCGGAAAGCCAGCTGCACGCGGCCTTCAGTGTTGGCGAACAGGCCGTCCTGTTCGGTCCAGGCCGCACCCGGCAGTACGAGATCGGCACGGTGGGCACCGGCATCGCCATGGCTGCCGACATAGATGACGAAGGCGTCGCCGAACTTCGATATGTCCAGCTCGTCGGCGCCCATGAGGACAATCGTCTCCATGCCGCCCGACTGCATGCCGGCGACATCCTGACCGCCCTCGCCCGGCACGAAGCCGAGATCGAGACCCGCAACGCGGCTGGCGGCCGTGTGCAGAACCGAGAAACCGTTCCAGTCTTCGCTGACAGCGCCAACGGCAGCGGCCAGATCGCCGGCCGCGCGCAGCACCTGGGCGCCGTCCTCGCGGGCCAGTGCACCGGCACCCACCAGGATGAGCGGACGCTTGGCGTCCTTCAGCGTCTTGATGAAGCCGGAGCGCTTCTTTTTCAGGCCGGCCAGATCCTTGGCGCCGGTCCCGACATGCTCGTACTCATAGGTCAGGTCGACCGGCTCGCCGATCACGCCGACCTTGGTGTCATTGTGCAGCCAGGTCTTGCGGATCCGCGCATTGACGATGGCCGCCTCGACGCGCGGATTGGCGCCGACGATGAGGATGGCGTCTGCCTCCTCAATGCCCGCAATCGTCGCGTTGAACAGGTATTCCTGGCGCGGACCGGTACCCAGCTTGGCGCCATCCTGGCGGCAGTCGATCGAGGCGATACCCAGGGCATCGGCCAGATCCTTCGCCGCCTTCATCTCTTCTGCCGAGCACAGATCGCCGGCGATCATGCCGATCTTCGAGGCATCGCCCGACAGGCGCTTGACCGCCACGTCCAGCGCCTCGCTCCAGCTCGCGGCGCGCAGCTTGCCGTTCTCGCGGACATAGGGTTTGTCCAGACGGCGCTTGCCAAGGCCTTCCCAGGCGTAGCGCGTCTTGTCGGAAATCCATTCCTCGTTCACGCCCTCATGGACGCGCGGCAGGATGCGCAGCACGGCGCCGCCGCGGGCATCCACGCGGATGTTCGAGCCGACCGCGTCCATCACATCGACGGTCTCGGTCTTCTTCAGCTCCCAGGGACGGGCGTTGAAGGCGTAGGGCTTGGAGGTCAGCGCACCGACCGGGCACAGATCGATGACATTGCCGGACAGTTCCGACGTCACCGCGTTTTCCAGATAGGTCGTGATCTCGGCATCCTCGCCGCGGCCGATCATGCCGATTTCCGGCACGCCTGCGACCTCGGTGACGAAGCGGACGCAGCGCGTGCACTGGATGCAGCGCGTCATCTCCGTCTTGATGATCGGACCC
Source organism: Maricaulis sp. (assembly GCF_017642925.1). Lineage (GTDB taxonomy): Bacteria > Pseudomonadota > Alphaproteobacteria > Caulobacterales > Maricaulaceae > Maricaulis. The sequence goes on along the minus strand of NZ_JAEPOL010000008.1, from coordinate 70,388 downwards.
ATTTCCTTGTCTTCGACGGCGCGCTTGTTTTCCGGGAAGCGCGAGCCGGTGCGGCCATAGACCAGCGACTGGTCCTGCAGGTCACACTCGCCGCCCTGGTCGCAGATCGGGCAGTCCAGCGGGTGGTTGATGAGCAGGAACTCCATCACCCCTTCGCGCGCCTTCTTCACCATCGGCGACAGCGTGTTCATGGCCGGCGGTTCGCCATTCGGCCCGCCGCGCATGTCGCGCACCTGCATGGCGCAGGACGCAGCCGGTTTCGGCGCGCCGACGAGCTCCACCAGGCACATCCGGCAATTGCCGGCGACCGACAGGCGCTCGTGATAGCAAAAGCGCGGGATTTCCCGGCCGGCCGCCTCGGCAGCCTGCAACAGCGTGAAGGAATTCGGTACTTCGACTTCTTCACCGTCGACTACGATTTTGCGAAGGTCGTCGCTCATTGGATGAAGTCCCTACTCTGCCGCAACGGTCTGGCTGACAAACACGGGTTTGCCGGCGCGATAATTGTTGATGCGTTCCTCGATCTCGCCGCGGAAGTGGCGGATCAGGCCCTGGACGGGCCAGGCGGCCGCGTCACCGAGCGCACAGATCGTGTGGCCTTCCACCTGGCCGGCAACGTCGAGCAGCATGTCGATCTCCTCGATCGAGCTCTCGCCCCGCGCCATGCGCTCCAGCACGCGCCACATCCAGCCCGTGCCTTCACGGCACGGCGTGCACTGGCCGCAGCTTTCATGGCGGTAGAAGTAGGAAATGCGCGCGATCGCCTTCACCACATCGGTGGACTTGTCCATGACGATGACGGCGGCGGTGCCCAGACCGGACTTGTGCGCCTGCAGCGCGTCGAAATCCATCAGCACGTCGTCGCAGATATCCTTCGGCAACAGCGACACCGAGGAGCCGCCCGGAATGACGGCCTTGAGATTGTCCCAGCCGCCGCGCACGCCGCCGGCATGCGTCTCGATGAGCGTCTTCATCGGGATCGACATGGCTTCTTCGACATTGCACGGCTTGTTCACATGGCCGGAGATCGAGAAGATCTTCGTGCCGACATTCCGCTCGCGGCCGAAAGAGGCGAACCATTGCGCCCCGCGGCGCAGGATCGTGCCGGCCACCGCGATGGATTCGACATTGTTCACCGTGGTCGGACAGCCGTAGAGACCGGCATTGGCCGGGAAAGGCGGCTTCAGGCGCGGCTGGCCCTTCTTGCCTTCCAGGCTTTCCAGCAGGGCCGTTTCCTCGCCGCAGATATAGGCGCCAGCGCCGTGATGGATATAGACGTGGAACGGCCAGCCATGGACGTTTTTCTCGCCGATCAGCTTGGCCTCATAGGCCTCCTTGACGGCCTTTTCCATCGCCAGGCGCTCGGTGACATACTCACCGCGCAGATAGATGTAGCAGGCGTGTGCCTGCATCGAGAATGACGCGATCAGGCAGCCTTCGATGAGAAGGTGCGGATCGTGGCGCATGATCTCGCGGTCCTTGCACGTGCCCGGCTCGGACTCGTCGGCATTGACGACGAGATAGTGCGGACGTGCGCCCACTTCCTTGGGCATGAAGGACCATTTCAGACCGGTCGGGAAACCGGCGCCGCCGCGGCCGCGCAGGCCTGACGCCTTCATCTGGTCGATGATCCAGTCGCGGCCCTGTTCGAGGATTTCCTTGGTCCCATTCCATGCACCCCGCTGCTTGGCGCCGTCCAGACCGGGGTCGTGGTGGCCGAACAGATTGGTGAAGATACGGTCCTTGTCCTGGAGAAGCTGGGTCATGACTTAGCCCTCCGCCTTTTCGGACTTGCCGGTATTGGGAAGCGTGACCGGCTTGGCGCGCGAGCCGTCATAGAGGCTCTCATCGGTCAGCACCTTGGTGCCATGCGGCTCGGACGCATTGCGCTCGGATTGCGGGCCGTACTTGACCTTCTTGCCGGCGGCGAGGTCATCGAGCAGTTTCTCGAAGCTCTCCGCGTCGAGATCCTCGATGTAATGGTCGCCATCCTTGTTCGCGAGCTGGATCATCGGGGCATTGGCGCAGGCGCCCATGCACTCCACCTCGACCCAGGTGAACTTGCCGTCCTCGGAAATCTCGTGCTGCTTGCCGATGCGGTTCTTGCACACCGAGATCAGCTCGTCCGACCCGCGCAGCATGCACGGCGTGGTGCCGCAGACCTGGATCAGATGCTCACCGACCGGGGCCAGGTTGAACATGGTGTAGAAGGTCGCGACCTCGTAGACGCGGATATAGGGCATCTCCAGCCGGTCGGCGATCTCGCGGATGGCGGGCTCGCAGACCCAGCCTTCCTGCTTCTGTGCGATCCACAGCATGGGGATGACGGCCGAGGCTTTCTTTTCCTCGGGATATTTCGCCAGCCAGAACTTGATCTCGTCCTCGCTCTTCTTGTTGAAGGCGAAGCTCTCGGGCTGGTCCTTTGCCAAGCGTCGAACGCTCATCGGTCGATCTCCCCGAACACGACATCAAGCGAGCCGATAATGGCCGACACATCGGCCAGCATGTGGCCACGGCTCATGAAGTCCATGGCGGCCAGGTGCGGGAAGCCGGGGGCCCGGATCTTCACGCGATACGGCTTGTTGGAACCGTCGGCGATCAGGTAGACGCCGAACTCGCCCTTCGGCGCCTCGACGGCGGCATAGACCTCGCCGGCCTCGACGTGGACGCCTTCAGTGTAGAGTTTGAAGTGCTGGATGAGCGCTTCCATCGAGCGCTTCATCTCGGCGCGGCGCGGCGGCGAGAATTTCGAGTCGGTGGCCAGCACCTCGCCCGCATTCTCCTCCTTCATGAGCCAGTCGCAGCACTGGATCATGATTTTCACGCTCTCGCGCATCTCTTCCATGCGGCACAGATAGCGATCATAGCAATCGCCGTGCTTGCCCACCGGAATGTTGAATTCCAGCTCGTCATAGACTTCATAGGGCTGCGCGCGGCGCAGATCCCAGGCCAGGCCCGAACCGCGCACCATCACGCCGGAGAAACCCCAGGCGAGCACGTCTTCCTTGGTCACCACGCCGATATCGACATTGCGCTGCTTGAAGATGCGGTTTTCGGTCAGGAGGCTGTCGATATCGTCGAGCTTTTCCGGGAACTGGTCGCACCAGGCACGGATGTCCTCGACCAGTTTCGGCGGCAGATCCTGGTGGACACCGCCGGGACGGAAATAGTGAGCGTGCATGCGGCTGCCCGAAGCGCGCTCGTAGAACACCATCAGCTTCTCGCGCTCCTCGAAGCCCCAGAGCGGCGGCGTCAGGGCGCCGACGTCCATGGCCTGGGTCGTCACGTTGAGCAGGTGATTCAGGATACGGCCGATCTCGCAGTAGAGCACGCGCACATACTGGCCGCGCTTGGGCACGGTGATCCCGGCCAGACGCTCGGCCGCCATGCAGAAGGCGTGCTCCTGGTTCATCGGGGCGACATAGTCGAGACGGTCGAAATAGCCGATGCCCTGGAGATAGGTCTTGTGCTCCAGCAGCTTCTCGGTGCCGCGGTGCAGAAGGCCGATATGCGGATCGACGCGTTCGACCACCTCACCGTCCAGCTCCAGCACGAGACGCAGCACGCCGTGGGCGGCCGGGTGCTGGGGACCGAAATTGAGGGTGAACTTGCGTTCGCCGGATTGCGTCATGTCGTCGGCAGCCATGGCTCTAGCCCTCCGCCTTCTCGTCGCCCGGGATGACGTATTTGGCGCCTTCCCACGGGCTCATGAAATCGAAGTCGCGGTATTCCTGGACCAGTTCGACCGGTTCGTAGACCACGCGTTTCTGCTCCTCGTCCCAGCGCACTTCGACATAGCCGGTGAGCGGGAAGTCCTTGCGCAGCGGATAGCCCTCGAAACCGTAATCGGTCAGCAGGCGGCGCAGATCCGGATGGCCGGAGAAGACGATGCCGTACATGTCGAACGCCTCGCGCTCGAACCAGTCGGCAACCGGGTAGACATGATGGATCGAGGCAACCGGGTTCTCCTCATCCGTCGACAGCTTCACGCGCACCCGGTGGTTCTGGTGCATGGAGAGCAGGTGGTAGACCACTTCGAACCGCTCGGCGCGCTGCGGATAGTCGACACCGCAGATATCGACCAGCGTCGTGAACTTGCAGGCCGGCTCGTCGCGCAGCCAGGTGATCACATCCTCGACCTGGTCGCGATGGATCGTCACGGTCAGCTCGCCCTGGGTCACAGTCCAGCCGGTAACAGCCGTGGGCTGACCCGCCTGGATGTGCTCGCCGAGAACCTTGAGAGCTTCGCTCATCGCCTTGTCACTCCTCGCGCCTGCCATCACCGTTCGATCGAGCCTTCACGGCGGATCTTCTTTTGCAGTTGAAGAATGCCGTATACCAGCGCCTCTGCGGTGGGCGGGCAGCCCGGCACATAGACGTCGACCGGGACGATGCGGTCACAACCGCGCACGACCGAATAGGAATAATGATAATACCCGCCGCCATTGGCGCACGAACCCATCGAGATAACGTAGCGCGGCTCGGGCATCTGGTCGTAGACCTTGCGCAGGGCCGGCGCCATCTTGTTGGTGAGCGTGCCGGCGACAATCATCACGTCCGACTGGCGCGGGGAGGCCCGCGGCGCAAAGCCGAAACGCTCGACGTCGTAACGCGGCATCGAGGCCTGCATCATTTCGACGGCGCAACAAGCCAGGCCGAACGTCATCCACATCAGCGAGCCGGTACGGGCCCAGGTGACGAGATCGTCGGCAGCGGCGACCACGAAGCCCTTGTCGGCCAGCGCATCGCTGACGCCGTCAAAGAACGGGTCGTGTTTCTTCGGGTCATAGCCGGGAACGGTCGCGCGTCCGGCCATGCCGGCATGAGGGGTCAGATCAGATGCCATGGTGGACTACTCCCAATCCAGCGCGCCTTTTTTCAGCTCGTAAATGAAGCCGATGGTGAGAACTCCCAGGAACACCATCATCGACCAGAACTCGAACTCGCCCAGATGCTCCCGCAGGGTCACGGCCCAGGGGAAGAGGAAGGCGACTTCCAGGTCGAAAATGATGAACAGGATGGCGACGAGATAGAATCGCACGTCGAATTTCATGCGGGCGTCGTCGAAGGCGTTGAAGCCGCATTCATAGGTCGAGACCTTTTCGGGGTCCGGCTTTGACGGCGCGATGACGAAAGCGGCCAGCATGAAGCCGAGGCCGATCGCAGTGGCCAGTCCGAAAAAGATCAGGATGGGCAGGTAATCGAGAAGCAGCGCGTCCATCGCCAAGCCTCGCCTTCTAGCGTCGGTTTTGCGGTGCGGGAGGCCGTTGTTTTCAAGGTGTGATCCGCCTCGGGACGAATCAACCACCGGCAACGGGACCCCCTGCCCGATTTGGCGCGGAAGCTAGAGCGCAGCGGCGCTGCGGGCAAGGCCTAAAGGCCGCCCTCTGTCAGTTCTGACGAATATAGCGACACACAGCGAACAATAAATGCAAATGATTTGCAATATCGAAATCAGCCGGGATGGCCCTGCCCGCGCCGCTCCAGCCCGACAACCGAGCGCCAGAAGGCGAACCGGAGGAAGGGCGAGCGGCGGGTGAAGGTCCCGTCCGGAAAAATATGCCAGGGGCGATAGCCCCACCGGCAGACCAGTGCCCGGGCCTCACGGCCGAACCCCTCGGCATGCGCCGCCGCCAGGGCTGCCCGGCGTGTGCACCATGTCCCCCGGGCACGCCGGAAGAGCCGCCGGGCCCGTCCGGTCACGCCATTGGCCTGGCGCAACGCCATGCGCAGCACACGGTATTGGCGGTAGCGCGCCGCCGTATCCAGCACCAGCACACCGCATCCCAGTATCGCCAGCGCGTCGAGCCACAAGAAGGGGGAAATCGCGAAGGCAAGGACGAGACAGCACGCCGCCAGCAGCAAGGGCGGCCAGACCGGGTCGATCAGGCGGAGAATCGGAAGGGGCCGGACGGATCGTGCGTTCATATGACGCAATCTGCCCGCCCGGCCGAAACCCGCCAGCGGGATCGCCTGCCCGCCTGTCCCCCCTCTTGCTGCACCTCCCGCATCAGCGCCTAGATGAGAATGCGATTGACTCGCATTTGTAACAATGACAAGACCCGCATCCGATCAACATCGAGGGGGCTCACCGTGTTCAATCGTCAATTCCTGCTGGCCGGAACGGCCAGCATCCTGGTCTTCGGCCTGGCTCAGCCTGCAACGGCCCAGGAGGCGGCGGACAGCAACGAGGATGTCATCACCATCCTGGGCGAGAAGATCGAACGCTCGCTGCAGGACACGCCCACCAGTGTTGCAGTCACCACGGCCGAGCGGATCGAGAACGAGAATATCCGCACCCTGTTCGACATCGTGAACCGCACCGCCAATGTCGGCGAGACCTACGGCCCGACCGAATTCACCATCCGCGGCATCTCCAGCCATAATGTCTCCGGCGGCGGCACCGGCGGCCTGGCCAGCATCTATGTCGATGGCGTGGCCGTGCCCGACGGCGTGACCGGCACATCGGCCGGCCCCTTCAACATGTGGGATGTCGAGCAGGTGGAAATCCTGCGCGGTCCGCAATCCACCCTGCAGGGCCGCAACTCGCTGGCCGGCGCGATCGTCGTCCAGTCCCGCGCGCCGACCTGGGAATGGGATGCCCGCGCCCGCCTGTCCGCGACGGATCAGGACGATGTAACCCTCTCCTTCGCCGGCGGCGGCCCGATCGTGGAGGACCAGATCGCTTTCCACATCGCGGTGGAGAACCGCGAGTTTGACGGCATCGTCGACAATCCGACGCGCGGCGGCACGGTGGACGGCGTGTCCAACCTGCACGCCCGTGCGCGCTTGCTGATCGAACCGGACGCCGTGCCCGGCCTGTCGGTCCTGGGCAGCTATACGCACTACGAACAGGAGTCGGGCTATCCCTACACTTATATCCGCACGGATACGCCGGACTTCTTCGACAACCGGATCAACACGTCCGACGCGCCCAATTCCAACGATTCAACAACCGACATGGTCACGCTCAATATCGACTACGAGCTGACCGACCGGTTCGTGCTGACCAGCCTGACGGCCTGGAGCCTGGTCGATACCTATCTCCAGTATGACAACGATCTCAGCGCCCAGCCCGCAGCCTATGGCGACACGGATAACGAGACCGAGACCCTGACCCAGGAGTTTCGTCTCGATTATTCCGGCGACCGCCTGACGGGCCTGGTCGGCCTCTACCTGTCGGATCGCGATGTCGACAACAAAAGCTCCAGCCTCACGCTCGTGAATACGCCGGAAACCACCCTGGTCGGCGTGCTGCAGGGCCCGCCCTTCGGGCTCGATGCCGCCACGGCCGCCTTTGCCGCCGGCCTCTACGTGTCGGCGCTGCCGCAGATTGCCGTGTCCTATGCGTCCCAGGCTCCGTCCTCGATCGAGACCTCGGCCCTGTTCGCCGACGGCCGGTTCGAGCTGACGCCCAGGCTGACCCTGCTCGGCGGCTTCCGCTATGACCGCGAGACCTACACCATCACCTCGGACCAGACGGCGGTGTTCGCCGGCACCTATCCGGACCCGGCCCTGTACGGTCCCTACGCCCCGGTGATTGCGGGCCTGAACCAGGTCGTCGATCTCTTCGTCGCCCAGGCCGGGGCCTCGGCGCCGACGGACTCGCGCGATTTCGAAGCCTTCCTGCCCAAGCTCGGCCTGACCTACAACTGGACCGACGATCTCTCGACCAGCGCCATCGTGCAGCGCGGCTACCGGTCCGGCGGCTCGACCGTCAACATCGCCCGCTCGACCGTCGTGCCCTACGATCCCGAATACACGTGGAATTACGAGCTCTCGCTGCGCTCTCTGTGGCTGGACGGCGATCTCTCGGTCAACGCCAACGCCTATTACATCGACTGGACCGACCAGCAGGTGTGGGTCAATCTCGGCCTCAACGACTTCGATACCCAGACCGAAAATGCCGGCAGCTCGCATCTCTACGGGTTCGAGCTGGAAGTGGCCCATCGGGTATCCCGCGGCTTCGACTGGTATGCCTCGCTTGGGCACACGAAGACCGAGTTCGACGATTTCGTCATCGTCGATGGCAGCTCCACCGACGACCTGTCCGGCTCCGAATTCGCCTACGCCCCGGCCTGGACGCTGGCCGCCGGCGCGAACTGGACCTGGAGCAATGGCCTCTTCGCCAATCTCAACGGCAGCTATCGCAGCGAGGAGTACACGGTCACCGGCGTCAACCAGGCCGGATCGGAAGTCGCTGCACGGACACTCGTCAACGGGTCTGTCGGCTATGAACAGGACAGCTGGGCGGTGTCGCTCTTCGTCAACAACCTGTTCGACGAGGACTATTTCCAGTACCGGCGGAGCAACGTCCCTTACGCCATCCTCGGCCAGCCGCGGGTCGTCGGCGTCACGCTCGAGACGAACTGGTGATCGACGCTCTCGTCATCGCAGCGCTTGTTGCGACCGGGATCGCCGCAGCCTTTGTGCTCCGGCAGGCCTGGCGGCATCCCTCCGCCGCCAGGCCGGTCCTGATCCTGGCGGGCTGGGCAGCCGTGTCCGCGCTCGTCGTGATCGCCGCCATCGCCCTCGGCTCGGCCCGGGGTCCCGCCTTCGCCATGGCCCTGATACCGGCCGGCGCCCTGGCACTGGTCGCGACCGGCGTGAAGCGGCGCGAGGCGAATGGCCGCGTGGCCCGGTCGCGGGCGCTGGAGCCGTCCCTGCGCGGTGCGAAGATCTGGCGCGGCATCATGCGCACCCTCGTCGCGGCGCCGCTGGGCTGTGTCGTCTCGCTCACCCTGGGCATCGCCTGGACCGTCTGGTTTCCGTCCGACCCGCAGACCCGGATCGTGCTGGGCGGTGTGCTGGTGCCTGTCCTGTGGGCCGGCGCGATGGCCTGGGCCCTGACCGATGACCGTATCCTGCGTCCCGCCCTCACCATGATCGCGTTGACCCTGGCGGGCGCTGCGCTGATCGCAATCGAAGGCTTCTGACATGGCTGAACGACAACGGCCCCGGGCAAAGACGATCTGGCCGCGCATGTCCGCACCCTTCGTGCAGGCCGTGCTCGCCGGCCACTCCTCGCTGGGTCTCGCCTTTGCCGCATTGATCTATCTGGTCTGCTTCTCCGGAACGGTCGCGGTCCTGGTCCATGATTTCGAGCGCTGGGAAGCGCCGGTCGTCGCCCCTGTCGAGGCGGCGGGGCCGGATACCGCAATCGCAACGGCCCGGAGCTTCCTTTCCGGCCACCCGGCGACCGAGCACATCTTCATCTCGCTGCCCGACATCAATTCGCCGCGCACGCGCATCTACGCAGAACTGCACGACGGGGAGATACTGGAGGGCTTCGCCGACACGGACGGCACCTGGTCCGGCCCGGCGCAGACGCCCTGGTCGGCCTTCATGCTCGGCCTGCATATCGACCTCCACCTGCCCCACGCTGTCGGCTCCTTCGTGGTCGGCATGACCGGGGTGGCGCTGCTGTCCCTCCTGATCTCGGGCCTCCTGTCGCATCCGCGCATCTTCCGCGACGCCTTCCACATCCGGCTGGGCGGCACAAAACGCCTGCAGGAGGCCGATCTGCACAACCGGGCCGGCATCTGGGCCCTGCCCTTCCACATCGTCATCGCGCTGACCGGCGCGCTGCTGGGCCTGACGACGCTGATCGCCGGCACGCTGGCGCTCGCCTTCTTCAAGGGCGATGTGGAACAGACCTATGCGCTCTTCTTCCCGCCCGCGCTGGAGGACGACACCACGCCCGCGCCGATCCCCGATCTCGAGGCCATCCTGGCCGATGCCGCGGCCCGTGCGCCCGGTGCCGAGCTGCGCATGCTGCGCCTGGACCATCCGGGCGAGACCGGCCAATCCGTCCACGTCACAATGGGTTATGCCGACAAGCTCGCCTTCGGCGACAGCTATATCTATGACGGAAACGGCGCCCTGTTTCACAGCGAACAGGTGTCCGAAAGCTCGCTGGGCACCCGCATCCTGCAGACGATCGGTCCCTATCATTTCGGCTGGTTTGCCGGCTGGGTTTCCAAGCTCGCCTACATCCTTCTGGGCGCCGCACTGACCTGGGTGACCAGTACCGGCGTTGCCATCTGGACCGCCCGCCGCCGCTCCAAGGGCCACCCCGCCCCCGTCACCGAACGTCTGTGGGCCGCGACCGTGTGGAGCCAGCCTTTCGCCTATGCGCTCTCCGCCCTGACAGCGCTCGTGTGGCCCGGGCCCGATCCGCTGCTCGTCTGGGCCATCGCGACCGGGCTGTGCCTGGGCCTGACTGTGCCGTTGGGGCCTGTTGCCCTGTCCACCGGCCTGCGTGCGGCAAGCGCGCTCCTGCTGACCGTCCTGCCCCTGGCACATGTGCTGCGGCATGGCGCGGATTATGCCGACCCGGTGGCCTGGGTGATCAATGCCGGCCTCCTGGCGAGCGCCGCCCTGATCGCCCTCAGTCTCGCCTGGCGCGCCGCCCCGGAACGCCGGACCAGGATGGCCTGAAAGCCGGACACTGTTGGCCGGGGGCCGACAAATCGCCCCATTCGCCCTATACTGGGGTGTATAGCCACGAAAGAGGTACGGAATGTTTATTCTGAACTCCCAAGAGGCTCGCCAGGGTGAAAAGGGACATGGCGTGCGTTGGGTGCTGGCGATCTCCACCGCCGCAGCCGCGATTGCGCTCCTGCTTTTCCTGGTTGCGAACGCCTGACGGGCGACACCCCATCGACGGCCTCTGCACCATCGGCCGCTGCGGCTTTCCCGCGGCGCGAATATGCCTAGACTGATCGTCCACGGCGGACGAACGGACAGGCGATGTCGGATTATTACGGGGTTATCGGCTTCCTGCTGATTGCAGGCGGGTTTTCCTGGCTGGTCGATCACAGCCCGTTCTCGAAACACACGCTGTCGCGCGCGATGGACGTGCACCGGCGCCGCTGGATGGAAGGCATGGCCAACCGCCAGGTGCGGATCATGGACAGCCAGATCATCGCCGGCCTGCAGAACGGCATCGCCTTCTTCGCCTCGACCGCCTTGCTGGGTATCGGCGCCGCCTTCACACTCATTACCGCGCTCGATCCGGTGATGAGTGCCGTGCAGGACGTGCCCTTCCTCGACGCCTCCTCGCGCCTGCAATGGGAGGTGATGTCGCTGGGTCTCCTGGTGATCTATGCCTATGCCTTCTTCAAGTTCGGCTGGGCCTACCGGCTGGTGAACTATTCCGCCATGCTGCTGGGCGCCACGCCGGACACCGGCCGTGACGAAGCGGCGTCCGAAGAAATCCTGGCGGCTGCCCGCCGGGCCGGCGCCATGAATGTCGTCGCCGGACGCCAGTTCAATCGCGGCCTGCGCACGCTCTTCATGTCGATCGGATATCTGGCCTGGATCGGCGGACCGGCCGCACAGATCCTGGTGACGCTGGCCGTCGCGGCGATCCTGGTCTACCGGCAATTTGCCAGCCCGGCCCTCGCCGCGCTGAAGGCCGGTGACCTGCCCGGGCAGGGCTAGATCGCATCACGACTGCCCCGGCGAGCCCGGAAAACATTGCACTTTGTTCCCGAACGCGTCCATTTTGCCCCGACAACAAATCTGGGGGAGAGGCCATGAGCCTGGGGAATTCGATACTCAACGCCGTCGAGCGTGCCGGCAACCGCCTGCCCGATCCGGTGACGATCTTCTTCATCCTGATCGGCGTGGTGATGATTGCGTCGCTGGGCCTGTCGATGCTGGGCGTATCCGTCGAACACCCCGTCACCGGTGACACGATCGAGGTCGTGAACCTGCTCACCGGTGCCCAGTTACAGAATCTCCTGGTGAACATGCCGGCCGTGCTTACCGGCTTCGCTCCGCTCGGCATGGTCCTTGTGGTCATGATCGGCGCCGGTATCGCAGAGAAGACCGGTCTGCTGGCAGCGGGCATGCGCGGGATGGTGTCCGGCGTGTCCAATATGCTCCTGACCCCGACACTCGTTTTCGCGGGCGTGATGGGCAATCTAGCCGTCGATTCCGGCTATATCGTGATGGTGCCGCTCGGCGCGGTCGTGTTCGCGGCCGTCGGACGGCATCCGGTTGCAGGCCTGGCAGCGGTCTTCGCCGGCGTCTCTGCCGGCTTCTCCGCCAATCTGGTCGTCACCTCGCTCGAACCGCTTCTTTTCGGCATTACCGAGACGGCTGCCCGCTCCATCGAAACCGGCTGGACGCTGAACAATCTGGACAATTACTACTTCACCATCGCCCTCACCCCGGTGCTGGTCGTGGTCGGCACGCTCGTGAACAATTACATCGTCGAGCCGCGCCTGGGCAGCTGGGAACGGCCTGCCGACTTCGCCGAACCCGAAGACAGCGGAGCCCTGTCGCCGAACGAGCGCAAGGGGCTGGCCTGGGCGGGTATCTCCATCCTCGTCATGATCGCCCTCATCCTCATGATGACGGTGCCGTCAAACGGCATCCTGCGCGGCGCTGACGGCGGACTGGGGCCCTTCTTCCGCTCCATCGTCGGAATCCTGATGATTGTCTTCCTCGTTGCCGGCGGGCTTTACGGCGTGGCTGTCGGCACCGTGAAGTCAGACCGTGACCTGGTACAGCTCGGCACGAAATCCATAGCCGATATGGGCGGATACATCATTCTCGCCTTCGCCATGGCGCACTTCATCGCCTTGTTCGGGGCCTCCGAGATCGACACCGTCATCGCCATCTCGGGCGCAGAAGGCCTGCAAGCGCTCAACCTGCCGGCCCCGTTGCTGATTGTCGGCATGGTGCTGCTGGTGGCCGTGCTCAACCTGTTCATGGGCTCGGCCTCGGCCAAATGGGCGCTGCTGGCGCCGATCTTCGTGCCGATGCTGATGCTGCTGGGTATTTCGCCGGAAGGCTCGACGCTGGCCTACCGCATGGGCGACCAGGCGACGAACATCATCACGCCACTGATGCCCTACCTGCCGCTCATCCTCATCTTCGCCCAGCGCTACGTGCCGGAATTCGGCCTGGGCAGCCTAATCGCAACCATGCTGCCCTACTCCGTCGCCATCCTGCTCAGCTCGATTGCCCTTCTGGGCATCTGGTTTGCGCTCGATCTGCCGTTGGGACCGGACGGTGCCAGCTTCCACTACGATATCTCGACAGTGGTTCAGGATACCGGCGGAGAGAATTGACGCCCCGCCGGCTCCCGGTCATTTCGTGATCGAAACGCCGCCATCCACAAGATGGGCGGTGCCGGTCACAAAGCTCGACAGATCGCTGGCCAGATATAGCGCTGCGCCGGCGATCTCGTCGGGATCGGCGATCCGGCCGAGCGCGTGAATACCCTGGACATAGGCGCGGATCTCGTCGGTCGTGGCGAACTGGGCCGCCATCGCGGTATCAGTGCCACCCGGCAGCAGCGCATTGACGCGCACGCCGCGCGGGCCGGCCTCGGCGGCCAGCGCCTGTACCAGTCCGATCAGACCGGCCTTGCCGGCAGAATAGACGCTCATGCCCGGCATTCCGGCCGTATGGCCGACAAAGGAGCCGGTGAAGATCAGCGAGCCGCCGCCGCGGGCATAAAGCGCGGGCAGCTGGAAACGGGCCGCATGGAAGGCGCTTGTCAGATTGGCGTCGAGCGTCGCGTGCCAGTTCTGCGCGGTCTGCTGTTCGATCGGCGCGAGATCGCCCAGCCCGCCGGCATTGTTGAAGGCAATATCCAGCCCGCCGAAATGCTGCGTGGCCGTCTCGACCAGGCGTTCGGCAAGAGCCGGGTCAGCCGCGTCGCCGGCAAGTGCCAGAACCTCGCCGCCGGCTTGGCGGATTTCGCCGGCGACGCGGTCCAGCGCCTCCGGCCCGCGGGCATTGATCACCAGGCGGGCGCCCTCATGGGCAAAGCGCAGGGCGGCCGAACGGCCGATCCCTGCGCTGGCACCTGTGATGATGGCGGTCTTGTTCGTCAGAAGTGACATGATGCGTCCTCGTCAGTTGGAAACGAGGCGCACCCTGATCACGCGGGGACGTGCGCTCCACCCGATCCTTGTGACGCATTGCCGGTGCGGCGCTTGCGCGGACGCCGCGGCTTGCCGCCGGCATCGCCCCGCGCCTGCTGACGCTCACCGGAACGCTCCTGCGACCGGCCCGGCTTGCGCTCGCTGCGGGCAGCCTGATCGGGACGCTCGCCGCGCGGGGCGCGATCGCCACGGAACGGCTTGCCCTCGGCCCTCTGGCCGTCGCCCTGCTGGCGCTCGCCGCGTTGCCCCTGGGACTTGGGACCCTGGGACTTGGGACCGCGCGGCTTCTGACCGCGGGGCTTGTGATCCTGGGCATTCTGGCCCTGGGCCCGCTGGCCCTGACCCTGGCCCTGATTATTGCGGCTGCGCGAGCGCTTCTTCTTCACCGGCTTGGTGTTGCGGGCTTCAGCGAAGAAATCGGCTTCCTCGCCGACAATCGCCCGCTCGATCTCGACACCGGTGAGCTTTTCGATATCGCACAGATATTCGTACTCGGACGGATCGCACAGCGAGACGGCGACACCGGTCTTGCCCGCACGGGCCGTACGGCCGATCCGGTGAACATAGCTTTCCGGGATATTCGGCAGCTCGTAGTTCACGACGTGGGAGACGTCGTCGACATCGATACCGCGCGCGGCAATGTCGGTGGCGACGAGGATTTTCACATGGCCGGACTTGAAGCCGTCCAGCGCCTTCACGCGCTGGCCCTGGGTCTTGTCGCCGTGGATGGCAGCCGATTTGAGACCGTACTGGACGAGGCTCTTGTTGACCCGGTCGGCACCGCGCTTGGTGCGGGTGAAGACGATCGAGCGCTCCACGGACCGGTCCGACAGCAATTCCAGCAGCAGGTCGCGCTTGGAATCGCGCGGCGTCAGCACCACCGACTGCTCGATCCGCTCGATCGGGCGCGAGGCCGGAGCGACCGAGATCTGCTTGGGATCGGTCAGGAGATCATGCGCCAGTGCCTTGATCGGCTTGGGCATCGTCGCCGAGAGCAACGCCGTCTGGCGGTCTTGGGGCAGGCGGGACACGATATCGCGGATCGCCGGGATGAAGCCGAGATCCAGCATCTGGTCGGCCTCGTCCAGCACCAGGGTGCGCACCTGCGACAGGCTCACCGCGCCGGAGCGCACGAGGTCGAGCAGACGGCCGGGCGTGGCCACGACGACATCGACGCCGCGCGCCAGCATCTTCACCTGCGGACCGATTTTCAGCCCGCCCACGACCAGCGCCGAGGAAATGCGCATGTGCTGGGCATAGCCCCGCAGGTTTTCGAGAATCTGTGCCGAGAGTTCGCGTGTCGGCGACAGGATCAGCGCCCGGCAGGTCTTGGGCGCCGGCCGCTTGTTGTCGGCGCTGATGGAATGGAGGATGGGCAGCACGAAGGCCGCCGTCTTGCCGGTGCCCGTCTGGGCAATACCGAGCACGTCGCGCCCTTCGATAAGGGCAGGAATCGCTTCGCGCTGGATCGGGGTCGGCTCGTTATAGCCGGCATCTTCAAGCGCGCGGAGAATGGGCTCGGCCAGGCCGAGTTCATTGAACTGGGTCAAAATATATCTTTCATGGGTCCGGAGCGCCGCCAAAAGGCCGCGCGCACGAACGAACGGGTTTTCAGTGTGGAAGCCTGCGTAGATCAGCCGCCGTCTTGTCGGCGCCGGCCTGGCGCCAGGGTGGCAATGATCAATACGCGCCCGGCCCGGAACCGGGCCTTGAAAGGGCGGAAAGTCTCGCCAACGTCTGCAATGCAGCCTCAAAGGACTGACTACTCACCGCAGAACGTGGGCGCTCTTTTTCATGCTTCGAACGGTTTGGCAAACGAAAACGGCCGCTCCAGGCAGGAGCGGCCGTTTTTCGATCCGTGCACCACCCCCTCCGGGAAGAGGGAAATGGCGCGAGTGACGGGACTCGAACCCGCGACCTCCGGCGTGACAGGCCGGCGCTCTAACCAACTGAGCTACACCCGCTTGAGCGGCTCGCCGAAGCGAGGTGCGTTGTTTATGAGCAGACCGCGGTCCGGTCAAGCGGCCAATGCAAGCGATCTGCAGATAATGCAGCACCTTGTTCAGCTGGCCGCAAAATGGCCTTCCGCCCAGGCGCGTGTCACCGCGACAGTCGTGCGGATCAGATGCTCCAGATCTCCCTGTGAAATCACGTAAGGCGGCATGAGATAGACGATATTTCCAAACGGCCGCACCCAGATGCCTGCCTCGACAAAGGCCGATTTCAGCGCGTCGAGCTCCGGCAGTCCGGGCATTTCTATGACGCCGATCGCGCCCTGCCAGCGCACATCAACGACGCCGGGAATATCGCGGGCCTGCGGCAGGAGCGCCGCATAGGCGGCTTCTATTGCGGCGACCTGCTCCAGCCGCGGTTCGCGCTCGAACAGGTCGAGCGAGGCATTGGCCGCCGCACAGGCCGCCGGATTGCCCATATAGGTCGGCCCGTGCATCAGCGCGGCAGAGGCTTCGTCGCGCCAGAAATGTTCGAACATGCCGCGCGAGGCGATTGCCGCCGCCAGGGGCAGTGTGCCGCCCGTGAGCGCCTTGGAGACCGTCATCACATCCGGGACGATCCCCGCCTTCTCGCAGGCGAACATCGTGCCCAGCCGGCCAAAGCCGGTCATGATCTCGTCGACGATCAGCGGCAGACCGCGCGCATCGCAGGCCGCGCGGATCGTGCGCAGGGTTTCCGGCGAAAAGAATCGCATCCCGCCCGCACCCTGCACCAGCGGCTCGGTCACCACGCCGGCAATCTCGTGCGCATGCGCGTCGAGCAGCGCCTCGAATCGCGCCGTGCTTTCAGGGTCCTGCGGCAGGTCGGCGACAATCTGCTGCGGCAGGGAGCCCGCAAACAGGCTGTGCATCCCCTCCTCCGGATCGCACACCGACATGGTGGCGATGGTGTCGCCATGATAGCCGCCGCGAAAGCATACAAAGCGCGTGCGGCCATGGACACCGCGATTGATCCAGGACTGGACTGCCATCTTCATCGCGATCTCGACCGAGACCGAGCCCGACTCGCAGAAGAAGACATGATCGAGATCGCCCGGCGCCAGCGCCGCGAGGCGCGCCGCCAGCCTTTCGGCCGGTTCATGGGTCAGCCCGCCCAGCATGACATGGGACAGGCGCTCGACCTGATCGCAAATCGCGCCGACAATATGCGGGTGGCTGTAGCCGTGAACGGTGGTCCACCAGGAGGAGACACCGTCGATCAGGCTGCGGCCATCGGCGAGTTTCAGCCGCACGCCCTCCGCCGACACGACCGGCAGGGCCGGCTGTGCGGTCTTCATCTGGGTATAGGGCCGCCAGAGATGTCGCCCTTCGGGCTTGAACCCGCCGGGCAACGCAGTTTTCAATGTGTTGGACATGACGGGCGGGCTTTAGCAGGCCTCTCACCCGAACGACAGGCTTGATATGACTTCCGCAGCCGCCTCACTCGAGCGCTTTGCCGCCGACAAGCTTTCCGCGCTGGACCGCAAATCCCTCCGCCGGCGGACGGTCGAGACGCGCCACCGCGACGCGGTCCATGTCGAGCGCGACGGGCGGTCGCTGATCAATGTCTGCTCGAACGATTATCTGGGCCTGGCCCATCACCCCCAGGTGATCGAAGCCGCACGCGCCGCGACGGCCGAATGGGGCGCCGGCTCCGGCGCATCCCGCCTGGTGACCGGCGGCCACCCGCTCCTCTTCCAGCTGGAACGCCGCCTGGCGGCCTTCAAGGGCACCGAGGACTGCATCGTCTTCGGTTCGGGCTATCTGGCCAATCTGGCCATTACGCCGGCGCTGGCGGGACCGGACGACCTCGTCCTGATCGACAGCCTCGCCCATGCCTGCCTGCATGCCGGCGCGCGCCTGTCCCGGGCCCGTGTCGAAGTCTTCCGCCATAATGACATGGACCAGCTGCGCAGCCTGCTGGCCGAACATCGCGGCGAAGCCCGCCACGCCATGATTCTCACCGATGGCGTGTTTTCCATGGATGGCGATTTCGCCCCCCTGCCGGATATTCTGGCCCTGGGCGAGGAATTCGACGCCTGGACGCTGGTCGACGATGCGCACGGGATCGGCGTGGTCGGCGGCGGGCGCGGTTCGGCGCATGCCTTCGCGCCGCCCGCCGCCGCACCGCTGCAGATGGGCACGCTGTCCAAGGCACTGGGAAGCTATGGCGGCTATCTGTGCGCGTCCGAACGCGTGTGCGAGCTGCTGCGCTCGCGCGCCCGGCCGCTGGTCTTCACCACCGCCCTGCCCCCGGCCAGCGCCGCCGCCGCGCTTGCCGCACTCGATCTCATCTCGGCCGATCCGGGCCTGTGCGAACGCCCGCTCGAACTGGCACAGCGCTTTGCGAGCAAGCTGGGCCTTTCCAGACCCGTCTCACCGGTCGTGCCCGTCATCCTGGGCAGCGAGACCGCCGCACTCGCCGCTTCGGCTGCCCTGGAGGCCGAAGGCTTCCTGGTGACCGCGATCCGTCCGCCGACCGTGCCGCCGGGAACAGCACGCCTGCGCTTCACCTTCTCCGCCGCACACGAGACCGCCGATATCGACCGGCTTGCTGCCGCGCTGAAATCCATCCTGCAACAGACGGAGGCCGCCGAGTAATGCGCCCCATTTTCGTGACGGGGACCGGCACCGACGTCGGCAAGACCCACATCCTCTGCGCCATGCTGGAGGCCCATCGCCGGGCCGGCGGAAAGGCGCGCGTGCTCAAACCGGTGATCTCCGGCTTCGATCCGGCGCAACTCAATGCCACAGATACGATACGCCTGATGCGCGCCAACGGGGCTGAATTGACGGGCGAAGGGGTGCAGTCCGTATCACCGTGGCGCTTCAAGGCCCCGCTATCGCCCGACATGGCCGCCCGGCAGGAAAACCGCGAACTCGCGATCGACGCCGTGCTGCACTGGTGCCTCGACCAGATCGATCCCGGCATGCCGACGATCGTGGAAGGCGCCGGCGGCGTGATGTCACCGCTCACGGCAGACGGGCTCAATCTCGACCTGATCCGCGATCTCGACGCGCGGCCGATCCTCGTCGCCGGCGCCTATCTCGGCGCGATCTCGCACACGCTGACAGCGCTGCGTGTCCTGGACGCCCGCTGCACCGTGATCGTCAATGATTTCAACGCTGAACCCGTCCCGGCCCGCGACGTTGCCCGGACCATCCAGCGCTTTGCACCGCGGGCCGATGTGCGTGTCTTCGCCGGCGATGCCAGCGGACTTGTCGACCTTTTCGCCCTGCCGGAACCGGCGGCAAGCTGATCCTCAGCGCCCCCAACGCGCGCGAAAGCCGCGTTCGTCGACATGGACGAAGGCGCCATGGTGGGCATTCGGTCCGTATTCGCCGAGGCCGCCGGCCAGCCAGCTCTCATGGCCGGCGCCCGACATTTCCTCGACGAGATCGTAGAGCGCCGCCGCATCGGCGCGGTCGTGACGGCCATCACCATTGAGATCGTCCATCACGCCATCGCCATCGGTGTCGATGAAGATGTCGGCGGCGCCACCATAGATGTGGCGAGAATAGCTGCCATTGCCCAGGCCGGCATTGTAGTCCGGCGTGCGATAGCCGCTCATCACGGCGAAGCTGTCGGTGCGCCAGCCGCGGGCATTGGCCGCTTCCAGGATCTGCTCCAGCTTGAGCACGAGGCGTTCGGAGACGACGAGATAGGCAGGTCCATCCCCACCCTCCTGCTTGCACAGGAACTGGCCGAGACGGAAGTGTGGCGACAGGGGGAGCTCCTCGATGCCGGGGGAAACCTCGACGAAATATTCCGGCGCCCGGTAGGTCTCCAGGCCGCGATAAGGTTCGGCCGGATAGTGGCCGAGCCGATAGCCGTTGATCTCGGCATCGGCGGTTTCGCGTGGACGCATGACGATGAGATGCAGGTCCATCTGCGCACCGTCCGCGGCGGTCAGTGTCATGTGGTGATGGCCGGGCGTGTCCGGCGCAGTCCACACCGGCGTCATCGACAAGTCCTCGCCCTCCCAGGCGACGGGCTCGCTGGCCGTCAGCGAGACAGTCTCGCCGGGACGCAGAAAGAGCGTGAACTCGCGATAGTCGATGTCGACCCCACCGGGCGTGGTTACCGTGAAACCGGTGCGGCCGGGATCGAAACCCGTATCAAGCCTTTCGACCCGGATCGGGGCGGAAGCGACAGCGAGATCCGTGGAAACGTCACGGCTCGTCGCGCTGGGAAGTGCGGCGGTTGCCGCTAACAGGAACGTGGTGAACACGCACTACTCCGACACTGTCGAACCTGCTCCCTCAAGTTCGTCGATGATGATCCCGTCCCTGTTATATAGGTCGTCGAGAAAGCGGACGCCAAGAGGGGCGTCAGGCACTACCGTCCAATAGACGACCTCGACCGGGATCCTTTCGGAGAGATCGACACGGGTTTCCACACCGCTGGCCAGCACCCGGTCGATCCGCTCGGGCGGCCAGTCAGGCATTCCCTCGGCGACCCAGCGTGTCAGGTCGACCGGCCGGTCGACGCGCATGCAGCCGGAGGAAAATGCGCGACGCTCCTCATCGAACAATTGCCGGGTCGGCGTGTCGTGCAGATAGGTGTTGTATGGATTGGGGAAGATGAACTTCACCTGTCCCAGCGCATTCTGCGGCCCCGGCGCCTGGCGCAGCCGATAGGGAAAAGCGCTGGCGGGCACGGTATCCCAATCGATTTCAGCAGGATCGACAAGGTTGCCGTCGCGGTCGAGCACCTGGAAGCCCAGACGCTGCACCATGTCGGGATCGCGGCGGAAGGCCGGCAATTCGTCGCGGACGGCCAGGCTGTGCGGCGTCTCCCACCAGGGATTGAGAATGAAATAGGCAAGTTCGGCGGAGAAGACCGGCGTCGGTCGCGAGCGCCGGCCGACAATCAGTCTGTGGCGTTGCTCGACCTCTCCCCCGGACCAGGCTTCCAGCAAGAAGTCGGGAATATTGACGCGCAGGAGCCGCCCCTCCAGCGATCCGCCCTGCCAGCGCAGGCGCTCGAGGTTCGCGGCGATCTGCCGCACCCGGTCTTCCGAAGGCACATTCAGCCAGTCGATCGTCTCGGCCCCGGCCACGCCGTCCCCGTCGAGATGCGCGCGCTGCTGCAGGCGCAGCACGGCCGCCGCCATCTCGTCATCGAACAGGTCCCGCTCGGTTTCAGGCACCAGCCGGAAGACCTCACCCGTCGCTTGCAGCCGCGCCCGCAATTGCGCCACGCGGGGCGACCGGTCACCGGGATGCAGCGCCACGCCGGGCTCGATCCGCGGCCAGGCTCCCTTGGCGTTCACCGCACGATAATCTGTCAGAGCCGTGCGCAGCCGCGCATAACCGTCATCCCGCGGCGCCAGCGCTTCAAGGCTTTCCGGCACCCGATCATTCTCGAGCGCACTGGCGAGATAGGTAGCAAGGTCCAGATCGCGCCGCGGCGCAGACCAGCCCCGCTCGACCGTCTGCGGATCCAGCCGGCCGCGCAGCAAATCATGGGCAAGGTCGAGATAGGCGCGGGTGGCGATTTCATCGAGCCGCCGGTCCGACCGGCGCGGATTGGCCGCTTCGAGCAGATCGAGACCGTAGCTGGCCGGATCGAGACCGTGCGAGCCGGCATCGCGTACGGCCTCCAGGAGGGCCTGGAAATGCTTGCGCCTGCGCCACCCCGTCCAGGCCGGCGCATTGTCACGTCCGTCGTAGAAGCGCTCGAAGGCGTTGCAAGAAAGGCAGATCCCGCTCTCCGCCTGCGAAGGCGCCGGCGCGAGATCGTCCCCGGACGCACCGCAGATCGAATTCGCCAGGAACAGGGCCAGAATCAGTTTCACGATCGCTCACTCAAGCTTGTCCGCCGGCCGCTCGGACCGGATCCGCTTCGCACACGATGGTGCGCTGTGAGTTCATGTGGATCAAGGATGGGGTAGCTTGCCACCTTGGAGCCCGCAGGGCGGTGGCGGAAGCAGGTCCGGAGCCTGTCCTCGAAAGTCCCCCTACGCCAAGGCTTCGGGGGACACCTCTTCGCCCCAGGTGCGCGCTGCGGGTGGCTTGCCACCCGAAGCCCGCAGGGCGAAGGATGGTGGGCGGTGAGGGGTTCGAACCCCCGACCTACTGGGTGTAAACCAGTCGCTCTCCCAGCTGAGCTAACCGCCCGATCCAAGGTGAGCCGCGCTTTTAGTCCGCCGCAGCCCTTCGACGCAAGCATGCGCTACTTCTGCGCCGCAGCATCGCGGATGAGTGCACCGATCATCATCGAGGCCTGTTCCAGGGCTTCGGCAACCGGATCCTCCAGCGCAGCATTGGGCAATGTCATGGTGACAATGCCGTGCACCGACGCCCACAACGTCCGCGCCGCACGCCGGCGGAAGTCCGCGTCCTCGAACCCCCTGCCCGCCTCCAGCACACCTTCCACGATCCCGAACAGGGCATCCTCGGTCTCGGTATAGGCTTTCGGCGCAGCGCCGGACTGACGGCGATTGAAGGACAAAAGCGCCCTCCAGCGCGCATTCTGGGTCACGACAAATTCGATATAGGCACGAGCCAGGACCAGGGCCCGCTCGAACACCGCTTCCTGCGGCAGTCCGGAGGCCTCGAGCGCCGAGCTGTGATGGATCTCGATATCGCGATAGGTACGCAGATTGAGTTCGCGGATCAGGTCGTCGATATCGCCGAAGAGCTTGTAGATCGACCCGACAGACAGGCCGGCCCGCGCCGCAATCGTGCGCGCCTGCATGCCCTTGAGGCCCTGCTCTGCAAGCAGTTCGCCCGCCGTCAGCAGCGCCTGCTCCCGGACTTCCGGCGTCAGGCCGGGCCGCCCCCGGGGACGCGGCCGGGCCGGCGTCGCCTGTTGTGTATCCATACGCACTTCCCGCTCGCAGCGTCAGCCGGCCGCGCCGCGCAGGCGCGTGGCACGGGCCGACATCATCCAGTCCATGATGGAGGTCATTCGTCTACAGACCATTGAATTCAGACTGGTAGCAAATTTCAACCGGTTTTGCCGCCGCTGCATCACGCACAGCGGCGGCATTCACGGCCCGTGTCGCTATTCGGCAACGGTGACGCGGTCGATGGCGTCGGCGGCATAGCAGCCGAGCAGCTTGATCTCGCGGGTATGCTCCTCGATGACGCTCATCGCCTGGCGGACCCGTTCGTCCTCGACATGGCCCTCCACATCCATGATGAACATCTCCTCCCAGGGATTACCGGCAATCGGACGGCTTTCCAGCTTGACGATATTCACGCCCTGGTCGCGGAACCCGGTCAATGCGTCGACCAGGCAGCCCGGTGTGTCGCGGGTGGTGAACATCATCGACGTCTTGCACTCCACCTCGCGGGTCGGCAGCTTGGCCTTGCGGGCAATCACGATGAAACGGGTGATGTTCTGCTCGTGATCGCCGATGCCGCGGGCCAGGATGTCCATGCCGAACAGGCGTGCCGCGTCTTCGCCGGCGACCGCAGCCGCCGTGTCGTCATCCTCCAGCAGACGCTCCAGCGCCCGCGTCGTCGAGGCCGCCATATGCGTTTCCAGCTCCGGGTGGGAGGCGATGTAGCGGCGGCACTGGGCCAGCGCCTGCGGGTGACCGAAGACCCGGCTGATACGCCCCTGCCCGCTGGCCTTTCCGACCAGGCAATGATCGACGCGCAGGAGGAATTCGCCGATGATCTGGGTGCGTGAATTGATCAGGATATCATAGACTTCGTTGATCGAGCCCGTCGTGGTGTTCTCGATCGGCACCACGCCGTAATCGACCTCGGCATTCTCGACCGACCGGAAGATCGAGACGAAATCGCGCTTGGGCGACGGCACGACGGTGGCGTTGCGGCGCTCAAAGACCTTCTGGGCCGCAATGTGACTGTAACTGCCCGGCCCGCCGAGATAGGCGACAGTGGCCTCGTTGAGATCCTCATTGCGCATGGAGTCGAAGCGCTCGCGCTGACGGCGGATCGAGACCTCGAACAGGGCGTGGAACAGGCTCTCGACCAGTTCGGGCGGCAGGCCCTGCGCCTTGCCGCGTGCGAGCGCGTCACGCAGGACGGCCTGCTCGCGCTCGCGGTCGCGCACCGGCTGACCGCTGGCGGCCTTAGCGGCCTGGATCTCGTCGACCAGCTCCTGGCGGCGCGCAATGGCATCGATCAACTGGCCGTCGATCTGCGTAATCTCCGCCCGGATCTCGTCCCGGCTCTTTGTCGTCGTCACGGTCTCACCCTTCCTTTTCACGCAAAAGAAAAGGGCCTCCCCGAGGGGGAGGCCCTGCAAATCCGGTGCTTTCACACACGTCAGCCGGCCACCGCCCCCTCACGGGTTGCGTTGGTAAAGTAGCCGAAAAAATAGAACGTCGCGAAAGTCATGAGACGAGAGTGGCGGGGGTTTTGCGCAAGGTCAATGCTCAATTTCCGCATCTGCGTCGTGCGTGTGCAAAAAACTGGCAGCGGCCATGAAAAAGGGCGGCCGGAGCCGCCCTTTTCCTGTCACGTAACGCCACCATGGGTGCCCGGTTAGGGCAACACTAGTGCGCCACAGGTGTCTCGCCTGTTTCCGCTCCGGTCTGCGAGGCCATCGCCGCGAGGGCGGCTTCGTCGGCCTCGGTCCATTCGACCGGCTGCACCGGTTCGGTGAGCGCCAGCTTGAGCACCTCGTCGGCGGTTTCCACCGGGATGATCTCCAGCCCCTGTTTCACATTGTCCGGGATCTCGGTGAGATCCTTTTCATTGTCCTTGGGGATGAGCACCGTCTTCACACCGCCGCGCAGCGCCGCGAGGAGTTTCTCCTTGAGACCGCCGATCGGCAGGACCCGGCCGCGCAGGGTGATCTCGCCGGTCATGGCGATATCCTTGCGCACCGGAATACCGGTCAGCACCGAGACAATGCCCGTCATCATGCCGATACCGGCCGACGGACCGTCCTTCGGCGTCGCGCCCTCGGGGACGTGGACGTGGATGTCGGACGAGCGGAACACGGTCGGCTTGATACCGAGCGAAGGCGCCCGCGACTGCACGAAGGAATTCGCCGCCGAGATCGACTCCTTCATCACATCGCGCAGATTGCCCGTCACGGTGAACTTGCCGCGTCCCGGCATGCGCACGGCCTCGATGGTCAGGAGGTCGCCCCCGACTTCGGTCCAGGCCAGCCCGGTGACAACACCGACCTGGTCTTCCTTGTCGGTCTCGCCGAAGCGGAATTTCCGCACGCCGGCGAAATCGCCGAGATTGTCCGGCGTGACGGTGACGCTGTCAGCCTTGCCGCTCTGGATCTGGCGCACGGCCTTGCGGGCCAGATTGGCGATCTCGCGCTCGAGATTCCGCACGCCCGCCTCGCGGGTATAGTAGCGGATGAGGTCGCGCAGGGCCGCCTCTTCCAGCACGAAGTCCTTGTCGCGCAGAGCGTGATTGGACATCTGCTTGGGCAGGAGGTGACGCTTGGCGATCTCGACCTTCTCGTCCTCGGTGTAGCCGGCGATGCGGATGATCTCCATCCGGTCGAGAAGCGGCTGCGGCAGGTTGAGCGTGTTCGCGGTGGTCACGAACATGATGTCGGACAAGTCGTAATCGACTTCCAGATAGTGGTCGTTGAAGGTCGAGTTCTGTTCCGGATCGAGCACTTCCAGCAGGGCCGAGGCCGGATCGCCGCGATAATCGGCGCCCAGCTTGTCGATCTCGTCCAGCAGGAAGAGCGGATTGGCGGACTTCACCTTCTTCATCGACTGGATGATGCGGCCCGGCATGGAGCCGATATAGGTGCGCCGGTGGCCGCGGATCTCGGCCTCGTCCCGCACGCCGCCCAGCGACATGCGCACGAAGTCACGCCCCGTCGCCTTGGCGATCGAACGGCCCAGCGAGGTCTTGCCGACGCCGGGCGGACCGACGAGGCACAGGATCGGACCGCGCAGCTTGCGGGTGCGCGACTGCACCGCCAGGTGTTCGAGAATGCGTTCCTTGACCTTCTCCAGCCCGTAGTGATCGTCCTCGAGCACGCCCTCGGCGCGTTCCAGGTCGTTCTTCAGGCGTTTGCGCTTGTTCCAGGGCAGCGCCAGGATCCAGTCGAGATAATTGCGCACGACCGTGGCCTCGGCGGACATCGGGCTCATCTGGCGCAGTTTCTTGAATTCGGCGTCGGCCTTGGCGCGCGCTTCCTTGGGCAGCTTGGCCTCGGTCAGGCGCTGTTCCAGCTCGGCGAGTTCCTCGCGGCCGTCATCGCCCTCACCCAGCTCGCGCTGGATCGCCTTCATCTGCTCGTTGAGATAATACTCGCGCTGGGTCTTCTCCATCTGGCGCTTCACGCGCGAACGGATTTTCTTCTCGACCTGCAGCACGCCGATCTCGCCTTCCATCAGGCCGAGCACGCGCTCCAGCCGGTTGGCGACATCGGGTTCTTCCAGCAGCGACTGCTTCTCGTCGATCTTCACGGCCAGATGGGCCGAGATGGAGTCGGCCAGCTTGCCCGGCTCCTGGATCTGCGACAGCGAGGCGAGCGCTTCCGGCGGCACCTTCTTGTTCAGCTTCACATAGTCTTCGAACTTGGCCGCGACCGTGCGCATCAGCGCTTCCAGCTCGGACTCGTCGCCGGAATCCTCGGCCACGGGTTCGCAGACCGCTTCGTAGTATTCGTCACGCGGCGTAAAGCCGGTGATCTCGACGCGGACGCCGCCTTCCACCAGCACTTTCACCGTGCCGTCGGGCAGTTTCAGCAGCTGCAGGACAGAGGCGACCACACCGGTGCGATGGATCGCATCCGGCGTCGGCTCGTCGTCCGCGGCATTGCGCTGGGTGGCAAGCAGGATCTGCTTGTCCGCCTTCATCACCTCTTCCAGCGCTTTCACCGACTTCTCGCGCCCCACGAAGAGGGGAACGATCATGTGGGGGAAAACCACAATGTCGCGCAGCGGCAGAAGCGGAAGTGTCTTCGTATTGGACATGCTTACTCCATGCGCGCCCGATACAGGGGCGCGTGCAGATCTCGTCGGATCTTTCTATCGATACGGGACGGCCGGCAAGCGCTCTGGGTCTTGCCCGGCACGTCCCACCTGGATCATGAAGTGGCGATCGCGATCGCCGAATTCAAGCGTCCTCAAGCACCCGTCCGCTTGTCGTCCTTGCGCTCGGCATAGATGAAGAGCGGTTTGGCATTGCCTTCGACGACTTCCGCGTTGACGACGATCTCTTCCACGCCTTCCAGGCCCGGCAGATCGAACATCGTTTCCAGCAGGATGCCTTCCATGATGGAACGCAGGCCGCGCGCACCGGTCTTGCGGGCAATGGCCTTGGCAGCCACGGCCTTGAGCGCATCCTCGGTGAAGGTCAGGCCGACGCCTTCCATCTCGAACAGGCGCTGATACTGCTTCACGAGCGCATTCTTCGGCTCGGTCAGGATCTGTACCAGGGCGTCCTCGTCCAGGTCTTCCAGGGTCGCGATGACCGGCAGACGGCCGACGAATTCCGGGATCAGGCCGAAACGCAGGAGATCGTCCGGTTCCACTTCGCGCAGGATATCGCCCGTGCGGCGGTCGTCGGTCTCGCGCACATCGGCGCCGAAACCGATGGCAGACCCCTTGCCGCGCTGGGAGATCACCTTGTCGAGACCGGCAAAGGCGCCGCCGACGACGAAGAGGATATTGGTCGTGTCCACCTGCAGGAATTCCTGCTGGGGATGCTTGCGGCCACCCTGCGGCGGCACGGAGGCGACCGTGCCTTCCATGATCTTCAGCAGGGCCTGCTGCACGCCCTCGCCCGACACGTCGCGCGTGATGGACGGATTGTCGGACTTGCGGGAAATCTTGTCGATCTCGTCGATGTAGACGATGCCGCGCTGGGCCCGCTCGACATTGTAGTCGGCCGACTGCAGCAGTTTCAGCACGATGTTCTCGACGTCCTCGCCGACATAGCCCGCTTCGGTCAGCGTCGTCGCATCGGCCATGGTGAAGGGCACATCGAGGATGCGCGCCAGCGTCTGGGCCAGCAGCGTCTTGCCGCAACCGGTCGGGCCGATCAGCAGGATGTTCGACTTGGCCAGTTCCACGTCGGAATTGGCCGAGGCGTGGTTGAGGCGCTTGTAGTGATTGTGCACGGCCACCGCGAGCACGCGCTTGGCGTGCGCCTGGCCGATCACGTAGTCGTTCAGGACGTTGAAGATTTCCTGCGGCGTGGGCACGCCTTCCTTGGACTTCACCAGCGAAGACTTGTTCTCCTCGCGGATGATATCCATGCAGAGCTCGACGCATTCATCGCAGATGAACACGGTGGGCCCGGCAATCAGCTTGCGCACCTCATGCTGGCTCTTTCCGCAGAAAGAACAGTAGAGGGTGTTCTTCGACTCGCCGTCTCCGCCCGTCGTCTTACTCATGACCGCTCCAATTCAACCCGCAGGTCCCGGCATCTGAATGGTATCATTACAATACCATACCGGCATTTGTCCCGCCTCGCATCCAGTCCTGAGCAAAATCAGGGCCGAACTTTAGCGAAAGGTTTCCGTCACTGTGCATTCGATCACATGGGCGCGGCATGGATCAAGCTCCAACCGCGCCCGGCAATCATGCCCTAGCCGGACTTGCCTTCGCCTTCATCCTCGCTGCGACGCGTAAAGACCTCGTCAATGAGGCCGAATTCCTTGGCATCGTCCGCCGACATGAAGTTGTCGCGGTCGAGGGCCTGTTCAATCTCGTCATAGGTGCGGCCGGTGTGGTGCACATAGATCTCGTTCAGCCGGCGCTTGATCTTCTGGATGTCCGCCGCATGCCGCTCGATGTCCGAGGCCTGGCCGCGGAAACCGCCGGAGGGCTGGTGCACCATGATCCGCGCATTCGGCGTGGCGTAGCGCTTCTTGTCCTCGCCCGCCGTCAGCAGCAGCGAGCCCATCGAGGCGGCCATGCCGATACACATGGTGGAGACCGGGCAGCGGATGTGCTGCATCGTGTCGTAGATCGCCAGGCCGGCCGAGACCACGCCGCCGGGCGAGTTGATGTACATCGAGATTTCCTTCTTCGGATTTTCCGATTCAAGGAAAAGCAGCTGGGCGACGATCAGGCTCGCCATATGGTCCTCGATCGGACCGGTGACGAAGATGATGCGCTCCTTGAGAAGCCGCGAATAGATATCGAAGGAGCGTTCGCCCCGGCTGGTCTGCTCGACGACGATCGGAACCAGATTCATCGTCCTGTCCTGGGGATCATGCATGTCGCGCTCCTTGGGGTTCCGGCAGCCGGTCGGCGCCGATTCTCGTCAGACGGGATTGGTCAAATATTGCGGTGCTCGCTCCGGCGTGCAAGGCAGACGCTGCACACGCCTGTGCGAATTCCCGCAACGGCACACAAAACAGCAGCCGGAAACGAAAAGCGCCGGCGTCCTGGGACGCCGGCGCTGATCGTGTGCGAAAGAGCCTGACGATCAGGCGTCCTTCTTGGCCGCAGCCTTTTTCTTCGGAGCGGCTTTCTTGGCCGCCGGCTTCTTGGCCTCGGCCTTGTCGCCGTCCTTGGCCGCCGCTTTCTTGGCCGGAGCCTTCTTCTTCGCGGCCGGCTTGTCGTCGTCCTTCTTGGCAGCCGCCTTCTTCTTCGGCGCAGCCTTCTTCTTGGCCGGAGCCGGCGCTTCGTCTTCCTCGGCGTAGAGCGCGTCCTTGGACACGGTCACCTCGGTGACGTCGGCGAGCTCGAGGATGTAGTCGACGACTTTTTCCTCATAGATCGGCGCACGCAGCTGGGCGATGGCCTGCGGGTTCTTCTGGTAGAACTCGACAACCTGGCGCTCCTGACCCGGATAGCGCACGGCTTCCTGGTTGATGGCGCGGGAGAGTTCTTCCTGGGTCACGTCGACATTGTTGCGGCGGCCGATCTCGGCGAGCACGAGGCCCAGGCGCACACGGCGCTCGGCAATGCCGCGATACTCGGTCTTCAGCTCGTCTTCCGACTTGCCCTTGTCCTCTTCCTCGAGGTGGTCGTGCTCGATGGCGTGCTGGACTTCGCGCCAGATATTGTCGAACTCGGCATCCACCATCTGCGGCGGCAGATCGAAGCTGTGCGCGGCATCGAGCTGGTCGAGCAGGGCCCGCTTCACCTTCATGCGCGACTGCTGGGCGTGCTCCTGGGCGAAGCGCTTCTTCAGCGCATCCTTCAGGCCGTCCAGACCGTCGAGACCCAGACGCTTGGCCAGTTCGTCGTCGACCTTGGCTTCACCCGGTGCTTCCACCGACTTCACGGTGACGTCGAATTCGGCGTCCTTGCCGGCCAGATGAGCGGCCTGGTATTGCGCCGGGAAAGTCACCTTGAGAACGCGCTCTTCGCCCGGCTTGGCGCCGACCAGCTGTTCCTCGAAGCCCGGAATGAAGGCACCGTCGCCGATGGCCACGCGCGCGTCTTCCGCAGCGCCACCCTCGAAGGGTTCGCCATCCAGCTTGCCGACGAAATCGATGACGACGACATCGCCCTCTTCCGCCTTGGCATTCTTGCCGCCCTTCTTGGCGGAGAATTCGCGGTTTTCCTCGGCCAGCTTCTGCAGCGCCTCGTCGACCTCGGCCTCATCGACCTCGGCGACCGGGCGCGCGACCTTCAGCTTGGACGGATCGGCCGGTTCGAATTCCGGCATCACTTCCAGCGAGATCTCGAAGGAGAAATCGGCCTTGCCGGACAGCACGTCCTGCGCCTCGCTGGTGACCTTGATGTCCGGCTGGGTGGCCGGGCGGATATTCTTCTCGTCGAGCGTCTTCTGCGTGGTCTGCGGGACCAGCTCGTTCAGCAGATCGCCCATGATCGACTCGCCGAACATCTTGCGGATGTGGCTCGTGGGAACCTTGCCCGGGCGGAAGCCCTTCAGGCGGACTTCCGGACGGATCTCTTCGATCTTCGCTGCGAGGCGAGCTTGCAGATCGTCGGCCGGGAAGACGATCTCGAAAGTGCGGCTCAAGCCTTCGGAAGATTTCTCGGTGACGTTCATGGGTTGGCCTTGGTGTTCTAAGTAAGGGTGCGCAGACATGCGCGTGCAAAATCGAGCGCGCGTTATGTCACGGGGATTCGCGCTGTGCAACGCCGGGCAGCGGTTGACGGGTGCAGATGAGGGGAATGCAGCTTGTTCGCATGCGGGGACTGGGGGATCGGACGGGTGGGGCGCGTGGCGCCAACAGTCCGCCTCCGCCAAAGGCTTCGGCTAGACAGCCGACGCTCGCCATTGAAACCGGGCTTGCCTAGCCGAAGCTCGCGCCAGCGAGCGTAGGCTGGTGCGGATGAGAGGACTCGAACCTCCACGCCTTGCGGCACTGGAACCTAAATCCAGCGCGTCTACCAGTTCCGCCACATCCGCACGTCTGGTGGCGATCTCTTGGCACGGGGCGGCGCGGCTAGGCAAGCGGCCATTGCCGGGCGGGCTGCGGCGGTTCTATATCACGGCATGACCGGGATATCCGAAGAGCGCACCCCGTTCGACTGGGAGACGCGTTTCCGCGATGGCGACACGCCGTGGGAGCGCCGCCAGCTGCATCCGGCCGCCGCGCACTGGCTGGCCGAAGGCGTGCTGGCGCCGGGTCTCAGCGTGATCGTGCCGGGTTGCGGCCGGGCACCGGAAGTCGTCGCCTTTGCCCGGGCGGGGCTGCACGTCACCGCCGGCGATGTCGCGCCGACCGCCCTCGCCTGGCAGCGCGAGCGGCTGGACGCCGCCGGGCTGGACGCCAGCCTGGTCGAGGCCGACCTGACGCAATGGCGCCCCGAAACCCCGGCCGATCTGGTCTATGAGCAGACCTTCCTGTGCGCCATCCCGCCCCGCCTGCGCGAGGACTATGAGCGTGCGGTCCATGCCTGGCTGAAGCCCGGCGGCCGCCTGCTCGCCCTCTTCATGCAGAAGGCCGAGCACGGCGGGCCGCCCTATGGCTGTTCGCTCGAGGCGATGCATGCGCTGTTCCCGGCCGAACGCTGGGAATGGCCGGCCGATAACGCCTTCACCGCCTGGCCCCACCCCTCGCTCAACGGCAAGCCGGAACTGGGCGGGGTTCTGGTGAGGCGGTAACAGGCTTCCCCTGCGTGAGCGGGGGAAGTGGCCGAGCCTGGCCCACGGGCCAGGTGAGGTCGAAGGGGGTGAGTGTATGCGCGCTACGCGCTCTGCGGCGCTGCGCGCCGCCCCCTCAGTCCGCTGACGCGGACAGCTCCCCCGCAAGCGGGGCGAGCCCTGGTATCACGCCGGCTCTTCTGCCGCCGCATCCACCGGTTTGCGCTTGCGGGCCTTGCCGTGCTTGGCGGTCATCGGGGCGCGGGTGAGGACGAAGAGGGCTGTCGCCAGGCCGGACAGGACATTCGCCGCGGCGATGCCGCCGATCACGCCGACCGGAGCATTGACCAGGAAGCTTCCGAGCAGCACGAAGGGCACCATCAGGCCCAGCGCGCGGCCGGCCGTGATCATCATGCCATAGCTGGGACGGCCCAGACCGTTGAACCCGGCGCTGCCGGCGATGGTGATGCCATAACCGGCAATGGTCAGCGCCGCGATCCGCCAATAGGCCACGGCCGCCGCCTGCCCGGCTTCGGACGGCAGGAAGATTGCGGCGAGCACATCGGCGAAGATCCACAGCACCGCCGCCACGCCCAGCCCCCAGGCCAGGGCGAAGAGGAAGGAGGTGCGGAAGGCCTCGCGCACGCGGTCGATCCGTTCGGCGCCGCCATTCTGGCCGGTCACTGCACCGATACAGGCCGACAGTGCGAACAGCGGCACGATGGCGAAGGCTTCCAGACGTCCCGCCACGCCCAGGCCGCCGACCGCGGCATCGCCGAAGCGCGCCATGGCCAGGCCCGACATGGCGACGGTCATCGCGACGGGATTGAAGATGTTGGAGATGCAGGCGGGAATGCCGACGCGGGCGATGTCGGACCAGTGGTGCCAGACCTCGCCGAGATCCTCCCAGTTGAAGTCGAGCAGTTTCTCGCGGAAGACCAGATACCAGAGCACCATCAGGAAGGTGCAGGCATTCGCCGCGACGGTTGCCAGGGCCGCACCGGAGACGCCCCAGCCCAGGCCGGGGAAAAGACCGAAGACATCGTCGAGGATGAAGACCGGGTCGAGCACGAGATTGATCGCCGCGGCGGCCATCATCATGATCGAGGGAATCACCGCATTACCCAGCGCCCGCAGGATATTGCCGGCCACCATCGGGCCGACGATCAGCACGATACCGCCGAACCAGACGCGCATATAGTCGACCACGTGCGGCAGCATGGTGTCGCTGGCGCCCAGCGCGCGGAAGATGTCCTCGACGGTCAGGACGCCGATGAAGGACACGATGCCGACCAGCAGCAGGGCCAGGGTCATGGCGTCGGTGGAAATGCGCGGGATGGAGGATCCGTCCTTGCGGCCGGCCGCCCGCGATACCGCCGAGACCGCGCCGGCGCCCAGGCCGATCGAGACGCTCATCACCAGCATGGTGACCGGAAAGCTCATCTGCACGGCCGCCTGCTGGGCCGTACCCAGCGTGCCGACCCAGTAGGTATCGACAATACCGACGAGCATCATGGCGAGAATGCCGAAACTCATCGGCATCATCATCCGCACGATATGCCCGAAGACCGGACCTTGCGTCATGTCGTGTGCAGACCGTCCGGCCATGGCGTACCCCTCCTGTTCGCCGCCGAGCATAGATAGGAAGCCCCGCCCCTGTCTGCAGCCCGTGACGGTCAAATTGGTGTGAAAACATCGCGATGAGCGTACGGCCGCGGCGCTGCGGGCCCGGTCGGCTGGGCGTCAAGGGGGATTGGAAACGCCGTGAATCCCGCCTGTCTGCCGGGCGGCCGCAGCGCAATCCCCCTTGCCTGTCCTGCCCGTCATGCGATGACACCGGGCGTCCGGCCCGCGCCGGAATCTCCCCCGCTCCGCTGACAGGGATACGCCCGATGCTCCAGGATACCGGTTTCATCGTCGCAGGCTTCGTTCTGCTCTTTATGGGCGGGGAAGGCCTGGTCCGCGGCAGTGTCGCCGTCGCCGGGAAGCTGGGCCTGTCCAAACTCCTGATCGGCCTGACCGTAGTCGCCTTCGGCACCTCGACGCCCGAACTCCTCGTATCGGTGAATGCGGCCCTGGGCGGAGCGCCGGACATCGCGCTGGGCAATGTCGTCGGCTCGAACATCGCCAATGTCCTCTTGATCCTCGGCGTCGCCGCCGTGATCACGCCCATCGTCGGCTGGCAGCGGACAGCGATGCGCGATGCGGTGGTGATGAGCATCGCCGCGCTGGCCCTGTTCGGACTGACTTTCGGCCATGTCATCGGCCTGATCGAGGGCGCGGCGCTTTTCGCCGTGCTGCTGGCCTATCTGGCCGTCTCCTACTGGCTGGAACGGCGCGGCCGCCCCTCCCGCCAGCACGAGCACGAGACCGAAGAATTCGAAGGCGTCGCCACACAATCGGTCTGGATCGCAGCGGCCTTCGTGATCGGCGGGATTCTCGCCCTGATGCTGGGCGCCGACCTGCTGGTGCGCGGCGCGGTCTCGATCGCGCGGACCTTCGGTGTGTCCGATGCGGTGATCGGGCTGACCCTGGTGGCGATCGGCACCTCCCTGCCCGAGCTGGCCACCTCGATCGTGGCCGCCTGGAAGCGTCATTCCGATGTGGTGCTGGGCAATGTGATCGGCTCGAACATCTTCAACATCCTCGCCATCCTGGGCATCACGGCCCTGGTGACGCCGATCCCGGTCGGACCGCAATTCCGCGTCCTCGATGTGCCCCTGATGCTGGGTGTGTCGGTGCTGGTCGTGCTGCTGCTCGTCGCGACAAAACGGATCGGCCGCGGCGTCGGCCTGGCCATGCTGGCGGCCTATACCGCCTATCTCGCCTGGCAATTCACCTCGGGCGGCATCGCGGGCTGAGCAAAGCTCAGGCCGGATGCCTATTTGGCCGCGACTGCCGGCTGGTTGAGGTCGTAGGCGGCGATGCCGGCGAGGTTCACGATATCGCTGACCGAGGCACCCAGACGCGCGATCTGGACCGGTTTTTCCAGACCGACCAGCATCGGACCGATCACCGTTGCCCCGCCGGCCGCCTTTAGCAGACGCACGGCGATCGAGGCGGAGTGTACGGCCGGCATGATCAGCACATTGGCCGGCTGGGTCAGGCGCGAGAAGGGATAGAGCTGGTGGTGGTCGGGATCGAGCGCGACATCGGCCGCCATCTCGCCTTCGTATTCAAAGTCGACACCCTGTTCATCGAGCAGGCTGACGGCATGCTGGATCTTGGTCGAGCGCTCGCCCGGCGGATTGCCGAAGGAGGAGTAGGACAGGAAGGCGACATGCGGCGTCAGGCCCAGACGCTTGGCGGCATTGGCCGTGGCGATCGCGATCTCGGCCAGGGCCTGGGCTTCGGGGAATTCCGTCACCGAGACATCGCCGATGATCAGCGTGCGTCCGCGGGTCACCGCCGCCGTCACACCGACCGTGCGGCTGCCGGCAACCGGATCGAGCACGAGTTCGACATCATTCATCACCACATTCGAGTGGCGGGTGACGCCGGTGACCATGCCGTCGGCATGGCCCATTTTCAGCATGCAGGCAGAGAAGACATTCCGGTCGTTGTTGACCCGGCGCTGCACGTCGCGGCGCAGATAGCCCTGACGCTGCAAGCGCTCGTAGAGATAGTCGGCATACTCCGAATTATGCTCGGACAGGCGGGCATTGCACACGTCCAGCGAGCCCGCCGGGATGCCCAGTTCCTTCATGTTCTCGGCCACGACATTCTCGCGCGCCACCAGGATCGCCTTGCCCAGACCCTGGGTCTGGAAGGCGTGGGCGGCGCGGATCACCGCCGGCTCCTCGCCTTCGGCAAAGACGATGGTCTTCTGCTCGGCCCGGATCGAGGCGGAGATGCGCTGCTGCAGCGCGGCTGTCGGATCGAGACGGCGCGCCAGCACCTGCTTGTAGCTGTCGGCATGTTCGATCGGACGGCGGGCGACGCCTGTATCGATCGCGGCCTGGGCCACGAAGGGCGGCACCCAGGCGATGAGGCGCGGATCGAAGGGTGTCGGGATGATGTAGTCGCGTCCGAATTGCAGACGGTCGACCTTGTAGGCCTTGGCCACCTCGTCAGGCACATCCTCGCGCGCCAGCGCGGCGAGCGCCCTGGCGGCGGCGATCTTCATCTCTTCATTGATCGTGCGGGCGCGCACATCGAGCGCGCCGCGGAAGATATAGGGGAAGCCCAGGACGTTATTGACCTGGTTGGGATAGTCCGAGCGTCCCGTCGCCATGATGACATCGCTGCGCACCTCGGCCACTTCTTCCGGCGTGATCTCCGGCGTCGGATTGGCCATGGCGAAAATGATCGGGTCCGGGGCCAGGGAGGCGACGATGTCCTTGGTGAACACGCCGGCCGCGGACAGGCCCAGCAGGACATCGGCGCCCTTGGCGGCTTCGGCCAGCGTGCGCTTGTCGGTCTCCACGGCATGCTTCATCAGCCGCTCGTGACCGCCGGGGCGGCCCTTGTAGACCACGCCATCAATGTCCACGACGGTGGTGTTCTTCGACTGCACGCCCAGCGACTCGATAAGCTCGAGCACGGAGAGGCCGGCGGCACCGGCACCGCACAGCACGACTTTGAGGTCTTCCATCTTCTTGCCGGTCAGGTCGCAGGCATTGATCAGCCCCGCCGCCGCGATGATCGCCGTGCCGTGCTGGTCGTCATGGAAGACCGGGATATCCAGTTCCTCGCGAAGGCGCCGCTCGATCTCGAAGCATTCCGGCGCCTTGATGTCTTCCAGATTGATGCCGCCGAACGTATTGCCGAAACCGCGCACGCATTCGATGAACTGGTCGGGATCGGTGTAGTCGACCTCGATGTCGACCGCGTCGAGATCGGCAAAGCGCTTGAACAGGACCGCCTTGCCTTCCATCACCGGTTTCGAGGCCGCAGCGCCCAGATTGCCCAGGCCCAGGATCGCCGTACCGTTCGACACGACGGCAACCATATTGCCCTTGGAGGTGTAGTCGTAGACCGTTTCCGGATCCGCCGCGATCGCCCGGACCGGCGCGGCCACGCCCGGCGAATAGGCCAGCGCCAGATCGCGCTGGGTCGCCATCGGCTTGGTCGGCGCGACCCCCAGCTTGCCCGGCACAGGCTTCATGTGGAAGTCCAGGGCATCGGCATCGAGCTGCTGGTCGGGACGGACGGTGGATTCGGAAGCCATTGTGTGAAGACTCTTCGCTGGAAGGTGAGCGGCGAACATGTACCGGGCCGCGGCCGGAGCCAAGCCCCGGCGGCGCCTAGCTCTTATGCGCGAGGAGATGGCCCAGCGCACGCTGCCGCTGCATGGTGCGGTGCAGCGTGGACAGGCGCTCCGGCAGGATGTCGGCCAGGTCTTCCGCGATCAGGCCTGTTCCCAGTCTCAAAGCGCAATCGCCGTGCAGCCAGGCGGCCGCGCAGGCGGCGTCGAATCCGCCGACGCCCTGCGCCGCCAGCCCGCCGATCAGACCGGCCAGAACATCGCCGCTGCCCGCGGTCGCCAGGGCCGGCGAGGCATGGCGGTTGACCACGGGCAGATGCCCCGGCGCGGCGATCACCGTGTCCGGTCCTTTCAAAAGCACACAGCACCCGGCCCGCCCGGCGGCCATCGCCGCAGCCTCGATCCGGTTGATATCCTCGCGGGCGGCGATATCGGGAAACAGCCGCCGGAATTCGCCCGGATGCGGCGTCAGCACATCGCCGGGGCGCAGCACGGCGAACAAGGCCTCCGGTGCATCCTCGAAACTGGTCAGGGCATCGGCATCGAGAATGAGGGCCGCGTCTGTCTGCGCCGCCGAGACGACCGCCTCACGCGTCCCCTCGCCCACGCCCATGGCCGGCCCCAGCACCGCCGCATCGGCGCGCAAATCCTCAAGCAAGGCGTCAGTCGCGCCCGGATCGGACCAGCGCCGCACCATCACGGCCGTCGAGGCCGAGGCGTTGACGATCAGGGCAGAGGGCGGGCTGGCCAGGGTGACGAGGCCGGCGCCGGCGCGCAGCCCGGCCCCCGCTGCCAGGCGCGCGGCCCCGGTCGAGCTCGCCCCGCCGGAGAAGACGGCCAGCCGGCCGCGGGCATGCTTGTGATCGCCGGTACGGACTGCCGGCAGGGCGGAGAACCAGAGCGGCGGCCCGTTTTCCCGCGCACACGGTGATATGGCATCGCGCCAGCTGGCGGGGATACCGATATCGGCCAGCACGACCTCGCCGCACAGGCTGGCCGCCGGTTCGAGAATATGGGCCGGCTTGCGCCGGTGGAAGGTGACGGTCAGCCCGGCCGCAGCGACAGCGCCGTCAGCCCGTGCCAGATCGCCGGACACGCCGGAGGGCAGATCGATGGCGACCACCGGCACGCCGCGCTCGCGCATCGCCGTGATCAGCGCCGCCGCCTCGCCTTCGGGCGGACGGTTGAGGCCGGCACCGAAAAGAGCATCCACAATGAGGTCTGCCGTATCGAACGCGGCCGGCGCGGCGCGCTCCGGCGTCTCGCGCCAGACACCCGCCGCCCAGGCCGCATCGCCCCTGAGCCGGTCCGGCTCGCCCATCAGGCACACGCGCACCGGCCAGCCCGCCTCGCGCAGGGCTGCGGCGCAGCCGAAACCGTCGCCGCCATTATTGCCCGGACCGCACAGCACCAGCGTTTCCCGCGGCGCCCAACGGTGACGAATCGCCTGCGCCACGGCTGCTCCGGCACGTGCCATAAGGCTTTCACCGGACACGCCGTTTTCCGCCGCATGGCGATCGCAGACACCACAGTCCTTGGTGTTCAGGATGTCATCGTGCATGGTCGCTCCATTGTGTGGCATGCGTGCCCGATTGTGAGGCATTTCCCGGTTTGGCTGATCGCGGGAACGGATTGAAGCTTGTCAGCTTTCTGCCCGTCTCTAGCGTCGCGACAAGATCATGGAGTCCGTGATGAAGAAAATCGAAGCCATCATCAAACCTTTCAAGCTCGACGACGTGAAGGAGGCGCTGCAGGAAATCGGCGTCCAGGGCCTGACCGTCATCGAGGCCAAGGGGTTTGGCCGGCAAAAAGGGCATACGGAACTCTATCGCGGCGCCGAGTACGTCGTCGACTTCCTGCCCAAGATCAAGATCGAACTCGTTCTGCCGGCCGACCGTGTCGATGCGGCGATCGAGGCGATCCAGAATGCGGCCCAGACAGGCCGGATCGGCGACGGCAAGATCTTCGTCAGCCCGATCGAAAGCGTCATCCGCATCCGGACCGGCGAGACCGGCCGTGACGCGCTCTAGTCACCTCACCCTGTTCCCAGCGACCCCACTATCCGGAGCTCCGTCATGTCAGACGAAATCCTGAAGAAACTCAAAGACGAAGACATCAAATACGTCGATCTTCGCTTCACCGACCCGCGCGGCAAGCTGCAGCACGTCACCTTCGACCGGTCCCAGGTCAATGAGGACTTCTTCGAGGACGGCGTGATGTTCGACGGTTCGTCGATCGCCGGCTGGAAGGCCATCAACGAGTCCGACATGGTGCTCAAGCCGGACACCACGATGGCGCACATGGACCCGTTCTATCAGCAGCCGACCCTGGTCCTCTTGTGCGACATTCTCGAGCCGGGCACGGGCGAGAGCTATAATCGCGACCCGCGTACGACCGCCAAGAAGGCCGAAGCCTTCCTGAAGGCGAGCGGCATCGGCGACACGGCCTATTTCGGCCCGGAAGCCGAATTCTTCGTGTTCGACGATGTGCGCTGGAAAACCTCCCAGGAAGAGACCGGCTACAAGATCGACAGCGAGGAAGGCCCCTGGAATTCCGGCGGCGACTTCGAAGGCGGAAACATGGGCCACCGTCCGGGTCCCAAGGGCGGCTATTTCCCGGTCAACCCGATCGACAGCGGCCAGGACATGCGCACCGAGATGCTGGCGGTTCTCGAGGAGCTGGGCTGCGAGCCGGAAAAGCATCACCACGAGGTGGCACCGTCACAGCACGAGCTGGGCATGAAGTTCTCGTCGATGACGACGATGGCCGACCGCATGCAGCTGTATAAGTACACCGTGCACATGGTCGCCCATGCCTATGGCAAGACTGCGACCTTCATGCCCAAGCCGATCTGGAACGACAACGGCACCGGCATGCACGTGCACCAGTCGATCTGGAAGGACGGCAATCCGCTGTTCGCCGGCGACCGCTATGCCGACCTGTCGGAGACCTGCCTCCACTATATCGGCGGCATCATCAAGCACGCCCGCGCGATCAACGCCTTCGCCAACGCCTCGACGAACTCCTACAAGCGTCTGGTGCCGGGCTTCGAAGCGCCGGTCCTGCTGGCCTATTCGGCCCGCAACCGCTCCGCATCCATCCGTATTCCGTGGGTCTCCTCGCCGAAGGCCAAGCGCCTGGAAACCCGTTTCCCGGATCCGGCCGGCAATCCCTACCTGACCTTCGCCGCCCTGCTGATGGCCGGTCTGGACGGTATCGAGAACAAGATTCATCCAGGCGATCCGATGGACAAGGATCTCTACGACCTGCCGCCGGAAGAGCTCAAGGACATCCCGACCGTCTGCCGTTCGCTGCGTGAAGCCCTCGAATCGCTCGACGCCGACCGCGGCTTCCTCAAGAAGGGCGGCGTGATGGATGACGACCAGATCGACGCCTACATCGACCTGAAGATGGAAGAAGTGCTGCGTTACGAGATGCATCCGCACCCGGTCGAGTTCGACATGTACTACTCCTGCTAGGCCTTGCGCCGCGCAGTTGAAGGAGAACTGGAAACGGCCGGGTTATCGCCCGGCCGTTTTTCTGTCTGCATCCCGGCGTCCGGCGAGGTCGACGCGGCGCAATCCATTCGCTACAAATCGCTTTCCATTCGCCCTGTGCTTGTCTCGGGAAGTCTCGTCAGGAGTTCGCATGCGTCGCCGTCTCATGTTTGCCAGCGCTATCGCCACGCTGACCGTCGCCGCCCCGTCCGCCCTCGCCGATCGCGAGATCAATGACGAGATCACGACGCCGGTCGCGACATCCACGGCGGGCTCCGGGGGCGGTGCCGACAATATCGTGATCACGGCGAATGGCCGGGTGGCCCTCTCCACGCCGGGCACGGCCGTCACGCTGGACAGCAATAACGACGTCACGATCGATGGCTCGATCGATGTGGTCAGCGACGATGATGGCGGGATCGGTGTTCATGTTGTCGGCGGCAATACCGGCAATCTGACGATCAGCGGCCCCATCACGGTAGAGTCCGAAAGCGACCCGGAAGACGACGGCGAAGACGAGGATACCGGGTTCAGCGATCTGGACGGACCGTCTGCGATTGGCGGCAACCGCGTCGGTGTTCTGGTTGACGGGGATGGCGCCTTCGTCGGCGATATCTACATGGACAGCTCCGGTTCAATTATCGTTCGCGGCAATGACTCCGCCGGCATCCGGGTGCTCACGGGCATCGAGGGGGAAGTCCGCCTCGAGGGCTCTGTTTCCATAGTCGGTGACCGGTCCGTCGGTATCGATATCCAGGACACGCTCACCGGCGATTTCGCGATAACCGGCAGTGTCGCTGCACGCGGCGAGGACAGTTCGGCGATCGTCCTGGCCGGCGATGTTGGTGGCGCCTTCTATCTGAACAGCGCAGTGAGCACGACTGGCTACCAGTTCAGCAGCTACACCAATAACGAGGAATATCTGGCCACGCTCGACGAAGACGATGTTTTCCAGGCAGCGGCGACGATCCTGATCCAGTCAAGCATTGAGGGCGGTATCCTCTTCGACGCACCGACCGACGACAACCGCGTCAGTCGCACCGCCACCGTGTCGCATCGCGGTGAGGCGCCTGCGGTCCAGATCCTGGCGTCAGACGGCAATATCACCTTCGGCGAAGTCATCCAGCCCGCAGTCGAGGACGACGATACGACCGAAGACGAGGACGAAAGCGTCCCGGAAACGCCGCTGGGTTATTCTTGGGTCAATCGCGGCTCTATCACCACAACCTCCGACCTCAATGACACGTCTTCCACCGGCATTCTGATCGGCGGCGGCGACGACGGGAACGGCTCGGTGTTTACGGCCGAGCTCCTGCACGGCTTCTTGAATACTGGCTCGATCTCTGCGATCTCGTTCTCCGATACGATCGCAGCGACCGCAGTCGCCCTGCATCTCGAAGAGGGCGCGATCCTGCCGATCCTGACCAATGAAGGCGCGATATCGTCCACGTCCCAGAATACCGTCGATGCGACAGCCTTCGGCAGTGCTTATACCATCGTCATCGAAGATGGTGCGGTGCTGGAAGAACTGGTCAATTCGGGCCAGATCGTCGCCTCTGGCGGCAATGGCGGCAGCGGCTACGCAATCGTCGACCGCTCCGGTACGCTGCGCTCGATCGAGAATACCGGCCGCATCCTCGCGTCTCACACCCCGCGCCCTGCTTATTATGATTCCGACGGCGACCTGATCGAACCCGACGACAATCCGGACTACCGCACGGTCGCACTCGATGTGTCGAGCAACACCACCGGCGTAACCTATCGCCAGCACTGGGAAGCCGTCCCGGACGATGGCGATGACGACACGACCGAGCCGACCGTGCTCGACACGTCCATCTACATGATCGGCGATGTGCTGTTCGGCAGCGGCGACGACACGCTGACGGTCGAAGCCGGACGCATCAATGGCGCGATTTCCTTCGGCGACGGGCAGGATGCCCTGGTGGTCGACGGATCGACGGTCCACGCCGAAATCCTGCGCCTTATCGAGGAAGGCATTGTCGACCCGATGACCGACGAGGAAATCTGGGCGGCGCTGCCGTATATCACCAGCGCGATTTCCGATTCCGACGGCAACCTCTCCATCGCGCTGGATTTCGCGACGCTGGAACTCGTGGAAAGCGGTGATCTGGAGATTTCCGAAGGCCGTTTCGGC
Source organism: Maricaulis sp. (assembly GCF_017642925.1). Classification (GTDB taxonomy): domain Bacteria; phylum Pseudomonadota; class Alphaproteobacteria; order Caulobacterales; family Maricaulaceae; genus Maricaulis. The sequence goes on along the minus strand of NZ_JAEPOL010000008.1, from coordinate 27,705 downwards.
GACGGCTCGGTCCTGATGTTGCAGGTCGATGCGGAAAATAATGACGTCCGCCGCATCGTCTCCTCCGGGAACATCACGTTTGAAACCGGCTCGCGTCTGTCGGTATCGCTGTCCAACCTGATCGGCGGCGGCGGCACGTTCGAACTCGTCCGGGCCGGATCGCTGACCGTCGAGGAAGACCTGGCGACGCTCAACGACTCGCCCTCGCCCTTCCTCTACAATACCAGCTTGGAACGCTCTGCCGACGACGACAACGTCATCGTGCTCACGCTGGAGCGCAAGGACGCGGACGCACTCGGCATGAATGCCAACCAGGCCGCGGCCTATGCCAGTGCCTTCGAGAGCTGGGGCGAGAACGAGTCGCTGGGGGCTGCGATTGCGTCGCTCACCAACCAGAACGCCTTCTTCGACGCCTACGACCAGCTGCTGCCGGAATACGCTGCCAGCGCGATCCAGTTCGCCATGGCGAGCAATGACAGTGCCATCGGTGCCCTGGCCAACCGCCTGGAAGCCGTGCGCCGCAGCCCGGAAGATACCGGCGGTCTGTGGGTGCAGGAATTCGGCTATTTCGCCGACCGCGCCGGCACGGCCTTCGGTCCGGGCTATCGCGGTCAGGGCATCGGTGTCGCCGTGGGCTTCGACCGCCCGGCCGGCCCCTTCTACGCCGTCGGTGTGAATTTCGTCGGGGCGGCCAGCGAAGTGTCCGAAGTCGAGGGTGTTGACGACCCGATGACGGCGCTCACCGGCCAGCTCGGCGTCTATGCCGGCTCGCGCATGTCCGGTGTCAATTTCGACATTTATGGCGGTGCCGGCTTCGACAGTTTCGAACATAATCGCCGTGTCGTGATTGGCGAGTTCGACGCCAGCCCGTCGGCCGAGTGGACCGGTTATCACATCACCGGCTCGGCCCGTGTCTCGCGCGATTTCGAGTTCGGCGGCCGCTATTATGCCCGCCCGGCGCTCTCGGTCGACTACCTGCACCTGTTCGAGGAAGGCTATACCGAGACCGGCGGCGGCATCGGCGTCGACCTGTCAATCGCCGACCGTGACTCGACGAGCTTCTCGGGCTCGGCCGTCCTGACGATGGGCGCGCTGTACGAGAACTCCAGCCGCTGGTGGTCGCCGGTTGTCCGCCTGGGCTATCGCAGCGAATTCTCCAACGACATCCTGGAAACCGAAGCGCGCTTCGCCGACTATGACGACACCTTCATCCTGCGCTCGCAACAGCTGCCGGGCTCCGGCCTGCTGTTCGGCTTCGGTGTCAGCGCCGGTTCGGGCTACTCCACCTTCTCGCTCGACTATGACGCCGATGTGCGTGACGACTTCATCCGCCACACGGCCCGTCTCGTGATGCGCATGGTCTTCTGATCTTGCGAAAACACGCTCCGGCAACCGCCGGTTAACCACAATAAGCGAGGCTCGCGCGCATGATGCGTGCGAGCCTTCTTCTTTTGTGCGCCCTTGTGGGCCTTTCCGCCTGCGGACACCGTCCGCCGGACCAGGTCACCGATGCCTGCCTGATCCTGGAAGACAATCGCGCCTGGTGGCGCGCCCTGCAGCGCACCGAACAGCGCTGGGGCATTCCGCCGGGCGTACAGATGGCCATCCTGCGCCGCGAATCCAGCTTCAACGCCCATGCCCGCCCCGCCCGTAACCGTCTGCTCGGCATCATCCCGACCAGCCGTCCGTCCAGCGCCTATGGCTATGCCCAGGCACTCGATGGCACCTGGGACTGGTATCGCCGCGACACGGGACGCCGCGGCGCCGATCGCGACGATTTCGAGGATGCTGTGGATTTCATTGGCTGGTATTCGTCCAAGAGCCGTCAGCTGTCCGGCGTCCAGCCGCACCAGGCGCGCGAGCTCTACCTGACCTATCATGAGGGCCATGGCGGTTATAATCGCGGCACCTACCGCTCCAAGGGCTGGCTGATGAATGCGGCCAACAGCGTGGCTCGCGATGCCGCCAGCTATCAGGCCCAGATCGATCGCTGCGAACGCCGCCTGTCGCGCGGCCGGTTCTGGCTGCTCTGAAAAATACCCGAATCGCTGCGCCTGGTGCATGCTGGGACCATGTCTTCGCAGAACTCGCACAACGACCTGTTCGGCGGGGCCCCCGCCCCGACACCGGAAAAAGCGCCGGCGCCGGGATATTCGGCCGCCCATATCGAGGTTCTTGAAGGTCTGGAGGCCGTGCGCCGCCGGCCGGGCATGTATATCGGCGGCACCGACGAGCGCGCCTTCCACCACCTGTTCGCGGAAATCCTCGACAACTCGATGGACGAAGCCGTGGCCGGCTGGGCCGACCGGATCGAGGTCGTAGTCGATGAGGACGGTTTCATCACGGTGACGGATAATGGCCGCGGCATCCCGGTCGATCCGCACCCGAAATATCCCGACAAGTCCGCGCTGGAAGTCGTGCTGACCGTGCTGCACGCCGGCGGCAAATTCTCCGACAGCGCCTACAAGACTTCCGGCGGTCTGCACGGCGTGGGTATCTCCGTGGTCAACGCCTTGTCGGAAGCGATGGAGATCGAGGTCGCCCGCGAAAAGACGCTGTGGCGCCAGTCCTATTCGCGCGGCCTGCCGCTGGGTCCGATCGAGAAGGTCGGCCCCGCCCCCAATCGCCGCGGCACCAAGATCCGCTTCCGGCCCGATCCGGAGATTTTCGGCGACAAGATGCGGGTCAAGCCGGCGCGCGTCTATGCCATGGCACGCTCCAAGGCCTTCCTGCGTCGCGGCGTGAAGATCCAGTGGCGCTGCGCGCCCTCCCTCGTCGAAGGCACGGAGACCCCGGCCGATGACATCCTGTGCTTCCCGGGCGGCCTGGCCGACCGGATGACCGAAATGGCGGCCAAGAGCGCGCTGATCACGGCGGAGACCTTCTCCGGCAAGGTCGAGCGCGAGGATGGCGCCGGCGGTGTGGAATGGGCCGTTACCTGGTCGGGCAATGGCTATGGCAGCGAGGCCGACGGCTTCTGCCAGTCCTACTGCAACACCGTGCCGACGCCCCAGGGCGGCACGCACGAACAGGGCCTGCGCGCGGCACTGACCAAGGGCGTGCGCGCCTATGCCGAACATACCCACGCCAAGAAGGCGGCGAATATCACGCCGGAAGACGTGCTGGGGGGGGCCGGTGCTCTCGTCTCCGTCTTCATCGGCGACCCGGAATTCCAGGGCCAGACCAAGGAACGCCTGGCGACGCCGGAAGCGGCCAAGCTGGTCGAGACGGCCGTGCGCGACCAGTTCGATCACTGGCTGGCGGGATCACCCAAGGAAGCGACGAAACTCGTCGAGTTTGTCATCGAGCGCGCGGACGACCGGATGCGCCGCCGCAAGGAAAAGAACGTCAAGCGCCAGACCGCCTCGCGGCGCCTGCGCCTGCCGGGCAAGCTGGCCGACTGTTCGCGCTCCGGCGCCGACGGCACCGAGCTGTTCATCGTCGAGGGCGACTCGGCCGGCGGCTCCGCCAAACAGGCCCGCTCACGCCAGACCCAGGCCATTCTGCCCCTGCGCGGCAAGATCCTGAACGTCGCCTCGGCCACGGCCGACAAGATCGCCGCCAACCAGGAAATCTCCGATCTCCTGCAGGCGCTGGGCTGTCAGACTGGCAGCCGTTTCCAGCTGGACGATCTGCGCTATGAGCGCGTCGTGATCATGACCGACGCCGATGTCGACGGCGCCCACATCGCGGCCCTCCTGATCACTTTCTTCTACCGTTCCATGCCGGAACTCATTCATTCCGGACGGCTTTTCCTGGCCCAGCCGCCGCTCTACCGCATGACGCAGGGCAGCCGCACGCTCTATGCCCGCGACGATGCGCACCGCGACCAGATCTTGGCCGACGAGTTCAAGCCGAACGCCAAGGTCGAGATCGGCCGCTTCAAGGGTCTGGGCGAGATGACACCGTCCCAGCTCAAGGAGACCACCATGGATCCCGACAAGCGCACGCTGGCCCGGGTGGTGATCGATGCCGACGAGTTGCCGACCCTGGAAGCGCTGGTGGAGACCCTGATGGGCAAGAAGCCGGAAGCCCGCTTCAAATTCATCCAGGACAATGCCGCCTTCGTCGACGAAGCCGAGCTGGATCTCTAGTCCGGCTCCGCAATCCCGCCCGGCGACCCGTCAGCAGGGCACAGCGTCCTGTCCTCGATACCGGTTACAAAGGTGCCGTGGCGCGCACCGGTCTCCGCCTTGATCGCCGACCATTCCTCGTCGGCCATAAAATCCGCCCAGCGCGCCTGCATGGTTTCGGTATCCGGCCAACGCAACAGATAGACAAACTCGACCCGGCCTTCGAAGCGCGAGGCCCATGTCTCGACGATGTCGAAATCGTGAGCCGCCATGATACGGGCGGCGTGGTCGCGGAAACGCGCGTGGAAAACCGTCTCGTTCTCCGCCGGCACCTCGTAAATCCGGATCTGGTGCACCGGCGCACAGGAAAGCTCTGCCTGCCGGGCCTGCGCGGCGGGAAGTATTGCCAGGCCGGCTGCCAGCAGGCCGGCAACGGCCAGCGTGCGCTGCTCCATAACCGTTCTCCTTCGGGATTGCTGCACACGCGCCACCATGCCGGGTCCGGAGCCCGGATCAACCCATCGCCCGGTCACGGTCGCGCGAGGCAACTTCTGTCATGGGCATTGGCGTTGCGCGGCCGGAGCGCTAGCTTTCCTCTCAAACACGATGATGAGGGGATATCATGGCTCGACTGACCGCTCTGGCCGGCGCATTGGCGGCACTCACCGCCGCGTCTGCCCAGGCTGAACCGATCGAATTTTTCCAGCTGGACGCGACGCCGTATGACGAGAGCGTTCCGGCGCCCGAGGATGTGCTCGGCTTTGGCGTCGGCGACCGCCCGGTCCGCCACGACCAGATGGTCGCCTACCTCACCCAGCTGGCCGAAACCTCCGACCGGATCACGGTCGAGACGATCGGCTATTCTCATGAAGGCCGGCCGATCCTGTTCTTCACGGTGACCTCGCCGGAGAACCACGCCCGGATCGAGGAGATTCGCGAGGCGCACCTGGCCAGTCTCGAGCCCGGCGCCGAAGCCGATCCGGACGCGCCGGCGGTGATCTGGCTCAACTACGGCGTCCACGGCGCCGAGTCGGCCGGCATGGATGCGGCGATCCCGACGCTCTACCACTATGCCGCCGCCGAAGGCCTGGAAGTCGAGGCGGACCTGCGCGAGAGCGTCATCCTGATCACCGCCATCTTCAATCCGGACGGCCATTCGCGCCGGGTGAACCATGTCGAGACCTATGGCGCGACCGTTCCGGTCACCGATCCCGATCACGAGCAGCACAATCTGTGGACCTCGGCGCGGACCAATCACTACTGGTTCGACCTCAACCGCCAATGGCTGTTGCAGACCCAGCCGGAAAGCCAGGCCTGGCTGAGCCAGTGGCATCGCTGGAAGCCGATGGTCTCGGCCGATTTCCACGAAATGGGCACCGAGAGCACTTTCTACTTTCACCCCGGTGAGCCGCGTCGCCGCAATCCGCTGATCCCGGAACAGGCGCGCGAACTGACCCAGGGCATCGCCCAGCACCATATCGCCTTCCTGGACAGCGAGGCGCGCCTCTACACCTCCGAGGAAGGCTTCGACAATTTCTATGTCGGCAAGGGCTCGACCTATCCGCAGGTCAATGGCTCGCTGGGCATCCTGTTCGAGATCGGCGCGGCCCGCGGCGGCCTGATCGAGAGCGACCGGGGCCTCGTCAGCCATGCCGACAATGTGCGCACCCATTTCCGCACGTCGCTGACGACCGTGTCTGGCGCCCTCGCCCAGCACCGCGAGATCGCGGACTATCAGCGCGAGTTCTTCGCCAACTCCCTGCAAGCCGGCCGCAATGATGCCGACCGCGCCTTTGTCTTCTCCGCCGAGGGCGATCCGGTGCGGGCGGGGCTGTTTGTCGACCTCTTGGAACGTCACGATATCCGCGTCAACGCGCTGGCCCGCGACATCACCGTCGACGGCCGGACCTGGCGCGCCGGCGAGGCCTATGTCGTCGAGCTGGCCCAGCCGCAATACACGATGATCCGTTCGATGTTCGACCGGGTCACCGAGTTCGAGGAAAACATCTTCTACGACGTGTCCGGCTGGACCCTGCCGCTGGCCTACGATCTCGACTACGCCGCCGTCGGCCGCAGCTTCAACGCCGCCATCCTCGGTGATGAAGTGACCGCCGAGCCGGTCGTGCAGCCGGCCCCGCCGGCCTCCTCCTACGGCTATGTCCTGCGCTGGTCAGACTATTACGCCCCGCGTGCGCTCTACCGCCTGCTGGACGCCGATATCCGCGTGCGTGTCGCCACCGAACCGGCGACCATCTCGACCAGCGAAGGCCGGATCGATTTCGGCCCGGGCAGTGTCTTCGTGCCGCTGGTCGGCCAGGACACCGGTCGTGACGCCATCCACGCCATGGTCAGCGATATCGCCGCCGAGGACGGGGTGGCCGTTTATGCCGTGACCTCCGGCTCGACCGCCTCGGGCACGCCGGACATCGGCGACAGCAGCGGTTTCCGTGCGGTGGAACGCCCGGAAGTCCTGGTTCTGATCGAGGACGGGCTGGCGACCTATGATGCCGGTGAAGTCTGGCACCAGCTGGATCACCGCATGCACATCCCCGTCACGCTTCGCCGCAAGAACGATCTCTCGGGCCTCGACTGGTCGCGCTATACGCACATGGTGATCGTCGGTGGCGGCAATACCGCCCTGCCCTCCAGCGCCCGCGAACGCGTCGAGCAATGGGTGCGCGAGGACGGCGGTGTGATCATCGCCACCCGCCAGGCTGCCCGCATGGCCGAACGCACCTTCTTCGATGTCGAGGATGAGGAGGACGAGACCGGCAACGACGAGCCGCTGGCCCGCCGCAATTATTCCGCCATGCCGGTGGATGATGCCGAACACGTCATCGGCGGTGCGATCTTTGCCGGCGATCTGGATACCAGCCACCCGATCGGCTTCGGCTATACCGACCGCTTCGTCCCGCTTCACCGCAACACCACGCTGACCCTGGCGCGTCCGGAGGACGATCCGTTCGCCGTCGTCGTGGAGTATCCGGAAGACCCGCTGCTGTCGGGCTATGCCTCGCAGCGGCGTCTCGACGAGATCACCGGCACGCCGGCCGTCGTCGCCCGCCGGCTGGGCCGGGGCTCGGTGATCCTGTTCGCCGACAATCCCAACTTCCGCGCCACTTTCCGCGGTTCGGAGAAGATGTTCATGAACGCCATCTTCTTCGGCGGCCTGATCGATCGTCCCCGCGGCGACTATCAGTAACAGGCAGGCGCACCTGACAAGAAAGGCCGGCCCGGACACCCCGCGCCGGCCCTTTTTGTTCAAGGGCTTTGCCCGGCCCTATTCGAGCAGTTCGCTGCGCATTGCGGCAAGGTCCGCCTCGCTGACATCCAGCGCTTCGAGAAGATAGGCCTCGACACTGCCGTGATCGGCCTCGATCTGTTCGAGTGCCGCCTGGAGATAGGCCGGATCGGACGCCATGAAGGGCGCGATGACCGCTTCGGGCAGTTGCGCCCAGAACGCCATCGGATCCTCCGGATCGATCGCCTCGCGCTCCTCGCGCAGTTCGGCCATGTAATCGACGAGATCGTCGGACATGGCATAGTCGGCAAGGATGGTTTCGCGCGGCACGCCCAGCGCCGTCAGGATCAGTCCGGCCGCCACGCCGGTGCGGTCCTTGCCGGCGGTGCAGTGGAAGGCCAGCGGCAGGTCGCCCGCGGCAAGCCGCTCGAACATCACGGCATAGCGCGGCGCAAACTCGGTCGGTGCCTGGCGGTAGAACTCCGTCATCGCCGCAGCCGACCGCTCAGGCGACATTTCGCCTGCGAATGCCGCGGCAAAGCCGGACGTATCCATTTCATAATCCCAGTCGATATGCTCGACCGGTCCGCCAGCCCATTCGGTCGGCTCCTCGGCCCGTTCCGAATTGGCGCGGAAGTCGCAGATCACGGCGATATCGAGATCGGCCAGGTATTGATAGTCCTGCGCCGTCAGCTCGTGCATCGCGCCTGAGCGGTAGAGCCGGCCCCATTTGACGCTTTGGCCATCCGCCGTACGATAACCGCCCAGATCCCGGAAATTGCGGCCGCCTTCCAGCGGCAGGACACGTTCAGCCACCTCGATCACTGCACCCGCTTCGGGGCGGAGCAGGAAATAGGGGCGGCCGGTTCCGGCCGGTTGGTAGGTGAAGTTGCGGTCTTCATCATCCATGGACAGTGGTGTGGCCTCCTCGATACCGGCATCGGCCTCGTGCGCGACGAACACGTCGACCGGGCCTTCCAGGGTCCAGCTGACTGCGATCATGCCATCCGCGGTCCGGATGGCTTCAGCCACGGGGGCCTCGGCATGAGCAGCGGCGGTCAGCGCGATCGCGGCAATGCCGGCGAACAGATTGCGATACATCGGGGGTCTCCTGAATTTTGGCGGCCGGACACCCGAAAGCATCCGGCCCACCGGCTTCGTAGCTCGAGAGGTCAGTAGTCAACGCGGATGCCGAACAGGAAGCGGCGGCCATAGCCCTCCACCTGGTTCGGCGTCGCACGCGTGCCCGCATAGCGGACATCGATGGCGTCGGTGAGATTGTTGGCGTTGGCGAACAGGGTCACACCTGCCCCGCCCGGCGTGACCGGAAGGACGTAGCGCAAGGACGCGTCGACCCGCTCCTGCTCGTCCCAGTATTCGGCCAGGCTGTCATTCTCCGTCGTGGACAGCCAGGCGTCGCGATACTGATAGTTCACGCGCGCCGAAAAGCCCGCCTTCTCGTAGAAGAGCGAGGCATTGTAGATCACGTCCGACGTGCCCGGCAGCGAGAAGCTGTTACCGGAGAGCGTGTCGAACGAGCTGTCGAGCACGGTGAGATTGGCCGACACGCCGAACCCGTCCAGCGGCGCCGGAAGAAGATCGGTCGCCTGGCCGATGAAGTTGAGTTCGATACCGGACAGCTCGCCTTCATTGCCGTTCACCGGGCCGGCCAGCGTCCAGTCCTCGCCGGCGGCCGACGGCAGGTAGAGACCGCCGTCGATCGTGGTCGTGTCGACATAGATCACGTCATCGACATGCCGGTAGAAAACCCCCGCCGAGAGCAGGCTGGCCGGTGCGAAATACCATTCCAGCGCGGCGTCGAATCCCCAGGTCGTTTCCGGGTCCAGCGTCGGGTTGCCGCCGCTGACCGTCCGGCTGGTCGGGTCGACCGAGGCCGAGGCGCGCAATTCGGTATAGGTCGGCCGGGACAGGCCCGTGGACGCGGAGACGCGGAATTTGAGGTCGTCGCGCAAGTCGAAATTGATGTGCACGCTGGGCAGCACGCTCACATAGTCGTCCGAATAGGCCGAGGCGAGCTGGGGACCGTCCGTGCTGTAGTCGGTCATCTCGAAGCGGGCGCCATAGACAATATTGCCGCCGTCGAAATGCGTCGTCGCCATGGCGTAGGCGGCGAGGATATCCTCCTCGATCTCGATCAGCTGGTCGGCAGAGGGCGATATTCCGAGACCGCCCGCAGCCGCGTCCCAAGCGTCGCGCAGGCCGTTATTGTCGTAGTAAGTGCCGCCGATCGTATTGCTGAAACCGGTATTCCACGCCTCGCCGGTATCGAAGCTGGCGATGTCGATCGAGGACGGGAAACTGCCGATCGAGAAGCTCAGGCCGTTGCCGACCGCTTCACGCGTATCGTACTGAAACCCCGTGCGCAGATCGGTGTCCCGACCGAACAGGGTGATGGCGCGCTCACCGTCGATGCGCAGCTTCCAGGCTTCGGTGTCGAGCGCCATGTCGATGATATAGGCCAGATTGGCCCCGTAAGGCAGCGTCGACGGGTTTGCGGCCGTCTGGCTGAAGGGCTGGTAGACGCTCACAAGCGGCGCGTTGACGTCGCTGACGTCGAAGGCCGCGGCTGCCGTACCGCCGGCGCTGTAGGCGATCGGCAGGTCCGTGTCATTACTCGTTTCGGTGTAATTCAGCCGGCCCTCGACGAACCATGCGCCGATGTCGGCATCGGCGCCGATCGTGTTGGTCCAGGTCGAGTTGTGATACTCGCCGTATTCCAGCAGGCGACTGACGAGCACCAGGGGCGCATAACCCGTCGCGCCGGGAGAAACCGTACCGCCAAGCGCGCCGGCTCCGCCCGCGAAATCGAAGACGTACTGATTGCGTTGTTCACGATCGATGAACTCGGAATACAGCGTCGATGCGAAGACACGCGAGACCGGCCCTTCGGGACGGAATTCCAGATAGCCGCCATAGGCGTTGTCTTCACGCTCGACGAGATAGTTGCGGAAGTCGAGCTCGTTGACCGTCAGCGTGCCGCCGGCGTCTATCTCGAGATCGAGTTCACGATTGTCGGTGACCTGTTCGCGCGAATTGTTCGAGCCGAAGAGCGCGAAGCCGAACCGCTCGCCGGACCAGGACAGCCGGGCATTGTACTTGCCGATATCCCCGCCGCCGAGTTCCTGCTCGCCCGCACCGGCTTCCACCGATACGCTCAGCCCCTCCCGGTCGAACGGGTTGAAGGTGCGGATATTCACGAAGCCCGAAACCGCTTCGCCCGGCATGTCGGGCGTGATCGCCTTGTGCGCTTCCACCGCCGAGGTGATGACTGACGGAAAGCTGTCGAAACGCGGGATACGGCCGTTTTCGGCGCCCAGCACGTCGATGCCGTCAAAGGCGATCGCGGTCCAGCGGAAGGGCGCACCGCGGAAATTGATGAAGCGGGCCTGACCCTGGTCGCGCTCGATGGCGACGCCCGGCAGACGGCCCAGGCTGTCGGCCAGGTTCTGGTCCGGAAAGCGGCCGATCGTATCCGCGGAGATAACGTCGAGCACGTTGTCGGCCTCACGCTTCAGGCTGATCGCCGCAGCCTGGGAATCGCGGATCGGCGATGCCGTGACGGTAATGACATCGGTATCGGCGGCCTCCTGCGCCCCGGCCGCGGCAAGACCGGCCCCTGCAAGCGCCATCGAACAGATTGAAGTGAGAAGATGCGTACGCGACATGATCGCCCCCTGAGTGGATAACCCGGGACGCCATAGCGAATTCGAACATTTGTACCCAATGAAGTTTGGACGACACTCTCATGTCGAAATTCCGTCGTTTCCGTTATAAAAATGTGAAACTGCCTACTATTATTTTGAATTGTCAAGGGTTTGCGGCCGAACGGCCAGGGCAACCGCTTCGGGCGCGTATTGATCCTTGCTCGCATTTCGAACATTTGTACCCATTCACACTTGTACTGGTGTGCCTGTTCGAACACAGCTAGTGTCGATGCCATGATGTTTCCCGAAACGACGACCGCCCAGGCGCCGCCGCAACCCGAAGCCCGCAACGCCCTTGTCGACGCCGCTGCCAGCCTGTTCGCCCGGAGCGGCGTGCGCGGAGCAACTGCGCGCGCCATCGGCACTGCCGCAGCGGCTCCCGTATCGGCCATCAATTATTATTTCGGCTCCAAGGAAGCGCTGCTGGTCGAGGCGGCCCGCCAGACCCAACGCGCCGATGCCGCATGGCTGAAAGAGGAGGCCCGTCAGGTTCAGCGGCTTGAAACGGAACCGGCGCTGCTGTCCGACTGGTTCGCTGCGCTCTGCCTTCACCGCGCCGTCGCCGGGCAGGACAGCACGCTGATCGCGGCCGACACCGCCCTGCAGGCAGCCCGTTCCGGCGCCTTCGCCGACATCGCGCGCGACTGGGACACCGCAACAACCGGGTTCTTCGCCGAAGTCATGCCGGCTTTCGGGATGTCTCCGGAAAAGGCGAGCATGTTCGCCGATTTTTTCACGGCCGTACCGCTCATGGTGCCGTCCGCAAGCGGGACCGCAACCTCCGCCTGGGTCATATCCACGGCGCGCTACCTGGCTGACACGGCACAGGGCCGCTGGCAGGACGCCGCGCCCTGGCGGGAACGGATCGAGCGCATGGCCAGTGCGGCAGACCGGCAGCGCGCGGACCGGGGGGCCATTCCCGACACTCCCACCGCGCAGCGCATTCTCGACGGCGCCACGCGCGTTCTGATCCGCGACGGTGCCGCAGCCCTGACCCACCGGGCGATTTCCGAGGAAGCCGGCGTCGCCCTGTCGGCCACCACGCGCCTGTTCGACGGCCGCGACGCGATCCTGCGGGCCACGTTTGAACGCATTTATCTCGGCTTCGTGCGGGAAATCGAGGAACAGCGCCCGGCACTGCCGCCGGCCTCGCAATCGGTGGACGATTTTGTCGAGACCATGTCGGAACCGCTCGATCGCGCCGACGGGCAGATTCGCCCGGAACTGACCGCCATGGAAGAGACATTCCTCGCCGCAAGGCGCGATCCGGAACTGTCGGGACTGATGCTGCATCTCGCTGCCACGCGCGGCACGACGTCGGCGGGGCTTATGGCCTCTCTGAAAAGTTCGCGCGCACCGACACGGACGGACGCCTTCCTCATGTCGATTTGCGCTTTCGGCATGATGCGGTCACTGCGCTGTGCCCCGCCGGAGCGCAGACGCACGATATCGCGCGAACGCCTGCGTGCCCGGCTGGCCGTGCTGTTCGGCGAAGAACCCGGCGCGGTCTGAATTGTCCGCAAGGCAGCATTTGACGCTTGGCCCCGAAGCGCGTTCAATCCCCGCTCCTCCGCCGGCGGTACAAGGCCTGCGGATGCAAATGGGGATATCACGATGACACTGAAGCCAAGCCTGCCAGCCCTTGCGGTGTGTACAGCCGCAATCGCCCTGGCTGCCTGCAGCAATGGCTCGGACACCGCCTCCTCCGGCGAATCCGGGTCCGCGGGCAGCAATTCGGGCGGATCCGGCGATATCGTCCGGATCAATCTCGACCCGTATCCGTCCACCTATACGCCGCGGCCCAGCGGCACGACGCTGATCCGCGGCGCCACGGTGCTCGACGGGATCGGCGGGCAGATCGAGAATGGCGATGTGCTGATCGAGAATGGCCGTATCGCCGCTGTCGGCACCGGCCTGGAAGCGCCGGACGGTGCAACCGTCGTCGATGGCGCCGGGCGCTATGTCACGCCGGGCATTATCGATATCCACTCCCATCTGGGCGCCTACCCGTCGCCGGGCGTCAGCGCCCATTCTGACGGCAATGAGGCGACCGAGCCGGTGACGGCGGAAGTCTGGGTCGAGCACTCGGTCTGGCCGCAGGACCCCGGTTTCGAGCATGCGCTGGCCGGCGGCGTCACCACGCTGCACGTCCTGCCCGGCTCGGCCAATTTGTTCGGCGGCCGCGGCATCACCCTGCGCAATGTGCCGGGGCGTACGGTGCAGGAGATGAAATTCCCGGATGCGCCCTACACGCTGAAAATGGCCTGCGGCGAGAACCCGTCGCGCGTCTATGGCAATCGCGGCCGTTCGCCGGCTACCGACATGGGCAATATGGCCGGCTACCGCGCCTCCTGGATCGAAGCGTCGAACTATCGCGACAGCTGGCATGAATACTGGGAAGCGGCGGAGAATGGCGAGGATGTCGATCCGCCGACGCAGGATCTCGAGCTCGACACGCTGATGGGTGTGCTGGAAGGCGAAATCCTGGTGCAGCAGCACTGCTACCGCGCCGACCAGATGGCCCAGATCATGGATATGGCCGAGGAGTTCGGCTACCAGGTCACGACTTTCCACCACGCCGTCGAAGCCTACAAGATCCCCGACCTGCTGGCCGAGCACAATGTGTGTGCCGCCGTGTGGGCGGACTGGGGCGGCTTCAAGATGGAAGCCTATGACACGGTCCGTGAAAACCTGGCCATGACGCACGCCAATGGCGCCTGCGCCATGATCCACTCGGACGACGCCAACGGCATCCAGCGGCTCAACCAGGAAATCGCCAAGGCGCTCGCCGACGGGCGCCGTGCGGGTCTGGACATTTCCGAGGCCGAAGCCTGGGCCTGGGCGTCCTCGCGTCCGGCGCAGGCGCTGGGCATCGGCGACGAGACCGGTTCGCTGCAGGAAGGCTATCGCGCCGATGTGGTGCTGTGGTCCGGCAATCCCTTTTCCACCTACACGCGGGCCGACCAGGTCTGGATCGACGGTGCGCTGAGCTATGACCGGCGCAATACCGATCTCCAGCCCGTCCGCGACTTCATGCTCGGCCAGCCCGGCGAAGGAGAGCAGTAATGAAACAGCTGATTTCAGTTCTGGCGGCCAGTGTGGCCCTCGCTGCACCGGCTGCCGCCCAGACCTATGCCGTGACCAATGGCCGGGTCGTCACCAATACCGATGCCGGCATTCTGGAGAATGCCACCGTGATCGTGCGTGACGGCGATATCGTCGCGGTCGGTGCGGGGGCGGAAATCCCCGAAGATGCCACGGTGATCGATGCCTCCGGCAACTGGGTCACACCCGGCGTGTTTGCGGCCTTTTCCCAGCTCGGCCTGATCGAGGTCGCCCTGGAAGGCTCGACTACGGACGACAGCGCAAACGAGTCGCCCTTCTCGGTCGCCCTCGACGTCGCCGACGGCTTCAACCCTGCGGGCACCTATCTGGCGACCAACCGGATGGAAGGCGTCACGCGGGCCGCGATCTTCCCGTCCACCGGCCACAATATCTTCGCTGGCCAGGGCGCGCTGATCGATACCAGCGGCGAGGCCGACTCGCTCTTCCAGGCCGGGAGCTTCGTCTATGCCGACCTGTCCGAATCGGGCGCCGGCCGTGCCGGCGGCTCGCGCCCGGCGGCCTGGGCCTTCCTGGAAGCCGCGCTGGCGGACGCTCGCGGCTATCCGGGGCGGTTCTCGGGCGATCATGAAGGCGATGCGCTGAACCGCTATGACGCGGCGGCCCTGCTGCCCGTGGCCCGTGGCCGCGTGCCGCTGGTCATGGCCGTCAACCGCGCGGCGGACATCCGCCGGGCGATCCGCTTCAAGGCCGACAATGCACCGATCCAGCTGATCCTGGTCGGCGCAGCGGAAGGCTGGATGGTTGCCGAGGAGCTGGCCGCGGCCGGCATTCCGGTGATCGTCGATCCGCTGGAAGACCTGCCTTCTTCCTTCGATGCGCTCGGCGCCTCGCTGCAGAACGCCGCGCGCCTGCAGGACGCCGGCGTGGATGTCGCCTATTCCACGGCGCCGACAGCGGACGGGTATTTCAACGCCCGCCTGGTGCCGCAGCATGCCGGCAATGCCGTTGCCAACGGTGTTCCCTGGGATGAGGCTTTCCGCGCCATCACGCTGACACCGGCGGAAATCTATGGCGTCGGCGACCGCTATGGCGCCCTCGCTCCGGGCTATGCCGGCGATGTCGTAGTGTGGGATGGCGACCCGCTGGAAGTGATGAGTGCACCGGTCGCAGTCCTCATCGACGGCGAACCGACTGCGCTTGAATCGCGCCAGACTCAATTGCGTGACCGTTACATCAATATCACGGACGACACGCCATACGCCTACAGACGCTAGGCTTTCGGCCCTGTTGCGTTGACACAACGAACGGTGTCCGTATTTTGCGCCCACCTGCGGCCGCGCCTTAACGGCGCGGCCGCTGTTCTTAGTGTGTCAAACAAAGGACGCCATGACGTTCGCTGAACTCGGACTGAGCCCGAAACTCCTCGAAGCGATTGAAGCTGCCGGGTATACCGACCCGACACCGATCCAGGCTGGCGCCATCCCGCCCGCCCTGGCCGGTCGCGATGTCCTTGGTATTGCCCAGACCGGTACGGGCAAGACCGCGTCCTTCACCCTGCCCCTGATCGAGCGCCTGTCGCGCGGCCGTGCCAAGGCACGCATGCCGCGCTCGCTGATCATTGCGCCCACGCGCGAGCTCGCGGCCCAGGTCGCCGAGAATTTCGAGACCTATTCCAAGGGTCAGAAACTCTCCATGGCGCTGCTGATCGGCGGCGTTGCCTTCGGGCCCCAGGAAGAGATCCTCAACAAGGGCGCCGACGTGCTGATCGCCACGCCGGGCCGCCTGCTCGACCATTTCGAGCGCGGCAAGCTGTTGATGACGGGCGTGCAATTCCTCGTCGTCGACGAGGCCGATCGCATGCTGGACATGGGCTTCATTCCGGATCTCGAGCGCATCTTCAACATGGTACCGCCGCGCCGCCAGGTGCTGTTCTTCTCGGCGACAATGCCGAAGGAGATCAAAAGCCTCGTCGACCGCTTCCTCAACGATCCCGAGCGGATCGAAGTGGCCCGCCCGGCGACGACCAGTGCGAATATCCAGCAATACCTGGTGAAGGCCGCCTCCTCGGCTGCCAAGGACAAGCGCGCTGCCCTGCGCGCCGCCATGAACCGCGACGGTGTGAAGAACGGCATCATCTTCGCCAACCGCAAGCGCGATGTCGACATCGTCGCCCGCTCGCTGCAGCGCCACGGCTTTTCTGCCGCCCCGATTCACGGCGATCTGGACCAGTCAACGCGGACCGCGACGCTGGCCGGTTTCAAGTCGGGCGAACTGCGCTTCCTGGTGGCATCGGACGTCGCCGCGCGCGGACTGGACATCCCCGATGTCAGCCACGTCTTCAATTATGACGTACCGCACCATGCCGATGATTATGTCCACCGCATCGGCCGCACCGGCCGTGCCGGCAAGACCGGTGAAGCGATCACGATCACGACATCGGCCGACGACAAGTCCCTGTCTGCTGTTCTCAAACTGATCCAGCAGGACGTGCCGGAACTGGCACTTGACGGTGTGAAGGCATCGGCTCCGGATGCCGAGAAGCCGGCATCGCGCAAGAGCCGCAGCACGCGTGGCGGCAGCAAGGCGTCTGAAAAGAAAGCCGAAAAGCCGGCGGAAAAGCCCGCAGCTTCGGCACGTGACGACAAGCCGTCCGGCAACCGCCCTGCCCGCGAAAAGTCGCGCCGGCGCCAGGATCACGACGACAGTCGCGTCGTCGGTTTCGGCGATCACGTGCCCGACTTCATGACCTAGATCCTGCTGCACGCCGCCGCTCCGGCACCGGCCGGGGCAGCGGCGGCGCACCCGCTGAAATCGTATGAAACGACTGTACAATCTGCGTCGCCCTCATACGATATGAGCAATTTTTACCTCTTCTTTTCCTTTCTCCCCTAGGCTTCCGATTGTCGCGGACGAAGAAGCTCGTTCGCCAAGGGAAGGACGTATCTCGTGAACGGTCGATTGCTAGGCAAGGAAGGACGTGAGTTCGCGCACAAGGCGCTCGAGCTCATGGATCAGTTTGACGTCGCTCCAACGCCGGAAAACTACGCCGTCTGGATCTGCTTCGCGAGCGATACCAATCCGGAACTCTGTGAAACCCTGCGCACCCATATCGAGGCCGGCGAGGTCTTCAGCGAAACCGTAAACGCGGAACTCTTCGAACAGTATTTCCAGTGGAAAGCCATCCAGGATGCGATCCTGGAGAGCGGCAGCCTGATGAGCCGCGAGCTCGGCGCCGTGAAGCAGTCGCTGGAAGCGGCCGAACGCGACACTGTCGCCTACGGCAAGGCCCTGGAAGGCGCCACGCACGAACTCGTCGCCAGCCCGGATGCGGCCGGCATGAAGCGCCTGGTCGAATCGCTGGTTTCCGCCACAGCGCGCATGCAACGGCGCAGCCAGGCGCTTGAGGACAAGTTGCAGGCGACGTCCAACGAAGTCACCAAGCTGAAGACCCATCTGGAACGGGTCCGCGAAGAAGCCATGACCGATGCCCTCACCGGCATCGCCAACCGCAAGCGTTTCGACGAAGCGCTGCGCCGCGCCCGCCGGGCTTCGGAGTCCGATGGCACGCCGATGAGCCTGATCCTGTGCGACATCGACTTCTTCAAGCGCTTCAACGACACCTGGGGTCACCAGACCGGTGACCAGATCATCCGTTTTGTTGCCGGCTGCCTGACCCGTCACTCGCTGGAACACCATGTCGTGGCCCGCTATGGCGGCGAGGAATTCGGTATTGTCATGCCGAACACCGACACGGCGACGGCCACGGAAATCGCGGAAAAGATCCGCAAGACGGTCGAATCCAAGAAACTGCTGCGCAAATCCACCAATGAGGATCTGGGCAATATCACGGTTTCGCTGGGCATTGCCGGCTATCGCGACGGCGAGTCGATCGAGGAACTGATCGAGCGTTCGGACGCCAATCTCTACAAGTCCAAGACGGAAGGGCGGAACCGCTCGACCAGCGACGCGAGCACGGCGAGCCGGTCTGCCGCGGCCTGATCAAGCCGCGCCTCTGCCGGGAAAAGATGATGCCGCCTCAAGGGCGGCATTTTTCTTTGCGGCTCTATCCGTCGGCCGGCGGCTGGGTCGACTGGAAGCTCGCCCGCGAGGCCCAGGCATCGTGCAGGGCCACCAGTCGCGGACGCCCCGATCGCCAGTCACACTCGGGATAGCGGAAATCGAGATAGCCCAGCGCCACGGCCATCGTCAGCGGCCCCTGGGCGTGCGGATTATCCGCCTCGCCCATGCCCGCTTCCAGCTCATCCAGCGCGCGCTGGATGCCGCGCTCGCGCCGGCCTATCCAGAAGTCCGACCGGATGCCTTCATCGCGCACCATCTCGACCCGGCGCATGACCGTCAGATCGAGCAGCCCACTGCCCAGCGCTTCCAGGCGGCGATCCGTCCAGTCACGCGGCCAGGGCTCGCCGGCCCGTTCAGCGATATAGTCGGCAATCAGGGCGCTTTCGGTCAGCGCCTGGCCATCATCCATCAGGAGGCACGGCACGCGGCCCAGCGGATTGGCCCTGAGCAGGTCCGGATCGTCATCAAAGGGGTGGGCCTCCACCTCCTCGATCGCATCGCCCAGAGCGAATTCGCGCACCATGACACGGCATTTGCGCGAATAGGGCGAGGTCGAGGAGATGATCAGCTTCATGGAGATCAGGCACTCACGGCCGGGACGATGGTGACACTTTCCCCGCAGCCGCAGGCATCAGTCTGATTGGGGTTGTTGAACACGAATTTGGCGTGCAACGGCGTCACTTCGTAATCGATCCGGGTGCCCAGCAGGAAAAGCAGCGCCTTCGATTCCAGCACGATCTCCACACCCTTGTCCTCGACGCGCTCGTCCAGCGCCTCGGGCGCCTCGACATAGCCCATCTCGTATTCCATGCCGGCACAGCCGCCATTCTTGACGCCGACCCGCAGGAAGCCGGCGCCGCGATTGGCCATGATCTCCTTGACGCGCGCAGCAGCGGCGTCGGTCAGGGTGACGGCCTTGGGTCTTTCGCGTCGGGTCATCATGCTTCGCATCCAGTTGCGTCTAGAACATGTTCAGCGCCAGCCGCGCCTCGTCGGACATGCGGTCCGGCGTCCAGGGCGGTTCGAATGTCAGCTCGACCAGGGCGCGCTCGACCCCGTCGACCTTCTCCACGGCCTCCTGGACCCATCCGGGCATCTCGCCGGCCACCGGACAGCCCGGCGCCGTCAGCGACATTTCCACCTTCAGGGTCCGGTCGTCTTCAAGGTCGACCTTGTAGATCAGGCCGAGCTCATAGATATCGACCGGGATTTCCGGATCATACACCGTCTTGAGCGCCGCGACGACATCATCGGTGATGCGCGCCAGCTCGTCCTGCGGAATCGCGCCCGCCGGCGGCGACACCGCCTCGGCGACTTCAACCGGCGTGGCCGGTTTGGCGGGTGTCCGCGGCGCGGACAGATCGATCATGTCCCGGTCTGTAGTCTGTGTCATTTCAAAGCCTAGATGAGAAACTGGCGGGCCTTTTTCAATGCGTCGACAAACGCATCGGCCTCTTCGAACGTATTGTAGAGTGCAAAGGAGGCCCGCGCCGTGGCGCTCAGCCCCAGACGGCGCATCAGCGGCTGGGCGCAGTGGTGGCCGGCCCGCACGGCCACGCCGTACTTGTCGAGGATCTGGGCGACATCGTGCGGATGTGCGCCCTCCATGTGGAAGGAGATGATGGCGCCCTTGTCCTGCGCCGTGCCGATCACGGTGAGACCGTCGATCTCCGCCAGCCCGGTCATCGCCCGGTCCATCAGCGCCCGCTCATGCTCCATCACCGCCACGCGGTCATGGCGTTCGACCCAGCGGATCGCTGCGCCCAGGCCGATCACATCGGCAATCGCCGGCGTACCCGCCTCGAACTTGTGCGGTACGTCGGCAAAGGTCACGCGATCCTCGAACACGTCGGCAATCATCTCGCCGCCGCCCATAAAGGGCGGCAGACGGTCGAGCCAGTCGCCGCGGGCATAGAGCGCGCCGGCGCCCGACGGGCCGTAGAGCTTGTGGCCGGTGAAGACGAAGAAGTCGCAATCGAGGGCCTGCACGTCGACCGCCAGATGCACCGCCGATTGTGATCCGTCGAGCAGCAGCGGGGTATCTCCCGCCCCCGGAATCGCACGGATACGGGCAATGTCGTTCACCGTGCCGAGCACGTTCGACATATGCGTGATCGCGATCAGGCGGGTCCGGTCATTAACCAAGCCTGCCAGCTGTTCGTAGTCGAGTTCACCAGCCTCGGTGACATCTGCCCATTTGAGGGTGAAACCATTCTTTTCACTCAATAATATCCACGGAACGATATTGGAGTGATGCTCCATCCGGCTGATGATGATCTCGTCGCCCGGGCTGAGCATCTGGCAGAAAGTGTGGGCAACAAGGTTAATCGCCTCGGTCGAGCCGCGCGTGAAAACGATCTCGTTTGCGCTCTTGGCATTGAGGAAACGGCGCACATCCTCGCGCGCCGCCTCGAAGGCCTCGGTCGTCTCGTTTGCCAGGGTGTGAAGCCCGCGGTGAACATTGGCGTAGGAGGCGCGGTAGACGCCCGCCACGCTCTCGATCACGAATTCCGGCTTCTGCGCCGAGGCCGCACTGTCCAGATAGACCAGCGGCCGGCCATTGATCTCGCGCTGCAGGATCGGAAACTCGGCGCGGATGGCGTCGATGTTGAGGCTGGCGGGAATATTCTTGTGGGCTGTCATGCGGCCCCTCCAGCCAGCAAACATCCCCTTCTCCCCGCGGGAGACGATGCCCGAAGGGCGGATGAGGGGGAAATCCCGGTGGCCGCGCTGAAAGTTCGAAAGGCGATGTCTTCCCCCTCTCCCTCAATCCCTCTCCCCAGGGAGAGGGAGGTCAAGCGCGATGCCACGACTGAAACGATCCTATCGGTCACGACAGCGCCTCCAGCCGGTTGCGCAGTTCGCCCTTCAGGGTTTCGCGCAGGCTTTCATCGGCGATGCCGTCCAGCGGTTCGGCCAGGAAGCTCTCGATCAGCAGCGCCCGCGCCTTCGGCGCCGGCAGGCCGCGCTGGCGCATGTAGAACAGCGCCGTCTCGTCGATCGCGCCCAGCGCATTGCCGTGCGCGCACTGCACGTCGTCGGCATAGATTTCCAGCTCCGGCTTGGCGTCGATCTCGGCGCGGTCGTCCAGCATCAGCGCCCGGTGCGTCATGCGCGCATCGGTCTGCTGGGCGGCCCGGTCGACGATGAATTTGCCCTGGAAGACACCATGGCCGTGCGAGGCCGCAGCGCCCTTCACCAGCTGGCGCGTCTGGCCGCCCGGTCCCGTGTGATGCACGACCGTCGTCGTGTCGGCATGGTGTTTGGCATCGAGCAGATAGACCCCGCCCAGATCCACATCAGCGCCCTCGCCCGGATGCGTGATATGCGTTTCGATCCGCGACAGCTTCGCGCCGAAATCCAGCGTGCGCTGATTGAGCACCGCGCCCGGCGCCAGCACGATCTCGGCTGACGACACGAAGACACCGTCCGGCGCATCGGCGGCAATACACACACGGTCAAGCCGCGCGCCCGTTTCCAGCGTGATCTTCAGATGCCAATTGCCCAGCGCTCCGGCCTCGGCCCGGTAATGCTCGACCAGCGTCACCGCATGCCCCGCCGGCACGGTGACTTCCGCATCGGCCGCGCTGGCACCCGGCTTCGCCGTCAGCGTCAGGTTCAGCCGTGCCCCGTCATCCGGACGCAGGAACGCCGCGTCGAGCCCATCAACAACAAGCTCGCCGGCGGCGGAGACATCATTGGCGGCCCGGCGCAGGTCCGACCATTTCCACAACTCGTTGCGCTTGGTCGGCAGGCCCTGTTCACGCGTCGCCTCGCGCAATTGCGCGCGCCAGCCGGTGGCGCCTTGCAGCGCCTCTATAAGAGCCTGTTCAGCGGGCGTGTGGGTGAGCGCAGCAGTCGTCATATCTCCACCTCAAACCCATCCATTTTTCCCGGAAGCGCGTCAGCGTTATCCGGGATCCACCGAACGTCCGGCGAGCGAGACCGAATGACGCTAGGTCCCGGCTCTACAGCCTGCCTTCGCAGACTTCCGGCCGGGAAAAATTGTGCGTGTTGGTGATAAATAGCGAGCTGCATCACGCCGCCTCGCCGAGATATTTGTCATAGCCTTCCGCCTCCAGCTCGCGGGCGAGCTCGGGACCGCCGGACTTCACGATCCGGCCGTTTGCCATGACGTGCACACGGTCCGGCGTGATATGGTCCAGAAGGCGCTGATAGTGGGTGATGACCAACATGCCGCGATCAGGCGCCCGCAGGGCATTCACACCGTCGGACACCGTTTTCAGCGCGTCGATATCGAGGCCCGAATCCGTCTCGTCCAGGATCAGGAATTTCGGCTCCAGTACCAGCGCCTGCAGGATTTCCATCCGCTTCTTCTCGCCGCCGGAAAAGCCGACATTCACCGCCCGTTTGAGCATGTCCATCGACACGCCGAGCTGTTTCGCCTTCTCGCGGATCAGCTTCATGAATTCCGGCGCCGACACTTCCGTCTCGCCGCGCGCCTTGCGCTGGGCGTTGAGGGCTTCCTTGAGGAAGGTGATGGTCGGCACGCCGGGGATTTCCACCGGATACTGGAAGGAGAGGTAGAGGCCCTTTGCGGCACGCTCTTCCGGCTCCATCTCGCCGATATCCTCACCACCGAACGCGATTGCGCCCCCGGTGACGTCATAGCCCTCGCGCCCGGTCAGCACATAGGACAGGGTCGACTTGCCGGACCCGTTAGGCCCCATGATGGCATGCACCTCGCCCGCCGGAACTTCCAGCGAGAGGCCTTTCAGGATCGGCTTCTCCTCGCCATCGGCGGTTTCGACCTTGCAGTGGAGGTTTTCTATCTTGAGCATCATTCCCGTCCGTGAGTGCCGTGCGTGTCATGCAGTACGTATTTCGCCATTTCATCGAGCGAAGCGCTCAACAGCGCTGCGTCCTCTGGACGCGCTCGATTGAGTCTAAAAATCGCCTCTTGCAGTGACTTTCGGCGAAGCTGACCATCGCTTGGGAAGACTTCGACAATGGCGTCAGCCACCAACCAGCCAAGGATCGTCGACCTATCGATGTGAGCTTCTGACTCCAGCCTCGCCTCCCATTCTCCGGGCAGTGCGGTTTCCATCACCCCACACTCCCTTCCAGGCTCACTTTGAGGAGGTTCTGGGCCTCCACGGCGAATTCCATCGGGAGTTCCTGCAGGACCTCGCGCACGAAACCGTTGACCAGGAGCGCCGTGGCGGCCTCCTCGTCCAGCCCGCGCTGGCGGGCATAGAAGAGCTGGTCCTCGGACAGGCGCGTCGTCGTCGCCTCGTGTTCGAGCACGGCCTTGGGCGTCTTGCACTCGATATAGGGCACGGTGTGGGCGCCGCACTGATCGCCGATCAAGAGGCTGTCGCACTGGGTGAAATTGCGTGCGCCTTCCGCCTTGGCATGGATCGAGACCAGGCCGCGATAGGTCTGGTCGGACCGGCCCGCGGAAATCCCCTTGGAGATGATGCGGCTGGTCGAGCCCTTGCCCAGATGGATCATCTTGGTGCCGGTATCGGCCTGCTGATGCCCGTTGGTGACGGCGATGGAATAGAATTCACCGCGTGAGTTCTCGCCCTTCAGGACGCAGGACGGGTATTTCCAGGTGATCGCCGAACCGGTCTCCACCTGGGTCCAGGAGATCTTGGAATTCTTGCCCCGGCAATCGCCGCGCTTGGTGACGAAATTATAGACGCCGCCCTTGCCGTTCTCGTCGCCCGGCCACCAGTTCTGGACGGTGGAATACTTGATCTCGGCATCGTCCAGCGCGACCAGTTCCACGACAGCGGCGTGCAGCTGGTTCTCGTCGCGCATCGGCGCCGTGCAGCCTTCCAGATAGGAGACATAAGCCCCCTTGTCGGCGATGATCAGCGTGCGCTCGAACTGGCCCGTGCCTTCCGCATTCATGCGGAAATAGGTCGACAACTCCATCGGGCAGCGCACGCCGGGCGGCACATAGACGAAGGAGCCGTCGGAGAAGACCGCCGTGTTCAGCGTGGCGAAGTAGTTGTCCGACGCCGGCACGACCGAGCCGAGATATTTGCGCACGAGTTCGGGGTGATCGCGCAGCGCCTCGGAGATCGAGCAGAAGATCACGCCCGCCTTGGCAAGCTCCGCCTTGAAGGTCGTGACAACGGACACCGAGTCAAACACGGCATCGACGGCGACGCGGTTCTCCGAACCCTTCACGCCCAGCAGCACTTCCTGCTCTTTCAGCGGAATGCCCAGCTTCTCGAAATCGGCGAGGATTTCCTCGGGCACGTCGTCGATCGAGTCATACTTCGCGCCGGATTTCGGCTCGGCGTAGTAATAGATGTCCTGGAAGTCGATCGGCGGGTATTTCACCTTCGCCCAGTCCGGCTCCTTCATCTGGAAGAAGCGCTCGAGCGCTTTCAGGCGCCACTCGGTCATCCAGGCCGGCTCGCCCTTCTTGGCCGAGATATAGCGCACCGTTTCCTCGTCCAGACCCTTGGGCGAGAATTCCTGTTCGACGTCCGTCGTGAAGCCGTACTTGTACTTGTCGGCCTCGAGCTTCTTGACGTCTTCAATGGTTTCCTTGACCGCAGCCATGTCAGCTCACCGCCTTGAGTGCGTTTGAATGTTCGGGTCGGGCGCGCCCGTGAGCCTCGCTCCAGGCTTTCACGAAGGCGTCTGCCTGATCCGCCATCGAATTCCAACCCAGCGAGACACGCAGGAAGCCGCGCGATGCATCCGCGTCCAGCCCGGTTGCGTTGCCGATCTTCGATCCGTGCGCCTTGCCGGACGAGCAGGCCGAGCCTGCGCTGACGGAAAAACCCGCCAGATCCAGCGCCATCACCTGGGTCTCGCCCTTCCAGCCCGGCACCGCAATGCCGAGCGTATTGGGCAAGCGCGGCGCGCCCTCGCCCAGGATGTGGATATCCGGCGCCGCCTGTTTCAACCCGGCCGCCATGGCATCGCGCCAGTCTGCCAGGCGGGCGAAATCGTCCAGACCGGCCACGGCCTGTTCGATCGCCAGGCCAAGTCCGGCAATACCGGCGACATTCAGCGTGCCCGAACGGCGTCCTTTCTCCTGGCCGCCGCCGCGCAATTGCCGCTCCATCGGGGCATTGCAGGCGGCGATCAGCGCGCCCACGCCCTGCGGGCCACCGAATTTGTGCGCCGAGATCGCCATGTAGTCGGCGCCCAGACCGGCAAAATCGACAGCGATCTTGCCCACAGCCTGTATCGCATCGACCACGACCAGCCCGTCATGCTCGCGCACCAGGGCGGCAGCTTCGGCGACCGGCTGGATCGTGCCGATCTCGTTATTCGCCAGCATCAGCGCCAGTACCGGGCGGCCATCGCGCGCTGTGTCCCAATGGCCCAGCCGGTCTTCCAGCCAGCCCAGATCGGCCAGCCCCGCCGCCGTGACAGGAATTTCCTCGACCGGCAGGCCGGAGGCCTTCGCGGTGTCGGCGACGGCTTCATGCTCGATGGCCGAATGCAGGATGCGGCCGGCGCCGCCGGCCCGGATCGCACTGTGCAGCGCCAGATTCAGCGCCTCGGTACCGCAGGAGGTGAAGATCACATCCTCGGCCCGCGCGCACAGCGCCTTGCCCACCTGGCGCCGCGCCGTCTCGACAAGACGCAGCGCGGCCTGTCCGTCGGCATGCACTGAAGAGGCATTGCCCGTCAGGCGCATGGCGTGCGCCACCGCCTCGATCACGTCCGGTCTCACCGGCGTGGTCGCGTTATGGTCGAGATATGTCCGCATCGGCTCAGACCGTGGCGGGCTCGGCGACAGGCTTGGGCCGCTCCATGCGACCGAGAGCACCACTCGCAGCGCCCAGCAGGCGCCGTTCGAGCACGTCTTCCAGCGTGATCGAGGACAGGAAGAGATAGATGTGCCGGCCCAGCTCGTCCCACAGATCGTGCGTGATGCAGCGGCGCCCGTCGGCGAGGCAGCCCTTGGCGCTGGAACAGCGCGTGGCGCGCAGCGGCTCGTCGACGGCGACGATGATGTCGGAGATGCGGATTTCCGTCGGCTTGCGGCTCAGACGGTAACCGCCGCCGGGGCCGCGGATCGAAGAGACAATGTCGGCGCGGCGCAGCTTGGCGAAGAGCTGTTCCAGATAGGACAGCGAGATGGACTGGCGCGAGGCAATATCGCTCAGCGTCACAGGCCCGTCCTGGCTGGCCAGGGCCAGATCGGCCATCGCCATCACGGCGTAACGTCCCTTTGTGCTCAGCTTCATGCGTTTACCTCCTTAAACGCTCGCATCCCGCGTACCGATCATGCTAAGACCCGCCTTTCCGGAACGGACGGGCTTCGCGAATGCGGCGTTCGGCCAATAACCGAGTAGAACAGTCAGGAATATGGGCTGCCGTCCGCCGCGTTGCAATGGACGAAATGCCGCATATTTGCAGGACGCGAACTGGAACGACCAAAAAGGCGAGTGTGAATGCCTGACGTGATCATCCCCGGCCCCGCCGGCCGGCTTGAGGGGCGCTACAGCCCGAGCGAAGACCCGACCGCCCCGATTGCGCTGATATTGCATGCCCACCCGCTGGGCGGCGGCAATATGGAAAACCCCACCGTCGACATGATGTACGACGCGTTCCGCAAGCGCGGTTTCGCGACGCTGCGGTTCAATTTCCGCGGTGTTGGCCGCTCCCAGGGCAGCTATGACCAGGGCCTGGGCGAATTGTCCGATGCCGCCACCGTGCTCGACTGGGTGCAGGGCTATAACCAGGGTGCCCGCTTCTGCTGGGTGGCCGGTCACTCCTTCGGCGCCTGGATCGGCATGCAGCTTCTGATGCGCCGCCCGGAAATCGCCGGCTTCATCTCGGTTGCCCCGCCGACCAATATGTATGACTTCACCTTCCTCGCCCCCTGCCCGGCCTCGGGCATCATCGTTCATGGCGGCGCCGACAAGATCGTGCCGGCCGACGATGTCGAGCGTGTGATGTCCAAGGTGCGTGTGCAAAAGGGTATCGAGATCACGACCGAAGTCGTGCCCGACGCCAACCACCTCTTCTCCGACCATCTCGAAGAGCTGCAGCGCCACGTGGAAGCCTATCTCGATGCCCACCTGCCGGGCGTCGAAAAAGAACGCGCCGAACGCCAGATCACCGGCAAGCGCTGAGCCTGACCGCCACTTTCAACCTCAAGACATCCGTTTTTCCCGGCGCTCCCCCTTCTCCCCACCGGGGAGAAGGGGCCCGCAGGGCGGATGAGGGGCGCGCGTCAGCGCTGAGAAAAGTCTTAAGCAGGCCGCTCCGCGGCCGCCCCTCACCCTGTTTCCCTCTCCCCGGTGGGGAAGCGGGGGTGCTGAAGCAGCAATCATCATCTAAAGCATCCAAACACCCCCCCGTTTTTCCCGGTCGAATGCCCGGCGAAGGCCGGGCGGAGTGCCGGGATCTACGGGAAGCGCATCGCTTGAAGTGATCTTCGGTCGATCCCGGATCTGCGGCCTGCCTGCGCAGGCCTTCGTCCGGGAAAAATGGAGAGAGTTGGAAGAGAGAGAGAGAGTTGGAAGAGAGAGTGAGAGCGCCGCAACCATCACCGTCACCCTGACACCCGCTT
>NZ_JAEPOL010000006.1 GCF_017642925.1 Maricaulis sp. | reverse complement strand
GTTGACCGAGTTGACCGAGTTGACCGAGTTGACCGAGTTGACCGAGTTGACCGAGTTGACCGAGTTGACCGAGTTGACCGAGTTGACCGAGTTGACCGAGTTGACCGAGTTGACCGAGTTGACCGAGTTGACCACTCTATGAACTGCAATCTTAAGTTCGAGGGTGGCAGGTGAAGGCCGAGGACAGCCCGTTTACGCCCGGAGCGGGCGTCATGCCCGACGTGATGGCGGGCCGCGACGCGGTCGTGGCGGCCATGACGGCGCAGATGCGGCGGGCACTGAAACACCGGGCGGCGCGCAGCCTGGTGCTGCACGGGCTGCGCGGAACCGGAAAGACATCCATTCTTCTGGAGGCGCGCGAGCAAGCTGAGGCTCTGGGCTGTCTGGTACCCTGGATCGAGGCGGTGCCCGACAGGCCCTTCCTGCAACAACTGGTCGCCCAGTTGCGCAAGGTCCTGATCGGGCTCGACAATGTCGAAAAGGCCCGGA
The DNA here is from genome assembly GCF_017642925.1 of Maricaulis sp. Classification (GTDB taxonomy): domain Bacteria; phylum Pseudomonadota; class Alphaproteobacteria; order Caulobacterales; family Maricaulaceae; genus Maricaulis. The sequence continues at coordinate 183,164 of NZ_JAEPOL010000006.1, read as the reverse complement.
CGTTTGTACGGGCGGCGGGCCGGGCGCTGGCCAGCCTCGTCCGGTCGGTGAATATCGACTTTCCCGGCGGATCCGTCGGTGTCGAATTCGAACCCGAGCCGGGCATCGCCGACAGCGGCGACCTCGAGACCGATCTGCCCGATCTGTTCGAAGCCGTCGGCGTGGCGGCCAGGCATGCCGGCACGGCTGTCGTACTGATCGTGGATGAGCTCCAGTTCGTCGGACATGGGCACCTCAATGCCCTGATCGTTTCCATGCACCGGATTGCCCAACGGCGGCTGCCGGTCATCCTGATAGGCGCCGGCCTTCCCAACATACTGCGGCAGCTGGGCGAGAGCCGGTCCTATTCCGAGCGGCTCTTCATGGCGGAGACGATCGGCCCGTTGAGCCGCGAGGCGGCCGATACGGTCTTTCGCGACACGCTGGCACTGGAAGATGTGGAGATCGGAAACGGGGCGCTGGATGCGTTGTGGGCCGAAACGGAGGGTTATCCGCATTTCATACAGGAATGGGGCAATGGCTGCTGGGCCGTTGCCAAAGCCTCACCGATCCGCCGCCGTGACGTGGAACGTGCAGCGGGGCAGGTGCGTGAAGCGCTGGATCGTGGCTTCTTCCAGATGCGTCTGGACCGGTGTACGCCCCAGGAGATGGACTATATGCGGGCGCTCGCGACGCTGGGGCCCGGCGAGCACCGGCCCGGTGCTGTGGCGAAAGCCTTCGGTGTCGGCTCATCCAGCCAGCTCAACTCCACGCGCCAGCACCTGATCGAGAAGGGCATGATCTACGCACCCAGCTACGGGCAGCTCGCCTTTACCGTTCCCCGGTTCGACGCCTTCCTGACGCGTCACACCGGTTAGCCCTCGCCCTCGATCTCCTCGCGCAGGGCTTCCAGCTCCAGCCACTGCTCTTCCTTCGCATCGCGTTCGGCGAGCGCGTCGGCCAGTTGTTGAGAGACTTGTGAGAAACGGGCGCTGTCGGCAAACAGCGCCGGGTCGTTCATCTGGCTTTCGAGTTTGGCGATCGTCTCGCCCAGCGCGTCGATCTCGCCGGGCAGGCGTTCCAGCGCATAGCGATCCTTGTTGGCCATGCGCCGCTTTTCCTGCTTGGGGGCTGTCGGTTGCGGTTTGGCCGGGGCGTTCGACGCCAGCTTGCCGGTCGTCACATTCGCCGTGCGGTCGTCCGGCGAGACGCCGCGGCCGCGCTGGGTCAGCATGTCGGAATAGCCGCCGGCATACTCGCGCCAGCGCCCATTGCCCTCCGACACGATCACGCTCGTGCAGACCCGGTCGAGAAAGTCGCGATCGTGCGAGACCAGGAAAACCGTTCCGGTATAGTCGTCGATCAGGCCCTGCAGGAGATCGAGCGTTTCCAGGTCGAGATCGTTGGTCGGTTCGTCGAGCACCAGGAGGTTGGAGGGCAGGGCCAGGGCGCGGGCCAGCATCAGCCGCGCCTTCTCGCCGCCGGACAGCACGCGCAGCGGCGTGTTGGCCTGCTCCGGCGGGAAAAGGAAGTCCTTCATGTAGGCCATGACGTGCTTGGTCTTGCCCGCGACCTCGACCTGGCTGCCGCCGCCCTGGGTCAGCGCCTCCGAGACGGTCCAGTCGTCCTTCAGTGCCAGCCGCTTCTGGTCGAGACTGGCGATTTCCAGCTTGGTGCCCAGGCGCACTTCGCCGGTATCCGGCGCAAGCTGACCGGTCAGGACGTTGAGCAGCGTCGTCTTGCCGGCACCATTGGGGCCGACCAGGCCGATCCGCGCCTTGCGGGCGATCTTGGTCGAGAAGTCGGTCACGATCGAACGGCCGCCAAAGCCGATCGAGACATGTTTGGCTTCGGCCACCAGCTTGCCGGAATCCTGGGCCTGGCTCGCCTCCAGCTTCACCTGGCCCTGCGGACCGCGATGCGTCGTGCGCTGGCGCTTGAGATCCTGCAGGTCGGCGAGACGGCGCACATTGCGCTTGCGGCGCGCCGTGACCCCATAGCGCAGCCAGTCTTCCTCGCGCACGATCTTGCGGTCGAGCTTGTGCAGCTCTTCCTGCTCCTGCTCGAAAACCTCGTCGCGCCAGGCTTCGAAGGCACCGAAGCCTTTTTCAAGCAGCCGTGTGCGGCCGCGATCCAGCCACAGCGTCTTGCGGGTCAGGGTTTCCAGGAAGCGCCGGTCGTGGCTGATCAGTACGAGGGCAGAGCGGCAGGCCGCCAGCTCGCTCTCCAGCCATTCGATGGCGGGCAGGTCGAGATGGTTGGTCGGCTCGTCGAGCATCAGGATGTCCGGATCCGGCGCGAGCGCCCGGGCCAGTGCCGCCCGCCGGGCTTCGCCGCCGGAGATCACGCCGGGCTTCTCCTCGCCCGTCAGGCCGAGCTGTTCGAGCAGATAGTCGGCGCGATAGTCCATATCGCCCGGCGCCAGTCCGGCCACGACATAGTCCCGCACCGTCGCGAATCCGCTGAGATCCGGGTCCTGCTCGAGATAGCGGATGGTGGCGCCGGGATGCACAAACCGCTCACCGCCATCGGCTTCGACCAGCCCGGCGGCGACCTTCATCAGGGTCGACTTGCCCGACCCGTTCCGTCCGACGAGACACAGGCGCTCGCCTTCGCCGACCTGCATGTCGGCGCCGTCGAGCAGTGGCGTAACGCCAAAGGTGAGGTGGATACCCTGCAGGGTGAGAAGCGGTGGTGCCATGTGCCGACGCATACAATCGCGCGGGCCTGTCGTCACGGGTTTCCGGCATCGCGAGCATGAAGGGGGGACAATGGGAATAACCGTCCCTCTGGTGGGGTTTCTGTACAAAGGCTCATTTGTGCCCGAACCGGGACAGGCCTAGTCTTGCCCCAATTTTGCCATTTTCAGGGGAGGCGGCTCGCAGGAGCCGTGACGGGATATGCTGGAAATCAACAATCTTACGAAGACTTACGCAGGTGGCGTGCGCGCCATGGACGGTGTCACGCTGAACATTCCCAAGGGCATGTTCGGTCTGCTCGGCCCGAACGGTGCGGGCAAGTCGACGCTGATGCGCACGCTGGCGACCCTGCAGGCGCCGGACAGCGGTACGGCCACGTTTGACGGTATCGATATCGTGCGCGAGCCCAAGGCTCTGCGTTCGGTGCTGGGCTATCTGCCGCAGGATTTCGGCGTCTATCCGCGCATGTCAGCCCGTGCCATGCTGGACCATCTGGCCGTGCTCAAGGGCATCTCGAACGGCAAGGAACGCAAGCAGGTCGTCGAAGCCCTGCTGGAACAGACCAATCTGACCCAGCATGCCGGCAAGTCCGTCGCCAGCTATTCCGGCGGCATGCGCCAGCGTTTCGGCATTGCCCAGGCGCTGCTCGGGGACCCCAAGCTCATCATCGTCGACGAACCGACGGCCGGCCTCGACCCGGAAGAGCGTAACCGCTTCCACAATCTCCTGTCCGAAATCGGCGAGAATGTCGTCGTGATCCTGTCGACCCATATCGTCGAGGACGTTGCCGATCTGTGCCCGGCGATGGCGATCATGAATGGCGGCAAGATCGTTGCGCAGGGCGCTCCGGCCGATCTGATCGCCGAGCTGAGCGGCAAGGTCTGGGCGAAGACGGTGGCCAAGGGTGAACTGCCGGCTGTCCGCTCGCGTCTCAACGTGATTTCCGAACGCCTGACCATGGGCCAGGTTCTGGTACGGGTCCTGTCGGAGACCGATCCGGGCGAGGGGTTCGAAGCCGCGACGCCGGATCTCGAGGATGTCTATTTCGCCACCATCACCGACGGCCGCCGGGCCGCCAACGCTGCATAAGCGGCGCGAGGGAGGCTTAGCCATGCTCTGGAAAATCGCCGGATTCGAATTCCGGTTTCAGCTCTTTTCGCCGGCATCCATTGCCATTTTCGCGATCTTCTTCCTGCTCGTATTCGGCGGGGTGACGATCGACCAGATCCAGGTCGGCGGCGGTGGGTCCGTCAACATCAACTCGCCCAACGCGCTGACCATCAACATCCTGATCTTCTCGATCTTCGGGGCGATCATACCGACGGTCTTCCTGTCGTCAGGCGTTTTGCGTGACTTCGGGTTCAAGACCTCGGAACTGTTCTATTCGCGCCCGGTGCGGGAATTCGATTTCGTGCTCGGCCGCTTCATCGGCGGTTTCGTGATCACGGCCCTGGTTTTCTCGGCCGTGCCGCTGGCCTTCCTCATCGGCAGTGTCATGCCCTGGCTCGACCCGGAACTGGTCGGGCCCACAAATCTCGCCTGGTATCCCTATCTCTTTGCCGTGTTCGGGCTGGTCAATCTGTGGGTGATCGGCACGATCCTGTTCACGGTGGCGAATTTCACGCGCTCGACCATCGCGACTTATGCGGCCTTCGTGGCGCTGCTGGTGCTGTATTTCCTCGGCGTGGGCCTGTCCCAGTCCCAACCGGATCTGCGCGACATGCTCGCGCTCATCGACCCCTTCGGTTTCAACACGTTCGGCGAGGTCACCCGCTATTGGACCGTGTTCGACCAGAACGAGCGGGTTGTCGCGTTCGAGGGCGTGATGATGCAGAACCGCCTGCTCTGGATCGGCTTCGGCCTGGTGCTGCTGGCGATCAACGTCGCGACCTTCCGCTTCCGCCAGGGCAGTTTCAAACTGCCGGGCCGAAGGCGGGCCGGTGCGGTCGCTGCAGCGGGCTCTGCCAACGCCATTTCCGAAATCGAGCTGCCGCGTGTGACGCCGCGTCTCGATGGTGGAGCCGCCTTCCAGCAATTCCTCGCCCGGCTGAGCTTCGAGTTCAAGGGCGTGGTGTTCAATGTCGCTTTCTGGATCCTGCTGGTCCTGGGGCTGCTCAACACCGTTCCGGGCTTCTTCCTGGGCAATGAGTACTACGGCACACCGAACTATCCGGTGACGCGGATCATGATCGACGTCATCAACGGCGCCTTTTCATGGCTCCCCAGTGTCGTGGTGATCTACTACGCAGCGGAGGTGATGTGGCGCGAGCGCCGGGTCGGCTTCTCCTACATCGTGGATGCGACGCCGACACCGAGCTGGGTGTTCATGGCGACCAAATTCCTCGCGCTTTGCCTGGTTGTCGTCAGCCTGATCGGCCTGGCTCTGCTTGCCGGTGGTGTATCCCAGATGATCCAGGGCTTTGCTCCGGTTGAGTGGGATCAGTACGCCTTGCGCGGCCTGGTCGGGATGATCCTGCCGACCGCGATTTTCGCGGCCCTGGCGATCTTCGCCCAGGTGTTGATGAACAATCGCTGGCTCGGCATGGCCTTCATGCTGGTCTTCCTGATCGTCTCCATCGTGATGTCGCAGATGGGGCTCGACCATAACCTCTACCAGTATGGCAGCACCCCCGGTGCGCCCTATTCGGATATGAACGGCTATGGCCATTTCCTCGGCATTTCGCTCTGGTTCTACGCCTACTGGTCGTTCTGGGCGCTGCTCCTGCTCGTCATTTCCTACCGGCTGTGGAGCCGCGGGTCCCTGTCGCCGATCCTGGCCCGCCTTGGAGCATTCGGCCGCGGGATGACGCCGGCAACGGTGGGACTGATCGTGGTGGCCCTCGCCGGCATTGCCGGTACGGGTGGCTGGATTTTCTACAACACGAATATCCGCAACACCTATGTCTCCTCCAACGACTTCCGCGGGCTGCAGGCCGAGTATGAGCGGGAGTATCTCTACCTGGAGGATGTCGATCAGCCGACCATCGTGGAAACCGCCTATGAGGTGGATATCTACCCCTCCGAACGCCGCTACACGGCGCGGGGCCAGTATGTGCTGGAAAACCAGACGGACGCCCCCATCGATACGCTGTGGGTGTCCTATGGCTACGGTACGACGGTGCTGTCACAAGAGGCGCAGGGCGGGCAGGTGGATGCGGAAGATCCGCGTTTCCTGACCTATTCCTTCCGCTTCGACACGCCCATGCAGCCGGGCGAGACGCGTACGTTCGACTTCTCGGTCGAACGGGCCAATCCCGGTTTCCGCAATGCGGGCAATGTCAGCACGGTCAATTACAACGGCACCTTCTTCAACAATGGCGAGTCGATGGCCAATATCGGCTTCAACGGCAATTGGCGCCTTCAGGACCGCCAGCAACGCCGGCGTGAAGGGCTGGAGCCGATCGACCGGGCCTTCCCGCTGGAAGACGAAAGCCATTGGGACGAGAACGGTCTGACCGGGTCCCACTACGTCACCTTCCGCACGATCGTGTCGACCTCGGCCGACCAGATTGCCGTCGCACCGGGATATCTGGAGCGTGAGTGGGAGGAGAATGGCCGCCGGTACTTCGAATACGTGATGGACCGGCCGATCCTGAACTTCTACTCGTGGCTCTCCGCCGATTATGCGGTGGCCGAGCAGGAGCAGGACGGGATCGATCTGCAGGTCTTCTACCATCCCGACCACGCCTGGAATGTGGACCGGATGCTCGAGGCCTCGGCGGATTCGCTGGCCTATTTCTCGGAGCATTTCAGCCCCTTCCAGTACCGGCAGTTCCGGATCCTGGAATTCCCGGCCTACCAGACCTTCGCCCAGTCCTTCCCGAACACGATCCCGTATTCCGAGGGCATCGGCTTCATCGCCAATCTCTCGGACCCGTCGGAGATCGATTATGTCTACTACGTGACCGCACACGAGGCGGCGCACCAGTGGTGGGCGCACCAGGTGCTGGGGGCGAATGTGCAGGGTTCGACCATGCTGGTGGAAACCTTCGCCCAGTACTCGGCGCTGATGGTGATGCGCGAGGCGTATGGCGAAGACCATATGCGTCGCTTCCTCAAATACGAGCTCGACAGCTATCTGTCGGCTCGCGGCTCCGAGTCGATCGAGGAATTGCCGCTCTACCGGGTCGAGAACCAGCCCTACATCCACTACCGCAAGGGTGCGGTGATCATGTATGCCCTGGCCGACTATCTCGGCGAGGATGCTGTGAACCGCGTCATGCAGCAGCTGATCGCCGAACGGGCCTATTCCACCGATCCGTATGCCACGACGCTCGACTTCCTGCGCATCCTGCGCGCTGAAGCCGGGCCGGAATGGGAAGGCGTGATCCACGACTTCTTCGAGCGGATCGTCGTGTTCGACCTGGAAGCCGTATCGGCGACCGCGAGCGAGCGCGAGGACGGCCGCTGGGATGTCGCCATCGAGATCGAGGCGCACAAGTTCGAGGCCGACGGGGCCGGCGAGCAGACCGAGGAGGATATCGACTACATGATCGATATCGGCCTGTTCTCGGAGAATCTCGACGATGCCTATGAAGGCAGCGATCACGTGCTCTACATGGAGAAGCACCGGATCGACGAGACCACGATGCGTATCGAGCTCATCGTCGACGAGCAGCCGCTCTATGCCGGTATCGATCCCTACAACAAGCTGATCGACCGCGATTCAGACGACAATCTCGTCCGCGTCACTGTAGAATAGCGAAAGCGGAAAGCAGAACGGCCGGTCCGCCTGGCGGGCCGGCCGTCTTGATTCCGGAGTGAGCGCCAGGCCGTCAGATCGCCGCGCGCACGTCGGTATAGTGGATGTCTTCGGAGACGCGCGTCAGCGAGCGCAGGAAGCTGGGGAAGATGTCCAGCGCGTCGTCGGCCGACAGGCTGCCCTTCTCCCGGTCCGTCCACCAGTAATTCCAGAACGACGTCACATGGGTGACCGCCGAGAGGTCGCTGCCCAGCTGGCCGAAATAGGCCGGCGCCTTGAGCAGGAAGTCGCGGATCGCCGTCGGGTCGCCGCCCTTGCAGAAGCGCGTGTACTGGGCGTCGTAATCGTCGATCACCCGGGTCAGCGCGGTCCAGCGATCCTTGGCCATTTTCAGGATGGCACGGCGGATATCGTTGACTTCCTTGTTCTCTTCCCAGGTCGCACCGCGAACGGTGACATTGTTCAGCTCGACCAGGAATTGCCGCAGCCCGTCGCGGGCCTCGCGGATGCGCCAGCGGTAGTAGAGAATGCCCTTCCAGCCGAAAATGCCCTCCTCATACTGCTCTTCGCTCATGCCGAGGGTTTCGCGCAGACCGACGAGTTTCTGCTTGTCCTCGCCATCCAGAAGCTGGCGCGCGAACTTGCGGGCACGGTCATCGTTCGGGCTCAGGATTTCGTCGTTGAAGGCCAGACTGACGATGCCGAATATCTGCCGGGTCACATGGCCCAGCATCGCCTCCTGCTCGTCCGGCGAGATATTGAAATAGAAGCGGCCGACGGGACGCTCGCCGGTGGCATAGCGGTCGGCAAGCAGGAAGGGGTCGAAGGAGGGCATCGCGGCGAGGTCCTTCACCCGCTGCAGGTCGGCCTCGAATTTCGGATTGATCGAGCCGGTGCCCAGGAATTCCTTGAGCCGGCGATCAAACCCCTTTTCCTCTACAAAGAAGGAATGCCCGCCCATCGCCAGATCATCGACGGAGACGGGAATGATCAGCTTGGTGGCGACCGGGTTCTCGGTCAGCAGATAGGGACGGTCATGCGGCCGGACGGTGTGCTTCAGCATGAAGCTGGCATTCAGCCGTATATTGCGGAAGAAGGGCTTCGCCGCGAATTCCAGGGTCTGGCCGTATTTGCGGTGGATCGACCACAGGTCGAGAATGCGGGGTGTCGCACCGCCGCGCACGATCCGGCGAAGGCTGCTTCTGTCTGACCCGCTCATCCATTCCGTCCTGATTGCCCCAGCGCCGCAACGCTAGCGGGAACAGCTTAATATCGGATGACCTTGTGGCTTTTTGCGCTGCGTTGGGGCTGCGGCCTGAACGGTGGGCCGCAGCCCCGGCGGGCAGGACGACGGGGCGGCCTCAGGCCGCGTCCGTCGTCACGACGACCGGTTGGGGGATGGGTGAGCGCAGGCGCCGGCGGGCTTCCGTGCCGGTATGGCTCGCGCCGGGAGCGGTGCGGGTCACGCTGGCGATGAAGTCCGAGAACAGCGTCACCGCCTCGCGGGCGTGCAGGAAGCCCTTGGAATTCTGCTTCGCCCAGTAGCGCCAGTAGCCGGGCACATGCCCCACCACCGACAGATCGCTCCCCACATCGTAGAAGAGCGAGGGCGCCTTCAGGAGGAAGTTGCGGAAACCATGCGCATCCTCGCCGCGGCAGAAGCGGCCGAACACGGTCTCGTATTCCTCCATCACCGTCGTCAGGCAGGCCCAGCGATGCCGGGTCTCGTCGATGATCGCGCGGCGCATATGCTGCAGCTCGGAATATTCGTGCTCGCTGGCGCCGACGATCGAGACCGCCTTGATCTGCTGGATGAAGCCTTTCAGTGCCGAGAGCGCCTCATTCATGTGATAGCGATAGTAGAGAATTCCCCGCCAGCCGAAGATGCCGGAGCGGAACTCCATCTCGGTCATGTCCAGTGAGCGGCGCAGATCGCTCAGGCGGCCGTCCAGATCGCAGGCCAGCAATTGCCGGGTGAAACGCAGGGCGCGTTCCTTGTCCTGCTGGGAATGATCGCCGAAGGCTAGGCTGACCACGTCGACGATCTGGCGCGCCACGGAATCTTCCATGCGCTCCTTCTCGTGATCGGAAATGTTGAAATACAGCTCGTCGATCGGCCGGACGTGATCGCGATAGCGCTCGGCCAGGATGAACGGGTCGAAGCTGGGCAGCGCCGCCAGCTCGCGCAGCCGGATCAGGTCGAGATCCATCAGGTGCGGCTCGTCCGGGCGCTCGAACAGGGTGCGCATCTTCTGGGCAAAGCCGATCTCCTCGACGAAGACGGCATGTCCGCCCAGCGACAGGTCGCTGTCGGCCAGCGGCACCAGAACCTTGGTCACCACCGGCTGTGACGACATCACATAGGGACGTTCGTGGACGCGCACCGTGTGCTTGATGATGAAGCAGCGGTTCAGGCGCGGATGCAGGAAGAAGGGGTTGGCGCTGTGCCGGTCGTATTCGCCATAGCGCTGGGCGATCGAATACAGGTCCAGGATCCGCGACGTGGCGCCACCCTTGATGATATTGCGCAGATCCGAGCGCATGGTTTCGCGGACACGTGCCATCGAGGACCCTCCCAGACAGGTGCATAACCCGGCCGGACTTAAGGCGAGGTCTGTCCTCGCGCTCGGAATTGAGTCGAATGCAACTTATCGCCGGGACGCGGTGTGGGCGGGTGGCTTCAGGCTGGCAAAGAGAAAGCCCGCAGCGGCACCGCCCAGGCACAGGGTCAAGAGGCCGGGCAGGTCGCGGGAGGAGGCGACCGGCGTGATCGTCGCGTCGAGGACCTGACCGTAGAAGGCCGTGATTCCCAGCATGATGGCGGCAATCGCCGCGCCGCCGGCCAGGGTAAAGCCCAGCCGCCGCCAGCCGCGCCCCAGAAGGCGGCCCAGCAGTCCGGCTATCGGGAAGGCGACGGCAAAGCCGACGAGGATCAGCACGAAAAGCGTCGGTGCGAAGCCGGCCAGGTCCTGCCGGATCGCGTCCAGGCGGACGGCGGTGGGGATGCTGGCTCCGGCGTGAACGAGGGCCTGCAGGACGACATGCGTGTTGGCGATGCTGACCAGCACGGTGCCCGTCACGACGGCGAGCAGGTAGACGGCAATCATGCGGACCGTGGCCATGGCGTCCCCCGAATTGGGCTCTACAGCGATGGGCCGAGCCTATAGTGTGGCGTCATTGGCGACAATTCGCTTGGGGGATGAGATGGCCGGAAAATCGATCGTGCTGGGCTTGGCCCTGACGCTGGCCGCCGCGCCGGGGCATGCCCAGACGCATCTGGAAACCCGGGTCGAGGGGCTGGAACACCCCTGGAGCCTCGCCTTCCTGCCCGATGGCCGCATGCTGGTCACCGAGAAGCCCGGCCGCCTGCGCCTCGTGGCGGCCGACGGCACGCTGTCCGATCCGCTCTCCGGCGTGCCCGAGGTTCTCTATTCAGGCCAGGGCGGTCTGCTGGATGTCGTGCTGCATCCGGATTTCGAGACCAATGGCCAGGTCTATCTGACCTGGTCTGAAGGGCGCCCGCGGGACAATACGCTGCATCTGGGCCGGGGGCGGCTGGAGGACGGCGCGCTGAGGGACTTCGAGACGCTGTTCTCGGCAATTCCGCGCCGCCGCACGGATGTCCATTATGGCGGGCGGGTCGCCTTTCTGGCGGATGGCAGCCTGCTGCTGGGGATCGGCGAGGGGTTTGATTTTCGCGAACAGGCCCAGGATCCGCAAAGCCATTTCGGCAGTTTCGTCCACCTCGCCGATGACGGGACGCCCTTGGGCTCCGCCTTCGAGGTCGCGGCGCCGGGCGTCTTCTCGATCGGCCACCGCAATCCCCAGGCTGTCGTGGTCGATCCGATCACCGGCACCGTTTATGCCAATGAACACGGGCCGCAGGGCGGCGACGAGATCAATGTGCTGGCCGAAGGGAATAATTATGGCTGGCCGATTGCCAGCCATGGCATCGACTATACCGGTGCGCTGGTCACGCCGTTCGAGACTTATGCCGGCATGACCGACCCGATCCATGTCTGGGTGCCCTCGATCGCGCCCGCGGGGATGGCGATCTATCGCGGCGGGATGTTCGCGGACTGGGATGGCGATCTGCTGGTCGCAGCCCTGATTGCCGGCGATGCTGACGTGCCCTCCGGCCATGTGCGCCGGGTCGATCTGGAGAACGGCACGGTCGCCGGCGAAGAGGTGCTGTTCGGCGAGGTTGAGGCGCGCATACGCGATGTCCGCGTGGCGCCCGACGGCGCCGTCTGGCTCGTCACCGACGAGGAAAACGGCCGGCTGGTCCGGGTGAGCCGGGAGTAGGCGCGCCTACTCCGCCGGCTGCGCGTCGCTCCGGCTGGCCAGTGGCGTGCCGGACAGCATTTTTCGCCGCCAATTGCCCAGCCGCATGGGCGCGCCCAGCATGACCGGGGTGAGCACCAGCGTCAGCAGGGTCGAGAAGCCCAGCCCCCAGACCACGGCTGAGGACAGCTGCACCCACCATTCCGACGCCGGTCCGCCGATCGACAATACGCCATGGGCGAAGTCGGCATTGATCTGGAATACCATCGGCAGCAGGCCGAAAATCGTCGTGACCGTCGTCAGCATGACCGGGCGCAGACGCTGGGCCGCGGTGCGCACGATGGCCTCGTCGACCGCCATGCCCAGGCCGCGCAGGCGCTGGAAGGTGTCGATCAGCACGATATTATTGTTCACGACAATGCCGGCCAGCGTCACCACGCCCGTCCCCAGGAAGAGGATGGAGATGTAGGGGAAGGTCAACAGCACGCCCAGCAGCACGCCGACGACCGACAGCACGACGGCCTGCAATGTCAGCACGACATGCCAGAAATTGTTGAACTGCCAGAGCAGGATCACCGCCATCATGAACAGCGAGGCCAGCATGGCATTGCCGAAGAAGGCGCCAGCTTCGGCATTCTCCTCGTCGGCGCCGAGATAGTCGATATCGACCCGGCGGTCGATGGCGCCGCTCTCGACTTGCTCGTCGATCCAGCTGCGCAGCTCGGCCAGCAGGATATTCCCGGCATGGCCTTCATCGGCATTGGCGCGGATCATCAGCACGCGCTTGCCGTCGCGGCGATTGATGGAGTCGATGCGCTGGTGGGCTTCGCGGGTGACGAAGTTCGAGATCGGCACGGCGCCGGTCTGGGTGTTCACACGCAAATCGTCGAGCCGTGAAATGTCGCGGTCGCCTTCGGGGAAGCGCACCCGGATATCCACTTCCTCGTCCGCGTCGTCGGGGCGATAGCGGCCGACCAGCGTGCCGGTGGTCACCAGCTGCACGGCTGCGCCGACCTGGGTGACGTCGGCGCCGAAGCGCCCGGCTTCTTCGCGATCCACGTCGAGGCGCCATTCCACGCCCGGCAGGGGCAGGGTGTCCTCGATATCGGTCGTGCCCTCCATCGCGTCGATATAGGAGCGGATCAGGCGGGCGGCCTGCTCCAGCGCGGCGGCATCGTCCGAGCGAAGCTCGACCTGGATGTCCTTGCCCACGGGCGGACCCTGCTGGAAGGGACGGACCTCGATGATGACGCCGGGAATGCCGGTCATCGCTTCGCGAATGCGGCGTTCGATCAGACGGCCATTGGGGCGCTGCCCGAAAGGTTCGAACTCCACGAAGATACGGGCGACGCTGTCGGCAGGCGCGGCACCGGTGCCATCGAAGGGCGACTGGCCCGGCGGTTCGCCGGCGACGGTGTAATAGCCCTTGATGCCCTCGATCCCCTCCAGGCGCTGTTCGGCCTCCAGGGCGAGCTCATACTGTTCGGCCGGGGAGAGATTGCCGCGGGCGCGGATGAAGACGTAGAGCTGCTCCGGCTCGGCATCGAGGAAGAATTCGGTCCGCATGGTCGAAGCGCGGGCGCCGAAACTCATCACGATCACCACGACCAGAGCCAGCGCTCCCAGGCTGACCAGGATCGGGCGCGTCACCAGCGTCGAGATCATGCGGGCATAGGCACCGGTGAAACCGGGCAGGGATTTGGGATCGCCTTCTTCGGTGGCGTTGAGGTGGGCGACGGCGGAGTTTTCGTCCACCACGCCGCCCTTGCGGCCGAAGACCGAGCCCAGCGTGGGCAGGAAGATCAGCGCCATCACCAGTGCCGAGGTCAGCACGAAGATCAGGGTCAGCGGCAGGAAGGCCATGTACTGGCCCGGAATGGAGTTCCAGAACAGGAAGGGCACGAAGGCTGCCAGCGTGGTGCCGGTCGAGGAGACGATCGGCCAGAACATGCGCTTGCCGGCAGCCGCATAGGCCGCCTTGCGGGTTTCGCCCTCGGCGAGTTTGCGGTCGGCGTACTCGACCACCACGATGGCGCCATCGACCAGCAGGCCCACGGCCAGCACCATGGCGAACATCACCATGAAATTGACGGTCAGCCCGTAGATGCTCAACAGCAGGAAGGAGAAGAGGAAGCTCGACGGGATCGCGATGCCGACCAGCAGGGCCGAGCGCACGCCCAGCGCCGCCACGACCAGGATCAGCACCAGCACGATGGCCAGCATGATCGACGAGGTCAGGCTCTGCAGGCTGTCACGCACATAGGTGGACAGGTCGAGGCTGAAGTCGTGGCGGACGGTTTCCGGCCAGGTCTCGGAGATCTCGTTGGTCAGCGCCCGCACCGCGGCGGCGGTGTCCATGATATTCTCGCCCGACCGGCGCACGACCTGCAGCGTATAGGCCGGCGCGCCATTGTAGCGCGAGAAGCTGTCGGCATCCTTGAAGGTGCGGCGCACCGTGGCGACGTCTTCCAGGGTGACGACCGTATCGCCGGACCGGGTCAGCGGCAGGCGCAGCGCATCCTCGGCATCCTCGAACAGGCCGGGCACCTTGACCTGGAAGCGGGCCTCGCCGCTGTCCAGCGAGCCGGCCGCGATCAGCCGGTTGTTCGACTGCACGGCGTTGAACAGCTCGTTATAGGTGACGCCATAGGTCTCCAGCAGGGCCGGATCGATGACGATCTCCAGCACTTCCTCGCGCAGGCCCTGAACATCGACCTGCAGGATCTGCGGCAGGGCCTCGATCTCGTCTTCCAGATCGCGGGCGATGCGGTAGAGCGTGCGCTCGGGCGCCTCGCCATAGACCTGCACGGCGATCGTGGGGGCGAGAGCGGAGTTGAACTCCTGGATCACCGGTTCGCGCACATCCTCGGGATATTCGCGGCGGGCCATGTCGACGGCCTCGCGTACGTCCAGCACGGACTGGTCGGCATCGAAGGGCACGTCGAATTCGGCGATCAGCGTGCCGGCGCCCAGCGCGGCGGTGCCGTTGAGCTCTTCCAGCCCCTCGATCGAGCGCATCTCGGTTTCGGTCGGCCGCACGATCAGGCGTTCGGCGTCTTCCGGAGAAATGCCGTCCAGCGGCACGACCACGATCACGAAGGGGAAGGGGATGTCCGGATCGGCTTCGCGCGGCAGGCTGACGAATGAGAGAAAGCCCGCGGCGAGGGCGCAGACGAAGATCGCCAGCACCATGCGGGCGCGATTGATCGCGAAGTCGACGACGCCGGTCACCGGGCCGCTCCCTCCCGGGAGACATCGACCTCGACCCCGTCGGCCACGAAATCCTGTCCCAGCACGATCACCTCGGCGCGGCGCGGCAGTCCGGCGACCCAGACCTGCTCGCCGTCATCGCTGAGCAGCTCCACCGGCACGAAGCGCACGCGGTTGCCGTCCTCCACGATCCGCACGCCCAGCACGCCGTCGGCATTGAGGGCGAGGATGGAGGCGGGAATGCGATGGGCCGGCTCTTCGGGCAGGTCGAGACGGATTTCCGCCGTGATGCCGGACCGGATGGCGTGATCGGGATTGGGCGCTTCCAGCTCGACGCGGAAGGTGCGGGTGGTCGGGTCGGCCCGGCGCTCGACAAAGCGGATCGTGCCCTCGACCGTCTGGCCGGTGACCAGACGGGCCTGCCCCGCCATGCCGGGTTCCAGCTCGGCGACATGGCGTTCGCCGACTTCGGCCACCACCAGGATCGGATCCAGCTGTACCACCGTTCCGCAGGCATCGCCGGTGCGCAGGAAGTCGCCGACTTCGGCGGTCCGGCCATCGAAAATTCCGTCGAAGGGCGCGGCGATATTGACGTTGGCCAGCTCCTCGCGCGCGGCGCTCAGGCGGGCCCGGGCGGCATCGCGCGCGGCTTCGGCGGCCGCGACCTGGTTGGCCGAGCGGTGACCGCGCTGGTTCAGTTCCGCAGCGGCGTCATATTCCAGCTGGCGCGCCCGCAGATCGGCTTCGGCCTGCTGGACCGAGGCCGAGCGGGCATCGACATCGAGCCGGCACAGCACATCGCCTGCGGTGACGGGCGTGCCTTCCAGCCGTTCGGCCTCGGCGACCCGGCCGCCGGTCTCGGCGCGCACGACGACTTCGCGGAAGGCTTCGGTGCGGCCCCGCAGCGACAGGTTGGCCGGGCGCATCTGCGCCTCGACCGAACGCACCACAACCTCGAATCGGTGGCTGGTCTCGGTCTGTTCGGCGTCGCGGGAATCCGCCTCGCCATTGAGCAGCGTCCCCACCGTGAACAGGAGGACCACGGCGACGAAAATGGCGAGGGCGGCGATATAGGAACGGTTCATGTCACGATCGGCTTGCCCGCCTCAGACCGGACGGCCTGCTTGCGGAGAACAGTGTTTACTTGCCCCTCTAGATAGCGCTCGATGTGCCGCATGACGAGGGTTTTCTCGCGGCACGAAATCTTCGTCGGGACCTGTCGCATTCAGACCACCTGACCGGCGCTCCAGCCGGACGACCAGGCCCACTGGAAGTTGTATCCGCCAAGCCAGCCCGTCACGTCAACCACCTCGCCGATGAAGTACAGGCCGGGTACGCTGCGGGCCTGCAGGGTGCGGCTGTCCAGCCCGTTTGTATCGACCCCGCCCAGCGTGACTTCTGCCGTGCGATAGCCTTCCGAGCCGGTCGGGCGCAGCGTCCAAGACTCCAGCATAGCGCAGGTATTCTGCAGTTTCTTGTCGGACTGGTCGGCCATGTTGCCGGCGAGGCCGGCCTCCTCGGCCAGCAGCTGGGCGAGGCGTTTGGGCAGATGTTCCGACAAGACGCTCTGCAGCGCCTGGCGCGGTGTTTCCGTGCGGGCCGTGCGCAGGGTGTCGAACCAGTCGCGGCCGGGCAGGAAGCGGATCACGATATCGTGACCCTCGCGCCAGAAGGAGGATATCTGCAGGATGGCCGGGCCGCTGAGACCGCGATGGGTGAACAGCATCGCCTCCTCGAAGGCGGTGCCGTTGCAGCGCGCCGAGACGTCAGCCGCCACCCCGGAAAGGGGTTTGAAGCGCGCCAGCGTGTCCGGATCGAAGGTCAGCGGAACCAGCGCCGGGCGGGTCTCGGTGACGGCCAGCCCGTATTGCCGGGCGGCGTCATAGCCGAAACCGGTCGCGCCCATTTTGGGGATCGACTTGCCGCCCGAGGCGATCACCAGCGACTGGCAGGTGAGGGTGCTGCCGTCGGACAGATCGAGCCGGAAACCCTCGCCCTCACGCATGTGGGCGGTCACCGAGACGCCCAGGCGCAGCGTCGCGCCGGCGTCGCGCATATCGCCTGTCAGCCCGTCGACA
This sequence comes from Maricaulis sp., assembly GCF_017642925.1. Classification (GTDB taxonomy): domain Bacteria; phylum Pseudomonadota; class Alphaproteobacteria; order Caulobacterales; family Maricaulaceae; genus Maricaulis. The sequence goes on along the minus strand of NZ_JAEPOL010000006.1, from coordinate 166,212 downwards.
ATCTGCCGGGCTGACTGGTCGCAGAAGAGCTGGCCCAGCGTCTTTTCGTGCCAGGCGATGCCGTGGCGGTCGACCCAGTCGATGAAATCCCATTGCGTGTAGCGCTTCAGCGCCGACTTGGCGAAGTGGGGATTGGCCGACAGGAAATTGCCCGGCCCGGTGTGCAGATTGGTGAAATTGCAGCGCCCGCCGCCGGAAATGCGGATCTTCTCGCCCGGCGCCTTGCCATGCTCGATGACGCAGACCGAGCGGCCGCGGCGGCCGGCTTCGATCGCGCACATCATGCCGGCAGCTCCGGCGCCGACAATGACGACGTCGTAGCGGGTCATGGCTAGGCGGGCTTGGCGCAGACGCTGTCGAGCCAGTCCGCGAAATCGGCCATGGCGGCGTCGCGTCCGACTTCGTTTATTGTCTCGTGCCTGTAACCTTCGAGCACTTTAAGGGTAACATGGGTCATCCCCAGGCGCTCCATTCGTGCCCCGAGATGTCGCACAGTCTTGCCGCCCTCGGTCGCCGGATCCAGGGATCCGCCGATCAGGTGGACGGGGAGGTCTTTGGGCAGTTTCTCCAGATTGCCGTCATCCTCGGCGAAAGCGACCCCGTCCAGGAAGTCGCGCCAGAGCGAGACGCTGGACGGCCAGCCGCACAGCTCGTCGGCGACATAGGCGTCGACTTCGGCCCGGTCCGAGGACAGCCAGTCGGCATCGGTGCGGCCTTCGGGAAAGCGCTTGTTCCAGGCCTTGAAGGTCAGCTTGTCGATCGTGGTGCTGGGCGTGAACCGTCCGCCGACGAGTGCCTCGCACCACAGCACGAACCGCATCACGGATTTCAGCCCGCCCAGCGCCATATTGCCGTTCCAGGCGGCGAGACCGTCAATACTGTCCGGTTCGCGCAGGGCGTGATTGACCGCAACGACCGATCCCATGGAATGACCGAAGACCACCAGCGGCAGGCCGGGCCAGCGGCGTTTCGCCTCGTCCTCGACCGCTTTCACATCGCCCATCACCTTGTTCCAGCCATCCGCGTCGGCAAAGCGGCGCGGGGCGCCGTCTTCAGCGGTGGTGAGGCCGTGGCCGCGATGATCGTGGGCGATGACGTGATAGCCGCGCGATGCGAGATAGTTGGCGAAGCGGGCATAGCGCGCCGCGCGTTCGGCCAGGCCGTGATTGATATGCACGATGCCGCGTGCCGCACCGTCGGCCTCGCGCGTATAGACACACAGGTCGGCGCCGGTGGGGCTGGCGAGCCTTTCGGGCGTGAAGGCGGCGTCGGTCATGCATGCTCCCCCGTATTGGTTTCGAGCCTAGCGCGTTTCTTCCAGGCGCGTCATGGCTATAGTCGCACGAAAACCGCAGAGGGGGACAAGTATGGCGCAGCGCAAGACGGCGATCCTCGCGATCGACCAGGGCACGACGAGCTCCCGCGCAGTGGTGTTCACCGACAGCTATGAGGTGATTGCCGTTGCCCAGCGCGAGTTCCAGCAGATCTATCCCCAGCCCGGCTGGGTCGAGCACGATCCGGACGTCATCTGGGCGACCGTGCGCGCGACGGCCCGTGAGGCGCTCGCGGCGGCGGATAAGGCGGGTTATGCGGTGGCCGCGATCGGCATCACCAATCAGCGCGAGACCACACTCGTCTGGGACCGCAAGACCGGCGAGCCGGTGCACAATGCCATCGTCTGGCAGGACCGGCGCACGGCGCAGACTTGTGCCGCGCTGCGCGAGGCGGGTCATGCGGACCGGGTGCGCGAGAAGACCGGCCTCGTGCTGGACCCCTATTTCTCCGCCACCAAGATTGCCTGGATACTCGACCATGCCGACGGTGCCCGCGCGCGCGCCGAGGCGGGCGAGCTGGTGTTCGGCACGGTCGACACTTGGCTGATCTGGCGGCTGACGGGCGGCGTTGTACATGCCACCGACGCCACCAATGCCAGCCGCACCGCGCTCTACAATATCCGCACGAATGCCTGGGACGAGGACCTTCTCGCCCTGTTCGGCGTGCCGGCGGCGATGCTGCCGGAGGTGCGCGACAGTGCGGGCGAATTCGGCGTGTCGGATGCGGCGGTTCTGGGCCGGGCCCTGCCGGTATGCGGCGTCGCCGGCGACCAGCAGTCCGCCGCCATTGGCCAGGCCTGCCTTATGCCGGGCGAGATGAAATCCACCTATGGCACCGGCGCCTTCCTCCTGATCAATACCGGCAACGAACCCGTGCTGTCGCAGAACCAGCTCCTCACCACCATCGCCTGGCGGATCGGCGGCGAGACCGTCTATGCGCTGGAAGGCTCGATCCTGTCGGCCGGGGCGACCGTGCAATGGTTGCGCGACGGGCTGGGCCTGATCGCCAAGGCCTCGGAGATCGAGGCGCTGGCGGCGGCCGCCGATCCGGACAGCGGCGTCTATCTGGTGCCAGCCTTCACCGGGCTGGGCGCGCCCTATTGGGACCCGGATGCCCGCGGCGCGATTGTCGGGCTGACCCGCGGGTCCGGCCGGGCCGAGATCGCGCGCGCGGCGGTGGATTCCACCGTCCACCAGACCTGCGACCTGCTCGACGCCATCGCCGCCGACGGTGTCGCGGCAACACGCCTGCGGGTGGATGGCGGGATGACCGCCAACAATGCCCTGATGCAGCGCCTCGCCGATCTCACCGGGATCGAGGTCGTGCGCCCGGTCCAGTCCGAGGCGACCGCCTGGGGCGCGGCCTTCCTGGCCGGTCTCGGGGCGGGGATTTTCGCCAGCCTGGAAGACGGCCGACGCCTGTGGGCGCAGGACGGCAGCTTCACGCCGGCCTGCGACATTGCGCGCCGCGACGCCGAACGGGCTGGATGGAAGACTGCGGTGGGCCGGGTCAGCCCGGGTTCATCCGGCGCGGCTTGACAGGGAATAGTCTGAAAGAAGGGGATAGCGATGCGGACAATCGGATCGGCCATGGTTCTGGCGATTGCGGCGAGCGCAGCCGCTGTGGCGGCGGACAGCGAGACATCGGTCTGCGGCGCGGACTACGGCCCGCCCGTCGACTTCATCGCGGCCAGCTATGAGCGGCTGCAGGGCAGTGGTTCACCGCCGGCTGCCGGCGGGGTGATCTATACCGGCCGGCTCAACGCCCTGTTCGACGAGAGTGCGGACCGGCTCGGTTTCGGCTTCTGGGTCGACGGGCAGGACTGGCTGATCGACGATGTCTCCGTGACCGGGCGGGATGTCTGGGGCCGTGAGGACCGGCGGGTGGTCGAGGCCCGTTTCACCAATTTCGGCGAGCCGCGCGACCTGCGTTTCTATTTCGACCGGACGCGCGAGGGGTGCTGGCAGATCGACGATGTGGCCGGCGATGGCTGGACCCTGTCCCTGCTGCTGAAATACCCGGCCTGACCGGTTTCCGGCGAGCGCCGGCTTGCTCCGATAAATTCTATTTTGGGTTGTCAGGAATGGGCATTGAATGTTAGGTGTGATGCGTCTGTACGCGTAGGTCTTTAACGCTGCCCCGGAGCCCCGGCTCCTCGAGGAGACGCTCATGCCTTCCACCCTTGCCCGCCTGCTCGTCAGCCGCCTGTTCGCCGCCCGCCAGCTTGCCGCACACCTGTTCAGGGGGCTTTGCCTGGCCGGCCTTCTGGCCATCCCGGCCGCCAGCGCGCAGGACGATCCGCCGCCGCGCGCCGACCAGTATGACGAGCTGTCCGAATTCCTCGCCTGTTCGGGCAATGCCTATGCGCTGTGCTATTATTCCGGGCCGGAAGAGCCCACCCCGCCGGGCCAGAGCGCAACGCCGCCCCTGCCGTGCACGATCGGCGGTCCCGAACACGCCGACTGCACCTGCTATGCCGTCACCGAGCAGATGCTCGAGCCCGGCCTGCGCTATAATTTCGTGCTGATCGGCTCGATCCTCAATCCGGTCGCCCGCGCGGAAACCGAGCTGCGTTGCCATGAGGACGGCTCGAACTGCCTCAACATGGCCCATCTGGCCTCGGGCATCTGCAACAATGCCGACGATCCGCATGTCGACGAGTATGAGTTCTGCCAGGAAGCACCGGTGTGCAGCCTGCTGGGCGATCTGGAGACCGGCGCCACCCAGTCGCTCTATGAAGGGGGCGATGCGACGCTGATCTCCACCTTCTCCTTCTATTCCAGCGAAGTGCACAATTTCGGCTCGCAGGACTGCAGCGAGAACGATATCCGCCTCTATGCCGGCTGCATGACCGCGCCCTGCACGGACGAGGACGGCGACGGCCTCGCCGAGTGCAAATGCCCCCTCTATGCCGGCCCCTACCAGATCGGCCAGGATTCCGAAGGCCTGCAATGCAATATCCTGCCGAACGTCTGGTCCGCCGCCAATAACGAGACAACGCCGCCGCATCTGCCGGGTGCCCTGGGCGGGGAATAGGCGGGGTTCTTCTTCTCCCCGACTGGGGAGAAGGTGCCCGCAGGGCGGATGAGGGGCGCGCGGCAACGCCGCGCTATCGAAGAGTCTTGAGTGGCCGCTCCCGCGGCCGCCCCTCACCCTGCCCTCTCCCCGGTCGGGGAGAGGGGGCGCCAACACCCCCACAAGCACCGTCACCCGCTTGCTGGCTTTTGGACGCTGAATTCCCCAACTTCCACCGTCATCCTGACGAAAGTCAGGATCCAGTTCGTAGGGCAGGGTGGGCGCGAGCTCGCGCTTGTCCCGCGCGGTGGAGCGCGCGCGTTTGCGCCCGCCTCGCCGATGTCTCCCTTTGCGATCTGGGTCCTGACTTTCGTCAGGATGACGGTATGGAAGTGGTTGCTTCCCCCGGACCCGTTCAAGGAAAGGTATGGATTGGGGACAGGTGCCGGACCCAGGGCTCGCCCCGCTTGCGGGGGAGCTGTCCGCGTAGCGGACTGAGGGGGCGGTGCGAAAGCGCCGCGGAGCGCGCAGCGCGCACTTGTGACTCACCCCCTTCGACCTCACCCGGCCCGAGGCCGGGTTCGGCCACTTCCCCCGCTGGCGCAGGGGAAGCCTTGTCCGGTGGCCGGCATTTGCACCCTGCTTTTTCCCGGCCGGAAGCCCGGCCTTGGGCCGGGCGAAGAGCCGGGATCTACGGGAGACTCATCAGTTGAAACCGCCCTCGGTCGGTCCCGGATCTGCAGCCTGCCTGCGCAGGCTTTCATCCGGGAAAAATGGAGAGGCCGGGGAAACTAACCCAGCGCCTTGTCCAGATCGGCGATCATGTCGGCGGCACCCTCGAGTCCCACCGAAAGGCGGATCAGCGTATCCGGCACGCCGGCCTCCTTGCGGGCTTGCGGGGACATGGAGGCGTGGGTCATCAGGGCGGGGATGCAGACGAGGCTTTCCACGCCGCCCAGGGACTGGGCGAGGGTGAAGAGGTCGAGCCGGGAGACGACATCGCGGGCACTGGCGGCACGGTCCGACAGCTGGATCGAGATCAGCTGGCCGAACCCGTCCTGCTGGCGCGCGGCGATGTCATGGCCGGGATGGGTCTTGAGGCCGGGATAGTCGACATGGGCGATGCGATCGTCCTGCGCCAGCCAGGTGGCGACTTCCTGTGCGCTCTCGCACTGGGCCTTGGCCCGCAGGGGCAGGGTGCGCAGGCCGCGCAGGGCGAGATAGCTGTCGAAGGCCCCGGCGCCGGTGCCGACGCAATTGGCCCACCAGGTCAGGCGCTCGACCCGTTCCGGATCGGCACAGCACACCACGCCGCCCACCATGTCGGAATGGCCGTTGATCAGCTTGGTGATCGACTGGACGGAATAATCCGCCCCCCAGTCGAGCGGCCGCTGCAGGGCGGGCGACATCACGGTGTTGTCGATGGCCAGTTCGGTGCCGGCCGTGCGGGCGAGCTTGGCCAGGGCGCGGATATCGGTGATGCGCAGGCGCGGATTGGACGGGGTCTCGGCCAGGATCAGGGCCGCGTCCTCATTGAGGGCGGCGGAGACGGCGTCGAGGTCGGACGTGTCGACATAGACCGGCACGAGGCGTCCGCCGGAGGATCGCGCATCGAGCAGGCGGCGCGTGCCGCCATAGGCGTCGTGCGAGCAGATCACCCGCGCGCCGAAGGGCAGATCGTGCAGCAGGAGGTCGATCGCCGACATGCCCGACCCGGTGACCACGGCCCCGGCGGCATTCTCCAGCTCGGCGATGGCATCGGCCAGCAGGGAGCGGCCCGGATTGGCGGTGCGGGCATAGTCATAGGCCGGCTGCACCGCCGGGTCCTCGCGGCGATAGGCAGTCGACAGCGAGATCGGCGGGATGACGGCGTTCCAGCTGCGGTCGGTGTTGAGGCCGGCGCGGATGGCCCGTGTGCGGGGATCCTGGCTCATATCAGCTCCGCAGGAAGTCGGTGATGGTGTCGGCGATGGCCGTCTCTTCCTTCAGGAAGGCGTCGTGGCCATAGCGCGAATGCAGGGTTTTCAGCCGTCCGTCCGGCGTGCGGCCGGCGGCCTCGGCGATCTGCGAGGCGGGCACAAGCCGGTCTTCCAGCACGGCCAGATAGGTGACCGGGCAGGCGATACCGGCCGGGTCCACATCATGGGCGTCCATGGACCAGGACAGGGCGAGAAAGCGCTGGGGCGACACGGTTTGCGCATAGTCGCGGCCGCGGGCTTCCAGATAGCCGGCAATGCCGCAGGCGTCGCGGCTGTCCGGATCGGGCGCGTAGAACCGGTCTTCCAGCTCGTCCGGTGTGCGATAGGTGGTCATGGCGAGACGGCGGGCGAGGTCGAGCCCGGCAGCGCCGTCGCCCAGGCGCAGGGCCAGTTCCACGGTCTCGCGCTGGATCGAGCGCCAGGCCTGCGCCATGGCGCAGGGGCGATGGGCGCCGGAAATCACCAGCAGTTTGCCGACCCGTGCCGGTGCCAGCGCGGCCAGGGCGAGGCCGATCATGCCGCCATAGGAGGAGCCGATAATATCGAACCGGTCGATCCCGGCCGCGTCGGCCAGGGCGAGAATGGCGCGGGCCTGGTCCTGCGTGGTGGGGAAGGGGGAAAGCGCCTCGCCGATGAAGTCGAAGGAGAGGATGCGGCGGCGGTCGGTATCGATGGCGCGGGCCGGTCCGGCCTGGGCGGCCCACCAGCCGGGCTCGCCCTCATGATCGGTGACATTGCGGCCCGAGGAGATGCCGCCCAGCACGACAACCGCCGGGGCTTCGTCCGGACCGGTGATCCGGCCGGTCACGCGCACCGGCGAACCATTGCCGGCCAGGGCGATCGTGGTGATGTCACGACATCGGGTGGAGGGGATGCATTCCAGGGTCACGGCCATCATACCTCTCCGGCTTCGACGAGATCGCGGATGTCGGCCAGCACGGCGCCGGCCGTGGGGGAACGGCCGGCGCCCTTGCCGTGAAGCACGACCTTCAGGCCGCTTTCACAGACGATCTCGACAGTATTCTCTTCGTTTTCCGGACGCGCGAGCGGGTGGTCTTCCGGCAGGGCGGTAAGGCTGACCCGGGCGTCGATCGTGCCGTCTTCCAGCCGGTTCAGTTCGGCCAGCTGGCGATAGCGCAGCCCGTTCTCGCGGGCGCCGCACACCTGGCCGGGATCGAGCGAGAGCAGGCTTTGCGCCGGAATGCTGGCGGCGTCCGGGGCGAAGGCAAAGGCTTTGCGGGCGATAAGGGCCAGCTTGGCCGCCGCGTCCAGCCCGTCGATATCGGCAGACGGGTCGGCCTCGGCAAAGCCGGCGGCCTGGGCGGCGGCGATGGCTTCGTCAAAACCCGTGCCCTGTTCCAGTAGGCCCAGGACGAAATTCGAGGTGCCGTTGAGCACGCCGCGCACGCTTGCGATGCGTTCGCCGGCGGAGGTGAGGCGGATAACGGTTTCCAGCACCGGCACGCCGCCGCCGACCGCGGCGGAATAGACAAAGCGTGTGCCCTTGCGGCGGGCGCGCACTTCCAGATCCGGGCGGCGGGCGATCACGGCCTTGTTGGCGGAGACGACATGGATGCCGCGCTCGACGGCCAGTTCCAGCGCCTTCTCGGCGGCCGGACAGTCCGGCAGGCCGTCGATCACCAGGTCCGGCCCGGTGTCGAACGCGTCGCGGATATCGGTCAGCCAGGCGGTGCGGCCATCCTTGCCGGTGCGCGCGCGGCGCGTCACCACGGCAGACACCTCGACGGCTTCGGACATCTCTGCCAGCCCGTCCAGAACACCGGAATTCACCGTGCCGCAACCCAGCAGCACCGCCCGCAGGCGGGTGCGGAGGGGGCGGACATTGTGCGAGGGAAGCTCGAAATCGAGGGCCGCAAGTTGCGTCATGTCGTTTCCCATATGCGCGGAAAAGAACGAACGCCGATTTGCGGAAACGGAGGATTGGCGGCAAGCCGTTGATATTCCTCCGTTCGCTCCGCTTTAGCCGTACTTATTCCGCGCCCGCAAGCTGAACATCAAATCGGCGCGTCTTCACGTATAAAGATATGTTTATGTGTGTCAAGCGGCGTGTGCGGGGTGTCTTTCCTCCCCATGGAATGGGGAGGGGGACCCGCGAAGCGGGGGAGGGGCGCCGCGGTACGCGGCGGTGTGCTTGAGGCAAGCGCCACCATCTTCCGGCGCTGGCGCGCCGGCCCCTTCGACCCGCGGCTGAAGCCGCGGCCCACTTCCCCACGAAATGGGGAAGAAAGGCGGGCTGCGCTCGGCCTACGCCTCGAGCTTCGCCAGAAGCGCCTGCGCTGCGGCCGGATTGCGCACTTTCGCCCCGGCGATGAAATAGGCGAAGACGTCGCCGCTCCTGGCCCAGGCGCGGGTCTGGCCGGCGATGCCGTCGAGTTCTTCCGGGGAGAGGCCGGTGGGCTCGTCCTCGCGGCTCGACATCAGGCGGGCATATCTGAAGTCCGCCGTGTCCTGGTCGATGCGCGGCCAGTCGGGCGCTTCGTCGTCATGGGCATAGACGATGGCGGCGCCGTATTTGCGGGCGAGATCGTAGAATTCCTCGGTGTCGAAAGTGGGGCTGCGCACTTCCAGCGCGTGGCGCAGGCGGATGCCGTCCTTCTCCTGCGGCAGGAGTTTCAGGAAACCTTCGAAGTCCTCCGGATCGAACTTCTTGGTCGCCATGAACTGCCAGTTGATCGGGCCCAGCTTGTCGCCCAGCGCGGTCAGCCCCTGGTCGAGAAAGCGTTCGACGCTTTCGCCGCCCTGGGACAGGAGTTTGCGGTTGGTGCAGAAGCGGCTGGCCTTCACCGCGAAGACGAAATCCTCGGGCGTCTCGTCGCGCCATTTCATCCAGGTATCGGGCTTGAAACCGGAATAATAGGTGCCGTTGATCTCCAGCGAATTCATCTGGCGCGAGGCGTATTCCAGCTCGCGCTTCTGGCTCAGCTTCTCCGGATAGAAGACGCCGCGCCAGGGCGCGTAGGTCCAGCCGCCGATCCCGGCCCTGATCATTCCCGTCATGGCGTGCTCGCTCCCCGTCGCTGCCAGTCCCGACCTGTATGGTCCGACCTATATAGGGGCGCGAGGGTGCGTCTGCTAAGTCGCGACGAAGGCCTTTTCGACAACAAAGTCGGCGGGGGCGGCGTTGGAGCCTTCGATGAAGCCGCGGTCGAGGCAGATCTGCCGGGTGTCTTTCAACAGGCCTTCGGAACCGCAGATCATCACGCGGTCGACCGCCGGATCGAGCGGCGGGACGTTCAGGTGGCCGAACAGTTCGCCGCTCTCGATGAGATCGGTGACGCGGCCCTTCACCGGGCTGTCCTCGCGCGTGGTGGAGGCGAAGTGGACCAGTTTCTCCTGCGCCATCTCGCCGATCAGCTCGTCGGACTTCACAGCTTCCACCAGCTCGTTGCCATAGGTCAGCTCGGCGCTTTCGCGGCAGGTGTGGGTGAGGATGACCTGGTCGAACTTCTCATAGGTCTCCGGATCGCGGATCAGGCTGGCAAACGGCGCTATGCCGGTGCCGGTGGAGACCATGTAGAGCCGCTTGCCGGGCTTGAGCGCGTCGAGCACGAGCGTGCCTGTCGGCTTCTTGCCCAGCAGGACCTGGTCGCCCGGCTGGATGTGCTGCAGGCGCGAGGTCAGCGGACCGTCGGCGACCTTGATCGAGTAGAAGTCCAGCGCCTCGTCCCAGAAGGGGCTGGCGATGGAATAGGCGCGCAGAAGCGGTTTGCCGTCTTCCTTGGGCAGGCCGATCATGACGAATTCGCCCGAGCGGAAGCGGAACGCGTCCGGCCGCGTGATGCGGAACCAGAACAGCCGGTCGGTATAGTGCTTCACCTCGAGCACGGTCTCGATCGTGTAGGGGCCCGGCTTGGCGCTGATCGCGTTCTTCACGCGGGCGGTCGAGGTCATCGTCATGTCGTTCATCGTCGTCTCTTCTACCTTGGCGGCCCGAGATCAGGCCGTGGCGCGCGGCGCTTCGCTATCGGCCCAGGGCGGGACGGGCAAGCCCCGGCTGGACAGGAATTCCGGATTGAACAGCTTGCCGGCATACCGGGATCCGGCATCGCACAGCATCGTTACGATCGTCTTGCCGGGGCCCAGCTCGCGGGCGAGGCGGATGGCTCCGGCGATGTTGATGCCGGCCGAACCGCCCAGCGACAGGCCCTCGGTCTTCACCAGTTCGAACAGGATGGGCAGCATTTCCGCATCCTCGATGCGGTAGATGTGGTCGACATCCAGGCCTTCAAGATTGCCGGTGATGCGATTGACGCCGATCCCCTCGGTGATCGAGGAGCCTTCGCCCTTCAGCTCGCCCTTCGTGTAGTAATTATAGAGCGCTGCACCGGCCGGGTCGGCGGCGCCGATGGCGATGTCCGGCCTGTTGGCGCGCAGGCTGGCGGCGACGCCGGCGAGCGTACCGCCGGAACCGACCGCGCAGATGAAGCCGTCGATCTTGCCGCCGGTCTGCTGCCAGATCTCCGGACCGGTCGTCTTCTCGTGGGCGCGCTTGTTGGCGAGATTGTCGAACTGGTTGGCCCAGATCGCGCCATTGGGCTGGCTCTCGTTCAGCTCTTCGGCGAGGCGGCGGGAATAGTGGACGAAGTGATTGGGGCTGGAGAAGGGGGCGGCATCCACCTCGATCAGCCGCGCGCCGTGCGAGCGGATGACCTGTTTCTTCTCTTCCGACTGGGTGCGCGGCATGACGATGATGACGTCATAGCCCAGCGCGCCGCCGACCAGGGCGAGCCCGATCCCGGTGTTGCCGGCCGTGCCTTCCACGATCGTGCCGCCGGGCTTCAGCGAGCCGTCGGCCTCGGCTTCGCGCACGATGTTCAGCGCGGCGCGGTCCTTCACGGAACCGCCCGGATTGAGGAATTCGGCCTTGCCGAGGATCTCGCAGCCGGTGGCCTCCGACGGGCCGTCCAGCCGGATCAGCGGCGTATTGCCGATCAGGTCGAGCACATGTGACACGCGGGTGTGTCCTTCCAGGTTTGTGTGTCCAGCCTATTCCGCCGCGATACGCTCGGCGGGGGCATGGATGCCGCATTCGGTCTTGTCGCGTCCGCGCCAGCGGCCGGAGCGCACATCGCCGTCATCCTCGACCGGGGCGGTGCACGGCCAGCAGCCGATGGATGCATACCCCATATCGCTCAAGGGGTGTCGCGGCAAATCGAAGCGCTTGAAATAGGCGTTCACACGTTCGGCATCCCAGGCCGCCAGCGGATTGACCCGGATGCGGCCATCGATGCGCTCGACGACGGGCAGGGCCAGGCGCTCGCCGCCATGGAAGCGTTTGCGGCCGGTGATCAGCGCGTCGTAATCGCCGATGGCGCGCGCCAGCGGGCGCACTTTGCGCAGGGCGCAGCAGGCATCGGGATTGCGCTGCCAGAGGCGATCATCGCCATCCTCGGCGGCGGCTTCGGCGCTGTCGGGTGCCAGAACGCGGATATTGGTCAGGCCCAGCTGTTCGCTCAGCGCGCGCTGATACTGTTCGGTCTGGGCGAAGAGGCGGCCGGTATCGAGAAAGACGACCGGCGTGTCCGGGGCGATCTGGGCGATCATGTCCAGGCCGACCGCGGCTTCCGCGCCGAAGGAGGAGAGCATGGCGATCCTGCCGGTCCACTCATTGCGGATCGCGTCCTCGAGGATCTCCATCGCATCGAGACCGCGATAGCGGGCATTCAGGGCGGCCAGATCGTCACCGGCCGGCGCGGCCTGGCGGTGGCGGAAGACCGGCGTGCGCTTGTCCTGGGCAGGCTGGTAGGCGTGCGAGAAGCGCGCGCGGGCGCGGGCCCAGTCGGCGTCCAGATTGTCATTGTCCGGGGCTACATCGTCAAAGCCGACGCGCTTGAGATGCATGGCCTGGTCGGGGATGAGATCGCCCACGGCGCGCAGCTTGCCGGCATAGCCGGCGCGTTCGCGCAGAAGGGCGGCGAGCGAGAAGCCGCGCCCGTCCTTGAAGCTGGCAAAACGGATATCGACCTGCACCGCGCCGCGCGCCTGTTCGGCGGCCTCGCGCCAGTCGGTCTCGCCGGGGATTTCCACCACGGCGCCGCCACCGGCTTCCATCTGGGCCTCGACGCGCTTGCGGGATTGCGGATTGCGCTCAAGCTGCAACATAGATCGACTCCTTGAACGCATCGGCACCGACGCGCCGCAGCGTGTCGATAAAGCGTTCGTTTTCGTCCCTGATTTCCAGATAGGTTTTCAGCACCCGCACGATCGCGCCGGGTACGTCTTCGCCTGCCAGACCCTTGCCGACAATGCCACCGATTGACGCATCATTGCCGAAGGCGCCGCCCAGGGTGATCTGGTAGAATTCCTCGCCCCGCTTGTCGACGCCGAGCACGCCGATATGGGCGACATGGTGGTGTCCGCAGGCATTGATGCAGCCATCGATCTTGATCGTCACATCGCCGACGGGTTCGGCCAGGCCTTCCGCCTCCACCAGGCTGGAGATCGCCTGGGCGATCGGGATGGAGCGGGCATTGGCCAGGCTGCAATAATCCAGCCCCGGGCAGGAGACGATGTCCGTCGCCAGGCCGGCATTGGCGGTGGCCAGACCGGCCGCAACGAGGGCATCCCAGACGGTTTCCAGATCCTCGTTGCGCACATGCGGCAGCACCAGATTCTGGTCCGGCGTGGCGCGGGCCTCGTCGAAACCGTAGCGCTCGGCCAGGTCGGCGACGATGTCCAGCTGGTCGTCGGTGATGTCGCCCGGCGTGCCGCCGACCGGTTTCAGCGAGATGACGACCGAGGACAGGCCCTCGACCTGGTGGGCGCGGCGATTGCGGCGCAGCCAGCCGGCAAAACCGGGCTTGCCGGAAACCGGAACCGGCTGCGCCTTCGACACGGAGGGACGGTCGAAGAAGGCACGGATGCGGGCGATCTCGGCGGCGGGCAATTCCAGCTCGCCCTCGCGGATATCGGCCCATTCCTCTTCGGTCTGGCGGCCGAACTCCTCGGCGCCCAGCGCCTCGACCAGGATCTTGATCCGGGCCTTGTAGAGATTGTCGCGGCGGCCGTGCTGATTGTACACGCGCAGGATGGCGGTGAGGTAGGACAGGAGGTCGCGCGGCTCCAGGAAGTCGCGGATCTTCTGCGCCAGGCGCGGCGTGCGGCCCTGGCCGCCACCGACCCAGACCTCGAACCCGGTCTCGCCGGCCTCGTTCTTCACGATCTGCAGGCCGATATCATGCACCCGGATGCCGGCGCGGTCGTCCCGGGCGCCATTGACGGCGATCTTGAACTTGCGGGGCAGGAAGGTGAATTCCGGGTGGAAGGTCGACCATTGGCGGATGATTTCGGCCCAGGGGCGGCTGTCCTCGATCTCGTCGGCCGCGGCGCCCGCAAAGGGGTCGGCGGTGACATTGCGGATGCAGTTGCCCGAGGTCTGGATAGCGTGCATCTCGACCTTGGCGAGATGGTCGAGAATGTCCGGCACATCCACCAGCGCCGGCCAGTTGAACTGGATATTGGTGCGCGTGGTGAAGTGGCCATAGCCGCGGTCATAGCGCCGGGCGATATGGGCCAGGGTGCGCAATTGCGGACCGTTCAGCGTGCCGTAGGGGATCGCCACCCGCAGCATGTAGGCATGCAGCTGCAGATAGACGCCATTCATCAGGCGCAGCGGCTTGAACTGGTCTTCCGTCAGCCGGCCGTCGAGGCGGCGTGCGACCTGGTCCCGGAATTCCTCGATCCGTTCGCGCACCAGGGCATGGTCGTAGGCGTCGTACTTGTACATGGGATCAGGCGGGCTCGCGGGTGGAACCGGTCGTCGGGCCGGTCAGGCGGATCGCCTCGCGGCGCCATTTCTGGCCGCCGGGGCGCTCGTCCTCGATATCGATGAGATAGGGGCCGACCGCGATGCCGAACTCGGCCTCGGCCTGGGCCAGGCGGGCCTCGGCGGCGTCGCCGTCCAGATGTTCGGCCTCGTCCAGGCGGCTGGACCATTGCCCCTCGGCCGTGCGGTAGATCACGCGGCCGTCGGTCAGGCGGTTTGCGGTGATCGCTTTCATGCGTAGTTCTCCAGGGAGGCTTGAGCCGCAGCCTGGGCCGCGGCCGTGCCGGCGCTTTCGCCGACGATGATGACGGTGGGGCCGGCAATGCCTTCGCGCTCGACCAGTGCGGCGAGGCCGCCCAGCGTGCCGAAGACACGGCGTTCGGTGTCGTGCGTGCCGTTCTCGATAAGGGCGACGGGCGTGGACGGTGCCCGGCCGGCGGCGATCATCTTGCGCTCGATCTCCGGCGCAGCGCCGACGCCCATATAGAAGACGGCAGTGGAATTGGGGGCCGAGAGGGCGCGGTAGTCGGCATCGGGCCCGTCCTTTTTCACAACGCCGGAGGCGAAGGTGACGGACTGGGCATGATCGCGATGGGTCAGCGGCACGCCGGCCGAAGCAGCGCAGGCCATGGCGGCGGTGATGCCGGGCGTGACTTCAGCGGCGATACCGGCGGCGCGCACCACGTCGAGCTCCTCGCCGCCGCGGCCGAAAATGAAGGGATCGCCGCCCTTGAGGCGCACGACGCGCTGGCCCTTGCGGGCTTCGCGCACCAGGATTGCGCCGATCTCGTCCTGCGGCACAGGGTGATGGCCCTTGGTCTTGCCGACATCGATGCGCAGCGCGTCGCGGCGCGCCAGCGCCATCACGCCCTCGGAGACCAGGCGGTCGTGCACGATGACATCGGCTTCGCGCAAGAGGCGGGCGGCCTTGAGGGTGAGAAGATCGGGATCGCCGGGACCGGCGCCGACCAGGTGGACGATGCCGCTGCGTTCCGCGCGTTCACCGTTCAGCTCGCGCAGCATTTCGCGACGGGCACCGGCCTTGTCGCCCGAGAGCGCCAGATCGCGGGCCTTGCCGCGCAGGGCGCGTTCCCAGAAAGCGCGGCGATCGTCGAATTTCGTCAGGACCGACTTCACCGTGCCGCGCAGCTCGCGCGCCAGATCGGCCAGCGAGCCGATGCGCGCGGGCAGGACCTGTTCCACCGCAGCGCGGATATCCACTGACAGGACCGGCGCGGCACCGCCCGAGGCGATGGCAACGACAATGCCGTCCCGGTCGACAATGGCGGGGGTCTGGAAATCGGAGGCCGACGGGCTGTCGACGATATTGACCGGAATGCCCAGACGGCGGCCGGTGCGGGCCAGTGCGTCGACGGGGATGTCGTCGCTGCCGGCGATGAAAAGCAAAGTCGCGCCACGAAGGTCCCGCCGCGTCGGCATGCGGCGTTCGATCCGCGCATATTGGGCGATATCCGCGGGAACAGGATCGTCCGTGTTTCCGGTGAACCACAGCAACCGGGCAGGGGAGGCAGCGAACAGGCGGACCTTCGGTTCGGCCATCGGTCCACGTCCGACGACAATCACCGTGCGCCCATCTAGGGGAATGGAGGCTGGAAAGACCTGCATGTTCACTCATCCGATCCTGCGCCTTCGTGGCGCGACGAGTGCAATATTTCTATTCGATGCAGCGGTTTCAAACGACGTTTCTTGGCATTTCAGATTAGAAAAACTAAACTGACGTCATGGCCCGCTCCTCCCGCCTTCCCCCGCTCAATGCGCTGCGTGCCTTCGAGGCCGCCGCGCGCCTGGAAAGTTTCGCCCGCGCCGCCGACGAGCTGGCCGTGACGCCGGGGGCGATTTCCCAGCAGATCCGCTCCCTGGAGGAGCATGTCGGCGCCCAGCTTTTTGTGCGCGAGGGGCGGGGGCTTTCCCTCACCGAGGCCGGCCGCGCAGCGGCGAATGTGGCCTCCGATGCCTTCGAGACCCTGGAGCGCGCCGTCTCGCTGATGCGCCAGCCCGTGCAGCGCCGCGCGCTGACCGTATCGGTCGCGCCCTCCTTTGCCGGCAAGTGGCTGGCGCCGCGCCTGCACCGTTTCCAGGAGACCCAGCCGGGCGTTGAAGTGTGGATCGCGGCGACGTCGGAACGCGTCGATCTGTCGGCCGGGGCCGCCGATCTGGGCATACGCTACGGGCCCGGCGGCGACATGACGCTGAACGAGGAAACCCTCCTACCCGAGGAAGTCCTGCCGGTGTGCTCGCCCGACCTGCTGCGCGACGGGCCGCGCCTGGCGACGCCGCGCGATCTGGACGGCCACACCCTGCTGCACGACGCTTCGCCGGAAAGCGAGGTCGATGGCGCCGACTGGCCGTCCTGGCTGAAGGCCCGCAATATCCGCGGGGTCGATACGGCGGGCGGTGTGCGTTTCAACCAGTCCGCCCTGGTGATCGATGCCGCCGTGGCCGGCCGCGGCGTGGCGCTCGCCAAACGCGCCCTGGCCCAGAACGACCTGGCCTCCGGCCGCCTGGTCGCCCTCTTCGCCGACGGCACCTCACCCGTGCGCTCCGCCTACCACATCGTCACGGCGCGCAATCGCCCGCTCAGCCCGGATGCGGAGGCCTTCATTGCGTGGCTGCGGGCGGAGGCGCGGGTGCACGAGCACTCGGTGGATGAGTTGTAGGGGGGGCTGTCCCTCCCTCACTTTTCCCGGACGGAAGCCTGCGGAGGCAGGCTGAAGATCCGGGATCCAGTGAGCGGGAGGCCAGCCCGATGCCCGTTCTGTCGGTCCCGGCTCTTCGTCCCGCCTTCGCGGGGCATGCGGCCGGGAAAAATATGCGGGATCAATGTGGTGATGCCGGTGGTTCATTGCGGCCTGCGGCCGCAACCCCTTCGACCCGCGGCTGACGCCGCGGCCCACTTCCCCACACGGGGGGAAGAAAGGCTCACACCCTGCAACTCACTCTCATAAACAAACAAACCCGTTCAATTCGGCTTGTTTGCAAGGGGAATTCGCTTGACCGGCGCGGCCGTGACCATGTGAGAATGCGCCTAACAAGTGGCCGGCAAGGACCACATGCGCCAACAGGTTACGGGCGGTATCGCCCGGGGTGAGGAGAATGCAACCGACCGATACGCGCGATCCCGACTATTTTCACAAGGTCGTGGATTGCCAGTGGGCCTGTCCGGCACATACGCCGGTGCCCGAATACATCCGTCTGATCGCCCAGGGTGACTTCACCGGGGCCTATCTCGTCAATCGCCGCTCCAACGTCTTCCCCGGCATTCTGGGCCGGGTGTGCGACCGGCCCTGCGAGCCGGCCTGCCGGCGCGGCCGGGTGGAGGAGGAGCCGGTGGCGATCTGCCGCCTCAAGCGCGTCGCCGCGGACCATCGCGACGAGGTGAGCCATCTCCTGCCGCAAAAGCCGGACAAGACAAACGGCAAGAAGATCGCCCTGATCGGCGCGGGCCCCGCCTCGCTGACCGTGGCCAATGATCTCGCGCCCTTGGGCTATGAATGCACGATCTTCGAGGCGCATCACCGGCCCGGCGGGCTGATGATCGCCAATATTCCCGCCTTCCGCCTGCCGGAGGAAGTGCTGGACGAGGAGATCGGCTACATCCTGAACATGGGTGTCGAGCTGAAGCTGAACAGCCGGGTGGAAAGCCTGCGCGCCCTGATGGAAGGCGGCTATGACGCGGTCTTCGTCGGCTCCGGCGCGCCCAAGGGCAAGGACCTCGACATCGAGGGGCGGCAGGAGGCCGATGCTAATATCCATATCGGTATCGACTGGCTGGAAAGCGTCGCCTTCGAGCATATCGACAAGATCGGCAAGCGCGTCCTGATCATCGGTGTCGGCAATACCGCGATGGATTGCTGCCGCACCTCGCTGCGCCTGGGCGCGGACGATGTGAAGGTGATGGCCCGCAAGCCGCGGCAATTCTTCAAGGCCTCCCCCTGGGAGCTGGAGGATGCCGAGGACGAGAATGTCGAGATCGTCGTCAATCATTCCCCCAAGCGCTTCGTCGTCGAGAACGGCAAGCTCGTGGGCATGGAATTCGAGCTGATGGAATATGAGCTCGACGATGACGGCAATATCACCGAGACGCGCAAGGCGGGCACCAAGGTGATCCCCTGCGACGATGTCATCCTCGCCATCGGCCAGGAGAACGCCTTCCCCTGGATCGAGCGCGATCTGGGTATCGAGTTCGACAAATGGGGCGTGCCGGTCGTCGACGAGACGACGCACCAGTCGACCCTGCCGGGTGTCTTTTTCGGCGGCGACAGCGCCTTCGGTCCGAAGAATATCATCTGGGCGGTCGAGCATGGCCACCAGGCCGCCATCTCCATCCACAAGCACTGCCAGGACGAGGCGATCACCGAGCGCATGCCGCGCGGGGTGAATCTCCAGTCCGCCAAGATGGGCGTGAATGAGTGGATGTATTCCAACGCCTATACCGGCGCCCATCGCCGCGACATGCCGCTGGTCGAGCTGAAACAACGCCTGTCCAACCGCAAGACCGAGGTCGAGCTGGGCTTTGACGCCGAGCGGATCGCGACCGAGGTGCAGCGCTGTCTGAACTGCGACGTGCAGACCGTGTTCGAGGCACCACTGTGCAAGGAGTGCGATGCCTGCCTGGACATCTGTCCGGTCGATTGTCTGTCGATCCTGCCCAATGGCGAGGAAGAGGCCCTGCGCCAGGGGATGAAAGTGCCGGCGGCCAACAAGGAGCAGGCGCTCTATGTTTCCGAGCCGCTGAAGGATACCGGCCGGGTGATGGTGAAGGACGAGAATCTCTGCCTGCACTGCGGCCTGTGCGCCGAGCGCTGCCCCACCGCCGCGTGGGACATGCAGGATGCGGATATTTTCATTCCGCATGTCGACAATGAAGCCGGAAAGGTGGCGGCGGAATGAAGGACGTCGTGGAAACGCCGGGCGAAGTGCGTGTGAACGACTTCGTGATCAAGATCGGCAATGTGAACGGCACCGGTTCGGCTTCGGCCAACGGGCTGCTGATGAAGGCGATCTTCCGCATGGGCGTGCCCGTGGTCGGCAAGAACCTCTTCCCGTCCAACATCCAGGGTCTGCCGACCTGGTATGAGATCCGGATTACCAAGGACAGCTATTTCGCGCGCTCGGGCACGGCGGATTTCGTCGTCGCGATGAATGCGGAAACCTATGCCCGCGATCTCGCCGAGGTCTCGCCGGGCGGTTTCCTGCTGTACGATTCGACCTGGCCGCGTCCGGACCTGCACGGCCGCACCGATATCACCGCCATCGGCGTGCCGCTGGCGCGCATGTGCAACGAGCAGTTCGACAATGCGCGCACCCGCGTGCTGATGAAGAACATGGCCTATGTCGGCGCTGTGGCGGGGCTGACCGGGATCGATGTCGAGGTGATCCGCGGCCTGGTAACCGAGATGTTCGGCACCAAGGCGCATCTCATCGATGCCAACATGAAAGCCATCGAGCTGGGGCTGAATTATGTGCGCGAGCACTATCCCGACCCGCTGCCGCTGCGCGTGGAAGCGATGGACGGGACGTCCGGGCATATCATGATCGACGGCAACACGGCCGCCGCGCTGGGCTGTGTCTATGCCGGGGCGACCTTCGGCGCCTGGTATCCGATCACGCCCTCGACCTCGCTGATGGACGGGTTCAAGTCGTTCTGCGAGAAATTCCGCGTCGACAAGGATACCGGCGAGAAGAAGTTCTGCATCATCCAGGCCGAGGACGAGCTGGCCTCGATCGGCATGGCGATCGGTGCCGGCTGGAACGGCGCGCGGGCCTTCACCCCCACGTCCGGGCCGGGCATCTCGCTGATGAGCGAGTTCATCGGCTTTGCCTATTATGGCGAGGTGCCGGTCGTGCTGTTCGACGTGCAGCGGGCGGGGCCGTCGACCGGCCTGCCGACGCGCACCCAGCAGTGCGATCTCACCCTGGCGGCGTATGCCAGCCATGGCGACACCAAGCACATCCTCGTCTTCCCCGCCAATCCGAAGGAATGCTTCGAGATGGCGGTGCAGTCCTTCGATCTGGCCGAACGTTTCCAGACGCCGGTCTTCTTCATGACCGACCTGGATATCGGCATGAATGACTGGATGATCCCGGAACTCACCT
The DNA here is from genome assembly GCF_017642925.1 of Maricaulis sp. Taxonomy (GTDB): domain Bacteria; phylum Pseudomonadota; class Alphaproteobacteria; order Caulobacterales; family Maricaulaceae; genus Maricaulis. The sequence continues at coordinate 145,980 of NZ_JAEPOL010000006.1, read as the reverse complement.
GGGATGACAGCTACCAGCCCGATCGCGGCAAGGTGCTGGGCAAGGACGAGCTCGAGGCGATCGAGAAATTCTACCGCTATGAAGACCGCGACGGCGACGCGATTCCCTACCGCACCCTGCCGGGTGTGCATCCCAAGGGCGCCTATTTCACCCGCGGTTCCGGGCATAACTGGAAGGGCGGCTATACCGAGGATTCGGACGAGTACAAGGAGGTGCTCGACCGGCTGACGCAGAAGTGGAAGAACGCCGCGGCCGCCGTGCCGGCGCCGGTCATCATCAAGTGCGGCAAGCCTGCGCGGCGGGCGATTGTCTCGGTCGGCGGCTGTGACGGCGCGGTGCGCGAGGCAATGGACCGGATGGCCGCCGACGGCGTGCATCTGGACTATCTGCGGGTTCGCGGCTTCCCCTTCAGCCAGGAGGTCGACGACTTCATCGCCAGCTATCACGAAGTGTTCGTCGTCGAACAGAACCGCGATGCGCAGTTGCGCACCCTGCTGATCAACGAGACCTCGGCCGACAAGACGCGCCTCATTCCGGTGCTCGACTATGCCGGCATGGCCGCCAATCCGAAATTCATTGTCGAGGGCATCACTGCGCACCTCGAAATTGTGGGAGACGCCGCATGACCTCCATGCCGAAACCCTTCATCGACAAGCACCTGCCCAAGAACAAGTTGGGCCTGTCGGTCCGTAATTATGAAGGCGTGATGTCGACCCTGTGTGCCGGCTGCGGCCACGACTCGGTCACGGCAGCCCTGGTGCAGGCCTTCTGGGAGCTGGACCTGGCGCCGGAAAGTGCCGCGAAAGTCTCCGGTATCGGCTGTTCGTCCAAGACGACCGCCTATTTCATGGGCCAGTCGCACGGCATCAATTGCGTGCACGGCCGCATGCCCTCGGTGGCGACCGGCGCCAATGCCGTGAACGGCAAGCTGCACTATATCGGCATCTCCGGTGACGGGGACTCGCTGTCGATCGGCTTCGGCCAGTTCGCCCACGCCATCCGCCGCAATCTCAACATGCTCTACGTGCTGGAAAACAACGGCGTGTACGGGCTGACCAAGGGTCAGTTCTCGGCTTCGGCGGATTATGGCTCCAAGTCGAAGAAGGGCGTGCCGAACGAGCAGACGCCGATCGATCCGTGCGTGCAGGCGCTGACCCTGGGGGCCGGCTTCGTGGCGCGGGCCTTCTCCGGCGACAAGTCGCAACTGGTGCCGCTGATCAAGGCCGGACTGATGCACAAGGGCTTTGCCCTGATCGATGTGATTTCGCCCTGCGTGACCTTCAACGATCATGCCGGCTCGACCAAGAGCTATGCCCATACCTACAAATACTATCACCCGCTGGTGCACACGGATTTCGTGGCCCATGCCGAGGAGATCACCGGCGAGTATGCCGATGACGGTGCGATGCGGGTGACCATGCATGATGGCGGCGAGCTGCTGCTGCGCAAGACCGACAGTGATTATGATCCGCGCGACCGCGCCCAGGCGATCGAGACGCTGATGCTGGGCGGCAGCGATGGCGAGATCCGCACCGGCCTGCTCTATCTCAATGAGGACATGGCCGACATGCATGCCGCCAACCGGCTGCCGGACGCACCGCTCAACACGCTGTCCTATGACCAGCTGAACCCGGGTTCTGGCGCGCTGGCGGCCCTGCAGAAGCGCTATCGCTGACCGGCGTCAGCCGGTGGCGGAGAGGTGGTCGGCCGGCGTGATGCGCAGCCGGTCCGACCCGTCATGCGCGGCCAGGCTGGCGTGGATGAAGCAGCCGCCCGCCCCGTCGCGCAGCGGCACATAGTGCAGCGTCACGGTCTCGCCGTTCGGGGCTGTCCACGGTGCCGTCGCGGCGACAACCCGGCCTTCGCAAAGCCCGGCTTCATGGATCGCGGCCGCGTGCGCGCAGAGCGCCGCGAGCCTGTCGTCATCCGCCAGATCCAGGCACTCGGGTCCGAGATAGGTCTCGCGCATGGAGACGCTGGCTGCTTCGACGGGGAAACGGCCGTCGGCGGGAAGCGCACGCGCGACGAAACAGGCAAACGGGCTGAAGCGGACCAGCGCCAGCAGATCGTCGAACGGGCTGCGCGTGCGCGGATCCTCGCTCAGGCGTTCGAGCGCCGCGACGATATCATCGGGCGGCGTGACACTGCCGGCCTCAAGTCTTGATACATAGGTCTGGCTCACTCCGATGAGTTGAGCCAGGGCGACCTGTTTCAGGTGCAGCCTCTGCCGCACGGTACGAACGCGTGATGCCCAGTCCATTCCGCAGTCACTTCCAGTCCCCAAGGTGAATCCGGTCTTAGGGAAGCCTGCCGCGGGACGGCACTCATATTTGATGAACTTTGCTCGCGAATGAAAATCAGAAGCCGAGCGCGCGGCCGACATAGCCCGGCAGGTCCGACATCAGGAGGCCGAATTCGCCGCGTGCGATGGCCGGCAGCAGGATGGCCAGGACGACGCTGATCACCAGGCCCACAAAGGCGCGCAGGATGTCGGAGATGACGTCCCACAGCGCATCCATGTGCGAGCGCAGGCCGGCGATATAGGAGATCGCGATCTCGCGGCCGGCCAGCATGCCCAGGAACACCCAGGTGGTGCTCATCGGGATGTCGTTCAGTTCCTTGAAGAAATACAGGATCACGCCGTAGATGAAGTCGATCAGCGTGGCGGCGCGCACATCGGTTGTATTGGTCTTGCTCAGGACGATCTTCTGGATCTCGCCGCCGCGTGTCGCGAAGATGATCGCGTGCAGCGCCAGCATGACCAGCGTCGCGAAGACCAGCAGCATCGGCGAGAAGCTGACCTGGGTCTGCATCACGGCGACGCCGTCCTGCAGCAGCGGCGCGCCGTTTTCCATGACCGGCACGAGTTCGGTCGTGCGCGGCAGGAAGACGAAGATGTTCGCCAGGTCCTGCATCAGCCATTGCGACCACAGGAAGGCGGTCGACAGCCATTGCAGCACAAACCAGTAGGGCTTGTGCGGCTCGGAGTGGGTGCGGTGCACCCAGCGCTCGAAGATGCGCGAGATGACAAGATAGACCGCGAAGGCCGCGCCGATGGCGACGATGTAGCCGAGCGCCGACTTGGTCAGCATTTTCGGCAGCACGCCTTCGGTCTCGGCACCGCCGGTGAGGGCGAAGATCGTCAGGACGAGGAAGGTCGTGGAGACCGGCACGCCGAACCGCGTCAGGATCAGCAGGAAGAGCGGGGGAATGGCATGCCACCATTTCACGCCGCCTTCGGGATAGGGCAGCTCGTTCAGCCGGTCGAAGGCGATGTCCTGATTGCCGCCGAAATAGCCCCACAGCATCACCGCCGTAAGGATCGAACAGGCATAGAGCCAGAGGATCCACCAAGGGCGCTTGGCATTGGAGGACAGAAAGGTGCCCAGCGTCTGGATCGCGTCATTGGCGACGATCGAGTAGGAGGCGATCAGAAAGCCGACAATCGAGAAGACCCAGGCTGCAAGCGTGAGATCAGCCATGACGGACTACCTTTCTTCCGGGAAGTGCGGGGGCAGGTAGCAAGTTCCCTGTCGGCGGATCAATCGGCAAACGGCAACCGGGTGACAATTTCACAAAACTGTCGTGATGCATGTCCGGCATTGCGTCCGGAAAGTAGCATTAAGCATCTATCTTCACATCGGGCCGGTTTAGGGTTATAAAATATAACCGCTGCCCCACTTGGCCGGCGCCCCGTCCGGAACGGAGACGCGCGCATGAATTCGATGACACGAACGATCGAGACCCAGGCCATTCACTGGCCGTCGGTGATCCGCCATTACCGCTTGTCCAAGGGATTGAAACAGGCCGCGCTGGCACACGATCTCAATGTCACCCAGACCATGGTGTCGCGCTGGGAAAGCGGCGTGGCGCTCCCCAGTCCGCGGATCCAGGAGCGCATTTTCGACCTCTACTGGTCGTCACACACATCGGTCTCGCGGGCGGCCTGGATGGACCGGATCGGGCGGCACCCCTCCCTCGTTGCCGTGATCGACGGTCGCGGCCGGATCGAGCGGGCCAGCCGCGGTCTCGTCAGGACGCTGGGCTGCGAACGTCACGCGGTCGAGGGCCGCTATCTGGCCGAGGCGTTCCAGGGCGATCTTGTCGACCTGTTCGACACGTTCGACGCCAGCGGCTTCTTCGAGGGCCGTGTCGCCTCCGCGGAAAGCATGGACCGGATCGAGTTCCTGCCGCCGGGCAAGGGGGCGCCCGTGACACGCCTGGTGCATGGCCTGCACCGACCGACCTTCCTGCCCGGTCCGCGTATCGTCTGGCTGCTGTCGGCGGCCGAAGTCACCCAGGCCGTCTTCGATGACGTCCGGCTGCGGCTGGGCGGCCCGCGTGTGATCCGCAAGGGTATCTGACATGCCGAGGCGGGCGCAGAGGGCTGTTGCCAGCGAGCCGCCGGACCTCTGGCGGGCGCGGCTGCGCCGGTTCCGCTTCACCCACAATATCAAGCAGGCGGCCCTGGCGGCCGATCTGGGCGTGACCCAGGCCATGGTGTCGCGCTGGGAATCGGGTGTGGTGACCCCGAGTGCCGAGATGCGCGCCCGTATCATGGGCCTGTTCGAAACCGGCGAGGTCTCGGCACCGCTGATCGACTGGCGCAGTCACACGGCGGCCCAGCCCGGTATTGCGGCGGTAATCGACCGGGCCGGCATGATCGAGACGGCCAGCGCCGGGCTGTTGCGTCTGCTGGCGCGCGAGCGCGCCGAGGTTGAGGGCGCCCGGCTGGAAGACGTGCTGTCCGGCGACCTGCCGGACCTCTTCCAAACGCTTGGCGCGTCGGGATTCTTTGACGGCAGGCTCGAAAGCGTCGAAAGTGTGGATCGATATACCTTCGTCGATCGCGAGGGACAGGTGAGCTGCGTGTGCATCGAAGGATTGCACTGGCCGCACACGGGCGAGGATGGGGCGATCCGCTGGATGCTGTCCGGTGCCCCGATCGACGAGGGCGAATACGAAACACTGTGCCGCGAGCGGGCCGGCAAGGTCGCGCTCCACCCGGCACGCTGAGCCCTGAAGGGGGGGCAGAATTGGTACAGGATATCAAACTGTCTGTGTCTTCCAGCAAGGTGAACTGGCCGTCGGTGATCCGGAACTTCCGGATGTCCAAGCGGCTCAAGCAGGCTGCGCTGGCGGCGGATCTGGGCGTGACCCAGGCGATGATCTCGCGCTGGGAGAACGGCGACAGCGATCCGCCCGAACGGGTCAAGCGCCGCATGGCGGAGCTGGTCCAGGACGCCTTCGTCGTCGCGCCGGCGCCCACCTGGGTGGATCTCATCACGCTGAACCCGTCGGTTGAGTTCGTGACGGACTCGATGGGCATGGTGAAGGCGATCTCGCGCGGTGCGCTGGAACTGTTCGGCATGGCGCGTCACGAGATCGAGGGGCGCAATCTCCGCGACTTCGTCGGCGGCGACTTCATGTCGGCGCTGGAACGGATCCGCGAGGAGGGCATGTTCCAGAGCAATCTGGCCTACGCCCAGAGCCTCGGCTCGATGGAGATCAATGTGTCCTCGGGCATGCAGTCGCGCCTGTGCGATTTCCTGCACTGGCCGCGCATTTCCGAAGCCCGGACTGTCTACTGCATCCATTCCGGCGCCGTGCTGGACGAGTCCCGCTATACGGCACGGCTCGAGGAACGCGGCGAGAAGGTCGTCTTCCGCCGGACCTTCTGATCGTGGGTATCGGATACCGGACATGAAAAAGGGGCGGCTCCGCCGGAGCCGCCCCTTTCCTGTCAGGCTTGCGCCAGCGCTATTCGCTACGCTGGGCATCCCGCAGGGCGCGGAACTCGTTGCCCTCATGCCAGTTCGGCCAGTCGTCCGAATTGGCGAGGCGCGAACCGACCTCATAGAACAGCTCGACATTCTCGATCATGCCGTCCATCGGCCAGTCGGCGGAGTATTCGTCGGCCGGGCCGTGATAGCGGTTGGCGCGATAGTCCTCGCCGGCGGCCTGGCCGGCTTCCGTGCCGCCCTCGCGCAGGTCTTCGCCGCCATCGGCATACAGCATCGGCACGCCGTGCTTGGCGAGCGAGATATGGTCGGAGCGGTAGAAATAGCCGGCTTCCGGATTGGGATCCGGCACGATGTAGCGGTCCTGCTCCGAGGCGACGCTTTCCAGAACGTCTTCCAGCTCCGAGGCGCCGTGGCCGACCACGATGATGTCGCGCGAGCGGCCGGTGGGCAGCATGGCGTCGATATTGATCCCGCCCACGGTCTGGCTGAAGGGCACGATCGGGTTCTCGCCGTAATAGGCCGAGCCCAAAAGGCCGGATTCCTCGGCCGTCACGGCCAGGATCATGACCGAACGCTCCGGCGGATTGGCAGCAAAGGCTTCGCCGATCTCCAGGATGGCGGCGGTGCCGGTCGCATTGTCGACGGCGCCGTTATAGATGCCGTCCTCGCCCTCGGCCACGTCGCGGATACCGATATGGTCCCAGTGCGCGGTGTAGATGACGTACTCGTCCGGCCGCGTCGTGCCCGGGACCACGCCGACGACATTGCGCGAGTCGAGCGTGCGGGTGGAATTGTGCAGCGTTGCGGAGGCGGTCAGGCCCTCCATCGGCACGGCTTCGAAGTCGGCCTGCGAGGCGGCGGCGGTCACGGTGTCGAAATCGAGACCGGACAGTTCGAACAGCTGACGGGCCACATCCTCGGTGACCCAGCTCTCGACGGCAGCAAATGTGCCTTCGCCCGGTTCGCGGGCGAGATCCAGCTGGGCGCCGGTCCAGGAGCCCGAGACCACGTTCCAGCCATAGGAGGCCGGGGCGGTCTGGTGGATCAGGATGACGCCGGCCGCGCCCTGGCGGGCCGCTTCCTCATACTTGTAGGTCCAGCGGCCGTAATAGGTCATGGCATTGCCGTTGAAGAGGCCGGATTCGGGATCGGCATAGCCGGGGTCGTTGACCAGCATGACCACCGTCTTGCCCTCGACATCGACGCCCTCGTAATCGTTCCAGCCGTACTCCGGCGCGACGACGCCATAGCCGACAAAGACCAGGTCCGAGCTGTCGAGCGAGACCTCGTCGGCGGCGCGCTTGGTCCAGAACACCACGTCTTCATTCGTGGTCAGGCCGAGCGGCTCGCCATTGTGGGCGATGTCGAAGCTGGACGTGCTTTCATCCAGCGTGACTTCCAGCAGCGGCACCGGCTGGAAATAGCTGCCCTCATAGCCGGGCTCGAGACCGATGCGGGCCATCTCGTCGGCGATCCACTGGCTGGCGGCGATCCCGCCCGGCGTGGCCGGCGCGCGGCCCTCGAATTCATCGTCCGCGAGGGTCGAGATCATGCGGCGCATATCGGCTTCCGCGATCGCAGCGCTGGAAACTGCGGTATCGTCCGCCGGCGCGGAATGGCCCGCGTCAGTCGTCTCGGTGGTCGTCTCCGGGGCCGGCGCGGCGGCCGTGTCCACCTCGTCTGCCGGGGTGCAGGCAGCGAGCAGGAGCCCGCCCGCCAGAGTGCTCAAAACTAGTCTTCTCATGGTTCTCCCCCATGTTGCGGCCAACTGGGCCTTGGGCTTTGGCGCAAAACTGTGGCACATCCTGCATTCGTGCTCGTCGCGCACAAGGGGTGGCGTCACTGAGATCGTGCGGAAATGGGGTTTGACCAAACCTGAATGACCATTCATGTTTGGTGCTGACCACACACAAGAAGAGTGGGTCGAAAGACCGGTACGCCTGAGGGGAGAGATCATGGCGGAATCTGCGACCAAGACGAAGACAGGATTGGAGGCGGCAGCCGGGTATCGCGGCTATGTCCTTTTCATCCTGATCGTGGTCTACACGTTCAATTTTATCGACCGTCAGATCATTGGCATTCTAGCCGTCCCTATCCAGCAAGAGCTTGGCGTTTCGGATACAATGATGGGCGTAATGCGTGGTTTGGCATTCGCCATCTTTTATTCCACGCTAGGTGTACCGATCGCATGGCTGGCTGACCGGTACAATCGCGTGAAAATCATGGCGATCGCACTTTCGCTATGGTCGATCATGACCATGGTTTGCGGCTTGATTACGACTCCGGTTCAGTTGTTCTTCGCCCGCATGGGGGTTGGTGTCGGTGAAGCGGGCGGCGTCGCGCCGGCATATTCGATCGTTTCCGACTACTTTCCTCCGGAGCAGCGAGCTCGGGCGCTAGCCGTCTATTCCTTCGGCATACCCATTGGTAGCGCTGTCGGAATTGTGTTCGGTGGGGTCATCGCGACTTTGCTGGACTGGCGCGCAGCGTTTTTGATCGTTGGTGGCCTAGGGGTCATTTTGGCTCCCATTTTTTGGTTGACGACGCGAGAGCCGGAGCGTGGTCAATTCGACGGAGGCGAGAAGCCGAAACCTGTTGGAGTTGCACCGGTTCTGAAAAAGCTCGTGTCAAAGCCGAGTTTTTGGCTCTTGTCTCTGGGCGCCGCGTTTTCGTCCATGATGGGATATGGGCTTTTTGCCTGGATACCAACATTTCTTGTGCGTTCATTTGCGGATGGTTTCCCGGTGCTGTTTTCCTGGGCGCCGACATGGCTGGTGCCGGAGGGCGCGCCGACCCTGCTCTATGCGTCCTATTTCTATGGGGCTGTAGTTCTCACAGGCGGAATTGTCGGCATTTTTACCGGTGGGGCGTTGGCGGACCGTCTTGGCGGTGCCTCGAAAGCGAACTATGCCCGGATACCAGCCTTCGCGTTTCTCGCGACGGCACCCTTCCTCATCCTTGGAACGATTAGTGACTCGCTTGCGGTCATCTTCTTCGTAATGCTGATCCCGACCGCTTTGTCATTGGCGTGGTTGGGGCCGGTACTCGCGGCATTTCAACATATCGTGCCGCCGAATATGCGGGCGACGGCCTCAGCCATATTCCTGCTAATCAATAATCTCGTCGGCTTGGGTCTGGGGGACGTGTTCCTTGGTGTGATGTCAGATAGCTTTGCAGCTCAGTTCGGTTCGGAATCGCTCAGATATTCGATTATGAGCGGCGGCATCTTTTATCTCGTCGCGGCGGGTCTTCTCCTCCTCGCATCGCGTTATCTGGCCCGTGACTGGGAAGGTGAGGGCGAGACCGTCCCGGTACCGGAAGCGGAACCGCCGACCGAGGCTGAACCGAACTGATGCCTGGCGACATGTTCACGGACCATTTCTTCACCAATGCCGACGGGTTGCGCATCCACTATCGCGACTACCCGGCCCAGGGCACTAAGACCGGCGTGCCGGTGCTGTGCCTGCACGGGCTGACGCGCAATGTGAAGGACTTCGAGGATCTGGCACCGAAGATCGCGGCGAAGGGGCGGCGGGTGATCGTCGCCTCCCAGCGCGGCCGCGGCCGGTCGGATCCCGATCCGCAAGTTGAGCGCTACCAGCCGCCGGTCTATGCTGCCGACATGCTGGGCCTGCTTGATGCGCTGGGGATTGCCCGCGCGGTGTTTGTGGGCACCTCGATGGGCGGGCTGATGACCTTTGTCGTTGCCGGCGTCCAGCCGCAGCGCATCGCCGCGGCGGTGATCAACGACGTCGGACCGGTGGTCTCGAAAGAAGGCCTGGACCGGATCAAGCTGAACACGTCCAGCCGCGATCCCGCGGCCAGCTGGGACGAGGCGGCGGCGCGCACGCGTGAGAGCAATCTGGCCGCCTTCCCGGCGCGCGCCGACGACGAGGCCTTCTGGCTCGATTTCGCGAAGAAGACCTGGATCGACGGCGAGAATGGCGCGGTCGTGCTCGATTATGACGGCGCGATCCTGTCCATGCTGGGCGGCGATGACGGACCCCTACCGGAGCTCTGGGAGTTCTGGGAACCCTTCCGTACCATTCCGGCCCTCGTCGTGCGCGGCGGGATCAGCGATCTTCTCTCGCCGGAAACGGTGGCCGAGATGCGCCGGCGCAAGCCCGATCTGGGCGTGGTGGAAGTGCCCGATGTCGGTCACGCTCCCTTCATGACCGAGCCGGAAGCCTGGGCCGAGATCAACGCGTTTCTGGACCGGGTCGACTAACCCAAGGTCTGTGCAAGCAGTCCGGCATCCGGCTTCTCATTCCAGAACAGCCGGGTGCCGGTTTCGCCCTCGATATCGGCGGCGCAGATATGGCCGGTCTTCACCTTCGCATTGCTGTCCGCACCGGCCAGCGCGGCATGCATGTAGCGCAGCACGCCGTTTGATGTGATGACGAGGGTGAGGGGCGTTTGTGCCGCATCGCGCATGGCCGCGAGCGCATTGGCCTTCAGTGTCGCCTCGTCCGGCGACCAGTCGCAGCCCTCCGGGCGGCGGTGATGCGTGTCCCAGCTGTCCAGCGCGTCCTGGCCGAAGGCGGCGACGATCTCGTCATTCGACTTGCCGCCCCAGGCGCCGTAGTCGATCTCCTTCAGGCGTTCGTCGATTTCGGGCGTGCCGGCAAAGCCGGTCAGTCCGGCGATGATTTCCGCGGCGCGCCGCGTGCGCTTCAGGGGGCCGCAGACGATACGGCCCGGTGTCAGACCGGCCGCGGCCAGGGCTTCGCCCAGCGCCCGGGCCTGGGCCTCGCCGCTCTCGACCAGCGGCAGGTCTTCCTTCGCGCCGACCCAGACCGGCGTGTCGCCGGGGCCGAATGTATTGCCGTGGCGGGCGAGCAGGATTTTCGTCATGCCACCAGCTCCCCTTCGCGGGCGATGATCTCTTCCACGCGCACGGCATCCTCCGGTGCATCGACCGACCAGGCCGAGCGGCCGCGATAGTCGGTCAGCACGACGCGGATCGGGATGCCGTTCTCCAGGGCACGCAATTGCTCAAGGCTCTCGGTCAGCTCGAAAGGGGTCGGCTCCAGCGCGACCAGTTTCTCCAGCGTGTCGCGGCGATAGCCGTAGAGACCGATATGCTGATAGGTCGGCGCGCCTTCTCCCGGCTTGCGCCGGAAGGGGATGACGGCCTTGGAAAAATACATCGCGTCCATCGCCTTGTTGAAGACGACGGTCGTGCCCGAGGCCGAGCCCTTCGCCTTGTCGGCGCGCATCCGGGCTTCGGTCTCCGCGGGCAGTTCGATGGCGGGTGTGGCCATTTGAAGGGAGGGATCCGCCCGCAGCGTCTCGGCGACGCCGCCGATCACCCAGGGCGGGATCAGCGGTGCGTCGCCCTGCACGTTGATGACGATTTCCGCATCGCTGTCGAGGCGGCGCACGGCGTCGAGCGCGCGTTCGGTTCCGTTACGGCAGGCGGGGTCTGTCATCACGGCTTCGCCGCCGGCAGCGGTCACGGCATCCAGGATGCGCGCGTCATCGGTCGCGACCACGACGCGGTCGACCCCGTCGGCCGCCGCCGCGATCCGCCAGACCCGCTCGATCATCATCCGGCCGGCGATCTTCGCCAACGGTTTTCCGGGAAAGCGGGTCGACCCGTAGCGGGCGGGAATGACGGCAAGAACGGACATGTGGCGCAAACTCCCTGCAATGGTCCGGCTTGTTCCACACTCCGCCGGGAATTGCCATATTGGCTGTATCCACGACCCTGGATGCAGAATTTCCCCGTGCACTCGCGGCGTTGATGTGTACACATGACGCCGCCCGGAACCTGAACAGCCCGGGACTCCTGTCACTGAAGGCGAAACGAGGACGTTAGATGCGCCATTTCCTGTCCACCGAAGATTGGTCCCGCAACGAACTTCAGGGCCTGCTCGACCGAGCAGCCGCCTTCAAGTCGGGCGTGAAGAGCCGATCGCTGGAGGGCAAGTCGATTGCGCTGGTCTTCTTCAATCCCTCACTGCGAACGCGATCGAGTTTCGACATCGGCGCGCACCAGCTGGGCGGCCATGCCATCGTGCTGGACGCAAAGGGCGCGACCTGGCCGATGGAGTTCGGTGACGGCGCCATCATGGACGGTGCCGAGGAAGAGCATGTGCGCGAGGCCGCGCGCGTGCTGTCGCGCTATGTCGACCTGATCGCCATCCGCTGTTTCCCTGAGTTCAAGAACTGGCAGGACGAGCGCGAGGATCCGATGATCTCCGCCTTTGCGAAACACGCGACGGTGCCGGTCATCAATATGGAGACCATTGTGCACCCCTGTCAGGAGCTGGCTCACATGCTGGCCCTGCAGGAGCGCTCCGGTCCGGTGGCGGGCAAGAATTATCTTCTGACCTGGGTGCCGCATCCCAAGCCGCTGAATACGGCCGTGGCCAATTCCTCGCTGCTGATCGCGTCGAAGTTCGGCGCCAATGTCCGCATCCTGGTGCCGGATGAGGTCTACCGTCTCGACGAGCGCTACATGTCGGCTGCGGAACGCTTCACGGCTGAAGGCGGCGGCTCGGTGACGCTGACGACCGATGTCGAGGCGGCCTATTCGGGTGCCGATGTCGTTTATGCCAAGAGCTGGGGGGCTTTGCCCTTCTACGGCAATTGGGACGAGGAGGCGCCGTTCCGGGCGAAGGGCGCCGACTTCATGATCACGCCGGACAAGATGGCGCTGACCAATAATGCCGTCGTTTCGCACTGCCTGCCGATGCGCCGTAATGTGAAGATCGCCGACGCCGTGGTGGACAGCGACGCCTTCATGGGGATCGACGAAGCGGAAAACCGGCTGCACGTCCAGAAAGCCGTGATGGAAGCCCTGGCCCTGCAAGGGGGGGCGGAATGAGCGGCAAGGATCCGGTCCAGCCCCCGGTTCGCCAGACCATTGTTCAATTGCTGTCGCACATGCGCGACGGCAAGGAGATCCGCGAATACCTGCACCGCTTCTCCGGCGTCGACCAGGAACGCTTTGCCGTCATCAAGGTCGGCGGCGCGGTCATCCAGGACGATCTGGAAGGGCTGGCCTCGGCGCTGGCCTTCCTGCAGACGGTCGGCCTGACGCCGGTCGTGGTGCATGGCGGCGGGCCGCAGCTGGATGCGGCGCTGGACGCGGCGGGGATCGCCACCGAGCGGATCAACGGCCTGCGCGTCACGCGTGAACCGGCCATCCCGATCATTCGCGATACGCTAACGGAAGCCAATCTCGCCCTGGTGGACGCGATCCGCGCCGCCGGCGGCCGGGCGGCGGCCATCCCGCGCGGTGTGTTCGAGGCCGAGCTGGTCGACGAGAAGACCCTCGGACGGGTCGGCGAGCCAAGCCGGGTCCGGCTGGACCTGGTGGCGGCTGCGGCCCGGGCCGGCCAGGCCTCGATCCTGGCCTGTCTGGGGGAGACGGCTGACGGATGTCTCGTCAACGTCAACGCCGATACCGCCGTGCGCGCGCTGGTGCATGCGCTGCAGCCCTACAAGGTGGTCTTCCTGACCGGGACGGGCGGGCTGCTGGACCAGTACGGGGACATCCTGTCCTCCATCAACCTGGCGACCGATTTCGCGGAATTGATGGAAGCCGACTGGGTCAATGGCGGCATGCGGTTGAAGCTGGAGGAGATCAAGCGCCTGCTTGACGACCTGCCGCTGTCATCCTCGGTGTCGATCACGCGCCCGGCCGAACTGGCCCGCGAGCTCTTCACCCATGCCGGTGCCGGCACGCTGATCCGCCGCGGCGAGCGCATCAAGTCGGCAGCTTCGAAGGACGAGCTGGATATCGCAAAGCTCGACACGCTGGTGGCCAAGGCGTTCGGGCGTCCGCCGATCGCCGGCTACTGGGACAGCCTGGTTCTCGATCAGGCCTTCGTGACCGACAGCTATCGGGCCGCCGCGCTGACGACACGGCTGGACGACTGGATCTATCTGGACAAGTTCGCCGTGCTCGACGATGCGCGCGGCGAGGGGCTGGGCCGGGCGGTCTGGCACCGGCTGGTCGAGTACGCGCCGCGCCTGATCTGGCGGTCGCGCACCAGCAATCCGGTCAATGGCTTCTATTTCGACGAATGCGATGGCGCGGTGCGCCGCGATGAATGGACCGTGTTCTGGCGCGGCGAGGATGTCAGCCTGACCGGGATCGATGCTGTGGTCGAGAAAGCCTTCTCCCTGCCGCCCACGCTCGAGGCGCCGAAATGACCGCCCGGATCGGACTGATCGGTGCACGCGGTCATACCGGCCGGGAATTGCTGCGCCTGATCGGCAGCCGCGACGACATGGTTCTGGCCTATGCCAGCTCGCGCGAGTTTGCCGGCAAGCCCGTGGCCGACATGGCGCCGGAAATCGGCGGCGATCTCGCCTTTGAAGCCCTCTCGCCGGAGGATGTCGCCGCGCGGCCCGTCGATGCCGTGATCCTGGCGCTGCCGAACGGGGCCGCGGCGCCGTTCGTCGCGGCCATTCCGGCCGGAACCGTGATCGTCGACCTGTCGGCCGACTACCGGTTTGACGATGCCTGGGTCTACGGCCTGCCGGAAATCCACGGCCGCGAGGCGATCCGCCATGCCCGCCGCATCGCCAATCCGGGGTGCTATGCCACCGCCGGCCAGCTGGCGATCGCGCCGCTGCGCGGCCGCCTGGCCGGTCCGGCGCATGTGTTCGGCGTGTCGGGCTATTCCGGCGCCGGTACCACGCCATCGCGCAAGAATGATCCGGATGCGCTGGCCGACAATCTGATGCCCTATGCCCTGATGGGTCATATCCATGAGGGCGAGATGAGCCGGCATCTCGGCGAGAGCGTCCGCTTCACCCCGCATGTCGCGCAATTCTTCCGCGGCATCGTGGCGACGGTGCATGTCGAGCTGGCCGAGCCGATGGATCGCGACACGCTGATCGGATGTTTTCGTGATGCCTATGCCGACGAACCTCTGATCGAAGTCGTCGAGCGCATACCGGAAGTGCGCGACGGCGCCGGCAATCCCGGCGCGGTGGTCGGCGGGTTCGCCGTGGATGAAAGCGGCCACCATGCCGTGATCGTCAGCGCGCTGGATAATCTTCTCAAGGGCGCGGCCACCCAGGCGATGCAGAATCTGACCCTAGCACTGGGGCTGGAAGAGCTGCGCGGCTAGCCGTCATCGTTGGAGTAGCCGCGCACGACGCCCGCTTCGGCGTCGATCGCCTGCCAGCGGTCTTCATACGCAGCATCGCGCGCGACGCGGACATGCCCTTCGGCCCGCCAGAGGGTGAAGTCGCGCGTGCGGCCGCCGTCGAGCGGAATGGCCAGTTCGCCGACGGGTTCGAAAGTCCGGAAGTCCTCCCGCAGGCGCGGTACTTCCAGCGGGCGGTGCGACACGATCAGCACGGGGCCGTCGATCGTCTCCGGCAGCGGCCAGATATCCTCGGCATGGTTCACCGGCCCGGAATAGCGCAGCCACATCCGCAGCTGCCCCTGCAGGGACGGCGCATAGCGCTGGGTCTGGTGGAAGACATTGCGATCGTCGAACACGATGAAGGCGTAGTCGTCTGCGGCGGCCGCGTCGGCGATGGCGCTGGCCGTTTCCGGCCAGGCGCGGATACGCTTGGTGGCGTTGTCGAGGCCGGCCATCTCCACCAGAGCCGGGCTGGCGGCCACCATGGCAAAACCGATGCCGACAATGCTGTGCAGGGCGATCGAACCGATCAGCACCCAGCGGCGCCAGCCCGGCCCGTTCAGCAGGAAGAGCGTGACCAGGAGCGTCGCAGCGACATAGGCACCGGCCGCCCAGTTGGCATGGGCGCGGCTGATGAAGGCCTGGATCGAGACGGCGAGAATCGCGGGCACGATAAAGGCGGCGAGCAGGCGGCGTTCGGGCGCAATGTTGCGAAGCTTCAGCACGCCGGCAATCAGCAGGCCGATCAGGACCGGAAACAGAAGCGGCCCGAAGACGGCAATCTGCTCGACAAGGAATTCGGCCATTTCTGCAGGGTGAAACAGGTCGCCGCCCCAGTTTGCATTGGCCGCGGTATGCGTGACGGTGGCGAAATCGTTTGCTGCATTCCAGGCGAGATTGGGGGCCAGGCAGGCGAGCGCGATGAGTGCGGCGATGGCACCTTTCAGGCTCAGCAGCGCCCGGCGCAGCGGCGCGTCGATCACAATGCCGATGGCCGTGCCGACGACGAAATAGATCATCGCGTATTTGGACAGGAAGCCGAGGCCGATAGCGAGGCCCAGACCCGCCGCGGAAACCCAGCCGCGGTCCTCACGCAGGCGCAGCAGGGCGTAGAGGCCAGCCGACCAGGCGCACAGCAGCAGCGCGTCGGTCGAGATGACGACGCCGGACAGCCAGATCGAGGGCAGGGTGAGATAGACAGCCGCTGCCCAGAAGCCGGTTCGGGTGTCCGCGAGCCTTTGTGCACTTGCGAAAAGGAATGCCGCCGTTACCGAATGCAGCAGGGGTGCGGGAAGGCGGACGGCGAAATCGCTGTCGCCGAGAAGACCGGTCGAGGCGGCGATCAGCCAGGCGATCATGGGCGGTTTGGAGAAATAGCCCCAGTCGAATTCGCGGGACCAGATCCAGTACTGGGTCTCGTCTGCGTAGAGCGCAACCGGCGAGACCGCCAATGCCACAAGGCGCATCAACGCGACGCCAATAATCAGGCCGATCGTTGCCTGTCGCCAGGGATTCGTCCGTGAAGATTCGGCGAAGGTGGAATCAGTCATTCGGACGTCCCGTTTCCGCTGCTGAAAAGTGTAACATTTTCGCCGCAGCCTATGCGCTTTTCGCACGGGCCGGTAAAGGGGCCCCGTGGAGAAAATTCCGGGTTCCGGACAGGCCGGCATCCCGGATTTTGAGGTTTTGTGCGGCTGCACACACATATTTTGTGATTGCTGCACCGCAGCGACGGGTTGGTTGTCAGGGTTAACCTGCCGGAGCGTCACAAAAGCTTCTCATATACGTCTTGGAAAGTTTTTACGCCCGGCGTACGAGGCGCGTGCTTCGTACCCGGGGGCCGTGCCCCCATCTGATCATCCATTGGGGGACATGCTCCATGTCTTTTATGAAAAAGCTTTCCTATAGCGCGGCGACCATCGCCCTGCTGGCCGCCGCTCCGGCTGCCGTTCACGCCCAGGTGACCTCCGCGCAGCTGCGTGGCACCGTGCTGGACGAAAACGGCGCTCCGGTGTCCGGTGCGTCCGTCACCATCATGCACCTGCCGTCCGGTACGTCCGGCACGGCGACCACGACCTCGACCGGCTCCTTCTTCGAGAGCGGTCTGCGCGTCGGCGGTCCCTACCGCATCTTCGTTTCGGCTCCGGGTTTCCAGGGCGACGTGATCGACGACCTGATGATCCAGCCGGGCTCGCAAGCTCCGCTGACCATCCGTCTGAGCTCCGCCACAGAAGACGTGATCACCGTCACCGGCCAGGCCATCAACACGCTGGACCTGAACAATGGCGTGGGTTCGACCTACTCCGCGCGTGACGTCGCCAACGCCCCGTCGCTGAACCGCGACCTGATCGACACGCTGCGCCTTGATCCGCTGGTTTCCCAGTCGGGCGAAAGCTTCATGTCGATCGCCGGTCAGTCCCCGCGCTTCAACGCCGTGTCCATCGACGGCTCGCTGCAGCAGGACAATTTCGGCCTGGGTTCGAACACCTATGCCACCAGCCGTTCGCCGATCAACATCGATATCGTCGAGTCCGCGTCTGTCGTGGCCGCCGACTATTCGGTGACCTCCGGTAACTTCCAGGGCGGCCTGATCAACGTCGTGACCCGCTCGGGTACGAACGAGTTCGACGGCGCAGCCTTCTACTACCGTGCCGACGAAGACTTCCGCGGCAATGTGACCGACGGCGTTCTCGTCCCGGCCGTTCCGTACCAAGAAGAAGAGTACGGCATCTCGATCTCCGGCCCGATCATCGAAGACAAGCTGTTCTTCCTGGTCTCCTATGACGAGTATACCGCGGCGACCCCGACCGACCGCTCGGCCACGTACGAAAACGCCGGCATCGACCCGGCCTTCTGGACGACGCTGGCCAGCATGGTCCAGAACGAGTACGGCTTTGACATCGGCTCGCGTCCGCTCCAGGAATCCTATCCGTCGACGTCCGAGCGTCTGCTCGCCAAGTTCGACTGGAACATCAACGAGAACCACCGCGCCTCGTTCACCTACCAGTCGACCGAAGAACTCGACACCTCGACCTCGGCCTACAACTACGACACGGCCTTCTACGGCGTGCCGCTGGAAATCGAGGCGATGACCCTGCAGGTCTACTCCGATTGGTCTGATCGCCTGTCCACCACCCTGCGGATTTCGAACACGGAATTCGTGAAGGGCCAGAATTGTGGCGCCGGTTCCGACCAGCCGCAGCTCTCCTTCGATGGCTGGACGGTTGCTGAACTCGTCGGCACCCCGCTGGAAGGCCTGGCCACCCAGAACCTGTCCAACATCGTCGCAGGCTGCGACATCTACCGTCACGGCAACGAGTACAACGACACCCGCTTCGTCGTGTTCGGTTCTGCCGACTACACCTGGAACGACCACATCTTCACGGTCGGCGGTGAATACGAGCAGTTCGACCTGTTCAACCTCTTCGGTCAGCAGTCGAACGGCGAATTCACCTTCTCCAGCCCGCAGGATCTGATCGACGGCATCGGTCGCGTCGAATACCGCAACGTGACGTCCAACAATGCTGTTGACGGTGCTTCCAGCTGGGGCTTCGACCGCTTCGTGGCCTTCGCCGAAGACACCTGGCAGCTGCGTGACGACCTGACGGTCAACTACGGTGTCCGCTACGAGCGTTACAGCCAGGACGACGAGCCGTATGCCGACCCGGTCATCGCCGCTCAGTACGGCCGTGACACCTCGGCCAACCTGGATGGCAAAGATATCCTGATGCCGCGGGCCGGCTTCCGCTGGGATGCCCTGGACCGTACGACGGTGTCGGGTGGTTTCGGCCTGTTCTCGGGCGGTGCGCCGCAGGTCTGGATCTCCAACGCCTTCCAGACGCCGACGGTTTACTCGCGTCTCGACGGTGCGACCATCACCGACCTGAGCGTCCCGCAATCTCTGCGTGATGACGTCGCCAGCCAGGCTCCGGTCTCGATCGACATGATCGATCCGAGCTTCGAGATCCCGGCCGATTGGCGCGCCTCCCTGCGCCTCGACCAGAGCTTCGACCTGCGCTTCGGTGGTCTGGACTTCGGCAGCGACTACGTCTTCACGGCGCAGTACCTGTACTCCAAGTCCGAAAACAGCTTCGCCTGGGACAACCTGGCTCAGCTGGAACTCGGCTACGCCCCGGGCGTGGCTCCGGACGGTCGTACCATCTATGCCGACCTCGACGATCTGGGTGAAGCCAACCTGACCATGCTGACGAATGTCGACAGCGGCGAAAGCCACGTCTTCACCGTCGGCCTGTCGAAGGAGTACGAGAACGGTCTCGGCTTCAACGTCAGCTATGCCTACCAGGACGTCCAGTCGGCCCTGTACGACACGTCTTCGCGCGGCATTTCCTCCTGGCGTTCGCAGACCACGTCGGACCGGAACGATGTGTCCGCCTCGACCTCGCTCTACCAGGTTGAAGATCGTTTCGTGACGGCCTTCTGGTACGAGCGTGAGTTCTTCGGCGATCTGACGACCCGCCTCGACCTGATCGGCGAGTTCACCTCGGGCTCCCCGTACAGCTACACCTTCGACGTGGGTTCCTCGAACCCGCTCTTCGGCCGCGCCGGTCAGGGTGAAAGCCCGTACGATGCGGACCTGCTGTACATCCCGGAAGCCACCGATGCGCGCGTCGTTTACGCCAGCGGTTTCGATCAAGCCGGCTTTAACGACCTGATCGACAGCGCAGGTGTGCCCCGCGGTCAGATCTTCGAAGGCAACTCGCTGACCTCGCCGTGGAACCAGCAATGGGACCTGCGTATCCAGCAGGAACTGCCCTTCTTCTCGGGTGCTGTTGAGCAGTGGGTCGGTGAGAACCGCCTGAACATGGTCATCGACATCTTCAACGTGGCCAACCTGCTGAACGACGAGTGGGGCACGCAAGTGAACGGCCCGTCCTTCGGTCAGGCCAACATCGTGTCCGCCGATCTGGTGTCCGCTGCCGACGTCGCCATCAATGGCGTCGACGGTGCGACGGCCCTGACGGGTGATGCGCCGCGTACGGCCTGCCTCTCGGCTGGTGACTGCGTGTACCGCTTCAACTCCTTCAACGGCAGCCGTGCCAATTCCACGGCCAGCCGCGGCAGCTCGCTGTACTCCATCCGCGTCGGTCTGCGCTACGAGTTCTAGGCCAGACTTTCCGGATGACCGGACTTGTGGAAGGGCGGCCCTTGTGGCCGCCCTTCTTCGTTTTGTGTCTCGCGCGGCGGCCCGCGTCATGATAGAGCCGCGGCCCATGACGACCCTGCCATTTCCCCCCGCACTCGCCCTGCCGCACGAGACCGCTCCGGTCCGGCGGATCTTCACCTGCTGGCCGTCCGCGGCCGATCTGTGGGAAGAGGATCTCGAACCGGCCCAGGCCGAGTTCGGCGCCTTTCTCAACGCGCTCGCCGAACCGTCCGTCCGCGGCGAAACGCTGGATCTGGTCGTGCTCGCGGCGACGGCCCAGGCCGAGGCTTCGGCCCGCCAGGCGATGGGGCGCCGTGCGCGCGTCGTGCGCGAGGCTTTCGGGGATGTCTGGGCACGCGACACCGGTCCCGTCTTCGTCAGGGATCACGGCAAGGACATTGCCATCCGCTTCCGTTTCAACGGCTGGGGCGGCAAGTACGACCTGCCCGGCGACGACACGGTGGGCGGTGCGATCGCGCGCATGGCGGACGCGTCCGAACGTCATGTCGACCTGGTTGCCGAAGGCGGCGCGCTGGAGTTCGACGGCGACGGCACACTGATCACGACGCGGCAATGCCTGCTCAATCCCAACCGCAATCCCGGCCTCACCGAGGCGCAGGTCGAGGATGTGCTCAAGCAGACTTTCGGTGTGCGCAAGGTGTTGTGGATCGATGAGGGCCTGGTTGCCGATCACACCGACGGGCATATCGACAATATCGTCCGCTTTGCCCGGCCGGGTGTTGTGATCTGCCAGGCGCCGTCGGGCGAGGACGATCCGCAGACCGCGGTGCTGTCATCGATCGCCCGGCAGCTTTCGCGCATGACCGACGCCAAGGGCCGGCGGCTGAAAGTCTACACCATCCCGTCTCCGGGGCGGGTGGATCTGGGCGATGGCGAGACCGTGCCCGCCAGCCACATGAACTGGGTGATCGGACCGCGCAATGTGGTCGTGCCGACCTATGGCACGGCCAGCGCAAACGCTGCCGTTGCAGCGCTTCGCCCCCTGTTTCCGCATCACACCGTTGTCGGATCGTCAGCGCGTGCCATACTTTCGGGCGGAGGGGCTTTCCATTGTGTCACATGCCATCAGCCCGGAGTGTGAGGATTGATGCGAAGCGTACTGACTGCCCTGGGCCTTGTGCTCGTCTCGACGGTGCCGGCGGCTGCCGCCGGCCATGACAGCGCCAGCCCGACCGAGCGGGAAGACTATCCCTATCTTGGCGCCTTGCGCGAAAGGCTGGACGAGGCCGCTGGAGACCAGCGTGTGGTCGGCCTTGTGGCGGCCGTGATCGAGCACGGCGAACCGGTCTTCATCTATACCCATGGTGAGACCGCTGCCGGGTCCGGCGAGACCGTCACCGCGGAGACGATGTTCCGCGCCGCCTCGGTGTCCAAGACCTTCACCGGCACCTTGCTGGGCGTGCTCGAGGCGCAGGGCCTGGTCGATATGAGCGCGCCGGTGCCGGTCGATGTGTTGCAGCTGCGCGGCGATCGCCAGCCGACGCTGGAGGAAATCGCCAGCCACCGCACCGGCCTGCCGCCCAATGCCTACGATCTGGACCTGGAAGCCGGACAGGCGCCGGACCGCATTCGCATGCGCCTGGCCGGGGTCGATCTTCTGTGCCCGGTCGGCGATTGCTACACCTACCAGAACGTCGCCTTCTCGGCGCTGGAAAGCGTGGTGGAGGACGCCACCGGGACCGATTTCAACACGGCGCTGCGTGATTATGTGATCGAGCCTCTGGGGCTGCCGGCCGCGTCGGTCGGAACGGCGGCGCTCGAAGCGTCACCCTCCTGGGCGCGGCCGCACAGCGGCTGGCGGCGTACGGCGAATACACCGGGCAATCCGACCACCCCCTATGATTCTATCCCGTCGGCGTCCGGCCTGAACCTGTCGCTGAACGATCTGATCGCCTGGGCGCAGGTACAGCTGGGAACATTGCCCGGGCTGGACGAGGCCGTGCGGGTGCGCATCCACAGCCCGCTGACCGACACGCTGCGCGAGACGCGCCGTCTGGGCCGGCTGCGCGATCGGGTCGACAGCACGGCCTACGGGCTCGGCTGGCGCATCTATGAATGGGGCGACCGCACGCTGGTGCTGCACTCGGGCTATCTGTCCGGCTATGGCGCCCAGATCGTGCTCGAACCGGAGACCGGTTTTGCCTTTGTGGCGCTGTGGAATTCGGACAACCGGCCGGCCTGGTGGCTGTGGCCGACCGTGATGGATCTGCGCACCGGCGACGGGCCGGGCGACTGGATCGAAGAGGTTATGGAGGACTGACGGGATGGCCCGTACGATTTCGGTGGCCGCCCTGCAGGCGGCATTCGGCGAGGACATGGACGCCAATATCGCGACCGTGAAAGAACTCGTGCGCGAGGCTGCCGGCCGCGGCGCCCAGGTCGTGCTGCCGCCGGAACTCTTCCAGGGGCCCTATTTCTGCAAGGTCCAGGACGAGCGCTTCTTCGCGACGGCCTGGCCGGCGATGGAACATCCCTGCGTGACGGCGCTGGCGCCGCTGGCTGCCGAACTGGGCGTGGTCATTCCGGTCTCGATCTATGAGCGCGACGGGCCGCACTACTACAATTCGCTCGTCGTGCTGGATGCCGATGGCAAGGCGCTGGGCGTCTACCGCAAGAGCCATATTCCCGACGGTCCCGGCTATATGGAGAAGTTCTACTTCCGGCCGGGCGATACCGGTTTCAAGGTCTGGGATACGAAGGCCGGCAAGATCGGTGTGGGCATCTGCTGGGACCAGTGGTTCCCGGAAGCGGCGCGCTGCATGACCATGCTGGGAGCAGAGGTGCTGCTCTACCCGACCGCGATCGGTTCGGAGCCGCATGATGACAGCCTCGACACCGCTATCCGCTGGCAGCGGGCGATGCAGGGGCACGCCGTCTCGAACGTCATTCCCGTGATCGCCGCCAACCGGATCGGCAATGAGGATGGCCAGGTCTTCTATGGTTCATCCTTCGTCACCGATCATACGGGTGAAAAGCTGGAAGAGCTGGGCCGGAACGAGACCGGCGTGGTCTCATCGACCTATGACCTGGACTTCCTGCAGCGTCACCGCGCAGCCTGGGGCTTCTTCCGGGATCGCCGCCAGGATCTCTACGCGCCGTTCTTTTCGCCGAAGGTCTAGCTTTTTTGTGGTCGCATTCTCGGACCGCAAAACCGGTCCCCACTTTTGCTGAAAATGCTCTAGCTGTCTGTACCCGGGCGTTTGCCGAAGGGGACAAGGATGGCAACGGTGATAGCGACCGCGACGGCCGGCCAGCCGAACGCGATCGCCTGATCGGTCTGACCGCGGGTCAGGCTCCAGGCGGCCGCGGTAAAGCCGGCCGATGACAGGGTGGCTGCCGTGAGCAGCACGATCAGGCGGAATGCCATCTACTCCTCCAGTCCCCCCTCAAGAGACCGGTAGCGGTCCTTCAGGGCCTTATCATGGCAGGTGTTGGCTAACGATCGGTTTCCGCCGCCGGCGCCTTGAAGGGCGCCGGCGGCGGTCTGTTACCGGTTGTCGGGTTGAGACCGGACGCGTTTCAGGCCCAGCCGGGTGATCCGGTAGGGGCCGCTGCCGTGCGACGCGATATAGCGCCGGCGCCGCAGCTTGGCGAAGAGGGCAAGGGAACAGCCGTTCCAGGCCCATCCGTCGCGCGTGACGGTGGTGATATCGATAATGCGGCCGCGTTCGTCCTTCTCGAAATCGATACGGCCGCCCTGGGCGAGCAGGTGCAGGACCCGCTGCTCGGGCTTGGATATGTCCATGGTGATGTCAGCTTGAAAAAGGCACACGAAAACGCCGGCCGCAGCTCACGCATGCGGCAGCGTCGATCGATCAGGCCCGGTCGGTCTTGACCGGGCCCTATCGGGCCTCTTGGCTGATGGACATAAAGTCTCCGAAAGTCAGGTTTTCGGAGATAGTCGCTTCGGCGTTGCCGTGCAAGCCGGGCGGGGGCGGTTACCCGCCCATCAGGGCGCCCTTGATCCCGTCAAAGATGAATTGCGCGGCCAGTGCGGCAAGGATGACGCCGAGGATCCGGGTGATCATGGCCGCCATCGACTCGCCGATCAGCTTCATCACCGGACCGATCATCAGGAAGACGACCAGACAGAAAACCAGGATGATCGCCACGGCCGCCAGAACAATGCCTTGCTCGGTCAGGCTGGTGGCGTCGGACATGAAGAGCATCATTGTGGCGATGGCGCCGGGGCCAGCCAGCATCGGGATGGCCATCGGGAAGACAGAGATGTCGTCCCACTTTTCCGGATGCGTATCGTGTTCGCCGATGATTTCCTCGGCGCGCTCCTCGCGGCGCTCGGTACGCTTCTCGAAGATCATTTCCAGCGCCATCAGGAACAGCAGAACGCCGCCGGCGGCGCGGAAAGCGTCCAGCGAGATATGCATGGCGTTCAGCAGCCAGGCCCCGCCCAGGGCGAAGCCCAGCAGTACGCCCGAGGCAATCACCACCGAGCGGATCGCCATCGAACGGCGGTGCGATTTCGGCGCGCCATCGGTCAGCGCCGCAAAGATCGGCGCCACGCCGGGCGGGTCGATGGCCACGAAGAAGGTGACCAGGGCGGAGGTGAAGAGTTCGAGCATGCCGGTGTCCTGTCTGTGGCCGCCCGCATAACCGGAGCGCGCAGAAAGGTCACGGAATTTCTCGTGCATGGCTTTGCAGGATAGTCATGCAAATTGGCCGTGGGCGGGCTGAGGAAAGGTGTGTCTCGCGCGCTGCGGGCGGATATTCTGCAGATTGCAGACGGGGGAGGGATCATGCCGGACTGGTTACCACCGATACTCGGGACGCTGGACATCGCAGCATTTGCCGCGCTGATCATCGGTGTGATGTGGAATGCGCGGGAAACCCGGCGTTCCACCTATATCAATCTGGAGGCCGAAGCGCTGAACATCTTCCGCTTCGAAGCAGAGCATCGCGCCGTTCTGGCCCGGATATTCAACGAGCCCGGGGACAGGCCGGTCGAGCTGGATGATGAAGAGACTGTCGTTGCCAACAATTACTTCCTCCAGATCCTGAACCTGTTCGAGATTGCGGTGCGGCTGCGCAGCCGGGGCAATCTCGATCCGATGATTTTCGGGACCTGGGTGTCCTGGTTTCTCGAAGTGTCGGAGATGGGCTGGTTCCGGCGCAACTGGCCTGACTACCGGCTGCACTATTCACCGGACATGCGGGGTATATTCGACACCTATTTCCGCACCGTTCCGGACCTCTCCATACCCTTTGAAGAGCGCCAGCACTTCTTCTTCGAGGCGGCGGCGAAGCAGATGAAGTGCCGCACGGTCAAAAAGTGGCTCGACAATGCCTGATATCGATATCCGCCCGCTTGAGCCCGCCGGAATTGCCGCAGCAGCCGAATGGGCGGCTGCCCAGCTCCGGCCGATGCCGGCCTATATCTCGCACGGGGAAATCCTGTCCGGCCGCAGTCCGGACGGAAAGCGCTGGGCGGAGGATCTGGATGTCGTGCTGGCGAGGGATTTCTCGGCCTGCCTGGAAGGCGGCGGGTTTGTGCTTGTCGCGCGGCGGGGCGATTCGATCGCGGGATTGTGCGCGGTTGCGCTCGAAAGTGCTGCCGGCACCCGGATCGCGACGATCGAGGACCTGCTGGTCGGTGAAGACGGGCGGGGCCATGGACTGGGGTCCCGGCTGCTCCAAGCTGCCGAGACGCTCTGCCGCGAAAACAATGCCGACCGGATCATGCTGGAAAGCGGCATTGCCAATGATCGCGCCCACAGCTTCTTCGAGGCGCGGGGCTATCGCGCCGTATCGAAAGTCTTCCTGCGCGAGCAATAGGCGGGCCTGGTTCAGGCAGCCCGGATGCTTTCGAGGAACTGCGTCACCTGGACGTGCAGCTCGCCGGAGGCCGAGGTGAGGTCGCTTGAGGCGCGTTGCATCCCGGCGGTCGCATTCCGGCTCGATGTCATGGCCGTGTCCAGCCGGGCGACATTCTCCGCGACGCGCTCGGAGCTTGTGCTGGCGATCCGGGCGCTGTCATCGATCTGATGGGTGGCGCTGGACTGGTCCTCGACGGCCTGGCGGATCGTTCCGGACAGGGCACTGATGCGGTCGATCGTTGCGGCGATATTGCGGATCGCGGTCTCCGACTGACGGGCGACGTCCTGCACCGAGGCGACTTGGGCGGTGATGTCTTCCGTCGCCTTCGTGGTCTGTTCGGCCAGGGCCTTCACTTCGCTCGCCACGACGGCGAAGCCCTTGCCTGCCTCGCCTGCGCGGGCGGCCTCAATGGTGGCATTGAGCGCGAGAAGATTGGTCTGGCTCGCGATCTGGCTGATCAGCTCGACAATCTCGCCGATCGTTCGGCCCGTCTCGGACAGGCGGCCGACGATCTCGTCGGTCTTGCGGGCCTCGGCGACCGCCGTCGCGGCGATCTCGGCGGCCTGGTCGGCATTGGTGTTGATGTCGGCAACCGACAGTGACAGCGCATCTGCCGAGCGGGAAACGGTTTCTACCTGGGTGCGCGATTCGCCGGACGCCGTGCGCACTTCCTGCAGGGAGGCCAGGGACTGTTCCACGGCTGTCTGCAGGTCACCGGAATGCCGCCCGACCGTGCCGGCTGCATCGGTCAGCGTGTTCACGACGGTAAGGACCGAGCGCTCGAAGTCCTCGGCGACCTGACGCATCAGGGCCTCGCGTTCGCGGGCGATCTCCGTCTGCTGGGCATATTGCCGCTCGGCTTCTTCACGAGCGCGATCGGCCAGATTGGTGCGGAATTCGATTACCGAACGGGCAATGGCGCCGATCTCGTCGCCGCGGTCGGCCCCGTCGATCTCGATATCGAGATCGCCGCTGCGCAGCCGGTCCAGCCCTGTCTGCAAACGTCCCAGGGGGCGTGCTACGCCCAGGGCCAGCCAGATGGCCAGGCCGAGGAAGGCCAGACCGACAGGCGCGCAGGTCAGGCCGATCACCAGCATCTGGTCGGCAATCAGCGCGTCGATGTGTGCGGCGATGTCACCGGAGACGAAGGCCTGGGCCGCTTCGGGCGAGCCGAGCTGGCCGAGCATGGCCTGACGGAAGGCGTAGAAGGCGAAGGCGGTACCGCCCATCATGATGGCACCTGCGGTGACCACCATCACGACGAAACGGCCTTTGATCGAAAGGGTCACGGTGAAGACGCCCCTGGCTGCTGTGCGGACTTCCGGGTGTTCCGGTCTGGTCCGATCTTGTGCGCCGTGAGCGTAAAAATGAGGTAACCGCGATCAGCCCTGCGTCAAAGAGTCCGGCCGGCCCCAGGCGACAAAGGCACCATTGAGATAATCGGTGTCCGACTTGCCGTAGAGGAAGGGCGTGCCTTCGGGCGTCAGGACATCGCCTCCAGCCGCTTTCAGCACGGCGTGGCCCGCGCCGGTATCCCATTCGCAGGTGGGGCCGAAGCGCGGATAGACATCGGCCGAACCCTCCGCCACCAGACAGAATTTCAGCGAGCTTCCGGCGGAGACTTTTTCGGTGACTCCGACACTGTCGGCGAAGGCGACGGTCTTCTCGTCGGCGTGGGAACGGCTCATCACGGCCGTTTTGCCGCCTTCGGGAGCCTGGCGCGTGACGATCGGCTCAAGACTGTCGCGGCTGACCGGCTGGCCGGGCTTCAGCGCGCCGGCCCAGGCGGTCTCGCCGCCGACGAAAATGCGCTCGCGCGCCGGCGCATAAACGCAGCCCGCGGTCGGGGTGCGGTCCTCGATCAGCGCTATATTGATCGTGAACTCGCCGTTCTTGTTGATGAATTCCTTGGTGCCGTCGACGGGGTCGACCAGGATGAAGGCGCGGCCCGTATCCGGGCGCAGACCGGCACTGAAGCTCTCCTCGGCGAGCACCGGCACATCCGGTACGCACTTTGCCAGCTCTTCCAGGATAATGGCTTCGGCCAGTTCGTCCGCATCCGTCACCGGCGAGCGGTCGGCCTTGCCGCGCGTGTCAAAATCGCTGTTGTAGACCTCCATCACCTTTACCGCCGCAAGGCTGCAGATACGGGCGAATTCGAAGGCAAGCGCATTGCGGTCGGCGGGCAGGGACATCGTCGGCATAACCTAGTGAGAAACGGCGTAAAGAAGTGTGCTTTGGGGCATAGGGGAATTGCCCTGCCGCGCCAAGCCTGTATGCAGGGTTTCCGGCGCGGGCCGGATCAGGACGGGAGCAGGGTGTGACGCAGGCGCCGGACATTTGCGTACATATTGTCGCCTATCGCAGCCGTGACACGATCGGGCGCTGCCTTGCCGCGCTCGAGGCCCAGACCGTGCGGCCGGGCGAGGTCCTGGTCCTGGAAAACGGCTCGCCGGAGGGCGAGCGGGTGACGGCTGCAGACCTGCCGGGCTGGGCGACCTTTATCGAGTCCGACACCAATCTGGGCTTTGCCGCCGGCAATAACCGGCTGGTCGCGAAGAGCTCCGGCCGCTGGGTGGTCTTTCTCAATCCCGACGCCTTTGCGCGGCCCGACTGGATCGAACAGCTGGCAGCCGCGATCGAGCGCTATCCGGACGTCGCCCTGTTCGGCTCCACCCAGTACAGCGCCGAGCGCCCGGACCTGCTGGACGGGGCCGGCGATGTCTATCACGCCGCCGGTCTGGCCTATCGGGCGGCCTATATGCGCCCTGTCTCCCTTCTGCCGGAGGAGGGCGAGGTGTTCGGGCCTTGCGGTGCTGCGGCCATGGTCCGGCGCGATGTTTTCGAGGCGCTGAACGGCTTCGACGAAAGCTTCTTCTGCTACAATGAAGACGTCGATCTCGCTTTCCGCGCCCGCCTGCTGGGCCATAGGGCCATCCAGCTGCGTGAGGCAGCCGTCGAGCATATGGGGTATGCTTCGTCGGGGCGGCGGTCGGAATTTGCCACCTATCACGGCGTGCGCAACCGGATCTGGGTGTTCGCCCGCGACATGCCGGGCTGGCTGTTTCCGGTGCTGGTCCCGTTTCACGTCATCGCCAATCTCGCCCTTTGGGGGGCGTCGGCGCGGCAGGGCCAGTTCGGGCTCTACGGCCGGGCTGTCCGGGATGCCCTGGCCGACTGGCCGCGGATCATGCGGGAGCGTCGCGAGCTTCAGGCGGCGCGTACGGTGAAGCCGTCAGTCTTTGCGCGGATGATGTGCTGGAACTCCCGGGCGCTTCTGACCCGCGAGCCGGATATCCGGCCGGTTCAGCGCTGACCGGGCTTCAGCACTCGATTTCCTCGAGCGCGATCAGCTCGGCGCGCTGCAGATCAATCGTGTTGCGCTCGAAATCCCAGTCCGGCCAGATGCCGATATAGCCGTGATCCCAGACACAGGTGGGCGGCGATACGTCGAAAGTGATGTCCTGATAGTCGTCGCCGACGGCATGGCGCTCCCATCCGTCCTGGCCGATGCCGGGCAGGAAGACGTTGAAGCGTACCCCTTCCGCCGGCTGGTCTGCGGCAGCGCGTACGCGGAAAGTCAGGCGCAGGCGGTGACCCTGCAGGGCTTCGAGCTCATTGGGCGCCAGTGCGAAAAAGGCTCCCGCCGACTGCATGCCATCCAGCGGTCCGCGCGATGCCGCGATGCGCACGAAAGCGGTCTGTCCCTCAGTCAGGAAGGTCGCTTCCAGCCCGTTACCCGTGCCGATCGCATTCAGCGTGTCGCCTTCATAGACCAGGCCCTCCGCCTGGATCTGCTCCGGGGTTCGCTTGGTGGAATCGCCGAAAGCGAGGGCGCCGGCGACCATGCCGCCCGTGACGAGGGCGGCGATCGGGTAAAAGGCCCAGTCAGGCAAGGAGAACATCGCGCATCCCGTGATCGCGTTACCGGTGCGACTGTTTGGCCCGTGATGCGGAGAAGGTCAATCGCGCCGCCCTGCCCGCGGATCGCTCGTCACGGACTCAAAATGGCCGCGTTTTGCTGATGATATCTGCCGTGAACGCCAGTGTGTCCGGCGGAAAACTTGAGAGGTCACTTGAACTTTTCACCGACGCAGCCGATTCTGGACGTATGAACGTGCGTCCGGAATTGCCCTCAGATCCGCTCAAGGAGGCCGTCGCCCGGCTTGATGGTGCGATGACGCGTGTCGAGCGCGTGGCCGGCCGTATGCGGGCGCGCGTCGAACGCGCCGAGACGGCGGCCGACCAGGCTCGCAATGCCGATGACGACCGGGCGCGGCTGGCCGAAGCGCTGGACGAGGCGCGCGGCCGCGAAGCCGCGCTGCATCAGGCTGCCCAGGAAGCGTCCGATGCGCTCGACCGGGCGATCGAGGACCTGCGCGGTCTGGCAGGTGAGGAGTAGGCGGCATGTCCAAGGTCACCGTGACACTCAATGGCCGCGAGTTCACCATCGGCTGCGAAGACGGCCAGGAAGCCTATCTGCGCGAGCTCGCCGGTCAGCTTGACCAGCGCGTCGGCGGGATCGTCGAACAGGTCGGCCAGATCGGCGATGTCCGGCTCCTGCTGATGGCAGCCCTGATGCTGATCGACGAGCAGAAGGATGCGGAGCGGCGGGTCGAGGCGCTGGAGGGCCATATCGAGCGTCTGCGTCATGAACGCCATGGCGCAGCCAGCCTGCAGGCCGAAGAACGCCAGCGCATGGTCAGCTGCCTGATCGATGTGGCCGAGCGCCTTGAGGCCTTTGCGACCGATCTGGAAGGCGAGCCGCCGGCCCAGTCCGATACGGATGATGCGGCGGGTGCACACCTTGCAGATGCGCGCGCTTGAGACTGACGCCGGAAAGCGCCACATAGACATCGTGACGGTTATCTGCTGCGTGCGATAGGAGCGTTTATCCCGCTGACCGTACATCTCCACGAGGGAGCTGCCTCTGTTCGGGACCGTGGTCCCTTTCACGCGGCGCCCACCTGAATTGTCGGGTCCGTGGGGATACACACGCACCACCGGCGCAAGTGGAGCCGTCACACCCGCTGTCCGCCAGGATCATGACTGAAACGACTGACGCAAAATCCGTCCTGAGGCGCCGTCTGATCGCCGACCGCATTGCCGCATCGGCCGCCCGGCCGAAGGCCGGCGAACGGCTGGTTGATCATTTTGCACCCAACTGGCGGCCGCACGCCGGCATGGTCGTGGCGGGGTATCATCCGCTGCCGCACGAGATCGATCCCGGGCCGCTGATGGCGTCATTCGCCGCGGCAGGCGCCCAGCTCTGCCTGCCTGTCGTCCAGGGGCGGGACCGGCCACTGGTCTTCCGGTGCTGGCGCGCCGGCGACACGCTGGAAGCCCGGGCCTTCGGCGTGAAGGAGCCCACGGACCGGGCACCTGAAGCCGTCCCCGATCTGGTTCTTGTGCCGCTGGTCGGTGTGGACCGCCAGGGTGTACGCCTCGGCTTCGGGGCGGGTTATTACGACCGCACGCTGGCCCGGCTGCGCAAAGCCGGCGAGGTGCGGGTCGTCGGGCTGGCCTATCCCGAACAATGCGTCGATCGCCTGCCTTGCGAGGATCATGACCAGCGTCTCGATGCGCTGGTTACCGACGAAGGCTGGCAGGCTTTCCCCTGAGCACAAAAGGAAACGCCCCGCCAGAAAGGCAGGGCGCTCCGCATTCTTCAAAGTCCGGACATCGCCTAGTAGCGGTAATGTTCCGCCTTGAACGGACCGGTCTGCGGCACGCCGATATAATCGGCCTGGTCGCTGGAAAGTTCGGTCAGTCTGGCGCCGAGCTTGTCGAGGTGCAGGCGGGCAACCTTCTCGTCCAGGTGCTTGGGCAGGATGTAGACCTCGTTCTTGTACTCGTCGCCCCTCGTCCAGAGCTCGATCTGGGCGAGCGTCTGGTTGGTGAAGGAGGACGACATCACGAAGGAGGGGTGGCCGGTCGCATTGCCCAGATTCACCAGGCGGCCTTCGGACAGCAGGATGATGCGGTTGCCGTCCGGAAACTGTACGAGGTCGACCTGCGGCTTCACATTCGTCCACTGGAAGTTCTTCAGGCTCTCGACCTGAATCTCGTTGTCGAAGTGGCCGATATTGCAGACGATCGCCATGTCCTTCATGGCGCGCATGTGGTCGACGGTGATGATGTCCTTATTGCCCGTCGCGGTGACGAAGATGTCCATCTCGGCGGTGACATCGTCCAGGCGCACAACCTCGAAACCGTCCATACAGGCCTGCAGGGCGCAGATCGGGTCGATTTCGGTGACATAGACACGGGCGCCGGCGCCGCGCAGCGATTCCGCCGATCCCTTGCCGACATCGCCATAGCCGCAGACGACGGCCTTCTTGCCGGCCATCATCACGTCGGTGCCGCGGCGGATGGCGTCGACCAGGCTTTCGCGGCAGCCATAGCGGTTGTCGAATTTCGACTTGGTGACGCTGTCATTGACGTTGATCGCCGGGAAGGGCAGCTCGCCCCGCTTGGCCATCTGATAGAGACGCATCACGCCGGTCGTCGTCTCTTCGGAGACGCCCTGGATGGCGTTCTTGGCCTTGGTGAACCAGCCCGGCGTGGCTTCGAAACGCTTGCGGATCTGGGCGAAGAGCGCGGTCTCTTCCTCGGACTTCGGGTGATCCAGCAGGGAATGATCGGCCTCGGCCTTCTCGCCCAGGATCAGATACATGGTGGCATCGCCGCCATCGTCCAGGATCATGTTGGCGGTTTCGCCGTTCGGCCAATGGAAGATGGCGTCGGCATAGTCCCAGTACTCTTCCAGCGTCTCGCCCTTGTAGGCGAAGACCGGGATTTTCTGCTCGGCGATGGCCGCCGCGGCATGGTCCTGGGTGGAGAAGATATTGCACGACGCCCAGCGCACTTCGGCGCCCAGCGCGACCAGGGTCTCGATGAGAACCGCGGTCTGGATCGTCATGTGCAGCGAGCCGGCGATGCGCGCGCCCTTCAGGGGCTGGGCCTTGCCGAACTCCTCGCGCAGGGCCATCAGGCCCGGCATCTCGATCTCGGCCATCTCGATCTCGGTCCGGCCCCATTTGGCCAGCGAGATGTCCTTGATGACGTGGGGGTGGTCGGCGGCGAACTGGGATTTATCCGCAACAGCAGTCATGACCTTCAGGTCCTCTTCGTGTTTCGGGTTTCTGACGGGGCGCCGGATGAGCGCCGGAAATACCGGGGCCGGCGCATGGCTGCGGCCGGCCCCGTCATTTAGGTTCGGGGTGGTCTAGGCGAGCCCGCGCAGCGCGTCCACCAGGTCGGTCTTCTCCCAGGAGAAGCCGCCATCCTCGGCCGGCTTGCGGCCGAAATGGCCATAAGCCGCGGTGCGGGCATAGATCGGGCGGTTCAGCTTCAGATGGGTGCGGATGCCGCGGGGCGACAGGTCCACCAGCTGGCGCAGCGTATCCTCCAGCTTCACTTCATCGACCTGGCCGGTGCCATGGCAGTCGACATAGAGCGAAAGCGGTTTGGAGACGCCGATCGCGTAGGACACCTGGATCGTGCAGCGCTTGGCCAGGCCGGCGGCCACGACATTCTTGGCCAGGTAGCGGCAGGCATAGGCGGCCGAGCGGTCGACCTTCGTCGGGTCCTTGCCCGAGAAGGCGCCGCCGCCGTGCGGGGCCGCGCCGCCATAGGTGTCGACGATGATCTTGCGGCCGGTCAGGCCGGCATCGCCGTCCGGGCCGCCGATCACGAACGTGCCGGTCGGGTTGACGTAGAACTCGTCCTCCGGCGGCAGCCAGCCATCGGGCAGGACTTCCTCGACCACCGGGCGGACCAGTTCGCGCACCTGGGCCTGGTTGAGATTGGGCTTGTGCTGGGTCGAGACGACGACGGACGTGATCCCGGCGGGAATGCCGTTCTCATAGCGCATCGTTACCTGGGATTTGGCGTCCGGCTCGAACTCCGGCCGCTCGCCGCTTTTGCGCAGCTCGGCCATCCGCTTGAGGATCTTGTGGGAATACAGGATCGGGGCCGGCATCAGCTCCGGCGTCTCGTCCGAGGCATAGCCGAACATGATGCCCTGGTCGCCAGCGCCTTCATCCTTGTCGTCGCCAGCGTCCACGCCCTGGGCGATGTGGGCGGACTGTTCGTGCAGGAAATTCTGGAAGTTGGCGTGCTTCCAGTGGAAGCCCTCCTGCTCATAGCCGATATCGCGGATCGCCTCGCGGGCGGCCTGCTCGATTTCGTCATTGTCGATCTCCGCCGCGCAGCGGACCTCGCCGGCCAGGACGATCTGGTTCGTCGTGGTCAGGGTCTCGCACGCCACGCGCGCTTCAGGGTCCTTGGACAGGAAAAGGTCGACGATCGTGTCGGAGACACGGTCGCACACCTTGTCCGGATGGCCCTCGGAAACGCTCTCGGAGGTAAAGATATAAGAAGGTCTGCTCACTGCGCATATCCTCATATAAAGATCGCTTTATATCGCGTGGGGTAGAACAGATACGCGGGCCGGATGCAAGCCTCTTGGTGAAAACATGCCCGGCGGTTCCGCTGCAGCCACCCCCTTTCAATCCATCGCACATAAAGATATCTTTATGTCGTCATGTTATTGCGTTATAGATTGGCGCAAGCGAATTCGACATGCCCTGAAACACCGGCTGCGCGCCGGCGGGGCCAACTGAAGGTGACCCATGAGTGCGGACGGCAGTACGATGCAGCCCCGGAACGGACTGAACGTGTCCTTCGAATTCTTCCCGCCCAAGACCGAGGCGATGGAAGAGACGCTCTGGGAGTCGATTTCCCGGCTTGAGCCCCTGTCGCCGAGTTTCGTGTCGGTGACCTATGGTGCCGGCGGTTCGACGCGCGACCGGACGCACCGGACCGTGCGCCGTATCGTGCGCGAGACGGGGATCCGGCCCGCCGCACACCTGACCTGTGTTTCGGCGACGCGTGAGGAGATCGATGACGTGATCCGCGACTACTGGTCGGCCGGTATCCGTCACATCGTCGCCCTGCGTGGCGATCCGCCGGACGGGATCGGCGAGGCCTACACGCCGCATCCGGGCGGCTATGCCAACGCTGCGGAACTCGCGGGCGGAATCCGCAAGATCGGCGATTTCGAGATCTCCGTCGGCTGCTATCCGGAAAAGCATCCGGAGAGCCGCGATTTCGACTACGATATCGACCTGCTGAAGAAGAAGATCGACAACGGGGCCACGCGCGCCATCACCCAGTTCTTCTTCGAACCGGATGTGTATTTCCGCTTCCGCGAGCGGGCGGAGCGCGCCGGTATCACCATCCCGATCGTGCCGGGCATCATGCTGCAGGCCAATTTCAATGGTCTCAAGCGGATGGCGGGGCTGTGCGGGGCCAGCCTGCCGGTCTGGCTGCACGAGGCCTATGAAGGACTCGACGAGGACGCCGGCACGCGCAAGCTGGTGACGGCCCATGTCGCGGCCAAACTGTGCAGCAAGCTGCAGGCCGGCGGTGTCGACAATTTCCACTTCTACACGCTCAACCGGGCCGAGCTGGCGCTCTCCACCTGCCAGCTGCTTGGCGTGAAGGCCGAACAGCGTGAACCGGTGGGGGTTGCGTGATGAAGACGGGCGAACGGGTTGAAGCGCTTGCCGCGCTGGGGCGCGAGCGTGTCCTGATCCTCGACGGCGCGATGGGCACCCAGATCCAGGATCTCAAACTGGATGAAGAGGGCTATCGCGGCGAGCGCTTTGCCGACTGGCCGTCGGCGATCAAGGGCAATAACGACATTCTCAATCTCACCACGCCCGAAGCCGTGAAGGCGATCCACAAGGCCTATTTCGAGGCTGGTTCCGACATCGTCGAGACCAACACGTTTTCCGCCACCTCCATCGCCCAGGCCGATTACGGCATGCAGGACCTCGCGCCGGAGATCGCGCGCGAAGGTGCGCGCCTTGCCCGTGAGGCCGCCGACGAGATCGAGGCGGAAACCGGCACGCCGCGCGGCGTGGCCGGGGCGATCGGGCCGACCAACAAGACGCTGTCGATCTCGCCGGATGTGAACGATCCCGGATTCCGCGACATCGACTTCGAAACCATCCGCAAGGCCTATCACGAGCAGGCTGCTGCCATGGCCGAGCATGTCGACTTCTTCCTGATCGAGACCGTGTTCGACACACTCAATGCCAAAGCCGCCATCAAGGCGCTGCTCGACCTCAAGGCCGAGACCGGTATCGACCGGCCGATCATGATTTCCGGGACGATCACCGACCGGTCCGGACGTACCCTGTCCGGACAGACGGCCGAGGCCTTCTGGTACTCCGTGCGCCATGCGCGGCCCTGGGCCGTGGGGCTGAACTGTGCGCTGGGGGCGGAGGAGATGCGGCCCTATATCGCGGAGATCGCCCGGGTCGCGGACACCCGCATCATCACCTATCCCAATGCCGGCCTGCCCAATGACATGGGCGAGTATGATGAGACCCCGGACGAAACGTCGGGTTTCGTCGGCGAATGGGCGCAGTCGGGCCTGGTGAATATCCTGGGCGGGTGCTGTGGCACCACGCCGGAGCATATCCGGGCCATCGCCGAGGCCGTGAAGGGCGCCAAGCCGCGCCGTCCGGCCAAACGCGAGCGGGCCATGCGTCTGTCCGGCCTCGAACCCTTCGAACTTTCCGCCTGAAGGCAATTATTTCATGGCTGTTGCTGTACCCACCTTCGTCAATGTCGGCGAGAGGACGAATGTCACTGGCTCCGCGCGCTTCCGCAAGCTGATCACGGAGGGCGACTATGCCGAGGCCGTCTCGGTTGCCCGTCAGCAGGTCGAGAACGGCGCGCAGGTGATCGACGTCAATATGGACGAGGGCCTGCTCGACAGTGTCGAGGCCATGACTGTTTTCCTGCGCATGATCGCCGGCGAGCCCGATGTGGCCCGCGTGCCGGTGATGATCGACAGTTCGAAATGGGAAGTGATCGAGGCCGGTCTGCAGAATGTGCAGGGCAAGGCCATCGTCAATTCGATCAGCCTGAAAGAGGGCGAGGACCAGTTCCGCGAACACGCCGAGAAGTGTCTGGCCTATGGCGCCGCCGTCGTGGTCATGGCTTTCGACGAGACCGGGCAGGCCGATACCGCCGACCGCAAGTACGAGATATGCGAGCGGGCCTACAAGATCCTCGTCGACGAGATCGGCTTTCCGCCCGAGGACATCATTTTTGACCCCAACATTTTCGCGGTGGCGACGGGGATCGAGGAGCACAATAATTACGCGGTCGATTTCATCGAGGCGACCAAGCGCATCCGCGAGAACCTGCCCGGCTGCCATGTCTCCGGCGGCCTGTCGAACATCTCATTCTCTTTTCGCGGCAATGAACCGGTCCGCCGGGCGATGCACTCGGTCTTCCTCTATCACGCCATCAAGGCGGGGATGGATATGGGCATCGTCAATGCCGGCCAGCTCGACATCTACGACGATATCGATGCCGAGCTGCGCGAGCTGGTCGAGGATGTCATCCTCAATCGCCGCGACGATTCCACGGACCGGCTGCTCGAGGCGGCCGAACAGTATCGTGGGCAGGGCGGCGGCACGGGCAAGGAGCGCGACCTTTCCTGGCGCGAGGCCGCGGTCGGCGACCGTATCCGGCACGCCCTCGTGCACGGTATCAACGAGTTCATCGTCGAGGACACCGAAGAGGCGCGCCAGCAGTTCGACCGCCCCCTGCATGTGATCGAGGGGCCGCTGATGGACGGGATGAATGTCGTCGGCGACCTGTTCGGCGACGGCAAGATGTTCCTGCCCCAGGTGGTGAAGTCGGCGCGCGTCATGAAACAGGCCGTGGCTCACCTCATTCCCTTCATGGAGGAGGAGAAAGAGGCAGCGGGCGAGGAGCAGTCATCCAATGGCCGCATCGTGCTCGCGACGGTGAAGGGCGATGTCCACGATATCGGCAAGAATATCGTCGGCGTCGTGTTGCAGTGTAATGGCTATGACGTGATCGATCTCGGCGTGATGGTGCCTTGCGAGAAAATCCTGGAGACCGCCCGCAAGGAGAAGGCCGACGTGATCGGCCTGTCCGGACTGATCACGCCCTCGCTCGACGAGATGGTTTTCGTGGCCTCCGAGATGGAGCGTAAACAGATCGATATTCCGCTGCTCATCGGCGGCGCGACGACTTCACCGGCCCACACGGCCGTGAAGATCGATCCGGCGATCTCGGTCGCGCCCGTGGTTCACGTCCTCGACGCCAGCCGCGCGGTCGGCGTGGTGTCGAAACTCCTCTCCGACGGTCGCGACGACTATGCCCGCGATGTGCGTGCCGATCTCGCCAGG
Source organism: Maricaulis sp. (assembly GCF_017642925.1). Lineage (GTDB taxonomy): Bacteria > Pseudomonadota > Alphaproteobacteria > Caulobacterales > Maricaulaceae > Maricaulis. The sequence goes on along the minus strand of NZ_JAEPOL010000006.1, from coordinate 107,861 downwards.
ATCCGCGAGCGCCGCCTGGCCGCCCGTTCCTCAAAGAAGCGCGTGCCGCTCGCCGAGGCGCGCCGCAAAGGCTGGGATTGCGACTGGTCGCAATACACACCGCCCCGCCCGAACTGGACCGGGGTGAAAACCTTCGAGCCGGATGTCGCGACGCTGGTCGACTATATCGACTGGACGCCCTTCTTCTTCACCTGGGAGATGAAGGGCAGCTATCCGGCGATCTTCGACGACCCCAATCGCGGCGAAGCGGCCCGGTCATTGTTCGACGACGCCCAGGCGATGCTCAGGCAGATCGTGGATGAGGGCTTGCTCAAGCCGCGCGCCGTCTGCGGCTTCTGGCCGGCCAATCGCGACGGTGATGATGTGGTGCTGTACTCCGATGACAGCCGCAAGACCGTGCTCGACCGCTTCTACGGGCTGCGCCAGCAGGCTGCGAAGTCGAATGACCGGCCGCATCTCAGCCAGTTCGACTTCCTCGCGCCCGAGGGCAATGAGGACTGGATCGGCGGGTTTGCCGTCACCGCCGGCGACAATCCCGACGTGCTTGCGGCCTTCGAGAAGGCCAAGGACGACTACAGCGCCATCATGTTCAAGGCGCTGTCCGATCGCCTGGCCGAAGCTGCGGCGGAATGGCTGCATGAGGAGGTGCGCAAGCACCATTGGGGCTACGCGCCGGACGAGGCCCACTCCAATCGCGAGCTGATCGAGGAGGCCTATGCCGGCATCCGACCGGCGCCGGGCTACCCGTCTCAGCCCGACCACACCGAGAAGGTCACGCTGTTCAAACTCCTCGATGCGCCGGAAAATGCGGGCATCAGCCTGACAAACTCCTTTGCGATGACACCGGCCTCGTCGGTTTCCGGAATCTATTTGTCTCATCCGGACAGCCACTACTTCGCCGTTGGCCGGATCGAGCGTGACCAGGTCGAGGACTATGCCGGGCGCAAGGGCTGGACGGTCGAGGAATGCGAGCGGATGCTGGCCCCCATCCTGGACTATGCCCCGGGCGATATCCGGCAGAGCGCCTGAGTGCGGCGCCTGTCTTAGTGGTTGTTGCTACCTTGGGGAAACGATACACCATCGTTCACCTAGGGGAGTTCAATGAACGATATGTCTGCGCCCAAGATCCCGTTCAACAAGCCGGTTCTGGCCGGCCGGGAGCTGGACTATATCAAGCAAGCGATCGACTCCGGCCAGCTGGCCGGCGACGGGCCTTTCACCGAGCGGTGCGAGCAAGCCTTGTTGCAGCGCATCGGCGGTGCTTCGGCGCATCTGACGCACTCCTGTACCGCCGGCCTGGAGATGGCCGCGATCCTTTGCGATCTCGGTCCGGGCGATGAAGTGATCCTGCCCTCATACACCTTCGTTTCCACGGCCAACGCAGTCGTGCTGCGTGGTGCGACGCCCGTATTTGTCGATATCGAGCCGGAGACACTGAACATCGACCCCGTACAGGTGCGGGACGCTGTTACTGACCGGACACGCGCAATTTTCCCGGTCCATTATGCCGGCGTGGTCGCGGACATGGATCCGATCTGCGCGATCGCTGCCGAACACGGCCTGATGGTCGTGGAGGATGCTGCCCAAGCACTCGGTGCGACCCGCAACGGCCGCCCTGCGGGCTCTTTCGGCGACATGGCGGCATTCAGCTTCCACGAGACGAAGAACATCATCAGCGGTGAAGGCGGTGCGTTGATCGTGAACCGGTCTGGGCTTTCGCTGCGCGCCGAGATCATTCGTGAAAAAGGCACTAACCGCGCCCAGTTCTTCCGTGGCATGACCGACAAGTACAGCTGGGTGGATATGGGCTCTTCATTCTTGCCCGGCGAGCTCGTTGCGGCCTTCCTGTTCGGGCAGCTCGAGAAGCTGGATGCGCTGAACAACGAGCGGATCGCTGTCTGGAACCGCTATCACGCGGCGTTCGAACCGCTCGAGCGAACGGCCGGGGTCCGGCGCCCTGTCATCCCGGCCGTGTGTGAGCACAACGCGCACATGTATTACCTGCTCATGCCGGATCTGGATGCGCGCACGGCCTTCATCGCGAGTATGAAGGCAGCCGGTATCACCACGCCCTTCCACTATGTTCCGCTTCACTCGTCGCCTTTCGGCCGGACCTGTTCGCGGGTGCACGGGGCGATGTCGGTGACGGACGAGCTTTCCGATCGGCTGGTGCGTCTTCCGCTCTATCCGGGGGTCGGCCAGAACCTGGACCGGATCATCGAAACCGCGTTGCGGTCCGCCGGACATGGCTGACGCCGGTCAAGATAATCGACCGGCCGGTTCGTCGGGGACACGCCATTTCAATGCCGGGCCGGCCGGGCTTGTGTACTTCACCTGCGCAGCGGTCTTTGCGCTGATGTGGGTGGTCTACCTGTTCCGGTTCAAGAACGGCATTCCCCATGCCGATGACCTGAACTTCTTCATTCCGGCGATAATGGGCGCCGAAGGCATGCTGGACCCCGACTACCTGCTGCACAGCCAGGGACCCCATTTCCACTTTTCCTACAAGATCATGTCGTATCTGCTCCTTGAGGAGTTCGGCTATAACACGCTTGTGTTCTCGGCGACCGGTCCGCTTGCCCTGATCGGGCTGGTGATGCTCGTCCGCGGGTATATCGCCGAGTTCGAACGTGACGCGGAGATCGGGAATCCGCAGTACCGGGCCGTGTGGATGGCCAGCGGTGCGGTGATGGTTGCTTTTTTCGTTTTCACGCCGCTGCGTTCGGTCGACTTCAGCTATGACATGCTCGCCCTGAACGGGAATCTTGCCTATGTCGCATTCACAGCGACATTGGTGTGTACAGCGCTTTATGTGCGCCGGCGGATCGGACACCTGATCTTCATCGTCGTGGCGATTGTGCCTGTCTTCGTCGTGGGCGTGGCGACTTTCAAGACCTTCTACGCTGCCGGCTTCGCCGCGATGGCGCTTGTGTCATTGCCGGATCTTTTTGCCCGGATCCGGGCCGGAGACCTGGCTGCCTTGCCGAAGGCCTATCTGCGTCATGGCGTGGTGATCGCCTGTTTCGCGGCCAGCTGGCTGCTGTATGACGTGCTTCTGGCGAAAACCGGCTATCGGGCGCCCGATCCAGGCAGTGTCGGGATCGCCGATCTCGTCGGCTGGGTTCGCTCCGGCGTCTATCAGAGTCTCGGAGGGGCGACCCTGACGGACTATTTAGAGCTCGCTGACAAGGCCGAGGCGATCAAGACAGGGTTGCTGGTGCTGTGCGCAATCTGCAGCGCGGCCGTGGCGCCATTCCTGATCGCCCGCGGACATATCGTTGTGCTGGCACTCATGGGGCATGCAGTGCTCGCCGCCATCGGTGCGGGACTGGTGCGAGGCGTGGTTGAAGCACCGCGTTACCAAGGTGTGCTGAGCTTCTTCTGGATCGGTGTCCTGCTGGCTTTCCTGTTTGCTGTGCGCGCACTCGTCGTTGAACGCAGTGTTCCCCGCCAGCGCTTTGCACGGTGGTCGAGTATCGCTGCGGTGGCCGGTGCCGGTGCGATGTTGCTGGTCAGCCTGGCTTCGATGTGGGGGTATGCGGCATATCTTCAGGAACAGGTCGACTACACACGCCGCTACATGTCGCGGCAGGCCGAGATATTCTACGGTCACCCCGTTCTGACCGAACAGGACGCGCAGGCGCTGCGGTGCCGCCGTCCGCTGGAGATGTGTCAGGCAGCAGTCGATCTTGTGCGGGAAAAACGCGCCGTGCGCATCTCCGAGTGAGAGCCGCTTCAGTCTTGCGGCGTCTGCTCGGCGAAAACCCAGAACTGCAGCGACAAAAAGATTGTCACAGCCGCCAGGCCCATTGCGACGAGCTGGGCAAGCGGATGTGGTATGTCGAGCAGCCGGTAGAGCCCCGCCAGCGCGCCGATCTGCACGACGTATCCCATCAGATAGGCAGCGACATAGCGTGGCGCTGTGCGTTGCCAGGCGTGGGTGCTGCGGAACGTCCAGCCCCGGTTGAGCAGGTAGGTGATCGCTATGCCGGCCGCGAAGGCTCCGGTTGTCGCAATTTCTGGCGATACGCCGAGAAAGGTGATGCCGAGATAAGCCAGATAAAGCAGCAGATTGGTTCCGCCACCGACCACCAGATAGCGCAACAGCCGGAACAGCGCCGGATGGGTGGCGGGCCGGGGCAATGAAGCCGGGTCCGGGAACATGTCAGGCGGCCGGGGCGGACGGGCGGTAGAACTCCGGCACGTCGTGGGGGACAAACTTGATCAGCGGGACATTCTTCCGGAGGAAGGCGGTCTCTGCCTCGGAACGGCGGCGGGTATAGGTCCGGTCCGACAGGTTGAAATAGGATGTCTGCGGGTCGGGGGTCTCCGGGAGGCTGTCGACGGCGACGAGTTGTCCGGCAAATCGCGGGTTCTCGGCTTCAAATGCGTCGATGAACTCCTGCAGCTTGGCGATTTTCTCGTCGACCGAGCGGTCCAGGAACTGAAAGCCGATCTTGTCCGACAGGTCCTTGGCCGGTGCACCACCATAAATCCGGTTCTCCAGCATGTCGCCGGTAACGACCGAGCCCAGCATGGCCATGCTCTTCGGTTCGATGCGAACGGGAGAGACCAGGCAATGTCCCACCAGCCAGGCGTCTTTTCCTATATGCATGTATTTGTGGGAGTAAAAGCGCGATCCCTCGACCACATCGCCGAATTGCGCATGGGTCCAGATCTGGCTGCCTGCGCCGATCCCGACATTGTCGTCAATGTCCAGCCCGCCCATCGTGTCGAGGATGACATTGCCGCCGAACCAGCAATTCCGGCCGATGCGCAGGGGGTGAACGCCGTGGCAGAAGGCGCGCTCGTGCAGCTTGGTGTAGTCGCCGATGACGAATTCGGGGCACAGGATCTTGGCGCCGGCGCCGACATAGGCAAAGTCGCCGATAACGACACGCTTGGCCGGCCCCGACTTGCCCCGGATTATGGCCCCTTCCTCGACGATTGCACCTTCGCCGATAATGACTTCATCAGCCTCGATCGTGCCGTCGATACGGGAGGGATAGCGCGTCTCGCTCATGGTGTGTCCTTCGGGCGTGGCGGCGTGCCGGGAGCGTCCGCGGCTGCGAGTGTGTCGACGATGAAGACCGGCCGCCGTTTCGCCTCCGCCAGTGCCCGTCCGACATAGAGGCCGACCAGGCTGATCAGGAAAACCTGCAAGCCTCCCAGGAAGGATATCAGGCTCGCCAGGGAGGCGTAACCGGGTACGGAAATGCCGTTGACCAGCGCGTTGACCGTGATGGTCAGGCCAAAGAGCACACTGGCGATACACACCGCAACGCCGACCCCGGTCATCAGCCAGAGCGGTTTTTCGGAATAGGCGATGATGGTTTCCAGGCCGAGCTTGGCCAGTTTGAACAGGTTGTAGGACGACTTGCCCTCGGCCCGCTCATTGCGCGGCAGGCGCAGGCGGCGCGTTTCGAAGCCGAGCTGCGTCATGATTGCGGGAAAGAGGCGCAGCTGTTCGGGATAGGCCCGGAAGGCCGCGGCGACCTTGTCGGAGAATATCCTGAAATTTCCGAACTTGCTGGAAACTTCGAGGCCGGACGACCAGCGCAGTGCGGTGTTGAACAGGGTGGAACCCAGATTGCGACCGGCGCCCAATCCGGATGTCTCGCGCTCGGCAATCACGACGTCGGCACCGGTTTCGATCGCATGGCGGTACAAATCCGCAATCGCTTCGGGCGGGTCCTGCAGGTCGCAGTCCATCACCACATACCAGCGGGCCCTGGCGTGTGCCATGCCGGCAGAAATTGCGGCGTGCTGGCCAAAATTGCGGCTCAGTCTTACCCCAAGCACGCCGGGATCAGCAGCGCTCTCCGCGAGAATTCCGGTCCAGCTGTCGTCCGGGCTGCGGTCGTCCACCAACACGATCTGGTAGCGCGCATTAATCCCGCGCAGCGTTTCGCGCAAGCGGCGAACGAGTTCTCCCAGCATCGCGGCGCCCTTGTAGACAGGGACAATGACGGCGATCTCCGGAAGGTCGGCATCGTCCGGCGTTGCACCGACATGGGGCGCTGAAATCTGCGGCACGGGCTGATGAACGCTCAAGGATTGTTACCCACTCTTTTCTTTGCCCTCCTAATGAACCAGAACAAGAACGGTTGCAATGTCGCCTTCGGCGGCGGCACCAGAGCGCAATCGAGCACGAAAAAGGATGGAATATGCGCCTCGCCTTCTTTGGAGATATTGTCGGAAAGACGGGTCGTCGCGCTGTCGAGGACCACTTGCCGGACCTCCGGGAACGCCTGGCGCTCGATTTCGTGGTCATCAATGCCGAGAATGCGGCGGCCGGCTTCGGCATCACCGAGCGGATCTGCAATCAGCTGTTCGACCTGGGCGCCGATGTCATCACGCTGGGCAATCATGCCTGGGACCAGCGCGAGGCGCTGAGCTATATCGAGCGGGAGCCGCGTCTCCTGCGCCCGGCCAACTATCCGGTGGGGTCGACGCCCGGCGCCGGCGCCAATCTCTACGATCTGCCCGACGGCCGCCGCATCCTGGTGATCAACGCCATGGGCAATCTCTTCATGGAAACGCTCGACGACCCGTTCGCGGCGGTTGAACGGGAACTGGCCGCAGCGCCCTTGGGCGTGGTCGCGGACGCGGTGCTGCTCGACTTTCACGGCGAGGCCACCAGCGAAAAGATGGCCATGGGCGTCTTCTGCGATGGCCGGGCCAGTCTCGTGGTCGGCACCCATACGCATGTGCCGACTTCGGACACGCGTATCTTGCCGGGCGGTACGGCCTATCAGACCGATGCCGGCATGTGCGGCGACTATGACAGTGTCATCGGCATGGACAAGGAAGAGCCTCTACGCCGTTTCACCACCCGCATGCGCTCCGGCCGCTTCGAGCCGGCGACCGGAGAGGCGACCCTGTGCGGCGTCTTCGTCGAGACGGACGATGCGACCGGGCTGGCCGTGCGGTGCGAACCTGTGCGGATTGGCGGCCAACTTTCGGAATATATTCCCGGCTGATGTGACAAAAATGATGCGTCGCGACGGTTTCTTCCGTTTCCAGCCGCTCGCCTCGCTTGATCGTCTCCCCGCCTCCGCTAGCGTGACGAGACCGGATTGTCGCGGCCTGCCTGCGATGATGTCTGGTGCCGGCCAGGCGGGCGCGCGCCGTTCAGGCGGACCGCACTGCGCGCAAGGTGGATCGCTTTGGGCCGGCATGCGTTCGCAATCGGGGGAATGATTCTTGCGTGTGGTGCCAGTCAGGTCAGTGAGTGCAGGGGAATTCATGTTCAAGCAGACGATCCGCTTCGAACGCGCACAGGACGCCTATGTGTTCGACCGGCACATGACGGATTTCCTCCGGCTGTGCGACAAGGAGACCGCACAGGGCGATGATGAGGCGTGTGTCTTCACGACCCGGCTTGAGGATGACGGGGCCTATATCCGCGTGGTCCAGACGGACAATGCCGACCTGCTCGGCCGCTTTCTCGCCTATCTGTCGGTTCACGACTTCCCGCCGGCCGCGGAAACCGGATTCCGCAAGGAACGCTATTATCTTTGAGCCTTCGGCCGACCCCGGCGCTGTTCTGAGATAAGGTCTTGATCTGAAGCGTCCGCGCGGGATGATGCTCCTGCAGAAACTCCGGGGGAGCGCGTGACCCGTATCGTACCAGTGATCATGTCCGGCGGTTCCGGTACGCGGCTCTGGCCGCTCTCGCGCACCGCGCATCCCAAACAGCTCCACGCGCTGGTCTCCGGGCGGACGATGCTGCAGGAAACCGTCCGCCGCGTCAGCGGCGCGGATGAGCGTTATCATTTCGAACCACCGATCGTGGTGCTCAACGAGCGGCAGTGCGATCTGGCCCGGTCGCAGCTCGAGGCGATGGACGCCGGTGCTGTGCGTCTGGTGGTGGAACCTGTGGGGCGGAATACGGCCCCGGTCGCAGCCGTGGCGGCGGAACTTGTCCGCCGCGAGCATGGCGAGGACGCGCTGATCCTGCTGCTGCCGGCCGATCATCACATTCGCGATGCGGCCGGCTTCAGGGCGGCAGTCGCAACCGGAGCCGGACTTGCCGAGAACGGCCACATCATCACCTTCGGCATCCAGCCCGAGCGCCCGGAAACCGGCTATGGCTATATCCGCCGGGGCGAGGCGCTGGACGGCGGCTATCGCGTCCGGGCCTTCACGGAGAAGCCCGACTTGGAGCGTGCCAAGGGCTTCCTGGCCGATGGCGGTTACTATTGGAATGCCGGCATATTCCTGTTCGGTGCGGGGCATCTTGCCACCGAGATGTCGCAGCACTGCCCGGATGTGCTCACGGCCAGCCGGGCCGCTGTCGAGGCAGCCGCCGGCGATCCGTCGACATTGCGGCTCGACGCTGCCGCGTTTTCCGCCTGCCCGTCGATCTCGTTCGACTATGCGGTGATGGAGCGTACGGAAAATGCGGCGGTCGTACCGGCCGATATCGGCTGGTCGGATGTCGGGGCCTGGGGGGCGCTGTGGGATATCGCCGAGCGCGACGCGGCGGGGAATGTGACGCGCGGCGATGTCGATCTGGTCGATACGCGCGGCAGCTATGTTCTTTCGACGGGCCGCAAGGTCGGTGTGGTCGGTGTCGACGACCTGGTGGTCGTGGAAACCGCCGATGCTGTCTTGGTGACGCGCCGGGAGACCAGTCAGTCGGTCAAGTCGATCGTCGAAGCGCTGCAGGCCGAGGGGCGGGCAGACCTGCTCTGACGGGCAATCCGGCCCGGGCCGGGTGCGCGTTTCGTGTGTCGTGAGCAGTGGCCATCGCCGCTCAATCTGAGTATGCAGTGTCCCTCAAATCCGCAGGAAGAGGGATTGTCACCATGGCCGGACACTCCAAATGGGCCAATATCCAGCACCGCAAAGGGCGCCAGGACAAGCTGCGCTCCAAGCTGTTCTCGCGTCTGTCGAAGGAAATCTCGATCGCTGCGAAAATGGGCGGCCCGGACCCCGACGCCAATCCCCGCCTGCGTCTGGCCATCGCCAATGCCAAGGGCCAGTCGATGCCCAAGGACAATATCCAGCGCGCCATCGACAAGGCGTCCGGCGGCGACAGCGAAGCCTACGAAGACATCCGCTATGAAGGCTTCGGTCCGGCCGGCATCGGGGTGATCGTGGAAGTGTCCACCGACAACCGCAACCGCGCCGCTGCCGAGGTTCGCACCGCCTTCGCAAAGAATGGCGGCAATATGGGCGAGACCGGTTCGGTCGCCTTCATGTTCGATAATGTCGGCGAGATCCGCTATCCGCTCTCCAAGGCGGACGAGGATGCGATGATGGAAGCCGCCATCGAGGCCGGCGCCGAGGATGTAGCCTCCGAAGCCGGTGACGAGGATGAGGAAGGCGAACACATCATCTACACCGCCCGCGAGGATCTGATGGATGTCGTGACGGCCCTGTCCGGCACGTTCGACGATCCCTCCTCGGCCAAGCTGATCTGGAAGCCGCAGAACCTCATCGAGGTGACCGGCGACAAGGTCGCGACGCTGATGAAGATGATGGAAGCGCTGGAAGATTGCGACGACGTCCAGAACGTCTACGCCAATTTCGACGTTTCCGACGAGGACATGGCCGCCCTGGGCTGATAGGACCTCCTTTAGGGGGCAGTTTGCCGGGGACATTCATGGAGCATGCACGCCGTTTTGCCGACTGGGGCCGCAGCCAGGCTCTGCCATTCTGGGCAGAGCGGGGCTGGGACCGGCATAATGGCGGCTTCTTTGAAACACTCGACATGGACGGAGCCGGCATAACCGGCGATATCCGGCGCGTGCGGGCCCAGGCCCGCCAGGCCTATGTCTTCGCCCGCGCCGCCTGCGAGGGCTGGCTCGATCGTACCGATCTGGCCGAAGCCGGCCTGGACCGGCTGGCACGGATTGCCCGGTCGCCCGACGGCCAGCCGGGCTGGGTGCACCTGGTCCATGATGATGGCCGGGTCGCCGACAGCCGGCGCGACTTCTACGATCATGCCTTCATCATCCTGGCGGCGGCCTGGGTCTGGAAAGCAACCGGTGCTGTACGCTTCCTCGACATGGCACACGAGACGCTGGCCTTTCTCGACACGCACATGCCGGCCGGTCACGGCGGCTACCGCGAGGCGATCGGGGCGCCGCTTCTGCCCCGCCGGCAAAACCCGCACATGCATCTTTTTGAAGCCTTGCTGTCGCTCTACGAGCTGACCGGCGAGACCGGTCTGGTGCCGCGGATCGATGCGATCAAGGGGCTTTTCGACCGGCACTTTTTTGTGGCCGAGACCGGGCTCTTGCGGGAATTCTTCGAACCGGACTGGCAGCCGCATGGCGAAAAGGGCGCTCATGTCGAGCCCGGGCACTGGTGCGAATGGACCTGGCTGCTTGCCGAGCATGGCCGGCTTCTGGGCCGCGAAGCAGACCCGGCCGGACCGATGCTTTACCGGCGGGCCATGGAGCAGGGGCGCAGTGAGCAGACCGGCCTTCTGATGGCGGGCATGACAGCGCAAGGCGATATCGTCGACGCCCGCTCGCGTACCTGGATGCAGACCGAATGGGTGCGCGCGGCCGCCGTCGCGGGCAGCCGCGGCGAGCTCGACCAGGCCTGCGGCACGCTGGTTCGCTGGCATCTCGAAGGTGTCGTTCCGGGCGGCTGGATCGACAAGCGGGGCGCAGGTGGTGAGGATCTGGCATCGGGCATGCCAGCCTCGACGCTCTATCACCTCGTCGGTGCTCTGGCGGAAGTGGAACGCCATCTCTGAGCGCAGTTCATATTGTCATATGGGAGCGCTAACTCTACGGTCTCGACCTGACCGAAAGACGGGATATTCATGGTGTTGACGTCCGACATTGCCGCCCATGCCGAACGCCTCGGCAAAGTCTCGCTCCGCACGCTCGCCGACAGCGGCGAGACGCGTTCGAACCGCCTGCTCGCCAGCGCCGCCGGCATCGAGTTCGACGCGTCAAAGCAGCGGCTCGACGAGGCGGCGCTCACTGCGCTGTTCAAGGCGGCCCGCGAAGCCGGGCTGGAAGAACAGCGCGACAGGCTCCTGTCGGGCGGTGTCGTGAACCCGACCGAGGGTCGTCCCGCCCTGCACATGGCCTATCGGCATGGCGCCAGGATATCCGGCACGCCGGAGGCCGAGCTCGTCGACAGGACCCAGGCGCAGACGCGCGCTTTTGCGGAGACCGTCCGGTCCGGTGACTACGCACCGTCGGGCCGGCCGATCACCCGCATCGTCAATATCGGTATCGGCGGATCGGATCTGGGACCGCGGCTTGTGGCAGACGCCCTGTCGGACCTGGCCGGTGACGGGCCCGAGCTGCGCTTTGTGGCTTCGCTCGATCCAAGCGACCTGAAACAGGCCGTATCGGGCGTCGAGCCGGAAGCCATCCTGTTCGTGGTCGCGTCGAAATCATTCTCGACCCAGGAAACGCTGATGTCGGCCGAGGCCGCGCGCGACTGGCTGGAAGGGCATGTCGGGCCCGAGCGAGTCGGTGCCCATTTCGTGGCTGCCTCGGCAGCACCGGACAAGGCGCGGGCGTTCGGCATCGCGCCGGAGCATGTGTTCGATTTTCCCGACTGGGTGGGCGGACGTTATTCGGTATGGAGCGCAGTCGGACTGGCGCTCGAGATCGGACTGGGCCCGGATCTGTTCGAGGACTTCCGGGCCGGTGCCCGCGACATGGACTCGCATTTCGCTGTCGCGCCGCTGGAAGAGAACCTTCCGGTGCTCAAAGGGTTGATCGACGTATGGAACCGTGTGGCGCTGGGCTATCCCAGCCGCTGCGTCGCGGCCTATTCGGCGCGCCTCGGCAAGCTGGCCGATTATTTCCAGCAGCTGGAGATGGAATCGCTCGGCAAGTCGGTGACGCTGGACAATCGCCCGGGACCGACGCCCGGCGGGGCGCTTGTCTGGGGCGGCAACGGCACCGAGATCCAGCACTCGTTTTTCCAGTGGCTGCATCAGGGCAGGGATGTCGTGCCGGTCGACTTCATCGGCATCGCCCGGCATTTCGCCAGTTCCGATCCGCGCGAGCGGGCGCTGGCGGCCAATATGGCGGCCCAGGGGGCTGCATTGCTGGATGGACGGCAGGTCGACCCCGAGGCCGAGCCCCTGCTGGCGGCGCACAAGTCCATGCCGGGCGGGCGTCCGTCGAACACGCTTTTGCTCGACGACCTGTCCGCCCGCACGCTCGGCGCGCTTATCGCCTTGCACGAACACAAGGTTTTCGTCGAAAGCGTGATGTACGAGATCAATCCCTTTGATCAATGGGGCGTCGAGCTGGGAAAAGTTCTGACCAAGGGGATTTTGGACGGCGAGATATCCGAGTATGACGCCTCGACTCGTGCCCTTCTTGCCCGTACGGGTCTGATACAGGACTAGTGCCGGCGATCGCGCGCCGGTGTCCGACCGGCCGACCAGTGGAGATCGCCGCATGAAAGCACCGAACGGAACCTCGCTCACGGCGATGGCGAACGCCATACGTGCCCTGTCCATGGATGCCGTCCAGGCGGCCAATTCGGGCCACCCCGGCATGCCGATGGGCATGGCCGACGTGGCGACCGTTCTCTGGTCGCGCCACATGAAGTTCGATCCGGCGGCACCGGCCTGGGCCGATCGCGACCGTTTCGTCCTGTCGGCCGGCCATGGCTCGATGTTGCTCTATTCGCTCCTCCACCTGACCGGGTTCGAGGACATGACGATGGATCAGATCAAGCAGTTCCGTCAGCTCGATTCGCTCACCGCGGGCCATCCGGAATACGGCCACACGCCGGGCGTCGAGGCGACGACCGGGCCGCTGGGGCAGGGCATCTCCATGTCGGTCGGCATGGCGCTGGCCGAGCGCATGATGAATGCCCGCTATGGCGACGATCTCGTCGATCACCGCACCTGGGTTATCGCCTCGGACGGCGACCTGCAGGAAGGCATCAGCCACGAGGCGATCTCGCTGGCGGGGCATCTCGGGCTGAACCGTCTTTGCGTCCTGTGGGACGATAACGAGATCTCGATCGACGGCCCGACGCAGCTCTCCGAGTCGACCGATGTCCTCAAGCGCTTCGAGGCGGCCAACTGGGTCGTGTCGCGTATCGACGGTCACGACATGGAGGCGATCGACGCGGCGCTCGAGGCGGCCAGGACGAGCGACAAGCCGGTGCTGATCGCCTGCCGCACGACGATCGGCTATGGCGCGCCGACGAAGGCCGGAACCGCCGGCAGCCACGGCTCGCCGCTGGGGCCGGACGAGATCGCCGGTGCGCGCAAGGCGCTGGGCTGGGATCACCCGGCCTTCGAAGTCCCGTCCGACATCCTGGACGCCTGGCGCGCCGCCGGCTCTCCGGACGCGCACGCTGCCTGGCGCGAACGCCTGGCCGACCACGACCAGGCCGATGCCTTCGTGGCCCAGCTGTCCGGTGAACCGGGCGAAGCCGAGCTGGCCGCTTTGGCCGCGTGGCGCCGGAAGGTGGCTGAAGACAAGCCGGCCCTGGCCACGCGTGCCTCGTCCGGCCAGGCCCTCGGCGCCATTATCGGCGACTGGCCCGGCCTGGTGGGCGGTTCGGCCGACCTGACCGGGTCCAACCTCACCAAGACGCCGGATGTCGGTGTGGTGAAGGCGGGCGATTATGCCGGCCAGTACATCCATTTCGGTGTGCGCGAGCACGGCATGGCAGCCTGCGCCAACGGCATGTCGCTGCATGGCGGCTTCCGTCCGCATGTGGCGACTTTCCTGGTGTTCTCCGATTATTGCCGCCCGTCGATCCGCATGTCGGCATTGATGCAGCAGCCGGTCATCTATGTGATGACCCACGACTCGATCGGTCTGGGCGAGGACGGGCCGACCCACCAGCCGGTGGAAACGCTGGCTGCGCTGCGGGCCATTCCCAATGTCGAGGTCTTCCGCCCCTGCGATGCGCTGGAAACCGCCGAGGCCTGGGAAGCCGCGCTGACGCGTCTCGACGGTCCGACCGTGCTGGCCCTGTCACGCCAGAAACTTCCGCATCTGCGTTCTGACGATGGTGCCGAGAATCTGTCGGCGCGCGGCGCCTATACCCTGCTCGACAGCGATAGCGCGCCTGATGTGCTGCTGATCGCGACGGGATCGGAAGTGTCGCTGGCCGTCGACGCCGCCGCAACGCTGGCCGGCGAGGGTATCGCTGCACGTGTGGTGTCCGCGCCCTGTGTCGAGCGTTTCCTGGCCCAGGATGCCGGCTATCAGGACGCGGTTCTGCCGCAGGGCGTTCCCTGTGTCGCGGCAGAAGCTGCGCTGCGCTATGGCTGGGATGCCGTGATCGGCCGCGGCGGGGCGTTCGTCGGCATGAACGGATTTGGTGCCAGTGCGCCAGCCGAGACGCTGTACGCGCACTTCGGTATCACGGCCGACGCGATTGCGGCAGCTGCACGCGGGCTTGTGCGCGGCTAGCGCCTCCGCGGCTAAGAGGCGGTCAGTCGTCGAGCGATACCGGTGCGCCGGTATCGCCGGCGGTGTCCGGCCGGTCCGGAGAGAACCGGACCAGGTGGCCACGATCTGTCGTGCCGATCCAGAAATCCCCGTCCGGCGCCTCGACCGTGTTGGACAGATAGCCCAGGCGCCCCTCGGGATCGTGCCAGCTGTCCAGCGCCTCTCCGGTTTCCGGGTCGAGCGCGAGAATGAAGGCGCGTGCGGGGCCGGCGCCGGGGCGCAGCCATTCCGGCACTTTCATCAGGAATTGCGTGACGCGCGGATGACGATGCAGGAAGCCGAGAAGCGGTACGCGCTGTGACGGCATGGTGACGAGCAGACGGCCGTGGCTGTCCGTCGCCAACCCGTCCGGCAGGCCTGGCAGATTGTCGATGAAGATATCCTTGCTGCCCGCGTCCGGCCCGTCGATCCAGATCCGAACGATGCGGTAGCGGAATGTCTCGGCGACGAGAACCGAGCGACCGTCGGCGGCCAGTTCGATTCCGTTGGGGTAATGCAGCCGGCTGCGGACCAGTCGGGTCTGGTGCGTGGCCGGATCCCAGACATAGAGCGCACCGCTGGGGCGGTTTTCCATCATGTCGTGGAGATAGCCGTCCCGATTGCTGCCATGGCCCCACCGGGTGGAGGAGTCGGTAAAGAAGATCCGGCCGTCCGGCGCTGCGGCGAGATCGTTCACATAGCCGAACGGGTGCGCCGGTGCCCCGGAGCTGACAAGCGTATAATGCCCGGTCTCCACATCAAGCGCATAAAGGCCCGATATGGCCGCCACCCCCAGAACGTTCGGAGCGATCCAGTCGAGGCCGAGGATCAGCGTCTCGCAGACCCGCGCGACTTCTTCGATGACCGGTTCGTCAATGCCCTCGTGGGGGGAAAGACGCATGACGCGTCCGTCAGCGGTGCCGAAATAGATCGTGCCGCTATCGGAAACGGCGATGCCTTCGCCGCTTCCCGGCAGGCCGACATTGATGGCGACGGCATCGGCCAGTGCGCCATCGGGCTCCAGAGCGCCGGTCATCGCCGGCGCAACCGGTTCGTCCCAGTAGGTCGGACTGATAGGCGAGGGCCACATCGACCATAACAGGGTAAACGCGGCCAGGCAGCCGATCAGGATGAGGGTCAGTCTCAGACGCATGCGCTCGCCGGTTCGCCACAGGAATCGCACGTCCCGACAGTCGCGGGCCGTGCGCAGGGGCCGCATGTAGAGTTAGAGCTGTATCCCCTGCAAGGCGAACTCCGGTACTGAATTATGACCTGAGGTATCAGGCCTCGTCCGGGACGATCAGGCCGAAGGCGTGCAATTTGCCCATCGTGTCGCGGGCGGCATCCGCGTCCAGACCGTCAAATGTCTCCAGCGAGACCGTTCCGCCATCGAGCAGTGTGTGCAGGCCCGGCTCGGCCGCCGCCGGGAAGCGAACCTCTCCGCCCGCGGTCACGATCACCACATCCTCGCCATCGCCAGCCAGGCGCCAGGGCACGAAGGGGCGGAGCCGGAAGTTGCGTCCCGGTTCGGACGGGGCGGCAAAGCCGGAAATCGTGCCGCCGACATCCGGCATGCGGGAACGGATGAAGCTGTCGGCGAACAGGTCCATCGCCTCGTCCAGCCTGGCTTCGCCGGCCAGGGTTTCAGCCAGGCTGGCGAAATGGGCCTGGGCATCAGTGCGGTCGAAGTCCGGACGGGCATAGCCGACCGGAAGGGAGCGGCGGAAAGCCGGATGGCGCAACGCCACTTCGGACACCGCTTCCAGCATCAGATCGGCCCAGGTCTTCACGATCAGTCCGAGTGTGATGTGCAGGGAGGGTTCGTCGCCGTGGGTCGAGGCGTCGTGCATCAGACCGCGCGGGACATAGGCGCATTCGCCGGCCTTCAGGACGAACTCCTCCACCGGTTCCCCGACCTTGTGGTCGTCCGGACGGAAGCCTTCGCCGCGATAGGGATTTTCGACGGGGGTGTTATAGAGGCGCCAGTATTTCTCGCCGGAAACCTGCAGCACGAAGACGTCGTGATCGTCGTAATGGGTCCGGAAGCCCTGATTGTGCGGCGGCGTGAGATAGATATTGGTCTGCACATGGCAGGAGAGCAGCGCCTCCATCGCCCGGCAGAACTCGCCGAGCACCGGATCGGCGAGGTGCAGCTGTGGCAGGATGATGGTCGCGCCGCGACGATACTGGTCGGCCACGCCGCCAGGATCGATATAGCCGGTCTCGAAGGTGAAGTCGTTCGGCCGCACCGGCGGTTCCGAGCGCGCCATGTCCAGTGATCCGGCGCGCAGATCGCGCGAGGATACAATCGCGTCGATGCGGTCGATCGTGAGCAGACCCTGATAGCGCGCAGGATCGTCCCGGTGGACGATCAGCGCCTTGCGCTCATGATAGTCACGAAAAAAGGTTTCCGCGTCGAACGGAGCAATGAGGCTGGCGATCGGGTCGTTCAGCCAGGCAGGACGGGACATGGCAATGGGACTCCGCGTGTGTAGCGAAAGCGTGGAGGAGAGGCAGTCGAAACGTCAGGGATCAGCAATAGCGGCCATTGCCGACCGGGTCGGCATAGCTGCCCGTATCGCTGTCGGTGCAACCGGAATTATAGCCGCCGCTACCGCCCCGGCCATTGCCGGGCGGGTCGGCATAGCGTCCTGAATCGCTGTCCGTGATGCCGGAACCGTAACCGCCGCGCCCGCGGCCGGCCGGGTCGGCATAGGGGCCGCTGTCATTGTCAGTGATCCCCGTGCTGCCGCGTCCGGCGCCCGGCGGGTCGGCATAGCTGCCCGTATCGCTGTCGGTGATCCCGGAGCCGCGGCCCCGTCCGACCGGATCGGCATAGCGGCCGGTATCCCGGTCGGTGATGCCACCGCCCCGTCCCTGGCCGGGTGGGTCTGCATAGCGGCCGGTGTCGCTGTCGGTGATACCGCCGCCGCGATAGCCGCGTCCGCCGCCAACGGGATCATAGGGATCGCTGTCGGAATAGCCGGTCGTGGCGCAGCCTGTCACCGTTCCGACGGCGCCGACGGAAACCGCCGCGCCGGCAACCCGGGTCAGAAAGGAGCGCCGGCTGAGTTTACCGCGCTTGGCCATGGTCTGCCGCCTCCCGGTCAGTAGCCGGGACGGCCACGGCCCACGGCATCGGCGCAGGAGCCGGTGTCGCTGTCGGTCGTGCCGTTACGCACCGGCCCGCGTCCGCGTCCGCCGGGGTCGGCGCAGGAACCGCTGTCGGCATCGGTCCAGCTGTTGCCGGACGAGCCGCGGCCATTGCCGGCCGGGTCGGCATAGGTGCCGGTATCGCTGTCGGTGATGCCCGTCGTGGAGCGCGAGCCGCCGCGGCCATAGCCTGCGCGGTCGGCATTCGGACCGGTATCGCTGTCGGTCAGGCCGGTACGGCCATAGCCGGCCCGGTCGGCATAGCTTCCCGTGTCGCTGTCGGTCCGTCCCGTATAGTTCTGGGCCTGTGCGCCACCCGTCACGATCGAGGCGGCGCCTGTCATCGCGGCAGCACCTGCAACGCGCGCCAGGAATGAACGGCGGCTCAGCTTTCCTTTTTTGGCCATGTCGGCTCCCCTGCCTTGCTGCGGACCCTCCCCAGGGGCCGCCCTGTCCCTCTGCCCGCCTGCGCGGATCTGATGCGTGCCGTCGAAACCCAACGTCCGCCAAATAAAGGCTGGACGTTTGTCCCGTCTGCACATCATCGGCGCAATCGCCATGCAGACTGCGCTGCACGCGCAATGCGTTACGGCAATCTTCCTCCGCCGCGCTGATCCGGTCAAACGAAATACGTGAATTAATTTGTATTATAAAACAATATATTACGAGCTTTATTGCGAGGGTGTCGCAAAGTAATTGCTATTGATTTTCACTTGCGCCCATTTGTGCGTCTCATTTGCAAGTCGGGCGGCTTGCGTTCACGGCTTGTTCCGGTTTGCCGGATGGTGCTAAGTCTGGTGCAAACAGGGGGCGGAATGTCTGCAGCGGTCACTATTCTCGGTATCGATCCCGGATTGCGCCGGATGGGGTGGGGTATCGTCCGTGCAGACGGCACGCGGCTGAGCGCAGTGGCGCATGGCGTCGTCACGCCGCCGACCGACGCGGCGCTCTCCGTGCGGCTGGATCACATCTTCCAGGCCGTGACGGACCTTGTGGCCGAGTACCGGCCGGATGAATCCGCGATCGAGGAAGCCTTCATGGCGGCAAACGCCGCATCTGCGCTGAAGCTGGGGCATGCCCGGGCGGCGGCGCTGCTTGCGCCCGCCCGTGCCGGCTTGCCGGTCAGCGAGTACGCAGCGCGGCTCGTGAAGAAGAGCGTCGTCGGCACCGGCGGGGCCGGCAAGGATCAGGTGGCGGCGATGGTCGGCGTGCTCCTGCCGGGGACAAAGGCGAAGGCCGATGCAGCCGACGCGCTGGCGGTTGCTATCTGTCACGCTCATCATCGCAAGGCCGCCAGCATCGGGAGCGCAGCATGATCGGCATGCTCAAGGGTATCGTCGAGGCCGTCGGCGCCGACGAAGCGGTGATCGACGTCAACGGCGTGGGTTATCTTGTGGGCTGCGCCTCGCGCACGCTCGCCCGGCTCGAACCGGGCCAGCCTGTCACGCTGCACATTGAAACCCATGTCCGCGAGGACGCCTTTCGCCTGTTCGGCTTCCTGGAGGATATCGAGCGGGCCTGGTTCGTTCACCTGCAGAACATCCAGGGCGTCGGCGCCAAGGCGGCCTTCGCGATACTCGACACCGTTCCGGTCTCCGAGATCGCCAATGCCGCCGCGCTGGGGGACAAGTCGACCTTTGCCCGCGCCAAGGGTGTCGGACCGAAGCTGGCGACGCGTATCGCGACCGAGCTGAAGGACAAGGCACCGCCCCAGGGGCGCAGCTTCTCGATCGGGCTGGCGCCGCATTCTGCGGACACAGGCTCCAGCGAGACGGTGGCTCGCAAGCCTGAGAGGTCGGCGGGCGGCGCATCTCGGGAAGACGCGGTCTCGGCCCTGACCAATCTGGGCTATCACGAAAGCCTCGCACGCCAGGCGGTCGCCACCGTGTTGCGGGACAAGGGTGAGGATACGCCGCTCAACGACGTCATACGCCTGTCGCTGAAGGAGCTGGCGCCGTGATGCGGGCGGCTTTCTCCGGCGCGCGGATCGGTCTAGACCCGGTCTGATGAGCGACATGCCCGACAGCGACGACGACGAACGACTGATCGGCCGGGAACAACAACCCGGCGACGGGCGGGACCGTGCGCTGCGCCCGCTCAGCTTTTCCGACTTCGTCGGTCAGAAGGCGGCCATCGCCAATCTCAAGGTCTTCGTCGAGGCGGCCCGCCGCCGCGAGGAGGCGCTGGACCACGTCCTGCTGTCCGGACCGCCCGGCCTCGGCAAGACGACGCTGGCCCAGATCGTGGCGCGGGAAATGGGTGTCGGCTTCCGGGCGACCTCGGGGCCGGTGATTGCAAAGGCGGGCGACCTGGCCGCCATCCTGACCAATCTGGAGCCGCGCGACGTTCTCTTTATCGACGAGATCCACCGGCTTGCCCCCGCGGTCGAGGAAATCCTCTATCCGGCGATGGAGGACTTCTGCCTCGATCTCGTGATCGGCGAGGGGCCTTCCGCCCGCACGGTCCGGATCGAGTTGCCGCCCTTCACACTGGTCGGCGCAACCACGCGGGCTGGCCTGCTGGCGACGCCGCTGCGCGACCGGTTCGGTGTGCCTGTCCGGCTGGAATTCTATGACGAGGCCGAACTCGGCTTTATCGTCTCGCGGGCGGCCAGCAAGTTCGGTATCGATGCGACGCCGGACGGGGCTCGCGAGATCGCGCGCCGCGCCCGCGGCACGCCGCGCGTGGCCGGCCGTCTGCTGCGCCGGGTCCGGGACTTCGCGGAGGCGGAAGGGGCAACCGAGATATCCGCACCTGTCGCCGATCGCGCCCTGGGGCGTCTGGAAGTCGATGCGCTGGGCCTGGACAGTCTGGACCGCCGCTATCTCAAGGCGCTCACCGAGAGCTTCGGCGGCGGCCCCGTCGGGGTCGAGACGCTTGCTGCGGCACTCGCCGAGGCGCGCGACGCGCTGGAGGACGTGGTCGAACCCTTCCTGATCCAGCAGGGCTTCATCCAGCGCACACCGCGTGGCCGACTGGCCGCTGCGCGGGCATGGGAGCATCTGGGACTGGCGCCGCCGCAAAGCGGCAATACCGGTCAGACCGGCCTGTTTGGCAAGTAGACCGCAGCCCCGTCAGGCGCTGCGTCTGGTCGCGGCCGGCATTGCGGCGTCACGTGTATGCTGGCCCAGGACTTCCAGCAGGGCTTCCCGCGAAATCGGCTTTGCGATCACGCCGGTCATGCCTGCGGACACATACTCGTTGATATGGGTCTGCATCACATTGGCCGTCACGGCATAGACCGGCACCGGCGCGCGGCCTGCAGCCGCTTCCCGCTCGCGCAGCTGCCGGGTTGCGGTGATCCCGTCGAGAACGGGCATCTGGGAATCCATCAGGACAAGATCGAAATCGCCGCTTGCGAGGGCGTCGAGGGCCTGCTGCCCGTCCTCGACCATCACGAGCGTCTCCGTCACATCGGCCAGCAAGGCTTTCAGCACCATGCGATTGGTCAGATTGTCGTCGGCGGCCAGGACACGGAGGCGCTGGCCGCGCAGGGCGGTGTCGCACAAGGCCGACGGGCAGCCGCAGTCCAGTACGGGCGCCGCCGTGTCGGCCGGATCCACGCGCAGCCGGACACGGAAGGTCGAGCCGGAGCCCGGCGTGCTGTCGACGGCGATCTCGCCGCTCATCAGTTCGCACAGGCGCCGGCAGATCGCCAGTCCGAGCCCCGTGCCGCCGAAAGTACGCGCCGTTCCCGGCTTGGCCTGGGTGAAGGGCTGGAAGAGGCGTTCGACGTCCGGTGCGGCGATGCCGATCCCGGTATCGCGCACGGTGATCCGGATGTCCCGTCCCGGCAAGCTTGCGGCGCGCTCGCAGTCGATTTCGACGCGCACCTCGCCTTCGGCCGTGAACTTGATGGCATTGGACACCAAATTGTTCAGGACCTGGCTGATCCGCACCGGGTCGCCGATCAGGTCCTCCCGGGCGCCCTCACCAAGCGCGATGGAGAAACCGATACCCTTTTCACGCGCCGCCGGGCCGTAGAGCGCTTCCACCGTTCCGGCGACGTCGGCGAGGTTGAAGCGTGTGGCCTCGATCTCCAGCTTGCCGGCCTCGATCTTCGACAGGTCCAGCACATCATTGACCAGGCGCAGCAACAGGCGGCCGGACCGGGCCAGGGTCTCGGCCTGCCGCTTGTGAGCATCGGGAATATCGGCCTGCTCCAGCGCCTGTGCCATGCCCAGCACGGCGTTCATGGGGGTGCGGATTTCGTGACTCATGCCGGCCAGGAAGTCCGACTTGGCGCGATTGGCGGCGTTGGCGCTCTGGCGCGCCTGGTCGAGTGCGCGTCCGGCGCCCTCCAGCTCGTGCTGGAAGACGGATGCAGCGATGCCCACACCCAGCGTGATGATAACGAGGACGACGGTTGTCCAGCCCACCTGGTAGGCGGAAATATCGTTCTCGAAGGGATTCTCGATGAGACCGCCCGGACCACCGACCGAGTAGAGCAACAGCATGGTAAGGCAGCACAAGAGCGCGGCAACAAGGCCGGATCTGTGACCGATCAGGAAAGCAGCCGGGACCGGCAGGCCAACGAAATAGATGGCTGCAGGGTGGTACATGCCACCGATTGTGCCGATCATCCCGGTCACTAGCAGGTAGAGAGCGACACACAAGGCGATACCCGCCGGCTTCACCAGTCGTGGACTGCGTGCGATGAGCGGGATCGACAGTGCGCTGAGCGGAATGACAAGCCCGGCGCTCGCCTGGACAGGATAAACCTCGATGTTCTCGACGAAGTTGAGGGCACCGGCAAAGCCGCCGAGCACAGCCACGGTGATCGCCATAATGTTCAGCATGCGCTCGCGCGCTGCGCGCAGGATGTCACCGTCCCGGACCGGCGGCCATGCCAGTTCCCACAGCTTTCTCATGACATCCGGCCCCCTTGCCGACTATCTCTGTCTTGTCCCGGTGCGCATTCTGGCGGCAGGACGCTGAAAATGGATTAACGATGACAGACTTGATGCCCGCATCCGGCCGTTTCGGGCCGGACCGCATTCACCGGCTGCCGGTGCGCGTTTATTACGAGGACACCGACTTCTCCGGCATCGTCTACCATGCGCGGTATCTGCACTTCTTCGAGCGCGGGCGGACGGAAAGCTTGCGAGCGATCGGCATTCACCACTCCGAACTGGCCGCCGCCGACGAGCCGCTCGCCTTCGCGGTCCGGCGGATGAATGTCGAATTCGAAAAGGCGGCACGGGTGGATGACGTTCTTGTCGTGGAGACGCTCTACCGGCCGCAGAAGGGCGCGCGCCTGATGATCGACCAGAGGATCCGCCGCGGTCCCGAAACGATCGCCGGTGCACAGGTGCAGGCGGTCTGTATTGACGGGGCTGGCCGGGCCAAGCGGCCGCCGCGATCCATGGCGGCGCGTTGGGCGTCATTTGTCCTTCCGGCAGGTGCCGACTGGCCGTCGGTTTGAATTCCTTCGTTTCCGCAGGGGCTTGCCGCAAAGCAACATCGGTGGTTACCCTTGGGCAAAAGGGAGCCCCGGTTGGACGAAGGACAGGACAAGCAGGCAGACATGTCTGGTCGCCCGCCCAATTTCGGCTTTTCCGTCACCCGTGTTCTGCAGGACGGGCCGGATACTTTCGTGAAAGCCGTGCATGAGCCGGAAGGCGGTGCCGAGGCCTGGCTGACAATGAGCCTGATCCGGACCGATGACAGCGGTCTGATGTCGGTGCGCCGGCAGATTTCCGTAAGTCCGGTCTGTGAGGAGCGGATCGTATCGTCGATGGCGGCCTATGCCATTCCGAACGGGCCGCCGGAGAACACCGAGACCAGCCGGGTTCAGGTGCGCGGGTTCATCGACGCCGTGATGGCCGGTGCGGCCCGGGCAACGCTCGAGCCCTTTATCGATCACGTCGCCTTCGATCTTCTGCGAGCCGGGCCGAGCGGCCAGCGCGAACGGCTGGATCAGCTGATTGCCCGGCGCGGACCGCGCGACGGTGTGCGCTATCACGGAATCGACGACCTGGTTGCAGAGGGCGATTTTGCAGCAGTTTTCTCCTGCTTCGATGAAGCAGGCCAGAATTTCAGGGCCTGCGACCTGTTTCGTCTGGCCGACGGGATGATTGTGGAACACTGGGACGCGATCCAGCCGGTCGCCCCGCACACGGTGGCCCATAACGACGAGTCCTGATCGCTGCGCGGATGTGCTATTTCTCCCGAAATTCGCCTTAATCGCTGTGCATAGCGGGCCGGACCGCAGGACCGGGTAGCCGTCAGGCACTCAATATGCATGGTGTCATACCGGTTTAGTCTCGCCGCGTCGGAACGGAGCGGCCGATCCAGAGGGTAGGTTCATGGAATCGAGTGTCGTCGAGGTTGCGCAGGCGATCGAAGGGTTCAGCTTCTATGCGCTCTTCATGCGTGCCGACTGGGTGGTAAAAAGCGTGATGGCCATTCTGGCCTTCATGTCGGTCTGGTCCTGGGCCATCGCCATCGACAAGGCGTTTCATCTGCGCGGCCTGCATGCCAAGGCGCGTCATTTCGAGCGCGAATTCTGGGCAGGCCGGTCGCTCGACGCGCTGACCGACCAGTTTGCCAAGAACCCCAAGGAGCCCTTCTCCCGCGTTTTCGCGGCAGGGCTGCGCGAATGGAATGGCGACAATGCAGGCGGCCGTGTGTCCAAGGCAGCCGGCGCCGAAGCGGGCCGGCAGATGACGAATACCGAAGGCGGCCTGGGCATCCTGGCGACCATTGCCTCGGCAGCGCCCTTTATCGGCCTGTTCGGTACGGTCTGGGGCATCATGAACGCCTTCCGCTCGATCGCCGCCTCGCAGGACACGAATCTTGCCGTCGTCGCGCCCGGTATCGCCGAAGCGCTGTTCGCCACCGCGCTGGGCCTTCTGGCCGCTGTGCCGGCGGTGATCTTCTTCAACGCCCTGTCCGCCAATCTCGCCAAGTATGGCGCGCGGCTGGACGGATTTGTCGACGAGCTGTCGGCGCTGGCCGAGCGGGATGGAGACTAGTCCATGGCCGTTTCTCTCGACAGCGGCGGATCCGGTCGCGGCCGGGCCCGCTGGAAACCCAAGGCGGAAATCAATGTCACGCCCTTCGTCGACGTGATGCTCGTCCTGCTGATCGTCTTCATGATCACGGCGCCGCTACTGACTGTCGGCGTTCCGGTCGATCTGCCCGAAACCGAGGCGCGCAACCTGCCCTCCGGCGAGGAGCCGCTGACCATCACGATCACGGCGGATGGCGGGATTTTCCTGCAGGAAACCGAAGTCGAACTCGCCGAACTGGCGCCGCGCCTGCGGGCCATTGCGGGCACAGGCTATGAAAGCCGCATCTATATCCGTGCCGACGATGGCGCGGCATACGGTGAGGTGGCGCGCGTGATGGCCAATATCAATGCGGCGGGCTTTACCAATCTGGGCCTGGTGACGGACCCGATCGAGCGGTAGCGGAGCCATCCGTGCGAGGTCTTGTTCTCTCCCTCTTCGTACATGCCGGCATTCTGGCGGCGGGGCTGGTCTATCTGCCCCGGGCCGCACAGGTGTTCGAGAACACGCCGATCGTGCCGATCGAACTCGTCACGGTGTCCGACGTGACCAATGTGCGCGCCGCGGCGCCCGAGCCGGAACCCGTCGAGGAAGAGCCGGCGGAAGAAGAGACCGTTGAGGACGCGATCGAGACGCCGCCGCCCGCTCCGGAGCCTGAACCGGAGCCCGAGCCTGAACCGGAACCCGTCGCTCCGGAACCCGAGGCTGAAGCCGAACCGGCGCCTGAGCCGGAACCGGTTGAAGAAGCCCCCGTTGAGGAAGAGCCCGAGCCGGAACCCGAGCCTCAGCCTGAACCGGAACCCGTGCGCCGCGAGCCGCAGCGTCCGGCCGAGCCGTCGCTGGAAGACATGCTGGGCAATATCGAGCGCCAGGTTGCCCAAAGCCGCGACCGGGGCACGCCCGACACCGGCGACCGCCGCCGGTCCGCCGGTGACGGCGAGCAGATGACGGCGACGCTGCAGGATATGCTGCAGAGCCATCTGGCGCGCTGCTGGCGCAATTCCCTCGACGCCCCGGATCCGGACGAACTGGCTGTGCGGATCGTGTTCAGTCTCGACCGCAATGGCGAACTGACGAGCCCGCCGCGCCTGGTCGACCAGGCGCGCGTGCTCAATTCACCCAACCCCTATCTCCGCGTCGCGGGTGAACGGGCCTTGCGGGCCGCGAACCAATGTGCGCCCTATCCGTTGCCTCCGGAGCATTATTCGCAATGGCGTCAAATTGAGGTCAATTTCGCGCCGTCCTTATACAGCCGCTGATCGATCAGACTGGAGTTTCGCCGCATGAGCCGACTTATCGCCGTCTTCACCGCCGTTCTCGCCAGCCTGGCGTTCGCGGGACTGGCCGTGGCCCAGGAGCCGCTGCGCGTCGATGTGACCCGCGGCAATCTCGATCCCCTGCCGATCGCGCTGCCGGACTTTGTCGGCTCGAGCGATGAGGCCGCCGCGCGCGGTGCGGATATCACGCGCGTCGTGACGAACGACCTGGCGTCTTCAGGCCTGTTCGCGCCGGTCGATCAGGCGGCCTATATCGAGGACATCGAGAATATCGACCTGCGCCCGCGCTTTTCCGACTGGCGCGTGATCGACGCCTCGGCGCTTCTGGTCGGCAGTGTGACGATCCAGGAGGATGGCCGGCTGGTTGTCGCTTTCCGGCTCTGGGATACGCGTCTGGAAGAACAGCTGCTGGGCCTGCAATACCGCACGGCACCGGAGAACTGGCGCCGCGTGGCGCACCGCGTCGCCGACGAGGTCTATGAGCGCCTGACCGGCGAAGAAGGCTATTTCAACACGCGCATCGTCTATGTCTCAGAAGGCCGCGGGTCCGATGGCGAGCCGCTGCGCCAGCTGGCCTGGATGGATCAGGACGGTGCCAACCCGTCTTTCCTGACCGACCGCTCCTACATGGCGCTCTTGCCGAACTATTCGCCGAACTCGCAGGAAATCACCTACGTCTCCTTCCTCGACGGGCAGGCGACGACCTATCTCTACGATCTCGAGACCGGCCGCCAGGAGGCGCTCTTCTCCTCCGCCATGCGCCAGGCGGGCCTCAATCCGGACGGTCAGAGCCTGTCGGCCCGCTTCTCGCCGGACGGCGAACGGCTCGCCGTGTCGATCCAGGGGCGGTCGGGTCACGATGTCCACCTGTTCGATCTGCGCACGCGCAATCTTACCCAGCTGACCCAGCACCCGGCTGACGATGTGGAGCCCTCCTTCGCGCCGGATGGCGAGCGGATCGTGTTCTCCTCGTCGCGCGGCGGCGGCTCCCAGCTCTACACGATGAATGTCGACGGCACGGACGTGCAGCGCATCACCTTCGGTGACGGCATCTACACGACACCGGTCTGGTCGCCGCGCGGCGATCTGATTGCCTTTACCAAGCAGAGCGGCGGCACTTTCTCGCTGGGTGTCGTGCGGGCCGACGGCTCGGGCATCGAGCGCATCCTGTTCGAGGGCTATTTTGTCGATACACCGGCCTGGTCGCCGAACGGGCGTGTTTTGCTGTTCACGCGCGGGGAACCGCGCTCGGACGGTACGCGTTACGAAATCTGGAGTATCGATCTGGCGGGATTCAATCTGCGGCGGCTGGCAACGGGCGGAATGGCCTCCGACCCGGCGTGGTCGCCCTTGATCGAGTAATCGGTTTCCGCTTAACGTCTCTGCCGAGCGGCGCCAGTTGGGGGAGCCGCAGGCGCAAACCGTGTCACGCGTGTCGTGAAGAGAGTAGGCCAGTGCTCATTTCGGGGCTGGCCGGATGAGGGTGTAACATCATGAAAATCAGACTGCTTGCCATTGCAGCGCTCGGCGCTTTCGCGACCGCTTGCGCATCGACCCCGCCGGCGGACGATACCACGCCGGTCGAGCCGCCGCGCTCGGTCGAGCCGGCCGATACCGGGTCCAACCAGCCTGCCGGCCCGATCCCGGGCACGACGGAGCATTTTGTTCAGACGGCGGGCGACCGCGTCTTCTTCGACCTGGACCGCAACGATCTTTCGGCTGAAGGCCGCGAGACCCTGCGCCGCCAGGCCGCCTGGCTTGCCAGCTATCCGGATGCCCGCATCCTGATCGCCGGCAATTGCGACGAGCGCGGCACGCGCGAGTACAACCTGGCTCTCGGCGCCCGCCGCGCCAATGCGGCCCGGTCCTATCTGGTCAGCCAGGGCGTCGATCCGTCCCGCATTTCCACGACCTCCTACGGCAAGGAACGTCCGAGCTGCACGCAGTCGGGCGAACGTTGCTGGGCGATCAACCGCAATGCGACCACCTCGATCGTCGGCAGCAGCTACACCAACTAGGTGACGCGCTGACCGCAAGCATTCCGGCGCCCGCGGCAGATCATGTCGCGGGCGTCTGCTTGTCCGGGGGCGGCAGACCGTCCCGGACGCCGTAATTTTGCCGCGCTCCTCATTATGGTGCCTTCCATGATCAAGACACTCTGCCTGTCCGCCCTGACTGCCGCCCTCCTGGTTGCGGCGCCCGCCCATTCCCAGTCCCGCCGTGAACTGGCCGAACGGCTCGACGCCGTGGAAGCGAGGATCGCCGAGGTCGAGACCTCGTCGATGGCCGGGGACCCGGTGGCTGAAACGCTCCTGCGCCGGCTCGACGAGCTGGACTACCAGATGCGCGAGCTGACCAGCGAAACCGAACGCCTCACCTTCGAGAACCGTCAGCTGCGCAGCCAAGTGGAAGCGCTGCAGGCTCAGCTCGACCGCGGCGGCCGTACGCCTCGCGGGTATGACGGTATGGATGGCGGTCCGGACGCTGCCGGTGCCGGGGGCGTCGATCGTGGCGATCTCGACGAGGACGCCGTCGCCTGGATGAGCGAAGGCCTGGACGAGGCCGGTCAAAGCGGCCGCGACATTGCCGTGGTCGATCCCGACGATCCCTATGCCGAGGCCCGTGCCGAAGCGACGGGTGTGCTAGGGGCGCCGTCGCGCCGCCCGGCCGGCGAGCCGTCCAGCGACACGCGTGCACCTGCCGCGCGGGATCCGGAAACGCTGTATGGCGATGCCCGTGACAAGCTGCTGGAAGGCGATTTCGGCGGTGCCCAGGTCGATTTCGAGCAGTTCGTGAACGCC
This sequence comes from Maricaulis sp., assembly GCF_017642925.1. GTDB lineage: Bacteria > Pseudomonadota > Alphaproteobacteria > Caulobacterales > Maricaulaceae > Maricaulis. Next base: position 79,221 of record NZ_JAEPOL010000006.1, on the reverse strand, counting down.
TATCCCGATCATGCCCGCACCGGCGAGGCCTGGTACTGGCTGGGCGAGACCTTCTTCGTACGCTCCGATTTCACCGGCGCGGCCGATGCCTATATCGCCGCGCTGCGGGCCGAGCCGAATGGCGACAAGGCGCCCGACGCCCTGGTGCGCTTGGCGGCCTCGCTGAACGGCATGGGCCGGCAGGCCGATGCCTGCGGCACGCTGGAGCGGTTCGACAGCCAGTTCCCCAACGCATCTGCGGCCTCGCGCGCCCGGGCCTCCCGCGAGGCGGTTCGCGCCGGCTGCTGATCCCGCATGGCGGGCGATCCGGCGGCCGCGGCCGGCGACTGGCTCGGCCGGCATGTGCCGCCCGGGCCGCTCGCGGTCGCCTGTTCCGGCGGCAGTGACTCGCTGGCCCTCCTGCTGGCGGCCAGCCGCTGGGCCGCGCAGGCCGGGCGCACCCTTCACGTCCTGACGGTCGATCATCGCCTGCGCCGCGAAAGCGCCGATGAAGCGGCTTTCGTGGTGCGCCGTGCCGAAGCGCTGGGGCATGCGGCACAGTGTCTCGTCTGGACCGGACCCAAGCCGGCCAGCGGTCTGCAGGAGGCCGCGCGCCAGGCTCGTCATCATCTGCTGGCCCGGGCCTGCAACGAGGCCGGGGCGACGGGGCTTCTCCTCGCCCATACACTCGACGACCAGATCGAGACCCTTGCCATGCGGCTTGCGGCCGGTGGCGGCTGGCGCGGCGCGGCGGCCATGCGCCCGGTCGCGCCGTCGCCGGTCTGGCCGGACGGGCGGGATGTCGTTCTTTACCGTCCGCTGCTGGCGATGCGCCGGCAGGTGCTGAGGGACTGGCTGATGGGGCAGGGCGAGCGCTGGGTCGAGGATCCATCCAACACGGATGCCCGCTATACCCGCGTGCGTATCCGCCAGCGTCTCACGGCATTGGAGGCCACCGGCTTCGATGTCGCCCGGCTGGCGCAGCTGGCGGGCGATCTGTCTGCCCTGCGCGATGCCGAACAGCGAATGGCGGCCCGTCTCGCTGCGGAGGCCTGCGAAATCCGGCCCTGGGGCGGAATGAGGATCGATCCCGATGCCCTCAACGCGGCGGCGCCGGTGATCCGCCATGCCGTGCTGGAAGCCGCCGTGCTGGCCGTCTCCGGGCGGGAAAGCCTGCCGGGCCGGCGCGCGATCGGCCGGCTGTCTGCGGCTCTGGCTGCGGGAGGTCGCGCAACGGCGGGCGGGGTCATGCTGGCGCCCTGGCAGGGCTGCACCTGGCTGGTGCGCGATCCCGGTGCCGTCACAGGACGGGTGGACCGTCCGGGCATCGGCAGCCTCGATGCCGACGGTGTCTGGGACGGCCGCTTTGCCGTCACGGGGCTGGGTGCCGGCCTCACGGCCGGACCTCTGGGCCGGACATATGATGGCCTTGATCGGCGTGATATACTGGACGCAATCCCCGGCTTTGCCCGGCCGGGGCTTCTGGCCGTGCGCGAAGGCGGGTGCAAAGAGGGCACCGTCGTCGCCCTGGCAGGCGTGCCGGGCAGCCAGGACAGCCGAGTGCAGATCGAACCGCTGCAGGCGCACAGATTTTGCACCCGGCTTCTATCGGCCGCTCCGGCGGTATGGTTTGATACAAAATGACGCGGCAGGCGGGCCAGTTCGCCTTTAGGCTCTTTCCCGAACGCGCTTTCACACTGCGGCACCGGCTGGCAAGATGGCTCCGCAATGCCCACATATCGGTCGTACACGGCCGAAACTTGAACGGAACTGACGCATGCAAATGAGAAATCTCGCGATCTGGGCCCTGGTCTTCGTGCTGCTGCTGGCGCTGTTCCAGCTGCTGCAGAATTCCTCCGACCCCGCGACGCCTTCCAGCGAGGTCACCTATTCGCAATTCCTCAACCGTGTGGAACGCGACGAGATTTCCCAGGCGACCATCCAGGGCGACACGATCCGGGCGCAGACCGCGACCGGCCAAACGATCATCGCCACCCTGCCGCCGCAGGACAATGACACCGTCCGCATCCTGCGCGAGAACGATGTCGATATCCGCGTTCAGGAAGAGAACCAGGACGGCAATTTCCTGGTGACCATGCTGATCAACTGGTTCCCCTTCCTGTTGCTGATCGGGGTGTGGATCTTCTTCATGCGCCAGATGCAGGGCGGCGGACGCGGCGGTGCCATGGGCTTCGGAAAGTCCAAGGCGCGCCTTCTGACCGAGCATCACGGCCGCAAGACCTTCGACGATGTCGCCGGTGTCGACGAGGCGAAGGACGAGCTGCAGGAAGTCGTCGAATACCTGAAGGATCCGTCGAAATTCCAGCGCCTGGGCGGCAAGATCCCGAAAGGCGCGCTGCTGGTCGGCCCTCCGGGTACCGGTAAGACGCTGCTCGCCCGCGCTGTCGCCGGCGAAGCCAATGTGCCCTTCTTCACCATTTCCGGTTCGGACTTCGTGGAAATGTTCGTCGGTGTCGGTGCGTCCCGCGTGCGCGACATGTTCGAGCAGGCCAAGAAGAACGCGCCCTGCATCATCTTCATCGACGAGATCGACGCTGTCGGCCGTTCGCGTGGCGCCGGCCTGGGCGGCGGCAATGACGAGCGCGAGCAGACGCTGAACCAGCTCCTCGTCGAGATGGACGGGTTCGAGTCGAATGAGGGCATCATCCTCATCGCCGCGACCAACCGTCCGGACGTGCTGGACCCGGCGCTGCTGCGTCCGGGCCGTTTCGACCGCCAGGTCGTGGTGCCCAATCCGGACATCACCGGCCGCGAGAAGATCGTGAAAGTCCATATGCGCGACGTGCCGCTGGCTTCCGATGTGGATCCCAAGGTTATCGCGCGCGGTACGCCGGGCTTCTCCGGTGCCGACCTCGCCAATCTGGTGAACGAGGCCGCGCTGCTGGCGGCACGCCGCAACAAGCGCCTTGTCTCCATGCAGGAGTTCGAGGACGCCAAGGACAAGGTCATGATGGGGCCGGAACGCCGCTCCATGGTCATGTCCGAGAAGGAAAAGCAGCTGACCGCCTATCACGAGTCCGGTCACGCCATCGTGGCGCTGAACGTGCCCGCGGCCGACCCGGTCCACAAGGCGACGATCATCCCGCGCGGCCGCGCGCTGGGCATGGTCATGCAGCTGCCGGAAGGCGACAAGATGTCGATGACGCACGAGGAGATGACCTCGCGCCTCGCCATCATGATGGGCGGCCGCGTCGCCGAGGAAATGAAGTTCGGCAAGGAGAAGGTGACGTCCGGTGCGGCGTCCGACATCCAGCAGGCGACCCGTCTGGCCAAGGCCATGGTCACCCAGTGGGGCTTCTCCGACGAGCTGGGTCCGATCGACTATGCCGACAATCAGGGCGAGGTCTTCCTGGGCCAGCAGCTGGTGCAGAGCAAGTCCGTCTCCGGCACCACGGCCCGCAAGATCGAGGAAGAGGTTCGCGGTCTGGTCCAGGCCGGCATGGATGAGGCGCGCCGCATCCTGACCGAGAAGCGCAAGGACTGGGAGACCCTGTCCGAAGGGCTGCTGGAATACGAGACCCTCTCCGGTGCCGAGATCGTCGACCTGCTGAACGGCAAGCCGCCGAGCCGCCCGGAAGACGATCCGACCCCGCCGCCCAGTGCGCCGACCAGCGCCGTGCCGACGACGGATGAAGGTCCGGAAACCGGACCGGAACCGCAGGGCGCCTGATCGCTGCCACTGTAAGAACGAAAACGGAAAGCCCGGACCCGCAAGGTTCCGGGCTTTTTCTTGCGGCACTGTCCGGGAGATGGTGCACAAGCTGCTAGCTCCGCACGCGCCGGGCGCCGGAGGTTCGGGCATTGCAGACGACCCGCCGGGGGGTATCTGGTACTTGATATGGGCACGCGAAGTCCCGGAGGATCGTCTGCAACCCGGTGAAGCGGATTAAGCCGCGGGACGATCGCTTCCCGCGTCAGCGCCACCCGGTCCTGCCCGCCTGTGCACCGGCGTCACCGGACCGTGGAGACAGTATAGGCGAGCGAGAGGGGGCGGGGATAAGTTGCCGGATATCCCCCAGGGTGCCGGTTCCCGCTTTTTCTGAAAATGCCGGGTTCTTGGCGGTCGCATTTTCGAACCGCAAAACCGGTCCCCACTTTTGCTGAAAATGCTCTAGGCTGAATCGACATTCATCGCATCCAGAGCATGGCAGCAGCGATCTGCAGGAAGCCCAGGAAGTAGATTGCGCGGCGGTCGAAGCGGGTTGCGATGCGGCGGAAGTGTTTGAGTTTGTTGAAGCCGCGCTCGACGGTGTTTCTCATCTTGTAGGCTTCGAAGTCATAGGCGATGAGCCGCTTGCGGGTTGGATTGCACGGGATAACCGCCTCGGCGCCCATGCCTGCGACCAGCGCTCTGATGGCGTTTGAGTCGTAAGCCTTGTCGGCCAGCACGCGGCGCGGCGACAGGCCATCAAGAAGGGCCGGGGCGAGCGGCGCATCGCCGCGCTGGCCGGGTGTCAGGATCAGCTTGAGCGGGCGGCCCAGGGCATCGACCGCCATGTGGATCTTGGTGGTCAGTCCTCCTCGGGATCGCCCCAGAGCCTGGTCCCCCCTTTTTGGCCGCCGCCCTTGCCGGTGGCTGCCTGCTGATGTGCCCGCACCAGGCTGGAATCCAGGCTGACATAATCATTGTCCGGATCGCGGATCAGATTCGCGAATACGCGCTCCCACACGCCCGCCTTCGCCCAGCGGGTGAAGCGCTTGTGCACCGTCTTCCACTTGCCGTAACGCTCCGGAAGATCATGCCAGTGCGCGCCGGACCGCAAGACCCAGAGCACCCCGTTCACAAAGGTCAGGTTATCCGCCCCCGACCGCCCCGGATCGCCCACCTTGCCGGGCAGTAAATCCTTGATCCGGTCCCATTGTTCCGCACTTAGCTCGTAGCGCTTCGGTCGTAACATCCAAGGCTCCAGATCAATGAATCTGGAACCCTATGAATCACACCCCGACCAACTTTGTGAATCCCTGAATGTCGATTGAACCTAGCCCAGCCGGTCGAGGATCGGACAGTCCGGCCGGTCGTCGCCGCGGCAGGCGGTGACCAGATGCGCCAGCTCGTCACGCAGGGCGGCCAGCTGGCGCTGCTTCTCCTCGATCTCCTCGAGATGCGCCGCCGCTATGGCGCGGACATCGGCACTTGAGCGGCTCTTGTCCTCGTACAGGCTGAGCAATTCGCGGCACTCCTCGATCGAGAAGCCGAAATCGCGGGCGCGGCGCACGAAGGCCAGCTTGCGGACAGCCGCCTCATCATAGCGCCGATAGCCGGTCTGCGTCCGGTCCGGCGCTTCGACCAGGCCGATATCGGCATAATAGCGCACGGTTTTCACGGGCAGTCCGGCGGCCTTGGCAGCGCTTCCGATATTCATGCGGCGATATCCTTGACTCTCCAGCTACAGGAAAGATTAGGTAGTGCGGCAGTTGATGTAAACCGGAGACCATCATCATGACTGCGACCTCCCTTGCCCGGCCGGGCTTCTGGCAACGCGCCCCCCTGTGGGGCCGGGCTTCGAAGAACACCGCCTGGTGTCTGCTGGGCTGCTCCATCGGCGATTTCGGCACCATCGCCTTCTTCCAGGCCACGGGCATTCCCTGGCCGACACTGGCGATCATGTGCCTGGCCATCGTCAACGGCCTGCTCACCTCCATCGCGCTGGAGACCTTCATCCTGTCGCGTCAGATGGCCCTGAAGACCGCCTTCCGGACCGCCATCGGCATGTCCTTCATCTCCATGATCGCCATGGAGGCGGTGATGAATTCGGTGGATGTGCTGCTGACCGGTGGTGCCAAGCTGACCTGGTGGGTGCTGCCCATCATGCTGCTGGCCGGCTTCCTGGCGCCCCTGCCCTATAATTACTGGCGCCTCGCCGCGCTGGGAAAGAGCTGCCACTAATTGCGGCTAGAGCGGTTCCTTCGCCAGACCGTGCCCGCCCGCGGGTGCGGTCTCGGCGATCCGCTCCATGCCTGCAATCAGGGGCCGGCCGCGGGCGATCGCCTGCTGCACCGAGGGCAGTTCCAGCGAGGCGCGGTGGCTTTCCGCATTGTCCCAGACCTCGGTGATCCAGATCGTGCTGGCCTCCTGCGGATCGCGCGCGACGACATAGCTGAAACAGCCCGGCATGCTGGCCATGCCCTCCAGCAGGATATCGACCAGCGCATCACGCTGCCCCTCCGCCGCAATGAACTTCCCGATCAGACCGTACATGCGTGTCCTGTCGATATGCCGCTTTCAGATGACTTAACTGCGAGAGTTCCGCAATTAGCGGAAAAATTTATCGAATGAGACTAGTGAAGCGATTCACGCGGTGTAGCAAAAAAAGCAGCTCGCTATTGAAACCTTAAGGGGGTTTGCATAGTTTCTAGTCTGAGACGCGATGGGATATCCCCGCTCTCGTTGCCGGAGCCCACACAAATAGCTTGTGTGGGCTTTCGTGCTTTTGTACGAATATCGCATGCATATGGTATTTCTAGACGAATTTGGACATATAGGTCCTTTCGTTTCCAAGAATCACGAAAAATATAAAACAAGCCCCATATTTGGCGTCAGCGGGTTTATATTAGACGTCGATCAAGTGAGGGACTTAGCTCATTGGTTTCACAAGCTAAAAGAAGCGGCTTTCGAGCGTGATATCGAATTGGCTGGCGCAAATTCGTCGGTCTGGGAGAAAAAAGGAAACTCGCTATTTACCTCTGGGCGAGTGCATAAAAATAAGCGCCTTGGGTATGCTTTGATAAATAACATAAAGCAAAGGCGCGGAAAGATATTTTATCATGGAGTAGTAAAGGATATGACCCCTGATCGTTCGAAGCCGACAGGGTTATATGCAACCGTATTGAGTCACGCTATTCGTGAAATTGAGCGATATTTTTCGACCAAATCAAGTAACTATCTAATAGTTATGGACGAGCACGGCTCCCGAACGCGCTTGTTGGAAGGCGCTATGAAAACAATGTTTTCTCGAGAAAAGCCAGCCAAGCGTTTGGTTGAGCCGCCTTATCATGTTGAAAGCCACTTATATGGAACTATACAGATGGCAGATTGGGTGTCATCGATAATCGGTCCTTTGCTTACTCATCAGGAGTTTCCTGTAGAATACGCAGAAATGGAATGGGCCACGAAGTATTTTAAGACACGTGTCGATGCAGCGTCCACGCATAGTAAGATACATAAAAGAACGGCGCGCTACGTCCACTATGGTCCAGACGGCAAAAAGACCTTCAAATCGGATTCTTGAGGCGCTTCCCTAGATCGCCACCTCGCCGGCCGGTTCGCGCATGTTGTAGCTGGACGACATGACGCGGCCATAGGCGCCGCCATTGGCGATCAGCATGACATCGCCTTCCTGCGTTTCCGGCATCAGGCGCTGGGCGCCCAGACGGTCGGCGGTTTCGCAGATCGGACCGACAATATCGGCGATCCAGGCGGCGTCCTCGTCGAGCCGGGTGAGATTGACGATCTCGTGCCGCGCGCCGTAGAGCGCCGGCCGGATCAGCGAGTTCATGCCGGTATTCAGGCCGATGAAGCGCGCATCCGGGGTGTGTTTGAGCTGGGTCACCCGGGCGAGCAGCACGCCGGCTTCCGCCGAGATATAGCGGCCCGGCTCGATCCACAGCTGGTATTGCGGATGGGCGGTCTTGAGATCGCCCAGCACGGCATCCAGCGCCGCCATGTCGATGCGGCGCACGCCCGAGGCTTCGTCGACCGACAGGCCACCGCCCAGATCGAGGATCTCGACATCCGGCATCGACCGCGCCGTCTCCACCAGGAAGAGGCCGACCCGGCGCCAGTGATCCGGGTCGGAAATCCCCGAACCGGAATGCACGTGCAGACCGTTGACGATCGCGCCGGCGTCAGCCGCCAGCGTGCGGGCCTCGTCCAGCTCGTCGGCATGCAGGCCGAACTTGGCTTCCGGCCCGGCCGTGCGGACATGCTTGTGATGGCCTTCCGGGCGCTGCGGATTGATCCGCAGCGTGATCTTGCGGCCCTTGAAGATCTCCGGCCAGGCGCGCAGCGGGTGCAGTCCGTCCAGCGTGACATGCACGCCCAGTTCCAGCGCTTCGGCGTATTCGGCCTTCGGCGCGAAGTTCGGCGTGAACAGGATGCGGTCGGCCTCCAGGCCCGGCACGGCGTCGCGGGCCGCGCGGACCTCGTTGATCGAGACGCATTCCACGCCCAGGCCCGCAGCCACGGCGGTGCGGATCATGTCCGGATGGCCGTTCGCCTTCATCGCATACCAGCCGCGGTCGAGATGCTTCAGTCCGGAGACCGCTTCGGCGCGCGTGCGCACGGTCTCCAGATCGTAGACATAGACCGCGCCGTCGGCCGGGCAGAGATCGAGCAGCGCCTGACGCTTGTTGCGCCACCAGGTGCCCGCGCCGGCCGGGGCTGCTTCGGTCAGGTTCTCGCCGATTTCCCGCCAGGACGGACCGAAGGTCTTGTCGCGCGGTTTGGGCTGGATCAGCTGGTCGTGCAGGCGGCGGCAGAGCGGCCGGCCCTGATCGCCATCCACCACGACAGTGAGGTTGAGGTCATTGGCCGCCTGGGAGACCAGCCGCACGGGGTAATGGGCGAAGGCCTCCATCGCCGGACCGAGTTGGGCGAGCAGGGCGCGCACGCCGCGGCCGACCATCGAGACGGCGGCACAATCCTCGATCAGCTTGACGCTGGCGATCTGCGACAGCTCGTCCTCCAGCGCACCGAGCACGTCCGGCGTCAGGCCCGGATCGTCGTCCAGCGATACCGTGACCGAGGTCTCCGAGGTGGAGACCAGGTCGATCGAGACGCCATGGCGCGAGAAGGGCTCGAAGGCGCGCGCCAGGAAGCCGGAGGCGCGCCACATGCCGTCGGTCTCCAGCGTGATCAGGCGCACGCCGTGCTTCACCGACACCGCTTTCATGCGCGGCGTGTCTTCCGACGGGGTGGCCGAGATCGTCGTGCCCGTCATCTCGGGCCGGTGCGTGCACAGAACCTGCATCTCGATACCGGCGCGGCGCACCGGGCCGATGGCGCGCGGGTGCAGCACGCCGGCGCCCATCGAGGCCAGTTCCTGGGCTTCCTCATAGGCGAGCGAGCGGATCTGGCGGGCGGCGCCGGTCAGACGCGGATCGGCCGAGAAGAAGCCGGGCACGTCGGTCCAGATCTCGATACGTTCGGCGCCCAGCTTGGCGGCAAAATAGCTCGCCGACGTATCCGAGCCGCCGCGGCCCAAGAGGGCGGTGTCGCCATCCTCGCGCCGGGCGATGAAGCCCTGGGTGACGATCACCGGCGGCAGGTCTGCCAGCGTGCGCTGCAGATGCGCGTCGGCATCGAAGGGGCAGTCGCAGGCCAGATAGCCGCGGGCGCCGGAGGCGTGGGCGGCGGTCAGGTGGTCGCGCGCGTCCAGCCAGGCCGAGGCCACGCCTTCACGTGCCAGCCAGGCCTGGCCCAGCGTCGTCGCCATCAGCTCGCCCTGGGCCATGATGCGCGCCTTCAGGCGCGGCGACACATCGCCGGTCAGCGACAGGCCGGCCCGCAGCCGGTCCAGTTCGTCGAAATAGGGCGCCAGCAGGGCCTCGCCCTCGACACCCAGCTCGGTCGCCAGCTCCATATGGCGCGCCTTGATCGCCGCGAGTTCGGCCTCGCCCTCGCCGGCGACCGCGCGGGTCACCAGCGTGTCGAGCAGGTCCGAGATCGTCGCGACGGCCGAGTGCACGACGAAGACCCGTTTGCCTTCCGCCCGCACGTCGGCGATCCGTTTGGAGATAACACGCCAGTCCGCCAGCGATTTGACGCTGGTGCCGCCGAATTTCAGTACGACCCAGTTCTGCGTGTTGCTCATGACTATCTCCATTACGCCGCAGGGCCGGCGTGGCCCTCGGGGCGCGGCGTGCATACAGGCCCTGTTGCGGCGCAACAACAGATAATTGCGCGAATCTCAGTCCGCAGGGCCGTTGTGCGCATTTTGCGTGCTGGCTAGTCGCGGAAATCCGGGGTCCGCTTGTCCAGATTGGCCATCACGGCCTCCACCTGGTTGGGCTTGCCGATGATCGCCTGCTGCAGGCGGGACTCGGCGGCCAGGATCTCGCCGGCATTGGCGTCGTCCAGCCCGTTGAGAAGCACTTTGCAGGCGCGGATGGCCGAGGGGCTGCGATGGGCGATCTGCTGTGCGATCTCCAGGGCGCGGGCCTGCGGATCGGGATGCACTTCGGTGACAAGACCGGCCTCGCGCGCCTGGCCGCCATCGATGCGTTCGGCGGTATAGGTCAGCCGGCGCAGGACATCGTCGCGCACCAGGCGGCGCACGCGGGCCATGCCCGACATGTCGGGCACCAGGCCCCATTGCGTCTCGGCGATGGCGATCTTGGCGTCTGGCGCGGCGATGCGGATATCGCCGCCCAGCGCGATCTGCAGCCCGCCGCCCAGCGCGCCGCCCTGGATCGCCACGACCACAGGCACAGGCGCTTCATGCCAGGCATAAGCGGCGTATTGCGGCGTATTGCACAGGCCGTGCGTGCGCGGCTCCAGCGAGGTCGATGCTGTCCCGTCCTCGCCTGCCATCGCGGCGAAACTGCCGAAATCCAGCCCGGCGCAGAACATCCGGCCCCGGCCGGACAGGATCGCCACCCGCGCCTCGCGCTGCTCGCGCAGCCAGGCTGCGGCCTCGATCAGCGCGTCGAACATCGCCGGGTCGAGCGCGTTCAGCTTGTCCTCGCGGATCATCTCGATCCGGGCGATATGATCGCTGAGCGAAACCGCAACGCGGTCGTGGAAGGTTCGGGGCTGCGTCATGACGCCATCCTTTTGTGTCAGGCGTCCGTGCTTAAAGCCTCCGGCGGTATCCGCCAACGGCTGGCGGCTCAGTCTAGTCGCGGCGGCGCGGCGTGTGGACGACGACAGGCTGACCGGACGCGGCGCCGATAATGACGGGCCAGCCGATCCCCCCCATGACGCTGCGGCAGGGGGCCTCGGCGTGACAGGCGGCCGCGAATTCGGCCGAGTTTTCCATCGTCTCCGGCGTCAGCTCAGCCATGCCGAGATGGGCGGCGATGCGGCCAGGCACATCGATGCCATAGCGGCCACGGGCCTCCCGGACGGCTTCGGCGACCGTGTCGCTATCGGCACCGCATTGCCGGTCGCCCAGCACGCATTCGGCGTGGAAGGCCAGCCAGTCACCCTCGGTGCGGGCGACCTCGATATAGCGGTCGAACAGATCCTCCGGCGTGATGCGATAATTCGTGATCTCGATGGAGCCGGGTGCGCGGCGCGCGCGCTGGCCGAAATCGTAATTGACGCGCTCATCCAGATTGACATTGTCGGTTATGGCCCGGACGGCTTGCGGTAGGATCGGGCGGAAGGTGACGCACTCATCCCGGCACACCGGATAGGGATAGATCGCGTCCAGGCTTTGAACCCACAGCACATTGCGTGGCGATCCGAATTCGACGGCGTTGGTGCGCATATTGTTGCCGACCACCATGACACAAACAGCCATGGCCAGGCTGGCGATACCCAGCAGGGTTGCCAGCATCATCTGCTTCTTCATCAGGGCGAAAAAGAAGCCCGCGACGAGAAGGACCAGGCCGGCAACGAGATACCAGCCGCTCGATGTGGCGAGATAGATGAGTGTCTGCAGGAACCAGAACGGGAAGACGATGAAAATCATCGCAAGGATGAGCAGCTGTACCAGGGTGAGGACCGCGTTGCTCAGATCCTTGAAGTTGAAAACCAGAAACATGGACGCCCCCGCGCTAATTCCAGCCTCCACGATGAAACGCCAGAGCTGAACGCTTTGTGAATAACTTCGCCTGCCAGGCGAGCCGGGCCCGATGCCCGGACCCGCGCTGTCGCCGATATTTCGTGATCTGGGAGATTTACCCCCCGCAAGAATTGGGGCATGAGGTGCGCGATGACAGTCTTTACGGTTGCGAACAGCCCCGAGGAAGCGGTGGAGCAGCTCGATGCGCTCTATCAGGCTTCCGTTGAACGTCTCCAGACAGCCCTGAGAACATTCCTGACCGGTGGGAAGCCGCCATCGGACCAGGACCGCAAGTCCGGAGTTTTCGTCTATCCCGAGCTGCGGGTTACCTACGTGCCGGACGGCCCGCCGCCGCCGGTCAGCCGCGCTTTCGGCAAATTCACCGATACCGGCGTCTACGCGTCCACGATCACGCATCCGAAGCTCTATCGCGCCTATCTGATCGAACAGCTCACCCTGCTGGCGGACCAGTACGAGATCACCATCGAGACCGGCCCGTCGCAGGTGGAGATTCCCTTCTCCTACGTGCTCGACGGCGCTGACGATCTGGACATGAATGCGGTGACGCCGGCCGAGCTGGTGCGTCACTTCCCCTATGCCGATCTCTCGCGGATCGATGACGACCTGCCCAATGGCCAGCGCCCCTCCGTGCCGGGCGAGGTGAAACCGCTCTCGCTGTTCGAGGCGCCACGGGTCGACTATTCCCTGCAGCGGCTGCGCCACTATACCGGCACGCCCTACGAGGACACCCAGCAGTTCATCCTGTTCACCAATTACCACCGCTATGTCGACGTCTTCACCGCCTGGGCCATCCGGCAGCTGAAGGAAGACAATCACTACGAGGCCTTCTCGGCAGCCGGGCATGTGCGCGTCGACGCCGATACGCCCAATGCCCATGCCCTGGTGGAAGGTGCGCCCTGGCGGCGCTTCCAGATGCCGGCCTATCACCTGATCGCGCCCGGCGGGCGCGGCATCACCCTGGTGAATATCGGTGTCGGCCCCTCGAATGCGAAGAATATCACCGACCATCTGGCCGTGCTGCGCCCGCAATGCTGGCTGATGATCGGCCATTGCGCGGGCCTGCGCCATTCCCAGCGTCTGGGCGATTACGTGCTGGCCCACGCCTATCTGCGCTATGACGCGGTGCTGGACGAGGCGCTGCCGATCGAGATCCCCATCCCGCCGATCGCGGAAATCCAGATCGCCTTGGAAGAGGCCGTCGCCACGGTCAGCGGCGACAGCGGCGATGCCCTGAAGGCGCGCCTGCGTACCGGCACCGTGGCCACCTATGCCGACCGCAACTGGGAACTCACCTATGCCGCCCAGTCGCGCCGCATCAACCAGTCGCGCGCCATCGCGCTGGATATGGAATCGGCCACTATCGCGGCCAACGGCCTGCGCATGCGGGTGCCCTATGGCACGCTGCTCTGCGTCTCCGACAAGCCGTTGCATGGCGAGCTGAAACTGCCCGGTGCGGCCAATCTCTTCTACCAGCGCTCGGTCTCCGAACACCTCGCCGCCGGTCTCGAGACAATCGAGATCCTCAAGCGCGACGAGGGCGCGGCCCTGCACTCGCGCAAGCTGCGCAGTTTCGATGAGCCGCCCTTCCGGTGAAAAGAGGGACATGTACCTGCGGTACGTGTCCCGGTAAAAGCGTTGGGTGAGGATGGGGACACGTACCGCAGGTACATGTCCCCTGGTTTGCGAGGGGCGCTCCATGTCGAAGACTTCTTCCGTCCAGGCCTGGCTTGGCCGTGCGGTCATCGAGGCGGCACTCATCGTGTTCGCGGTGGTGCTCGGTTTCGTCGTCAATGAATGGCGCGAGGACGTCTCCGACCGGCGTGCGGCCGAAGCGGCGATGGGCCGCGTGGTCACCGAGATCGAGACCAATATCGCCCAGCTCGAAGCGGTGGTGGATTATCACGAGAGCGTCGTCGAGCGGATCGACGAGCGCCTCGCCGAGATCGCGGCGGCCGGCGAGCCCGTCCGCGGTGTCGCCTTCGACGAGTTCGACGACCTCATGCCGCGCGGCGTCAATGCGCCCGGCCTGTCCAGCTTTGCCTGGCAACACGCCCAGCAGCATGGCCGGCTGGACGTGCTGCCCTACGCCATCGTGGCCGGGACGGCGCGGGTCTACGGCATGCAGGCCAGCGGCGTGGAGGCCACCTGGCGGCAGATCGTCGAACTCCTGTTCGCCGGGCCGCAGGTGATGCGCGAACAGGATCTCGAGGCCAGCCTGCGCTTCACCCAGATCGGTTTCAGCGAGCTGGCCTCACAGGAACGCTTCCTGATCGACCAGTACCGCCGCCTGCTTGAAGATCTGCGCGAAGCCGGGCTGGACTAGAGTCATCCTTTCGGCGGTACCGGCCTGACGTTCCGGTCCGCCACCCTTGCGCCAGACTGGCGCGAAACGTCCCGGGGCTTGCCCAATGCTCGGTCAGTACGTGCCGCTTGATCTGTCAGCGCTGGACTTCCTGCAGATCGTGATCGGCGCGATGACGGCCGCTATTGCAGGCTTTGCCGCGCTCCTGCTCCTGTCCCGCGATCACGACGCCCGGATGCGGGCTCTGGGACTGGCGCTTTTTTTCCTGGCGACCGCGGTCTCGGAGTTCGACGAGCTTTACATGCATGCAGGCGGATACGCGCTGTATCCCTGGAGCATTGCCCTGGCGTGGCCGCTTATCGTGATCATCGGCCCGGCCATCCTGCTCTATGTCCGCGACATGACCGCTGCCGAGCGCCCGCCGATGACGCCGGCGCGCTTTGCCCGCTACGCCTGGCCGGTTCCGGCCGGCTATCTTATCGCGCTGCCCTTCTTCCTGCGCCCGGGCGAGGAGAAGCTGGCCATGCTCGCAGGCGGCGACGCGCCGGATACGATCGCGTCAGCGGTCCCGGCCATTCTGGGCGTCCTCTTCCTGGTCATCGCGCTGGCCTCCCTGCTGCTCGCCTTCCGGGGCCTTCTCGCGCACATGCGCAGCCTGCGGAACCTGTTTGCCAATATCGAGGACAAGTCGCTGAACTGGGTGCGCGCGGTCCTGCTGGTTCTGTCGGCAGCCTGGATCTGGGGCGCGGCCAGCACGCTCTGGCGGCTCGACGACCAGGTGCCGCAATGGCAGGGACCGCTGGCCAGTATTCTGGAAATGGGATGGGTGTTTGCCTTCGCCTTCTTCGGCATCCGCCAGGGCGAGATCTTTCCTGCCCGCACCTTGCCGGCTCCGGTAGAGGCGGCGAAATACACCCGCTCGGCGCTGGACGCTCAGCGCATGGACCGGATCGCTGCCCGGATCGAAACGGCCATGCGCGAGCAGCATCTCTACCGCAATCCGGCGCTCTCGCTGCGGCAATTGTCCGACACGATCCGGGTCTCCCAGAACTATATCTCCCAGACGCTCAATGACCGGCTGGGCCGGAATTTCTTCGACTATGTCAATGCGTGGCGGATCGCCGAGGCTTGCCAGCGCCTGGGGGAGGGCGCGCGCGTGCTGGACGTGGCGCACGAGACCGGGTTCAACTCCCGCTCCACCTTCAATGCCGCCTTCCGCAAGCACACCGGCACCACGCCCAGCGCCTGGCGCCGCCAGCCTGCCGCGGACTGGCCGGACGGGCTGCCGCGGATCGAGGCTTCACCGGCAGAATAGATCGACCGGCCATGTCCGGGCGTGAGCGTCCGGACATTTCCGCGTCCCGGCGTGACCGTCCGGACGACCCGGCCGCGACGGCGCGGCACAAGACGGGCGGCCCGCCGCACCGTTCAGCTCTCGATCCCCAGCCTGGTGCAGCGGGCCATCCCCCGAACTGCAAAGGTGTATCCGATCATGAAATCCGCTTTCTTCCCGGCCGTGTCCCTTGCGGCCGGGCTGGCTTTCCCTTGCCTGGCGGCTGTGGCCTCCGCCCAGGACGCCGAACTCCGCTGGACGGCGGGCCTCGGCGTTGTCGTCAACTCCAATCCCTATCTGGGCGCCGATGACGATGTCGAAGCCACGGCCATCCCCTACATCGCCTATGAGAATGACTGGCTCTCCGTCAGTCCCGAGGGGGCCGCGATGGCGCTCTACCGCGGCGAGGCGATCCGGCTGGAAGCGCTGGTCGCGCCGCGCTGGCAGTTTGCCGAACCTGGCGATGTCGCCGGGCTGGAAGACATCGAGCGCGACATTGCTGTCGATGGCGGATTTCGCCTGGCAGCGGCCAGCGGTCCGGTGACGGTGTCCCTGGCCTATCTCGCCGATATCTCGGGCCGGCATGACGGACAGGAAGTCACCCTGTCGGTCGAAGCGGAAACGGCGCTGACGCCGCGTTTCGCGATCTCGGCGGAGGCCGGGGCCTATTGGCGCGACAGCGATCTGGGCACCTATATGTACGGCATCTACGCCGACGAGGTCCGGCCCGGCCGCGCTGCCTACACCGCGGATGACAGTGTCGCGCCCTTCATGGCGGCCATGGGGCGCTATGCCCTGACCGAGCGGATCGCCGTTGTCGGTGCAATCGAGGTCGAGGCCATACCGGATACCGGCCGCGACAGCCCGATCATCGATGCGGATGCCCGCTATGGCGCCTTTCTTGGGCTGATGGTCCGCTTCTGATCCGCCGGGGCGGGGCCGGTCTGCGACCGCCCCGCGCCGCTGGAGCAGGATCCTGAGTGGTCGCGTGATCGAACCGGTGAACCGGTACCCACTTCACCTGATCACGCTCTGTTCACCGGAGACAATCATGCCCGCACTTTCGCGCCGCTATGCGCTGGCGCTTGTCTTTCTGTCGGCGCTGGCCGTGTGCGCCGTGTCGCTGCGCTACTTCATGGTTTCGGCCGATGCCTATCCCTTCGAGGAACAGAGCGCCGTTTTTGCCGCCAATCGCACGGCGCTGCTGGTGCACGTGGCCGGCGGAATGCTCGCGCTCCTCGCCGGACCGGTGCAGTTCCTGCGCGGCCTGCGTGAACGCCGGCCTGTCCTGCATCGCATCAATGGCTGGGTCTATGCGCTCGCCGTCGTCAGCGCGTCTGCAAGCGGATTGGCGCTGTCCGGGCATGCTTTCGGCCCGCCATCCAACACGGCGGCCTTCGCGATGCTCGCGGTGCTCTGGTTCGTCGCGACGGCGACCGGCATCCGCGCCGTCATCGCCGGCGATCTCCTGCAGCATCGCCGCTGGATGATCCGCTCCTATGCACTCGCCTTCTCCGGCGTGACGCTGCGAGCAGAAACACTTCTTCTGGCCCTGGCGGCAGACATGGAATTCGCCGCCGCCTACGGCATCGCCGCCTGGCTGTGCTGGGTCGGCAATCTCCTCGTCGCAGAATGGCTGATCCTGCGCTGGCCGCCGGCCCGCCGCACCCCGCCGGCCTGATGCTCCTCTTGCCGCGGCGGTGCGGATTGCGTACCTCCATGGTATGATACGGATTACACCGCTTGAAGGCGTCCACAATTTTCGTAATTTCCACGGCTATGACGCAGCCGGCGGCGCGAAAGTGCGCGAGGGGCTCTACCGCTCCGGCCATCACAGCCGGGCCACGGCGGCCGATCTGGAGATCATGCGCAAGCTGGGTATCCGCGTCGTCGCCGATCTGCGCAAGGCACGCGAACGCACCAATGAACCCTCCGCCTGGCCGGAAGACATGGCCGTCCGTGTGATCGCCTCGGATCTGGGCGATGCCGGCGAGCCGCCGCACCTGGCCTTCATGCGCAAGGGCGTCCACACGCCTGAAGCCGTGCGCGACTACATGCTGTCGGCCTATCGCCGCATCCCCATGGAGGCGTGCAATCAGGAGGTCTACCGCGAAGGCTACCGGGCGCTGGCATCGGGCGAGGCGGATGGCGGATTCCTGGTTCACTGCGCCGCCGGCAAGGACCGGACGGGGATATTCTGCGCCCTGATCCTGGAGGAGCTCGGCGTCGACCGGGATACCGTGATGGCGGACTATCTGCTGACCAATGAGGCGGTGGATTTCGAAAGCCTGATCCCGCTCATCCAGCAACGCGCCACGGCCCAGTACGGCCAGGCGATGCCGGCGGAAATCATGCAGGTCTTCCTGGGCGTGGATGCCGACTATCTGGCCGAGGCCTTCCGCACCATGGGCGATACCGGCAGTTATGTGACCGGCCAGCTCGGGATTACCGAAGCCGAGCGCCAGGCGCTGCGCGAGCGCTGGCTTACGTCCTGAGAGCGGCCATGGCGCGCATGACATGACGGGCCAATCGATCGACCTGCCCTGGCGGGACCCGCTGGCAGCCTTTGCGCCGCTGGCCGGCGAGCCGTACGCGCTCCTGCTGCATGACGGCCGCAATGGCCGCGCACGGATTTTCGCCTTCCCGGATGCGGTGTTCGACGGTGAGGGGCGGGCCGGTTTTGACGCGCTCGCACACTCCGCACGGTCCAGGGGCGGGCCGCATGCCGGGCTTCTCGGCTACGACCTCGCCGCCGCCTTCGAACGCCTGCCGCATCTCGATCCGCGCTGGCCGATGCTGGCCATGGCCCGCTACCCCGCCTGGGCCGAGTTCGACCGGGAAGCCGGGACCTGCCGCGTCCATGGCGAAACCGCCGCAGCCGCCGAACGGCTGGCCGGCGCGCTGGGGGAAGACGAACGCGTCCCGGCTCCGTCTGTTGCCGGTGCCCGGCTTGAACCCCGTTGGAGCCGCGAGCGCTATCTCGCCGCCGCCCGCCGCGCCCGCGACTATGTCCATGCCGGCGATGTGTTCCAGGTCAATCTGTCCCAGGCCTTCGATATCGAACTGGCGGAGGACGACACACCCTGGGCGGTCTTTCGCCGCCTGTGCGCGTACAGTCCGGCGCCGCATGCGGCCTTTCTCCGGCTCGATGCCGACCGGGTCGTGCTGACCAACTCGCCGGAACGATTTCTCAAGGTCCGGGATGGCCGGGTCGAGGCGCGTCCGATCAAGGGCACCCGCCGCCGCGCGGCCGATCCGGCCGCCGACGCCGCGCTCGCCGCCGAATTGTCGGCCAGCACGAAGGATCGCGCCGAGAACCTGATGATTGTGGATCTGATGCGTAACGATATGTCACGCGTATGTCGGCCGGGCAGTGTACGTGTGCCACACTTATGTGACCTGGAAAGTTACGCAAATGTGCACCATCTGGTCTCTGTCGTCGAAGGCGAGCTGGCCGCGGATCACGATGTTTTCGACCTTCTGGCCGCCAGCTTTCCGCCGGGCTCGATCACGGGCGCTCCCAAGGTCCGGGCCATGGAAATCATCTCCGAACTCGAGGGCGAGCCGCGCGGTCCCTATTGCGGCGCGCTCGGCTGGATCGACGGATCTGCCGCGCTTGATCTCAATGTCATGATCCGTACCGCAGCACTGCGGTGTGTCGACGGGCGCTGGCGGGCGAGCGTGCGGTCGGGCGGCGGCATTGTCGCCGACAGCGATCCGCAGGCAGAATACGAGGAAACCCTGACCAAGGCCTCGGCCCTGCGGCGGGCGTTCGGCGTGGAGGCGGAATGAGCGGTATCGCATTCAAGGACGGCGACTGGATCGAGGAGACCCGCAAGGCCTGGGCGCTCAATGACCGGGGTGCGCTGCTGGGTGACGGGCTGATCGAGACCATGCGCGTGGAGCGCGGGCGGGTGCTGCGTTTCGACCGGCATATGGAAAGACTGACGCGCAGCTGTTCCGATCTCGGCCTGCCCGGCCCGAAGGACCCGGAGGGCATTGCCGGCCTCATTGCCGAGCTCGTTGCCGAGAATGCGCTGAAGGATGCGGTGGTCCGTCTGACACTGACGGCCGGGCCGGGACCGCGCGGTCTTGACCGGCCGGACGAGATCATCCCGTCCCTGGCCCTGTCAGCCGCGCCTTTCACGTCCCCGCCAGCGCAATACCGCCTGGCGCTGAGCGAGATCCGGCGATCTCCGGCGAGTATTGTGGCTCGCTACAAGACGCTGAGCTATATGGACAATCTGCAGGCGCGGCGGCAGGCCCGCGGCGCCGGCGCCGACATGGCACTTCTGCTCGACACCCGGGGCAATCTCTCCGGCGGCGATTGTGCCAACCTGTTCTGGACACGCGGGGAGGAGGTTTTCACGCCGGACCTGCGCTGCGGTGTCCTGGCCGGGACGGTGCGGGCCGAGATTCTCGATTCCATTCCCGTCGAGACGGGAAGCTACGAACCCGGCGCGTTGATGCAGGCCGATGCCGTCTTCGTCACCAATGCCGCGATTGGCGCAGTGCCCGTGGTCTCGCTGGACGGGGTGCCGCTGGGCAGCGGTGAATTGCCGCCCCGGATCGCCGCACTATTCGCGTGACACGACGAGCGAGCGCCGCGGCCGCAGATAGAAGGCCTCATTCAGGTTGAAGCGCGACAGGCCGAGCTCGCTGAACAGCGTCTCGTGCTCGTAATTCACTTCGACCATGATGATGGAACGGTTCGGCTGCAGGATGCCACCGGGTATCGCCACACCGGCCCCCTCCGAATAGGGCGACATGCCGCGCGCGTCCGACCATTGCACCTCGACGTCTCCGCCATTGTCCATCATCACGCTGGACACGCGGATCTGCATGGGCGTCGGGTCAAAGGGCGCAAGAATGACAGCGCCTGCATTGAGAATTTCAACCATCTCGTCATCGGTGATGATGTCGTCCTGGGCGACGAGATCGGCAAGGGCGCTGGCCGCGCTCGTGACTTTCCGGTCGACCGACAGGACGAGGCTGAGATCGACCGCGCCGAGATAGAGCAGGATCATCACCGGTGCGATAAGCGCAAACTCGACAGCTGAAAGGCCGCGGCAGTCGCGCCAGAAGCGGTGCAGGCATTGCGTCAGCGAACTAGTCATCGAAAGGCTCGTTGCGGAAAACGGTTGCCGCCGTGATCAGGTGCTGGTTTCCGCTCATATTCGCCAGGGCACCGGTAAAGCCCGGTGTTAGCAGCTGCCAGCGATAAAAGACGCGGACCAGGACGATGTCACCGGCATCGCCGGGATCGAAACCGAAATCATCCGTGTTGATGGCGCCGTCCTGGATCGGACTGGACTGGTCGACATTGTCGAAGTCCTCAAAGACCCGCACGTCGATCTCGACATTGTCGCAAGTGCCCAGCACCACAATGCGATCGCATACGGCCGTGCGGAACGCAGCCTGGGACATGCCGGAAGACTGGGCTCTGCCGGTGCGGATGTCCCGGGCGGTTTCCAGTACCGCGTTCTCAAGGACCGAGCCGAGAAAGAACACGACCGCAATCTCGATCATCGCAAACAGCAGGAAAAAGAAAGGGGCCGCGATCAACGCGAACTCGACGGCGGCAACGCCGGAGCGATTGCGGGCAAACCGGCGCAGCAATGCGCGCGTGCGTTTTGCCGCTAAGCCGGAACACGTCGGCTGGCCTGAACACGTCATGCTGCGCCTCCGTTCTGCGGTGCCACTATTGCGGTTGGCCGCCGCCATCGCCCAGCCCGGCCTCGGCCGTTCTGAGGCGGGCTTGCTGGGCGGCGGTCAGCTGGTTGAAGCGTTCGTCCGCGTCGCCGACGCGCGGGACGTTTTCGCAGACATCGCCGCAGGAGAGTGTCTGGCGATCGGTGCCGCGGAAATAGGCGACCTGACCCTCGACCGGATTGGTCACCACGATCTCGCGCGAGTAGATAATGCGTCCGACGCGATCCAGCGCGATGACATTGGTGCGGCCCTGCAGGCGGCCGGTCACGACAAGGGTCCGGCCATCATGGACCAGGGCGTCCGCGATCGAGGGATTGCCGATTACAATGGCAGACGCCTCGCCGGGCAGGCGTACGACCTGCGCATGCTCGACAGCGACAGAGAGTTCGCTGGCAGCGGCCGGCATCGTGCAGGCGATGGCCAAGGTGAATGCGGCGGCGGTCCTGTAGAACATGATGGGCACTCCGTCCCGGTCGGCTGAACATGGCCTCCAGTCTCGCGCGCGCGTCTGAATCTTTTCTAAACGGCGCTGCGCGTATTTGTTTTTGAAATCGGACGGTATTGTTATTTCAATGTTAACTATAGCGAAGATTGGTGTTCGTACAGATTTTATTAAGCACGTATTTTTACTGAACTGAAAGCGTTCTCGTGTTTGATGGGCCTCGTTCAGGAGGGGTCGGGACGGATCGGCTCCTGATGGTGAGGTACCTACACGGGAGTAGAAAAATGAAACTCGTTTCTCGCTTTTTCAAAGACGAATCTGGCGCCACCGCGATCGAGTACGGCCTGATTGCCGCCCTTATCGCCGTCGTTATCATCGGCGCCGTGACCACGCTCGGTACGGGCATCAACACCGGCTTCACGACGGTGTCTGACGCGGTCAACTAAGACGCGTAAAAACTGCCCAGCGCAGTGGAAGGGCCGCCCCGAAAGGGCGGCCCTTTTCTTTTCGCTTGTCTGGCCATGACTTGCGCGGCCTTGTTGCGACGCCAACCCGATATTAAGGCCTTTGCGGCAGCATCGCCCTCGTCCAGGAGGGAAACCATGCTGACCGATATCCTGCTGCTCGCCTTTGCCGGCCTGATGGTGGCCGCCGCGTTCTCCGACGCGACGCGCTTTACAATTCCCAACTGGCTGTGTGGCGTCATCGCCGCCGGATTTCCGCTTGTTGCCCTGGCGGCCGGACTGGGCTGGGCCGATGCCGGCCTGCATGTCCTCGCGGGATTTGTCGCCCTTGTTTTCGGGTTCGCGCTCTTCGCGCCGGGCTGGATCGGCGGCGGTGACGCCAAGCTGATTGCCGCGGCCGCGCTCTGGATGGGCTGGGCGGATCTGGCGGCCTTCGCCTTCCACACCGCGCTCGCTGGCGGTGTTCTGGTCCTGCTTCTGATCGGCATCCGCCGCATGGTTCCCGTTTTCGATCTTCCGGCCGGATGGGTCGCCCGAACCGCGATCGCGGAAGGCGCGCCGGTCCCCTATGGAATCGCGATCGCCGCGGGTGCCTTGTGGACCTTGCCGGGAAGCGCGCTGTTTGCGGCTGTCTGAGTGCCTCAGACCCGGGCACGGTAAACCTTGCCGCGCAAGCGAATCATCCGGAATTACCGGCACATGCTGAAAAATCCCGAGTTCAAACGGATTGTCCGGATAGCATTAACGCGACTTTGAGGAATTCGGCTTCTCCTGTGGGGCGTATTCGTGCGCCCAAGAGGTTCGAAGCGTCCCATGAACGCTGTCCGTATTGCCATTCTTGCCGCCGCCGCGATCGCAGCGATCGCCGTGGCCTTCTTCGTAAAGCAGGCCATGTCGGGGTCCGATGCTCCGCAGGTCGTGCAGGTTCAGGAAGAACGCCCGGCTGTTCGCATCCTGGCGGCACGTAACGACCTGGCGACGGGCGCGCGCGTTGGTGCTGCCGATTTCTACTGGCAGGCCTGGCCCGAAGAAGCCGTTTCCAACGGCTATATCGTCGAAGGCCAGGGCCAGGGTATCGAGGATTTTGCCGGTTCCGTTGTTCGCGCACCGATCGCCCAGGGTGAGCCGATAACCGGCCGCCGCCTGGTGCAGCCCGGCGATGCCGGCTTCATGGCAGCGGTCCTGTCGCCGGGAATGCGCGCAGTGGCCGTGCCGATCTCGGCCGAGCGCGGTGCCGGCGGCTTCATTCTTCCCAATGACCGCGTCGATGTCATCGTCTCCTTCGAGGATGACGGGGAGGGCGCCCGCGGCGGCCGCCGGGCCTTTGTCGCCCGCACCATCGTCGAAAATGCACGCGTGCTGGCCATCGACGAAATGTTCGGTGATGGCGAGGGCGAGGAAAATGTCATCGGCGATACCGCCACGCTTGAGCTGACTCCGGAGCAGGCCCGTGCCGTTGCCGTCGCGGTTGCCCGCGGCGAGGTGAGCCTCGTGCTGCGCAGCCTGACCGACAATGAAGGCGGTCCTGTTCTTGTGACCGGCGGCGAAGTGGCCGACGCCGCTGGGATGACCGAAAGCCTGTCACCGCGCACGAACCAGGTGACGCTGATCCGTTACGGCCATGCCCAGCAAATCGCGCTGGCCGGAGACGAGTGAGGACTGACGCGATGATCCGCTCCCTGATCCTTCTCGCCGCGATGGCGGTTGCCGCTCCGGCCCAGGCCCAGGCGCCCGGTACCGAACGCGGCAACACCATGCAGGTCTACATCCGCGAGCCTGGCGATGGTCCGGTGTCGCAGAACCTGGATCTGCCGCTGTCCAAGGCTGCAGTCGTCCATCTGCCGGTAGACGTCGCCGATGTGCTGGTGACCAATCCCGAAGTGGTCGACGCTGTCGTGCGCACGCCGCGCCGCGCCTATCTGATGGGTATGGGTATCGGTCAGACGAATGCCTTCTTCTTCGATGCGGACGGCCAGCTGATCCTTGACCTGAACCTGCGTGTCGAACGCGATCTGGCGCCGCTGCAGGACGCGCTGGAGCGCTTCCTGCCGAATGCGCGCGTCCGGGCCGAGGCGATGAATGATCACATCGTGCTGTCCGGTTCCGTGCCGAGCGCTTCGGATGCCGATGCGGCCCTGCGGATCGCTCAGCGCTGGGTCAACGATCCGGAAAACATCCTGTCCATGATCTCGGTCCAGGCACGCGAACAGGTGATGCTGAAGGTGCGCATCGTCGAGATGCGCCGGACCATTGTTCGCCAGCTGGGCGTCAATCTGACCGCCGGCGGCAATACGGGTGAATTCGGCTTCCAGGTCGAGACAGAACCGCAATTCTCGCAGGTCGGATCCTTCCTGGGCGGCATGGGTGCCCTGCTGGAATGGACCAGCGGGAACCCTACCGGTGTGACCGATGTCTCGACTCTCTTGCAGGCGATGGAACGGGTCGGTCTGGTCCGCACGCTGGCCGAACCCAATCTGACTGCGATCACGGGTGAATCGGCCAACTTCCTGGCGGGGGGCGAATTCCCGGTTCCGGTTGGCCGCGATCGCGACGGCAATGTCATCATCGAGTTCAAACCGTTTGGCGTGGGATTGGGCTTTACGCCTGTGGTGCTTTCGGAAGGGCGCATCAGCCTGCGCATTTCGACGGAGGTCTCCGAGCTGACAACGCAGGGCGCTCTGACGGCCCAGGAAAGCCTGGTCGTGAACGATGCCGGCGAAGTGATCGGCACCGTGCCCGGTCTGACCATTCCCGCGCTGAATGTGAACCGCGCCGAGACCACGGTGGAGCTTCCCTCCGGCGGCAGCCTCGTGCTGGCCGGCCTGATCCAGGAGGAGACGCGTCAGAATCTCGACGGTGTCCCGGGTGTTCGCAACCTGCCGGTTCTGGGCACACTGTTCCGCTCGCGCGATTTCGAGAACCAGGAAACCGAACTGGTCGTGCTGGTCACGCCTTATCTGGTCGACCCGGCCAATCCGAACCAGCTGAATACCCCGGCTGATGGCTATCGCACGCCGCACGAGGCGACGGCCTTTCTCTTCAACCGGATCAATCAGGTTTATTCCGTGCCCGGCTCGGATACCGGCGACCAGTCCTGGTCCGGTCCGGTCGGCTATCTGTTCGAGTAGGTGGAGTTGGTCATGACGGCGTTCCGTACAAGTTTCGCAGCCCTGGCTTCGCTTGCCGCTCTCACGGCTTGCGCATCGACCCCGAGTGCCGATGTCGGTCTGCCGCGCGCAACCGCCGTTGCCGAGACATTCCGCAGCGAGATGATGATCGATCCGCGCGATAATGGTCTGACATGGCAGCAACGCAGCCAGCTGGCGGCGATCGCCAGCGAGTACAAGGCGCGTGGCCATGGTCCGCTCGTGATCAGCTATCCGCAGGGTGGCAGCGGCCAGGACGCCGCGATCGGCGCCATCGCCGAGGCGCGGACCTTCCTGTACGAGCAGGGCATCGACTGGCGCCAGATCGCCGGCGGTGCGTATGACGCCCGGGGCGGCATGGACGGGCAGGTGATCTTCTCGTTCCGCCGCTATGCAGCGGTCGCGCCTGAATGCGGAACCAGCTGGGACAATCTCGCTGTCGAGCGCGACAATCAGGGACACAGCAATTTCGGCTGCGCGATGGCAGCCAATCTCGCCGCCATGATCGCCGATCCGCGCGATCTGGTGGCGCCGAGAACCATGGGGGTGGCGGATACGGGCCGGCGGCAGACGGTGCTTGATGCGTATCGGGCCGGGGAGTCGACCGCGAGCGAGCGTTCCGATCACGAGAGCGGCGCGGTCTCGGAAGTCAGCGAAAACTAGGGGGCGAAAGGCGCGAATGATGAACGACGCAAACAGAGCCCTCAAGGCCGATCCGCTCATGGATGACGGGGATGATCCGTTCCTGGAGGCGGAAGACGTTGAGCGGATGCTGCTCGGCGAGGCGGCCCCGGCGCGTCCTGCACCGGCGATGAATGCGCCCCAGGGCGGGTTCGGTTCAGCCTATGACGACGAAGGCGATGATCCGTTCCTGGAAGACGAGGACGACTTCGACGACGGCGACTATCCGGCCAGCCCCGCAACGCGCGCGCCTTTCGATCCGAGCGCGGCCGAGTATGAGGGCATGCACGACGAAATTGCGCCTGTCGGGGCGAGCGGTGCCTTCTATGGTGAGGTCGATGGCGAGGTCTCCGACCAGCCGGTGCCGCGCATTACGGTCGCTGCCTTCTGTGAGCGTCCGGAAACCGGCGCCCTGGTTCACAATGCGGGCAATGACCGCCGTCTTGCGAAAGCGCATGTCACAGTCGAACTCGGCGGTCTGCCTGCTGCAATCGAACGCTATCACGATGAATCGACGCCGAACCTGCTGATTGTCGAGAGCGGCATGCGCGGGCGGGGCCTGTTCGACCAGCTCGAGGAGCTGGCCGGGGTCTGCGATGCGGACACTAAGGTGATCATCGTCGGTGCCGCGAACGATATCGGTCTCTATCGCGAGCTGATGAAGCGCGGGGTGAGCGAGTATCTGGTGCCGCCGATGACGCCGCTGCACCTGATCCGCACGATCTCGGAGCTCTTCCTCGATCCCGATCAGCCCTTCGCCGGCAAGTCGATCGCCTTTATCGGGTCCAAGGGCGGCGTGGGCTCGTCGACCGTCGCGCACAATTGCGCCTGGGCCCTGACCGAAGGCATCCAGACCGACGCGGTTCTGGTCGATCTCGACCTATCGTTCGGAACGGCGGGCCTGGACTTCAACCAGGACCCGGCCCAGACGCTGGGCGATGCCCTGGCCGAGCCCGATCGTCTGGACGATGCTTTGCTCGATCGCCTGCTGGTGCGCTGCACGGAACGGCTCAGCCTGTTCTCGGCGCCGGCGACTCTCGACAAGGACTGGGAGTTCTCGCCGGCCGAGTACGAAATGGTGCTCGACAAGGTGCGCCGCCAGGCGCCGTTCATGGCGCTCGATCTGCCGCACATCTGGATGCCCTGGGTCAAGCAGACCCTGCTCAGTGCCGACCAGGTCGTGGTCACGGTGACCCCGGACCTGGCGTCCCTGCGCAATGCGAAGAACCTGTTCGACCTGATCACCAGCGCGCGCCCGAATGACGAGCCGCCGAAGGTCGTGATCAACATGGCCGGCATGCCCAAGCGTCCGGAAATTCCGGTCAAGGACTTCGCCGAAGCGCTGGGCACTCAGCCGGCTCTCGTTCTGCCGTTCGAGCCGCAATTGTTCGGCAAGGCGGCGAACAACGGTCAGATGATCACCGAGCTCGATGCCAAGTCCAAAGCGGCGGAAGGCTTCACCCACCTGGCCGGTCTGGTCAGCGGTCGCGCGAGTACGCCGCAGCGTTCGCGTTCCCTGTTCGGAAAGATGTTCGGAGGCTAGTCAGCCATGTTCGGCAAGCGCGCCGGAGGTCCCACCACCCAACCGACGACACCGACCCCGCCGCCGGCGGAGGTCAAGGAGGCGCCTCGCAGCGATGCGGGCGCCGAACGTCGTCGTGCGCCTGCTCCCGCGCCCAAGCCTGCGCCCAAACCCGCAGCCAAGGCTGCACCGAAACCGTCTGTGCAGACCTTCCAGGCCCCCAAGCCTTCCAGGCCGGCGGCTGTGGCCGCCGCAGCCGCCCGGGCCCGTCCGCCTGCCGACAATGGCCGGTCGGAAGAGTATTACGCGATCAAGACGACGATCTTCAACGCGTTGATCGACACGATCGATCTGGGCCAGCTGGCCCGTCTCGACAATGAGACTGCCGCCGAAGAAATCCGCGACATCGTCACCGAGATCATCTCGATCAAGAATGTCGCCATGTCGATCGCGGAGCAGGAACAGCTGCTCCAGGATATCTGCAACGACGTGCTGGGCTTCGGCCCGCTGGAACCCCTTCTGGCGCGCGACGACATCGCCGACATCATGGTCAACGGCGCCGACGACGTCTTCATCGAAGTGAACGGCAAGGTCGAGCGGACCAATATCCGCTTTCGTGACAACGCTCAGCTCATGAACATCTGTCAGCGGATCGTCAGCCAGGTCGGTCGCCGGGTCGACGAAAGCTCGCCGATCTGTGACGCGCGCCTGATGGACGGCTCGCGCGTCAACGTCATCGCGCCGCCGCTGGCGCTGGACGGTCCGACGCTGACCATTCGTAAGTTCAAGAAAGACAAGCTGACGATGAAGAACCTGGTGGAGTTCGCCTCCATCACGCCGGAAGGCGCCAAGGTTCTCGAAATCATCGGCGCCAGCCGCTGTAACGTGCTGATCTCCGGCGGTACCGGTTCGGGCAAGACGACACTCCTGAACTGTATGACCGGCTTCATCGAAGAAGACGAGCGCGTGGTGACCTGTGAGGACGCCGCGGAACTGCAGCTGCAGCAGCCGCACGTCGTGCGCCTGGAAACACGTCCGCCGAACCTGGAAGGCCAGGGGCAGGTGACAATGCGCGACCTGGTGAAGAACTGTCTGCGTATGCGTCCCGAACGGATCATCGTCGGCGAGGTGCGTGGCCCGGAAGCCTTCGACCTTCTGCAGGCGATGAACACCGGTCACGACGGCTCCATGGGCACCTTGCACGCCAACTCGCCGCGCGAGGCCCTGTCGCGGATCGAATCCATGATCACCATGGGCGGCTACAGCCTGCCGACGCGGACGATCCGCGAGATGATCGTCGGCTCGATCGATGTTGTTGTGCAGGCCGCGCGCCTTCGCGACGGCTCGCGGAAGATCACCCACATTACCGAAGTGGTCGGCATGGAAGGCGACGTCATCGTCACCCAGGACCTCTTCCTGTACGAGATCCAGGGGGAGGACGAGCACGGCCGGATCATCGGCCAGCACGCCTCGACCGGTATCGCCCGTCCGAAATTCTGGGACCGCGCCCGCTATTTCGGTCTGGAGCGCGAACTCGCCAACGCACTCGACGCAGCGGAGGCCTGACGCATGAATCCGGACATGGCCTTTTTTCTTGCGGCTGTTGCGGCCTTTGTCGCTGTCGGCGGTGTCGGCTGGGTTGCTGTCGGTTCGATGGGAGACGCCCAGTCGAAAAAGCGCATTACCCGGGCGGTGGGCGATGGCCAGCTCGTGCGGGGCAAGCGCCAGACGGCGGCGCTGGACCAGGCTGCGCAGCGCAAACGCCAGGTCCAGGAATCCCTCAAGGACATGGAGCAGCGCCAGCGCGACCAGCGCAAGAAGTCGCTGACCATCAAGGCGCGTATCCGCCAGGCCGGCATGTCGTTCTCGCCGAGCGTCTTCTGGATGATCTCGGCCGGTGCCGCGCTCACCGGTGCGCTGATCGCCTTTATCACCGGCCAGAACCTGCTGGTTCTCGCAGCGATCACGCTGATCAGCGGCTTCGGTCTGCCACGCTGGTGGCTGGGCTTCCTGTGCGGCCGGCGGCAGAAGAAATTCACCGCCGAATTCGCCAACTCGCTCGACGTCATCACGCGTGGTGTGAAATCCGGTCTGCCACTGAACGAGTGTCTGAAAATCCTGGCGACCGAGTCGCCGGAACCGGTTCGCACGGAGTTCGAGAAGCTCGTCGAGGGGATCGCTGTCGGTGTGACGCTGGCGGACGGGCTCGACCGGATGTGCGAACGCATGCCGCTGCCCGAGGTGAACTTTTTCCGCACCGTTCTGGTGATCCAGCAGAAGACCGGCGGCAATCTCGCCGAAACCCTGGGCAATCTCGCCACCGTGCTGCGGTCGCGCAAGATGATGCGCGAGAAGATCAGCGCGCTCTCGTCCGAAGCCAAGTCGTCGGCCTTCATCATCGGCTCGCTGCCGCCGGGTGTGCTGGGCATCGTCTATGCGACGACACCGTCCTATATGGGCCAGATGTTCCAGCATCCCACAGGCCAGCTGATGCTGCTGGGCGGCGCCTTCTGGATGTTCCTCGGTATCATGGTCATGCGCGGCATGATCAACTTCAAGATCTGAGGGCGGCATGTTCGGGCTCGACTTCGCCGATATCCGAGACTTCCTGATCTCGCCGGAAAACCTGGTGATGATGATCTCGGCCGTCCTCGTGTTCGCGACGATCGTCACGCTGGCGGCGCCGGCCATGAACACGAATTCCCTCGACAAGCGGATCAAGGGCGTGCGCAACCGTCGTGAGGAACTGCGCCGCAAGAGCCGCGAAGCGATGGAGCAGTCCGGCCGCAACAATTCGATCCGCGGCGCCGAAGCCAAGGGGCTGATGCGCAAGGTCGTGGATGCGCTGAACCTGCAGAAGGCCTTCGAGGACCCCGACCTGCAGGACAAGCTGCAGCAGGCCGGCCTGCGTGGCAACAAGCCCGCCGTCGCCTTCTACTTCTTCCGCCTGGCCTCGCCGATCATCCTGTTTGCGGGCACGGCGATCTACGTCTTCATGATCAATGATTTCGGTCTTCCGACGATCACCCGCTGGTGTCTGGCCTTCGGTCTGGGCCTGCTGGGCTACTACGCGCCGAACGTCTATCTGAGCAACGCTGCCCAGAAGCGGCAGCAATCCATCATGGGCGCCTTCCCGGACGCGCTCGATCTGCTTTTGATCTGTGTGGAATCGGGGATGTCGATCGAGGCCGCCTTTCACAAGGTTTCAACCGAGGTCGGGTCCCAGTCCATCGAACTCGCCGAGGAATTGTCCCTGACGACGGCCGAGCTGTCCTATCTCCAGGACCGGCGGTCGGCCTACGAGAACCTCGGCAAGCGCACAAACCATCCCGGTGTGCGCGCTGTGTGTACCTCCCTGATTCAGGCGGAACGATATGGTACACCGCTCGGACAGGCCCTGCGGGTCATGGCGAAGGAAAATCGCGATATGCGTCTGGCGACGGCCGAAAAGAAAGCCGCCTCGCTGCCGGCCAAGCTGACCGTGCCGATGATCGTGTTCTTCCTGCCGGTTCTGTTCGTTGTCATTCTCGGACCGGCAATTATCCGCTTTAACAGCCTGTGAAAATTCGCTCTGGCGCGCTATTTGAGTGACTCGCCGCACGCTGCACAGGTGGACACAGCCCATGTTTTCGGGCCGCAAGACGGAAGAAGCCATCCGCGAGGACATCCGCGCTGCCGACCGCGCCGTTGGCGAGGCCATGCAGGCCCTGTCGGCTGACGATGTCCAGTCTGCCCGCAAGGCGCTGTCCGCCGCGCCCAAGACCCACTATGCCGATATGGGCTGGAAGGTTGGTCTGGCGACCGCGATGATCGAGCTGAAAGCCGGCAAGCGCCGTGCGGGGCTGCAGCGTCTGGTCACGATATGCGGACGTCTCGACGACACATCCCTGTCGCGCGACGACAAGAACTATCTCAAGCTCTATGCACTCTATCGCGGAACCGAAGCCTCGAAGACCGGCCGGGCGCCGACGGAGCTGCGGGACATGGTGGAAGACTTCCGCTTCGATCACACCCTGGTGTCGCCCATCCTGCGCAAGGACTTTCCTCTCAAACATGTCGAGGACAATGAGGACGGGCCACCGCCTCCGCCCCCTCCGCCGCCTCTGAACGTTGGCTGACACGTGAAGGCGCAAAAGGAAGGCGTTCAGGCGAAGTCGATGTCCATCCTGCACTTTCTCAGGTCGAAGCGGGCCGATTGGGTTGTCTTCGCGATTGCGCTTGTGCTGGTGGGCCGTCAGGCGCTGTCCTACGCGTTCTGGGGCGTTGTCGATATTGCGGTGCGCCTGGAGATCTGGCCGCCGGACCTCATCGCTTTTGACGCCTACGGGTATTACAGCCAGACCACCCTGCTGCACGAGGCCGTGTTCGTTGCGGCCTGCGCCAGCTTCCTTGCGGCCTTCATCGCGCTGGTCCTGCGGGCTCGCCTGGCCCTGCCGCTTCTCGTCTTCTGCCTGGTGCCGGGCATCGCAGACTGGGTGATGATGACCTCGATCCCGCAAATGGCGAACGATCTGAGCGGCTACATCCATCTCATCGGCCATCTTGTGGCGGTATGCGCGCTCGCCTATCTGCACCGGCGTGGCTTTCTGCGCTAGCGGACAGCCGGATCCGGGACAAACGAGGGAGCTGATCGCATGAGCCGGGAACACGTCTACACCACCCGCATCGTCTGGACCGGTGACCGGGGCGAGGGAACGCGGACCTACAAGGGCTATGACCGGACCTGGAATGTCGAAACGCCCGGCAAGCCGGTCATTCATTGCTCAAACGACCCGCTGCTGGGCGGTGATCCCGGTCTGCCCAACCCGGAAGACATGCTCCTCAGTGCGCTGTCGGCGTGCCACATGCTCTGGTATCTGCATCTCGCCAGTTCGGCGGGGATTGTGGTGACCGGGTATGAGGACAATCCGGGCGGGGTGGGCGAGACGCTGCCCGACGGGTCTGGCCGTTTCCTGAGAGCAACGCTGCGGCCGCGAATTTCGGTGGAGCCTGGAACCGACACCGCAAAAGCCGACGCGCTGCACAAGGAGGTGCACCGCTTCTGCTTTATCGCCCGATCGGTGAACTTCCCGATCGATTACGAAGCCGAATATGTCGAGGGCTGAGGCCTAGTCGGCGCGGACGGCGTCATAGCGCCGGCGCGATGTCAGCATCGACCGGATATAGGCCATATTGGCCTCGGCCATCTGCGGCGAGACATCGACGCGTGCCATCGTTTCGGCTTCCTCGAAGCGGCCTTGCAGGGCCATGGCGAGGGCGAGATTCTGGCGGACCGTCGGATCGGCGCCCGGACGGATCATCGCTTCACGCAGCATCCGCTCCGCGGTCTCGGTCTCGCCGGCTGCCATGTAGGACAGCGCGATATTCGACAGGATGGAGGGATTGCCCGGCTGTAGTTCCAGCGCGGCCTGGAAACTGGCCCGGGCAGGGCCTGTCTGGCCGGCCTGCTCCTGCGCTACGCCGAGTGCGTTGAGATATCGCCAGTTGCCGGGATCGATCTGCGTCGCTCGCCGCAGCGCCTCCAGTCCGCCCGCACCGCGCCCGGCGGCGGCCATGGCACTGCCATAGGCAAACAAGAGCGGTGCGTTATCGGGGTAAAGCGCGAGCGATTGCTGCGCCACTTCTGCTGCGCGGCGGTGATTTCCCAGCTGGCGCAGCGTGCTCGAAAGTTCGGTTGCCGCTTCCAGGTCCGACGGGTTCAGTTCGTGAGCCTCGGCCCAGAATGCGGCCTGGGTCAGAAGGTCCTGGCTGCGGATTGCGTCGCGTTCGGTCTGCGAGGCCGGCACGATCGTGTTGGCGTTCATCGTGTCGATGACGGCCTGTTCCTGTTCGGTCGGCGCCGTGGTGGTGGCGCAGGCCGAAACGGCAAGGAAGACGAGCGGGGCAAGGGCGTAAATCGGTCGCATGATACGAATCGGTCAACTGTGGGCGTCTCTTGAATCTGCGCCTGCCCGGTCAAGAATGGGTTAATCGCAGTTCGGCCGCTTGGCGGCACACGGGAAAGGTTGATCATGACTTCGATATTCGCGTCCGGCGGGACGGCGCTCACCCTGCGACTCGTAACGGCGGAGGCCAGTGCGGACATGGTCGGAGCCCTGCCGGAGGCGCTGCGTCTCCTGGCGGCCGGTTTCGAAGGCAAGCCGGGCCAGGTCGTACGCTTTCCTTCCGGCAGCGACAGCGACGCCTGGCTGGGCATCGGCCCGGGCAAGGATGTCTTTACGATCGGCGCTGCAGCGAAAGCGCTCGCCGGTGGCGACTGGAAGATCG
The DNA here is from genome assembly GCF_017642925.1 of Maricaulis sp. Taxonomy (GTDB): domain Bacteria; phylum Pseudomonadota; class Alphaproteobacteria; order Caulobacterales; family Maricaulaceae; genus Maricaulis. The sequence goes on along the minus strand of NZ_JAEPOL010000006.1, from coordinate 45,602 downwards.
AAGCCCTGCCGGATGGCTGGGACCCGACCCTGACAGCGACCGCCTGGGCGTTGGGCGGTTACAGCTTCACGCTCTACAAGCCCGCGGATCGTGAACCGGCACGGCTGGTCCTGCCCGAGGGGGCCGACGCTGCGGAAGCCGAGGCGGTGGTGCGTGCGGTCACGCTGACACGCGATCTGGTCAACACGCCGGCCGACCGGATGGGACCGGAAGGCCTGGAGAACGCATTCCGTTCCCTGGCCGAACGCTTCGAAGCGACGGTGCGGGTTGTGCGCGGTGACGATCTTCTCGCCCAGAACTATCCGATGATCCATGCGGTCGGACGGGCCGCCGGCGAGGCGCCGCGCCTGCTTGAGCTGGAATGGGGCGAGGAAAGCCATCCGCGCGTCGCCATTGTCGGCAAAGGCGTTTGCTTCGACAGCGGCGGTCTGGACCTGAAGGCGGCCCAGTTCATGCGGCTGATGAAGAAGGATATGGGCGGCGCGGCCAATGCGATGGGCCTGGCCAGCATGATCATGGCGGCCGGCCTGCCGGTCCGGCTGCACCTTCTGGTGCCGGCTGTCGAGAATGCCGTCGGCGCCGGGGCGTTCCGTCCGGGCGACATTCTCACATCGCGCAAGGGCATCACCGTCGAGGTCGACAATACCGACGCGGAAGGCCGGCTTGTGCTCGCAGACGCGCTGGCGCGGGCCACCGAGGACAAGGTCGATCTGCTGCTCGACTTCGCGACCCTGACCGGTGCGGCGCGCGTTGCGCTGGGGCCGGAAGTCGCGCCGTTCTACACCGATCAGGACGATCTGGCCGCCGATCTGGCCGGGGCCGCGGTGAAAGTGTTCGACCCGGTCTGGCGCATGCCGTTGTGGGATGGCTATGAGGGCGATATCGACGGCGAGATTTCCGACATCGTGAACTCGACCGCCATGCCGATGGCGGGATCGATCACGGCGGGCCTGTTCCTGCGGCGGTTCGTCGGCGATGCGGCGTGGATGCATTTTGACATCTTTGCCTGGAATCCGAAGGACCGTCCGGGGCGTCCCAAGGGCGGCGATATGCATGCCGCACGCGCCGTTTACCAAATGCTCAAGGAGCGCTTTCAGGATTAGCCGCGATCCCTTCGGGGCGATTCGCAGGCTGAACGGGAGCGTGCCGGATGGCATCCCAGGCGATGACATCGCTTGAAATGATGCGCCGCGTATCGGCGGACGCGCTGCAGGGCGAAACGGCGGACCTCACGGCCCGCCAGTTCGCGCTGCTGCTGTCGATCTTCATGCAGCCGGGGCCCCACGCTGTGCGGGACCTGTCGCGCTCGCTGGGACTGCCCAAGCCGGCCGTGACACGCGCCCTGGACGTGCTCGAGCGGCAGGGGTTCGTGCGCCGCAAGCGCGACCGTGACGACAAGCGCGACGTCTCGGTGCACCGCACTGTCAAAGGTGCTGTCTTCCTGTACGATTACGGTGAACGCGTTGCCGTCCGTGCCGAGGAAACCCGCACATGTCCCACCTGGATCCCCGCCTCACGCCCGCCAGGCCCGATCTCGCCGCCGCCCATCTGAAAGGGCAGGTCGAAGCGGCGCGCTTCGTGGAGCCGACGGACTATCAATCCGTGATTGCCGCTGCGCCGATCCGCCGGGCGCCCGCGCCCGACGGTGCCATGGACGATCAGGTTCTGGCCGGCGAGGTCTTTGCAGTTCTGGAAGCGCGCGATGGTTGGGGCTGGGGCTTTTCCCGCGCCGGCGGCTATGTCGGATGGGTCGAGCTTGCCGGCTTCTCCACGACGGTCCGTCAGCCCGACCGGTGGGTCACCGCATTGCGCACCTACGCCTTTTCAAAGCCGGACATCAAATCGGCCCCGCGCCATCTGCTCAGCCTGAACGCGCTGGTTTCGACAGGCGCACGCGAGGGCCGCTTTATCGAGGCGGAGGGGCTGGGATGGGTCGTCGAGGCCCATACCGGCGCTCCGGACGATCATGCCGGCGATTTCGTCGCTGTGGCCGAGAGCTTTCTCGCGGCGCCCTATCTCTGGGGCGGCAAGGAGAGCCTGGGGCTGGATTGTTCCGGTCTCGTGCAGATGGCGCTCCGCGCCGCGGGTATTGATGTGCCGCGGGATGCGGATCAGCAGGAAGCCGCTCTGAAGGCCGCCTGGCAGGACGTGACCGGTGACGAGGCACGCGAGCGTGGCGATATCGTTTTCTGGCCGGGCCATGTCGGCATCATGGTCGACTCGGAACACCTGCTGCACGCCAATGCCGGCTTCATGGATGTGACGCTGGAGCTTTTTTCCGAAGCCGAAGCGCGGATCCGGGAAAAGGAAAACCCGGTCCGCACGATCGTCCGCCCCGTCTGACACCTGGCAGGGCTGACAGCCGGCACAAAAAAGCCCGGGTCAGGTGACCCGGGCTTTTCTGTTCGTATCGGAGGTGGGCCTAGTGGCCGCCTTCCTGAGGTTCTTCACCGGCAGCAGCCTCGTCGTCTTCGGCCGGTGCGGGTTCCTCACCCTCAGGCGTCATCTCTGCAGCCTGCTCGCCGGCCTCTTCACCGGCATCGCCCATGGCTTCACCGGCCTGCTCGGCCATATCGGAGACTTCCTCCGACATTTCGCTCTCTTCCGGCAGCGGGTCCGGGAAGGGCAGCGGGTTGTCCGACAGGCTGTGCAGATAGGCGATCAGGTCGAAGCGCTGGGCTTCGTCGCTGAGGCCGCGGAAGGACATCGCCGTACCCGGAGCGTAGGAGGCCGGGCTCTCGATGAAGTGGTTCAGGGCCTCATAGGTCCATTCCCCTTCCAGCGCCTGCAGGGCGGCGGAATAGGAGAAGCCGGCATGGGTCGCGATGTCCGCGCCCACAACACCCCAGAGATTCGGGCCGACGCCATTGGGGCCACCTTGTTCGAAGGTGTGGCAGGCAGCACAGCGGCGCGCGACACGCTCGCCGTTGGAGATATCGGCATTGGCCAGCAGGAGGCCGTAGTCGGTGGGGCCTTCCTCGACCGGTTCGGCGTCGCCGCCGCCCGATTCGATTGCAGCCCAGTCAACCGGATACGAGGTGTTCTCGTCGGTCAGCTCGTGCGCGCCGTGCGAGGGAACCAGCAGGTGCCCAAGCTCGGTAATGGCCATGACAGCCAGCACTGCGCCGATCAGGACACCGGCCACCTTGTTCCAGAAGAGATCGCCCATGGACGCCCCCAAAATTAGTCAGGTCGAAAGTCGGGGCCGTGTTTGGCATGCGCTGCGCGGACAGGCAACAGTCCAGCGCGTTCTTGTGCATGCGTTAACACGACGCATGACCGCAGGCTTGCAGGATTTTCATGTAACGGAAAGACCAAAAATCGCAGTTCGCGCGTTGTGGCGGGGCGAGCCGGCTGCAGCCGGGATTGCCTGACAGGCGGATCATGACGGGGAGGGCATGATGCCGGTCAGACGGTCTGCAGACGGACGGCTTGAAACCCCCGAAGCCCGTTCCCAGCTGTGGGACGGGCTGGGAACCCGCAACTGGCGCAACGACGCCATGTATAGAGTAAGGTTGATAAAAATGCTGCGTACCCTTTCCCTCGCCTCCCTTTCCATCCTTGCGCTCACTGCCGGTGCAACGGCCCAGCAGGGCGAGTTCCGCCTCGGCGGCGGCTATGAGCGCTTCGACTTCGACGATGTCGATGTGGACACGGCCGTTGTTCGCGGTGGCTACGACTTCAATCGCTTCTTCGGCGTTGAGGGCCAGGCCAATATCGGCATCAATGACGAGTCCGTGACGGTGGCCGGCGTGACCGGCGATGTCGGTCTCGATTATTCGCTCGGCGCGTTCGGTGTCGTGCGCCCCTGGTCGAACGAGCAGGCCAATGTCTTCCTGCGCGGCGGCTACACCACGACCGAATTCGATGCCGATATTGCCGGTCTGAACTATGACGGCAGCGACGAGGCCTGGGCTTTCGGCGTCGGCGGCGAGTGGTTCTTCGCCGGCGATAACGGCGTCCGCCTCGACTACACCCGCTATGACTACGATGAAGGCGGTGAAGCCGACACCTACGGCATTTCCTACGTCCGTCGCTTCGGCGGCTAGACAAAGCCGGGAAATACCCAGCGAAACGAAAGGCCGCGCCCGCCGGGTGCGGCCTTTTTCTTTCATTGCGGACACGTAATCGAGATGAACGCCGCGTTCAGCCCGGGCTCACGCATCCGGCGGCAATTTCCCCGTGCGAGGGCATCAAATGCGAGGAAATACAAAATGTTCAGAGTGCTGAGTGCGTGCGTGCTGGCATGGGCGGGGCTGGCTGCGGCCGGTCACGCGCAAACCGCTGACAATGGCTTCAACCTGTCGGGCGGCTACAGCCGTATCGATCTCGAGAATTTCGATCTCGGCGCAGCAACGATTCGCGGCGGCTATGATTTCAACCGCTATCTCGGCGTCGAGGCCCAGCTCGATATCGGCATTGACGGCGACGACGCCAATGCCTGTCCGGTGGATGCCGTGTGCATCGCCGCGATCTCGACGCTGGATCTGGAATACTCCGTCGGTGCGTTTGCCGTCGGACGTTTGCCCGTCACCGACAGTTTCAGCGTGTTCGGCCGCCTGGGTTATGTGACGACCGAGTTCGACGCGAATTTTGCCTATGGCGGTTCCACGGACGACCAGGCTATCGCCTGGGGTGTCGGGGCCCAGTACGAGGTGTGGGAGAATGGCGCGATCCGTTTCGACTACACCCGGACCGATTATGACGATTTTGGTGAGGCCGACAGTTTCGGCCTGTCCTATGTCCATCGTTTCGGCGGCTGACAGCCGGCTTCGGAACCGTGCGAAAATGAACGGGAGCTGCGATGCGGCTCCCGTTTTCTTTTGACCGGTCTTCGAGGGAGGACTCGGTGATCCCGTCCGGGTGTGATACGGTTGTGTTACGGCACCATAAGGGCTGCATAACTGCCCCATAAGTGCCCCATGCGTGTGACGCCGCGCATCCTGCGAGTGCCATAACCCGCCGGTCGTGCGGCGCTCCGGGCCGAACGGGCCCGGATCTGTTCTGACAGTTCCGACCCACACCGCCCGGCGGCGGTCTGCTGGGCGTCGCACGAAAGGCGATGCAATGACACAGTTCACGATTTTCGACGAAACGTCCGCACCCGCCGACTCAAAGCCGATCCTGCGTTCGGTGAAGGCCCGGCTCGGCTTCATCCCCAACATCATGGGCGAGCTCGCTGCGTCGCCTTCGGCGCTGGACGCCTATGCGACCCTGTCGGCCGTGTTCGGACGCAGCGGCCTGACCCAGATCGAGCGCAATGTCGTCCTGCTGACCACCGATTTCGAGAATAATTGCGGGTATTGCATGGCGGCGGATTCGACGATCGCCCTGAATACGGGACTCGACCGCGAAATCGTTGTGGCGATCCGCGAAGGACGGGTGATCCAGAGCGATGCGCGGCTCGAAGCCTTGCACCAGTTCACCCGTGCCATGGTGCGCGAGCGGGGCCTGGTGGAGCGCTACGATATCGACGCCTTCCTGCGCGCCGGCTTCACCAAGGCCAATGTGCTCGACGTGGTGACCGGCGTGACGCTGAAAACCATGTCCAACTACACCAACCACATCGCCGAGACCGAGCTGGACGACAGTTTCGCGCCGATGGCCTGGTCCAAACCTCTCCTCCAGCATGCCGACTGATCAGACGGAAGCCCGATTGGCGGACACCTGCGGGGCCGGATAGCCGGCCCCGTCTTTTTGCCAACTCACCTTTTTGCCGCCCCGCCTTTTTGCAGGACGTCAGATTTTCCGCTCGACCCAGAGTTCGGCCAGGCGCCGGGCAATCGCGATCGAGGGCGGCATGGCGGCGTCCGGGTGCGTTCCGGCCAGCATGTCGCGGACATCGTCCCGCGAGAACCAGCGCGCGTCTTCCAGCTCGTGGGGGTCGATCGTCAGTGAGGCATCGAGCACCGGCGCGACCAGGCCCACCATCAGCGAGGAGGGGAAGGGCCAGGGCTGGGCCATGACATAGCGGGTGGCGGCGATGTCGGCGGTCACGCCCGACTCTTCCTTCAGTTCGCGCGCGCAGGCCTCTTCCAGCGTCTCGGCCGGTTCGACGAAACCGGCGAGCGCCGACCACATGCCTTCCGGCCAGCTCGCCTGCCGTCCCAGGAGGCAGCGCTCGCCGTCGGTGGCGAGCATGATCACGACCGGGTCGACGCGCGGGAAATGTTCGGCGCCGCAGCCGTCGCAGCTGCGGCGATTGCCGCCCGAGCGCATGCGGGTCGGCTGGCCGCAATTGGCGCAGAAGCCGTGCCGGTCGTGCCAGGCCAGGATGGACTTGGCATAGCCGTAGATCGCGGCCTCGTCGGACGAGAGCCCCATGGCGGCGCGCCGGGCGTCCAGGCGCATCGTGCCCTCCGGCTCCGGCGCATCGGTCTCCAGCTGGGCGGCAAAACAGGGCGAGCCGCGATAATGGCCCAGAAAGACGCGCGGTCCTGTTGTCGGCAGGGCGGCCAGCTCGTCCGGGCGGAACCAGAAGATGGCGCCCTCCGGCGACAGCAGCGGATCGCCCGCCTGCAACACCATCCACCAGCCCTCATCGCCGTCCATCAGCGCATTCAGCCTTGCTTCGTCGCGTCTGAGGACTTCACCGCGATCCAGCGGAGCGCCGGCAAAGACGAGCGGGGCGGCATCGGCAAGCAGGGTTCTGTCATTCATGGGGAGATGTCCGGTCAGCGGCTTTGCAGGCTTAGCCGCATGCGGCGCGGGCATCAATCGGGCAGTGCGGGCGACGCCCCCCTACAGCGCGACGCGTTCGCCGTGTTCGGGGATGTGGCAGTCCCAGCCCAGCTCGTGCTCGATCCGGTCGCGCAATGCCCGCGAGGCCTGCGGCTCGCCGTGCACGAGAAAGGTCCGGCGGGGCGGCTGTTCGAAGCGGCGAAGCCAGCTCATCAGCCCGTCGGCATCGGCATGGGCCGACAGCATGGGCAGATCCGCCACCTCGGCCTCTATCGGAACGGTGCGGCCATGCAGCCGGATCTCGTCGGCACCGGCGAGAATCGCCGCGCCGGGCGTGCCGGGTGCCTGGAAGCCGGAGAACAGGATCGTGTTGCGCCGGTGCGGCGCATAGGCCTTGAGGTGATGCTGGACCCGCCCGCCGGTCACCATCCCGCTGGCGGCGATGATGATCTTGGGCATGGGATCGGCAGTCAGCTCCTTGGACCGTTCGGTGTCGCGGACATATTCGATCATCCGGCCCATGGCGCGGGCGTCGGCGGCGCTCAGCTTGTGCTCGCCGACATGGCGGTTGAGCAGGATGCTGGCATCGATGGCCATCGGGCTGTCCAGATAGACCGGGATGGAGTCCAGCCGGCCGGCACATTTCAGCCGCCACAGATGCCAGGTCAGCAATTGGGCGCGGCCGACCGCAAAGGCGGGAATGATCACGGTGCCGCCGCGCCGGACAGTACGCTCGACAACATCGTGCAGCAGGTCGGCGACGTCGCGGCGTTCGTGCAGGCGATCGCCATAGGTGGTTTCCAGCAGAAGAAAATCGGCGCGGCCGACAGGGTCGGGATCCGGCAGCAGCGGATCGTCCTCGCGGCCCAGATCGCCGGAAAACACGACGCGGCGGCCTTGCCAGTCGAGCGTGACGGTCGCGGCGCCGAGAATGTGGCCGGCCCGGCGGAACACCAGCCGCGCTCCGGGAACCGGCTCGACCGTCTCGCCGAATTCGACACTGTCGAACTGTTCCATCGCGGCCTTGGCGTCTTCTTCGGTGTAGAGCGGCAGGGCCGGATCGTGGCGCGAGAAGCGTTTGCGATTGGCGTATTCGGCATCGCGCTCCTGGAGATAGCCGCTGTCGGTCAGCAGGATTTCACACAGATCCAGGGTCGGCGGGGTGCACAGGACGGGGCCGCGATACCCGTCCTTGATGAGGCGGGGGATATAGCCGGAATGATCGAGATGGGCGTGGGACAGGGCGAGGGCGTCGATCCGCGCGGGATCGATGCCGAAACCGGACCAGTTGCGGGTGCGGATGTCGCGCCGGCCCTGGAACATGCCGCAGTCGAGCAGGATGTCCCGTCCCGCCGAACTGAGAAGATGCCGCGACCCGGTCACCGTACCGGCCGCGCCGAGAAAGGTCAGCTCGAGCTTTTCCATCCGCATCCTCCTTGAAGCACCTTTCCGGGGGAGACGCGCAAAGGCAAGCGTGGCGACGCGCCGCAGGGGCCGGATCCATTTGTCACTTGCATCTGCGAATGAGTCGCAATTATTGTCGGGGCAGGAGGTGTCGAAATGGATCCGAAATCGCAACGATCGTCAGCCCTGTGCGCTCATCACGCCCAGATGGCTGTCCGCGACTGGCTGGAGACCCAGGCGCGGGTGACGGGGTACTGGCGTGACGTGCTGCTGTCCTCGGGCGGCAGCGAGGAACTCATCGCCGTGCTCGACCATCATGCCGATGTCCTCGCGGCTGCCGCCCGGCTGGACAGCGCCGAACCCGTCTTCGCGCACTAGCGGCGGTTCCGCTCGCAATGCCGGGAACCCCCGCGCGTCCTGCAACGTTCCATTGAGAACCAGGCAGAGGCGCGCTGCACGGCAGCGCTCGGTATCGTGGCAAAAGCCAGACGGACAGTTCTGATCGCCGGCATGATTGCGGCCGCGCTCGTCGCGACTGCGGCCGGAAGCCTGTGGTTCCTGTCATCTGCAGACCGGGCAACCGGTTTCATCGAGGCCCGGCTGACGGGCGCAGCCGGACGGACGGTGGAACTGGGTGAAGGCTGGCTGAGCCCGGGATGGCAGCCGGTGCTCCATCTGCGCGGCCTGTCTGTCGAGAATGCGGGCACGGCACAGACCGTCGACATGCGCCTCGATCCGGCCGGTCTTCTGCCGGGGCGTCCGCTGATCGTCCAGGCCGGCATCGACGAAGCGTCCTTCACCTACCGCATGCGGGGCCGCGACGATGCAGGAGGAGGGCTGCCGGGCTATCTCTCCAATGTGCGCGATGTCGACATCACGCAATTGCGGCTGCGCATCCGGCGGCCGGGACGCGAGCCCGCACTGCTGATCATCACCGAAGCGCGCGGCAATCTCGCCAGCGGCGATTTCCGTCTCACCGCGGCAGGCGGGCGGTCGGTGCTGCATCTCAACGGGTCGGCCGAAGGCCTGTCGCTGGACGGGTTTTCCGGCGAGATGGAGATGCACGGGCGTAACTTCGCCGAGCTGGCGGCGGTTTTCGGCCTGTCGGCACCGGATACGCCGCCCTTCTCGCTGTATGGCGATGTCTCGCATGAGGACGGTATCTGGACCTTCAGCCCCTTCAACGGGCTGGTCGGCGACTCCGATCTGGCCGGCACCATGTCCGCTGATTTCGGACGGCCGCGCCCGCGGCTGACGGCGGACCTCACTTCCGACAATCTCGACTTTGACGATCTGGGCGTGGTGATCGGCGCGCCGTCGGACATCGAGCGGACCACCGCGAATGACGAGCAGGAAGCGGCCAACCGGGCCTATGCGTCCAGCGGACGGCTGATCCCGAATGCGCGTCTGGATACCACGCGCGTGCGCACCGCCGACGCCCGGGTGCGCTTTACCGCCCGCAATGTGCAGGCCGGAGCCGTCCCCCTGAGCGCGATGGAGATCGTTTTCCGGCTGGAGGACGGCGTGATGACCTTCGAGCCGCTGGCCTTCGAGACACAGGACCGCGGCCGGCTGACCGCCTATGCGACGATCGATGCGCGCACAGACACGGTGCGCACGGATGCCGAAGGCGAGCTGGACGGGTTCGAGCTGGCTTCGATCGGCAATGGACAGCTGGCCCGGGGCCAGATGCATGTCGCCTTCGCCCTGGCCATGACTGGTGCGGACCTGCGAAGCGCCTTTGCCTCGGCCGATGGCGAGATCACCGCGCAGGCGGCGCCGGGGACCCGGATCCGCCATCTCGCCGTCGAGGGCGCCGGTCTCGATGTCGGCGAGATCCTGCTCCTGCGTTTGTCGGAAGACGAGGCCGATCCCGGCTTCATTCCCGTGAACTGCGCGGGCGGCGTGTTTCGCGCGCGGAACGGCCGGCTTCAGGCGGAACACGTCTTTGTCGATACGGATGACAGTGTCGTCGCGCTCGACGGCCAGGTCTCGCTGGAGACCGAACGGCTGGCGCTCGCTGTTGCCGCGGAGGCGAAGGACGTCTCCTGGGGCAATCTGCTGGGCGGCGTTGCCGTGAACGGAACCCTGCGCAATCCCGACATTGATGTGGATGCGGCGCCGTCTGTGCTGCAGGGCGTGCTGGCGGGGCTTCTGGGCAGTGCAGCGGGTCCGCTGGCAGTGCTTCCCTTCACCGAACTCGGTCTGGGCGAGGCGGTGTCCTGCGACAGCCTGCCGGGGCCGCCGGCCGGGTGAGGCCGTGGCGAAAAAGGCTGCAGGCCGCGGCTTGCATGACGCTGTCCGGCGGGCGATATAGGGGGCGGAAGGCCGGCGGTGGACGGGCACCTCGCCAACCCGGTCAGGTCCGGAAGGAAGCAGCCGTAACGAGTTTCGTCCGGGTCGCTGTCCGGTCTTCCACGCGCAATCGCGCCGCCCGGCTCGGGGGACGCCCCCGGGACAGGGTCTGTCAGCCGCAGCCAGAAGAGCCCTCATGGACGATACGCCGCTCCCAGCTGACGATACCGCAGCGGGCGAAGCGTTGATGCCGGGTCTCGACCTGCCGCAGACGGCGCCGGACCCCGGCTACCAGGTGCTGGCCCGCAAATACCGCCCGTCAAAATTTGAAGACCTGATCGGCCAGGACGCCATGGTGCGCACCCTGACCAATGCCTTCGCGGCCGGCCGTATCGCCCATGCCTACATGCTCACCGGCGTGCGCGGCATCGGCAAGACGACGACGGCACGCCTGATCGCCCGCGCGCTCAATTATGAAACCGATACGGCCGACGGACCGGCGATGACGCTGTCCGAACCGGGCCGCCATTGCGATGCCATCGCGCGGTCCGCGCATGTCGACGTGATGGAGATGGACGCCGCCTCGCGTACCGGCGTCAACGATATCCGCGAAATCCTCGACGGTGTGCGCTATGCGCCGGTCTCCGCGCGCTACAAGGTCTACATCATCGACGAGGTCCACATGCTGTCGACCTCGGCCTTCAACGCGCTTTTGAAGACGCTCGAGGAACCGCCCGAGCACGCCAAGTTCATTTTCGCGACGACCGAGATCCGCAAGGTTCCGGTGACCGTGCTGTCGCGCTGCCAGCGTTTCGACCTCAAGCGGATCGACCGCGAGGTTCTGACCGATCATCTGACACGCATTTGCGGCCTGGAAAACGCGTCTGTCGATCGCGAGGGCCTTTCCCTGATCGCGCGCGCCGCCGAGGGCTCGGTGCGCGACGCACTGTCGCTGCTGGACCAGGCGATCGTGCAGGGCAGCGAGGAGACCGGTCCGGTCACCGCGCCGCAAGTACGCGACATGCTGGGCCTGGCGGACCGGGCCCGTGTGCTCGATCTCCTGGAGCAAGCCCTGTCGGGCAAGACGGCGGACGCGCTGGACGAGATCGGTGCGCTCTACGATGCCGGCGGCGATCCGGTGGTGATCACGCGCGATCTTCTGGACTATGTCCATGCCATTTCCCGGGTGAAGGCGGCCGGTCCCGGCGCCGATCTCGGCGAAGCGGCGGACACGGTCCAGCGCATTGCCGGGCTGGCGGAAAAACAGTCCCTGGCCCAGCTGACCCGGCTCTGGAAAATCCTGCTGACCGGGCTCGACGATGTGCGCAACGCACCGGACGCGCTGGCCGCAGCCGAGATGACGGTGCTGCGCCTGGCCGCTGCGGCCTCGCTGCCGCCGCCCGAAGAGGCCGCGCGCATTCTGGCCGGGCATCCGCCTGCCGCGCGCAGCGAAGCGTCTGCCCCGTCCGCTTCTCCGGCCGGGGAGGCGCCGGGAAAGCCTGAGCCGGCGTCGCAAGCGCCGGCGCACGCTGCCCGCACCGCTGCGCCGGTTGCGCCTGCCGAGGCCGAGAGTGAACTGCCCGGTCCCCGGACGTTCGAAGCCCTGATCGCGCTGTTGCGCGAAAAGCGCGACATTGCCCTGCAGTCGGATGTCGAGCGCTATGTGCGCCCCGGCGCCTTCCGTCCGGGCTCTTTCACCTTCCAACCGGTCGAGGACTGTCCGCCGGATCTGGCCCAGCGGCTGGCCAAGCGGCTGCAGGAATGGACCGGTGCGCGCTGGGCGATCCTGGCCGATCATGAAGTGCGTGGCGGCGAGACCTGGGCGGAACGCCGTCAGCGCGAGGCCGAGGAAAAACTGGAGCGCGCCCGGCAGGATCCCGCTGTGGCAGAGGCCTTGCGCCTCTTCCCGGGCGCAGAGATTGTCGCCGTGCGCGAGGCGCCGGCTGCCGATGGCGATGCAGACGAGAAGACAACGGAGAGACGGGCATGAAAGACCTGATGGGCCTGATGAAACAGGCGCAGGCCATGCAGCAGAAAATGGCCGAAGCCCAGGCCAGGCTCGACGAGGCCGAGGTGACCGGTGAGGCCGGTGCCGGCCTGATCGCGATGACGATGACCGCCAAGGGCGATCTGAAACGCGTCTCGATCGACAAGAGCCTGATCGATCCGGACGAGCCGGAAATCCTGGAAGACCTGATCCTGGCCGCCCATGCCGACGCGCGGCGCAAGGCCGAGGTGCGCCAGCAGGAAGTCCTCAAGGAAGCGGCCGGCGGGCTGGACCTGCCGCCCGGCATGAACCTTCCTTTCTGATACCGGGCGCTGACGATGCGAACCGCTTCTGCCGGCCCGGAAATCGAGCGACTGATCACGCTGCTGGCCAAGTTGCCGGGGCTGGGGCCGCGTTCTGCGCGCCGCGCCGCGCTCCACCTTCTGGGCAAGCGCGATGCCGTGATGCGGCCGCTGGCGGACGCGCTGGCCGACGCCGCCGACAAGATCCGCGCCTGTTCGACCTGCGGCAATCTCGATGTCACCGATCCGTGTGCGGTCTGTGCCGCGCCCAACCGGGCGGAGAAGGAAATCTGCGTCGTCGAGACGGTCGGCGACCTGTGGGCGCTGGAGCGGGCCGGGGCCTTCAAGGGCCGGTATCATGTGCTGGGCGGCGTCCTGTCAGCCCTCGACGGGGTACGGCCGGACGATCTCAACATCGCAAAGCTGATCGAGCGGGCAAGCGACGAGACGGTGACCGAGATCGTGCTGGCGCTCAATGCCACGGTCGACGGCCAGACCACCGCGCACTACCTGGCCGACAAGCTGGAACCGTGCGGTGTGTCGGTGACGTCGCTGGCGCGCGGTGTGCCGGTGGGCGGCGAGCTGGACTATCTCGACGACGGCACGCTGGCCGCGGCTTTCCGCAGCCGGTCGGCGGTCTGAGCGCGCGCTTTCCCGTCAAGACTAGGCAAAGCGGCAAATCGTCCTAAACTGCCACCGGACGGCCGGGGGCGGCATGGACGATACCGACACTTTCAGCGGGATGAATCCCGAACGGGTTACGCGGAAGGCCTTCGTGCTGTTCTTCTGCACGGGCCTGTTCATGGTCTCGCTGGTGATGGCCGCGCTGACGGCGATCAAGGTGCAGGTCGTCCATCTCGGCCCGCTCGACGTGCTGGTGCCGGCCGGCACGCTGGCCTTCTGCTTCACCTATCTGGCGACCGATGTGATCAGCGAGGTATGGGGCCGCGGCTATGCGCTGTGCGTGGTGTTGATCGGCGTCATCATGCGTTTCGTTGTGGCGCTCCTGATCCTCTACGCCATGTATCTGGAAGACATTGCCGGTTTCGTCTCGGCTGCGCCGAGCTGGACGGCCGAGCGTCAATCGGAATTCGTCTCGGTCTTCTCGTCAGGCATACGGACCAATTTCGCCGGCATTGTCGCCTTCTTCGTGAGTGCGCTGGCCGACGTGCTGATCTTCCATCATCTGCGCCAGCGCGACATGGGCCGCAATCGGCTGTGGCTGCGCAACAACCTGTCGACCATGGTGTCGCAGATCCTCAATTCGACGATCTTCATCACGGTGGCCTTCGGCGGGATCGAGAGCTGGGCCGCGATCGGCAGCCTCATCCTCGGCCAGGTCGTGGTGAAACTGCTCGCCGCCGCGGTCGATACGCCGCTGGTCTATCTGTTGCGCAATATCGCCGAAGGCCGGTCGCTGACTGACATGCGGGGTTAGCCGCCCGGTCAGGGAATGACCGGATCCAGTCGCAGCACGCTGCCTTCCAGATCGTCGGTCAGCAGGTAGATATGCCCGTCCGGACCGGCCTGCACATCGCGGATCCGGTCGCCGCGCTCGGTCAGCAGCTCTTCCTCGGAAATGATCCGGTCGCCCTCGACCTCGTAGCGCACCAGCATCGAGCCGGCGAGGGCGCCGACAAACAGATCGCCCTGCCATTCGGGAAACTCGGTGCCCTCATAGAAGGCCATGCCCGAGGGCGCGATCGAGGGCACCCAGTACCACAGCGGCTGTTCCATGCCCTCGGCCGCGCGGGCATCGGAGACGGGCGTGCCGTTGTAGTTGATGCCGTAGGTGATGGCCGGCCAGCCGTAATTCAGGCCGGGGCGGATATCATTGATCTCGTCGCCGCCGCGGGGACCGTGCTCGTGGGCCCAGATGGCCCCGGTCTGGGGGTTGCGGGCGATGCCCTGCACATTGCGGTGGCCATAGCTCCAGATTTCCGGCTGGGCACCATCTGCGCTGACATAGGGATTGTCGAAGGGAACCGAGCCGTCATCATTGAGGCGCACGATGGTTCCCAGATGATTGTCCAGGTTCTGGGCTTCCTGGAAATACTGGGCGCCTTCGCCCAGCGTCAGCAGCAGGGTGCCGTCGTCCAGGAACAGGATGCGGCCGCCGAAATGATAGCCGCGCTGCTTGTCGAAATTGACGCGGAACAGGGGTTCCACGCCTTCCAGTGCGCTGCCGTCCTCGCTGAGCCGGCCGCGGGCGAGCGCGGTGTGATTGGCGCGCGAGGAGCCCTCTGAATACGCAAAATAGACCCAGCGGTTTTCGGCGAAGTTCGGATGCAGCGCCAGGCCGAGAAGACCGCCCTGATTGTCGACCAGGATCTCCGGCAGCCCCTCGACCGGCGCCTCGCGCAGCGCGCCGTCATCGATATAGCGCAGGCGCCCCTCGCGCTCGGTGACCAGCATGTCGCCATCCGGCAGGAAGGCCATGGACCAGGGGAATTCCAGCCCGGTCGCGACGGTCTCGACGCGGAAATCGGCCTGTTCGGTCTCGTGGATCGTGTCTTGCGCCATTGCCGGTCCGGACAGGACGGCAAGGGCGAGCCCGGCGGCAGCAACGCGCATGCTTGTCTCCCTCATTGCCGGACCAATCTAGGGCGAAGCGATGTGCGAATGAAGGGGCGGGCGGCGTGTTCTCCACCGCCCGCCGCACCGGATCAGGCCGCCTCCACGTCGGCCAGGTATTTCTGGATGTCCGCCTTGATGGAATTGCTCCGGCGCGAGAGTTCCTCGGCCGTCGAGGCGACCTGGGTCGCCGCAGCGGAGGTGCTGCCGGCCGCCGTTTCCAGCATGCCGATCGAGCGCGTGACTTCTTCGGTGCCGGTGGCAGCCTCGGTGATGTTGCGATTGATCTCGTTGGTGGCAACGGTCTGTTGCTCCGCCGAGCTGGCGACGGCTGTCGAGATCGCATTCATGTCGTTCACAACGCTGTGGATGCCCTGGACCGAGTCCACGACGGCCTGGGTGCGCTGCTGGATCGCGCGGATCTGTTCGGTTACGCTCGCGGTGGCCTGCTCGGTCTGGTTGGCGAGATTCTTCACCTCGCTTGCAACCACGCCGAAGCCGCGGCCGGCCTCGCCCGCTCGCGCCGCCTCGATCGTGGCGTTGAGAGCGAGCAGCTTGGTCTGGTCGGTTATGCCGACGATCAGGACGAGGATGTCTTCGATCTCCTGCGCGGCCTTGCTCAGGGCCTGGATATCGCCCAGTGCATTCTCGGTCCGGCTGGATGCGGTGTCGGAGATTTCGGCCGTCCGGTCGATCTGGCGGGCCACTTCGGAAATCGCCGTGGCCAATTCCTCGGTGGCGGCAGCCACAGTCTGGACATTGGCCGAGGTCTGAGTGGTCGTGGAGGATACGCTTTGCGTCTGCGCGCTGGTCTCTTCGGCAGCAGACGACATGGAGTTGGCGGTGGCAGCGAGCTCCTCGGCCGCGCTGGCGAGGGTCGCCATGGCCTGTTCGATCTCGGCTTCGAAAGCGTCGGTGAGATCCTTCACCTTGGCGGCGCGTTCCGTCTTGCGGCGGGCATCCGCCTGTTCGCGCTCGATCTGGCTACGCTGTTCGTGCGCCGCCTTGATGAAGTGCTGCAGGGCCTCGTTCAGATCGCCGATCTCGTCCCGGCGCGCCGCGCCGTCTGTATCGACGTCCAGATCGCCCGATGCGACACGCTTCAGGTTCTGCACCACGCGGGTCAGCGGACGCACGATACCGGCTCGGCTCAGCAGGAAGGCCAGCACGAAGCCGCCGATCGTCGTGGCGAGGCCGACCAGGATCATGGTGATGCGAACGGTGTTGTTCAGGGCCGCGGCTTCGGCGATCACCGCTTCGCCCTGCAGGTCGGTGAAGTCGACATATTCGGTGATCGCGGTGCGCAGGGTCGACATCGCGTCGCGCGAGCTGTGGACCGCTGCCATGGCGGCCTGCTCGTCTGCATTCATGTCCCGGTCGCCGGCACGGGACAGGGCGTCAAAGGAGGAGGCGAGCTCCTCGAGATAGTCTTCATAGGCGCTCTCGACTTCTTCCAGCAGACGGATCTGGTCGTCATCGGCGAGGGACTGGGCCTGTTCGAGCCGGTTGGTGAAGGCGGCGCGGCTTTCGCGCGTCACACGCCGGACATCTTCCAGCTCGGCGGGGTCGGCGGCGGCGCGATACTCGGCCCGGCTGAGTTCGAGCGCATTCTGTCCCATGCGGCTGCCCAGACGGATCTCGTCGGCAACGCGCTCAACGGCGAGGGATGCCGCCTTGACGCGGGCCAGGCTGGTCAGGCCGATTGTTCCCAGAGCGACGGTCCCGATCGACAGGACGCCGACGATCAGGAGGATTTTGGTGGAGATGGAGAGGTCGGAGAGCTTGGGCATTGGATGAGTCCCGCAAATATTGATGCGGGAAAAAGCGCCCGAGAATTTTTATCAATTGCTAAGGAAATAGGTTAACGAAAAGTGAGCGCGCTTATAACGAATTACCAATTTGAATAGAGCTATTATCTTTTTGAATTTAAAAAGATAATTGTTCTCGGCGAGTGTGTCGCCGTTTGATGGCAGATTGACGCACCCGGAAATACCTACAGCGAGATCGATCCGGCAAAGCTGGCCAGGCGCGGGGCGAGGCGCGGCTGGAAGGCGCTGACCTGCGACCAGCGGCGGCGCAGGCGGGCCGGCATTTCAGCAGCGGCGCCCGGCATCAGGCCGGCGGCTTTCTCGGCAATCTCCCAGCTGCGGATCGCCGTTGAGGCGAGACCCGGTACCAGGACGCGGCCCTGGTCCAGCGGCACTTCATAGCTGGCATAGTATTTCTTGTAGTGCAGGCCGCCGCGGCCCAGATCGAGGCGCTCGATGCCATGTTCCGCCGCCTGTTCGAACAGGCCGTGCAGCAGGAGGAGGCCCGGCGAATAGCGGGCCAGTTCCGGATCATAGGCCGGGAACCAGGAATGATAGACGCCGCCGGCCCTGAGGCCGAACTCGACGGCGGCCAGCCGGTCGCCGAACCAGAGCGAGGCGGTCAGGCCCGAGAAGTCCGCCGTATCGAGCGTTCGCAGATCGTTCAGGGTCTCGCGCACCCAGTCGATTCCGAACACGTTCAGCTTGCCGGTGGTCTCGTACTGGGTCTGTTTCCAGGCATCCAGCTGGGCAAAGGCGCTGCCATCGGCATCGCCGATGACGACGCGGGCCGGGCCGATATCGCGCTCGGCCGCGCGCTGGCGGCGTGCGGTCTTGCGGAAATGGTCACGGTATTCGGCGCGCTGCGCGGCAAAATAGGCGTCGGCACCGCCGGCCAGATCGACCATCACCGATCCGTCGCGGCCGCGGCGGGCGCGGTCGCAGCCGCCCCGGGCACAATGCCAGTTGTCGAACACCATGGCGGAGCCGCCGCAGGCCCGCACGATCCGCTCGAGCGGTATCTGCACGTCCGGCCGGGCGATCACGCCCTGGTAGTCGCTCATCGGTGCCCCGACCGGGCGGATCACCCCGTCATGGGCGACATGGTGCGGGAAGAAGCCGGCGATCTCGCCATCCTGTTCCACAACGGCAATGCGGACATCGGAACGGGCGCGCGCGATCGCGGCGGTGAATTCATAGTGGAAATAGGGGCTGATCAGGCGTCCCTGCGGAGCCGCCCAGGCGTTCCATTTCGCGACCAGCTCGCCGGTCATGTCTCCGATTGAAACGATACGCACGTGCATGCACGCTCTCCCACATCCCTTGCCCGTCAGGATGCAGGATCGAGGCCGTTTTCCCCTCCTGCGCGAGCGGATTCGGGTGACAGTTTCTGTCGCGGCGGGCTGGCATTGTGGCCGCACACGACCGACTCACGCAGAATGACGTGCAAAGACAAGGCGACCCCATGATGCTGACCGAAATCGCTCCGGAAACCTGGCTCCTGCTCGGCGGGATGGCGCTCGCCATCCTGCTGCTGGCCGTACTGATCCTGCGCCGTCCGAAGGCACAGGACGGGTTTGCCGCCGACCAGGCCGAAACCCTGCGGGCCGAGCGGGATCAATGGCGCGAGACGGCAGAGCAGCGCGCGACCGAAGCCGTGGAGGCGCGCGAGAAGCTGGCGCGTCTGGAAAGCGTGCGCGAGGAGCGCGACCGCCTGCTCAAACAGTCCGAGGAATTGCGGGCCGAGCGGGACCGTCTGTCGGCGGACTTTGCCAGTCTGAAATCCGAGCACGACGCCACGCAGCGCCATCACGGTGAAAAGCTCGCCGAGCTCGACAAGGCGCGCGAGCGCCTGACCGAACAGTTCAAGCTCACCGCCAGCGAAATCCTCAAGACCTCCGGCGCCGAGCTGAACAAGCAGAGCGCGCAGAACCTGCAGACCCTGCTCAATCCGCTGCGCGACCAGTTGAAGGATTTCCGCGAGAAGGTGGAAAAGGACGCGACCGAGCGATCGGGTCATGCCGGCGAGATCAAGCAATTGATGGAGACGGTTCGCAAGGACGCGCATCAGATGTCGGCGGACGCCAAGAACCTGGCCAATGCGCTGCGCTCCTCCTCCAAGGTGCAGGGCGACTGGGGCGAGATGGTGCTGGCCACCATCCTGGAACGCGCCGGCCTGCGCGAGGGGCATGAATTCTTCACCCAGCAGAGCGAGACGACCGAGGACGGGGCACGCCGCCGTCCGGATATCGTTGTCGAACTGCCCGGCAAGCAGCGCCTGGTGATCGACTCGAAAGTCTCGCTCACCGCCTTCGAGCGCTGCGTGAATGCCGAGGAAGAGGAGGAGCGCGGCGCGGCCCTGAAACAGCACCTCACCTCGGTGCGCAGCCACATCAAGGCGCTGGGCGAGAAGGACTATGCGCAATTCTACGAGGGTGTCTCCTTCACCCTGATGTTCGTGCCGCTGGAGGGCGCCGCCTCGCTGGCGCTGCAGAACGATCCGGACATTTCCGTTTATGCCTGGGAACGCGATGTCATGATCGCCACGCCGACCACGCTGATGATGGCGATGCGTACGGTCCAGAACCTGTGGACCATTGACCGCCAGAACCAGAATGCCCGCGAGATCGCCAGCCGGGCTGGTGCGCTCTACGACAAATTCGAGGGTTTCGTCGGCGATCTGGAGAAGGTGGGCCAGCGGATCGATGCGGCCAAGGGCGCCTGGCACGACGCCAAGAACAAGCTGGTCGACGGGCGGGGAAATGTCATCCGCCAGACCGAGATGCTCAAGAAGCTCGGCGCCTCGACCAAGAAATCCCTGCCCGACGGATATCTCGACGCAGCGGGCCTGGACGAGGATGACGGCGAGCCTCGCGCCCTGTCTGCGCCGGAAGCGGAGTCAGAAGCGGCGAATTCTTGAACCGTTAAGCCGCTGCGACTATTTTAGGGGCATGGCTATACGTGAAATTCTTACCGTCCCGGACCCGCGTCTGAAGGAAGTCTCCCAACCGGTCGACCGGGTGGATGACGAGCTCCGTGCGTTGATGGACGACATGCTGGACTCGATGTACGCGGCCGATGGCATCGGCCTCGCCGCGATCCAGATCGGTGTGCCCAAGCGCGTGATCGTGATGGATCTGGCCGGTTCCGACGAGGAGCCGCAGCCGCGCTATTTCGTCAATCCGGTCCTGTCCGACCCGTCCGACACGCTGCGTCCCTATGAGGAAGGCTGCCTGTCGGTGCCGGCCGTGTTCGACGAGGTCGAGCGTCCCGACCGCATCCGCGTGCAATATCTCGACTATGACGGGAATGAGCGCGACGAGATCGCCGAAGGCATGTTCGCCGTGTGCATCCAGCACGAAATGGACCACCTGGAAGGCATTCTCTTCATCGACTACCTCTCCCGCCTGAAGCGGCAGCGGGCGGTGCAGAAGGTGAAGAAGGCCGAAAAGGAAAAGTCGCGCGACGCGGCTTAGGTTTTTCTCCCCATTTCATTTCAGAATTTCACGGTTTTCCCGGACGGAAGCCTGCGAAGGCAGGCTGCAGATCCGGGACCCAGTGGACGTGAAGCCGGCTCGACGCACGTCTTGTAGGTCCCGGCTCTTCGTCCCGCTTTCGCGGGACATGCGGCCGGGAAAAATGCGCGGGGAGGAAACTCTTCTGGCTCCTACCCCCGCCCGTGCGGCCGTTCCAGATCCAGTGCCGGTCCCACCGGGACGATGCCGGTCGGGTTTACGTTTTCATGGCTGGCATAGTAGTGCTTCTTGGCGTGGTCGAAATTGCAGGTGCCGGCGATGCCGGGCCATTGGTAGAGCTCGCGCATATAGCCGGACAGGTTGGGATAGTCCGCGATCCGCCGGATATTGCACTTGAAATGGCCGTGATAGACGAGGTCGAAGCGCAACAGGGTGGGCAGTAGACGCCAGTCCGCCTCGGTCGGTGTGTCGCCGGTCAGGAAACGCGTCTCCGCCAGAATGCCCTCGATCCAGTTCAGACTGTCGAAGAGCGGGCGCACGGCCTCTTCATAGGCGTCCTGTGTGGTCGCAAAACCGGATTTGTAGACGCCATTGTTCACCGTCTCGTAGATGCGGTCGTTCAGCGCGTCGATTTCGTCGCGCCTGTCTTGCGGATACCAGTCGCCCGCCGCTGCACCGACGCCATCGAAGGCGGAGTTGAACATGCGGATGATCTCGGCGCTCTCGTTCGAGACGATGCGGCCGGTCTGCTTGTCCCACAGCACGGGCACGGTGACACGGCCGGAATAGTCCGGCTCGCTCTCCAGATAGACCTGGTAGAGGAAGTCCTTGCCGAAGAGATCGTCGCCGACAATGCCGTCGCCGCGATCCTTGAAGGTCCAGCCATTCTCGCCCATCAGCCAGTCGACGACGGAGACCGAGATCATGTCTTCCTGGCCCTTCAGCGCGCGGTAGATCAGCGTGCGGTGCGCCCAGGGGCAGGCATAGGAGACATAGAGGTGATAGCGCCCGGGCTCGGCCTTGAAACCGCCGCGGCCGGAGGGGCCGGGCTCGCCGTCCGGCGTCACCCAGTTGCGCAATTGCGAGGCGGAGCGTTCGAAGCGTCCGCCGGTCTTGTCCGTATCATACCAGCGGTCCTGCCACTGGCCGTCGACGAGGAGGCCCATCGGGTTCTCCTTTCCTGGTGTTGCGAGTGTGCCGGGTACCGGACCCGCAATTGATGCTACGGGTCCGGCCGGTATCGGTTCCGCCTAGAAACGGCCCGCCTGGAAGTCGCGCACCGCCTGGTGCAGCTCGGCTTCGGTATTCATCACGAAGGGGCCGTAGCGCGCGACCGGCTCGTTGATCGGCTTTCCGGCCACCAGCAGCAGGCTGGCGCCTTCGGGCCCGGCGGTCAGCTCGATCGTATCGCCGTCCTCCAGCACGCCCAGATCGGGATCGCTCACCCGGCCTTCGCCGGACGAGACCATGCCCTTGTAGACGGCGATGAAGGCGGTGTGGTCCGCATCGATGCTTTCACGCAGCGTGGCGCCCGGTTCCAGCACGATGTCGATCAGCGTCGGCTGGATCGAGACCGATTTCGCCGGGCCTTCAACGCCCGAGGCACTCTTGCCGGCGAGCACGCGCAGGGTCGCCCCGTCGCGGGTTTCCACCGGGATCTCGTCCCTGGAGAACTCCTGATAGCCCGGATCGGTCATCTTCATGTGCGAGGGCAGGTTCACCCACAGCTGGAAGCCCCACAGGCGGCCATCCTCCTGCTCGGGAATCTCCGAGTGCACGATGCCGCGGCCGGCCGTCATCCACTGGATGCCGCCGCCCTCGATCACGCCGGCATGGCCCTTGTTGTCACCGTGGCGCATCTTGCCGTCCAGCATGATCGTCACGGTCTCGAAGCCGCGGTGGGGATGGTTCGGGAAGCCGGCCATGTAGTCCGCGCTGTCGTCGGAGCGGATCTGGTCGAGCATCAGGAAGGGGTCGAGATCCATCAGCCCGCGATGGCCCAGCATGCGGGTGAGTTTCACGCCGGCCCCGTCGGAGGTCGGCAGGCCGCGCGAGACCTTGGTGATCTTGCGCGGGCGGGTCAGGGTATCGGTCGCAGTCATGGCGATGCGCTCCTTGTCTTGCAGGCCGCTCGGGCCTTGGCTTGACCCCAAGATAGGCATGATCGGCCGCGCGACCCACCACGCCGGACGAAAAGGATTGTTTCCACTGCGGCAAGGATCGGGCAGGGTAATCCGCGATTGGGGAGAGAGATTGCCAATGAAACACCTGATGACCGGCCTCGTGCCGCTGGCCCTGCTGGCCTGTTCACAGCCTGCAGACCAGGCCGACCTGTTCGACCGTCTCGGCGCCTATTGCGGCCAGGCGTTCGAGGGGCATGTCGCCAGCGACGATCCGCGCGATGCCGACTGGGCGTCGCAGCGTCTCGTCATGCATGTGCGGGAGTGTTCGGACACGGAAATTCGCATTCCGCTGCATGTCGGGGAGGACCGGTCGCGGACCTGGGTGATCACGCGCATGGGCGACGGCCATCTGCGTCTCAAGCACGATCACCGTCATGAGGATGGCAGCGAGGACGTGCTGACCCAGTATGGCGGGGATACGGTCTCGCCGCCGACCGACAGCCGGGCCGAATTCCCCGCCGACGATTTCTCGCGCGAGCTGTTCGAGCGCGAGGGTATTCCGGCCTCGATGGAGAATGTCTGGTCGATCACGCTGACCGACGACAGCTTCACCTATGCGCTGGACCGTCCGGAGCGGCATTTCGCGGCGGAGTTCGATCTGACCCGGCCGGTGGATGCCCCGCCCCCGCCCTGGGGTTTCGAATAGGGCTCAAAAACAAGCCCGAAAACAAGACGGGCCGGTCGTTGGGAAACCGGCCCGTCAGGTTTTCGATGCGGAGAGAAGCCCGGGGCAGGATCGTTTCCTGCCCCGGAATGCTGAGTGGTCGCGTGGTCGAACCGGTGAACCGGTTCCCACTTCACCTGACCACGCTTTAGTTCTGCGGCTCTTCGTCGGTGTGGCATTCGCCAGAGGCGGCCACGTCCACGCCGGCGAGCTCGGCTTCGCAGGCATTGCCGTAGGTTTCGCCGTCGGAACCGCACACCGGAGCATAGTCCTGGGTGCAGACCGCTTCGGCTTCCACCGTTTCGGCCGGGGTTTCAGCATCGACCGTTGCGTCGGTCGACATGTGGTCCGTACCGGTGTCCTCGACGACCGTTTCGGCCGGGGTTTCGGTGACGGTTTCGCTCGCGACAGACGTGTCGTCCTGGGCAGCGTCCTGAGCTGCGGAGACGTCTTCGGAAGCAGTGCAGGCCATCAGAAGCGCGCCGCCCAGAAGAGCAGCGGAAATTTGCATGCGCATGTATGGTGTCCTTGACCCTCGTGCCATGATTGGCACGCGGGTGCGATTTACCATTATGCCCGTTATTGGGGTAGCGGGACGTTGATCGCCGGCCATCACGAATTATTGCGTGGCTGAAGCAAATCCCGTCCCGCCGTGAACGCTAGTCCGCGCGGCATTCGCCGTCATGGACAATACTGACCCCGGCCGAGGCCGCGGTGCAGGCATTGCCATAGGTCTGGCCGTCACAGCCGCAGACCGGGCGGTATTCCCGGGTGCACATCTGCGGCCGGGGCTGGCAGGTGCCGGGCGCGTCGGCTGCGCCGCACATGGCGGCCTGTTCATAGCGGCAGTAATTGGCCTCCGGCGCACCGCCGCAAATCCGCTGGGGACGCGTATTGCCGCCGCACATCTCGCCGATACCGACGACGACCGGGTCCGGTCCGCCATGGCCGGGCGGCGGGCTGTCAGTGGCGGCGCAGGCGGCGAGCAGGGTCAGGGGCAGGACAAGCCAGGCGAGTTTCATGGGTGACGCTTCCTCTTGGCGTTTCATTGCCGGGGACGATATCACACCCCAAGCCCAACCTCAGATGAATGTTGATCGACAATGACGCTCCGCCTCGCCTTCATGGGAACGCCCGACTTCGCCGCCCGCTCTCTGGCCGAGATCGCCGCCGCCGGCCATGAGGTCGCCCGGGTCTACACCCAGCCGCCGCGCCGGCGTGGCCGTGGCCAGGCCGAGCAGAAGACACCGGTCCACCAGCTCGCCGAAGTGCTGGGCATTCCGGTCTCGACACCGGACAGTTTCCGCGATCCGCAGGTGATCGAGGAGTTTGCCTCGCTCGATCTCGATGTCGCCGCCGTGGTGGCCTATGGCCAGATCCTGCCGCAGGCGGCCCTGGATGCACCGCGCATGGGCTGTCTCAACCTGCACGCCTCCCTGCTGCCGCGCTGGCGCGGGGCGGCGCCGATCCAGCGCGCCATCATGGCCGGCGATGCGACGACCGGCGTGCAGATCCAGCAGATGGAGGCGGGTCTGGACACCGGCCCGATCCTGCTGTCGGAAACCGTTGCCATTGCCCCCACCGATACCGCGGCCAGCCTGCACGACAAGCTGATGGAGACGGGCGCCCTCATGTGGCCGCGCGCGCTGTCGGCGCTTGAACGCGACAGTCTGGAAGCCGTGCCGCAATCGGAGGAGGGCGTCACCTATGCGAAGAAGATCTCCTCCGAGGAAGCGCGGATCGACTGGACGCGCCCGGCCAATGAACTGGCCAATCATGTGCGCGGCCTCTCCCCCTTCCCGGGCGCCTGGTTCGAACTGGATACCGGCAAGGAGGCCGTGCGGGTGAAGGTGTTGATGGCGCAGGCCGAGACGGGTTCGGGCGCGCCGGGCGAAGTGCTCGACGGCAATCTCCTGATCGCCTGCGGTGAGGGCGCGCTGCGTCTCACCCGCCTGCAGCGGGCGGGCAAGGGCGCCATGGATGCCACCGACTTCCTGCGCGGCAACAGCGTCGAACCCGGCACGGTGCTCGCCTGATGCCGCGCTACAAGATCACCATCGAGTATGACGGGACGCCCTTTGCCGGCTGGCAGCGCCAGGACAATGCCCCTTCCGTCCAGGCCTCGCTCGAGCGCGCCGCGGAACGTCTGGATGGTGCGCCGGTCCTGGTCTATGGCGCCGGCCGGACCGATAGCGGCGTACATGCGCTGGGGCAGGTCGCGCATCTCGATCTCGTCAAGGATCTGGCCGCTGACAAGGTGCGCGATGCGCTGAATTATCACCTCAAGCCCGATCCGGTCGCCGTTCTGGAGGCCGAGCGCGTGGACGATGAATTCCATGCCCGTTTCTCGGCGACGAGCCGGCACTATCTCTACCGCATGATCGACCGCCGCCCGCCGCTCACCCTCGATCGCGGCCAGGTCTGGCGGGTGCCGAAACGTCTGGACGCCGATGCGATGCATCACGCGGCCCAGGCGCTGCTGGGACAGCATGATTTCACGACATTCCGCGATGCCCAGTGCCAGGCGGAAAGCCCGGTGAAGACGCTCGATGCGGTGCAGGTCTCGCGCTATGGCGAGGAGGTCCAGCTGACCTGTTCGGCGCGCTCCTTCCTGCACCGCCAGGTGCGCTCCATGGTGGGCTCGCTGGTCGAGGTCGGCACGGGCAAGTGGAGCGCGAAGGATTTCAAGGCGGCGCTGGACGCCGCCGATCGCAGCCGCTGCGGGCCGGTTGCGCCGCCGGACGGGCTCTACCTCGTCGCGGTGGACTATCCGCCGGGCGCCTGAGGCGCGATCAGGGTGGCGAAGTAGACGGCGACCGCAATCTCGATTGCCAGCACCGGCACGGCGGCGGCCAGGGCCGAGGTGATGGTCGGCAGGCCCAGCGAGACGTAGGCGATGCGCCAGTGCGCGAGGACGCGCAGATAGGGATAGACGAACAGCGCGACCCGCATCAGCTCCACCGGCAGCAGCCCGGCCGTGAACACGGTCCAGAACACGAAGAGATAGGCATACAGCCACAGGACGGCCCAGTTGTGTACCACGATCCAGCGCACGAAACCGGCGCGTGCGCTGGTAACCTGCGCTGCCAGGGCGGCCGAGATCGGGAACAGCACCCAGGACAGGCCCTGGAT
The DNA here is from genome assembly GCF_017642925.1 of Maricaulis sp. GTDB lineage: Bacteria > Pseudomonadota > Alphaproteobacteria > Caulobacterales > Maricaulaceae > Maricaulis. The sequence goes on along the minus strand of NZ_JAEPOL010000006.1, from coordinate 19,096 downwards.
CAGGAATTCGTCGGCCCAGCTCAGTTCGCGCCCGACGGCCTGGCCGGCGACATGGATCATCGCGATCATCGGTACGGCGAAGAGGATCGCGGCGAAGGAGCGCCAGAACCCGCCCATCGACACATCGAAGCCGGACTGCCAGTCCGGCCGGAAGGTGAAGATGCGCCAGCTCGCGCCCAGCGCGACCCAGGCTTCCGCGACCAGGCGCATCATTCCGGCGTATCCTTGAAATAGCGATCCAGAATGCGCGCATAGATCCGCGTCAGGCTCTCGATATCGCTGACGGGCACGCGCTCATTGACCTGGTGCATGGTCGCGCCGACGAGGCCGAACTCGGCCACGGGCGCATAGGCCTGGATGAAGCGGGCGTCGGAGGTTCCGCCGCCGGTGGTCAGGGCGGGCCTGCGCCCGGTTTCCGCTTCCACGCAATCCTGCAGCAGGCTGGTGAAGGCGCCTGCCGGTGTGAGGAAGGCTTCGCCCGTAACATGGATATCGGTCTTCACCTGCCCGTCGAAATGCAGGTTCACGCCGGCCGCCTCATCCTCGATCCAGCGGGTCAGATCGGCGCCGGTATGGGCGATGTTGAAGCGGATGTTGAAGCGGGCCCGGGCGGTGGCGGGAATGACATTGGTGGTCGGATTGCCGACATCCACCGTGGTGATTTCCAGATTGGACGGCTGGAAGTGCGGCACGCCGCTGTCCAGCGTCCGCGCGGTCAGCCGCGCCAGCAGGTCGAGCAAAGGCGGGATCGGGTTTTCGGCCCGCTCCGGATAGGCCACATGCCCCTGGCGGCCGGTGACGGTGATCTCGCAATTCAGCGATCCGCGCCGGCCCGACTTGATCGTGTCGCCCAGCGCATTGGGATTGGTAGGCTCGCCGACCAGGCAATGGTCGAAAGTCTCGCCTTCGGCCTCCAGCGCCTTGAGCACGGCCTTGGTGCCATTGATCGCCGGACCTTCCTCATCGCCCGTGATCAGGAAGGCGATCGAGCCGTCCGGCGTGCCGGACGCGTCGAGATGGCGGCGCACGGCGGCGACCATTGCGGCAATCGCACCCTTCATGTCGGCCGCGCCGCGTCCCCACAGAACCCCGTCCGCTTCTTCGGCGGCAAACGGTGCGCGCTGCCAGCCGGCCTCGTCACCGGGCGGCACGACATCGGTGTGTCCGGCAAACAGGAAGCAGGGCGAGGCTGTGCCGAGGCGGGCATAGAGATTGTCGACCTCGCCGAAAGGATAACGCCGGCAGGCAAACCCCATCGCCTCCAGCATGCCCTGCAGCACGTCCAGCGCACCGGCATCGGCCGGCGTGATCGACGGGCGCCGGATCAGCGCCTGGGCGATCGGGACTGGATTGGCGAGGTCGAAGCCGGTTTCAGAGGTCAACAATAAGATCCTTGCCGAACATCAGGCCGGCATGCCGGCAGGCGGTCTTGAGACGCGAAAGCTTTTGTTCCTTCGAGAGGTTCACATCGACATACCAGTCATCGATCAGCTTTTCAGCATGTTTGGCCAGCGCCGGCGATCGCGGATAGAGCGCGTCCGGGGAATGCGCCACGATCCGGCGGTTTCGCGTGCCAGCATGAGCGAGTGCGGCCAGCAGGCCCGGACGGGTTTTCTCCAGCCAGATCAGCCCCAGCCGGTAGGCGGCCTTCTGGCTGGGCGCGAAACAGGCCCTTTCTCCGAGCTGGACGAGATAATTGCCGGTTCGCCTTTCCGTCTCGTCATTCGGATCCTGCCAGTCGGGCGGCAAAGTCGGGCTCATGCGACCCGGTGACAAGGTCGAGCCCGTCCGATCGAGCAGCGAAGTCGAGCTCATGCGATCCGGTGACAAGGTCGAGCCCGTCCCATCAAGCGGCAAAGTCGGGCTCATGCGATCCGGCGACAAGGTCGAGCCCGTCCGATCGAGCAGCGAAGTCGAGCTCATGCGATCCGGTGACAAGGTCGAGCCCGTCCCATCAAGCGGCAAAGTCGGGCTCGTACGATCCGGTGCGCCACCGCCGACATTCCCTTCCTCGCCTCCGGCCGACGCACTCCGTTCCGCAGGGTCCGCAGGATGCGTCTTATAAGGACTGTCAGCGCTTAGAAGGATGCGGCGCAGAATGTCCAGTGCGCTCTCGTCCAGTGATTGCCGGTGAGATTCCAGTGCTTTGTAACACTCCAGGTCCAGCTCGATGGTGTTTTGCGCCGACATGAAGGCCTCCGGGGATGGACTTGTAAGCAATTAGAAGGATTAGAAGGAATGGTGTCAATGCTCCCCATGATACCGGGTGCGCAGGGTTCGCTTGATATGAGACCGGGAGGGGATCGGGGCGCCTGTGCAGGGACAATATCTTCACGGGAATACATTATCTCCACAGGAGTTCGTTATCTCCATGGGAATACGTTATCTCCACAGGAGTTAGCTATCTCCGCAGGAGTTAGCTATCTCCGCGAGATTCCGTTGGGGGATTCCGGAATGCGCTCTCGGCGGCGCGCCTCATCCCCGGGGCGGTCAGGCGACCGGTCACACGATGCACCGATGGTACACAGCCAGGGCGGGAAAGATCGTCGCTAACGCTCAATCGCCCTTGTATTGCTTATAAGGGTTTCCGGTTGTGGTCCAAGGGGGCAGCAGCAGGGGTGGCGTGCCTGTCGCCAATGTCGTCGAGGGCGCCTATATCGGACGTGCTGGATTGGCTGCCGGACCGGAGAGGGTGATCATGGTGAAATTTGCGATCGACGATATCGAGGAGGCCACGGGTACGGGCTATCCCGCCGAGCACGCCGCCGTCGTCAACGGCCGCCATTTCCGCCGTCTCGGCGCTGCGGCCGGGCTGACCGGCTTCGGCGTCAATCTCGTGCGCCTCGAACCGGGAGCCTGGTCCTCCCAGCGCCACTGGCACACGCATGAGGACGAGTTCGTCATGATGATGGAAGGCGAGGCCGTCCTGGTCACCGATGAGGGCGAAACCGTGCTGCATGCCGGCGATTGCGCGGGCTTCCCGGCCGGGGTCGAGAACGGACACTGCCTGCAGAACCGCTCGGGTGCCGATTGCGTCTTCCTGGTCGCCGGCGGCCGTTCGGATGCTGATGCGGCCTTCTATCCGGACATCGATCTGGAAGCCAAGCCGGGGCGTTACTCCAACCCGGACTGCTTTCGCCGCAAGGACGGGTCGCGTTTCGACTAGCGGCGAGCCGGAGATCCGGCCGGCGCTGCCGCTTGCGGTGTGACTGGCAAGCAGGGTATCCCATCCCCTTGGAAACCAGGGCGCGGGACGCGTATGGCCACTGACACGAGCACAATGCTGGACGTCGCGGCTCTGGCGGACTGGTCGCAATTTCTCGAGGACTATGCCCGCGACTGGGACCAGGCCTTCGAGGGGCAGCCGCATTATTTCACGCAGGAATTCTGGTATCTCTTCGTGACCTGCCTGCGCTCGTACTGGCGTGGTGCGCCGATCACGGTGTCGGCGGCGTGCCAGGCGATGAAGACCGGATCGAACCGCACCCGCGAGGAGCGCATCAACCGTGCGGTCAGTGACGGGTTTCTGGTGAAAGCCAAGATAGGCGAGGACCGGCGGACGACGGTGCTCCTGCCGTCGGACCGGCTGGAGGCGTTGCTGCGCGGGCATCTGGAACGCACGCTCGCGGCGGGCCGGGCGCATTTCGGCCTCGCCCCGGACATGCCGGCCGACCCCGCCTGATACCCGCAGATTCTGCGGCCATTCTTTCCGCTATTTCTCCGATTGAGCGGTGCGGCGAGGCCGGACCAAACTCGCTCCCACATGAAATCAGTCCGGAAAACCGGACGGTCTTGGGGAGGACAATCGATGAAACAACGCCTGTTCCAGGCGGTATCGGCTGTGGCCGTGGCCGCCTTCGCTGCCGGTTCCGCCGCTCACGCCCAGACGGCTGACGGCGAACCGCGCCCGGCCGCGCGCACCGACAGTGACGTGATCGTTGTGACGGCGCGGCGGCGCGAGGAATCGCTGCAGGACGTGCCGCTCTCGGTCTCCGCCTTCGGCGAGCGCCAGCTGGAAAACCTGCAGGCGGCGGACATAACGGCCCTGCAGAACGCCGTGCCGAACCTGACCATCCATACCGGCGATGCCGAGAATGCGGTGATCTATATCCGCGGTGTCGGCCAGGTCGACTCGCTGGCCTTTGCCGAGCCGGGCGTCGGGGTCTATCTCGACGATGTCTATCTGGCCCGAACCCAGGGCGCGATCCTGGACGTGTTCGATGTCGAGCGCGTGGAAGTGCTGCGCGGTCCCCAGGGCACGCTCTACGGCCGCAATACGATCGGCGGTGCGGTGCGCTTCATCTCCACCCGGCCGGGCTCGAACCCGGGCGCGCAACTGGAACTGGGGGCGGGCAATCACGGCCATGTCTTCGGCCGGGCCCGCATCTCCGGCGAGCTTGCCGAAGACCGTCTGGCCGGCAAGGCGGCGCTCTTCTATGCGTCCAGCGACGGCTATGCCAGCAACGCGGTGGACGGGACGCATGACGGCGACGTCAATCGCCTTGCCGGCCGCGCAGGCCTGCTGTTCACGCCGCATGACGATTTCGAGCTGGAACTCACCCTGGAAGGCACAAGCGATACGCCCGATGCCTCGCGCACGCCGGCCCGGGCGACCGCCGTGGCCGGCATAGATCCGGCGACCGGGGATGTGCGGATTTTCGAGCCGTCACCGGATCCGTTCGATATCCGCGCCAGCTACAATGATCTCGACGACCTCTCCAGCTGGGGGCTGACGGCGCGCGCCCAGTGGCGGGTCTCCGATGCGCTGACCCTCACATCGATCACCGCGCATCGCTCGCTGAGCTATGACAGCAATCTCGACCTGGACGGAACCGAGCTGGAGATTTTCGAGATCTTCGTGCGCGAGGATGCCGAACAGTTCAGCCAGGAATTCCGTGCCGAATACGATGCCGGCGGACCGCTGCAGCTCACCGGTGGCCTCTATTATTTCGACGATCAGGACGACACGTTCAATGGCCTGGCGGGCGACGATATCGCCCTGCCGCTGGGCGGGGGCGTCTACCTGCCCTATCCCTTGCAAACGGCCTCGACAAACGACCAGGACACGCAGGCCTGGGCGGCCTATTTCGACGCCAGCTATGCCGTGAGCGACCGCGTCCGGCTGAGCGGCGGGCTGCGCTATACCTATGAGGACAAGTCCTTCGCGCGGCTGCAGGAAGCCTATGCGCCGGGCACGCCCAACCCGCCGCCCTTCCGGACAGGCGCGGGCGTGACCGTCACCGATATCGACACCTCGGAGAGCTTTGAGGCGCTGACCCCGCGGATCGGTCTGGACTACCGGCTCAACGACGATGTCATGCTCTACGGGCTCGCGTCGCGCGGCTTCAAGAGCGGCGGTTTCGACGGGCGCTCGAACACGCCCTTCGACGCCGAACCCTACGATCCGGAATTCGTCTGGTCCTACGAGGCCGGCATAAAGTCGACGCTGCTGGACGGCGACCTCGTCCTCAACGCGGCGCTCTTCCGCAACGACTACACCGATCTGCAGCTCTCCAGCTTCACCGCCAATCCGGACACCGGCGCCTTCGAGGCCCAGTTCACCAATGCCGGCGAGGCGGTGATCCAGGGCCTGGAGGTCGAGGCGATGTGGCGTCCGGCCGACGGCCTCACCCTGACCGGTCATCTCGGCTATATGGACGCCTTCTACGAGGAATACATCGGGCCGGGCGGTGTGGACATCGCCGGCGAGCGCGAGCTGGTGAATACGCCGGAATGGAGTGGCGGTGCCGCGGCGACGTATGAATGGCCGGTCGGCGACAGCCTCTACGCCACCGTGCACGCCGACGCGTCCTGGCGCTCGAAGACCTACACCACCGTGTCCAGCGCCGAGAACCTGGCCCAGGACGGCTATGCGCTGGTCAATGCCTTTGCCGCGATCGGCGCCGCGGACGACCGCTGGGAGATCCGGGCCGGGGTGCGCAACGTCTTCGACGAGCACCATATCAACCAGGCCTTCGACCTGATGGAATTCCCCGGCTACCAGCTCGCCTATTACGGCGCGCCGCGAACCTTCGACATCCGTCTCGTCCTGCGGACCCGGTAGCCGGTATGTGGTTCCGATCCTATTCGACGCGTCCGGTTCCGCTCGCAAAGGCACGCCGTCGCCCCCTGTCCCGCGGGGCACAGGCCTTCCTCGATGCGACACCGCCAGACGCGCCGCCGATCCGCGATTTGCCGCTTGAGGAGGCGCGGGCAGCGATCGAAACCCTGATGCGTGAGGTCGACCAGCCCGGTCCGGCGATGAAATCCGTCACCGCCGCCAGCGGTCCGGCGGTCGAGGGGGAGGCTCCCGATCTGAGGATCTACGAGCCGGAAGGCGGCGCGCGCGGGATGCTGGTCTTCTTTCACGGTGGCGGCTGCACGCTGGGCAGTCTGGATGCCTATGACGGCTTCGCCCGCCGTCTGGCCGAAGCGACGGGCCATGTCGTGGCCAGTGTCGGCTATCCCCTGTCGCCCGAGCACAAATACCCGGCGGCCATCCGGGCCGGACTGTCGGCGCTTGAATGGGCACGGGAAGAACAGGTGCGGCGCGGACTGGCGTCGCTGGCCCTGGCCGGCGACAGTGCCGGCGGGACCATGGCTGCGGCGCTCGCCTTGCGGGCGCGCGGCATGCCGGATGTACAGCTGAACCACCTGGCCTTGTTCTACCCGGTGATGCTGGTGCCCGACCTGCCCGAACACGGTTCGCGGCGGGTGCTGGGTGATGGCCGCTACTTCCTCTCGCACGAAGACGTGGCCTGGTCGGCGCGCAACTATCTCGACGATCCTGCCCTGGCCGGCGCGCAGGACGTGTCGCCGCTTCTGGCGGAGGATCTGGGCGAGCTGCCACCGGTGACTATGATTACCGCCGGCTACGACCCGCTGCGCGACGAGGGGGCGGATTTCGTACGGCGCATCCGCAAGGCCGGCGGCAAGGCGGCCTATTACTGTTTCGAGACGACGCTGCACGGCTTCATGGGGCTGAGCCTGGCCATGCCGGAATCCCGCCGGGCCTTCCGGGTCCTGCGTCACCGCTTTTCATGAAAACTCCCCTGGGTGGCCCGTCCGTCGTTTTCTGGCGGGCCACACCCTTTTTTACGGGGCCGGAGACAGCAGCTTTTCCATCGCGAACCGGTCGAGCTGTTCGCCGCGGACCTCGACCGTCTCGCGCTGTGTGATCTCGAAGCCCATTGCCGAAAAGGCCGGCTGGGCCATCAGGCTGGCATGGACGGTGAGGCGGGCCTGGCCTTCTTCGAGCGCCGCTTCCTCGATCGCGGTGTAGAGCCGCCGGAACAGGCCCGAGCCCTGAAAGCCGGGACGGATATAGGCGAAGTCGACATAGTCCGGCGGTGCCAGCGACATGAAGCCGGCGGCATGACCGTCCTGTTCGGCGATGAAGATCACCTGCCCGGCGAGGCGCGCATTCCAGTCGTCGCCCCGGCGCGGTTCCGGCACCCAGGCCTGGCGCTGCTGCGGCGTGTAGCGGCTGGGCGCGTTGTGGACGGCGTCGAACATCAACTCGCCCAATACCGCGAAGTCCGCCGGGGCCGCCCGGCGGATCGTGACGGTGTCACTCATGACGGGTGGCCTGCGCGCTAGTGCGAGCGTCCGTGCGTCTCGCGATAGCGTTCCATCGAGACCGAGATCTTGAAGGTTTCGCGGTATTTCGGCGAGCCGACCGGACGGGGCGGATGTTGCGAGGTGAGGGCGAGGATGCGTTCCAGCGTGTCGTGCGCCGCACCGGACTGGCCCGCACCGATATAGGCGTGCAGCTCGACCAGCGCGTCGGACAGCGGATCGCCGCCGCGGATGATGAAATAGGGCTCGTCCTTGCCCAGCTTGTTCAGCACGTCGAATTCCGACGGATTGTTGGCGGAACCGTAGGGTGCTGCCGGGTCGGCCACCGCCGGACGGTCTTTCTTGGTTTCGTCGCTCATGACGCGCCCCTTCTTGTTCGAACCGGCGCATCCCATCAGATTCGAGCCGCAACGGGTAGCGGCACGTCAGCGCAGGGGCTGTTATAAACGGGGCGGCAGATCAGGGAGGCGCCGTCATGATCGGTGCGGCAAGGCTGGCAGGATTGGCAATGGCGATGGTGGTGACAACAGCGGCAGCAGGCGCCCAGGAGCGCGGGCCGGACCAGGTGCGGGCCCGCGAAATCGGTATCGCGCCCGGCGTGCTGGCGCCCGGTCCGCTGAATGCGATCACGGATGTCGAAGGTGTGCGCGTCGGCCAGGTGACGCTGACCGATCCGGAGGCCTCGATCCGCACCGGCGTCACGGCGATCCTGCCGCATGGCGGGGATATCTACGCCGACAAAGTTCCGGCCGCCCTCGCGGTCGGCAATGGCTATGGCAAGCTGATGGGGGCGACACAGATCCGCGAGCTGGGCGAGATCGAGACGCCGATCGTGCTGACCAACACGCTGGCCGTGCCGCGGGCGGCGGACGGCATACTCGACTGGTCGCTGGCCCGGCCCGGCCATGAGGGCATCCGTTCGCTCAACATGGTGGTCGGCGAGACCAATGACAGCCGGCTCAACGATATCCGCGCCCGGATTGTCATGCCGGAACATGCGGTTGAGGCCATCGAGAGCGCTTCGGACGGGCCCGTCGCCGAAGGCAATGTCGGTGCCGGCAATGGCACGGTGACCTTTGGCTGGAAGGGCGGGATCGGCACCGCCTCGCGCCGCCTGCCGGACAGTCTGGGCGGCTGGACGCTGGGCGTTCTGGTGCAGACCAATTATGGCGGCATCCTGCAGATGGACGGCCTGCCCGTGGGTGAGGAACTGGGCCAGTACTATCTCTCCGACCATGTCGCCGACGATCGGGCGGACGGGTCAATCATGATCGTGCTTGCCACCGATGCGCCCCTGTCCGACCGCAATCTGGAACGTCTCGCCGGGCGCACATTCGCCGGCCTGGCGCGCACCGGCGCGTCGATCACCAACGGGTCGGGCGATTATGCCATTGCCTTCTCTACCCATCCCGATGTGCGCCGCACGCCGGAGCGCCGCTCGGATGTTGCGGCGATGGCCGACCTGCCCAACAGCCAGATGTCGCCGCTCTTCCAGGCCGCGATCGAGGCGACCGAGGAAGCCATTTATAACGCCCTCCTGATGGCCGAGGATATCGAGTATCCGGTTGTCGGCTCCGACACCGTGGTGCACGCCCTGCCGGTCGAACGGGTGCGGGCGATGGTGGAGGGACGGGACCGTTGATTTCCTCCCCATTTCATGGGGAGGGGGACCCGCCCCCGGGCTTGGCCGTAGGCCAACCCGAGGACAGGCTTCACGGGGGAGGGGTGCCGCGGCACGCGGCAATCGTATCCTGCCCTGTGAAACCCTTCCGGCGCTGGCGCGCCGGCCCCTTCGACCCGATGCTGCGCATCGGCCCACTTCCCCACTGACGTGGGGAAGAAAGCGCGCTACCAGAGACCCATGACCACCTCGAAGCGCATCGCCATTATCGGGGCCGGGCCGGCCGGTCTGATCGCTGCGGAGTATCTGTCCGCGGCGGGGTTTGGCGTGGATATCTTCGAGAAAATGCCGACGCCGGGACGCAAATTCCTGATGGCCGGGCGCGGCGGTCTCAACCTCACCCATTCCGAACCCCTGCCGGCGTTTCTGGGCCGGTATCGCGAAGCGGCGGACTGGCTGGGGCCGGTCATTCTCAAGCACGATCCGGCGGCGCTGCGCGCCTGGTGCGAGGGGCTGGGGCAGGCGGTGTTTACCGGCTCGTCCGGCCGGGTGTTTCCCGAGGCGATGAAGGCGTCGCCGCTGCTGAGAGCGTGGCGGAAACGGCTGGAGGATCAGGGTGTTACCCTGCATGTGAGACATTGCTGGACCGGCTGGGACACAGAGGGCGCGCTGGTGTTCGAGACGCCGGACGGACCGGTCACGCACCGCGCCGATGCGACGCTTCTGGCGCTGGGCGGGGCGAGCTGGCCGCGGCTGGGATCGGATGGATATTGGGTGGACATTCTGTCACGTGAGGGCATCACAACAGCCCCGTTCATGCCCTCCAACTGCGGCATAGAGGTAACGTTCAGTGACATTACGAAAGACCGTTTCGCCGGCACGCCGCTGAAGACGATCGCGCTCACCCTGGACGGGGAGCGTGTCGCCGGCGAGGCGGTGATCGCCCGTTATGGGCTGGAAGGCGGCGCGGTCTATGCGCTCGCCGCGCCGGTCCGTGACGCGCTGGCGCAGGGACCGGTCACCCTCCATCTCGACCTGCGCCCCAACCAGACCGCCGAGGCACTGGCGGCGACCCTGGCGCGGGCGAAAAAGGGCCAATCCCTTGCCAATCGCCTGCGCAAGGCCGGACTGCCGCCGGCCGCGATCTCCCTCCTGCGCGATGCGGTGGCTGACCTGCCGTCAGATCCGGCCGCGCTCGCGGCGCTGATCAAGGCCGTGCCGCTGACCGTCACCGCCCAGCGCGGCCTCGACCGCGCGATTTCCTCGGTGGGCGGTATAACACGCGCGGCGGTGGGTGAGGATTTCATGCTGACGGCAAAGCCCGGCGTTTTCGCCGCCGGCGAGATGCTGGACTGGGATGCCCCGACCGGCGGCTACCTCCTGCAGGCCAGCTTCGCAACGGGGATAGCGGCCGCGAAAGGCGTGGAGGCGTGGCTGGCGGGATAGGGGAATTGCACCATCCTCCCCCTTGATGGGGGAGGTGGGCCGAGGCAGAGCCTCGGCTCGGAGGGGGTGGGGGCGAGGTGTTGGCGAGCTCGCAGGCACCGGGATTCACCCCATCCACCACGCCTTCGGCGCGGTCCCCCTTCCCCATCAAGGGGAAGGATGGGAGGTAGCCCTACCGCAACAGCTCGTTAATGGCCGTCTTCGCCCGCGTCTGGGCGTCCACGCGTTTGACGATGACGGCGCAGGCGAGGGAAGGGCCGCCCTTGGGGTCCGGCAGCGTGCCGGGCACGACGACGGCGTATTCGGGGACTTCGCCGCGGGTGATCTCGCCGGTGGCGCGGTCGACGATCTTGGTCGACTGGCCCAGGAAGACGCCCATGGAGATCACGGCGCCGGTGCGTACGATCACGCCTTCGGCCACTTCCGAGCGCGCGCCGATGAAGACATCATCCTCGATGATCACCGGGCCCGCCTGCAGCGGTTCCAGCACGCCGCCGATCCCGACGCCGCCGGAGATGTGGACATTCTTGCCGATCTGGGCGCAGGAGCCGACCGTCGACCAGGTGTCGACCATCGTGCCCTCGTCCACATACGCCCCGATATTCACATAGGAGGGCATCAGCACCGTACCCGGTGCGATGAAAGCGCCGCGGCGCACGGCGCAGGGCGGCACGGCGCGGAAGCCGGCGGCGGCGAAATCGGCCTCGTCCCAGTTCTCGAACTTGGAGGGCACCTTGTCCCACCATTTCGAACCGGCGACACCGCCCTCGACCAGACCCATCGGATTGAGCCGGAAGCCCAGCAGCACGGCTTTCTTGAGCCACTGGTTCACGACCCAGTCCTTGTTTGAATTGGCGCCATTGCCGGCGCGTTCGGCGACGCGGGCCTTGCCGGCATCGAGCAGGCCGATCGCCGTCTCCACCGCCTCGCGCACCTCGCCCTTCGTGTCGGCGGACACGCTGTCGCGATTGTCCCAGGCGGTCTCGATGGCGGATTGCAGGGCGTCGGTCATGGCTCGCTCGTCAGGCTGATACGGAGAATGAGCGCGACTTAGCACCGGTGCGGGAGAGGGGGAAGTGCGACGGTGCGGGCCAAATGGTTTTACGTTTTCGGTAAAACCGGCCGGTTTCCGGGCCAGATCCCGATGTGTTTACCGTTTTCGATAAAATTCTTGCCCCCGACACCGGAACAGGGCATGCTTTATCGAATTCGATAAAACGGAGCGTCCCATCAGCGATCGAAACGACAATGTTCTCGTCCAACTCGGCGGACGCATTCGCAAGGTCCGTGAAGCGCGTGGCCTGAGCCTGCACGAACTGGCGCGTCTCAGCGGTATCAGTGCGCCTGCCCTGTCACAGATCGAAACCGGCAAGCGCGACCTGCGCGTGACCAGCCTCTACCGGATCGCCGCAGCCTTGCGCATTCCGGCCGGCGAGCTGGTCGAGCCGCCGTCCGAAGAGGCGCCCGGCCGCGCGGCAGACGAGGGCTATGATCTCGGAGACTATACGTGATCCAGCGGGTTCCGGTCTGGTTCGACACGCTGCGGGTCGGCGATGTCGGCGTGGCGGATGATGGCGCGCTGAGCTTTGCCTACGCGCAGAAATGGCGCGCGACCCGCGACGCCTTTCCCCTGTCGCTGACCTTGCCGCTTCAGGCGGAACATCATCCGTCAGTGGTGATTTCGCCCTGGCTGGCCAATCTTCTGCCGGAAGAGGAACAGCTTCTCGTCCTGACCCGTTCTTTGGGACTGGACCGGACGGACACGCTGGCCGTGCTGCGCGAGATCGGCGGCGACACGGCAGGCGCGCTCTCCTTCGAGACGCCGTCCGTGCCGGCGGACTGGCGCTGGACGCCGCTGACCGATTTCTACGAGGTCGACGATCCCGAAGCCGCACTCGAACGCCATTTCGAGGATCTGCGGCAGCGCCCCTTCCTGGCGGGCGAAGAAGGTGTGCGTGTCTCGCTCGCCGGCGGGCAGAGAAAGTCGGCGCTTGCCGTGCTGGACGCCGCGGGCAAGCCGGTGCTTTGCTTGCCGGGCGACGGTGACAGGCTCGCCATTCCGCGAAACGGTGCCCCCTCGACAGTGATCGTGAAACCGGACAATCCACGCCTGCCCGGCATCGTGGAGAACGAGGCCTATTGTCTGCATCTGGCAAGTGCCGCCGGGATCGCCGCGGCCGAAGTGTCCATCCTGCACGCCGGTGCCCGCAGGGCGATCTGTGTGCTGCGCTATGACCGCCGGGTGGGCCGTACGGGGCAGCTGCAACGGATCCACCAGGAAGACTTCGCCCAGGCCAACGGCATCCCGCCGGGGCGCAAGTATGAGCGCGGCACCCGTCCCGGATTGTCCCTGCCGCAACTCCTGGGCACAGGCCGCCATTTGCCGCCCGCCGGTGCGCTGGCCCTGCTCGACCAGCTCATCTTCAACATTCTCGTTGCCAATACCGACGCGCACGCCAAGAACTACTCCGTCCTCCTGCCCATCGGCGGCGATCCGCAGCTGGCGCCGCTCTATGACGTCTCCAGCGTCCTGCCCTGGCCTGATGTGGCGCAATACTTTGCGCAGAATGTCGCCGGCAGGAAGCGAAGGCCCGCCGATATCACCGCGGATCACTGGACCGCCATCGCCAGGGCCGGCGGCTACCGCGCCGGCGATGTCCGCCTGCGGGTCCAGGAGATCGTCGACGCCCTCGTGGCGCACCGCGTCTCGGCCACGAACCATGTTGCGGCGCTTGCGGGCAAGAGTGCCGGATATGCCGAACAGGCCGCAGACCTGATCAAGCAAAACGCCCTGCGCATCGCGGGACGGCTGCGGGGGTAGGGGGCCGGGCGGCCTGGTTTCAATTCGCGCTTTTGCGTTAACGTCAAATTTCGCCTGCCGCGCACAAAATCATTGATTGTATCCCGCGGCTGTGCCGTACTCGCCTTGGACGCGAAATTTTCGAGCCCCTGTCGCGTGAGGACGGGGCGGTTCCGGCCCGCCGGCCGGCGCGTAGCGGAGGGACATATCATGCGAAAATTCTTGCTGGGCTCTGCCCTGACCGGGGCTCTGGGCGCGCTGACCCTTCCGCTGGGCGCAGCTGCCGCCCAGGAAACCGTCACCTACACCTATGACGCCCAGGGGCGTGTGGTCGAGGTCCAGCACTCCGGCGGACCCAATCACGGCGTGAAGCGCGAATACGAATACGACGACGCGGACAACCGCACGCGCAAGAAGACGACCGGCGCCTGACCGGCGCGTTTTCCTGCCCGCCTGACGTCTGTTCCAGGATCCGATTTCCGGAGTATCTCCATGCCGTTCGTCCGTCTGTTGTCCGCTGGTCTTGTCGCCTGCCTGCTTGCAATTTCAGCGTTTGCAGCGCCGTCCCTCGCGCAGGGCGGTGCGGCCCTGCCACTGGTCTACCCCGCAGTCGACGGCAATGGCGTCAACCTGCCATCGGGCACGCCGGTGGTGAGTTCGCCGGGGATCAGTATCGGCGATCCGGCCAATGGCGGGCTGAGCTATTCCCAGAACTATGTCGGCAATGACTGGCACCACAGCGTGATGGGCGGGATCGCATCGAACGGCTCGACCGTCATTGTCACCCTGCACAGCTCGGCCGAGACATTCACCGTCTCCGGGACGACCTATACGCCGGAGACACCGTCCGGTTCGACCCTGGTGCAGAGCGGGACGACCTATACCTACACCACGGCGGACGGCACCGTGGTGACCTATCAGCACCAGGATATCGGGCATCAGGCCTTTTACGGTGCGGACAGGGCCGTCGTGCGGTCCATCGCCTTCCCGAACGGGGAGGAATGGACCTATCACTATTCGGTCGCGTTCGAAAAAACCTATTGTGGCGGCCTTCCCTGCATCGATCCGGACCATGGCTATTCGCGCCTGCAGGCGGTAACGACCAATCGCGGCTACCAGCTGCACATCAGCTACGCCCTGGACGGCGGGTCGATCTTCCCCGCCGAAACCGTGTATTGGGCGCGGCCGATCCGGGCCGTCCTGTTCAACATGGCGGAAGAATACTGCGCTCCGATCGCGTCCACCTGTTCCTTTTCCCAGGACTGGCCCTCGCTCTCCATCGGTCTGTCGGGCAATGACTGGCTCTACACCGACAGCGAAAGCCGGGTCACACGTTTCGTCCGCGACGGCTCCGGCCGCGTCACCGGGATCCGCTTTCCCGGCAGCGCCGCCAACGATATCACCTACAGCTATACGTCCGGCCGCGTCTCGTCGGTCACGGCCAATGGCCTGAGCACGTCCTACACCTATGCCGACAGCGGCGGGACACGCACGACGACGGTGAATTCGCCCGGCGCGGCCGGCAACACCAAGGTCGAATCCAGCCTGTCGACCGGGCAGATCACGGCGGTGGAACGGCCCTCCGGAGACCGCACCGAATACACCTATAATTCCAGCCGCCAGCTCACCCGGATCACGGCGCCGGAAGGCAATTATGTCAGTTATGGCTATGACAGCCGCGGCAATGTGACCTCGGTGGTCGAGCACGCCAAGAGCGGGTTGGCCACCGTCACGCGGATGACGGCATCCTACCCCGCCAGCTGTTCCAATCCGGTGACCTGCAACCAGCCGAGCTGGGTCAAGGATGGCGCCGGCAACCAGACCGATTTCACCTATGACAGCACGCATGGCGGCGTGTTGACGGTGACGCAGCCCGCCCCGGCGGGCGGTCTCGCCCGGCCGCAGGTCCGGGTCACCTATGCCGGCCTTTATGCCTGGTATCACAAGGGCACCGGGTCGGTGCTCGCCGGTCCCGGCCCGATCTACCTGCCGACACAGGTTTCCACCTGCCGCCAGGGTTCCGGTCCCAGCTGCACCAATTCATCCTATCGCATCGACACCACAATGGTGTACGGCGCGTCCGGCGTGGCCAATAATCTGCGCCTCACCGCGCAGACCGAGGCGGCCGGCGATGGCGCGCTCAGCGCGACCAGCACGATGCAATACGATGCGGTGGGCAATCTGGTCTCGCTCGACCCGCCCCTGCACGGCACGAACAACCGCACCGTCTTCGCCTATGATGCGCTGCGCCGGCCGACCGGCCAGATCGGGCCGGACCCGGATGCCGGCGGTCCGCTGACCCATTCTGCCCGGCGAACCACCTATAATACGCGCGGCCAGGTGACCCAGGTCCAGTTCGGCACCATGCCCGGCTATGGCAGTGCCTGGACGAGTTTCTCCGAGATCGAGCGCCAGACCGTCACCTATGACACCTCGCACCGCCTCTCGGCCTCGCGTCTGATGACCGGTTCCACGACGCATGCGCTGGTACAGTATTCCTACGACAATGCCGGGCGTACCGATTGCGTGGTCCAGCGGATGAACCCGGCTACTTACGCCAGCCCGCCCTCCTCGGCCTGCACGCTGGCGACGGCCGGCAGTTACGGGCCCGACCGGATCACCCGCACGGCTTATGACACGTCCAGCCGCCGCACCCAGGTGACGACCGCCTATGGCACATCTGCTGCGGCCGTGGAGGCAGCCTGGACCTATACCGCCAATGGCCGGGTCGCCAGCCTGACCGATGGCGAGAACAATCGTATGACCTATCACTACGATACGTTCGACCGGCTGCAATACACGCGCTATCCCTCCTCGACCCAGGGGGCGGGCACGTCCAATGCCTCGGATTATGAACGCCTGACCTATGACAGTTATGGCCGCATCTCCCAGCGGCGGGTCCGCACAGGGCAGGTCTTCGATTACACCTATGACAATCTCAACCGGATCACCAATGTCGATGCCCCGTCCGGCACGGCGGACACCAGCTATACCTATGACAATCACGGCCGCATCCTGACGGTCTCGAACGGGTCGCAGACGATCGCCAACACCTATAACGGCCGCGGCTGGCTGGCTTCGCAGAATGACGGGGCAAACGGTACGGTCAGCTATCTCTACAATGAGGCGGGCCAGCGCACGCGCATGACCTGGCCGGACAGTTATTACGTCAGCTATGCCTATACGCGCGGCGGCCAGCTGGCCTCGATTTTCGAGAATGGCGACACGACGGGCCTCGAACGCCTGGCGGACTTCACCTATGACCAGCATGGCCGGCGCACCCTGCTGACGCGCGGCAATGGGGTGACGACGGATTATGATTACGACGCCGCCTCGCGGCTGGACGAACTGGTGCAGAACCTGGCCGGCACGTCCGACGACCGCACCCTGACCTTCAGCCATAACCCGGCGGGCCAGATCGCCAGCCGGACGGACAGCAATACCGGCTATGCCTGGACCGACTTCGTCAATTTCGACGAGGCGACGAGCTATAACGGTCTCAACCAGTTGCTCTCGGTGACCGCCCAGTCGACGGCGCCGCAATATGACGGCCGGGGCAATATGACCCGGGACCACCAGGGCCAGACCTATGAATACGATCACTACAACCGGCTGAGCGGTGTCGGGACGTCGATCGATCTGGCCTATGATCCGGCCGGGCGTCTGCAGGAGACCTCGGGCACGGGGATCACCTTCCGCGAGATGCAATATGACGGTCTCGACCTGATCGCGGAATACAACAACACCGGCACGCTGACGGCGCGGTATGTTCACGGGCCCGGCGCGGACGAGCCGCTGGTGCAATATGCCGGCACGTCGGTGTCGACGCGGCAATGGCTGCTGGCGGACGAGCGGGGGTCTATCGTGGCGGTGACCGACTGGTCGGGCGCGTCGATCCAGATCAACAGCTATGACGAATACGGCGCCCCGGCGCCGGGCAATGCCGGCCGCTTCGGCTATACCGGCCAGGTCTGGCTCCCCGAAACCGGCCTCTACCACTACAAGAACCGGGCATATAACCCGGAGCTTGGAAGGTTCATGCAGACGGACCCGATCGGGGTGAACGGGGGGATGAATCTCTATGCCTATGTGGGCGGGGATCCGGTGAATTTTGTGGATCCGTTGGGGTTGCGGCAGGATGACACGGGACCGCCGCCCTGCAATCCCCCGAACTGCGATGTCGTGACGGTGACGACGCCGGAGCTTGACGACCCCTGCCGCGGGTTCTGTATGTCCTATGAAGATGTCCTCGAGGCGCTTTATGGTGGCGACCCGTGGACGATCGTGGTCCCGGTCTATGACTTCTACGATTCTGAAGGAAACTATCTGGGCGGGGCTTCTGAGCAGTCCGAACAAGATGGAATGACCTGCTCTGAACGCCTGGCTCGTGTCCCCGATGGTTATACCCCCGTAACGCCGAATGGCTGGTCCCCGTGGAGGCCAAGCCCTTATATGCGTCCTGTTGGTGGTGGCGGACTTGAGTTTACTCCTGGCTACATTGGGGCTACCGGAATGGTGAATGGCAGAATTCCAGTAGACTGGGAAGGGGTTGCTAGGGACCTATTTATTATAGGGAGTGGTTCCACTTCTGGGGCGCTTGGAGGTCAACTGTTGTCAAAGCTGGCAAATTTTGACAATTTAAGCGGAGCGCAGAAAGGTGCTTTTGTTGCAGCCCTTTTGAACTCAGGTGTTGCCCTGGATACACAATTGTCTGGCGAATTGACCATCCGAGGTGTTATTAGCATGTATTGTGCGGAGTAGAATTTGTGACTAATCATGTTAGGAAATTGATATTAGGTATAATATTTTCTATTATACCTATTTCGAGTGTGTTTCTTATGTTTCCGTATTTAGACTTACGCTCTTCTGTTATTTATTTTTCTAGTATTTTGGCGTTTTCTTCGGTTTCAATAATGTGGTATGACTTTTTTCGAAAGAAAAGATAGCCGCCTCGCGGCTGGACGAGCTGGTGCAGAACCTGGCCGGCACGTCCGACGACCGCACGCTGAGCTTCAGTCACAATCCGGCCGGCCAGATCGTCAGCCGGACGGACAGCAATACCGGTTATGCCTGGACCGACTTCGTCAATTTCGACGAAGCGGCGAGCTATAGCGGTCTCAACCAGTTGCTCTCGGTGACGGGCCAGTCGACGGCGCCGCAGTATGACGGCCGGGGAAACATGACCCGGGATCACCAGGGCCAGACCTATCAATACGATCACTACAACCGGCTGAGCGGTGTCGGGACGTCGATCGATCTGGCCTATGATCCGGCGGGGCGTCTGCAGGAGACCTCGGGCACGGGGATCACCTTCCGCGAGATGCAGTATGACGGTCTCGACCTGATCGCGGAGTATGACGGCTCCGGCACGCTGACGGCGCGGTATGTTCACGGGCCCGGCGCGGACGAGCCGCTGGTGCAATATGCCGGCACGTCGGTGTCGACGCGGCAATGGCTGCTGGCGGACGAGCGGGGGTCTATCGTTGCGGTGACCGACTGGTCGGGCGCGGCGATCCAGATCAACAGCTATGACGAATACGGCGCCCCGGCGAGCGGCAATGCCGGCCGCTTCGGCTATACCGGCCAGGTCTGGCTGCCCGAAACCGGCCTCTACCACTACAAGAACCGGGCGTATCATCCCGAGCTCGGAC
>NZ_JAEPOL010000007.1 GCF_017642925.1 Maricaulis sp. | reverse complement strand
GTCCCGCAAGGGATCCGGGTAAATCTCCGCGTGCGGGATGCCTCGGGCATCACCACCAAAGCTTCAAATCGGACACCAGATGTCCGCCGTGCATCCCGCACCCCTCTCATAGCTCCAGGCGCACAGCGCCGTGGAGGGTTTCGTGCTTCCTCATCTCCAAACACACATGATTTTTCCCGGAAGCGCACAGCGCTGTCCGGGACCGACTGGACGCGGCTCACGCTTCACACCGGTCGGTAGATCCCGGATCTGCAGCCTGCCTGCGCAGGCTTTCATCCGGGAGAAATGGGAGACGGAGAAAAAGATACGCTGATGCTTTCCCCGGATTTATTCCGGGGGCTGGCGGCGTTTCAGACGCGGGCTCAACCAGGCCCCGGCACAAGGCCGGGGAAAGTGGAGAACCGGGGAGAGAGGAGAGAATGACGCAGAGAAACCGCGTCACTCAATCGTGCAGACCTTTGCCGGCCAGGATGCGGGGGCGGTGTTTGGCGATGCGGTTGCGGCGGGTTTCGGCCTGTTTCGCACCGGCGATATGCAGGGCATAGCCGCGCTGGCGGCCGGGCGTGAGGGCGTCGAAGGCGGCGCTGAGTTCAGCATCGTCGGCGAGCGCCTCGGTCAGTTCTTCCGGCAATTCCAGCTCGCCCCGGGGCGGCAGTTTCGCGCCGGAAGCCTCGACATTGATCGCCGACGCGACAAGCGCCCGCAATTGCGGTTCCGCCGACCGGATCGCGTCCGCACTGGTGAACTCCAGCCGTTTCGCGGAGCGCGAATTTGGGCCCTGTTCGCGCAGCACGCCGTCCGGATCGTCGACCAGCGCACCCTTGAAGAACATCAGCGCCAGGAAGTCCTTCATCGGCTGCATGATGGCGATGTTCTCGCCGGCATGAGCATAGCAGGGCTTGGCCCATTTCAGCGCCTCGTCGAGGCCGCTATCGAGCAGGATGGGCCGCAGGGCCTGCATCTCCTCGCGCCAGGGTCCGGGCGTTTCAAGATAGTCGTCGACGGGGCTGGCCATGGCAAATCATACCGGTTGTGTCTGTTCGCCCCAGAGAAACATGCCCGTCCGTGAGGTCAACGGTATTCGCCCACTCCCCAACCCGGCAGAGCACGGCTAGTGTGCCGTCGGACTAACGGGGAGAGCGTTCATGAAATACCGGTTGATTGCCGCCACATCCATCCTTCTGGCTGCGTGCCAGCCGTCGCAGGACGACACGTATGCGACGCAAGACACGCCGCCGGCGGCCGAACCCGCCCTCTCCATCGAACGCGCCTTTGCCAGTCCGGACCTGGCCGGCGCCCGGCCGCGCTCGCTGACCTTCTCGCCGGACGGCAGCCGTGTCACCTTCCTGCGGGCCAAGGAGGAGGACGCCTCCGTGCTCGACCTCTGGGCGATGGATATCGATGGCGGCGAGCCCTATCGCCTGGTCGATGCCCGCGTGCTGGCACCGGAAGAGCAGGAGCTGTCCGAAGCCGCACGGCAATTGCGCGAGCGCGCCCGCATCTCCGAAAGCGGCATCGTCTCCTATGACTGGGACAGCCAGGGCGAAGCCATCCTGGTGCCGCTCGATGGCGACGTCTTCCGCGTCGATGTCGGGAGCGGCGAGGCCCGGCGCCTGATGGAAACGCCGCAATACGAGACCGATGCCCGCATCTCCCCGCAGGGCAATTTCGTCTCCTTCGTGCGCGACCAGAATCTCTACCTCATCGACCTGGAGACCGGCGAAGAGACCGCACTGACCACGCAAGGCGGCGGGCTGATCTCCTGGGGCATGGCGGAATTCGTCGCCCAGGAAGAACTGGACCGGCGCACCGGCTATTGGTGGTCGCCGGACGAGCGTTATCTCGCCATTGCCCGGGTCGATGAAAGCCCGGTCGACAATATCGAACGCATGGAAATCGCCACCGACGGCTCGGCGGCGGTGGTCGACCAGCGCTATCCGCGCGCCGGCACCGACAATGCGATCGTCGAGCTTTTCATCCTCGATCGCGAGACCGGTGAACGCCGCCAGGTCGAGCTGGCGCAGACCGATGACATCTATCTGGCCCGTGTGAACTGGGCGTCCGACAGCGGCACGGCCTATATCCAGGTGCTCAACCGGATGCAGAACGAACTCACCATCCTGGCCGCCGACCCGGCGACCGGCGAGGCCAGCGACTGGCTGGTCGAGACGACGGATGTCTGGATCAATCTGACGAATGATTTCCGCGCCCTGGCCGATGGCAGCGTCATCTGGACCAGCGAGGACACGCCGGGCGGCTACCGCCATATCCAGCACCGCGCCGCCGACGGCTCGCTGATCGCCCAGGTCACGGCCGGCGACTGGCTGGTCAATGAAGTGGATGCGGTGGATACCGTGAACGGGCTCGTCTATTTCACCGGCTGGACCGAGACGCCGCTGGAACGGCACATCTATTCGGTCCCGCTGAACGGGTCGGCCGATCCCGTGCAGATCACGCAGGGCGAAGGCCGCTGGTCGGCCTCCTTTGCCAGCGATGCGGCGACCTTTATCGGCACCTATGACGACAGCGATACACCGTCCCAGACCGCACTCTATTCGATCGGCGGCGACCGCATTCGCTGGATCGAGGAGAATGCCGTTGTCGAGGGCCATCCCTATTTCGACTATGCGGCCGACCATATCGTGCCGCAGTTCGGCACGCTGACCGCCGCCGACGGCACGACGCTGCACTACCAGCTCTACCTGCCGGCCGATTTCGACCCGGACCGGCAATATCCCGCCGTGCAGTATCTTTATGGCGGCCCGCACTCCCAGCAGGTGCATCGCGGCTGGCAGGGCGTGCGTCCGCAGCTCTTTGCCCAGCGCGGCTATGTCTATTTCACCATCGACAATCGCGGCGCGTGGAATCGCGGACGGGAGTTTGAAAGCCATATCCAGCGCCGCATGGGATCGGTCGAGGTGGAAGACCAGCTCGTGGGTCTGGACTATCTGAAAAGCCTGGATTTCGTGGACGCCGACCGGGTCGGCATCTGGGGCTGGTCCTATGGCGGCTATATGACGCTGATGACCACGCTGCAGGCGCCGAGCGCCTTCGCCGCCGGTGTTTCGGGCGCGCCGGTCACCGACTGGACGCTCTACGACACCGCCTATACCGAGCGCTACATGGACCATCCGGACGCGAACTTTGAAGGCTATCAGTCCTCCTCGGTCTTTGCGCACCTGGACAATTACGAAACGCCCCTGCTGCTGATCCACGGCATGGCGGACGACAATGTCATCTTCGCCAATTCCGTGCGGCTCTATTCGGAAATGCAGGAACGGCGCTACCCGTTCGAGATGATGACCTATCCCGGCCAGCGTCACGGCGTGCGCGGCGAGGCCCGGCAGGTGCATCTCTGGCACACGATCTTCGACTATTTCGACCGCAAGCTGAAAGACGGGGAGTAAGCCTTGCGTCAGGGGGGCAGACGGCCATGATCCGGGCCAATGTGATCGAGAGGGCGGACGAG
Source organism: Maricaulis sp. (assembly GCF_017642925.1). GTDB lineage: Bacteria > Pseudomonadota > Alphaproteobacteria > Caulobacterales > Maricaulaceae > Maricaulis. Next base: position 173,034 of record NZ_JAEPOL010000007.1, on the reverse strand, counting down.
ATCCGGAACGCGTTCCGGAACGCGTCTCCCTTCCGCCATGCCTGCATTGAAAACTTCCTCGACGCGGACATCGCAAAGCAGGCGCTGGCCGACTTTCCCGGCTTTGACGAGGACGCCGCGCGCAACGAGTTCGGGGATGTCGGCCGCAAGGCGGTGAATACCGACCTGCCCCGGATCAGCCCCTTCTATGCGCGGCTGAGCGATTATCTGGTTTCCGACGCATTCATGGACGCGATGAGTGCGCTTACGGGGATTGCCGGGCTGAAGCCGGATGTGAACCAGTTCGGCGGCGGCACGCATGAAAACCTCGACGGCCAGTCGCTCGATCCGCATGTCGATTTCAACTACGACATGGCCACCGGCCGGCACCGCCGGATCAACCTGCTGATCTATCTCAACCCGGTCTGGGACGAGGCCTGGGGCGGATGTATCGAGCTGCACAGGAATCCGCGCGATCCCGAGCATGACGAGACGGCTGCATTCGCGCCGCTGTTCAACCGGGCCGTGATGTTCGAGACCAATGAGCATTCCTGGCACGGCTTCCGCCGCATCGCGATCCCGCCGGGCGCGGGTGTGCATTCGCGCAAATGCCTGTCGATCTACCTTTATACCGATGACCGGCCGGAGGACGAGATCGCACCGCCGCACGGCACATTCTACGTCCCGCCGCCCCTGCCCGGCACGCTGGTCGAGGGACACACGCTGACCGCTGAGGACGTTGCGGAAATCCGCGACCGTATCCAGCGCTGGTCGCACTGGCTGGAGTTCCACCAGAAGCGGGAATTGCGCATGTCGCAGGAGATCGAGGACCTGCGTGTCATGGTGGCGCCGGAGGCGCCCTACATCAACCGGGGAGTCCGGCATCATGTCGCAGCCATGCTGCGGGAGGCCGGTGAAGTGGTGATCGCGCTCGGAAACGCCGTAGGGCGGCTGTTCGGCCGCAGCGGCTAGAAAGCAACCCAGCGGTCGGCATCGCTGCGCATACGGTCGCGCCGCGCCTTCCAGTCCGGCATCAGCCCCGCCACCACCCGCCAGTAGGCAGGCGAGTGATTGTGCTCGACCAGGTGCGCGGCCTCATGGGCGCAGACATAGTCGATCAGCGGTTCGGGGAATCCCATCAGCCGCCAGTTGAGCCGGATCGTGCCATCGGCGGCACAGGAGCCCCAGCGCCGCTTCTGGTCCCGCACGATGACCTTGCGGACGGGCCGCCCCAGCTGCGCGGCATAGGCCTCGACGCGCGGCGCCATCAGGGCCTGACCCTGCCGGGTATAGAAACGCTGCAGCGCAGCCGTGAGGGTGCGGGCTCGCAGTTCGCCCGACAGGTCCGGATCGTGGCGCAGGACCAGCCCGTCCTCATCGCGGCGGACACTTGTACGCACGCCCGTCGGATCCAGCCGCAGGCTGACCTCGCCACCCAGCCAAGGCAGGATTGCACCATCCACAAGGTCCAGCGTGCGCGGGGCCGGCCGCGCCGACCAGGCATCCAGCTTGGCCAGAATCCAGCCGGACTTGGAGGCCAGAGCGCGTTCGATATCCCGCTCGCTCACCCGGCGCGGGGCCGTGACTTTCAGACCGTCATGGCTGATGGAAAATCCGATCGTGCGCCGGTCCGACCGGCGCAGCAGATAGGCGATGTCCCGGCCGTCCAGCCGGATGGAGCGGGACGCCGGCGTCATGCCACCGTCAGCAGATCGCCGCAAATGGCTTCAAGCCCGGCCTGGTCCACGGCATCGAAGGCACCGAATTCGGTCGAGTCGACATCAAGCACCGCAACGAGCGCACCGCTGGCATCGCGCACGGGGACCACGATCTCGGAATTCGAGCGGCTGTCGCAGGCGATGTGCCCCGGAAAGGCGTGGACATCCTCGACCAGCTGGGTTTCGCCCGACGCCGCCGCCGCACCGCAAACGCCATTGCCGAAGGGAATGCGCAGACAGCCCAGCGTGCCCTGATAGGGACCGACAACGAGTTCGGCCGGCTTGTCCGGATCGACGAGGTAGAAGCCGGTCCAGAAAAAGCGCTCTCCGAAAGCCTCGCGCAGCAGGCAGGCTGCCGTCGCATAGCGGGCGGTCAGGCTGGTCTCGCCGGCGATCACCGAGGCAATCTGCTTGCGGACATCGGCATAGGTTTCGGACTTGTCGGACATGGACGGTCTTCCTTCTGGCAGGCCGGGCACAGATTGGGCGTGCGCCTGCCGGGTTCAAGCCCGCGCTGCAGCCCGTAGCCGCTAGAGCCGCACAAGTCCGCGCAGGGACTGCCGGATTGCGCGCTCGATCACCTGCTCGGCAATGTCGCCGCCCTCGCCTCCACCGGCACTGCCCTGGCCGCCGCCATCCCGGCGGTCACCGCGGGGATCGTCGTGCTGGCCGGTCTCGTATTCCAGCCGGGTATTGATCATGCGGATACGGGCATCGACCAGCCCGTTGATCGCCTCATCCACCTTGGACGCGACATTCATGCCCAACTCGCGCGCTTCCTTCACGGAGATCGCCTGGCTGTGCGACAGCTCGCCGGAGGACAGATAGTCGGCCAGAAAGTGCTCCGGCTTGCCGGGTTTGCGATGGACCGGATTGACGATCTCGCGCGCCACCTTGACCGCATACTGGTCATACTTGCGCGCTTCATGCGCCAGCATCACCAGGACATCCTGCGTCGCCAGCACCCCCTTCTGCTCGATCAGGGCGTTATAGGCATCGGTGGGAAAGCCGCCATAGATCGTGTCGATCGGTCCGAGCGAGGCGGTCTTGTTCATGCACACCTTGTCGGCCGCCAGCGCGATCATCGTGCCGCCCGACATGGCGATATAGGGTATATGGGCGATGACCCGCGGTTCGCGCTTGGGATTGTGGTGCCCCTTGGTCTTTTCCAGATGCTGGCGCAGGGCCTGGGCGATCATGTGGGCCGGCCGGGCATAACCGCCCAGCGTGTGCAGCACGACCACGATCTTCGCGCGGGCATTCGCCTGGCGGATCGCCGCGACCGCCTGCAGGGCCTCGTCGAAGGCAATCTGCTGCTGGGCGCTGTCGCGGCCGACGAAGTCGTCGCCGAGATCGTGGATCAGATCGATCAGGACGGTGTTGCCGGTCTCGATCTTCTTGCGAAGCTTTTCGTATTCCCGGCGCGCATCCTCATAGTCGGCAAACCGCTTGCGGCGCAACTTGACCATCTGGCGCTCGTCGGAGCTGGCGCGCTGACGGCTCAGATACTGGCCATAGGCATACCCCAGCGCGGCGAGCACGACGAGCGCAATCGCCGCCCCGATCAGGACGGTATTGTCGATGCCTTCGGCCACGGCACCCCCCGGGACACGCACCCACCCGTGGATGCGAAACGTCCCGGAGATATTAACCAAACCCTAACGAAACCGACAAGCTGAACCGGCCCGTTTCCGGTCGATCAGTCGAGCGCACCGGACACGGTTGCAGCGCCGCCACCGCCTGCCGCGACCTCGCGCTCGCCGGCCAGCTGGTTCAGAAGACCGGCCAGGCGCACGCCGGCCTGTTTCAGCCGGTCGCGGCTCGTGCGCAGCGAGCGCTGGTAATAGGCCTCGCCCGGTTCGATCGTCTGGTCGGCCCGCGCCCAGTAATAGGCAAACTCGCGCGAGCGGACGATGTCATGGCTCTCCTGTGCCCAGCCGATGGAATCGAGCTGGGCGTAGACGTCGACACCGCCAAGCGGGATTTCGGCCTCAAGCGCATCGGCCAGATACTGCCAGCGTTGGGCTTCGGGCGCCCAAGGCCATTCCTCGCTCATATGGTCGAGCAGGATTTCGCTGTCCCAGACCCGGTGCAGATTGGTGAACCGCTCGCCGCGCCACAGCACCGGGATGTCATTACCGCCGCGATCACCCTCGATCGAGACATGCAGGGGCTGGTGCACATCGCCCATCCAGTGCGCCAGGAATTTCAGCGCTTCCAGCCGCTCCGCATCGCTGCGGGCACGATCGGCAAAAATGCCAGCATGGAGATCGATGGCTTCGGTGATGCAGCCGTCCTCGGCACAGTCTTCCGGATCGATATGCGGATCTTCGCGGGTCTGGTTCACATAGTGCCAGGGCGCCGTGTGGCGGTGCGTCGTGCCACGCACTTCATCGGCCCAGGAACACGCATCGCGGAAGTGGTCGAACTGAGGGTCGAGCGCGATCAGCCGGTCGACTTCGCTGCGCGCATCCTCGGTCAGGTGGCGATAGGCCAGGTCGCAGACAATACGGTGGCCATCACGGCCATAGGCTGCCGCCGGTGCCGGCACGGCCACAGCCGCCAGGGTCGCGCCCACAGCGACCAGACAGATCGAGAATTTCATGGTGTTCCGCCCTTGAACCGAGCGGTCCTCACCGCTCTCCCGGGCCTGTCTAGGCGAGCGGAAGCCCTGCCTCTACTAGCCAAGGCGGGCGCGAGAGAACCGCACCACCTGGGATGGCGGCGCGCGGCCTTTTGTAATCAGCCGGTCATATACTATACCGTCCGGACGGTATTGACTGTACCGTCTGGACGGTTTATGTGCGGCGCAACATAAATCAGGTCAGTTCCGAAATGTCCGAAAAACCCACCACCACCAAGGATCTTATTCTCGATGCCGCCGAGACCGTCGTTGCTCGCGACGGTACGCGCGCAATGACAATCGACGCCGTTGCCGCGGAAGCGAGCATTTCCAAGGGCGGCGTGCTCTATCACTACCCCAACAAGATCGCCCTGCTCGAAGCCATGGTGACCCGCATGGTCACTGGCGTGCGCGACGACATCCACCGCGCCGAGGCCGATGCCGAAGCGGCGGGCGAGCCGCCCCTGCCGCGGGTGATCGAAGCCCTGCTGACCCGCACCACTGCGGCCGAGCCGATCGGCAATGCCATTCTCGCCGCCGCGGCCGAACAACCCCAATTGCTCGAAGCCGCCGGAAAGGTCCTGGCTGGCGAATTTCAGCGCCTGTCGGCCATGGCGCCGGACCCGGTGCTCGGCCAGATCGTCCTTCTTGCCCTCGATGGACTGAAGCTGAGCTCCATGCTGGGCCTGAGCCATGTCGAAGAACTGCAGGTCAATGCCGTGAACAATCGTCTCGTCGCAATGACCCGGGAGATGTACCAATGATCCGCCTTGCCCCCCTCCCGGTCCTCGCGGCCGTGCTTGCCCTTGCCGCCTGCTCGGGCGAAACCGCAGCGCCGCCGCCCCAGCCCCGCCTGGTCCAGCTCGGGGAAGTCCAGAGCAATGCACCGGAAACCCGCCACGAATTCGTCGGCCGGGTCGAAGCGCGCCTGAGTGTCGACATGGCCTTCCAGGTCGGCGGCCAGCTTGCCGACCTGCCCCTGACGGAAGGCCAGCGCATTGCCGAGGGCGACCTCGTCGCTCGGCTCGATCTGGAAGACTTCGAGCTCGCCCGCCAGGAAGCGCGGGTCCAGCTGCAGCAAGCGCGCACAGACCTGGAGCGCCAGCGCACCCTGCACGAACGCGGCATCGCCTCGCAGGCCGCCCTGGACAGCGCCCAGACCCAGTATGATCTGCGCCTCGTCGCGCTGGAAAACGCCCAGCGGAATCTGCAATACGCCACGCTGACCGCCCCGTTTGACGGGCTTGTCAGCCGCCGCCTGGTCGACAATTTCACCATCGTCTCGCCGGGACAGCCGATCGTGCGCATCCAGGATGTGGGCGAGCTCCGGGTGTCGATCCCGGTCTCCGAGGACATGGTCGCCACCTTCGACCAGAACAATCTGGTCGCGCTGGAAGCGGCTTTCTCTTTCCTGCCGGGTCAGACCTTTTCACTGATCCCGCGCGAACTGGTCAGCGAGCCGGACGATACCTCCAACACCTATCGCGCCATCGCGGCCCTGCCCGACGACATCCCGGCCAATATCCTGCCCGGCATGACTGCCACCGTGTGGGCCGAGGTCGAACGCAACGGCCCTGTGACCACCGATGTCATGGTGCCGCTGGCGGCCGTCTCAGAACGGCCCGACGGCAGCAATTCGGTCTGGGTCTACGACGCCGACACCGGCACGGTATCGCCGCGCATGGTGGAGACGGCGGGCCTGCGGGGAAGCAGCGTCGTCGTGACCGATGGCGTCCAGGCCGGTGACCTGATCGTCACCGCCGGCGTTTCGGCCCTGCATGAGGGCATGGAAGTCCGCCCGCTCGACGACACGCAGCCGCGTTTCGGAACCGCACAATGAGCATCCAGTCCCAAAGCGCCCTGTCGCTCGCCCGGCTGTCGATCGAAAAACCGGTCCTGACCTGGCTCGTCATCCTGTTCTGTGTGCTCGGCGGTCTGTACGGCTTTCTCAATGTCGGCCGTCTGGAAGACCCGTCCTTCACCATCAAGCAGGCGATCATCTTCACGCCCTATCCCGGCGCGACGGCCGAAGAGGTCGAGCTGGAGGTCACCGAGCACCTCGAGATCGCCATCCAGCAGATGGGCGAGGTGAAGGAGATCCTGTCGGAATCCTCCCCCGGCATGTCCGAGATCCATGTCGAGATGCTCGATACGATCGGCGGCGACGAGATCCCCGCCGTCTGGACCGAGCTGCGCGCGCGTATCCGCGACGCCACGGCGGGCCTGCCGCCGGGCGCCAGCACCCCCATTGTCTATGATGATTTCGGCGACACCTACGGCATTTTCTACGCCGTGACCGCCGACGGGTATTCGGACGACCGGGTGCGCGACATCGCGCGCATGCTGCGCCGCGAGCTTCTGACGGTCGCCAATGTCGCCAAGGTCTCGGTCGAGGGCGAGCCGGAGGAGCGGATCTATATCGAGATCCCGCAGGAAAGCCTGTCCCAGCTGGGTCTGTCCTATGAAAGCCTGCTGAGCGAGCTGAACCAGCAAAATACCGTCGTCTCCGCCGGCGCCACGCCGATCGGCGAAAACTATGTGCGTATCGCCATTCCCCAGACGCTGGGCGGGGTCGATGCCATCAGCAATCTTCTGATCACGCCCGGCAATGGCAGCGAGGCGATCCGCCTGTCCGACATCGCCGAGGTGTCCCGCGCCCGTGAGGAACGGCCGCAACAGCTGATCTATCACAACAATACCCGTGCCTTCACGCTGGGCGTCGCAGGCTTGTCGACGGCGAATATCGTCGATGTCGGTCATGCCGTGGAAGCGCGCCTTGCCGAGCTGGAATCGCAATTGCCGGTCGGCGTCGAGCTGCATCCGATCTACCAGCAGCACATCGTGGTCGATGAGGCGATCAACAGCTTCCTGTTCAGCCTCGGCCTGTCGATTGCCATCGTGGTCGGCGTGTTGTGCGTCTTCATGGGCTGGCGCGCCGGGCTGACCGTGGGGTCGGCCCTCTTCCTGACCGTTGCCGGCACCATCTTCTTCATGAACATGTTCGCCATCGAGATGGAGCGTATCTCGCTGGGCGCGCTGATCATCGCCATGGGCATGCTGGTCGACAATGCGATCGTCGTGGCCGAGGGCATGCTGACCGGCGTGATGCGCGGCAAGCCACGCCTCGATGCCGCCGAGGAGGCGGTGCAGTCAACGCAATGGCCGCTGCTGGGCGCGACCGTGATCGGCATCCTCGCTTTTGCCGGCATCGGCCTGTCGCCGGACGCGACCGGGGAATTCCTCTTCTCCCTCTTCGCCGTCATCGCGATTTCGCTTCTCTTGAGCTGGGTCATCGCGGTCACCGTGGTGCCGATGATCGGCTTCCACCTCTTCCATGCCCAGCGCCAGAAAGCACTGGCGCGCGGCGACGCTCCCGAAACCGACGCCGAGCTCTATTCCGGCCGGATGTACCGCTTCTATCGCGGTGTCCTGGAACCGGCCCTTGCACGGCGCTGGCTGGTCCTGGCCGGCCTGATCGTGGTGACGGTCGTGTGCTATGCCGGCTTCGGCTCCGTGAAGAACTCCTTCTTCCCGGATTCCAACACGCCGATGTTCTATGTGAATGTCGAGGAACCGGAAGGCACCGACATTCTCTCGACGGCCGCGACGATGCGCGATATCGGCGCCTTCATCGGCGAGCAGCCGGAAACCCTGGCCTACGACACGTTCGTCGGCTCAGGCGCGACGCGCTTCATGCTCACCTATAACTCCGAACAGCCGAATACGGCTTACGGCCAGGTCATTGTGCGCACCGAGCATCGCGACGAGATCCCGGCCCTGGCCGACCGTATTCTGGCCCATGTCCGCGATACCCATCCGAACGTGCAGATCCGGATCGACCGCATCGTCTTCGGTCCGCCGTCCGGTGCCAAGCTGGAAGCCCGCATCCTCGGCCCGGATGCCGGCATGCTGCGCACCATCGCTGACCGGATCGTCGAGGAACTGCATGTCCGCGGCAATGTGATTGACCTGCGCACCGACTGGCGCAGCCGGGCACCGGTGATCAATCCGGTCATCATCGAGGAACGCGCCCGCACCATCGGCGTGACCCGCGAAAATGTCGCCAATGCCATGCTGTTCGCGACCGAAGGCTCGCAGGTCGGCGTCTATCGCGAGGGCGAGGAACTCATCCCGATCATTGCCCGCGCTCCTGCTGTGGAGCGTGCCGGCGAGACCTATCTGGGCGACCGGCTTGTCTGGAGTTCGCAGCAATCGGCCTATGTCCCGATCGACCAGGTCGTGTCGCGTTTCGACGTCGATTTCGAGGATGTCCTCATTCAGCGGCGCGACCGGACACGGGCGATCTCGGTGCGCGCCAATCCCCAGCCGCACGAAACGGCAGCGGAGGGCTTTGTCCGCTTCAGCGAGATCGTGGAATCGATCGAATTGCCGCCCGGCTACACCCTGGAATGGGGCGGTGAGTATGAAAGCGCCATGGAGGCGAACCAGTCGCTCGGCAGCCAGCTGCCACTGACCTTCATCGCCATGCTGACCATCTCCTTCATGCTGTTCGCCAAGGTGCGCCAGCCGCTGATCATCTGGGCCGTCGTGCCGATGGCGGTGAACGGCGTGGTGATCGGCCTGCTGGCCACGAATGTCGCCTTTTCCTTCACCGCGCTGCTGGGCCTCCTCTCCCTGTCGGGCATGCTGATCAAGAACGCCATCGTGCTGGTGGACGAGATCGACATGCGGATCGCCGCCGGTGCCGACCGGTTCGAAGCTGTCCGTGACGGCTCGGTCAGCCGCCTGCGGCCTGTCCTGCTGGCGGCCGCCACAACCATCCTGGGCATGACACCGCTTCTGGCCGACGCCTTCTTCCAGGGCATGGCGGTGACCATTATCGGCGGCCTGACCTTCGCTTCGATCCTGACCATGATCGCGGTGCCGGTGCTCTACGCCCTCTTCTTCGGCATTCGCCGGACAAGGCGCGACGAACAGCCCGCTTGACGGCCGGTGCGGGCGGGACAACGCTCCCGCCCATGAGCCGGATAGAAAACGCCCACAATATCGCGGCGCTGCGCCGAGAGGCCCAGCGCCGCCTGCCCCGCATGGTCTTCGACTATATCGATGGCGGGGCGGACGACGAGTTCACCCTCGGCGCCAACAACCGCCGCTTTGCCGACTACGAACTTCTGTTCAAATCGCTCGTCGATATCTCCGAGATCGACACGGCGACCACGGTGATGGGCGATGCCTGCTCAGCCCCGATCATCGTCACCCCGACCGCGGTGCAACGCCTTTTCCATCCGCGCGAGGGCGAAGCTGCGGTCGCGCGTGCGGCGAAGAAGGCCGGGCTGATCCATTGCCTCTCCACCCTCGCCTCGACCACGATCGAGGACATCGCCCGCTTCAATGACGGACCGAAATGGTTCCAGGTCTATGTCTGGAAGGATCGCGGCCTGGTCGAACAGGCCCTGGAACGCGCGCGCAAGGCCGGCTTTACCGGCCTGATCCTCACCGTCGATGTGCCCGTTGCCGGCAATCGCGAGCGCGATCTGGTCAACGCCTTTTCCGTTCCGCCGGAAATCAATGCCAAGACCGTCAGCCAGGTCCTCGCCCGGCCCGGCTATCTCTGGGACATCGCTACGACATCGAAAATCTCCACGGCCAACTGGGTCGATCTGGAAACCCGCGACATGGGCATTGCCGAGTTTCTCGACACCCAGTTCGACCGCTCGGTGACCTGGAAGGACGCGGCCTGGATGAAGGAAGCCTGGGGTGGTCCGTTCGCGATCAAGGGCATCTGCCGGGCCGATGACGCCCGGCGTTGCGTCGATGCTGGGGCGGACGCCGTGTGGATTTCCAATCATGGCGGACGCCAGCTGGATACGGCACCGGCGACCATCGATACGCTGGCCGATATCGTGGCCGCCGTCAGCGGCCAGGCCGAGGTCATTCTCGACGGCGGTATCCGGCGAGGCACCGACATCGTGAAGGCCCTGGCGCTGGGCGCGCGCGCCGTCGCGGTGGGGCGGCCCTATCTCTACGGTCTCGGCGCCGCCGGCGAAGCCGGTGTCACCCGCGCGCTGGACATTCTGACCAGCGCCCTGCGGCGCGACATGGCGCTGACCGGCGTCACAAGGCTGGACGCGCTGACCCCGGACTTTGTGCGCAAGCCGCGCTAAAACGATCAAAAGACAAGACGATATACGGTTGGAGGAAGTCTCGATGTTTGCAGCGGAAAGCCTGGTGCGCACCCTGATCAATCAGGGCGTGGACGTATGTTTCACCAATCCCGGCACCTCGGAAATGCACATGGTCGCGGCGCTCGACCGGATCGAGGGGATGCGGTCGGTCCTGTGTCTCTTCGAGGGCGTGGCCACCGGCGCCGCCGACGGTTATGCCCGCATGGCCGGAAAGCCGGCCTGCACCCTGCTGCATCTTGGCCCCGGCGTCGGCAATGGCCTCGCCAATCTGCACAATGCCCAGCGCGGCCATGCGCCCGTGGTCAACATTGTCGGCGACCATGCCCGCCATCACCTGGAACTCGATGCCCCCCTGACCAGCGATGTCGAGGGCGTCTGCCGCCCCATGTCACGCTGGGTCGGCACGGTGCGCGAACCGTCCCAAGTATCCGCCATGGCCGTCGAAGCCGTGCGTCAGGCCTATGGTCCTGCGCGCGGGGTCGCCAGTCTGATCCTGCCGGCCGACTGCGCCTGGTCGGACGCCGAGCCGGACGTCCTGCCCGCCATCGAACCGCCCGCAGCGATACCGGTGCCTGCCGATACCGTCGCTGAAATCGCGGATGCCCTGAAAGCCGCAAAGGCACCGGTCATCCTGCTGGGCAATGATGCCTGTCTGGATGCCGGGCTGGAAGCCGCCGGCCGGATTGCCGAGGCGACCGGTGCGAAACTATTCATGGACACATTCGTGCCCCGTATCGCCCGCGGGCATGGCCGGGTGTCACCGAAACGGCTGGCCTATTTCGGCGAGCAGGCGCTTGAGGAACTGGCCGGCACCGACCTTCTCGTGATCGCCGGCTCCAAACCGCCGGTCGCCTTCTTCGCTTATCCCGACCAGCCGGGCGAACTGACACCTCCTGGCGCCAGAACCGTCACACTGGGCGACGCGTCCAGTGACATTCAGGAAGCGTTGGTGAGCCTTGCCGACCAGCTCGCGGCGACCGCCCAACCGGAGCTGCCGCCGCAATCCGGTGCTCCCGATGTTGATCCGGCAGCGCCGCTCAATCCGGGCTATGTCGGCATTTCGCTCCTGCGGCACATGCCGGAAGACTCGGTGATCTGCGACGATGCGACGACGTCGGGCATGGGCGTTTTCCCATGGATCGAACACGGGCCGCGTCACGACTGGCTGTGCCTGACCGGCGGCGCCATCGGCTCGGGCATGCCGCAGGCGGTCGGTGCAGCGATGGCCTGTCCGGACCGCCAGGTCTTCGCCCTGTGCGGCGACGGGGCGGCGGCCTATACGCTGCAGGCGCTGTGGACCCAGGCGCGGGAGAAGCAGAACATCGTCAATGTCGTTTTCGCCAACCACTCCTATCTGGTGCTGAATGTGGAGCTGGCCCGGGTCGGCGCCGGTGAACCGGGGCCGGCAGCACAGCAGATGCTGTCGCTCGACAATCCAAAGATGGACTGGGTCAAACTGGCAGAAGGCTTCGGCGTTCCGGCTCGCCAGGCTGCGACCGCCGGCGAATTCGACGACGCCCTGCAAGCCGCGCTCGCCGAAGGCGGACCGCAGCTGATCGTAGCGGAAATCTAGCGTTTCGGGGCGGCTGCACCGGGCTTCTCCGCCGCCTCGTCCTCTTCCGCCGCTGCCAGCAGGCGGGCGAGGACCGAGCGCAGCGTTCCCAGCTCGACCGGTTTGGGCAGGTAGGCGGCGAAACCGTCGGCCTCGAACTCGCGGCGATGATCCTCGGACGCCAGCGCCGTGACGGCGACAATGCTCGCGCGGCCGGACTTGCGCGTTTCGCGGATACAGCGCATGGCGCTGACGCCGTCCATTTCGGGCATCTGGATATCCATCAGCACGATATCATAGGCCTCGGACGTTGCCTTGTTGACCGCTTCGCGGCCGCTGGACGCGCATTCGATGACCAGCCCGTCGCCGCTGGCGACCTGCTGCACCATGGCGCGCAGCACCAGCTGGTTGGTGAGGACGTCGTCGACCACGAGGATACGGACAGGCTTGTCGAGATAGATCGGTTCGGCCGGCGCCGAGACGACTTTCGGCACGGGCTGGCTGCCGGCGGAAAAAGGCAGGTCGACGGTGAAGGTCGCGCCGCGTCCCGGATCGCTCGCCACACCGATATCGCCCCCCATCTGGCGCACCAGGCGGCGGCAGATCGCCAGGCCCAGCCCGGTACCGCCATATTGCCGGGTCGTCGAGGCGTCGACCTGGGTGAAGGCCTCGAAGATGAGATCGTGCTTGTCCCGCGGAATGCCCACACCGGTATCGCGCACGCTGATCCGCACCGGGATCACAGCACCGTTCTCGCTGTCCGGTCGCGACAGCACGACGGTGATACCGCCACGATGCGTGAACTTCACCGCATTCGAGAGCAGATTGTTGACAACCTGGCGCACCCGCATCGCATCGCCGCGCACGTTGAAACGCTCGCCGATACCGTCCTTGCTGAACACCAGATCGACGCCCTTCGCGCCCGCCTGCAGGCGCCAGTGCTCGACCGTGCTGCGCACCAGCGCAACCAGATCGAAATCGCCTTCCTCCAGATCAAGCCCGCCGGCTTCGATCTTGGACAGGTCCAGCACGTCATTGAGCAGTTCCAGAAGCGACTTGCCCGACGCATCGATGAGTTTCAGCGAGTGCTTCTGCTCCTCGGAGAGGCGCGCATCCTGCAGCATGACACTGGTCATGCCGAGTACGCCATTGAGCGGCGTACGCACCTCATGGCTCATGTTCGCGATGAATTCGGATTTGGCCCGGTTCGCTTCGCGTGCGGTCGCCAGGGCGGCTTCCAGCTTGGCATTGTATTCTTCCAGCGCCTGCTGCGCATCGTGGGCTGCAGAGCGGAAACTCGTGCCGAACAGGACGATCCAGCCGCAGGAGAAAGCCGACGCGGCGACGAGAATGTGCAGCATTTCGCCAGGGCTGAACGCCAGCAGGCTGCCATCATTGCGACCGGCCTCCCACAGCACGTAGCCGAAATAGGCGGCCACCGGCAGTACTGCGATGAAGACGGCCTGGCGTCCCCAGGCGATGTAGGCACCGAGGATAATGCCGGGCAGATAGAGCGAAGCCGGCGGAAAGGACCCGCGATTGGCGAAGGCCGCAGCCCCGAGCGCGAGCGCGCACAGACCCAGCATCATCGCGATGGTCAGGTTCGGCCGGCGCAGCCGCAGGCCGACACCGCCCACGATCGCGGCCAGAAAGGCCGTACCGACAGCCAGCTGCGCCATGCCCGGACGGCCGTCGACGATCAGCGCCAGCATGGCGGCATTGACCAGCCCCATCAGGCAGAAAACGACCGTGAAGGCGGCGGCCACGCGGCAGCGCACCGCGTGTTCCAGATCCAGGCGCGGATCGGCTCCGACCAGCCTGTCTATCCATTGCCAAGACATGCAAGCGCCTCCTTGCCGCCGTACTAGCCCGGCTGGCGTTAACAAGAGGCATACAACCCGACGCTGGACCGCTGCGCGGACACACCCGGCCTTGACGCAGACCGCCGGAGCGCCGGAAGGTTCATATCCTATAAAGGCCGGCTTAACGCCTCGGCAAGATTGTCCGCCGACGCTGTCGGGGAGGTTTCAGGTATTCGATCTGCTCCGGGAACGCGAGCCAGGGCATTGGAGGATGGATGTATACCGAGGACGGTTTCGAACTCCGCCCGATCGGCGACACCATGGAGATCTATGCGTCGGGCGAACAATTCCACGAAACCCGTCCGCCGGTGATTGCCGCCTTCCAGGCGCTGACATCCCGCATGCCCGTCACCAAAGTCCTCTGCGATGTCCGCCTGGCGGCATACATACTCGATCCGACCGAGCTGGAGATGCGGGCCCGCGCGACGGCCCGTGCGCTGGCCGGCTACCGCACGGCCCTGGTCTGCCTGGCGAACCAGCACGAATTGATGGAGCGGACGGCCAGCAATATCCGCAGTCAGGGCGGCACCGCCGAACTTTTCTCCAGCAAGGGCGCCGCGCGCGAATGGCTGTCCGGCAGGGATGGCTGCCGCAACGATGCGAAAGCGGTCACGGCAATCTAGACGGTTTCCGCTCCCGGAACGGCGGCAGTGCCATCGCCGCACATGAAAAAGGCGGGCTCCGAAAAGCCCGCCTTTCCCGTCAGCTCCCCCAAGACCCGTCAGAAGGTCCAGTCGAAACCGATCCGGACAGAACGCGGTGCCTGATAGTACCGCACAGCGCCATAGTTCGGATCCGGCGTGCCCGCCGCAGTATCGCCGTTCTCGTTGTAGTCGACGCCCGCTTCCAGGCCGAGCACGTTGAAAACGTCCGCCCGCAGCACCAGATCGCCCCGGTTGTCCCCCATCGGCACGGCATAGCGCGCAGACAGGTCCAGCCGGGTTTCCCAGTCGCTTTCGAACTCCGAGCTGCGGCGGGAGGCAACACCCTGGCAATACCAGGACGCAGCACCGTAGGCGGCCGAAGAGGCTTCTGTCGGGTGAAGACCGCGGCACCCGTACAGGCGCGGCGAGGTTACCGACAGATTGCCACCGACCAGCAGGTCGTCGAAGAGCTGGTAGCTGCCCCAGACCTTGAACTGGTGACGGCGATGGTTCGGCAGGTAGCCATAGGCGTTATCCGTCAGACCCGGGTGGTCGTACAGGATCGTCGTACCGGCATCGTCCTGGCCATTATCGGACAAAACCGTGCCCTCGTAATTGCCATAGGATGTCGACCAGACGTAGGAGCCGCGCAGACCCCACACGCCGTCAAACGCCCGCTCGAAGCTCAGCTCGAGCGCCGCATAATCGCGTTCGGCGGTCGGCAGGTTGAGCTGTTCTTCCGTGAGGTGGATGATCGTGCGTTCGGACTGACCCGGCAGCGGATCGCGGGTGTAGACGTCGATCGCCTCGCCCGGATTCATGATGACGTACTGGTAGTCGCCGAACCAGATGTCCTCACAACCGGCGATGCCGTTGTCCTGGCAGTAGCGGATGATGGCATCGTCGATGGCAACGTCTTCGGACACATCGCCCAGGGTCCGCCAGGTGGCACGGGCACCGATGGTCCAGTCGTCATTGAGGTCGTGATCGATACCGATCGAGAACTCGTCCTCATAGGTTGCCCGCAGGTCACGCGACGTCTTGGAGATCGCCGGTTCCTGCGAACCATTGCCATAAACAAGACAGGACGTCGTTCCCGCCGGCGAGATCGCGCCGTCCGGACAGGCACTCGCGCCCAGAGCCGCGACACCGGAATTGTCGGTCGTGCGAACATCGCCGAGCACGAATTCACCCGTCGTGGTATCGAGCGACAGGAGCTCGAAGTACTCGCGCACGAACAGGTCGGCCCCGCGGAAGCTCATATTGAGCGCCGGCGGGATGTAGTAGCGGCCGTAGGAACCGTAGAGACGCGTTCCGCTGTCGCCGAAGACGTCATAGTTGAAACCGACCCGCGCACCCCAGTTATTGTCGAGATCGACCGGCACTTCGCCGATCAGGTTCTCGAGCAGGAAGTGGTCGTTACGGACACCGATCTGCAGGTTCAGGCGATCGGTGACGTCCCAGGAGTCCTGGATGTAGAAGGCCTGGTTCTCGCCTTCCACCGATCCACCGAACCGGCCGACGGTCGAACGGATGATCTCGGAACCCTCAGGCAGGCCGTAGATACTGGCTGTACTCGCAGACACGGTGTAAGCGCGCCAGTCGGCACCGCCCGTCCGAGCCAGCAGGTGCTCCAGCGACAGACGTTCATTCTCGTAGCCGATGCGCAGGTGGTGCGCCCCCATGAAGTCGAAGAAGACATCGCCGTCGATCCGGTAGAATTCCCGCCGGGTTTCGTTGAAGTCGTTATTGCCCGAAGTTTGCGGGCCAACACGCACGGCGGTGCCGGAACGCTGGTCGACGACATAGGGCGCATCCGGGTTCGATGCGAGTTCGGAGTGACGATCTTCGCTGACGCCATAGGCGGCCGAGATGGTGAAATTGTCGGTGAGGTTGCCGGTATACTTGGCAACATAACTCGGACCGCCATTTTCATAGACCGTGGTGCCGATGACATCCGTTCCCACCGTATCGACACCGTCGAAGGCGTAGGAGCTCATCGTCGTCTCCCGCGTCGTGTCAAAATAGGTGAACTCGAAGTGATGGTTATCGGTCAGATACCCGTCCAGCTTCAGGCCGAAGAACGGATCGTCGGATTCGACGACGTCGAAAGTCCCGTTGGCGATCGATGCATTCGAGTTGCTCGTGTCGCGGAGCTGATAGAGGCCGTAGAAGAACAGGCGATCCGGGATGATCGGCCCGCCGGCTTCCAGGATCAGATCCATCGCCTCGTTCTCATCCAGCGAGTTGCGGGACAGATAGGTGTCCGGGCTGTCGGAACGCAGGGCGTCCGGCGACCAGTTGCCGTGAATGCCGAATTCGAACTCGTTCGTACCCGACTTGGTCACGGCGTTGATGACGCCGCCCGTCGCGCGGCCGAACTCGGCCGGATAGCCGCCATTCTTCACTTCAACCGTCTGGTAGAAATCGAACGGCACCGTCGCACCACCCAGATAGGTGTCGAAATTGGTGATGTTCAGACCGTTGACGTAGAAGGCGTTCTCCGCCGCCGAGGCGCCACCGACGGCCGTCGCACCGGCTCCGCCGCCGCCAACACTGCGGAAGTCGTTATCGCTGGCCACGACGGTCGGTGCGAACTGGATGATGGACTCGATATTCCGGCCGACCGGCAGCGTGGCGACCAGGTCTTCCACATCGACATTCAGACCCGAGGTGGTCTGCTGGAACTGCAGCTGCTGCACGGCCGTGCCCGTCACCACGATGGTTTCGGTGTCGCTCGCTTCCACGGCGTTGAAGGTATAGTTCGACAGGCCACCGACCCGGATCACGACCGTGTCCGCCATATCGGCAAAGCCGGGCGCGCTGATCGTCACATCATAGCTGCCCTGCGGCAGCAGGGTGGCGCGGAAAGACCCGCTGGCGTCGGTGGACAGCTCACGGCTGAAGCCCTGGGCCTGCGAACGCAGCGTCACGCTCGCGCCCGAGACCGGATTGCCATTCGCGTCAACCACCGTGCCGACGACACCGCCGCTGGTATAGTCCTGTGCGCTCGCGACGGTCGCGACGCCGGGAACAGCAACAGCTGCCCCCATCACGACGGCCAGCGCATAGGCGGTTGAGCCCAGACAGGCTCGCTTGAAACTCTTCATTATTATCCCCTCTTCATGCCCCGCCGGTTCGGTTTTCGGGCATCACGGCCCGGGCGGGAGATGCGACGGATATCGCGGGGTCTGCGACGCGCGCAGCGGGGGATGCGACCGCGAATACGATCCGGTCGATCACGGCTCCGTGTTTGCGATGAACGAATGAAAACCGCGACGAATGGCATCCGTAAGGTTCGCCGGGTCAAATAATCTCAGGATGTTATCCGCTTACCGGAGCGCCTGAGTGCCCCAGAGCCTGTCCAACCCTGTCTTGAGGATCCGCATATTCGGGGTGATCCTCGTTGTCGTCCTCGGGCTGGCCCAGCTTCTGTCGCTGGTGGTGCTGCCCCATCTGCTCGACGTCTACATCACACGGGTCACCTATCTGAAGATCATTGCCAGCGTCTCGTTCGGAATTGTCGTGGAGCAGGCCTGTTTCACGGTGTTCGTGCGCCGCGGGCTGAAGAGCAAGCTGGCCTGGCTGGCCGCGGCCGCGGCCCTGCTGGCCTATGCCGGTTTCGACTCGATCGTGAGTTTCCTGACCAAGGAAACCGAGCCGCTCACGCTCGAACTCGTCCTGCTCTATTTCAGCCTCAGCCTGACAGGCAACACCATCTGGACTTATGGCATCTGGCTGGGCGCCAGCCTGTTCATGCTGTCACAGCACCAGGTCGCCGAGGAGCGGCAGAAAAACCTGATGCTGGAACGCGCCCAGTTCGAGACGCGCCTGTCCTTTCTGGAAAGCCAGATCAATCCGCACTTCCTGTTCAACGCGCTCAACACGGTCGCTTCGCTGATCGTGCTGGACCGGGCGCCGGATGCCCGCCATGCCGTGATCCATCTCGGCCATCTCCTGCGGCGCAGCCTGAACGGTGAAGGCTCACCCCTGGCGACGCTGAACGACGAGATCGACGCGGCCAAGGCCTATCTGGCCATCGAGAAACTGCGCTTCTCCGATCGTCTGAATGTGGACTGGTCCGTGGAGCCGGGGCTGGGCGACGTAACCCTGCCGCGCTTCTCGCTTCAGCCGCTCGTCGAGAACATCGTCAAGCACGGCGTGGCGCACGCCCTCGCTCCGGTCAGCGCCCGCATCAGGATCAACAGCATGCTGCAGGGCGTCATGATCTGCATCTGGAATGACGGATTGCCGGACGCGCCGCGCCCGGCCGATCCGCAACGCCATTCCGGCGTCGGTCTGCGCAATCTCAAACAACGCCTGCATCTGTTGTTCGCCGGAGAAGCATCGCTGGAAACGGACCGCCCGGAAGCCGGCACGTTCGAATGCCGCCTGACACTTCCGTTTCCGGTCCTGAGGGAGGCCGCAGAATGAAGATCGCCATCATTGACGACGAACCGCTCGCCATCTCCAGCTTGCGCCGCATGATCGAAACCATTCCGGCAACTGCAATCGTGGGCAGTGCGCGGTCGGCCGCCTCGGCGATGCATCTGTGCGAAGCGCGCCAGCCCGACCTGGTACTCCTGGATATCGAAATGCCGCAGATGGACGGCATGACCTTCGCGCGCGAACTGAAACAGGCGGGAAACCCGCTGATCATCTTCATTACCGCCTACGACCAGTTCGCCGTCGACGCCTTCGATATCGAGGCGATCGACTATGTCCTCAAACCGGTCGATCCCGACCGCCTGCGCGGCGCCATAGAACGGGCCCGTTCACGGCTGTCCCTGCGCCCGCTGATGCAGGCGGTGGAGAGCGCCGCCCTGCGGCTGCATTCCGTTACGCCGCATCCGCCGGAAACGCCGGAACAGCCGGTCTACTGGGCCAATGTCGGCGGGCGCACGATCCGGATTCCCATTTCCGACATCCGGCACGTGGAAGCCTGCCGCGACTATGCCTTCATCCATACCGGCCGCGACCGTCACATGGTGCGAGAAACCATGGCACGGCTTGAAACCGCGTTCGAAGGCACCGCCCTGCAACGCATCCATCGCTCGCACATCGTCAATCTCGACCGCATCCAGGCCGTCTCCCGCGATACCGGGCTGCGTCTCGTCACACTCGACAGCGGCGAGGAAATCCCCGTCGGCCGCCGCTTCTACGGCCGGCTCGTCGACGCGATCGATGTCGCGGCATCATCCTGAAAACAGGGTTCTGCCAGCGGGTGGTGTGGAGCGTGTTGCAAGCAAGCCCGCCTTCGCCAAGGCTTCGGCGGGGCACCTCTTCGCCCCAAGTGCGGGCTTCGGGTGGCTTGCCACCCGAAGCCCGCAGGGCGAAGGGTGGTGGGCCCGGAGGGACTCGAACCCCCAACCAAGCGGTTATGAGCCGCCGGCTCTAACCAATTGAGCTACAGGCCCGCCGTATCGGCGTAGTCTCTCGATACCGGGTTGTGCGTGTCTCGCCAAGATGTGGCCGCAGGCGGTCGCATCTGGATGTCGTTTCCGGGAAACCGCGTGCGCATTAAGACGTTGCAATCTTGATGGCCGAATTGGGCCGATGCCATTCAGGCTTCACTCAGCTGCGGCAGTGTTAGTCTGGCGCCAGACATCGAAATCACAGGAGGACACCCATGTTCCGCGCACTTATCGCCACCACCGCCCTGACCGCCCTGACGGCCGGTTCGGCCTTCGCCCAGATCCAGGAGCCGCAACCCACCTTGTCGCTGTCGGCAACGGCGGAAGTCCAGCTCGCGCCAGACTATGCCCAGGTCAGCTCCGGCGTGGTCAGCCGCGCCGATACCGCCCAGGCCGCCATGCGCGCCAATTCCCAGGCGATGGCCGCGGTCTTCGCCGCGCTGCGCGAGGCCGGGGTTGCCGAAAACGACATGCAGACCTCGCAGCTCTCGGTCTCGCCGGTCTATTCGGACCGCCGTGAACCGGGCCAGATCGAGCTGAACATCATCGGCTATGAAGCGCGCAACACGGTCACCGCGAAGGTGACGGACACCGACCGGACCGGCGCCGTGATCGACGCCATGGTCGAGGCCGGTGCAAACAATATCAACAATGTCACCTTCGGCTCGGACAATACCGAGGACGCCATGGACGAGGCGCGCCGCCAGGCGATCGCCAACCTGCTGGCCAAGGCCGAACTGTTTGCCGACGCGGCCGGTTTCGAACTGTGCGGTATCCGCCGCATGGGCGAGGCGCATATGGGTTCGCCGCAGCCGGTGATGATGCGCGCCAGCTTTGCCGAGGACATGGCCGCAACGCCGGTCGCCGCCGGCCAGCTGACGCTCAACGCCTCGGTGAATGCCGACTTCTGCATCGCCGAATAGGCACGGCCTGCCGCCAGACATGAAAAGCCCGGGCATCGGCACGATGCCCGGGCTTTATTGTGTTCCGGTGCAGGGTCGGCGCTGGTGCGCCTAGCCGCCCTCGGCTTCCACGGAAATGCGTTCGCCGCCGAATTCGAAGGTGATCGTCTCGCTCTGCTGCTCCTGCCACAGCGCATAGGCGAGACCTGCCGACAGGATCAGGAGACCGGCGACCGCGCCGTAGAGCAGGATATTCCGGCTTTTCAATGCACGCATGACTGGCTCCTTCCGTCCGTTAGTGACGAAAGAGAAACGTGCAGTCGGCCGTGCGGTTCCGAAGGTTGTATTCAGGACCGCGCGATCAGGCCGCTTTCGGCTTGGAGACGACCTGGTTGTGTTCGTCGAACAACACCACGGTCGGCACGTAATTCTCGGCCTCGGCCGCATCCATGCCGGCATAGGCGACGACAATGATCCGGTCGCCCGGCTGGGCCAGACGGGCCGCAGCGCCATTGATGCCGAAGGTGCGGCTGCCGCGCGGCGCCTCGATGGCATAGGTCGTGAACCGCTCGCCATTATTGATGTTCAGCACATCGACCTGCTCGTAGGGCAGGATGCCGGCGGCTTCCAGATAATCGCGGTCGATGGAGATGGAGCCTTCATAGTGCAGGTCCGCCTGGGTGACGACCGCACGGTGAAGCTTGCATTTCATCATGGTGAGGCGCATCGCGCTCTCCTGACTACACAGAGGTTGCTGCACTGCACATACGTGCGCCGGGCCGGAATTTCAACGGCGAAAACCGGATTTGCGGCATTCAGGCCTGCGCGGAACCGCCACCGGTTGTGCCCGGGACCGGATTTCACCCAACATGCTGGCGCTCGATCAACTGGCTCCATCATACCGGTCGGCCCGGCGCAAGGGCACTCATAAGCCATGAAACCCGCTCATTCGTGATAACCGTCGCGACAACCGTCTCCGACCGGGGCGCCCCTCATCGAAGGTTCATGCACAGGCTGCAAAACTGCGCTATACTCCGCCAAAGGGGAGCTGGATATGGAACCTCGCCTGGGACGTATTGCCGGTATCGCGACACTGGCGGCCGCTTCGCTCGGCCTGTCGGCACAGACCCGGCCGCCTGCCGAACCCGTACGCACGGCCAGCCTCGCCGCCGTGCAACAGCAGCAACAGCCGGCCGCCCCGGATGCACCGCGCACCATGCCCATCAACTGGACCGCGGCGCGCGAAGATGCCCGCACCCAGACGCAATTCAATACCCAGACCGTTGCCGTGCGGCAGGTTCAGCGCTTCCCCCAGCCGGTCAATGACGGCGCCGCCAATGTGACGGCGACCCGCCTGCCGGTCCTCATTCCCACATCTGCCGCACTCGGCCTAGGCGAGAGCGCCGTGACCCGCCTCTTCCCGCAGGCCGATTTCTACACCCTGTCGATTACCGGGCCGGACATTCTCATTGAGGTGTTCGGCACCCGCCTCGCCCATGCCGTGACACCGGACGCGGCCAGCCGCCGCCGGCTGCGCGCTGCCGACCCGGCGGGCTACCGCGTCAGCCAGACCGAGTATGGCCGGGAACTGTCCTTCAACCGCTATGGCGCCGCCTATTCCGTCACCGTGGAATGCGCGGAGCCCGGGACCGACACGCGCTGCACCTCCGAAACCTATGTCCGCCAGCTCGCCGACGCGCTGATGATCGCCGCCGGCAGCCCCGAACCGGGAGAGGAGTGATGTCGCGCGCTGCGGAACTCACGCTCGCCGCTGCCGTTGCAACCGCAGGGGTCGCGGCGATGATCTGGTGGCCCCGGGAGGCCAGCCTGCCCCCGCCGGCCCCGGACCCGATGGCAGAGGAGACGCCCATGGCTGACCCGGAAACCGATCCGCAACCGGAAGAACCGGTCCCGACCGATCCCGAACCGGCCGATCCGCCGGACGAATTGCCCCAGCCCGAAGACCCGCCGGCGCCCGGTGAGGACATCCCGCCCGCCGAACCCGATCCCTATCCCGAACTCCCGCCCGGTCCGGAGGATGAGGCCGGCATCGAATTCAGCTGGATGCCCGCCGGCGATCTCGTGGCCGACAGCGGCACCGGCCAGACGCTGCAGATCAATTATTCCCCGGCCATGCGCTTTCCCATGGAGGCCGGCCAGGCCTATGCCAACAGCCAGGTCTACGGACATGGCGGCTATCTCGGCCCGGGCGGCGGACAGTGCAATGCCAATAACTACGCCTATGCCTGGCGCGACAATTTCTGCGAGACCCGCGGCTATGGCACGCCCATGTGCCCGTCCGGCACCGGCCATCAGGGCCAGGATATCCGCCCCGCCACCTGCCAGGATGCGATCCACTGGGCCGTTGCCGTCGCCGACGGCACCATCACCTCGATCGGCTCCTATTCGGTGCGCCTGATGAGCGATGACGGCGTGCGCTACACCTATCTCCACCTGGAAAAGGACACGCTGCTGGTCGAGGCCGGCGACCGGGTCAGCCAGGGCGAGCGGATCGGCTATGTGTCCAACGAGTTCGGCGGCACGGCGACCACCATCCACCTGCATTTCGAGATCAAGATGGCGGTCGATACCGGCGGCGAGATCCAGAACACGAATGTGCCGCCCTATCTGGCGCTGGTGGACAGTTATGAGCGCCTCCTCACCGCGAATGGTGGCTGAAGCATTTTCAGCAAAAAGTGGGAAGCGGCGCGAAGGCTACGCGCCTGAATTCGGCCCCGTTTTCTCTCATCATGTCCCGCGGGCGAGGCGCCCTTGGGGAGAAAAGGACAGGATCATGACATCACGCGTTTGGGCAGTTCTCGCTGTCGGTCTGGCACTGACAGCGTGCGAGGGGGCCGATCGATACGAAAACGACGGCTATGCCGTCAGTGAACTGGGCTTGTACGACGAGGACGCCATCACCGTTTCCGGCAACCGGATCACCCGCGAGCGCGCAGCACCACCGCCCGCCATGATGGAGGCCGAGCCCCAGCCTGCCGGCGGCGGTGCAGATGCGATTACCGAGCGCCTGATCGCCTATCGCTACAACTACCAGCTGGAGACCCCGCGCGAGGCGACCGAGCCGCTGATCGAGGCGCATCGCCAGGCCTGTCTCGATGCCGGACCAGCAGCCTGCCAGGTCGTCAATGCCAATATCTATGCCCAGGGCGATCGCGGCTCGGCGGGCTCGCTCTCCCTGCGGGCCGTGCCGGACTGGATCGAGGATTTCCGCGACGGGCTGGCCGGCGAGATCGACGCCGCCGGCGGCCGCATCATGCACCAGTCCCAGTCGGCCGACGATCTGACCGCCTCGATCTATGACGCCGAAGCGCGTCTGACCGCCAAACGCACCCTGCGCACCCGCCTCACCGCCCTCCTGGAACGTCCCGGCGCCAGCGTGGAGGAACTCGTCAGTGTCGAGCGCGAACTGGCTCGTCTGCAGGGCGAGATCGAGGGTGCCGAGGCGCAATTGCGTGTCATGCGGGGCCGCGTCTCCATGTCGGACCTGACGCTGAACTACACCTCACTCATCGAGCCGGTCAGCCGCGGCGCCTTCGAGCCGCTGGGCCGGGCGCTGCGCAATCTGGCCGGCAACTTTGCCTCGGGCCTGGCCAATGTCATCACCTTCATCGCCTCGGCCCTGCCCTGGCTGATCGTGATCGTGCCGGTCTTCTGGCTGCTGGGCCGCTGGCTGCGCAGCCTGTGGCGCAAGCGCAAGGCCGAACAGGCGGCAGGCTAGCTAGGAGGGACACGTACCGGAGGTACATGTCCCTCGCCCTCCCCGCATCCCTTACGCTGCGAGGTGAAGAACCACTTCGCGGCGGTGGGGGCGGTGACGGTGTTCGAACAGATAGATCCCCTGCCATGTACCCAGCAGCAGGCGGCCATCCTCGACCGGGATGCCCAGCGAGGTCTGGGTCAGCGCGGCCTTGATATGGGCCGGCATGTCGTCCGGCCCTTCCGTGGTGTGCCACAGCCAGGACATGGACGGATCGTCGGCATCGGGCACCAGCCGCCGGAAGAATTCGGCGAGGTCGCGCTGCACGTCGCTGTCTGCGTTTTCCTGGATCACCAGCGAGCAGGAAGTATGCCGAACATAGGCCGTCAACACCCCTTCCGCGGGATTTACTTTGCGTACGAAATTATCGACCTCGCCGGAGAATTCGTAGAGGCCGGGACCGGTGGTGGGAATGGCGATGCGGTGCAGGGGCATGGCCTGTTTGTCGCGCGCTCACGCCACAAGAGCAAGCCCGCCCCCGGCACCAGTCTTCAATGTGCGGCCCTGAAGTCCGCCACCGCCGCATCGAGCGCTGCATCCGACGTGTCTGTCCGGACGTCCGGCATGATCCCCGTCGCCTCCCAGCCCTCGCCTGTGCGCGGATCGAAAGTACGGCCGATCGGCAGGAACATCCGCATGCCGCTGTCCAGCTCGACCGTTGCGCCGAAATGTCCACCACCGCCTGTGGGGATGCCGGCCAGTGTCGCACGGCCCGTCGCACGCATGCCGAAGCTGAAGGATTCAGCGGCCGAGAACGTGCCATTGTCGACCAGGATGTAGAGCGCGGCCGCGGGCTGGCGCGGTCCGGGGACGGTATCCAGCGTCCAGCGCTCGCGCGGCTCGCCATCGCCGATCTGCGAACTCACCAGATGGGTCGGCTGATCGAAGAAATAGGTCGAGAGATGGCGCACCGCCATCTCGTCACCACCGCAATTGGCGCGCAGATCGAGAATGATCGCATCCGCCCCGTCCAGCGTCTCCATCGCGGCATCGAAACCGGCCAGATACTCCGGCTCGGACCGGAAGCGCGGAAACTGGATATAGCCGATATCCGGCGCCAGCCAGCGGTGCTCGATCGAGGCCGTGCGGCAATGCTCGATCTGTTCGCGGGACATCGGCGCTCGCGACGGTGCGGCACGGCTGCCCTGGGTCCACAGGCGTAAATGGTGGTCCTGAGCGATATCGTAGAGATCTCCCGTCAGCGCTTGCGCAAGCGCGTCCAGATCGGCGGCCTGATCGTATTCGCCGCCATTCTCGCGAAGATGGCGCGCCATGGCCGCACCGGTCTGCGCGTAGATGTAATCGTCTTCCAGATAGACCGCGACTTCCTCGAGCGCCGCAGACCAGCGATACGCAACAGGCTCCTCCGCCTGCGCCGCCGCCACCTGAACGCTCGCAGTGCTCACTGCCAGCAAAACTGCCCGGATATCCGGCATCACATGTCCTCCCTCAGCCTGTGTCCATTTGGCAGACGGACACCCGTCCGGGCAGTGACGGCGGACTTACGGATTGGAGAGGTCGGGCTATTCCCGGCAGTTATTCATCCACGGCATGAGCGGCAGCCCAGGCGATCGCCATGGGCGACAGGGCCTCAGGGCTTTCCTCGCGATTGGTCAGCACGATCACAGACAGGCAGGTCGACAGATCGCGCATACAGGCGGAACAGGACTAGAGACGCCGGAATTGCTCCTCTGCCCCTGCAGCCAAGTCAGCGCGCCTCCCGGCCGTGCCACACGCGAAGGATCACGATCTCTTCCGCATTCTCAAAGATGGCATAGCGGACGATATAGCCGGCCTGTCCGAAGGGGATGAAGAGTTCGCGGATATTCCCGGACGATGTTCGCCCCAGTCGCGGGAAGGTCGACAGGTTTTCGATCGCCGACACGATCACTGCCGCCACTCGCGGGGCCGCGGGTGCGGCCTGGTCGGAGAGGAAGGTCCTCAGGCGCGCTATATCCTGCAGCGCGGCCCCTGAGACCCTGACCTTCAAAGCTTGCGAGCCTTCGGAGCAGGGTCTTCAGACGGACGCCCCCAGCTCTCCATCCAGTCCCGGACATCGCTCCAGTCAGCACCGCTGCGCACCTCGCGGAAGGCCAGCAGTCTGCGCTCATCCTCGGCCAGCACTTCCGGCGACCAGGGTCCTGTTCCGGCCGCCCGCTGCTCAGCCAGGTCTGCCGGCAAACCTGCTTCGCTGGCGGCCAGGTCAGCCAATAGCTCTGCCACGGTGAGATTGCGTGCCGCGGCTCGGGCCTCGAGCAGCGCCGCCGTCGTCTCATCGACCTCAATCGCACGGAGTTTGGCGTTCATCGCTAAACTCTAGGGCCGAAGTCCCGGGAAGTCGATTGGACAGGCCGGCGCCAACAAAAAAAGCCGGCCCGAAGGCCGGCTTTTCGTTGAGCGTGTTGCGTCCGGATCCCGGAACGGGTCCGGGATGATCCGCCTTCGGCGGATCAATTGTCCAGGAAGCTGCGGAGTTTGCGCGAACGGCTCGGATGCTTGAGCTTGCGCAAGGCCTTGGCCTCGATCTGGCGGATCCGTTCGCGGGTCACCGAGAATTGCTGTCCGACTTCTTCCAGCGTGTGGTCGGTGTTCATGCCGATGCCGAAACGCATGCGCAGCACGCGCTCCTCACGCGGGGTGAGCGAGGCGAGCACGCGGGTCGTGGTTTCGCGCAGATTGGCCTGGATGGCGGCATCGATCGGCAGGACGGCATTCTTGTCCTCGATGAAATCGCCCAGATGGCTGTCTTCCTCATCGCCGATCGGCGTTTCCAGGGAGATCGGCTCCTTGGCGATCTTCATCACCTTGCGCACTTTTTCCAGCGGCATGGCGAGCTTTTCGGCCAGTTCTTCCGGGGTCGGCTCGCGGCCGATCTCGTGCAGCATCTGGCGCGAGGTGCGGACGATCTTGTTGATCGTCTCGATCATGTGCACCGGGATACGGATGGTGCGCGCCTGGTCGGCGATCGAGCGGGTGATCGCCTGCCGGATCCACCAGGTGGCATAGGTCGAGAACTTGTAGCCGCGGCGGTATTCGAATTTGTCGACAGCCTTCATCAGACCGATATTGCCTTCCTGGATCAGATCCAGGAATTGCAGGCCGCGATTGGTGTATTTCTTGGCGATGGAGATCACCAGGCGCAGGTTCGCCTCGACCATCTCCTTCTTGGCCACGCGGGCCTCGCGCTCGCCCTTCTGAACGGTGCGCACGATGCGGCGCAGATCCTCGATCGGCACGCCGGCGCGCTGGGTCAGATCGGCCAGCTCATCACGGATCTTGCCCGCATCGGTCGCTTCGCGATCGATGAAGCGGTCCCAGGCCTTGGACGTGCCGCCCATGGAGCCCGGCCAGTCCGGATTGAGCTCATTGCCGAAATAGCTGTCCATGAACTGCGCGCGCGGCACGCCATGGGCGTCGGCCATGCGCAAGAGCTTGCCTTCCAGCGACATGCGTTCCTTGTTGATCGCATAGAGCTGTTCGACCAGAGCCTCGATACGCGCATTGTTGAGGTGCATCGTATTGAGCTGGGTGACGATGGAGTTCTGCAGCCCCTCGTATTTTTCCCGGCTCTGCTTGGTCAGGTCCTTGCCCTCGATACGGGCGGCAACCAGCTTGTCCTGCAGCTTGCGGAAAGCGGCGAAGTCGGACGCGATCGAGTCCAGCGTCTCCATGACGCCGTCGCGCAGCTCGGCTTCCATCGCCGACAGGGAGAGCGAGGCACCGTCGTCCTCGTCATCATCATCCTCGTCGTCATCGCCGGAGCCTTCAGAGTCCTCGTCGTCCTCATCCTCGTCGTCATCGTCGCGGGAGGACTTCTTGGCAGACGTCTCGTCTTCGTCGCCGGACTTGTCCTGCGGGTCGGCCGGCGCTGCCGCGGGGGCTGCGCCCTCGGCTTCGCCCTCACCGTCCTCGCCCTCTTCACCCTCGGCCTGCTGGCCGCCATAGGTGGCGTCGAGGTCGATGATGTCGCGCAGCAGGACCTGGCCTTCCTGCAGCTCGTCGCGCCAGACCATGATGGCTTCGAAGGTCAGCGGGCTTTCGCACAGGCCGCGGATCATCGCATTGCGGCCGGCCTCGATGCGCTTCGCGATCGCGATCTCGCCCTCGCGGGAGAGAAGCTCGACCGAGCCCATCTCGCGCAGATACATGCGCACGGGGTCGTCGGTACGGTCGGCGGACGAGCCGGTATTCTGGCCCACCACGGCGGCCTTGCCGCTGGCGGCCGCGACGGAGCGGCTGTCGCTCTCGTCCTCGTCATCGTCGCTGTCATCGTCATCGCCGGAGGCATTCGCCTTGGCGTTGTCGCCGTCATCGTCGACGTCGGTCTCGCTGTCGACGACATTGATGCCCATCTCGGACAGCTGCGCGAGCACGTCCTCGATCTGCTCGGAGGAAAATTCCTCGCTCGGCAGAACGGCGTTCAGCTCGTCATGGGTCACATAACCGCGCTTCTTCGCGGTTTTGATCATGTTCTTGACCGACTGGTCCGTCAGGTCCAGAAGCGGACCGTCCTGGGGTTCCGATGCGTCGTTGGCTTCGGCCGTTTTGCTCATTTATTCGTCCCTTGTCGCGCTGCCCAGTGCGCACAATTGGAATGTGTTCCGTGTCAGGACGGTTCCGATCGCGAGGTTTCCCGGCGCCAGGCCTCGACCAGCCGCCGCACACTCTCGGAATCGTCCCTGCCAATTTCTTCGTTCAGCCGTGCGCGTATCTCGTCGCGCCGGCGCTGTGCCTCGCTTCGTTCCATATAGGCTGCTGCCAGGCGCGTCCAAGCCTGTGTTCGTGCCTTGAAGGACGCCTCCGTTCCGCCCAGTGCCGCCTGCATGGGGCCGCGCTCTCCGTCCAACCGCTTCATCGTTGCCGCATATCCGGCTTCGGCCAATCTGGCCCTAAGCGTGTCGGTTTGCACAGACTGCCCAGAAGAGCAGGCGTCTAAAACGGCGTCGCGCAGTGAGTCAAGCGAACCGAGGCGCAAAAGCGCCAATGTCTCCACCTGGTCGACCGCGATATCGGGGTAATCGATCGCGGCGAGAAGCAGGTGACGCGCCAGATGATCGGCCGGTTGCCGGCCTGCAGCCTGCGTCTTGCGTTTCAGTTCGGCGCTGGCCCGCATGGGCGGCATTTTCCGCCCGTAAGCTCCGGAGGTCCGCCGCGTCTGCTGCGGCCGGCCGCCGAACAGCGCGTCCATGCGCTGGTCGAACTCACGCCGGTATTCTTCGCGTATATCGGTATCGGCGATCTGGGAAACAAGCCCCCGGATCCGCCTGCGGAAGCCGGCCCGGCGATCCGGATCGTCGAGCGGTTCGGCATGAACCTCGCGCTCCCACAGGAGATCGGCCAGCGAACGGGTCTCGGTGAACACCGCGCGCAGCGCATTGGCGCCCTCCTCGCGCAGGAGATCGTCCGGATCCTTGCCCTCAGGCATGAAGGCAAAGCGCAGCGTCTTGCCCGGCTGCAGCAGCGGCAGCGCCCGGTCGGCCGCCTTGAAGGCCGCCCCACGGCCGGCACTGTCGCCGTCCAGGCACATCACCGGCTCGCCACCGGCGCGCCACAAGAGCTGGATCTGGTCCTCGGTGACGGCCGTGCCCAGCGGGGCCACGCCATGGTCCAGCCCGGCGCGCGCCAGGGCGATCACGTCGAGATAGCCTTCTGCTACGATCAGGCCGCGGATCGTCTGCTTGGGATCGGAGGCCGCCTTGCGCGCTTCGGGATAGCGATAGAGCACCGAACCCTTGTGGAAGATCGGCGTCTCGGGCGAGTTGAGATACTTCGCCCGCGCGTCCTTGTTCAGCGCCCGGCCGCCAAAGGCGACCAGCCGGCCGCGCGGATCGTGGATCGGGAACATGATGCGGTCGCGGAACCGGTCATAGGGCGAACCGTGATCGGGCTGGATCAGCAGGCCGCACTCGACCAGGTCCTCGACCGGCGCCCCGGCCGTCACCAGCTCGTCCTTCAGCGCCGTCCGCCCGTCAGGGGCGAAGCCGATACCGAAACGCACACAGTCCTGACCGGTCAGGCCGCGCCCCTTGAGATAGGTCCGCGCCGCCTCGCCTTCCGGCTGGCGCAGGGCCCGCAGATAAAAAGCCTGGGCCACCTCCATCCATTCCACGAGGGATTTGCGGTGGACGGTCTTCTCGTGAGCTTCCGGATCCGGCTCTGGCAGGCGCAGCCCGGCCTCGCCGGCCAGCCGCTCCGCCGCCTCCATGAAGGAGAGGCCTTCCATTTCCTCGAGCCAGGTGAAGACGTCGCCATGCTTGCCACTGGCAAAGCAATGGTAGAAGCGCTTGTCGTCATTGACGAAAAACGACGGCGTACGTTCTTTCTTGAAGGGCGACAGGCCGACGAATTCGCGGCCCTGGCGTTTCAGCTGCACGGTGCGGCCGATCAGGTCCGACGGGCGGACCCGCGCCTTGATCTCGTCGATGAAATCCTCACCCAGCCGCATCTGAAAGCGTTTGCCTCACCCGTCCGTTGTCACAGCCGGACATGATGCGCCCGAAAGCTTCCGGCGTCACTCTTCGTTTCATCGAAATTCTACCCAAGCTTGCATTTTCAGCAATAAACACGCATATTCGAGCAACTTGATATTTACTCACTCCGGGTCTAACTAGGAGGTGCGGTTGAGAGATTTGCCTTAGCAGATCGTTGCAGCGCTTGCTGCGCTCGGCCGCCTTTTTCTTCATATGCACATATTATATCTGGATGATTCAGGGTCGGTCGGTAATCCGAGCGACACTCACATCATTCTGGCCGGGCTGACCGTCTTCGAGCGGATGCCTCACTGGCTCTCGCAGCGACTGGATATGCTGGCAGAGCGCATTTGGCCCGACTCCCCTCAGTCAATTGAATTTCGAGGGACAGACATACTCAGCGGAAAGCGACACTGGCGAGGGATCAACAAAGAACCTCGCATTAGCGCCTACAAGGACGCCCTGAACATATTGGGATCGTCAAATAACGTCCGCATTTTTGCCGCGGCGATACACAAAGCCGCAGTCTCGCCGGACGACCCCATGGAATTTGCCTTTGAACATATGTGCAACCGTTTTGACAGGTATCTGGGTCGGCTGCACAAAAAAGGGGATACACAACGCGGACTTATAGTTCTTGATAAGTCTTCATACGAAACATCCCTGCAATCTCTGGCGCGGGACTTTCGATCCATAGGACACAAGTGGGGACAACTCTACAACTTGTGTGACGTTCCTATGTTCGTAGATAGCAAATCTACACGGATGATCCAGTTTGCCGATTTGATCGCGCACGCGATGCGGCGCTACTACGAGAATGGCGAGTCCCAGTACTTCGATTGTATTTCAGGTAAATTTGACGCTGAGGGCGGTGTGGTACACGGTCTGGTGCACCACACCCCCAAAGACGCCGTATGTAACTGCCATGCGTGCAGGCAAAGATGAACTCAGGCCGCGCCGGCGAGCAGCGTCTTCACCTTGGCGCCCGCCTGGCCGAAATCCATGCGGCCGGCATAGCGGGTCTTCAGCTCGCCCATCACACGGCCCATATCCTTCAGGCCGGAGGCATCGAGTTCGCTGACGACGATCTGGGCCGCGTGCTCGATTTCGGTGCTGTCCATCGGCTTGGGCAGGAATTCGCGGACAATCTCCGCTTCGCCGCGCTCGGCCTCGGCGAGATCCAGGCGGCCGGCCTTTTCATAGGTCTCGGCGCTTTCGTCGCGCTGCTTGGCCAGCTTTTGCAGGATGGCCATGATTTCCGTGTCCTCGCAGCCGGCGCAGCGGTCTTCCGCGCGCGCCGCGATGTCACGGTCCTTGATCGCCGCAGAGATCAGGCGGAGCGTCGACAGACGCGTCTTGTCGCCAGCCTTGAGGGCGGATTTCAGTTCGTCGGTGATACGGTCACGAAGAGACATGATGTAACTGGTCCATTCTGGGTGCCCTTTGGCAACCCGTCACGAAATCTCCGGTGTGAAAAAGTGTTCGCGCGCCTCCGGGAAGCGCCATTTGTTTCGAGCGTCCGGGTCCGTTGTCCGCAGATGCGTTCCTGACTGTCTGCTCATCCTCGGCCTTGCAGCCTCTGAAACAAGGGCCGGGGGAATATGCCCTCGCCGCATAATAATCAACCCCTCATCGACCCGCAGTCATAAAGATTGATCGATCCGGCCGGGAACCGGACTTGCGGTATTGACCCGGCGGAGCGAAGAGACTAGCGAAGCGCCCGTTTATCCGGACGTCAGGATGCAGCCGATTCCCCGGCCGCCCGACCCGCGTCCCCGCAAGGCAGGAGAGCCCCATGTCGCAGCCCGATCCGACGCAGGCCACAGGCGCTATCGCCCTTGCAGACGGACAGGTCTTCCTGGGCCACGGGACCGGCGCAAGCGGAACCGCGATCGGCGAGCTGTGCTTCAACACGGCGATGACCGGCCACCAGGAAATCCTGGCCGACCCGTCCTATGCCGGACAGGTCGTCTGCTTCACCTTCCCGCATGTCGGCAATGTCGGCGCCAATGCGGAAGACGAGGAAGCCGCCAGCGATCCGGCCCGCAAGGCCGCCGTCGGCATGGTGTCCCGCGCTGCGATCACCCCGCCGGCCAACTGGCGCGCCGAGACCTCTTTCGAGGAATGGCTGCGCACGCGCGGCATCGTCTCGGTGACCGGGATCGACACGCGCGCCCTCACCCGCCGCATCCGCGAGAAGGGCATGGCCATGTGCGCCATCGCCCATGATCCCTCCGGCAATATCGATATCGAGGCGCTCAAGGCCGCTGCTGCTGCCGCGCCGACCATGGAAGGCCGCGAGCTTGCCGCCGACGTCACCCGCGAAGCCGCCGGCGAGTGGAGCGAAGGCAATTGGGTACTCGGCGAGGGCTATGCCGCCGGACCGGAAGACGGTCCGCGCGTCGTGGTGCTCGACTATGGCGTGAAGGCCAACATCCTGCGCCTGCTCACCGGCGCGGGCGCCCGCGTCACGGTGCTGCCGGGCAAGGCGGGCATCGACGAGGTGAAAGCCCTCAATCCCGATGGTGTGGTCTTTTCCAACGGTCCGGGCGACCCGGCGGAGACGGGCAAGTATGCCCTGCCGACCATCAAGGCCGTCATCGAGGCCGGCATCCCGGCCCTGGGCATCTGCCTGGGCCACCAGATGCTGGCGCTCGCGCTCGGTGCCAAGACCGCAAAAATGCCCCAGGGCCATCACGGCGCCAATCACCCGGTGAAGAACCACGAGACCGGCCAGGTGGAGATTGTCTCCATGAATCACGGTTTCGCGGTCGATGGTTCGACCCTGCCGTCCAACGCGGTTGAAACCCATGTCTCGCTGTTCGACGGTTCCAATTCCGGCTTCAAGCTGACCGACAAGCCCGTCTGGGCCGTTCAGCACCACCCGGAAGCCAGCCCGGGCCCGCAAGACAGTTTCGGCGTGTTCGACCGGTTTGTCGGCGAGCTGAAGGCAAAGGCTGAAGCCTGAGCCTTCTCCCCACGACCGGGTGAAGGCGCCACCGCGTGCAAGGCGGCGGAGCGCTCACCCCGGCGAAGTTCGAAAATTCCCCCGGTCATATTCCTGACCCCGACCACAACCCGTCATCCTGACGAAAGTCAGGATCCAGGTCTCAGGACGCTTTTGCGCCAAGTCTGGCTCAATCCAGGTTTTCGAACTGGGCCCTGACCTTCGCCAGGGTGACGGCGGCGTAGGGAAGCGAGCAAACAGCATCGACGCCGCCGGCTGAGCGCAGGTTCAAAAAGGGCTGGCTGCCCGGCGCGCATCACAGCATCATCCTGTGATGCTCAACCGACGTACACTTCTCGCTGCCTCCGTTGCTGCAGGTCTGACCGGCTGCAGCCGCTCGGCACCGCCGGACGGGCTGCTGCGCGTCGCGACGACGAACCTGCCCGACAGTCTCGACCCGGCGCGGGGCGAATTCGCCTCGGCGGCCCTTGCCTACAAGCAGCTGCACGCCGGACTGACCGAGTATGCGCCGGACGGCTCCGTCGCGCCGGGGCTGGCGGAAAGCTGGACCTTCCGCGAAGACGGGCGGCTCTGGTATTTCCATCTGCGCGACGGGCTGACCTGGTCGGACGGGCATCCGCTGACTGCCGAGGATGTCGTCTGGTCGGCCCGGCGTCTGGTCGATCCCGCCCAGAGTTTTGCCCGGCTGGGCGACTTCTTCGCCATCGAAAACGCCCGCGCGGTGCTGGCCGGCGAGATGCCGCCCGAGGCGATGGGGGTCACCGCGCTGAACGAACGGAGCGTCGAGTTCCGTCTCACCGATCCGCTGGGCCTGCTGCCCGTCCTGATGCGTGAATTCTATCCCTTCCCGCGCCACGTCATCGAACGCCATGGCGCCGACTGGGTGCGGCCGGAAAACCTGGTCACGGCCGGCGCCTACACGCTGACCGGCGAAAGCCAGCTGCATCTCGCCCTCGCCCGCAACCCCGCCTATTACGACGCCGCGCGGGTGGCGATCCCGGCCATCCGGCTGGATGCGGTGCAGGATGCCGCCACACGGGTGCGCCTGTTCCGGGCCGGCGATTACGACCTGGCCGACCAGCCGCCGGCCAACCAGATCGGCTTCCTGCGCGACCGGCTGGGCGAACGTTTCCGCAGTTTCGACGCACCGATCCTGCGCTATCTCAAGCTCAATCACGCCCGCGCACCGCTGGCCGCGGCCGAAACGCGCCGCGCCTTGTCCGGGGCGATCGATCGCGGCTTCATCGCCGAGGAATTCTTTGCCGGCACGGCCAGTCCGACGCGCCATGTCGTGCCGGTGATCGATCCGGAAGCCGGAGCCGCGGGCGCAAGCCCGGCGCTGGAGATCGGCCGACCGCTGCAGATCCGCACCACGCCGGGCGACAATGAGCGCATCGCCCTTGCCGTGGCGGACGACTGGCAGCGCGCCGGTGTGGAGACCGAGATCTTCGTGACCTATGCCACCGATCTCTACCAGGCCGTCGATGCCGGCGATTACGATGTCGCCGTCGCCAGCTTCAATCGCGGCCTGAAGGCCGATCCCTTCTTCATGCTGGACCCGTTCGCGCCCGGCGGGTTTGCCGACAATTTCAACTGGCAGGACTCGGCGTTCGCCGACGCCATGGCCCGCGCCCGGCGCGAGACCGACCCGGCCGCCCGCGCCCTCGCCTACCAGCAGGCCGAAGCGCGCCTGTTCGAGGAGACCGCCATCATCCCGCTGCTGCACGAACGCGCGCACTGGATGGTGTCGGACCGGGTCGCAGGAACCCGCAGCGACATCCAGCCCATGCTGTGGCGGGAATTGTCACTGCTTGCGCCGGAACTCGAATAGATCGCCCGGCTGGCAGTCGAGGGCGTCGCACAGGGCGATCAGGGTGGAGAAGCGCACGCCCTTGATCTTGCCCGTCTTGATCATCGACAGGGCCTGTTCGCTGACACCGATCCGGTCGGCCAGGTCCTTCGAGCGGATCTTGCGGCGCGCCAGCCAGACATCGAGATGGACGATGATCTCGCCGGGCAGGGTCTCGTCCTCATCGCTCACAGGATCAGCTCCAGCTCCTCCTGCTTGCGGCGGCCCTCTGCCAGGATATGCGCCACCAGGAAGAAGAGCAGCGCCAGGCCGATGGCCTGGACATCGCGCGAGGAGAAGGCGATTTCCAGCGCGTTCGGCACATGCGGGTTGGCGACCGAGAGATAGACGCCCATCACCGTATGACCGACGGGCGACCACAGCGCATTCACCAGGCTTGCCAGGGCGAACTGCCGGAAGCCCGTCACGGCTTCGGCCGAGAAATACCGCCCCTGCGCACACTCGGTGAACAGGCCGCGCAAGCCCCACAGCCCGTACAGCGTGATCACGACCGGGACGGTGGCAATGCCCGCAGCACCGAGGCGTACAGGCAGGATGAACCAGTCCAGCGACGGCCCGCCCAGCCCGTTGCCGGGCACCGGCCGCTCCAGCATGCCGGACAGGTCGGGCAGCATCCATGCCCCCCAGACCACCAGCGGCTGCAGGGCCATGAGCACCAGCGTGGCGATGGCGAGAAAGCGGCTCAGCCCGCGGATACGGGCATCATTGCGGTGTGCGGCGGGCGCATTATCGGTCACGAACTGCATCCTGAATTAAAGTTTCACTTGAATTTTTTCCGATATTAGTTGAATCGTCAGATATCGGCAATCGGGAGCACCACCGTATCAACCCATACCCCCAGCCGTTGCGGTTCGTGCCTGACTGACCGGGTCTCGCCTTCTCTCACACACCAGAGCCCGGCCGGACCAGTTTCTCCCGATTGCCGATACCCGCCGGCCGCGGCGGTTGTCCGCCCCAAAATGCGGGCTATTTCATATTTAATTCAGTCCGTTACCACCTAACGCACCGAATCCCTCAGTTTCCCCCTCGCCTTCGCTCCGATTCCGCGTTAGGTACCCGCTTCAGCACCAAAACCGACGCGCCTGCACGGCATCCCGACCGGGAACGCCGCGACGGGCGCGCGCGCACGACAAAGAAGGCCCGCGCTGATGCCCAAACGCACCGACATCAAATCCATCCTGATCATCGGCGCCGGTCCCATCGTGATCGGCCAGGCCTGCGAGTTCGACTACTCCGGCGTTCAGGCGGTGAAGGCGCTGAAATCCGAGGGCTACCGGGTCATCCTGGTCAATTCCAACCCGGCCACGATCATGACCGATCCGGAGTTGGCGGACGCGACCTATATCGAGCCGATCACGCCGGAAATGGTCGCCAAGGTGATCGAGAAGGAACGCCCCGACGCGCTGCTGCCGACCATGGGCGGCCAGACCGCGCTCAACTGCGCGCTGGAGCTGAACAAGCGCGGCGTGCTGGACCTGTTCGGGGTCGAGATGATCGGCGCCAAGGCGGACGTGATCGACAAGGCGGAGAACCGCGAACGCTTCCGCGCCGCGATGGACAAGATCGGCCTGGAAAGCCCGCGCTCGCGCACCGTGCACACCATGGCCGAGGCCGAGGCCGTGCTGCCGGAGATCGGCCTGCCGGCGATCATCCGCCCCTCCTTCACCCTGGGCGGCACGGGCGGTGGCATCGCCTACAATGTCGAGGAATACGAGGCGATCTGCAAAACCGGTCTCGATGCCTCGCCGGTCGATGAAATCCTCGTCGAGGAGAGCATTGTCGGCTGGAAGGAATTCGAGATGGAAGTCGTCCGCGACCGGGCGGACAATTGCATCATCATCTGCTCGATCGAGAATATCGATCCGATGGGCGTGCACACCGGCGACTCGATCACCGTGGCGCCGGCCCTGACGCTGACCGACAAGGAATACCAGATCATGCGCTCGGCCTCGCTGGCCGTGCTGCGCGAGATCGGTGTGGAGACCGGCGGCTCGAACGTACAGTTCGCCGTCAATCCGGAAGACGGCCGCATGGTCGTCATCGAGATGAACCCGCGCGTGTCGCGCTCCTCGGCGCTGGCCTCCAAGGCCACCGGCTTCCCGATCGCCAAGGTCGCCGCCAAACTGGCCGTCGGCTACACGCTGGACGAGATCGCCAACGACATCACCGACGGCGCCACCCCGGCCTCCTTCGAGCCGACGATCGACTATGTCGTCACGAAGATCCCGCGCTTTGCCTTCGAGAAATATCCCGGCGCCGACAACCGCCTGACCACGTCGATGAAGTCGGTCGGCGAAGCCATGTCGATCGGCCGCACCTTCCATGAAAGCGTGCAGAAGGCTCTGCGCTCGATGGAAACCGGCCTGACCGGTTTCGACGAGGTCGATATCCCCGGTGTCGAGGAAGCCGCCAGCGAGGATGCCCGCAAGGAAGCCGTGCGCGCCGCCCTGTCGGTGGCCACGCCGGACCGTCTGCGCGTGATTGCCCAGGCGTTCCGCGAAGGCCTGAGCGTCGAGGAAGTGCGCGCGGCCTCGCTGTACGAGCCCTGGTTCCTGCGCCAGATCGAGGCGATCGTTCACGCCGAGGAAGACATTGCCACAATGGGGCTGCCGGAAACCGCCGAAGGCTTCCGCAATCTCAAAGCCATGGGCTTCTCGGACGCCCGTCTGGCCAAGCTGGTCAAGCGCGAGGAAGCCGATGTGCGCAAGGCGCGCCGCGCCCTGGGCGTGCGCCCGGTCTTCAAGCGGGTCGACACCTGCGCCGCCGAATTCTTCGCCGCGACGCCCTACATGTATTCCACCTACGAGATGCCGGCCTTCGGCAGCGAGACGGCGGATTGCGAAAGCGATCCTTCGGATGCGAAGAAAGCCATCATCCTCGGCGGCGGCCCGAACCGGATCGGCCAAGGCATCGAGTTCGACTATTGCTGCTGCCATGCCGCTTTCGCCTTCGGCGAGATGGGCATCGAGTCGATCATGGTGAACTGCAATCCGGAAACCGTCTCGACCGATTATGACACCGCCGACCGCCTGTATTTCGAGCCGCTGACCCTCGAGGACACGCTCGAACTGATCGCCAAGGAACAGGAAAAGGGCGAGCTGCTGGGCGTGGTCGTGCAGTATGGCGGCCAGACCCCGCTGAAGATCGCCGGCGAGCTGGAAGCGGAAGGCGTGCCGATCCTCGGCACCGCGCCGGACGCCATCGACCTGGCCGAAGACCGCTGGCGCTTCAAGGACCTCCTGGACCGGCTGAACCTGAAACAGCCGCCCAACGCCATCGCCTCCTCCGAAGAACAGGCGCGCGCCGAAGCCGAGAAGCTCGGCTTCCCGCTGGTGCTGCGCCCCTCCTATGTGCTGGGCGGCCGGGCGATGGAGATTATCCGCGAGATCGACAGTTTCGACCGCTATCTGCGTGAAGCCGTGCACGTCTCCGGCAAGTCCCCGCTCCTCTTGGACCGCTATCTCACCGATGCCGACGAGGTCGATGTCGACGCGATCTGCGACGGCGAGGATGTGTGGGTGGCCGGCGTGATGCAGCATATCGAGGAAGCCGGCGTCCACTCCGGCGACAGCGCCTGCTCGCTGCCGCCCTACTCGCTCTCGAAAGAAATGGTCGACGAGCTGAAGGCGGAAGCCGTCGCCATGGCCAAGGCCATCGGCGTGAAAGGCCTGATGAACGTGCAGTTCGCGGTAAAGGGCGGCGAGATCTACGTGCTCGAAGTCAATCCGCGCGCCTCGCGCACCGTGCCCTTCGTGGCCAAGGCCATCGGCCAGCCGGTCGCCAAGATCGCCGCCAAGGTGATGGCCGGCGCCAAGCTGAAGGATTTCGGCCTGAAGGATCCGGCACCGAAACACATCTCCGTCAAGGAAGCGGTGATGCCCTGGGCCCGCTTCCCCGGCGTCGACCCGGTTCTGGGCCCGGAAATGCGTTCCACCGGCGAGGTGATGGGCATCGACACCATGTTCGAGGCCGCCTTCGCCAAGGCCGAGCTGGGTGCCGGTGTGAAACTGCC
The DNA here is from genome assembly GCF_017642925.1 of Maricaulis sp. Lineage (GTDB taxonomy): Bacteria > Pseudomonadota > Alphaproteobacteria > Caulobacterales > Maricaulaceae > Maricaulis. The sequence continues at coordinate 133,096 of NZ_JAEPOL010000007.1, read as the reverse complement.
GCGCTCGGGCGGCGTCTTCATCTCGCTGCGCGAGGGCGACAAGGCCGCGATGGTCGAGCCGGCGCGCGTTCTGGTGATGCTCGGCTTCAAGATTCTCGCCACCGCGGGCACCGCCACCGTGTTCGAGGATGCCGGCGTGCCGGTGACCCGCGTCAACAAGGTGTTCGAGGGCCGGCCGCATATTGTCGACCTGATGAAGAACGGCGAAGTCCAGCTGATCTTCAACACCACCGAGGGCCGCCAGTCGCATCTGGACAGCTATTCGATCCGCCGTACGGCCCTGGACATGCGCATCCCGTGCTACACGACAGCCTCGGCCGCACGCGCCGCAATCCTGTCCTTGCGCCGGATCGATGAAGGAGCGCTTGAACCTGTGGCCCTGCAGACCTACTCTTGATGGTCAACTTCGTGGAGGCTAGCCTGCCTTCCACTCCCGAAGATAAGTGGTCGTATGAACAAGATCCCGATGACCGTCGCCGGGCATAAAGCCCTCGACGAAGAGCTGAAACATCTCAAATCCGTCGAACGTCCGGCGGTGATCGCCGCGATTTCCGAAGCGCGCGAGCACGGCGACCTGTCGGAAAACGCCGAGTATCACGCGGCCAAGGAACGCCAGGGCTATATCGAGGGCCGGGTCCAGGAACTCGAGGACAAGCTGGCGCGCGCCCAGGTGATCGATATCGCCAAGATGTCGGGTGACACGGTGAAGTTCGGTGCGACCGTCACGGTGCTGGACGAGGACACCGAAGAGGAAGCCACGTACCAGATCGTCGGCGACGACGAATCCGACGTGAAGTCCGGCAAGATCTCCATCTCCTCCCCCATCGCCCGCGCGATGATAAACAAGGAGGTGGGCGACGTCATCGAGGTCAACGCCCCGGGCGGCCTGAAGAGCTACGAGATCATGAATGTGAGCTGGGGCGGCTAGGCGTTTCGCGTCACCATTTTAAGACGTAGCCCGCCCCTGATTACATCGTTCTTTGTTCAAGCTATTGTGTCGGAAACAACCCGAGGGATCTTCGAATGGTCGCGATTAGCGATCTCGAGAATTCCTCCTCTTTTCCTTTCGACCACACAACTGTCATACAGTGATTGGTGTCAAAATGTGTCTTGGCGGCATCAAATTTTGCACTTTCGCAAATGTACACTACTGGTTTTCCCAACCCCTCAGCATAACCAGCCTCCCAATAGGCCCCAGAATTGTCGTGCGTTAAGTCGACAATCACAAATGCCGCATCACGAATTTGTTCTCTGAGCAAATTGTCAATTATACCCGCTCTAGCAACGTCCCGTAGGTCTACGACTTGGTATCCCAATTCTGAAAGAACCTTCGGTTTTACAAACGTAGACACAAGGACTTCAAGTTCTAGATCTCCAAATTTCATTGCTACAAACGCGTATTTCCCAGCTCGAAGCCCCGAGCGCAATTCTTCAAATTCCTCCCAACCATCTAGAGTTAAATTCAACTCTGATAGATGATAAAAATCTCCATCTGAATCAGGTACTAGTTGGCCTTTTAAAAGATTCCTTGAACTAGTTTCTCGAAAAATATTTTCTGCATCTAAGAAATCGAAGAAACCAATTTTTGAAAAGTCTCTTGGGCTCAATTCAGATAGATGGCTACCGTTTGAAAGAACGTGCAAACCCACAACTTCAATTAAATTCCTAGCCCTTTCGATCGGAGAAGGTAGACGAAGTTCCACACTATCGTCGTCAAACCAACTCGTTGTTATTCTGGGAATATAGTTTTCAGACTGCGCGATCTGAATACGGTGCGATATCGCAGCTCTTTCAACTGAATTCAGACTCCTCACACGCACGCTCAAAGCTGTTCGCGATAGAGTAAACCGTCCACAGGCATCACACTCGAACGCTCTTCCATCAATATCCGAGGAGTGCTCGTAACAACGTCCAAAGAAGCGACCTTCGCAGATAGGACATTCAACAGATTCACCCACAACAGCACCTCGCACTTCACCCAGCGTAGCTGAATGGAAATTATTGGCACCCCGCATCGGATGCCGACTTGGTAAACCATGCAACAAAGCACCCTTTCGTTGCAAACGCATACACACCAACGGTGAGCGCGAAACCAATCATGCCTTCACCTACCGTCTCGTCGAAAGACCTTGATTGCCGCTAGAAGTGCCGCTGCCGCGGAAGTCATTGGTCACAGAGCACTGGCGCGCAGCGAAAGCGGAATGCCGCCTGCGGCGGCCCCCATCGACCCGATGCTGCGCATCGGCCCACTTCCCCACGATATGGGGAAGAAGGACGCCACCCCTCAAACCGTCATCCTGACGAAAGTCAGGACCCAGATCATATGGCCCGCTTCTTCCAGGAAAGGCCCCGCCTCGCTCTGCGATCTGGGTTCCGGCTTTCGCCGGAATGACGGTTCGGAGCGTGCCGGGAGCAACGCGCGGTTGGTGAAAGACGCGGGCCCTCCCGCTCCATCACCTTACAACCACATGCCGGAATTCCGCCTCAGAGGTTCAGCCGGGTCAAGGGCGCCGCATCGCCCCACGTCCTCATGAAATGGGAAAGAAAAAGCGCCACCCCTACAAACCGTCATCCTGACGAAAGTCAGGACCCAGATCATATGGCCCGCTTCTTCCAGGAAAGGCCCCGCCTCGCTCTGCGACCTGGGTTCCGGCTTTCGCCGGAATGACGGTTCGGTGCCTGCCGGGAAAAACGCGCGGTTGGTGAAAGACGCGGGCCCTCCCGCTCCACCCCCTTGAACCACATGCCGGAATTCCGCCTCAGGGGTTCAGCCGGACCAGGGGTACCGCATCGACCCACTTCCCCATGAAATGGGAAAGAAAGACGCCACCCCACAAACCGTCATCCTGACGAAAGTCAGGACCCAGATCATATGGCCTGCCTCTTCCAGGAAAGGCCCCGCCTCGCTCTGCGACCTGGGTTCCGGCTTTCGCCGGAATGACGGTTCGGAGCGTGCCGGGAGAAACGCGCGGTTGGTGAAAGACGCGGGCCCTCCCGCTCCACCCCCTTACAACCACATGCCGGAATTCCACCTCAGGGGCTCAGCCGGACGCCGCATCGCCCCACTTCCTCAAGAAATGGGGAAGAAAGCCTCCCCCACAAACCGTCATCCTGACGAAAGTCAGGACCCAGATCACAAGGCCGGGCTTTCGCCGGAATGACGGTCCGGTGCGCGTCACCTCACGCACACGGCGAGAGGTGACGCGCTTGCAGCAACGTCTTGTCAGAACCGCCGCGTCACGCTGGCGCGCACGGTGCGCGGAGCGCCGTAGAAGCAGTTCACGGCAGAATAGCAGCGCGCGACATAGGTCTCGTCGAACAAGTTCGAGCCGGAGACCGCCACACGCCAGTCGGCATAGTCATAATGCACCGAACCGTCGAACAGGGTGACGGACGGGTTGGTGTAGACTTCCGGCGTGAAGGCGGACGGCAGATTGCCGGCGCTTTCAGCCATGAAGCGCGCGCCCAGCGAGGCGCCGAGACCGGCAAGCCGGCCTTCCTGGATCGTGTAGTCGGCCAGGGCGGAGGCCTGGAAGCTGGGCACGACCGGCAGTTCGGCGCCCAGGTCCGGACCGTTGGAGCGGGTGACTTCGCTGTCAGTCCAGGTCAGGGCGGCATTGAGGCTCAGACGCTCGCGGAAGCGGCCGACGAATTCGACCTCGAAGCCGGAGACTTCCACTTCACCGGTCTGCACCTGGAAGCTCTCGCCCGCGGCGTTCTGCGGATCCGGCGTCAGCACATTGTCCTGCACCAGGCGATAGACCGCCGCCGTCGCGAGGACACGCGTGTCCGGCCCCAGATCCGGCTGGTATTTCACACCGGCTTCCACCTGTTCGCCGCGCGTCGGGTCGAAGGCCACGCCATTGCGGTCGGAACCGGCCGCCGGCTGGAAGCTGCTCGCCCAGGAGACGTAGGGCACGAGACCATTGTCGAACCGGTAGGCCAGGCCCGCCGTCCAGGACGTGTCGTCATCGTCATGGTCGATACCGGCCAGGCGCTGTTCGGTCTTCACCCAGTCATGGCGCACGGTCAGCGTGGCGATCCAGTTGTCCAGCCGCGCCTGGTCGACGAGGTAGAGACCGGTCTGCTGCTGCAGGGTGCTGTCGAAGGGCGCGGTCGGCAGGTCGGCGATGGTGTGGCCGTAGACCGGATTATAGATGTCGATGGTCGGGATGCCGGCGAAGGAGAAGGCCGAGGCGCCGATATAGTCGTATTCGCGCCAGTCCAGACCGCCGGTCAGATCGTGCTCGATCGCGCCGGTGGTGAAGGTGCCCGCCAGCCGCGTATCCACCGACAGCGTGTCGACATCCTCGTCGAAGGAGAAGGAATAGCGGCTCACCGTGCGGTAATCGTCCGGCGTGCCGTCGAAGTCGGCATCGACAAAACCATTGCCGCCAATGCCGCGCTGGATGGATTCCAGATCCGTGTATTTCAGGTTCTGGGTGAGCGTGATGCCGCCCTCGAATTCGTGGGAGAACTCGTAGCCGACGCCGTAATGCTCGCGCTCGAAACGGTTATAGCTGGTCTCGCCCAGATTGGCGTCGACTGGGATCGGCCCGTTCGGATTGGGCGTCAGCGTGCCCTGGGACGGGAAAAAGCCCATGCCGTCGCCATAGATGCCGTCATCCTGATAATAGGCCAGCAGGGTCAGCGTGGTGCGCGGCGAGGCCTGCCAGGTCAGGGCCGGCGCGATATAGGTGCGGTCGGTATCGACACCGCGCGTCTGGCTGCCGCCTTCGCGGTAGAGACCCGTCAGGCGCGCCGAGACCGTGTCCGACAGGGCGCCGGTGACGTCGCCATTGATCTGCCAGAGATCCTGATTGCCGACTTCCACACCGATCTCGCCGCCGAATTCCTCACGCGGACGGCGCGAGACGATATCGACCAGGCCGCCCGGCGGGGTGAGGCCGTAGAGCGCTGCCGACGGGCCGCGCAGGATGCGCACGTCTTCCGCGCCATAGAGATCGAGGCCGGTATTGGCGATCGAGCCGATCGAGCCGCGCGTGCCGTCCAGGAATTGCACCGGTTCGAAGCCGCGCATGGTCAGCCAGTCGACGCGCATGTCCGGGCCGTAATTCTCGCCCGTCACACCGGCCACATAGCGCACGGTCTGGGAGAGATTGTTCCAGTCGAGCAGGTCGATCTGGTCGCGCGAGATCAGCGAGACCGATTGCGGCGTCTCGATCAGCGGCATGCCGGTCTTGTTGGCTTCTTCCGAGCCGAGCGGCACATAGTCCGGCGCCGTGACGACGATGACATCCTCATCGGCGGTCTGGGCGAAAGCGGGCGCTGCGGCAACGGCACCGATGGCGGTCGCGGCGAGGCAGAGGGAGCGGAAGGTCATGGGTGTGAGCTTTCTGTCTTCTTCTTGGGGGAGGTTGTTTGCTTTGGAGAGGTCATTGCCGCCGCCGGGCCCGGGCCCAGACGATGGCGATCAGGGGCATGGCGAGGCCGGCCCAGGAGAGGACGTCGCTGAAACCGTCACCGGCCAGCGCACTGACAAGACCGATCAGGCTCAACAGGCCGATCAGCGCAGGCATGACAAAGATCGCGCCGAGGCTGCGGCGGCGGGGCGGGGCGGCAGCGCGGCTCATGCCTCGGCCTCCGCCATCAGCGTGCGCACCGGCCGCTTGCGGCGGGCAAGCCACAGATAGACGCCCGAGCCGAGCACGACGATCGTCACCAGATCGAGCAGCGCCCAGAGGATTTTCATCGGCAGCCCGCCATAATCGCCGAAATGCAGCGGCTGGGAGAGCAACAGCGCCTGCATGTACCAGGGCATGGGGCGGATATCGGTCAGCTCGCCGGTCACCGCGTCCACCAGGCCGACCGTCAGCAGGCGCTTGGTCAGCGGCGTCGCGCCCTGCAGGAAGACGGCATAGTGATGATCGGTTGAGTAGAGCCCGCCCGGGAAGGCCACGAACTGCACCCGCATGCCCGGCGCCGCTGTCGTCACCGCATCGATCGCGCCCTGGATCGAGCCCAGCTCGGCTGGCGGTTCGGCTTCGCGATAGCCTGCCGTCATCTCGCCCAGCTGGGTCGCCTGCCATGTCGCGGTAATCGGTTCGGAGAAGGCATTGATGACGCCCGTCAGCCCGACCACGCTCGCCCAGGCCAGGGTGACGATGCCGAGGAGATTGTGCCAGTCGAGCCATTTCACCCGGCGGCTTCTGGACACCCGCAGCGTGCCGAAATCATGCTTGCGCATGAAGGGGGCGTAGAGCACCACGCCGGACGCGATGGCGACGACAAAGAGCGCGCCCATCGCTCCCAGGAAGAACTTTCCCGGCAGGCCCAGGAACATGTCGATATGCAGCTGGAGGATCACCGCCATGATCCCCTCTTCCACCGGCGGCGGCACAAAATCCGCCGAGCGCCAGTCCAGCGACATCAGCGTCATCTGCCGTTCCGGCGCGTCATAGGCCGGGCCCGAGGTGACATTCACCACCGGCCGGTCCTCGTCGAAACTCATGAACAGGCCGACCTCGCCGGGCCGCGAGGCCAGCGCTTCGGCAAGCACCGTGTCGAGACTTTCCAGCCCGTCATCGCCGGGCAGGTCCGGCATGACGTACTCCTCACCTGTGAGGTGTTCGATCTCGTGATGGAAGATCAGCGGCAGACCGGTGACGCACAGCATCAGCAGGAAGAGCGTGCACACCAGGCTCGACCATTTGTGCAGCCAGGACCAGATCTGGATGGTGGATTGGGACATACGCGCCTGGGCACCGCCGGAGAATGCAACTAAGTCGCATTCCGCATACTGTACTCAGGCCCGCGCAGCAAGCAAGCGCGCACAGCGCCATCCTGTCGCAGGGCTTCAGGAACCGCTGCCAATGCCCGGAATATGCCGCGAGGGATCGCGGGCAATCCCGTCCTGCCGCACTTCGATATGCAGATGGGGTCCGGTCGCATTGCCGCTCGTGCCGACATCGCCGATATGCTCGCCACCGTCGAGATGGTCGCCGGTTGCTACATGGACGGCCGAGAGATGGGCATAGAGCGTAACCCAGCCCTGGCCGTGATCGATCACGACCGTACGCCCCCAGGCTGCCGATCCCTGATAGCCGAAACCGGCATGGATCACCTCGCCGGCGCCGGCCGCCCGGACCGGGGTTCCGTACTGCGTGGAGATGTCGATGCCGGAATGATACCGACCGCTGCTGCGCGCGGCGCCGAACCCGGAATAGACGATGCCGGACACGACGGGATAGCTGAACAGGACACTCCCCGCCGCTGCCGCGGGCGCGGCTTCCCCGGTTTCCGCGCCGGGCACGGCGATCCCGGCCGGAAACGTCGCCTCTGTCTCATTGGGCCGCGGTGTCTGCGCGCAGGCCGCCAGCAGGCCCAGCGTGCCGAGTAAAACTGTGTGACATGAATGATGCGCCAATGGCATCCCTATGTCCTATCCATGCTGCCATGATGTAGCACATCCTACACCATGACAGCACGGCGTGCAGACCGGACGCTAGCGCAAGCCCGGAAGATACTCGGCCGGATCGATCCGCTGGCCGTTCTGGTGCAGCTCGACATGGACGTGGGGTCCGGTCGAGCGGCCGGTGGAGCCGACACGGCCGATCTGCTGGCCGGACGACACGCGGTCGCCGACCGAGACGTCAAACCCTTCCATATGGGCATAGACCGTCTGCCAGCCATTGCCGTGATCGATCGCGACGGTATTGCCCCAGGCGGCCTCACCGTTGAACCCGGCCGCGGCATGAACGACAACGCCCGGTCCCGGTGCCACGATCGGCGTGCCGCGCTCGGCCGCGATATCGACGCCATGATGGAATTGCTGGGCGCCCGCCGGACGGGCCGGACGATCGCCATAGCGGCTGCTGATCCGGCCATGGGCAACGCGGTGGGTCAGCGACGGGGCCGGGGCCATGACAGGACGCGGCTCGGCGCGGGGTTCGGCCTGCGGGGCCGGACGGACCTGGCGCACCGGGCTGGGCTCGGAGGCCGGCTCTACACGCGGCGCCGGATGCGGCTCGGGCGAGGGCTCGGCCACCACCGGTGCGACCGGGGCCTCGCGGCGATTGATCTTGGGTTCGCCGGACGTCCCGCGCTCTTCCTGCAACGCCGTCAGTTCAGCCAGGTCCTGTTCCATCCCCAATTCCTGGAGATAATAGTAGAGCAGGTGGAAATTGCCCTCGGCCGGATCGTCGGAATAGACCGCCCGGGCATAACCCAGACCGTCCTCGAAGCGGCCGGCCTGGCCATAGGCCTGGGCCAACATCCGCATGAAGCGCAGATCGGGCTCATCCTCGCCGAGCGCAGCCTCAAGCGCTTCCGCGCCGGCCTCGGCATCGCCATTGGCGATCATCAGCTGGCTGATATTGATGCGCATATTACGGTTGCCATCTTCATCCATGGCGCCCGTGTCGATCGCGCTTTGCCAATCGGCAATCGCCGCCTCGACCTGCCCGAGTTCATAGTGCGCCCGGCCGCGCATCTGCAGCGCAGTCGCCCGGTCATGAGCTGAACTCTCGGGCGCATCGACGATTGCAGAGAGCTGGCCGATGGAGGCCTGCCAGTCCTCGTCCTGCTGGGCCGCGAAGGCGGTCTGTATCGGCGCCTGCGCGTCCTGTTCGGGCGCGACATGCTCGGCCGGCTCGGCGACGACGCGCCGTTCGGTGATCAGCGCCTGGGCACCGGCGACCGGCAGTCCGGCAGCGAGGATTGTGGCAGCCAGCCAGGCCGCGCGGCCGCGCCGGCTGGCGGTTGAAGTCATGATGGCCTTGATCCGCATTTCACGATGTCTCCTGTCGTGAGGGCCGAAAGCAGACGCCGGCGGCGCCGCGATCCGCATGGTTTCGATCAGCGCGGCCGCATAGGCCTTGCGCCGTGCGCCCCCCAGCGCCTCCAGCGTGTCGCGGTCGCAGGCGATTTCCCGCGCCGCATTAAGCTCCCGCTCGATCCAGCGGAGCGGCAGGTTGAACCAGAAGAGTGCAATCAGCGCGGCACCGACCAGGCGATCCCGCTCGTCGCCGCGGCGCAGATGGGTCAGCTCGTGGGCCAGGGCAAAGCGCAGCGCGTCGGCGCGCGCCAGCATCGCCGCCGGAACCAGCACGACACCGCGCCAGCCGGTCAGGATGGGCGAAGCCGTGTCGGGCCCGACCCGCATCTCCGGCGCACGCACGCCGATGTCCTCGGCAAGCGCCTCGAGCGGCCGGCGTTCCTCGCGGCTGGCCGGGCGGCTGGCCGCGATCATGCGACGCCGCGCCAGGTGGCGCAGGCCCGCCAGTCCCAGGCTGACCAACAGACCCGCCAGATAGAGCGCCAGAACGGTTTGCGTCAGCGATGGCAGCGCCGGAAGTACCAACCCGCCCGCCTCGACCGCAAGCGGCAACGGACCTGTCACTTCGGTAAATTGCGGCTCGAAAACCAGCGCTGCGCCGCCGGTGGTCACGGTCTGCGGCACAGCATAGATCATGGCCGCCAGCGGTACCGGCAGCAGGGCTACAAGCCGTGCCGTGCGCCATAGTGCGATGTCTGTATCCGCCTCACCGCGCCGCTGCAGGCGGGCCAGCACCCAAGCCGCGCCGCCGGCAACCAGCGACAGAGCACCGCCGATGAGGAGCGCATCAATCAATCCGCCGATCATGCCTCGTCCTCCCCGCGCTCCGCTTCATCGGCCTGTTCGAGCAGGCGGGTCAGCGCGGCGGCCTCCTCCTCGCTGAACAGGCGGCTCGACGCGAAAGCGGTACCGGGCAGCGGGCCGTCCATGTCCAGGACATTAGCCGCGAACTCGCGGATCATCCGGCTCATCATCGAGACCTTCTCGACCTTCGCCGTGAACACCGACAGGCCGTGCACGTCCTTGCGACGGATGAGCCCCTTCTCGGTCATCCGTGTCAGCAGCGTGCGCGTGGTGGAGTAGGACCAGCCGGTATCGGCCGAGATTGCGTCCTGCACCTCGCGGGCGCTCTGCGGCCCGGCATTCCAGAGATGCTTGAGAACGGCCAGCTCGGCCTGGGAGGGCGGTGATGCAGACATGCGGTTACTCCAGCCTTGTCGCGCTACATATGTCGCACGTTGTTACACGTGTAGCGCAGCCCGTCAACCGGCCTTGACGCGATCCCGCCTGCGCCGTCTAAGTCGGAACATGTCCGAACCGTCTTCCACACTTGCGCCATTGACCATCTGGGTCGTCTCGGACGGCCGCCGCGGCATCGAGAACCAGGCACTCGGCCTGGCCGAAGCCGTCGCGCGCGAACTGGGCACACCGACGCGGATCGAGCGCGTGACGGTACGCAAGGACGGTTTCGTCACCCTGCCCGCCAACTCGCACCCCGATCTGTGGATCGGTTGCGGACGCGCTGCCATCGCCGAGGCGCGGCGCCATCGCCGTGTCTTTCCGGACTGCTTCTTTGTTTACGTCCAGGATCCGCGCGGCCGCTATTCGAGCTTCGACCTGATCGTGGCGCCCGCGCATGACCGGCTGCGCCGGGACAATGCGCTGTCGATGATCGGCTCGCCCAACCGCATCGCAGCGTCACAGCTCGACGAAGCCAGAGCCTGGTTCACAAACGAGATCGATGCGCTGCCGGCACCGCGGGCCGCCGTGCTGATCGGCGGCGCCTCCAAGCGCTACCGCATGACACCGAAGATCGGCCGCTATCTGGAAGAGCGGATCGCCGGCCTGCTGGACCAGGGCGTCGGCGTCATGGCGACCGTGTCGCGGCGCACGCCCGACGCGATCCGCAAACGGCTCGCCGAACGCTTCGGCACCGATCCGCGTGTCTGGTTCTTCGATGGCGAGGGCGACAATCCCTATTTCGCCTTCCTGGCCGCCGCCGACTGGATCTTCGTCACCGAAGAATCCACCAACATGATCCTGGAAGCGGCCACGACCGGAAAGCCGGTCTACCTGCTGGCGATGGACGGCAAACCGGGCAAGTTCTCGCGTCTGCACGCAGCGTTGGCCGCACAGGGCGCGCTGCGTCCCTTCCTCGGCACACTTGAAACCTGGACCTACCCGCCCCTGGACGAGACGCGCCGCATGGCGCACGCCGTCATCGACCGGTGGCAGCCCGCACCGCAATGAGGTTCCCTTTCATGTCTTTCCTTTCCAACGACCCGGTCGTGTGCCGGCACGGCCATATCGCGCTGGCCAGCCAGCCCCGCGAAGCCGATCTCGACAACTGGGCCGAAGACGGTGTGGCGCTGGTCGTCAATTCGCGCACGCCGGAAGAGACTGCCGCCCTGCCCTTCGACCTCGCCGACGCTGTCGCGAGCCGGGGCATGCAATATGTCGAGCTGCCGATCGGCGGCCCCTGGGGCGCGTCGCCGGAACTGACCGTGCGGCTGGGCGCCCTGCTGGCAGCCCATCCGGATAGCGGGATCGTCCTGCATTGCCGCAGCGGCACCCGCTCGGCCCACCTCTATGCCGCCTGGCTGATCCAGACCGATGAGGCGCCGGAAACCGTATTCGAGACAATGGGCTGGCCGGGCAGCCGCGACATGGCGCTGGTGCAGGCCCTGCTTCCGCTTTGACCTGCATGGCCGGTCTGCAGCAGGAGAGGCGTGCACGTCCGGCGGGACTCTCTATATAGGGGTCCGATTACATCCAAGAGACACAGCGGCACTGGCCTGCCCGCAAGACTGACCAGAGGTTTTTCCATGTCCGACACGCGTCACGAACGCCTGATCATCATCGGCTCCGGCGCCGCCGGTTATACGGCTGCCATCTATGCTGCCCGCGCCATGCTGAAACCGGTCCTGATCGCGGGCCTGCAGCCGGGCGGCCAGCTGACCATCACCACGGATGTTGAGAACTATCCGGGCTTCGCCGATGTCATCCAGGGCCCCTGGCTGATGGAGCAGATGCGCGAGCAGGCCGAGAAGGTCGGCACAGAGATGATTTCCGACATCATCGTCGAGGCCGACCTGAAAACCCGTCCCTTCGTGCTCAAGGGCGATAGCGGCACGACCTATACCGCAGACAGCGTCATCATCGCGACCGGCGCCCAGGCCAAGTGGCTGGGCATTGAGAGCGAGCAGAAATTCCAGGGCTTCGGCGTGTCGGCCTGTGCAACCTGCGACGGTTTCTTCTATCGCGGCAAGGAAGTCGTGGTCGTGGGCGGTGGCAATACGGCGGTCGAGGAAGCGCTGTTCCTGACCAATTTCGCCTCCAAGGTCACCCTGGTACACCGCCGCGACAGCCTGCGCGCCGAAAAGGTGATGCAGGACCGGCTGTTCAAGCACGAGAAGATCGAGGTGGTGTGGGATTCAGTGGTCGAGGAAGTGCTGGGCGACGAGGATCCGCTGGGCGTCACGGCCGTTCGCGTGAAGAACGTCAATACCGGCGAGACGACCGACATCCCCGCGCACGGCTTCTTCGTGGCGATCGGTCACGCGCCCGCCACCGAGCTGTTCGTCGATCAGCTGGAAACCAAGGATGGCGGCTATCTCGTCGTCGAGCCGGGCACACCGAAAACCTCCATTCCGGGCGTGTTTGCCGCCGGCGACGTGACCGACGACGTCTATCGCCAGGCCGTCACGGCGGCCGGTATGGGCTGCATGGCGGCACTCGAGGCGGAACGCTATCTGGCCTCGCAGGAATAGGCCGCCCTGTCGGGGCTCTGGACTTTTGAGCCCCGATCGCGCCTGCTGCCTCCATGAACGCTCCGCTCGCCTCCACTCGCGACAAGCTGATGCGGTCGGCGCTGGAACTCGTCGCCGAAGACGGTTTCTCCGCTGCGACAACAGCGGCCATCGCGAAACGTGCGGGCGTGGCCGAGGGCACGCTCTACCGGCATTTCGACAGCAAGGACGCCCTGTTCGTCGCGGTCTATTCGGGCATCAAGGAAGCCGTCTACCGCAGCGTCATGGCGGAGACCGATGATTCGGGAAGTTTCCGGGACCGGTTCCGGCAATTGTGGCGCGGCGTCTGGAATGCCTACCGGGCCGATCCGGCCGCCTTCACCTATGGCCAGCGCTTTTCGGAATATCCGCTGTCGGACCGCGACAGCACGCCGATCCATGACGGTTTCGTGCGCCATATCCGCACGCTGATCGAGGACGGCCAGGCCCACGGCGAGATCAAGGATATTCCCGGTACCGTGCTGACCGCCTTCTTCTTCCCGCCCATGGTTTCGATGCTCAAACAGGCCAATGCCGGTCGCGACTGGACGGCCTCCGAAATCGACATGGCAATCGAGACCGCCTGGGACTCCTGGCGCCTGAACCGCTAGACTACCTGAACCGTTATGACGACCGGCAGGGCTTGCGCGTTCTCATCGGGCGCCCCATATGTGAGTGAGCGCTCACGTCATTTACACGCACTTGCGCTGCCTCACGATCCATCAAACCTCATCTCCACCAGGGGAGACCATCATGCAGACACGCGAAATCGGACATTCCGGCATTTTCGTAAACCCGATCGGCCTTGGCTGTATGGGCCTGTCGGAATTCTACGGCCCCGCCGTCAACACGCGCGACGGCGTTGCCCTGCTGCACGCTGCCATCGACGCCGGCGTCAATCACTTCGACACCGCCCAGCTTTACGGCATGGGTGCCAATGAACGCCTGCTGGGCGAAGCCTTCCACGATCGCCGCGACAAGGTGGTGATCGCCACCAAGTTCGGCCCCGTGCGCGACAAGGAAACCGGCGCCTTCCTGGATGTCGACGGGTCTGAAGCCAATATGCGCAGCGCCATCGAGGAGTCGCTGCAATTCCTCAAGACCGATCATGTCGATCTCTACTACCTGCACCGGATCGATCTCAAGCGCCCGATTGAGGAAACCGTCGGCGCGATGGCGAAACTGGTCGAGGAAGGCAAGGTCCGAGCGCTCGGCCTGTCCGAAGCGTCTGCCGAGACGCTGCGCCGGGCCAATGCGGTCCATCCGATCAGCGCGCTGCAGTCGGAATATTCCATCTTCAGCCGCGATATCGAGGACGGGCCGCTGCCGGCCGTGCGGGAGATCGGCGCCTCGCTTGTCGCCTATTCGCCACTCGGCCGGGGCTTGCTGACAGGCCGTTACACCCGCGACCACAAACCGGCCGAGCATGACTTCCGCCAAGGCGCCCACCAGCCGCGCTTTGCGGAAGGCGCATTCGAAGCGAATCTCGCCCTCGTCGAGGAGGTGAAGACGGTGGCCGGCGAAGTCGGCGCGCATCCTTCGCAGGTCGCACTGGCCTGGGTGCTCGCCCGCGGCGACGACATCCTGTCCATCCCGGGCACCACGAAGCTTGCCAATCTGGAAATCAATCTCGGCGCAGGAGCCGTGGAGCTGAGCGAGGCCCAGACCGAACGCCTCGACCGCCTGGCGGACGATGTGAAAGGCGGCCGTTACCCCGAAGCCCGCATGGCGAATATCAACGCCTGACGCATCCCTCTTAACGGTTGCACACGCGTGTGTAAAAAGGGGGAAGCGCGCGTCACGCTTCCCCCTTAACATTGAGTCATAAGTACGTAAGCTCCCGCCAAACCACGACACCCTATGGATGCAGTACGCTAGTTTGGAGGATTACGACATGAAACGCGCACTTCTGGTCGGCCTGTCTGCGGTACTGCTCGGAACGACAAGCGCTGCCGCGCAGGTTTCATCGTCCGAACTGGCCCGGTTTTCCCGATACGATGACAACTCAAGCCGCCATGTCGACTACGAAATCTGGACTGATCTGCTGTATGATATCGTCCTGAACGTACCGGTGATGGATCGCGAGCCGGAGCGGCTCCGCGCGGTCAATACGGGCACCCGGATCTCCACCGCCAACGAGTCGCGCTATCGGTTCGAGGCAAACCGCGTCGCCTACCATCTGATGTCCGATGAGTATCAGGAGGCGATTTCGGCCTACCGGCAGGACCTCGAATCGCTACCTGGCCACGTCGATCTGGCCACGCTGTCGAGCAATGAACAGCTGGCCTACTGGCTGAACCTCCATAATGTAGCAGTGATTGAGCAGATCATGCTCAACTATCCCCTCACTCGAGTTAATCGGCAGGAGGCCTACGGTACCAACGAGAACTTGTTCGAGGCCAAAATTCTCAATATCGCCGGCGTCCCCCTCAGCCTCAACGATATCCGCCTGAGAATCGTCTACCGGCAGTGGGATGATCCGCGGGTGATCTACGGTTTCTTCAACGGTGCAATCGGCGGTCCGGAAATTTCGCGCACGGCTTTCGATGGGGATAGCGTCTGGACCCAACTCGACCGGAATGCCGAGGAATTCATCAATTCACTGCGCGGTGTCGAGGTTGCCCGGCGCGAACTGCGCGTCTCGCATCTCTATGAGGAAGCTGCGCACTTCTTTCCCGACTTCGACAATGACCTGCGGGCCCACCTGTCGGTATTTGCCAATGCGGATACAGCCGAACAACTGGCCCCGGGTCGCCCCGTTTACGCAACAATCGAGGACTGGCACATCGCTGATCTGATCAACGGTTCGACGCGGTGCGTCGGTCCGGGCGGCGCTGCAACGATGTATTCTGGCTCCCCGGATCCGTCATCAGGCATTGTCGCTGCCGGCACAAGCTGCTCCACAGCACTGCCGTCGAACGCACTCGTCCTTCTCAATGCCGTTCAGGAACGCCGGATCGAGCTGATGCGCGAGGGCCGCTACGGCGAGGTTTATACGGTCGATATTCCCACCGACGAGAACGGCAATGAGCTCCGGCTTGAGCCAACCGAGATCGACAGCCCCGACGACAGCGAATAACACCTCGCGATTTGTGCCCATACAGATAGACTGCCCCCGGGAGATGCCGATTCCGGGGAGACGCAGGGCATGGACTGGGACAAGCTGAAAACCTTCCACGCCGCTGCACAGGCCGGGTCGCTGACCCGTGCCGCCGAAATACTGGGCCTGTCGCAATCGGCCGTCAGCCGGCAGATCGCGGCACTGGAGGACGATCTCGGCGTCACCCTCTTCCACCGCCATGCGCGCGGTCTGATCCCGACCGAGCCGGGCAATCTGCTTTACGAGGCCGCCCGCGAGATCCACGGCAAGGTGGCCGTCGCCGAGGCACGCGTTCATGACGCCCGCGACGAACCTTCCGGCGAACTCAAGGTAACGGCACCGACCGCGCTGGGCGCGATCTGGCTCGCCTCGCGCCTGTCGGAATTCCACGACCAGTATCCCAATATCCGTATCCGGCTGATGCTGGACGATCACGAACTCGACCTCGCCGGGCTTGAGGCCGAAGTCGGCATCCGTCCCTGGGCTTCGACGCAGAACGATCTCGTCCAGCGCAAGCTGCTGGCCGTGCGCCAGCACCTCTATGCCAGCCACGAATATCTCGAACGTCATGGCCGGCCGCAGACGCCCGAGGACCTCGACGATCATTCCATCATCCACTACGGCCCGCCACAGCTGGCCCCGATCCCGGGACTGGACTGGGCCGCCAAGGCCGGCCGCGAACCGGACGCGCCGCCACGCCCGGCCGTCGTTGAGGTCAACACGATCTATGGCGTCATGAAGACCGTCGAGGCCGGCATGGGGATAGCCGCCCTGCCCGACTATGTCGCGCGAGAAAATCCGCGCCTCGAGCGCGTCCTGCCCGATCTGGTCGGCCCCGATTTCGAAGTCTATTTCGTTTATCCCAGCGAGCTGCGCGGCTCCCGGCGCATTGTCGCCTTCCGCGATTTCCTGATCGAACAGGCCCGCCGCTGGCAGAGCTGACCACACTGTGACCAAATCGGCCGGAATGCATGGCAAGAATGTGTTCTTGCCGCGTTTCTGCATGGCCGACATGCCTGCATGGCTCTGGTCGCTATTTCGCAACTGCGGCATAAGCCTTGCCAACGCGGCGGCGACGTCGCGCTCTCAGATCCCCCATCTGAGTTTTGCATACCCGTCTCCTCCCCATACGGTATGCACTTCGCGCCGGACCCCGTCTCCTCCCCTTTCGGGTCCGGCGCCTACCCTTTTCGGGCTACCCCGCCCGCAAACTTCTCTGGCGCCCCGGTTCTTCAGGACCGGGGCGCTTTTTTGTGCCCGAAACAAAAAACACCCCGGAAGCGGGGCCTCCGGAGTGTCTCTTCCGCCAGTGAACCTGGCGCCATGGCATGGGGTTTGGCGTATCAGCCGACGGTGGAGCGCAACATCCACGCCGCCTTCTCGTGCGCCGTCACGCGCGGCGCGAGCAGATCGGCCGTCGCTTCGTCATTATTCTCGTCCGCCAGGGACAGCGCCTTGCGGATCGTGGCGACGACGGCCTCATGGCCCTTCACCAGATCCTTCAGCATGTCATTGGCCTGGGTTTCCTCGCCGCCGGACTTGATCGAGGCGGCTTCGGCCATCTCGTTGTAGGTGCGCGGCGCGACAAGGCCGAGGGCGCGGATGCGTTCGGCGATTTCGTCCGTCGCGGTCCACAACTCGTTGTACTGGGCTTCGAACAGGCCGTGCAGATCGTGGAAGCGCGGGCCCGTGACGTTCCAGTGATAGGCGTGCGTCTTGAAGTAGAGCGCGTAAGTGTCGGCCAGAACGGCCGTCACGGCCTTGGCCATGGTTTCGCGTTGCGTTTCGGACAGACCCATATTGATGCTCATTGTGTTCTCCATTTGTGGTTCGCGTGCGGCCGGGCCGCGGCATCGACACTTATATGAGCCCCTGACCTCCATAATTCAAATGAGGATTAATTGGGTCATCCATAAACTTCGCCTATACCTATTTCAGCGAAGCGCAGAAGCGCTGGATCCGCAGGCCGGCTTCTTTCAGCGACGCATCATCCGTCGCGTAGGAAATCCGGAAACCCGGCTCCAGACCAAAGGCCACACCCGGAACAACCGCCACAGCTTCTGCCTCAAGCAGGGCCGAGCAGAAATCGGTGTCGTTCTCGATGCGCGTTCCGTCCGGTGCCGTCTTTCCGAGCGTGCCGGAACAGTCAGCAAAGACATAGAAGGCGCCTTCCGGCGTCGGCGCAACGAGACCGTCTGACGCATTGATCGCCTCCAGCACCAAGTCCCGGCGGCGCAGGAAGGCCGCATTGCGTGCTTCCAGGAAGCCGTGATCGCCGTTCAGCGCCGCGACCGACGCCCACTGGCTGATCGAGCAGGGGTTGGACGTGGTCTGCGAGGCGACCTTGCCCATTTCCTTGATCAGCGCCTGCGGCCCGCCGGCATAGCCGATCCGCCAGCCGGTCATGGAATAGGCCTTGGACACACCATTCATCGTCAGGGTGCGGTCGTAAAGTTTCGGCTCGACCTGGGCGATGGTCGCGAATTCATAGCCCTCGTAGACAATGTGCTCATACATGTCGTCGGTCATGACCCAGACATGGCTGTGCTTGAGCAGCACATCGGCCAGCGCCTTCAGCTCGGCAGCGGTATAGCCGACACCTGTCGGGTTGGAGGG
The DNA here is from genome assembly GCF_017642925.1 of Maricaulis sp. Lineage (GTDB taxonomy): Bacteria > Pseudomonadota > Alphaproteobacteria > Caulobacterales > Maricaulaceae > Maricaulis. Next base: position 114,795 of record NZ_JAEPOL010000007.1, on the reverse strand, counting down.
CGAGTTGAGGATCAGCCAGCGCGTCTTCGGCGTGATCGCCGCCTCGAGCTGTTCCGGCGTGATCTTGAAGCGGCTCTCGATGCCGGCGCGGATCGGCACCGGCGTGCCGCCGACCAGGTTCACCATTTCCGGGTAGCTCACCCAGTAGGGTGCCGGAATGATCACCTCATCGCCCGGATTCACCGAGGCGAGCAGCGCGTTGTAGATCACCGGCTTGCCGCCCGTGGACACATGCACCTGGGCCGCCGTGTATTCCAGGCCGTTGTCCCGGCGGAACTTCTTGATGATGGCGTCCTTGAGTTCGGGAATGCCGTCGACCGCCGTGTATTTGGTCTCGCCGCGGCGGATCGCGTCGATCGCCGCGTCCTTGATGTGATCCGGCGTATCGAAGTCCGGCTCGCCGGCGCCCAGCGAAATGACGTCAATGCCCTTCGCCTTCAGGTCGCGGGCCTTCTGGGTCACGGCGAGCGTGGCGGAGGGTTGCACGCGCTGCAGCGCAGCGGAGGGCGTAAAGGTCATGACAGTGTCCCGGATCGTGTATGCGAAGACACGACCCTAGTCGGGCTTGCCGGGCCCGCCAATAGCCCAGCCATGCAGTATCGCCAAAACCGCGCAGCGTTTTTGCATGGCTGCCGGGGCCGCTCAGCCGCCCCGCAATCGCCCTACTTTTCCCCCTGATCGCCGCATTCCCGCCCTGCCGCATCCGTGATCGCAGTCCAGCGTTTGCTCGGACAGGGAGGCCGGCCGCCCCCTGCCGCACCCTCGCAGAGGCGGGGCGGCCGGCGCGTTTCGGGGAGTATCCAGATGACATCCACACACCGCAGCCGCGGGTCCGGTTCGCAGGGCGGTTTCGCGCTCGTTCTGGCCGCCGCCGTCTTTATCGTATCGCTCTTTCTGTGGGCAGAAGCCCGGGCCGACGCGCCGGCCCCGCCGGACGCCGGCCTGGTCCGTCTTTCGGAGATGGAGGAAAGCGCGCTGCTGATCCGCACCGTCGATGCGGGGCTCTACATCCCTGCCCCGCTGGTCGCGACCGATATCGCGCTCGATATTGCCGGCCCGGTCGCGCGCGCCACGGTGACCCAGCGATTCGAGAACCCGTCGGATGCCTGGGTCGAGGGAATTTACGTCTTCCCCCTACCCGCCGATGCCGGCGTCGACCGGCTGCGCATGCAGATCGGCGACCGTTTCATCGAAGGCGAGATCCATGAACGGCGCCAGGCGCGGCGGATCTATGAGGAAGCCCGGGCGAACGGCCAGCGCGCCAGCCTGCTCGAGCAGGAACGCCCCAACATGTTCACCACATCGGTCGCCAATATCGGCCCCGGCGAAACCATCATCGTCCAGATCGAATACCAGGACGTGGCCCGCCTCGCCGATGGCACATTCGAGCTGCGCGTGCCGCTGGCGATCACGCCGCGCTACATCCCGGCCGATGCACCGCAATTTGTCGCCGAAGGCCGCAACCGTCCGGCCGCAGTGCCGGACGCCCACCGCATCACGCCGCCCTTGATGCACCCCGATGGCGAACCGGAAAACGCCCTGCGCCTGCCCGTCTCCATCACCGCCCGCCTGCAGCCGGGTTTCGTGCCGGGAGAGATCGCCAGCCTCTATCACGCCACCCTGGTCGAGCACCTGGGCGATGGCGATGCGCGGATATCGCTCGCCGACGGTCCGGTGCCGGCCAATCGCGACTTCGTCCTGACCTGGCGCCCGGCCGAGGAAGACCGCCCCAGCGCCGCCCTCTTCACACAGACTCTGAATGGCGAAACCTATCTTCTCGCCCAGGTCCTGCCACCGGCCATGCTCGGCGCGGACACGCAGCGCCGGCCGCGCGAGACGGTGTTCGTGATCGACAATTCGGGATCGATGGCGGGCGCCTCCATGCGCCAGGCGAAGCAGGCCCTGCTGAGCGCACTCGACCGCATGCAGCCCGGCGACCGGTTCAACGTCATCCGTTTCGACAATACGATGGAACAGGTCTTTCCTGCGCCGGTCGACGCAAGCCGGGACAATCTCGACCGGGCGCGGCGCTTCGTTCGCGGCCTCGACGCCAATGGCGGCACCGAGATGCTGCCTGCCATGCAGGCCGCCCTGGTCGATGCCACGCCGCAGGACACGGCGCGCGTGCGCCAGGTGGTCTTCCTGACGGACGGCGCTATCGGCAATGAGGATGCGCTGTTCGCCGCCATCCATGACGGGCTGGGCCGGTCGCGGCTCTTCCCGGTCGGCATCGGTTCGGCCCCCAACACCTATTTCATGAGCCGCGCAGCGCGCGCCGGCCGCGGCACTTTCACCCATATCGGCGATATCTCTGAAGTCGCCGGCGCGATGGACGCGCTCTTTGCGGCACTGGAACGCCCGGTGATGACCGACCTGGACGCGCTCTTCCCCGAAGGCGCGCTGAGCGAGATCTGGCCTGCGCCGCTGCCGGACCTCTACTATGGCGAACCGGTGCTGATGACGGCCCGCCTCGACAATCCGGCCGGCAGCATGCGGCTGGAAGGCCGGATGGGTGAGGCCCTGTGGCAGGCGGATCTGTCCCTGTCCGATGCCCGGCCCGCGAACGGAATCGCCACGCTGTGGGCCCGCAACCGGATCCGCGCAATCGAGGAGCTCCGCTACCAGGGCGCCAGCCCCGAAGCTATCAATGCCGAAGTCCTCCAGACCGCGCTCGACTTTCATCTCGTCTCCCGCCTGACCAGCCTCGTGGCCGTCGATGTGACGCCCGCGCGGCCGGCGGACGAGGCTCTGGCCGCACGCGATGTTCCCCTGATGGTGCCGCACGGCTGGGACTTCGAGGCCGTGATGAACCGCAGTCCGGAGCGGCAGCACCGCGCCGCACTCGACCCCGCCCTCATCGACCGCCTCGCCCCCGGCACGCCGCCGGCAGCCGGCGATGCGCGGGCACGCGAGGGTCTGGCTCTGCCGGCGACCGCCACACCGCGAGAATGGCTGATCCTGCTGGGCCTCCTGCTGGCCCTCGCCGGCCTGGCCTGGCGGGTGGCGCAGCGGAGGCAGTCCACATGCTGAACCCCACCCTGTTCGCCAAGACCGCCTCGCTGGCCCTGATTGCCGCCGGCACCGCCCTTGTCGGGCAGGGTGTCTGGATCGGCGCCAAGGCTGAAATTGCACAGGCCCTGCTCGCAAGAGCCTGGGCCCGTGCGATCGACGGAGAGTCCGCGCCCACACCATGGCCCTGGGCCGATACCTGGCCCGTGGCGCGGCTCTCCGTTCCGGATCTGGGCGAACACGCCATCGTGCTGGCCGAGGCCGGAGGCGAAGCCCTGGCCTTCGGCCCCTCCTTGCTCACGGCGTCCGCCACGCCCGGCGAACCCGGCATCTCGGTGATCGCCGCCCATCGCGATACGCATTTCCGCTTCCTGCAGCATGTCGAACCGGGCCAGACCGTCATCATCGAACGGACGGACGCACCGCCGCTCGCCTTCCGGGTCACCGGCAGCGAGATCGTCGAGGCGGCCCGCTCCGGCATCGAGACCGGCAATGGCGGGCCAGCCCGGCTGGCCCTGGTGACCTGCTGGCCCTTCGATGCCGTCACCCCCGGCCCGCTGCGCTATGTGGTCTGGGCTGAACCGGCCGGGGACCTGCAAACAGCCGGTCTGCATCCATAAGCGCCACCGGACGCATCATGGTCGGGCTTCCAGAGGAGAGACCATGCCCGGCCTTCGCCCCCTTCTGCCCGCCATCACCCTTCTGTTTGCCGCACCGGCGGCCGCTGAATGGACTCCGCCGTCAGGATTCTGTCACGCCGGCGCCTACGCCATGTCCGACGGATCGCGCCTCATCCTGACGCCCAGCGACGATCCCAATCTGCGCTACCGGTTCGAGAGTGGCCGCAGCGGACGCCTCTATCGCGATGGCGAGAACCACTATGTTTCAGGCCATGGCTGGGCCGCACGCGAACCGGTCGAACTGGAAGCGCGGACAGGCGAATGCGGAGAGGACTGGCTTCGTTTGACTTACACGGATGGCACGGCGTTGCAGGGCGAGAAAATCACCCTTCCCGCCTATCCCGTTACCGCCATGTCCGGCGAGGCGCGCCTTTATGGTGAACTCGTCATGCCGGCAGACGCCTCGCCTGCAGCAGTCGTCGTGCTCCAGTATGGCAGCGGGCCGGACAGCGCTATCGCCCACAATTACCTGCAACATTTCCTTCCCCTGCACGGCATCGCTGTCCTGGTCTTCGACAAGCGGGGCACCGGGCGGTCCACAGGCGCGTTCACAGCCGATATCGTCACCATGGCTCACGACATGGCCGCGATGGTCGACGCCTTGCCGAACAGGGTGGACGGGATCCCGGTCGGCGTGATGGGCGAGAGCCAGGGGGGCTGGGTTGCACCGCTCGCCGCCGGATATACCGAGACCGACTTTGTGGTCGTCTCCTACGGCCTCACCGTGTCGATGCAGGAAGAGGACCGCATGGAAGTGGCCCAGAGCCTGGAAGCGGCCGGATACGGCCCCGACGTACTGGCGCTGGGCGAACAGATGCACCACGCCGTCATGCGGGTTGCCAATTCGCGCTTCGAGGACGGGATGGAAGAATTGGCGGCCCTGAAGGCGCAATACCGGGGCGAAGCCTGGTTCGACGCGCTGGGCGGCGACATCACCAGCCTGCTGACCTCGACGCCGGATGCGGAGATGGGCGCCCTCCGGCAGATGCTCGATTTTCCCTACGACCTGACCTACGATCCGCGCCCCGCGCTGGAAGCGATCGACGTGCCCCTGCTCTGGGTACTGGGCGATGCAGACACGGAGGCCCCACCGAAGAGCACGCGGCAGATGCTGCTTGAACTGCAGGCGGACGGAATACCGGTAGACTTGGCTGTCTTTCCTGACGCCGAGCACGGCATTATCGCCGTCGAGACGGACGCCGACGGTCAGCCGCGGCTGGGCAGCGGATATGCCGGCGGCTATCTCGACCTGCTGGTCGACTGGATCGGCGATCGCGAGCTGTCCGGCCCGCACGGACGGGCGATTCTCTTCACTTATCCGCGCGACAGGGAATAACGGGCCCGCGCCGGGCTTGCTGTATTTTCATCCGGCCTGACTGGTCCGCGTGTCCGGTTTCGGGTAACCCTAGGGTCACGGCGGGGGCCGAAGGGAGGCTGGATTGGGCGTAGCGTTGTTCGCGCCCCCGACCGAGGTCCTGCGCCGCCGCTTGCTCGCCGGTGCGCTGTCGATCGCCGCAAACGGGGCTTTGCTGCTTCTTCTCATCCTGTTGCCACACCGGTTCGCCTCCACTGAGCGACCGGACGCAATCGATGTGGTTTTCGTGACCCTGCCGCGACCGCCACAGCCCGTAGAGGCTGTGGAACCGGAGCCTGAACCGGTCGCTCAGCCCGAACCCGACACGCCGGAACCTGTCGCCGAAGAGCCGCCGGACGAGACCGTGGAGGCCATCCCGCCCGCGCCTTCGACAGAGCGCGCAGAGGTGACTGCCCCTGCAGAGCCCGAGGAACAGGTCGAAGAGGACGAGACGCCCGCCGGTGGTGGCGGCGCGCCGCAACGGCCGACCGAGTTCATCGGCGACGCCGTGCCTCTTCCCAATGGCATCAATGGTGGTGGCGCCAGAGGTGTCGTACGGGATGTTTTCTGTCTCTCGACATCGGACGCCAATCGCGACGCACTTGGCTGCCCGCCCAGCGACGCGTCCGAGGGCCTGCCCATGCTGCAGTTCGCCAGCCCTGAGAATATCGCCAAGGCAGAAGCCGCTTTCGCCAATCTGACCGACATGCAGATCCGCGCCCTCTATGCCGGCCGCGGCCTGCCCGTGCGCGACCTGGAGGGTCAGTCCACGCTCGCCGATCCGACGGGCCGCATGACCTCCTCGGCCGACCAGATGCGCGACAGCCTGCCACCGCTGGTGCCGGACCCGGCATTCGGCGATTGACGCCATCGCGGAGGCAACGTCCATTGCGGCCATGAATTTCCTGTCCGACACCACTGCCCCCGCCCACCCGGCGCTGATCGAGGCGATCGGCGCCGCCAATGCCGGCTTTGCCGCCTCCTACGGCGCCGACGAGATATCGGCCCGGGTCGAGGCCCGCCTGAAGACGATTTTCGAGACGGATCTGAAGCTGCTCTTTGCAGTCTCGGGCACGGCGTCGAATGCGCTCGCCCTGTCAGCCCTGTGTCCGGCGCATGGTGCGATCCTGTGTCATGACGAGGCCCATATTCATCGTGACGAACGCGGCGCGCCGGAATTCTTCACCGGCGGCGCCAAGCTGATCCCCCTCGCCGGCGCCCATGCGAAGATTTCGCTCGAGGCGCTCGACCGGGCACTCGGCGAGATTCCCGAAGGCTTCGTCCATTCCAGCCCGGCCCGCGTGCTGTCACTCTCCAATCTCACTGAAAGCGGTACGGCCTATACGCCGGCCGAAGTCGCCGAACGGGCGGATCGTATCCATGCCCGCCCGGCCTTCGTTCACATGGACGGGGCCCGTTTCTCCAACGCGCTGGTGACGCTGGGCTGCACGCCGGCCGAGCTGACCTGGAGAGCGGGGGTGGATGCGTTGTGCTTCGGGGCGACCAAGAATGGCGCGCTCGGCGCCGAGGCCATCATCCTCTTCCCCTCCGTCATGGACCGGTTCGAAGAGCTTCAGGCCCGCCAGAAGCGGGCAGGCCACATGGCTCCGAAAATGCGCTTCCTTGCGGCCCAGTTCGAAGCCTGGCTGAAGGATGATCTCTGGCTCGACCTGGCCGGCACCGCCAATGCCCATGCCCGGACCCTGGCTGGCGGGCTCGATGCACTCGACGGTGTCGAGGTGATGCATCCGGTGCAGGGCAATGAGGTGTTCATCCGCCTGCCCGAAGCGCTGGGCGACCGTCTCGTGGCGGCCGGAGCCCGCTTCTATCAGTGGCCGGACGGCTCCTGCCGCTTCGTCACCAGCTGGTGCACCCAGGCCAGCGAGGTTTCCGCGCTGCTGGATGCAGCACGGGCGTAGATTTTCGGATAGATTTTCCGGATCTCCCTCCCCTTGAACGGGCGGAACAAAAGGTGTACATCCTGTGCGTGCAACGCGGGAGGTCGCCATGTCTGCGAATGTCGGTATCGTCTTCGATCTGGACCAGCTCGGCTTCGATCCCTATGGCCGGGTGGTGATTTCGGACCGGGCTGCCGGCGCGCGCATGGCGGGGGTGCTGGAACAGGCCGACGCCATGGCCTGCCATTCCGGATGCGGTGCGCCTCTGAGCTGTGACACTGCCCTGATCGCGCGCGAGGAACTGGTGCGTATCGGACCGGACTATCTGGTCAACAATCCCGATTTCGGCACCATCATCCGCAAGCGCAAGGCGGTGGGTGCCCAGGACGTGGTCATCGTCTTCTCGGTCTACCGGAAAGTGGATCTGGATGCGGCAGCCTGAGCGCGGTCTCAGCCCGTGGCCTTTTCCTCATCCGTCGACCGGCGCCACGGGCCGGTGTAACGCGGATCCTGGCGGCGGCGGCGGTCCGGACCGAAATAGGTCGAGGCCTTGATGAAACGCCGCGGGCGCTCGATCAGCGCCGTGATGCGGTGGAAGAGGTCGACCGGGCGTACCGGCTTGGCCAGGTATTCATTGACGCCCGCATTGATCGCCTCGATCACTTTCGAACGGTCCGTGTGGCCCGTCACCATGATGATCGGCAGATATTTGTTGGCGCTGTCCGACGCGGTGCGGACGAGACGGGTGAATTCCAGCCCGTTCAGATCGCCCAGCATGTAGTCGACCAGGGCAAAGTCCGGATTGACGTCGCGCATGGTCTCGAACGCATCAGCAGCATCGCGCACCTCCACGATCGTGCGCACGCCGAACCCCTGCAGGATGGTGCGCAGGATGGTCGACATGTGCGCATTGTCCTCGACGATCAGGACGCGGATACGGTCGAAGCTGCCGGACATGGAATCTCTTGGAGGCCGCGGTGAATCAGGTGTGCACCGCGATAGTGCCAATTCGTCCTTAACCAAGTCTTGACCGCGCTGGCCAGAACCGCGCGGATGTGCCGAAGTGCCGCATCCCCGTCTCGCCGCTCCGCGCACCGCCTAATCCGTGCTAGTGTTTTTCAAGTACCGCCAAGGCTGTCGCAACCGACCGAAAGGGCGTCGTCATGAATATTGCGGAAGAAATGGTCCGGAAACTGGTCTTTCAGGCCCGGGCTTATGACAGCAAGGAAACGATCGAGGATTATGAGCGCGACCCGGACAGCGGCGAGACGGATGCCGTCGAAACGCTGCAGACCGGCGATAACGACCCGATCCGCTCCGAGCTGGAGGACTGGATCGATTCGCTGGACGAGGAGGCCCAGGCCGAACTCGTCGCGCTCTACTGGATCGGCCGTGGCGATTATGACGGCGCGGACTTCCCCGACGCCGTGCGCGAGGCGCGCGCCCGCCGTACCGGTTCGACCGCGGAATACCTGCTCGGCGCGCCGCTGCTGGGCGACCAGCTGGAGATCGGCCTGGACGCCGTGATCGAGGCCGACGTCTACGACGACGCCTGACACGCGCCCCGACAGGCACGTCTCCGCCCGGCGCTGGAACCGTCACACGACCGCACTAGTTGTACCGGCATCGCCAGATGTCCGGAGATCCCATGCGCCCTGCCCTGATCCTGCCCCTCATCCTGCCCGTGCTGGCACTGGCCGCCTGTTCGCCGCCGCGCGACCGCCTGGCCGGCGACACGCCGCCGCAGACCGTCGAGGCCGTCGATCTGGAGCGCTATGCCGGGCTGTGGTTCGAGATCGTCCGCGCCGATCACAGTTTCGAGCGCGACTGCCAGGGCGTGACCGCCTTCTACACGCCGCAGCCGGACGGCACGGTCGGCGTCATCAACCGCTGCTGGAAAGACACGCTGGACGGCGAGCTGGACATCGCCGAGGGCCGTGCCCGCTATCCCGACCCGGCCGACACGGCCAAGCTGGAAGTAAGCTTTTTCGGCCCCTTTTTCGGGGACTATTGGGTGATCGACCTGGCCGACGACTATAGCTGGGCGGTGATTTCCGAAGCGCAGGGCCGCTATCTGTGGATCCTCGCCCGCGAACCGCAGCCCGGCGACGCCTTCATCGAGGCCCGCCTCGCGGATCTGCGCGAGCGGGGCTTCGATACCGAGGGCCTGATCCGGCCGCAGCAATGGGAGAATATCGAGGTGATGCCGCGCGACGGGCTGCCGGCCGCGGCCGTCGATCAGCCTTCCAGCACCCAGTAGGTATCGGCGTCGGGGCGGTCCGGCGCGTCCGGATCATCGCCGGGGCGCGGCTCGTGACGCGCCGCCAGCACGTCCAGGATGCGCTCGCCCAGCCGGTCCGGCTTGACCGGTTTGACGAGGTAGGAATTCGCCCCCGACTGCACGGCCGCCTGCATGACGGCGGTTTCGGTGTGACCGGTGAGAACGATGATGGAGACGTCGTGATTGCGGGCGGCTGCATCGCGCCGCAGGCGGCGCACCAGGGTCAGCCCGTTCTCGTGCTCCAGCTCGTAGTCGAGCAGCACGGCGTCAAAGCCGAGCGTGTCGAGATAGGTGAAGGCATCGGCGATATTGCCGACCGCATAGACATCGCTGCAGCCGAGACGCTCCAGCAATCGGGCAATGAGGCTGCGGATCGAGGGGATGTCCTCGACGACCAGGATTCTCAGTCCATCCAGCATGGAACCGCCGTACATGACCGGCCCGCTCCACGGCGCCGGTGAGTGAGCGCGAGGGGGATCAGGCCTGTTTGCGGGCCAGCGCTTCGTCGGCTTCGGCCTGACCGGTCAGCTGCAGGATGCGCTCGCCGAGCAGGCGTGCCGTGACCGGCTTGGGCAGGACAGCGTCCGCACCGGCTTCACGCGCCTGTTCGGCCAGGTATTCCATACCCGTCGGCGCCAGCAGGATGAGCGGCAGTTCCGGCATCGGGCTGATCGCGGTATCGCGGAAGGCGGCGACCAGTTCCACCCCGCTCGTCCGGCCCAGATCATGATCGATCAGCGCCAGATCGGGGCGGCAGACGCGGGCCATGATGAAGGCCTCTTCGCGGTCGGTCGCTTCATAGATCCGGGTGACACCGAGGCCGCAGAGCAGGGTTCGCAGGACGGTGCGCACCGAAGGGCTGTCATCGACCAGAAGAATGTTGACGGCACTGTCTGCAAGCTCGGACATCGGGGCCTCCCTTGTTGAGGCTCCACTATGCGCGCTGCATGCTTAACGCCCGGTGACCGGCGGATCATTCCGTATGACCCCTCATGACATAACGCTGGCAGGGACCTTCCCCCGCCTGCACCCGCAGCACTGGCCGAGCGGCGCCGGAGTGCGCATATTCGGCGCATGACCAAGCTCACCGTCGACGACACCCTCACTGCGCCCGAAGACTTCGTGCTGGACCAGCTGCCCTCCGCACCGGCTGCCTGGACGCCACACCGGCCCGACCGCCCGGAAAAGTCCGAAGGCGGCGAGCGCTTCCGCTGTGTCTCCGAATTCCAGCCTATGGGCGACCAGCCGACGGCGATCGCGGAGCTCGTGGAAGGCCTCAACAGCGGCGAGCGCGACCAGGTCCTCCTGGGCGCGACGGGCACCGGCAAGACCTTCACCATGGCCAAGATCATCGAAGCGGTGCAGCGCCCGGCCCTCATCCTGGCGCCCAACAAGACGCTGGCAGCCCAGCTCTACGGCGAGTTCAAGAGCTTCTTCCCGCACAATGCCGTCGAGTATTTCGTGTCGTATTACGACTACTACATGCCCGAAGCCTATGTGCCGCGCACCGATACCTATATCGAGAAGGAAAGCTCCATCAACGAGGCGATCGACCGGATGCGCCACGCCGCGACCCGCTCGATCCTGGAGCGCGACGACGTGATCATCGTCGCCTCGGTGTCCTGCATCTACGGTATCGGCTCGGTGGAGACCTATACCGCCATGACCTTCGAGCTGAAGCCCGGCGACGAGGTCGATCCGCGCGAGATCATGCGCCGGCTGGTCGATCTGCAATACACGCGCAATGACGCCGCCTTCATCCGCGGCACATTCCGCGTCCGCGGCGACAATCTGGAGGTTTTCCCGGCTCACTATGACGACCGCGCCTGGCGCATCTCCTTCTTCGGCGACGAGGTGGAGGCGATCACCGAATTCGACCCGCTCACCGGCAAGGCGATGGCCGAGCTGAAGAGCGTCAAATTCTACGCCAATTCCCACTACGTCACGCCGCGGCCGACGCTCAACCAGGCCATCGTCCAGATCAAGCGCGAGCTGAAGGAACGCCTCGCCTGGATGGAGGCCGAGGGCATGCTGCTCGAGGCCCAGCGCCTGCAGCAGCGCACCGAGTTCGACCTGGAAATGCTCGAGGCGACCGGCTCCTGCGCCGGTATCGAGAATTATTCCCGCTACCTCACCGGCCGCAAGCCGGGCGAGCCGCCCCCCACCCTGTTCGAATACATCCCGGAAGACGCCCTCGTCTTCGCCGATGAGAGCCATGTCTCCATCCCGCAGCTCGGCGCGATGTACAAGGGCGACTATAACCGCAAGAAAACCCTCGCGGATCACGGCTTCCGCCTGCCCTCCTGCCTCGACAACCGCCCGCTCAAATTCGAGGAATGGGACGCCATGCGGCCGCAGACCGTCTCGGTTTCGGCCACGCCCGGCGGCTGGGAGCTGAACCAGACCGGCGGCGTCTTCACCGAACAGGTGATCCGCCCGACCGGCCTGATCGACCCGCCGGTCGAGGTACGCCCGGTGGCGAAGGACGGGGCCTCCCAGGTCGATGATGTGATCGACGAGGCCCGCGCCACCGCCGAGCGCGGCCTGCGCACCCTCGTCACCACGCTCACCAAGCGCATGGCCGAGGACCTCACCGAATACATGCACGAGCAGGGCCTCAAGGTCCGCTACATGCACTCCGATGTCGACACGGTGGAGCGGATCGAGCTGATCCGCGATCTGCGCCTGGGCGTCTATGACGTCCTCGTCGGCATCAACCTGTTGCGCGAGGGCCTGGACATCCCCGAATGCGGCCTCGTCGCCATTCTCGACGCCGACAAGGAAGGCTTCCTCAGATCCGAGACCAGCCTCGTCCAGACCATCGGCCGCGCGGCCCGCAATGCCGACTCAAAAGTCATCCTCTACGCCGACACCGTCACCGGCTCGATGCAGCGCGCCATGGACGAAACCGAACGCCGCCGCACCAAGCAGATCGCCTATAACGAAGAACACGGCATCACCCCCCGCACCATCACCCGCGGCATCAGCGACATCCTGGAAGAAGTGATGGAAAGCCAAGCGAAGGGACGGGGAGTCGCCAGCAAGGGGAGAGGCAAGAAGGCGAGCGGCAAACCGAGCGGCGTCTCGGATCGCGGTCAGGCAGCGCTGGCCGGGGAGAATATCACCGCGGTCATCGCGGATCTGGAGAAGCGGATGCGGGAAGCCGCGGCCGATCTGGAGTTCGAGACGGCGGCGAAGCTGCGGGATGAGATTATGGGGTTGAGGGGGGAGTGATTTGATCGATTACGCATTGTTGCCAAAAATTATGCCAGCCCTCAGACGGCTTCGCGCCCACTATGACAAAAAGGGTGAGAACGAATTACGCGACTTTATTGATGCGTCATCAGTCCATGTGGAACCGGAAACAGACTACGACAACTGGAACGGGGGCACCTACGGGCACGACGTACACCTTTTTGTCTCTGATGAAGCGATGGCATTAATTGACCTTGACGAACAACAAGAGATATCGAACCGATTTCGTGAAGACTTGAACAAAGCAACTACAGATGTTGAGAACGAGTATGTACGAGCTGTTCACTTCAGCCTCACCGACGCTTTAGACATCCAATCGCAAGCTGCGGTGCCTTTCACGCGAGAACCTCGCGCCCATCCGAATGCCGTTGGCCTTTGGAAAGAAAATTGTCTGAGGTTATTTATTAGTCATAGAGATAAAGACAAGGCCGCGGCTCACGGCTTGGCCAATGCCCTCGAACCATTTGGAGTCTGCTCTTTCGTAGCACACGACACCATCAAGCCAATGAAAGAGTGGCAATTAGAAATACTGAATGGCCTCATGACCATGGAGGTTATGCTTATTATCTTGACAGACGATTTTCATGAGAGCAACTGGACAAACCAAGAGATAGGCTTTGCTCTCGGAAAAGGAATTCCTATTATCGCTCTAAAAGTAGGAAAAACCGATCCAAAAGGATTCATAAGTTCAAAGCAGGCTATGAAAATTACAACGCCGCCACTGGAGGATTCGGCTCCTGAAGTCCACAAACTTCTTGTGAACGAAATTGGTCAAGAAGGCCGTCTAAAAAGTATTATGATTGAAGCATTTGTATCTTCACCTAATTTTGTTGAATCTATGGAAAGATTAAAACGCCTGATCGAAACAACGGATCGGTTGAGTGACAAAGAGTTTCAGGCAATTGCAGATGGCTACGAACGTAATGACCAACTCCACAATTGCGCGGGGATTCACACCCGCGGCTATTGGTTTAAACGTTACCTCGAAGATGCCACAGGTAAAAAGCTCGAATTCCGCGACAAAAAGATAATTGAGATCAAACCCGATCTTGATGATAAGATAACATTCTAGAAACTGTAGCAATATCAATTTATTTGTATAAATAATAATATAAATTCAAATTTTTTCAAAACGGGCAAGCAATGCGGGCAGAAATTTTAGACTGGGTAGCAAAATACCCGCACGACAGCCGGGGCGACTTGGCTAAAGGTAAGAGGAATACGCTATCCCACGTTAGCGTGACAAAAGCGCTACCCGCCGCCATTGGCCTTAGAGTTGCGGAACCAGATCGCTATATCATCAAAGGTAGCACAGGTTCTACAAATTGGGCAGCAGTCTCTTGGGTTGCTATACTTGACCGCGCCGTAACTGAAACAAACCGGCGCGGTTACTACATAGTCTACCTCTTGAGCCAGGACGGCGACCGCCTTTACTTGACGCTCAACCAGGGCTGCGAGCAGCTTAGCAAGGATATCGGCAAACCTTCCGCAAAGGATGAACTCGAGCGGCGGGCCGCGATTATGCGAGCGCGCTTGAGAGGGCGCTTGGCGCGCCTAGGCGTCAACCCGATCACACTTGGCACTCCGCCAAGCCATCGTCTCGGACCTCTATACGAAGCGGGCCATGTGGTCGGAGCGCACTATCAAACCGATGCGCTTCCATCAGAGACCGAACTGGTTGCTGACCTCGAAGAAGCTTTAGCGCACTACAAATTCCTCGTAGCGAACGGCGGCTACCGCTCCACAGAAGACATCATCGAGGAAGCCGACGGCGACGGGTTCGAGGGCGAAGACCTGCCCTTTAAAAAGAAATATGTCGCGCACCGGACGGTGGAGCGTGATGCGTCACACGCCAAGAAGGTCAAAGCCTACTTCAACACGGACGTCTGCATGGGCTGTGATCGCAGCATGACAGACCTCTATGGCGACATCGGCCCCAAAGTGCTTGAGGTTCACCACCTCATCCCACTTGAAACACTTGCAACAGGCCAGATCACATCCTTCTGAGTGCCAGAAGATTTCGCCCTTCTCTGCCCCAGCTGCCATCGCGTCATCCACAAGATCGGCGCCTCGGATCTGAAGGCCCTTCAAAAACTCGCGCGCAAGTAGGCGTCCAAAATCCGCTCGACGGCATAATATTTGTGGTGGCCGCTGCGCGGCTGCCCCTCACCCTGCCCTCTCCCCGGTGGGGGAGAGGGGGTGTTGATGCCGCAACATTCACCGTCACCCGCTTGCCGGCTTTTGGACGCCAAATTCCCCAACTTCCACCGTCATCCTGACGAAAGTCAGGACCCAGTTCGTAGGGCCGGGTGGGCGCGAGCTCGCGTTTGTCCCGCGCGGTGGTGAGCGCGCGTTTGCGCCCGCCTCGCCGAGGTCTCCCTTTGCGATCTGGGTCCTGACTTTCGTCAGGATGACGGTGTTTGGGTGTGGTTGAGAGCTTCAACAGCCTCTCCTGTCATCCCGCATGGATACCCAGCTCAAGGCCAGGCCTGCGTTTCGCGGCCGCCCCGCTTGCCGGGGAGCTGTCCGCGGAGCGGACTGAGGGGGCGGTGCGAAGCGCCGCGGAGCGCGGCAGCGCGCATGGACTTGCCCCCTTCGACCTCACCCGGCCCGAGGCCGGGCTCGGCCACTTCCCCCGCTGCCGCAGGGGAAGCCCTGGGCGCTTTTCCCGGCCGGAAGCCCGGCCTTGGGCCGGGCGGAGTGCCGGGATCGACGGGAAACGCATCGCTTGAAATGATCTTCGGTCGATCCCGGATCTGCAGCCTGCCTGCGCAGGCTTTCATCCGGGAAAAATGGAGAGGGAAGTGGAGCATGACAGGAGCCCCCCCCTCACTTCCACGGCGCATCCGGCATGAAGGGGATGTCCGTGTCCTCGGGCCTGGCACCCGCGGCGGTGAGCAGGGCGTGGACCTGGCCGCGGTGGTGGGTCTGGTGGTTGAAGAGGTGGGTGAGGCAGACCCAGCGCGGGGTGACGAAACGGCCCTTGCCGGTCGAGGAGGTCCAGTGCAGGTCGGGCTCGATATCCGCCGCGGTGAGGCCGGCCGCCCAGTCGATCAGCCAGGCGTCGAAGGCCGCACGGTCGCGGTTCAGCGTCTCCCAGTCGCGGGTTTCCAGATAGTCGGCCTCGAGGCCTTTCCCGTCCGGGAAGGGCCGCCCGGCCAGGCGGGACATCCAGGCCTCGTCGCCCCAGAGGATATGCGCCAGCGTGATGTGGATGGATTTGAAGAAGGCGCCGCGATCGGCCCGCCGCGCCGCCTCGTCCAGCGTATTGGCGGCCGCATAGAGCGAGCGGTTCTGCCAGCGATTGTATTGCGCCATCAGGCGCACATGGTCCGGCGATATCATGGCTGTCTCCCCGTTGGCCGTGACAGGGATGTAGGCAGCTGGCGGCCGCCTGGCTAGCCGTCGTCGGACCTTTCCAGCCAGCGCGACAGGAGGCGGGCATTTCTGAGATTGGCCTTGAAGCCCAGGTCGAACAGATCGCCGAGCACCGGGATGGCGCCGATCACCAGGTCGAGCCCGGTATTGATCGCCATGCGGACAATGAGATGCGCCGGTGCGCCCAGCGCCACGGCGCGGGCGATGATCCAGACCGCCGGGGCGAACATGGCGAGATCGCCCACGCCCGGCACGAGGCCGATCAGGCTGTCCAGTCCGAAACGGATGCCGGTGCCGGGAATGACAAAGCGCGCATCGAGCCAGCGTGCCAGCCGCTCGATCCGCGCCTTCTCTTCCGCCCGCGAGACGGGAAGTTTCGCCATGTCTTCCTCTAGAGATGGTCTTTGGTGGTCGACCTGTCCGAACCGCGGAACCGGTGCCCACTTCCGCTGGACAGGTCAACAAGTCTTGAGTGGTCGACCCGTCCGAACCGCGGAACCGGTGCCCACTTCCGCTGGACAGGTCAACGACGCGCGATAATCCACACCGCATGCACAATACCCGGGATATAGCCCAGAATGGTCAGGATGATGTTGATCCAGAACTGGGCGCCGATACCCACCTGCAGGAAGACGCCCAGGGGCGGCAGGAGGATGGCGGCGATGATGCGGAGAATATCGCCGCCGGTGACGGTCTGTTCTTGTGCCATGACATGCGTCCCTTCTGATTGATCCTGCGCTTGCAACGTGCGGACGCAGAAAAGCGTTCCCGCGCGGCCTGCAGCACGTGCATCGCAGCAAACTGCGACAATACGGCGAAAATTCGCCTCAAATCCGGGTGCTGCGCTGAACCGGGCCGCAACACATCGCTGCTTTCATCCATGGCGGATGCACCAGAGGGACCGTCCAGGACGGACGGGTTGAGAGGTGAGCGATGTCCGAAGAAAAACCGCGCCGGCGCATGGCCCAGGTCGTCGTGTTTGCCTCGCAGAAGGGCGGATCCGGCAAGACCACCGTGTCGGCCCACATGGCCGTCGAGGCCGAGCGCTGCGGCGCCGGTCCGGTCGCGCTGATCGACACCGACCCGCAGGGCTCGATGGCGAAATGGTGGAATGCCCGGGCCAGCGAGACGCCGGCCTTCGCCCAGGTCTCGGTGCCCGATCTCGGCCGCGATATCGATTTTCTCGAGCGCGCCGGCTACCGGCTGATCGTGATCGACACGCCGCCGGCGGTCACCTCGACGATTGCCGAAGTGATCACCCATGCCGATCTCGTCGTGATCCCGACGCGGCCCAGCCCGCACGATCTGCGCGCCGTCGGTCCGACGGTGGATATCGTGCAGATGCAGGGCAAGCCGCTGGTCTTCGTGGTCAATTCCGCCACGGCGCGGGCACGGATCACCGGCGAGACCGCTGTCGCCCTCTCCCAGCACGGCACCGTCGCCCCGGTCACCCTGCACCACCGGGTCGATTTCGCCGCCTCGATGATTGACGGGCGCACGGTGGGCGAGGTCAACGAGACCGGCCGCTCGGCCGAGGAAGTCGCCAATCTGTGGGCCTATTTCGAGGACCGCCTGTTCCGCCTGCGCGGTGACGCCATGGCGATGCTCGACCGGGCACCGCGCCAGACCTTCGAACAGGACATTCTCACCCCCGCCCGCGCCGGCATGGCCGGTCTGGACGATGGCGAGGAGGAGATCGCGATGGAGGACCGGCCGGGTTATGCCCTGCCGCCGCGCTTCGGCACGGGCGGCCAGCCGCCACCGCGCACCGCAGCCCCCGCCGCACCGGAAGCCTCGAACTCGAACTGGGACGGGGTGGAGCGGCGCAAGAGCGATCAGGGGCCGCCGAAGGGCCAGGCCGATCGCCGCCGCCCGCACATGCCCTTCGGACGCCGCCACCTGGCCTGAGGACGGAGACGGTCGATGAGAAAATATGCCAGCCTTCACGCCGGACTGCTTGCCCGCAAGGGCGAGGCCGCGCCTGCCATCCCGTCCGGCTTTGCCGGCGCCAGCTATGTCGACCGGCCGGCCCAGCCCGTCCCGGTGCCCGACGAGCGGCGCGATGTCGAACAGCGCAGCGACCGGCCGCTCCTGCCCCGCAAGCCTGCCGACATGGCGGACGCACTGCCGCCGGCCTGCTGCGGCGGCGGCGATCTGCCCGACCTCGTGGAGGACCCGCATGCCGGGATCGCCCGCTCCGGCCGCGCCGAAGTGCGTCTGACGGCCGAGCAGAAACGGCGGCTGCGGACCGTTTCGGTGCAGACAGGCCAGTCCCAGCAACGTATCCTGTCGGCCGCGCTGGATGCCTGGCTCGACCGGCTGTGCGAAACCGAGATGCGCCATTGTGCGTGTCTGAAGGCCCGTCCGGAGATGCCGGACCTGCTTTGACGCATGGCCGCCATGTCCGCGCGACGCGAGAGCATTTCGATTTTGCCACATTCTCGGCAAGATTGACGTTAAAACGCCCCGTTCTCGTAACAATAAAGCGCGATCGAGGGGGATATGCCGCATTCTTGTTTCAACAACCCCTTCTTCTCTCTCCCGATTTCGCTCCGCTGCGGCCTTTTGGGTAGGCGCATTTTCGAACCGCAAAACCGGTGCCCACTTTTGCTGAAAATGCTTTGGCCCGGCATCGCTGAGACCGGATCATGCGGCACCGCACCTGCGCACGCGCAGCAGACGAAGAGGGAATCGTGACGGCCAGCTATTCCATGGAAGGGTTCTCGCTGACGCTGAATGACGGCATCATCGAACTCTATACCGACGGCGAACGCGGCCGGGGATCGGAAGAAGCGCCGGCGCGCGCCTTCTCCACCCTCACAAGCCGCATCGACTCGCGCCTGATCCTCAATGATGTCCGCAGTGCCGTGTTCAGCCTGTCCTCCTTCGAATGGGAGGAGCGGATGCGCTTTATTGCGCGCGTACAGCGGGGCTACCAGACCGCCTATGTCGTCCGCCCGGACCAGGTGAAAGGCGTCGAGAAATTCGTCGAAGCGCATGAACGCCTGGGCGATACGGCCGCCTGGTTCACGTCCAAGGCCGCCGCCCGCGCCTGGCTAAAGGGCGAATAACCCGCCTATTGCACCGGCCCGCCGGCACCGCCGGCCAAGCGCTCCGCCAGGATCGCCTCCATCTCGCCCAGCCGTGCCGCGCTGTCGGCCGCCTCGAGCAGGCGCTGCCGGTCCAGCGCCCCGAAGGGTGCCGACATCGACAGCTGATCGACCACGGTGACCAGCGGCGCTTCGGCGACACTCTCCCAGTCCGCCGCCACATGCTCGCTCTGGAACCAGGCCTGCAGCATGCGGATCAGACGGGTCCGGTCCGCCTCCACCTCGCGCCGCGGCTCGATATCCGTGAAGAAGGGACCGTAATTCGCCTGCGCGACGCGATAGGGCGTCTGCGCCTTCACCTCGCCGGTCAGGACGAAGCGGCACACCCCGGTCAGCGCAATCAGATAGCGGCCGTCATCGGTTTCCTCGAAATGGTCAAGGCGGCCCGCCGTGCCCACGCCGGCCAGGACCGGGCGATCCGGCGTCCCGCCGGGGCGCACCTGGATGATACCGATGAACCCGTCGCCGGCCCGCACATCGTCCAGCATGTTGAGATAGCGCGGTTCGAACACGTTGAGCGGCAGCCGTTCGCCGGGCAGCAGGATCGTACCGCCCAGGGGAAAGAGCGGCAGTTCGTCCGGAAGTGTCCGTGTCTTGCTCATACCGGAGGAAATAGGTCCCGGGCCCGGCCGCGCCAACCCCGGCTAGCCGGCAAAGGCGCTGCAGGGCGTCTCGGGGGCCAGATGACAGCCGGCCTCGACATAGGGCTTCAGCCGCGCCCCGATGAAGTGCTGCCACACATTGCGGACAATGCCGGCCAGCTCCGCATCGATCTCGCCGCTCATGTGCAGTTCCACCGTGAAGCGTGTCGCCTCGCCCTCTGCGGCCTCTTCCAGCTGCCAGGACGAGACGAGATCCACGGCCCGGCCGGACAGGCCCAGCGGGCCGTGCAGGCGCAGCTGGTTCGGCGCATTCACGAAAATCACCCGCGCATGCAGGCTGCCATTGTCGCTACCGGCTTCGAAACGCTCGTAGAAGCGCCCGTCAAAGCGCGGCTCGATGACCATTTCTGCCGGATTTTCCGAGAAACTGTGATCCCACCAGCCGGTCACATCGCCCGTGGCCGCGTCGAACACTTCGGCGACAGGCGCCGCGATCTCGACGGTGACAGACGTCACGAAACCCTGCGGCTCGAAGGCCTGCACCTCGGCCGGCTCCTGCACGGCCGCAAGGCCGACGGCAAGCGTCGCAAGCAAAGACATCATCCTGTCCTCCCCGTTTTACCGGGCAGATTAGAGCATTTTCAGCGAAAGTGGGCACCGGTTTCGCGGTTCGAAAATGCGACCGCCAAGGACCGGCATTTTCAGCAAAAGTGGGCACCGGTTTTGCGGTGAAGTCGCGCTAGGCGTCCGCGTCTTCCTCGTCCCATGAAAAATGCGTGATCTGTTCCAGCTTCGGAACCGCTTCGCCGGGCGCGAGAAGCCGGACCTCGCATCGCAGCACACAGGCCTCACCCTGGCTGCATACAGGCGTCACAGTCGCGATACCCGCTGCCGACAATCCATTCCGGTGGGCGGTCACGGCCAGCTTGGCGTACTGCACGCGGCCATTGAACGCCCCCTCCCCCACCAGCCGGTCGAGCATGCGGTCGATGTCCCGGCCCAGCTTTCCGCGCAGGGACTGACCCAGATCGGCGGGCGTCAGGAGGGGAAACAGGCGATAGCTGTCATGGCTGAGCAGTTCAACGACCACCTCGCCATCGCGCATGGTGAGCAGGCCGCACAGATTGGGGCTCTCGACAACGCTGGTTCGCACGGCCGCATTCAGCCGCTCGCCGGGCGAGACCAGAAGACGGCGTCTCAGCTTGGCCTTGATGTGGGCCGGGGGCTGGGCAACGCTTCGCTCCCATTGCGACACGCTGGCCTGGCTGACCCCCAGCTGCTGTGCCAACGCGTCCTGCTTGAGATTTTCCAGAAACCGTAACTCTTTGATTTTACGCGACCAATCCATTACCCAGTAACCGCAGTTTTTGTATGTCTTTATACGAAGCTACCAAGCGCATCCGGCTCCGCCAAGCCAGAAGTATTTTACTATCAGGGCACTTCGCGCTCTACGGTTATACGTCTGAATTCGGAACCGGATTTCAGGAGCCGGTGGGCGTTGTGCACAAGCGTTTCGAACGTCGCGGACTCAGGCTCCGGGATCCAGGGCAGGCGGCGCTGGATCTTCGGCGCGTCCCGCACGATCACGCTCCAGTCGGGAAACAGGCGCTCGGAAACCTCCTCGAAACCGGCCAGAACCAGACCGCCATGGCGGCTGTCATTCTGGATCCGGCAGAAGGTGTTCGACAGCATGCCGCGCGGCCCTTCGAGAATCTGCACGAAGAGATTGCCGTCGACCACGAGCACGCCGCTCAGGCCGCGCTTGGGGTTGTTGCGCAGGCCGGCCGTCAGGATCGAGCGGAGGATACCGTTGTTTTCGTCCGGCGTGTCGAAATACCAGTTGCGGCGGCTGAAGAAGGCAAGACGGCACAGAAACATCGCCGCCCCCCTAACCCGTGCGTGAAGACAAGCGGAAAGCAGGGCGAACCGAGCAATCAGTTGCAGACATCTGTCCCTCCCGTGACAAGATGTCCCGGAGGTTCGGCCCGCCCTGTTAACATCCAATTAAATTTGACTATTATTGCCGTTTATTTTCAACGATTTATGTGTAGTATAATATTATTCTGCCACAAGTTGTGTCGCCCCCATCATGTCGGCCTTGCCCAGCGGCACGCCGATATTGCGCAGGATGTTGTAGGCCGTTGCGGCATGAAACTGGGCGTTGGCGAGTACGAAGTTCTGCAGATAGCGCCCGCGCGGCAGGGTCAGATCGCCGATCGCCCCGGCCGGAAAGGTGATCGAGCCTTCGGGATCGGCGCTCAAGGCCGCCGGATCGAGCGCCCAGATCGCTTCGCGCGCCTTCGCGAGCCGGAGACGCAGCGCCTCGAAGGACGTCTCGTCATCGGCCATCGAAACCGGGTCGCGCCCGGCCAGCCGTGACAGACCGCGCACGGAGAAGTCGCTGACAAGCTGGATCTGTTTGGTGAGCGGGTACATGTCGGCGGCCAGACGCCAGTCCAGATAGACCGTCTCATCGACACCGCGCTCTTTTGCGTGCGCAGCCCCCTTGGCCAGGATGGTATCGAGAGCCCGGAAGGTCTGATCGAGCTGGATCCGGGCAATGTCAGACAGGGTTATGGTCATGGTTTCCTCCCGCAAGACCAGTTGACCGGCAGGAGATGGGAAGCCGGTCCGGTGTTGCAAGAGAATGGAGGCAATACACCGATATTGCTGGACACGCCTGTCCCCGGCCGGGCAGCCGGGGACATGAGCGTCGTCGAGGCTGGCTAGATGCGGTCGCCGAAGCGGCAGACCGGATCGCCATTGGCGTCCCAGGCGGTCAGCCGGGCGGAGAAGTCCGCGCCGGTATCGATCAGGAGATCGGAGACCGCGACCGCGCCGTCGCCGGGCGGCACATCGCCTTCCTGGACGATATCGAAACCGCCACCGCCGGTGCGCTGGGTGACAACCATCCGCCAGGTCCGGGTCCGGGAGGGGGCGCTCCAGGCCGTCAGCAGAAGACCGTCAGAGGTCTGCGAGACGTCGATGCCGCAGGCCGCCTCGCCGCCGCGGATATGATCCGAAACGAGATCGGGAAGCGGATCGGCCTGGGCGACGAACCAGAGGCCGGCGGCCGAAGCGGCCGATGCGAGAATTGCCAGTTTACCTGTCATGACAGCCTCCTTTTTGCTTGCTGTCTTCCTGTCCCGGACGGGTCCCGGGAAGCCTGGCAGCCAGGCTCCCCCGGGACGGTCGCCGGGCTAGTGGTCCCCCTGGATGACCAGGGTCACATTGCCGCTGCCCGTCTGCGTGACGCGGGCGTTCTGGCCATTGCCGACCTGGATCACGCCGGCGGCGTTGTTCGAGCCATATTGGTCGGTGACGGCCGTGTTGTTCGCACCCATCTGCGAGATGCCGGAGATGTTGCGGCGGCCGGTCTGGACGCTGGTCGCGTAATTGTTGCGGCCCTGCTGGCCGACCACGGCGTCATTGTCGCGGCCGTACTGATCGACATGGGCCTCGTTGTAGCGGCCCTGCTGGCCAACCGTGGTGCCGTTGCGCGCGCCGTCCTGGATGACGGTGACGTACTGGCGCTCGCCGCGCTGATTGATCACCATGTGCTGGCGATAGCCCGTCTGACGGCCGGCGATGTCGTTGCGGTAGCCTTCCTGGGCGATGCTCACGCGGTTGCGCGACTGCGCCTCGGCGGCGCCCACCGTTCCAAGAACCGAAACCGCCGCGAGGGCGCTGGCGATGAGAAGACGTGCTTTCATGATCTGTACTCCTTCCAACTGGCCGACGCCCAATGCATCGAAGCCTGACCCTTGTTTAGCGAAGGCCCGATGAGCGGATGCTGAGGGCGGCGTTCAGACTTCGATCAGGTGGATGAACGCCAGCTGACCCGGCTTGTCCGGACCAAAAAAGTGGCCCGGAACAGGATGTTCCGGGCCTTCAGTCGGGGTCGCATGGAGAGCGGCTGAAACTAGTATCGGCGTGCGAGGGGCTGCCGGACGGGCGCCGGTGCGCTCAGGCCCGGGCGGGCAGAGGGAGCCGGACGCAAGGCGCCGATGCCGATCGCATCGACACGGCGGCTGGTGCAGATCCGGCGGCCGCGCGCGTCATAGACGTCGAGCTGGGCAGCGATACGCGACGGGTCCACCTGGGGCGTGCCCATCTGCGGTCCCGGTGCGCGCATCTGGATGAAGTGACGTTCCAGCTGCGACTCGGCAAGCACCGCCTCGCGGCGGCCGCGGCTGTCATAATCGCCCGCCAGTTCGGCCAGAACGGCATTGCCCGGCCCGCGGCGCCAGAGCGTCAGCGTATAGTGGCCCTGATGGCCGCCCTCGACTTTCGCCAGCAGCGGACCGGAACGGTAGGCGCGGTAGAATTGCATGCCGCAGGTTTCGCCGGCGGCCAGCGGCACACCGCGAACCCCGTCGACCACAGGCACGGTCTGGGCCGACACCAGGCCGGGCAGGCCCAGCAGGGCGGCCAGGGCGGCGGCAGCGATGGATCGGGATGATGTGCGCGGCATGTCGGTCGTCCTCGTGAATGATACGAGGACACTATCCCGCAACGGCGCTGAGCCTGCGATGACCCGTCCGGTCAGCTGGCGTTCATCTTTGTCGCTGGAAGGCGAGGATCAGGAGGCTGCGGCCGTGCGGCGCGGGGCCGCCGTGGCACCGTTATCCGTATCGGGCAGGACGATCGACGCCTCGACCGTATTGCCGGTGCCCAGCCAGTTCACCTGCGAGAACCCCATCGAGCGGGCCAGACGGGCCGTCTTGCCGCGATAGCCGGCCCGGGCCGGATTGGCCATTTCTGCGGTCTCCGCATCGATGCCCTGCCCGTCATCCTGCACCAGCACGCTGATCGTGCGCATGCCGCGATGGAAGCCGACCCGGACGCGCCGGCCGGCAAAGGCCGGCTCCGACATACGGGCATTCAGCTTGCGCGCCCAGCTGCCATCGGCGAGGCCCTTGGCCTTCTCGGTCGCATCGAATTCCAGATTGCCGTGCTCGATCCCGTTCGCGATCAGCACATAGAGCCCGACGGCGGCCCGGCGCGGGTCGGGGCAGGCATGGCCGATGAAGATCGCGACATCGCGCGCCTGTTCCAGCGTCTGCACGGAAAACTCGCCGCCCGCAAAGGCCGCCATGGCACCATGGCCGATATCGTGCGCGGGCGGGACGGCGAGCGAATAGGCCCGCCAGGCCCGCAGGCCCTCGATGGCATTGGTCAGCGTGCCGGCATCGGTGTCGTGATCGAGAAAGACGTCGGCGCCGGACCGGCGGGCTGCGGCCGTCACCAGCAGCGAGACCTGGCCGGGAGCGGCATTGCCCTTCGCCTCGGCGATGCGCGCGGCGTGGGCATCGTCGGCGACGACCAGCGCGACGGGGCCTTCCTCGTCCATGGTCGGGCCCATATAGACCGTCATGCCCAGCCCCTTGGCCAGGGCCCGCGACACGACGCGGGTGCGGTTGCTGTCGGCCATGCACAGCCAGATACGGTCGGGAGTGCCGGTGTCGGCGATCGCCATGTCGTCTCCGCTTCGGGTTTCGCGCAATTCGCGTTTGGCCGGAGCATGCCGCGATATGATTAACAATGACTGTCCCGCGATGTTCGCGCAAATGCACGCTGACGACGAGACTGCTGACGCCATGCTGTCAGGGCGCACGGCGTAAGAACATTGGGCGAACGGTGCTGCGCGGGGCAGCGCCGGACTATCGGGATCCGCCCACCATGTACGTCCTCTACACCTTCCCCTTCTCCCAGCACGCCCGGCGCGTCATCACGCTGCTGGAGGCCGAGGGCCTGCCCTGGACCGCCCGCCATGTCGCGATGGACAAGGGCGAGCACCTGTCCGACGCCTATCTGGCCATCAATCCCAACCACCAGGTTCCGACCCTCGTCGAGGGCGATCTGAAAATCCACGAATCCACCGCCATCCTGCGCTTCCTGTGCAATCGCCATGCGCTGGAAAACTGGTATCCGTCGGCGCCGACCGTGCGCGCGGAAGTCGACCAGTGGACCGACTGGTGCCAGAGCCGCATGGCCCAGCCCGTGATCGATATCGTCTTCAACTCGGTCTTCGCGCCGCCGAGCCTGCGCGACGAGGATGCGATCGCGCGCGGCAAGTCGCGGATGGCGGAACTGGCCCCGATGATCGAGAAACGCCTGGCCGACCGGGCCTGGATCGCCGGCACCGCCACGCCGACCATCGCCGACCTGGCCATTGCCAGCAATATCGCCCAGCTGGGCCTGGCCGGCTGGCGGCCGGCGACGGGGCGGCTGAAGGACTGGTATGCGCGCATGTGCGCCATCGAGGCCTTCACCAATGCGCTGCCGGAGATGGAAGGAGCGTGATCAGGTGAAGTGGAACCCGGTTCACCGGTTCGATCACGCGACCGTCAAAAACCCGGCTTGGTAGCGACCTAGTAAGCGCGTTCGACCACGAAATCGGCGAGATCGCCCAGCGCCCGGCGCCAGGCATTGTCCGGGAAACCGGACAGGGCCGCCCGGGCGCGGGCCGCGTGGTCGCGGGCCTGCTCGACGGTGGCAGCCAGCGCGCCGTGTCCGTTCATATAGTCCAGTGCGCGCTCGAAATCGCCGTCCTTCTGATCGGTCTCGGCAATCACACGGCGCCAGAAGGCGGCCTCGTCCGGACCGGCCTGTTTCAGGCTCAGCGCGACCGGCAGGGTGACCTTGCCCTCGCGGAAATCATCCCCGGTCGACTTGCCCAGCTTGGCGGCGGCTCCGCCATAATCCAGCGCATCGTCGACCAGCTGGAAGGCCAGGCCCAGTTCGCGGCCATAGGTTTCCAGCGCGGCTTCCTCGTCGGACGGGCGCGCCGCGACAATGCCCGAGACCTGCGCCGCGGCGGCAAAGAGCGCGGCGGTCTTGGCATCGATGATCTGCATGTAAGTGTCGACGGAGACGCCGATATCCTTGACCGCGGAGAGCTGGCGCACCTCGCCCTCGGCAATCGTGGACGCGGCGGCGGACAGCACGCCCAGCGCCTTCATCGACCCGGCCTCGACCATCAGCGAGAAGGAGCGCGCGAACAGGAAATCGCCGACCAGCACGCTGGACGCATTGCCCCAGACCAGATTGGCCGCGACCTTGCCGCGGCGCATGCCGCTCTCGTCGACGACATCATCGTGCAGCAGGGTAGCGGTGTGGATGAATTCCACGGCAGCGGCCAGGCGGATCGGCGCCATATCGGTATGGCCGAGCATATTGGCCGCCGCGACGGTGATCATCGGACGCACGCGCTTGCCGCCGGCCTCGATCAGGTAGCGGGCCAGTTCCGGGATCAGCGCGACATGGCTGTCCAGGCGCTCGAGAATGAGCGCGTCGACACGGCGCATGTCGTCATAGGCCAGGACGGCCAGGCGTTCGGCGGCATTTTCCCGCGCCGGAACGTCTGCCGCGTCGGCTTTCAGCATGCTGTCCAAGCCAGCTTCCTCTTGCACCGGGTGAAACGGATCGAGACAATAGAAATCCGATCCCCGCGCGGCAAGCCGCGGAGGCGGTGACGAAACAGCACAGGGAATGAAAAGCCCGTGAAAGATGTCCTCAAGACGGCCGATCCGGTGAAACTCTCCTTCGCCCGCTCGGTGCTGCGCGATGCCGGGATCGAGAGTTTCGTGCTCGATGAGGGCATGGCCTCGATGTATGGCGACGGCATTGAATTCGTGAAGAAGCGCCTGTCCGTCATCGACGAGGAGGCCGATCGCGCACAGCGCCTGATCGACGAAGCGCTGGCGCAGAGCGAATGAGCGCGGCGGCGAAAATCACCGAGGACCGGCTGCTGGACGGACAGGTGCTGCTGCGCCAGGGCGCGGACGGTTATCGCGCCGGCATGGATGCCGTCCTGCTGGCCGCAGCCATCGATGCCCGTCCCGGCGAGCAGCTGGTCGAGTTCGGCTGCGGTGCCGGTGCAGCGCTGCTGTGTGCGGCCTGGCGGATGCCGGGCGTGCGCATCACCGGCTACGAGAAGGACGCCGCCACGGCCGGGCTGGCGCGCGAGAATGTCGCCGCCAACGCGCTGGACGGCAATGTCGAGATCGAGACGGCGGATATCGCCCGCCTGGGCGCCGGGCACGGCGCCGACCAGGTCTTCTTCAACCCGCCCTATTTCGACGATCCGGGCGTTCTGCGCGCGCCCAAGGACGGCAAGCGCGACGCCTGGCTGTCGGGCAGTGCGCCGCTGGGCATCTGGATCCAGGCCGCCGCGCGCAGTCTCAGCGCCAAGGGAAAGCTGACCCTGATCCACCGCGCCGACCGTCTGGGCGATATCTGTCACGGGCTGGAAAAGAGCTTCGGCTCGGTCGTGATCAAGCCCGTCCATCCGCGCATCGACAAGCCGGCCAAGCGCGTCATCGTCTCCGCCCGCATCGGCGGACGCGCCCCGCTGGTACTGTTGCCGCCGCTCATCCTGCACGCCGGCGAGCGCCACACCCCCGAGGCCGAAGCCATAATGCGCGGCCGCGCCGTGGTGGAGATGGGCGGATGATCGCCACCGCGCTCCTCCTCCTTCTGGCCGTCATTCTCTGGCTGGCTTTCGGGCGCCGGAAGACGGCCAGCCGCGATGCCGCCGCCGATGCGGCGCGCCGGGCGGTGCAAGCGCGGCTCGATGGCGGTGCTGCGCCGCAACAGGAAGCGCAGCGGGACAGGGACTCCCGTGCTTGATTAGGCGGGCGGGCTTGCCTAGTGTCCGCCCGATTTCTGCCGCGTATTCTTTCGCCGGGACTTTGAGATATGGCCGCCGACACTGCGCCCTCCTTCCAGGAGCTGATCCTGCGTCTTCAGACCTATTGGGCGGGGAAGGGCTGTGCCATCCTGCAGCCCTATGATTTGGAGGTCGGCGCCGGCACGCTGCATCCGGCCACGACGCTGCGCTCGCTCGGCCCGCGCCCCTGGCGCGCCGCCTATGTCCAGCCTTCACGCCGCCCCGGCGACGGGCGCTATGGCGAGAACCCCAACCGGCTGCAGCATTATTACCAGTTTCAGGTGCTGTTGAAGCCCTGCCCGGCCGACATCCAGGACCTCTATCTCGGTTCGCTCGACGCCATCGGCATCGATCGCGACCTGCACGATGTGCGCTTTGTCGAGGACGACTGGGAGAACCCCACCGTGGGCGCCTGGGGCCTGGGCTGGGAAGTCTGGTGCGACGGGATGGAAGTCAGCCAGTTCACCTATTTCCAGCAGGTCGGCGGGCTGGATGTCGACCTCGTCTCCGGCGAGCTGACCTACGGGCTGGAACGTCTGGCGATGTATGTCCAGGGCGTGGAGAATGTCTACGATCTGGACTTCAACGGCGCCGGCCTCAAATACGGCGACGTCTTCCAGGAAGCCGAACGCCAGTATTCCGAATTCAATTTCGAGCATGCCGATGTCGACATGCTGATCGAGTGGTTCAAGGGTGCGGAGAACCAGTGCAAGGCGCTGCTGTCGCTGGACAAACCCCTGCCCCTGCCCGCCTATGATTTCTGCCTGAAGGCCTCGCACCTGTTCAACCTGGTCGACGCCCGCGGCGCCATTTCCGTGGCCGAACGCGCCAGCTGGATCGCCCGCGTCCGCGAGCTCGCCAAGGGCTGCGCGGAAGCCTGGGTGAAGAGCGAACGCGCGCTGCTGGAGCAGGCGTGATGGTACGTTTCGCCCTACTTGGCGCGCTTGTGCTGGTGCTCGTCGCGGGGCTGTCCTACGCACGCATGCTCACTGGCGACGGCTCGGTTGTCGGGGTTGCGCCGCCAGCAGCGCACGAACGAACCTCATATATCGAGCAGGGCCTCATCCCGTCTTCTTTGCCGGCCGACGCGACCATCAATAGCATCACGCGCGATTGCTGTGGTGGTGAGTATCTACTTGTGACATTTGAACTCGGCTCGCCTCTGCAAGACGAATGGCTGTCGCAGGTTCGGGAAATTCCCCACACCCCGCGTGCGGACGAAGCCGGTGAACTTAGCACAGCGCGAGCGACCGGGCGCACACTTGTTTTTGGCGATGTGTGTGAAGACGGCGCCGCTTGGCGATACCATATCGCCGAGACCGGTTCAGGAGGCGCTTTGTTTGTTGGAACCACGTCCCGCGCATGCACCGAACCCACGGAGGCCGCATCATGAAACTTCCCCTTCGCGGCGGCTGCCAGTGTGGCGAGGTGCGCTATGAGGTCACCAAACAGCCGCTGACGCTGTACACCTGCCATTGCACGACCTGCCAGCAGCAGTCCTCCTCGGCCTTCGGCATGTCGATGCTGGTCGAGCGCGACGGCTTCCGCTTCCTCAAGGGCGAGGTGGCGGCCTTCACCATTCCCACCGAGTCCAGATCGAACAAGCTGGGCCTGTTCTGCGGCAAGTGCGGCACGCGCATTGCCAACGACACCGAGGGCCGCCCGGCCCTGTCGCTGAAGGCCGGCACGCTGGACGATCGCGCCAAGCTGCGCCCCGTCGGCCATATCTGGACCCGTTCGGCCCAGGGCTGGATGAATTTCGACGAAAACGCGCTGACCTATGACAAGGCGCCCGACGACAGTTATTACGCGCTGATGGAGCGCTGGGCGGCACAAGAGCACGCCTCGTAACGGAACCCGATAATGTCCGAACTCCTGTTTGAAATCTTCTGCGAGGAAATCCCCGCCCGCATGCAGCCGAAGGCCGAGGCCGATCTCGAGCGTCTGCTGGGCGAGAAGCTGACGGCGGCGGGTCTCGCCTGGTCCTCGCTGACCACATTTGCCGGACCGCGCCGCCTCGGCCTCGCCATCGACGGCCTGCCGGTGAAGACGGAAGATGTGCGCGAGGAGCGCAAGGGTCCGCGCGTCGGCGCGCCGGACAAGGCGGTGGAAGGCTTCCTGCGCGGGGCCGGTGTCGACAGTCTGGACGCCTGCGAAAAGCGCGAGGACAAGAAGGGCGAATTCTGGGTCGCCATCATCGAAAAACCCGGCCGCGCCACGGCCGAGGTGATCGCAGAGGCGATCCCCGAGGTGATGAAAGCCTTCCCCTGGCCCAAATCCATGAAGTTCGGCGAGGACGGCAAGGCCCAGCGCTGGGTGCGTCCGATCCAGCGTCTTCTGTGCCTGTTCGACGGTCAGGTGGTGGATTTCGAGGTCTATGGCATCAAGTCAGGCAATCTCACCGAGGGCCATCGCCGCATGGGCCGCGGCCCCTTCGAGATCACGGATTTTGCGCAATACACGAAAGTGCTGCGCGAGGACGGCCATGTGATCCAGCAGCGCGAAGAGCGCGAGGCGATCATTCTGGACGGTGCGCGCAGGGTGTGCGCCGAGGCCGGTCTGGAACTGGTCGAGGATCCGGGGCTTCTGACCGAAGTCGCCGGTCTGGTGGAATGGCCGGTGCCGCTGCTGGGCGAGATGGATCCGGACTTCCTGGACCTGCCGCCGGAAGTCATCACCCTCACCATGAAGACCCACCAGAAGTATTTCGCGGTGAAAAAGCCGGGCGAGACCGGCGTGACGTCGAAATTCGTCGTCATCGCCAACCAGGTCGCCCCGGATGGTGGCAAGGCCATCGCGGCGGGCAATGCCCGCGTCCTCTCGGCCCGCCTCTCCGATGCGCGGCATTTCTGGGATAACGACCGCAAGACGCCGCTCGACGAGATGGCGAAAGAGCTGTCGAAAGTGACGTTCCACGAAAAACTGGGCACGGTCGCCGACAAGGTCGAGCGCGTCGCCGCGCTGGCGCGCGAGCTGGCGCCTGTGGTGGGCGCAGATGCCGATCTGGCCGAAAAGGCCGCGCGCCTGGCCAAGGCCGATCTCGTCTCCGAGATGGTCTATGAATTCCCCGAACTGCAGGGCGCGATGGGCCGCTACTACGCCCTCGACCAGGGCGAGGACGCCGCCGTCGCCGACGCGATCAAGGACCACTACAAGCCGCAGGGCCCCTCGGACGAGGTGCCGACCGCACCGGTCTCGGCCGCCGTCGCGCTGGCTGACAAGCTGGACACGCTGGTCGGCTTCTGGGCGATCGACGAAAAACCGACAGGCTCGAAAGACCCGTTCGCGCTGCGCCGGGCTGCGCTGGGGGTGATCCGGATTTTGCTTGAGGGCGGGTTCCGACTTGGTCTGACCAGCTTCAATGGACCCAACCGAGGCAGCTATACTCTTCAACTTGCCGCCGGGCGCGCGTTCTTTGATGCGATCCATTTCTCCGCCGAGCGTGGAGAAATGGAACTGGCAGATGCACTGCTCGACTCGGCTGGCGTGACGCTTCAAGCTGAACGAGATCAAGTGCGCTCCGGCGAGAAACTGGGATCTGACTTGTTTCACGCCCCCTACCAGTTTGACTTTGCTGACGAAACTCAAGCAGGTGTCCTCGCCTTCTTCGCCGACCGTCTCAAGGTCCACCTGCGCGACGAAGGCATCCGCTATGACGTGATCGACGCCGTCTTCGCCCTCGGCGATGACGACCTCGTGCGCGTCACGGCCAAGGCCCGCGCGCTGCAGGCCTTCCTCGACACCGAGGACGGCGCGGCGCTGCTGGCCGGGTATAACCGCGCCTCGAACATCGTGCGGGCGGAAGAGAAGAAGGATGGCGAAGGCGCCTTCGAGGGCGCGCTGGAAGCGGACTATCTCGCTGCCGCCCCGGAAGACCAGGAACGCGCGCTGATCGCCGCCGTCAACACGGTGAAGGGCGAGGCGCAGCAGGCGCTGGTCGCGGAGAATTTCGAGGCGGCCATGGCGGCCCTGGCAACGCTGCGTGCACCGATCGATGCCTTTTTCGAGCATGTCACCGTCAACAGTGAAGATGCCGCGTTGCGCCGCAACCGGCTTTTCTTATTGTCGCAAATCCGCACGGCCGTCCGCGCCGTCGCAGATTTCGACCGGATTGCAGGCTAGAGGCATCATGTTTCCGATTGACCACGACCGTTCCGTCGCGCACCTGCCTGAGGCAGGTTGCGGCCGCGTCGTGGAAGCAGCAAACACCGTGTCATCCCGGCCGGATGCCCCGCTTTTGGCGGGGCGTAGAGCCGGGACCCATACGCGCCGATGCCGGCCGGAAGCAGGGTCGATATCCGCGACAGCTGGACACGCATGGGGATTATGGGTCCCGGATCTCCGCCCGGCCCGGGGCCGGGCATGCGTCCGGGATGACAAGGATTTTGCGGTTTCGTCCGAGGCCCCTCATCCGGCCCTTCGGGCCACCTTCTCCCCGGTCGGGGAGAAGAAGGTCGTGGCGACACCACGAACACCTCCCTCTCCCTTGGGAGAGGGATCGAGGGAGAGGGGGAAGACACCGTCTTTCGCCCTTCAATCCCTGAGCGGGGTTTCCCCCTCATCCGCCCTTCGGGCACCTTCTCCCCTGGGAGAAGAAGGTCGTGGCGCAGGCCACGTCGCACATCTAACTCCGGGAGTTCGATAGCATGAGCGCACAGACCAAATGGGTTTACGCCTTCGGTGGAGGGGACTCGGAAGGCGAAGCCGGCATGCGTGAGCTCCTTGGCGGCAAGGGGGCCAATCTGGCCGAGATGGCCAAGCTGGGCCTGCCGGTGCCGCCGGGCTTCACCATCACGACCGAGGTCTGCACCGCCTATTACGAGAATGACCACGCCTATCCGGCCGATCTGGAAGCCCAGGTCGAGGCCTCGCTGGCCAAGCTGGAAGCGGCGGTCGGCAAAAAGTTCGGCGATCCGGCCAACCCGCTGCTGGTCTCGGTGCGCTCCGGCGCCCGCGCCTCCATGCCGGGCATGATGGATACCGTGCTCAATCTGGGCCTGAATGACGAGACCGCCGAGGGCCTGGCGAAACTGTCCGGCGACCGCCGCTTTGCCTATGACAGCTATCGCCGCTTCATCCAGATGTATTCCGACGTCGTGCTGGGCGTGGACCATGCCGTGTTCGAGGACATCCTGGACGGGTTCAAGGACGATAACGACTACTCGCTCGACACCGAGCTGTCGGCCGATGACTGGGTCCACATGGTGGCCGAGTACAAGAAAGCCGCCGCGCGCGAGCTGGGCCGCGATTTCCCCGCCGATCCGCGCGAACAGCTGTGGGGCGCCATCGGCGCCGTGTTCGGCTCGTGGATGACCGAGCGCGCCAAGACCTATCGCCGCCTGCACGACATCCCGGCCAGCTGGGGCACGGCGGTCAACGTCCAGGCCATGGTGTTCGGCAATATGGGCGAGACCTCGGCCACCGGCGTCGCCTTCACCCGCGACCCCTCGACCGGCGATACCGGCTATTACGGCGAATTCCTGGTCAATGCCCAGGGCGAGGACGTGGTGGCGGGCATCCGCACGCCGCAATGCCTCACCGAGGCGATGCGCGAAAAGATGGGCGACGAGAATCCGTCCATGGAAACCGCCATGCCGGAGAGCTTTGCCGAGCTGGCGAAAGTCTTCGACAAGCTGGAACGCCATTATCGCGACATGCAGGACATCGAGTTCACGGTCGAGGCCGGCCGGCTCTGGATGCTGCAGACCCGCAATGGCAAGCGCACCGCCAAGGCGGCGCTGAAGATCGCCGTCGACATGGCGTCCGAAGGCCTGATCACCACGGACGAGGCCGTGATGCGCGTCGATCCGGCCCAGCTGGACCAGCTGCTGCACCCGACCCTCGATCCGGAAGGCGAGCGCGATGTGCTGACCACCGGCCTGCCCGCGTCGCCGGGCGCGGCCTGCGGCAAGGTCGTGTTCGACAGTGACGAGGCCGAGGAGCGCCGCAAGGCCGGCGAGAAAGTCATCCTCGTTCGCATCGAGACCTCGCCGGAAGACATTCACGGCATGCATGCCGCGGAAGGCATCATCACCGCGCGCGGCGGCATGACCAGCCACGCAGCCGTGGTGGCCCGCGGCATGGGACGGCCCTGCGTCTCCGGTGCCGGCCAGATCAAGATCGACTATGCCAACAGGCAGTTCGCGGTCGGCCGCCGCATCGTCAAGGACGGCGAGACCGTAACCATCGACGGTGCCACCGGCCAGGTCCTCTATGGCGAAGCCAAGATGATCAAGCCGGAGCTGACCGGCGATTTCGCCAAGCTGATGGCCTGGGCCGATACGCACCGCCGCATGAAGGTGCGCACCAATGCCGAAACGCCGGCCGACTGCCAGACCGCCGTCGATTTCGGCGCCGAGGGCATCGGCCTGTGCCGCACCGAACACATGTTCTTCGAGGCCGACCGGATCGCTGCCGTGCGCGAGATGATCCTGTCGAACGACCAGGACGGCCGCGTCACGGCGCTGGACAAGATCCTTCCCATGCAGCGCGAGGACTTCAAGGAAATCTTCCGCATCATGGGCGAGCGGCCCTGCACGATCCGCCTGCTGGATCCGCCGCTGCACGAATTCCTGCCGCACTCGGAAGAGGATGTCGTCGACGTCGCCAAGGCGACCGGCCTGCCGGCCGACCAGCTGCTGGCGCGCGCCCGCGACCTCGCCGAGAGCAATCCCATGCTCGGCCATCGCGGCTGCCGCCTGGGCATCACCTATCCGGAAATCTACGAGATGCAGGCCCGGGCCATCTTCGAGGCCCAGGTTGCCGTGGAAAAGGAAACCGGCTTCCAGCCGCTCGCCGAGGTGATGATCCCGCTGGTGGCCACTGCCGCCGAGCTGTCCATCCTCAAGGCCCGCGTCGCCGGTGTCGCCAAGGCCGTGGCCGAGGAGACCGGCGGCAAGCCGAAATACCTCATCGGCACCATGATCGAACTGCCGCGCGCCGCCCTGCGCGCCGGAGATATCGCCCGCGATGCGGAATTCTTCTCCTTCGGCACCAATGACCTCACCCAGACCACGTTCGGCCTGTCGCGCGACGATGCCGGCAAGTTCCTGAACGACTATCTCGAGGCCGGGATTTTCGAGAAGGATCCCTTCGTCTCGCTCGACCGTGACGGTGTCGGCGATCTCGTCCGCATCGCCGTCGAGCGGGGCCGCGCCGAGCGCGACGGCCTCAAGCTGGGCATTTGCGGCGAGCATGGCGGCGATCCCAACTCGATCGATTTCTGCGAGGAAGTGGGCCTGGATTACGTGTCCTGCTCGCCCTATCGCGTGCCGATCGCCCGGCTTGCCGCGGCCCAGGCGCGGCTGCGCCGGCTCTGAGGAGAGCGGGTGCAAGCCAGCCATTCCTTTGCGGATGGCCAAGGCAAGGCAAGAAAAACACAAGAGAAATCGGCTCTTCCCTTGTCAGGGGAGAGTCATTTCTTATTTGTAATCGACGGGTGATATTGACCTGACCGGCGCACGCCCATAGATACGCGCTCCTTATTTCATGAAGGATTCAGTAAGCAGCGGCCATGATAGATTCGTGGAATCTACAGAGTGATTCGACGAATGGTCAGAACGAACAGTGATCGGATGAATCTGGACGACGCACGCAGCCAGCAGAAGCAGCTCGCGACCGCATTCCACATGCTGGCCGCCCTGGTGCTGTGCGCGCTGACCATCCTGGTCCTGAACCTGGCCTCGGCCCGCGCCCGCGAACAGGACGAGACGCTGCAATGGCAGCGCCTGGCCGGCACCTATCTCGCCCGCGGCGATGTCGGCACCGACTGGCAGGCCCCGCGCACGCTGCGCGTCGCCTCCATCCTGCTCGAGTCCGACAGCGAGGCCGGTGCCATTCTGCGCGCCCGCTCGCTCGACGATCTGCAGACCTTCGACAGCTCGCACTTTTCCACCGCCGCCAATCTGACCTCCGAGGTCGATTGCCTGTCGCGCGCCATCTATTACGAAGCGCGCTCGGAGAGCTTTGTCGGCCAGCTGGCCGTCGCCCAGGTCATCATGAACCGGGTGCGCCATCCGGCCTATCCCGGCACGATCTGCGGTGTGGTGTTCGAAGGCGCCGAACGGATGACCGGCTGCCAGTTCACCTTCACCTGCGACGGCTCGATGATCCGCGAACCGCGCGGCCGCTCCTGGCGCCGCTCGCAGCTGGTCGCCCAGCACGCCTTCATGGGCTTCGGCCGCGACGTCACCCGCCGCGCGACGCACTATCACACCGTCGCCGTCGATCCCTACTGGAACGACAATCTGGTGCGCACGCGCCGGATCGGCACGCACATCTTCTACCGCTTCCCGACGCGCCGCGAACGCGATGCCGGGATCCTGCGCGAACGTGATGCCTGATCGTCACCGCAATGGGTGCGTCATGTGTCCCTTATGGTGCACTTATGTCAGGCTTGTGATGCAGCAATTTCGCTACTGATAGACGTCCAGACCGGCTGCGTCGGCCCGTTTACGGACCTGGCGGTGGAAGATCCAGAAGGCCGCAATCCCGGCCACCAGGGCCAGCGCATTGATCCAGCCTCCGCCCAGCGCCTGGGCCGTCAGCGCCCCCACGCCGCAGCCCGCACTCCACACCGCCCACAGCCCCGCCACCCGGCGATGACTGGCCCCCAGCGCGATCATCAGCTGATAGGCATGCGCCCGGTGCGCCACAAAGGCTGACCGTCCGGCGCGTACCCGTGCGGCCATGGTCAGAAGAACATCAGCCAGAAGCGGCAGGATCAGCAGCGGCGCCAGCCAGACCGCCCCCTCGCCCGACATCCGCGCCCAGACCAGCGCCAGTCCGGCAAAGATAACCGCCATCCCCAACGCCCCCACATCGCCGCAGAACAGCCGTCCACGCGCGCTGGCCAGCGGCGCATTCCACACGGCAAATCCGGCCATTGCGCCAGCCACACCGAAAGCGGCCACGGCAACACTGCCCCCGGCCAGAACACCTAGCGCCAGAGCGGCCGGGATCAGGACTGCGGCAATCAGACCGTCCGACCCGTCCATGAAATTCACCGCATTCGCGGTGGTGAAAATCCACAGCGCCGAGCCGGCCAGTCCGGCCAGCCAGGGCAAGGCAATCCCCAACTCGGTCACGGGTCCCGCCATGCCTGCAACGGCAATCGAGACCAGGGCCAGAACCGCGAATTTGAGCGTCTCGGATAAAGTGACGAGATCGTCCAGCAAGCCCAGCCCGGCCGCGATCCCGCCTCCCAGCGCAATCCCGGCCAGCGCCGCACCCGCCGCCGGACTCCCCGCATCCAGCAGGGCCCAGGCCGCAAACACGCCCGCCATCGCGCCCAGCCCGCCACCGCGCGGTGTCGGATCGCGATGATTGGAACGCTCATTCGGACGATCCAGAATACCCGCGCGCAACATCATGCCGGCCACCGCCAGCGCAACGAGGAAGGCCGTCAGGGCGGAAATGAGCCCCGCCATCATGCCGGCATCTCCGGCGCTCCCAGGGTCACCGCCTGCGCGAAACCGGGATAGGCTTCAGCGGCGCTTTGCGCCTCGTCGATCGTATCGAACAGGGCGAAGCAGCTGGCACCAGACCCGGTCATCCGGGCCAGCCAGGCGCCCGGCTGGGCGTGCAGCCATTCCAGCGTATCGCCGATCACACCTTCCCGGCCGATCACGACAGCTTCCAGATCATTGGCCTCGCCGGCCAGCCAGCCCGCCAGATCGCCCTGATACCAGGGCCCGTCCGCAAGCGGTCTGGGTTCCCGGCTGTCGAAGGCGACGAAGACCGGTCCCGTCGGGACAGCCACGCCAGGATTGACGATGACAGCCGGCAGGCCCGGCCCGATCTCGACCATCTCGATCCATTCGCCGATCCCGCGCATGCGCAGCGGCCGGGAATAGAGACACGCCGGCACATCCGCGCCCAGGTCAAGCCCCAGCTCGGCCAAGCGGTCGAGCGGCCAGTCCAGCTTCCAGAACCGGTTGAGCGCCCGCAGCGCCGCAGCAGCATCGGCCGAACCGCCGCCCAGCCCGGCTTCCACCGGGATCGCCTTGTGCAGATGGATACGCGCCGCGCGATCGAGGCCTGCTGCGCGCTGCAGGGCCACAGCCGCCTTCATGACGAGATTGTCGTGCCCCCCGGTCAGCCGCCGCGACGGTTCGCCGGACATGGTCAGCAGGAAGGCCGGACTGTCATTGACGCGGACCTCGTCGCCCCAGTCAGCGAACACGACAAGACTGTCGAGGGGGTGATAGCCGTCCGTCCGCACGCGTCCGACCCGGAGGGTGAGGTTGACCTTCGCCGGTGCGAATTCCCGGACCTCGCCCGGGCTCACGGCTCCGGCACCTCGGCGGGATCGGCCGGTGCGTCGCCATTGGCGGCATAGACAGGCGTGTGTTCCGGCGGCTGACCGTGCTCGAGGCGGTATTCCAACCCCTCGCGCTGCTCGTCCGTGGGATCGAGATCGATGGCCCGGCGCCACTGGAAGCCCGCCTCCAGCCGGCGGCCGACCTGCCAGTAGGCATCGCCGAGATGGTAATTGGCCGTCGCACTGCCCGGATTGAGTTCCGCCGCCCGCTCCAGCTCCTGCACCGCCAGATCGTAATGGCCCAGCTGGTAGTAGGCCCAGCCCAGGCTGTCGATCACATTGCCGTTCTCCGGTGCCATGTCGGCGGCCTGCGCGATCATCTCGAAGGCCTCGTCGACCCGCTCGCCACGATCGATCCACATATAGCCCAGATCGTTGAGCACGGTGGACTGGCCCGGGGCCAGCTCCAGCGCAGCAAGATACTCGGCCTCGGCGGCTTCCCAGTTGTCCAGCATCAGATAGCAGGACGCCCGGAAATAGTGATAGCGCCAGTCGTCCGGCAAGCCCTGTTCACGGTTGAGCGTCATGGCCTGACCATAGAGATCAACCGCTGCTGCCCATTCTCCGGAGATCCGGGACATGTCGGCGTAGAGCAAGATGGCCTCTGCGGCTCCCGTCCGCTCGGCAAGATCGCGCGCGGCGGCATGGGCCGCCTCGATCCGGCCCAGCGTCGCCATCAGCACGATCCGGTCGATCTGCGCACCCAAGCGGAACGGACCCTCGGGAACCGAGGCATATTCGGCCAGGGCGAGATCGTGCAGGCCGATCCGGTCGAGCGAGCCGGCCAGCACGATGTGCAAAGGCGCGAGGTCCGGGTCCATTCGCTGGACCATGCGCATATAGATGATCGTGAGGTCCATGTCGGCCTGGGCCGCCAGATCCGCCGTCGGCCCCAGCACGGCGCGGGCTGCCAGTCCCGGAATGTCCGGCCGGCGCGGAGCCCGACGCCCCTGGCTGGCGGTCTCGTAGAGCGCCTGGATGCTGGCCTCGTTCGGATCGTCTTCCAGATAGGTCTCGAACAGGGTGGCGGCCTCGGCGCGACGCCCTTCGCGCATCAGGAAACCGCCATACATTTCCGTCGACAGGCGGCGGAAGGTCGAGGTGAAGACCGCCGAACGGTAAGCCGCCTCGGCCGCCGCCGGATTGCCCGCGGCCTCGAACAGCATCGCCTTGTGCAGCCACAGATGGGACGCCAGAAAGCCCGGCGCCTGCATGTCGCCGACCTCGGTCAGGGCTTCGTCGCCCCGGCCGGCGCCCATCAGCGCCCAGTGGCGCAGTATGTCCTGGAAGAAGGTATTGTAGGGGCCATAGTCCGGCGCCGCGTCGAGAACGCTCAGGGCCGTGCGATAGTCGTGGCGCGAGATCCGGTCGGAAGCGCGAAACAGGGTCGCCAGCCGGCTGGGATCGCCCGCCTCGCTTGCCGAAACGGCCAGGGCCGAGGCCCGGTCAAGATCGCCGGCGATGACCGATGTTATAAAGGCCCGGTCGGCGAGCACCGAATTGCCCGGCAACCGGTCGAGCGCCTCGAGATAATAGTCCGCCGCTCCCGCCGCGTCACGGTTCACACCGGCATAGCGGGCAGCCAGAAAGGCGCCATAGGCCGAGGTTTCCTCCTCGGCCGGCACGGTCACGCAGGATGTCAGGGCCGTTGCCGCGAGCAGTGCGGGCCAGGCGCGCAGGATGCTTGTCATGGCGTCATGCTCGCTCCGCACCGCCCGGCGCGCAAGGCCTGATGGCTGTGAGCCGGATTACATTCCCGCATACATCGGACCGCCGCCGCCTTCCGGCGTGGTCCAGTTGATGTTCTGGTTGGGGTCCTTGATGTCGCAGGTCTTGCAGTGCACGCAGTTCTGGGCGTTGATCTGGAAGCGCCGTTCTCCGGTCGTCTCATCCTCGATCCACTCATACACGGCCGCCGGGCAATAGCGCGCGGAGGGGCCGGCATAGACCTCCCATTCGGATGCCTTCTGCAGATCCATATCGGCCACCTTGAGGTGAACCGGCTGGTCCTCCTCGTGATTGGTGTTGGAAATGAAGACCGAGGACAGACGGTCGAAGGTCAGCTTTCCGTCCGGCTTGGGGTATTCGATCTTGCGGAACTTGTCCGCCGGCTGGGTGCTTTCGGCGTCGGTCTTGCCGTGGCCCATCGTGCCGAAGGGCGACCAGCCGCCGAACAGCGTGTTGCACCACATGTCCAGCCCGCCCAGGGCGATACCGATCGTGGTGCCGAATTTCGACCAGAGCGGCTTGGCATTGCGCACGGCCTTGAGGTCCCTGGCGACCCAGGAATTCTCGTAGGCCGTCTGGTATTCCGCCAGCTCGTCATGCGCGCGGCCGGCGCCGATGGCGGCAAACACGCTTTCTGCCGCCAGCATGCCGGTCTTCATCGCGTTGTGGCTGCCCTTGATGCGCGGCACGTTCACGAATCCCGCCGAACAGCCGATCAGCGCACCGCCCGGGAAGGCCAGTTTCGGGACCGACTGGAAACCGCCTTCGGTGATCGCCCGGGCGCCATAGGAGATACGCTCGCCGCCTTCCAACACATCGCGGATCGCCGGATGCGTCTTCAGGCGCTGGAATTCCTCGAAGGGCGAGATCCAGGGGTTCTTGTAGTTGAGGTGAACGACAAAACCGATCGAGACCAGATTGTCGCCATAGTGATACATGAAGGAGCCGCCGCCGGTGGAATTGTCGAGCGGCCAGCCCATCGTGTGCTTCACCATGCCGGGCTTGTGGTTCTCCGGCTTCACGCGCCAGAGCTCTTTCAGGCCGATGCCGAATTTCTGCGGCTCCTTGCCCTCGGACAGGCCGTAGCGGCCGATCAGCTTCTTGGCGAGCGAGCCGCGGGCGCCTTCGGCAATCAGCGTGTACTTGCCGCGCAGCTCCATGCCGGGCTGGTAGCCATCCTTGTGACTGCCATCGCGGGCCAGACCGAAATCACCGGTCACCACGCCCTTGATGGCACCATCTTCCTCGATCACGTCGGCAGCGGGGAAGCCGGGATAGATTTCCACGCCCAGCGCCTCGGCTTGCTCGCCCAGCCAGCGGCACACATTGCCCAGCGAGACGATGTGGCAGCCATGATTGCTCATCAGCGGCGGGAAGAAGACCGTCGGCAGGCTGATCGAACCGGCCGCACCGAGCACTTCGAAAATATCCGTCTTCACCGGATCGTTGAGCGGCGCGCCTTTTTCGGCCCAGTCGGGGATCAGTTCGTTAAGCGCCTTGGGATCGACGACCGCACCGGACAGGATGTGTGCACCGACCTCGGCGCCCTTTTCCAGCACGGCGATCGACAGCTCCTGCCCCGCTTCGTCGGCGAGCTGTTTCAGACGGATCGCGGCTGACAGACCGGCGGGGCCACCCCCGACGATCACCACATCGTATTCCATGGATTCGCGTTCGATCGGTGCGTCGGTCATTCCAGCTCCCACTCTTTTCTCATCGGTTTCAGCACTGCCCCGCTTGCAGGCCTTCGGTCATACCTTAGGATCGAATACCCATCTAGCGTGTCCGGCTGTCCGGATCAAAGTTATTACGTTGACGTACGCGTAAGCCATGTCCAACCCTGGTGCCACACTCGACCCGCACGACGAAAAGGCTCTCAAGGCCCTGATCGCGTGGTGGGAGGAAGCCGGGATCGAGCTTGATGCTCCGGTCCAGAGGCCCCGGCCTGCGCCGGCGGCCGGCGCGGCGCGTGGCCGGACGGCACCCTCGACAACACCCGCCACTGTCCGCGACACGCAACAGGCTGCGCCCCAGCGCACCGCCACCGCGGCAGCCGCGCGGGCAGCCGGCTACGGCCAGGCATCCGATGATGGCCCTTCAGCACGCGAACTCGCGGCCGGCGCCTCAACTCTGGATGCCCTGCAGGCCGCCATTGCGCAATTCGAGGGCTGCCCGCTCAAGCGCACCGCCCGCAACACGGTTTTCGCCCGCGGCAATCGCGAAGCACGGATCATGGTGGTCGGAGAAGCGCCCGGCAAGGAAGAGGACGAACAGGGCCTGCCCTTTGTCGGCCGGTCCGGGCAATTGCTGGACCGCATGTTCGCATCGATCGGTCTGGGGCCGGACGATCTGTATATTTCCAACATCCTGAACTGGCGGCCGCCCGGTAATCGCACGCCGACCCAGGAAGAGATCACGATGTGCCTGCCCTTCATCGAACGGCACATCGCTCTCAAGGCACCAGACATTCTCGTCGTCGCCGGCGGTATCTCCGCCCAGTCCCTGATGCGGACATCAACCGGGATCACCCGGCTGCGCGGCCAGTGGGGCGAGTATGCCGTGCGGGATGCGGCAGGCGAGCCGGCAGGCCGAACCATTCCGGTCCTGCCCGTCTTCCATCCCTCCTACCTGCTCCGGCGGCCACCGGAGAAGCGTCTAGCGTGGCAGGACATGCTGGCCCTGGAAGGCCGGCTCGCGGGCTAGATGCAGCACGCATTCCGTGTGCGGCCCCTT
This sequence comes from Maricaulis sp., assembly GCF_017642925.1. Classification (GTDB taxonomy): domain Bacteria; phylum Pseudomonadota; class Alphaproteobacteria; order Caulobacterales; family Maricaulaceae; genus Maricaulis. The sequence continues at coordinate 71,772 of NZ_JAEPOL010000007.1, read as the reverse complement.
CAACGATTTGAAAAGCAAGAGAAAAGGGATGGATTTGTGATGCAGCCCACGCTTGTAATAAACTATTATGACCTCCGATCCGCAACCGTTGATTAACCCTAAAAGCGCGACGGTCTTCCGCGAAATCTGGCCCCAATCCGGCTTGCCGGGCCCGGCCGTACTCTTGAGCAGGAAGGCTCTTTCCTCATGCCCCGGGACACGCATCTCACAGGCGTCGAGCGCCGGTTCGACAAGGACCAGGTCATCGTCACGAAGACGGACCTGAAAGGCCGCATCACCTACGCCAACGACATCTTCCAGCAATTGTCGAACGTCACCGAGAAACAGTCCCTCGGTCAGCCGCACAGTTTTATCCGGCACCCGGACATGCCGCGCTGCATCTTCAAGATGTTCTGGGAGACGATCCAGGGCGGAAACGAGATTTTCGCCTATGTGATCAATCGCGCCACCAATGGCGATCACTACTGGGTCTATGCCCACGTCACGCCCAGCTTCAACGATGCCGGCGAGATTGTCGGATACCACTCCAACCGCCGCAAACCGGAAGAGCGCATCCTCAATGAAGAGGTGATCCCGCTCTACGCCGCCCTGCGCGAGGAAGAGGCCCGGCACGAGAATGCCAAACAGGGTCTCGCCGCCTCCACCGACAAGCTGACCCGCCACCTGGCCGACCTTGGCCTCGAATACGACGAATTCATCTGCACGCTCGGCCAGGGCCAGCGTCGCGGTGATCGCTAGGAGCCCGTTCAATGTTCGTCACCAAGGAACGCAAGGCCATCCGCCGCGCTGCCGCCATTGTCCGTGCCGTCGCCGAAGGCGATTTCGAGAAGCGTATCATCGGCGTGTCCGACGATGCCGAGATCGCGGAGCTGGAACTGGCCATCAATCTTCTGATCGACCGCACCGACGCCTATCTGCGCGAAAGCCAGACCTGCGTCGAGTATGTCCGCAAGAACAAGCACTTCCGCCTGATCCCGGAAACCGGCATGGTCGGCTCCTTCCGCAATGCCGCGCAGGCCGTGAACACGACGCTCTTCGGTATCAAATCCCGCCATGAGAGTTTCATCGAACTGGCCGGTGGCCTGGAAGCGCAACTGGCAGATGTCATGGACAAGGTGTCGGACACGATCGGCTCCCTGCGCGAGACTGCAGACCAGCTCTATGCCCGCTCCAGCGATGCCTCCGAGCGCTGCACCAGCGCCGCGGCCGGCGCCGAACAGGCATCCACGAACATGCAAAGCATCGCGGCTTCGGCAGAAGAGCTCACCTCCTCGATCTCCGAGATCAATCGCCAGGTGGTCAGCTCGGCTGACCTTGCCGCGGGTGCTGTCGAGAAGTCGCGGGCGATGAATGCGACGATCGAGGGCCTGACCGGCGTGACCGGCAAGATCGGCGATGTCGTTCGCCTGATCGAGGCCATTGCCGACCAGACCAACCTGCTCGCGCTGAACGCGACCATCGAAGCGGCCCGGGCGGGCGAGGCCGGCAAGGGCTTCGCCATCGTCGCCCAGGAAGTAAAGACGCTGGCCGGCCAGACCGCCCAGGCGACGGACGATATCGGCCACCAGATCCAGGACCTGCAGCGCACCATGACCGGCGCGGTGTCGGCCAATTCCGTGATCTCCTCGGCGATCGAGGACATCAATACGGCGTGCAATGCCATCGCCGCCGCCGTCACCGAGCAAAGCGCCGCGACCAGCGAGATCGCCCGCAATGTCAACGAGGCCGCCACCGGAACCGGCGAGGTTTCCAGCGGTATCGGTGTGGTTCACTCCGCCACCGAGTCCACCCAGGCCTCGGTCGAAACGGTGATCAGCTCGACCGACATCCTCCTGCGCCAGGAACGCAGCCTGAACACGCTGCGAGACAATATCTCCAGCTTCCTGGTTGACCTGCGGAAGGTGGGCTGACCCGGCCCGCCTTCCACTTTTTTCGGGTTCGGCCCGAAATTTGTTCTTGATTTGTTCTCGTTATGAGTCATAGTGCGCTCATGACCGAGCGCCCAGGTGGCTACGCCCTAAACGCCCCTCAGGCGGCCCCCTCTGCCGGATCCCCCACCGCCCCGGGGGCCGGCGTCCGGGGCCGGGGCGCTCGGTCTAACGCATCGGGCCGGTACGAGGCCTTTGCCCGCGAAGCCTTCGATGACGGATGGACCGAGGCGGATGCGCCGGCGCCGCGCCTTGGAACGACCATCCTGAAGGATGCGTCGCGGTCCATCGTCGCGACCAACAGCTCACCCGACATCTCCTTCGACCAGTCGATCAACCCCTATCGCGGCTGCGAGCATGGTTGCATCTACTGCTATGCCCGGCCCAGCCATGCCTATTGGGGCTATTCACCGGGCCTCGACTTCGAAAGCGTGATCTTCGCCAAACCCGACGGGCCGGCCTTGCTGGAGGCCTTCTTCAACCGGCCGGGCTATCGGCCCAAACCGATCGTGATCGGTGCCAATACCGACGCCTGGCAGCCGGTCGAGCGCCGCCTGCAGCACACGCGGGAAATCCTGAAAGTCTTCGCCCGCTACCGGCACCCGGTCAGCTTCATCACCAAGTCGGCGCTTGTCCTGCGCGATCTGGACATTCTCGGACCGATGGCCGCCGACGGCCTCGCAAAGGGTGCGATTTCCGTCACCACGCTCGACCGGCGTCTGGCCCGGGACATGGAGCCGCGTGCGGCAGCGCCGCACCGCCGGCTCGACGCCATCCGGGGTCTCTCGGAGGCCGGCCTGCCGGTCACGCTGATGATGGCGCCGATTATTCCCGCCCTCAACGACAACGAGATCGAGGCGGTCTTCAAGGCCGGCGCCGAGGCCGGCGCGGTGAACGCGTCCTACGTGCTGCTGCGCCTGCCGCTCGAGATCAAGGACCTGTTCCGCGAATGGCTGCAGACGGCCCGGCCCGATGCGGCCGGACGCGTCATGTCGCTGATCCGCCAGATGCGCGGCGGGCGTGACTACGATCCGCAATGGGGCACGCGCGGCCGCGGCCAGGGCCCGCTCGCCGAGCTGATCGTCAACCGCGTGCGCGCTGCCATACGCCGATACCGCCTGACCGCACCGCGCACCGAACTCGACTTTTCCAAATTCGAACGCCCTCTCGGCTCAGCCGGTCAACCAAGTCTTTTCTGAGCCTGACGAAAACCAAAGCTTGCAAACAAGCCGCAAAACACGCTCCTTGTTCGTCCAAGTCTGGGGGATATGGAATGCGCCTGTTCGTGTGCCTGGTGCTCGTACTGGCAGCTGGTCTGGCCAGCTGCCGCAAGTCGGATCTGTATGAAAACTTCGTCGCCGAAGACCTGCGCGAGACGCGCACGAGCGTGCTCGAGGCCATGGAAGGTCGGGATACCGAAGCCCTGATCACGCATTTCGGGGACTGGGCAGACACGGAGGAATTCCGGGGCAGGCTTGACGCGTTCCTCGCCGGGATGCCGGCCGGTGAATGGCTCGATACGCCGGAACTGGCAGGCGCCCATCGCTCGCGTTCGCAGGTTGTCGGGGGCCAGTCACTCGACAACCAATCGCTCGTCTACATCACGCGGACCGGAGCCGAGCATGTGAGGATCGATCTGACCTTTACCCGAACCGGCGAACAGCCCTGGGCGTTGCATCACGTCAACGCCTATGCGTTCCAGCCCAACCCGGGCATTTCCTTCACGGACGGGACGATGACGCCGGTCCGCCTGGCTTCCCTGGCAGCCGTACTGGCAAATTTCGTCTTTATTGTAATCACGCTGATTGCAACCTTCCGCTTCCGGCGGATCAAGCGGCGTATCCTGTGGCCGCTCTTCATCATCGCCGGCTTCCCGGTGTTCGGCTTCAACTGGACCAGCGAGGCCTGGTATCTGGTAGCACCCGGCATTTCCTCATCGGAAGCCGGCGTCTACTTCCGGTTTCTGGAGATCGCCTTCTTCGGCGCCAGTTTTGTCGATGCCTCCCCGGTCGAGCCCGTCATACTGGAGCTTGGCGTACCGATCGGCGCAATCCTGTTCTGGTACCGTGTGATGCGCGGCGGTCCGACGCGCAAGGCTGAGAAAGTGCCGCGCTAGATCAGGCGCGGTCGCGCAGCAGGTCGCCGCTGCCGCCATTGACCTGGTCGGCAATGGCCTGGCGCTGTTCGGCCGAGAAGCTGTCGAAACCGGGCACATGCCCGCGTGAAACCGGACGCGAGACCAGGAAGCCCTGCAGCACGAGGTCGGGCTGGCAGCCCAGCGCGGCGAGCTCACCGAACGTCTCGACGCCTTCCACCACGACGCTGATACCCAGCGCCCGTGCCAGATCGATCGTCGCCTGGACGATGATCTGTGCTTCGCGATCATCCTCGATCCCTGTGATGAAGGAGCGGTCGATCTTGATCTTGTCGAAGGGGAAGGTGCGCAGATAGGCCAGCGAGGAATAGCCCGTCCCGAAATCGTCGATCGCCAGACGCACGCCGAGATCCTTCAGCGCCTGCATGACTTCCAGCGCCCGGGCCTCGTCGTCGATGAGAACACCCTCTGTGATCTCGACCACCAGGCGCCCCGGTTCGAGACCGGACGCCCGCAGCGCCTGCTGGACACTGAGCACGAGATTGCCCTGGCGGAACTGCGCCGGGCTGACATTGACGGAAACGCGGCGGCTTTCGGGCCAGTTGACCGCCTCCCGGCAAGCCGCGCGCATCACCCATTCGCCCATTTTCAGGATCTGGCCGGTTTCCTCGGCGATCTGCACGAATTCGGCCGGCGAGACATAGCCCCGCTTCTCGTCATTCCAGCGCACCAGCGCCTCGTAACCGACGATAGCGCCATCGCCGAGACGCACCTGGGGCTGGAAGTGGAGTTCCAGAAGTTCGTCCTCGATCGCCATGGCCAGGTCGGCTTCCAGCAGGCGGCGTTCCTGCAGCATCCGGCCAAGCTGGGGATCGAAGCCGCGCACCTGGTTCCGGCCCTGCCCCTTGGCATGATAGAGGGCCAGATCCGCCTGGTTCATCAGCCTGTCCGGATCCTCGCCATCGAGCGGGAAAACCGTCGCCCCGCCGGACGCACTGACATTCAGCGTCAACTGGTCGATGACCACCGGCACGCCGATGTGGTCGACCACGCGCTGTGCGGTGCCGAGCACCTCGTCATGCCCGGACACGTCCGGCAGCAGGACAGCAAATTCATCGCCGCTCAGGCGCGCCGGGATCGCCTTGTCCGGCAGCGTATCGAGCATGCGTTCGGCGACCGTTTTCAGCAGCGCGTCCCCGGTCGCATGGCCATGGACGTCATTGACTTCCTTGAACCGGTCGAGATCGAAAATCACCACTGCGACCATGGTGTCGTTCTGCCAGGCCTCCTCGATGGCGTCGTCGAGGGCTTCGCGGAAACGCAACCGGTTGGGCAGCCCCGTCAGGGCGTCGTGGTGGGCCAGATGGGTCATCCGTGCCCGCACCCGCTCCTCTGCGGAGACATCCCGGAAAACCAGCACGTCCGACGCCTCGCCGCTGAAATCGATCTTGCGGGCCCGCACCTGCACCGTCAGCCCCCCGCCATTGCGGCCGCGCAGACGGCAGGTCACCGGCCGCGTGTCATCGATATCCGCCAGGGCTGAAATCGCCGCCGCGTCGAGCGCCAGCTTGCTGACCGGCATGTCGAGGAGATCGGTGCGCCGCAGGCTGAGCATTTCACACAGCGGCTCGTTGACCTCGCGCACCAGGCCCTCGCGGACGACGGCAATGCCTTCGAAGGTCGCATCGGCCAGTGCCTGCAGACGCATGGCCTCGGCCTGGCGGCGCGCGCCCAGAATGACATCCAGCGCCGCTGCAGCCAGACCGACACTGATCACGAAGACCACGGCCAGCGCCACGGTAATGGCCAGCAGTTTGGAAGAGACCGCGGCGTCGTAGAGCACGCCGGGAACGGACGGCACCAGCTGCATCGCCGTCATGGCCGTGAAGTGCAGGCTCACCACGCCCAGGACGAGCAGTGCACCCGCGCCGGCCAGCCCTGCCAGGCTGCGCACGCGGACCAGAACCGTTGCGCTCGACGCCGCAAACAGCATGCCCGCCCCGATGGAAGCCAGTACCAGCGGTGCGTCCCAGACGATGTTTGCACCGACATTCATCGCGTCGATGCCCATGAAGTGCATGGTCGCGATCCCGGCGCCGACGACAGCCCCGCCCAGCGGGGCGCCATAGGCCTGCGGCATGCGCACGGCATAGGTCCAGCCGCAACTGGTCACGAAGATGGCGAGCAGGAGCGAGCCAACCGTGCCGAACAGGCCGTACTCGACCGGCACCGGCGCTTCATAGGCCAGCATGGAGACGAAGTGTGTGCCCCAGATGCCGACGCCCGTGACGAATCCGGTCACGATCAGCCACAAGGACTGCCGGTCGTCCGGTGCCGACTGCCCGCGGCGCGCCATCCCGACGGCCGCAAAGGCCGACAAGGCGCACAAAAGGGCGGCAACCGCGACGAGCCGAAGGTCGTGTTCGACCGTCACGCAATAGAAAACGCGATACACTCGGCGCCTCGAAGGATCTGCTTGGCCATGACCCTCTCAGCAAAAGACAAGGATTGCCTTAACGCTGTGGAAAACGCTGCAGACATGCGCGTCGCCGGCGTTGACGAGGCCGGCCGGGGGCCGCTTGCGGGGCCGGTTGTGACCGCCGCCGTCATCCTCGACCCCACCCGGCCGATCGCCGGACTGGGCGATTCCAAAACGTTGACGGCGCGGCGTCGCGAGGCGCTGGCCCGCGAGATCCGCGAGAAGGCCTGGGTGGGCATCGGCATTGCCGAGCCGGCCGAGATCGACCGGCTGAACATCCTTCACGCCACGATGACGGCGATGGCCCGCGCTGTCGCCCGACTGCCCGTGCGGCCCGAGCGTGTGCTGATCGACGGCAATCGCGTGCCCGAAGGCCTGCCCTGCCCGGCCGAGGCAATCGTGAAGGGCGATGCCCGTGAGCCGGCGATCGGCGCGGCGTCGATCATCGCGAAAACGCTGCGTGATGCCCTGATGGAAGAAGCCGCCCGGCGCTTTGCCGGCTACGGGTTCGAAGGCCACAAGGGCTATCCCAGCAAGGCCCACCGCGAGGCCCTGATGGCCCTCGGCCCCTGTCCGATCCACAGAACAAGTTATGCGCCGGTACGCGAAGCCCTGCGAATCGCCGAGTTATCCCCAGATGCGCCCGACTGTGGAAAACTTGATTGATGCTTAACGGCCCGTTAGCCATAGACGCGGGAAAACTTCCCCTCGCAAGAACGAGTGGAGTGGCGTGTCATGGCAGAGTCCCGGATCGACCAGATTCTCGAGGGAGAATGCGTGGAAGTGATGAAGTCGCTTCCCGATGCGAGCGTCGACCTGGTGTTCGCCGACCCGCCCTACAATCTCCAGCTCGGCGGCGACCTTCACCGCCCTGACAATTCCAAGGTCTCCGCAGTCGATAATGACTGGGACCAGATCGGCGGGTTCGACGAGTACGACCTGTTCACCTGGGGCTGGATGGAAGAAGCGCGCCGCGTGCTCAAGCCGAACGGCGCGATCTGGGTGATCGGCAGCTATCACAACATCTTCCGCGTCGGCGGCATTCTCCAGGATGCCGGCTTCTGGGTGCTCAACGACATCATCTGGCGCAAGTCCAACCCGATGCCGAACTTCAAGGGCACGCGCTTCACCAATGCGCACGAGACCCTGATCTGGGCCGCCAAGTCGAAGGAGGCCCGCCCGACCTTCAACTATGCCGCCATGAAGGCCCTGAATGACGGCGTGCAGATGCGCTCGGACTGGACGCTGCCGATCTGTTCGGGCGGCGAACGCCTGAAAGGCGCGGACGGCAAGAAGGCGCACCCGACGCAAAAGCCCGAAGCCCTGCTGCACCGGGTCCTGCTGTCGACCACCAATCCCGGCGATGTCGTGCTCGACCCCTTCTTCGGTACCGGCACGACCGGCGCCGCCGCCAAACACCTCGGCCGCCACTTCATCGGCATCGAGCGCGATCCGGACTATCTGGACGTCGCCCGTGCCCGCCTGGCCGCCATCACGCCGGCCTCGACCGAAGCGCTGAACGTCACACAGTCCAAACGCGCCCAGCCGCGTATCCCGTTCGGCGCCCTGGTCGAGCGCGGTCTCGTGAAGCCCGGCGACACGCTCTACTGTCCCAAGGGCCGCCATTCGGCGCGTGTGCGGGCCGACGGCACGCTGATCGCCGGCGACCGCGCCGGTTCCATCCACCAGGTCGGCGCCCAGCTACAAAGCGCCCCGTCCTGCAATGGCTGGACCTACTGGCACGTCCGCACCGAGCAGGGCCTGGCCCCGATCGACATCCTGCGCGCCGAAGTCCGCGCCACGCTGGACAGCTGAGTTCTCGCCACAGCGCTCCTTTTCCCGGTCCGCTCCACTTCCCCCGGCCTTGTGCCGGGGCCCGGCTGAGCCTGCATCTGAAACGCCGCCAGACCCCGGACAAGTCCGGGGAAAGCGGTAGCGCTCTTTCTTCCCCACCTCGTGGGGAAGTGGGCCGCGGCGTCAGCCGCGGGTCGAAGGGGCCGGCGCGTGTGCGCCGGAGGGTGGTGGAGCGTGTCTCAAACACATCGCCGCTACGCGGCGCCCCTCCGTCTCGCCGCCTTGCGGCGATCCACCTCCCCATGGAATGGGGAGGAAAGGCGTGTCAGCACGAAACCCTCCACGGGCAGAACCCTGGAGCGATGAGAGGGGTGCGGGATGCCGTCGGGCATCGGGTGCGCATATGTGAGTGTGGGTGACACCGTCCGGCATCCCGCACGCGGAGTTTTCCCGGACCGTCTCCGCCCCGTTTCCAATCCCCACAGGTACTCCGGTCGGGCGTTTAGTGCCGTCGGACCCGTCGGGGAGGCCCTGCCGGAACCACGGGTGTCACACCGCAGCGCGGACAGGCTCCGCTCGCTCCCGGGCACAAGGGACTGAGCTCATGCCTCCCATCCCGGAAACCGTCTGCGAGCATACGCGCAGTTGAGCGGGCGGGGATAAGTTTCCGATATCCGCCCCACAAACCGTCATCCTGACGAAAGTCAGGACCCAGATCGTAAAGGGAGATTTGGGCGAGGCGGGCTCAGTCCGAGCGGCGGCGATGTGCGGGATAAGTGCGAGCTCGCGGCCACCGCGCCCTATGAACTGGGCCCTGACTGAAGCCTGCGCCCGCGAAAGCGGGTGTCAGGGTGACGGTGCTTGGTGCGGCACTCTCACTCTCTCTTCCAACCGCCTTATTTTTCCCGGACGGAGGCCTGCGCAGGCAGGCCGCAGATCCGGGACCGACCGAAGGTCATTTCAAGCGATGCGTTTCCCGTAGATCCCGGCACTCCGCCCGGCCTTCGCCGGGCGTCCGGCCGGGAGAAGGCGGGATGTTTGGGGGATGGTCGCCACTTCAGCCCCCCGGTCGGCGCTCGTCTTATCGCCTCAGCTTGACCACCTTGCGCATGACGCTGGGCAGGGCCTGGTTGTCGAGCTGGTCTTCGGCGGCCCAGTAGCCGTCTTCCGGTTGCCAGTCCGGGGCGGGGGTGGTTTCGCGCACGTCGAGCCGGAGTTCGAAATGGGTGAAGACGTGGCGCACCTCGCCGCGCGAGACCCAGTCTGCCTTGAAGGGTGGGGCTTCATCCGGCGGCCCCTCCGCCCAGGACGTCGAGGGCACTTCGACCATGCCGCCGAGCAGGCCCTTGTCGGGCCGCCGGCGCAGCCAGAGTCCCTGCTCGCCCCTGACCAGCCAGGCCGTACCGAGGCGCACCGGTTTGGGCTTTTTCTTTTCCTTCAGCGGATAGCGCGTCATGTCGCCTTCCGCGCGGGCCGCACAGGCGAAGGCCCAGGGACAGGCGGCACAGTCCGGCGTGCGGGGTGTACAGACGGTGGCGCCGAGATCCATGATGGCCTGGGCATAGTCGCCCGGCCGGTCCGGCGAGGCGATGGCTGCGGCCAGGCGGCGTATTTCCGGCTTGGCCTTGGGCAGCGGTGTCTGGACCCGATGGAGCCGCGTGATCACACGTTCGACATTGCCGTCGACCACGCTGGCCGGATGGTCGAAAGCGGCGGCCAGAATGGCATTCGCCGTGTACTCGCCCACCCCGGGCAGGGCTTTCAGCCCGTCCAGCGTGCCGGGGAACACGCCGCCCAGTCCCTCGGCGACGTGGATGGCGCAGGCATGGAGGTTTCGCGCCCGGGCGTAATAACCCAGGCCCGCCCATTCCCGCATCACATCCTCGCGCGCTGCGGCCGCCAGATCTTCCACGCGCGGCCAGAGGTCGAGAAAGCGGAACCAGTAGGGCGTGGCGTGCGGCACCGTGGTCTGCTGCAGCATGATTTCCGACAGCCAGATCGCATAGGGATCGGCGACGCGGCCGGCCGCGCGGTCCTCCGGACGGATCCGCCAGGGCAGCGTCCGGCCTTCCCGGTCATACCAGTCCAGCAATGCCGCCCGCAGGCGGGCGATATCCTGACGCGGGGAAAGGGATGCGCTCATCGAAACCTTCCGGGTTTGCAGGCTGGACTTGCAGGCAGGACTTGCAGGCAGGCCGCTTCGCAGCGAGAGTGCGCAGCATGAAGCGCAAACCGCCCTCGTCAACACTGGAAGCCGCAGCCAGCGCCTATATCGGCAGCCGCCGCGGCCGGCGGGCCATCCAGCCCGCGCCCTCCGCCGGGCGGGCCGCCGAACGGGTGCTGAAGCCGCTGACCCGGCAGTTCGGCATCGGGGTTGAGCAATTGCGCGAACACTGGCCGGAAATCGTCGGCAAGCGCCTGGCCGACTGGAGCACGCCGAAAACCGTCCAGCGCAGCGGCGGTATCAGTACGCTGGTGATCGAGGCGCGCGGCCCCGCGGGGGCCATCCTGCAGGCAGAGAGCCGCCGGATTCTCGAGCGGATCCGCACCCATTCCGGCGACCGGGCCCCGACCCGCCTGCGCATCGTGCAGGGACAGGCGAGCAAGCCCGCCGACGCGCCCGCGGCCGGCGTGAAAAAGCTGCAATCTTCATCACACACCGGCGAGACAGAGGCGACAACGCCGGAAGCGCGGCTATTGTCGGCGCTCGACCGGTTTTCCCGCGCGATTCACCGCCGGGACGAGCCGTAGCATCCAGGCGTTTCCCGGGGGACACATGACACTGACACGACGCTTCTTCACCGCCACGGCCCTGGCGGCCGCCACGGCGCTGGCCGCCTGCGGCAATTCTTCGGACAATCCGGGCGGCGGCACGGTGGCCGAAACCGGCCGCAGTCTCGGTGCAGCGGATGCGCCGGTGACGATGACGGAGTATTCCTCGGTCGCCTGCGTCCATTGCGCCCGCTTCCACGACGAAGTGTATCCGGCACTGGAGCCCTATATCGAAGCCGGCCAGATGCGCGTGGTGCTGCACGAGATGCTGAACGGTCCGCCGCAATTCGCCGTCGCCGGCTTTTCGCTGGCGCATTGTGTTCCCGAAGAACGCTATTTCGACACGATCGACGTGCTGTTCGAACAGCAGCAGGCGATCTTCGACACCGCCCGCAGCGGCGGCAATGTCCGTGCCCGCTATGTGACGATCGCCCGCTCGATGGGGCTGAGCGAAGCGCAGTTCGACGCCTGCCTCAACGATACGGACATCAATAGCGCCATTGTCGCCTCGCACGAGGCCGCGATGGCCAGCGGCGTCAGCCTGACACCGAATTTCGCCTTCAATGGCGAGCTTCTGGAGGCACGCACCGCGCCGGGGGCATCCCAGCCGACCTATTTCCTCGGCGGCGAACAGGTGGTGATCGATGGCGAACCGCTGCCCGCCCGCCAGGACGGGGAGACGTTTGCGCGCCTGATCGACCATCTTCTGGCGCAGTCCGCCGGCGGCTGATCGCAAAAAGCGCTGATCAAATCTGAGCGAGGTGGTGGCAACAGCCCCGCCTGAGCGGTTAAGCTGCGGCGAGACCGCACGGGACGGGGCCGTGCCGGCAACTGGCAATTTCTCGGGGAGAGCCCTTCGATGAACCTGACACGACGTGTGTTTTCCGCAGCCGCCCTGACGGCGAGCCTTGTTCTGGGTGCCTGCGGTGGCGGCGACGCGCCCGGCGAGGGCCAGTCCCGCTATGAGCGCGCCAGCGATCGCGGCATGGGCAATGCCGACGCGGCCTTGACGATGATCGAGTATTCCTCGGTCGCCTGTCCGCACTGCGCGGCCTTCCACGAGGAAGTCTTCCCGACGATCGAGGAGAACTACATCGAAACCGGCCGCATGCGTTATGTGCTGCGCGAGATGATCACCGGCTCGCCGCAATTCGCCATCGCCGGCTTCTCGCTCGCCCATTGCGTGCCGGAAGAGCGTTATTTCGACATGGTCAACCTGTTGTTCCAGCAACAGCGCGCGATCTTCCAGGCCGCCCAGACCCAGGGCAGCGCCCGCGGCCAGTATCTCGCCATCGCGCGGTCGATGGGGCTTAGCGAGCAGGACTTCATCGCCTGCCTCAACAATGAGGAGATCAACCAGTCCATCGTCGCCGCGCACGACCGTGCGATTGCTGACGGTGTGGACGGTACGCCGCGCTTCATCTTCAACGGCCGCATGCTGGAAGCGCGCCGCGCGCCGGGTGCGACGGAATACACCTATTTCCTCGACGGCGAGCAGGTGATGATCGATGGCGAGCCTCTGCCGGGCCTGGCCGATGCGGAAACCTTCACCCGCCTGATCGACCACCTTCTGGCGCAAGCCGGCGAGACCGCCGAATGACCGGGTTTCTCAACCGCATCGCCGGCGCACTGGCCCTGCTTCTGCTCGCCGTTCCGGCGGCACTGGGCCAGCACCCCGGCCAGGCCGAGACCGCGGACGACCATGCCCTGGGCGATCCCGATGCGCCGCTGGTGATCGTGGAATACGCCTCCTTTGCCTGCCCGCACTGCGCCCATTTCCAGAACACTGTGTGGCCGATGGTGAAGGAGGAGTTCGTCGACACCGGACGGGTGCGCTGGGTCTATCGTCCCATGCTGACCAATCCGGTGCAGCTTGCTGCGGCCAGCACCATTCTTGCCGAATGCGCACCGGAAGATCGTTTCTTCGATGCCGTCGACCTGCTGTTCGCCGAACAGCAGAGCCTGTTCGAAACGGCGCGCGCCGGCGGCGATGTCCTGGGGGTCTATAACCGGATCGGCGGTGCCGTCGGCCTGACACCGGAACAGCTCATGGGCTGCCTGCAGGACCCGGCCATGAATGAGGCTCTCAACGCGGCGGCCCAGCAATCGGTCGAGTACGAGATTCCCGGCACGCCGGCCTTCCTGATCGGCGGTGACGTGCTCATCGCTACCAATCGCGGCGCCGGCCCGCTCTTCTACTATGGCGACGAACCCCTTATTCTTAATGGGGAAAGGGTTCCCGGCCACTTGAACGAAGACTCTTTCCGCCGAATCATCCTTCACTTCCTGAACGAGTCCGATTCGCAAAACTAGAATCGCAGCAGGAAAGCGCCGCAATCCTCCGCTACAAGAGTGGGCAGGCGGCGCAATGGAGGTCGGGTGAAGTTCACACAGCTGAGGCTGGCCGGATTCAAATCCTTCGTCGATCCCACCGACTTGCGGATCGATCCGGGCCTTACAGGCGTGATCGGACCCAACGGTTGCGGTAAATCCAACCTGCTTGAAGCCCTGCGCTGGGTGATGGGCGCGACCTCGGCCAAGTCGCTGCGCGGCGACGGCATGGAAGACGTGATCTTCGCGGGCACCGATGCCCGCCCCTCGCGCAACCATGCCGAAGTCGTGCTGACCGTCGACAATGAGGACAAGCTTGCCCCGGCGCGCTTCAACGATGCCGACAGCCTCGAGATCACCCGCCGCATCACGCGCGGGGCCGGCTCGGCCTACAAGATCAATGGCGAGGAAGTGCGCGCCAAGGACGTCCAGCTCCTCTTCATGGATGCGGGCACCGGCGCCAATTCGCCCGCCCTTGTGCGCCAGGGCCAGATCTCCGAACTCATTGCCGCCAAGCCGCAGAACCGCCGCCGCATCCTGGAAGAGGCGGCCGGCGTGTCCGGCCTGCGCGCACGCCGCCACGAGGCCGAACTGCGCCTGAAAGGCGCCGAAGCCAATCTCGACCGGCTGCAGGAGGTGATCGACGACATTTCTTCCCGCCACGGCTCGCTGCAACGCCAAGCCCGCCAGGCCTCGCGTTATCGCCAGCTGTCTGCGTCGATCCGCGCCCTGGAAGCCGCTGTCTGGCTCAATCGCTGGCGCGAGGCGGCGACCGCCGTCGACACCGCCGAAGCGGAACTGGCCGACAAGCGCGACGCTGCCGAGACCGCGACGCGCGCCGCGGCTGAAGCCCGTACCCAGGCGGAAATCCTGGCAGCGGCCCGCGAGCCGGCGCGCCAAGCTGAGGCCGAAGCGGCAGCGGCCCTGCGCCGTCTGGAGCGCGAACGCGATCTGCTTGAGCGCGATGCCGCCGAGATCGAGCGCACCATCGAACGCCTGGAGGCGCGGCTGGAGGAACTCGCCTCGGCCACCGGCCGCGAGCGGCAGATTGTCGAGGACGCTCAGGCCAGCCGCAACGAGGCCGTGAAGGCCATCGCCGGCCTCGACGCTGAAATCGAGCGCGAGAGCGCCAATCTGGACGCGGCCCGGTCGGCCGCAGAGGCGACGGAAGAACAGCGCCTGGCCGCCGAGGCCGAACTGGACGAACGCGCCCGCGAAGCCGCCGACAAGCGGGCCGCCATCGAGACAGCGCGCCGTGATCTGGGCCGGTTCGAGACGCGGCTGGAACAAATCGCGCGCGAAATCCACGGTGCGAATGACGAGCGCGAACGGCTGGAAGCCTCGCCCGCCCTGCACGAGCTTGAGACCGCGCAAATCGATGCCGAACAGGCCGAGATCGCCCTCACCGAGGCGCGTGCCCGGCTGGAGAGTGCCGAAGCCGAGCGCCAGACAGCCGATGCTGCGCTGGAGACTGCTGCCGAAACCTGGCGCGAGATGGCGTCCGCCCGCGACGGGCTCGAGCGGGAGGCGCAGGCTCTGGAACGCCTGCTCGCCGCGTCGATGCAGGAAACCGTCTCGCCGGCGCTGGACGCCGTGCGCGCCCGGCCGGGCTATGAGCAGGCGCTGGCGGCCGCACTGGGTGACGATCTGGAAGCTTCGCTGGATCCGTCGGCATCGCGCCACTGGTCGGAAGCCGGCGTGAAGGCCGAGATGCTGCCGGGAGGTTGCGTGCCCCTGTCCGACCACGTCGAAGCGCCCAAGGCACTGAAGGCGCGGCTGGACGCGATCGGCGTGATCAGGCCGGAGAAGGCCGCCGAGGCGGCCGCGAAGCTGAAACCGGGCCAGCGCCTGGTCACGCGTGACGGCGATCTGTGGCGCTGGGACGGGCTGGTCGCGCGCGCCGACGCGCCTTCCGCCGCCGTTGCCCGTCTGGAAAACCGCAATCGCCTGGATGCCGTCCGCACCGAGCTGGAGGAGACGGCCGAAGCGCACGAATCAGCCCGCACGGCCGAGGCCGCCGCACGCACCGCCGCGGAAACCGCCCGTGCCGGCGAACAATCGGCCCGCGCCGCAATCGGTCCGGCCGACCGGGCGGCGCGCGATGCCCTCGCCCGCGTCTCGTCCCTGCGCGAAAAGAGCGCGCAGGATGCAGCCCGGGCCACGGCGCTGAAGGAACGGATCGAGCGGCTGACTGCCGAACAGGCCGAGACCCAGTCCGGCCGCAAGGCCGCGCAGGCCCTTCTGGAAGAGGCCGAGGCCAGCGATGGCGATACCGAGGCCCTGGATGCAGCCCGCGAAGCCGCTGACGAAGCCCGTCAGGCGGCAGCCGATGCCCGGGCCCGGCTGGACGGCGTGCGCCGCGAAGGTGAGCTGCGCCGTCAGCGCCGCATGGGCTTCAAGCGCGATCATGATGCCTGGGCTGAGCGCTGCAAGGCGGCCGAAGCCCGTATCACCGATATCGAAAGCCAGTCGGCAGACGCCGGCAAGGCGCTGGACGAGGCGCGGGCAAAACCCGAAGTGCTGCAGGAAAAGATCCTCGCCCTGACCGGCAAGGTGCAGGCCGCCGAGCGTGCCGCGGAAGAAGCCCGCGAGGCCGCCTCGACCACCGAAGGCCAGGTGAAGGAAGCCGACAGTGCCGCCCGCCAGGCCGAGGCCGCCGCATCCGCGGCACGCGAAGGCCGCGCCGCCGCCGAGGCCCGCCTCAGCGGTGCGAAGGAACGCCTGAACGAGACGACGGAGCGCCTGCAGGACGCGACCGGCGAGGCACCGGGCACGCTGTCCAAACGGGTCGATGAGGACGAGATTTCCGAACTGACGCCGGCCGAGCTGGAGCGCCGTCTGGACGAGGCCCGTCAGGGCCGCGAGCGGCTGGGCGCCGTCAATCTGCGCGCCGACGAGGAAGCCGAGGAACTCGCCACGCGCATGGAAGAGATGACGCGGGAGCGGGACGATCTGATCGAGGCCATCGCGCGCCTGCGCAAGGCGGTGGACGAGCTGTCCCGCGAGGGCCGCGCGCGCCTGCTGGAAGCCTTCGATATTGTCGACGGGCATTTCCGCAATCTCTTCTCCACCCTGTTCGAGGGCGGCCATGCCGAGCTGCGCCTGACCGAAAGCGACGACCCGCTGGAAGCCGGCCTGGAAATCATGGCCTGCCCGCCGGGCAAGAAGATGGAGAACATGTCGCTGATGTCCGGCGGCGAGCAGGCGCTGACAGCGTCGGCGCTTATCTTTGCGGTCTTCCTGTCCAATCCGGCACCGGTCTGCGTGCTCGACGAGGTCGATGCACCGCTCGACGATGCCAATGTCGACCGCTATTGCCGTATGCTGGCCGAGATGCGCCGGCTGACCGAGACGCGTTTCCTGGTGATCACCCACAATGCCCTGACCATGTCGCGCATGGACCGGCTCTACGGCGTCACCATGGCCGAGCGCGGCGTTTCCCAGCTGGTCTCGGTCGACCTGGTGGGTGCGGAACAACTCATCGCCGCCGAATAGGCATTTTATCTTTCTATTTCAGCAAGTTAAATCGCCTGCACCCTTGCTTGACTTGCCGGGGGGCCGTGGATAGTGTGCGCGCGCCTGCGGGGGGCTGTTCTTCCGTTGGCAGACCGGTCAGTCATGTCACGCAAAGACGAAAGCCCGCGCGACCCATCCAAAGCCGATCTGGACTCCCTGCAGCAGCGCATCGATGCGCGGCGCGAGAAGTACAGACCGAAACCGGATAACGCCCAGCGATCTGCCTGGCAGCTGGGGATGCGCTATGGCTCGGAATTCTTTGGCGGGGTTCTGGTTGGCGGAGGTCTGGGCTTTGCCCTGGACCATTTCGCCGGCATTTCGCCCTGGGGCCTGATTGCCGGAACGATGTTTGGGTTTGCAGCCGGCACGCTGAATGTCGTAAGGGCTGCGCAGGAAATCAGTTCGGAGTCGCAGGAGCGCTAGGCGCACCGGGCTCTGCCGGAAGAATCGCGGCCCTGGCCGCAATAACGATTGAAGAGAGGCCGGGCGTGGCAGACACCAACCCGATCAAGCAGTTCGAAGTTCACGAGCTGGTTCCGTTCGAAGCTTTCGGCCTGAATCTGGCCTTCACCAATTCCAGCTTCTTCATGATGCTGACGACGGTCCTGACCGTCCTGCTCTTCACGCTGGCGATGTCCAGCCGCGCCCTGGTGCCGAACCGCGCCCAGTCGGTGGCCGAGATCATCTACGGCTTTGTGGCGGACATGCTGCGCTCGACCGCCGGTCCGGACGCGCTGCGCTTCTTCCCGTTCGTCTTCACGCTCTTCATCTTTATCCTGGTCGCCAACATGCTGGGCATGTTCCCGTACTTCCCGGGACCGGGCCTGCACTCCTTTACCATCACCAGCCACCTGATCGTGACGGTGGCTCTGGCGATGCTGGTCTGGCTGACCGTCATTATCTATGGCGTGTTCAAGAACGGCCCGAAATTCCTCAAACTGTTCGTACCGTCCGGCGTTCCGGGCTACATCCTGCCCTTCGTGTCGCTGATCGAGGTGATCTCCTTTATCTCGCGTCCGATCAGCCACTCGGTGCGTCTGTTCGCCAACATGCTGGCCGGCCACATCCTGCTGAAAGTCTTCGCGGGCTTCATCGTGATGCTCGGCGCCGGTCTCGGCGTGGGCGGCTATGTCCTCGGCATCGCACCGTTCGCGATGACGCTGGGCCTGACGGCGCTGGAGTTCCTGGTCGCCTTCCTGCAGGCTTACGTGTTCGCCATCCTGACCTGCATCTACCTTTCCGACGCTCTGCACCCGGGTCACTAGACCGCAGACGTCACAGTCCAACCCAACCAACTGCCAGACATATCCTCGAAGGAGTTTTCAAATGGAAGAAATGGGCAAATACATCGGCGCCGGTCTCGCTTGCCTCGGCATGCTGGGTGCTGCTGTCGGCGTGGGCAACATCTTTGGTTCCTTCCTGCAAGGCGCCATGCGCAACCCGTCTGCGGCTCAGTCGCAGTTCGGCAACCTGATCTTCGGCTTCGCCGTGACGGAAGCGCTGGGCATCTTCTCCCTGCTGGTCGCGCTGATCCTGCTGTTCGTGGCCTAAATCATACCGGAGGCGGCCGGCTCATCCGGATCCGGCCGCTCCCGTTTTCGCTCCACCTTTCCAAGGGAGCCCGCGTCCCATGACGCATGCACCGCATTCTGACGTCGCACAGCACGCGGCCGAAGCAGCGCACGGCGCTGCGGAAGCTGTGTTCCCGCCGTTCGACCCGACCTATTTCGCGTCCCAGCTCTTCTGGCTGGCGATCTTCTTCGTGATTCTCTACGTCGCGCTTGATCGCTTTATCCTGCCGAAGATCAAGACGACGATCGAAGACCGTCGCGACCGTATCGCCGACGATCTCGATGCTGCTGCCCAGGCCAAGGCCGATGCCGAAGCCGCGGGTGAAGCCTATGAGAAGGCGCTGGCCGAAGCGCGTGCCAAGGCGCACGTGATTGCGGCCGATACGCGCAAGGCGCTCGATGCCGAGATCGCCAAGGAGACTGCTGAAGTGGAAGCCGAGCTGGCCTCCAAGCAGGAAGCCTCCGAGGCTGCCATCCGCAAGGCCAAGGACAAGGCGTTCGCCGAAGTCCGCGGTATCGCGGCGACCGCCACGGCGGCCGCTGTCGAAGCGCTGGCGGGTGTCGAAATCACCGAAGCCGATGCCGGCAAGACGGTGGACGGCCTGATCAAGGCGAAGGAGGCATAAGATGACCCTGTTCGCTGAAGACGCCGCTCACGGTGCTACCAGCCACGGCCCGGCCCTGTTCTCGGGTGAATGGTTCGCGGCCCAGCCGTCGGATCCGACCTTCTACGCCTTCCTGGCCTTCATCGCCTTCTTCGCGGTGCTGGGTTATTTCGGCGTCCACAAGACGATTGCCAAGACGCTGGACGACCGCGCCGATGCGATCAAGTCGGAGCTGGAAGAAGCCAAGCGCCTGCGTGAGGAAGCCCAGGAAATGCTGGCCTCCTATCAGCGCAAGCAGCGCGAAGCCGAGGCCGAGGCCGAGGCCATTATCGCCCAGGCCAAGTCCGAAGCGAAGACGCTGAAGGCGGAAGCGCGCAAGGACATGACCGAGCGCCTGGAGCGCCGCACGGTGCTTGCCGAGCAGCGTATTGCCCAGGCCGAGGCTCACGCCGCTGCCGAGGTGAAGGCTGCGGCCGCCGAGCTGGCGGCCAGCGCGGCCGAGGAAATCCTGAAGACCAAGCTGAAGAAGACCGATCTGAACAAGATCGTCGATGCCGACATCAAGGCCGTTGGCGAACAGCTGAACTAGGCTCTCTTTGAATTTCGAGATTGCAAAGCCCGCGGGTCTCCCGCGGGCTTTTTCTTGCCCACGCATAAAAGCGGACAAATTTGTCCCGTTATCGCTGTCAAGCAGCTTCAACGGACATTTTTGTCCGGTTATTGACATCTCGAGTAAAAGGACATATTTGTCCGTTTATCGTTTCAATCGGCGATTAGAGGACAATTATGTCCGTTCTGGACGAGACTGACACGGGCCCGATCTCCAGCCTGCTGGGGCAATTGGGCCTCAGAATGGAAGCCTACCGGATATCACGGCAGCTGAAGCAGGAAGAGCTTGCCGACAGAGCCGGCATTTCCGCGCGCACCCTCCGCCGGCTGGAGGCCGACGGGAACGGCACGCTGGATACGTTTGCCCGCCTGCTCCGCGCCCTCGATCTCGACCACCGCCTGCTGGATATCATCCCCGACGCCACAGTGAGCCCGCTCGACACGAGAAGCACGGCACAGGCGCCGCGGCAGCGGGTGCGGCACCGCGCCGAAGAACCCGATACGCCCTGGACCTGGGGCGACGAGACTGACGAGACATGACGCGCGCCGACGTGATCCTGTGGGGCCGCCGGATCGGCGCCGTGCTGTGGGACGACCGGCGGCAGATCGGTACGTTCGAATACGTCCCCGCCTTTACCCGTTCGGGGATCGAAGTCGCGCCACTGACCATGCCGCTGCGCACGGGCGTGTTCGAATTCCCCGCCCTGCCCCGTGACACCTTCAAGGGCCTTCCCGGCCTGCTGGCCGACAGTCTGCCGGACAAGTTCGGCAATCTGCTGATCGATCGCTGGCTCGCTGAACAGGGCCGCGCACCGGGGGATTTCGATCCGGTTGAGCGGCTTTGCTATACCGGCCGCCGCGGCATGGGTGCGCTGGAGTTCGAGCCATCCAGCAGCGCTCCGTCCGGCCGCGGCCGGCCGCTGGAAATCGACGCACTCGTCGAACTGGCCGACCGGATGACCTCCAGCCGCCTGGAGGTTAAAGGCCGGCTCACCGGGACAGACGATCACCGGGTGATGGAGGACATCCTGCGCGTCGGCACCTCGGCCGGTGGCGCGCGTGCCAAGGCCGTGCTCGCCTGGAACCGGGATAGCGGGGCGTTCCGCTCGGGCCAGCTCGACCTGCCGGACGGATTTGAACACTGGCTGTTGAAGTTCGACGGGGTCAGCGGCAATGCCGACAAGGAGATCGCCGATCCGCAAGGCTATGGCCGGCTGGAATACGCCTGCTATCGTCTGGCCGTGGATGCCGGGATCGAAATGAGCGAATGCCGGCTGCACGAGGAGGGCGGCCGCGCCCACTTCATGACACGGCGCTTCGATCGCACACCCGGCGGCGGCAAGCTGCACATGCAGTCGCTGGGGGCGATGCGCCATTTCGACTACAACCAGCCGCGTGCCTATGCCTATGAGCAGGCCATCGAAACCCTGCGCCTTCTGGGACTGGGCCGCGCGGCGATGGAGCAGATGGTGCGCCGGGCCCTCCTCAACATCGTCATCCGCAATCAGGACGACCATGTGAAGAATATCGCCTTCCTGATGGACAAGGGTGGCAACTGGTCGCTCGCACCGGCCTTCGACGTCGTCTACGCCTATAATCCCGGCGGACCCTGGACGTCAGAGCACCAGATGTCGCTCGCGGGAAAGACCGACGGTTTCACGCTCGCAGATCTCGTCGAGTTCGGCCGCTATGCCGACCTCAAACCGGCACAGCTGCGCGGCATGCTGGACGATATCCTGCAGGCCGCTGCGCGCTGGGACGAGTATTCCGACGAGGCCGGGGTCCCGCGCGATCTCTCACGCCGGGCGCACAATGGTTTCAGACTGGAATTCGAATGAGGGGCGGCAGATCTATTCTGCCGGTTCCTTCTCGCCGAAGGCGAAGCGGACGCGTTTCCACACCCAGGGGAAGCGGCGCAGCGTGTTGGTGATATAGGTGTGCAGCGTCTTCGACGCGGCCGCCACCAGCACCAGGCCGAGCAGACCCATCGGCAGACCGATCGGGATGAAGGGCGTCAGGAAGCCGATCGGCACGGCGAGCGCGATCAGCGCCAGCCCGACGGCGACGCAGACAGTGCGGATGATCAGCACGACAATCGCACCGAAGGCATTCCGCTGGGCCCATCCATTGAGGGATTCATTCATCGCCGTGACCATCTTCCAACCCGTCCCGTTCTGGGGTGCCGCGTGAGGGAGAGGCACCCATCGGGACAGACAACACTAAACGCGTAAACATGACCCCAATGCGAGACAAAAAAGCCGAAATTCAGGCAGCGGCCCGGAGTCTGCAGCGGGTTGTTGCATCTGCGCACCGGTTCTCACGCCGGGGCGGCATTTCCTTGGCGGCTTGGTATCTTGCCGCGTGTTGCAGCGCACACTCACGGGCGGGCCCGTCTGGAACGAAACTGCAGGCATAAAATAGTAACGCCCCCGCCGGATGTCAGCGGGGGCGTCCGTGTTTTTTCAGTGTCAGCCCCCACCGGGGAAGGGCCGCGACATTCTGCCACGGGGCAGGACTACTCCGCGGCTGCGGCCTCGCCGCTGTCCGGCGCCCAGCGCAGCACCGGCTGGCGGGCCGCACGGGTCTCGTCCAGACGCTTGGTCGGGGCGTGAACCGGAGCCGCCAGGAAGCGCTCGCTCTCGCCCGACTTCGCGGCCATAGCCAGCGCCTCAAGCACGTCGACGAAACGGTCGAGCCCGCCCTTCGATTCGGTCTCGGTCGGCTCGATCAGCATCGCACCATGGACGACCAGCGGGAAATACATGGTCATCGGGTGATAGCCCTCGTCGATCATCGCCTTGGCGAAGTCGAGCGTGGAGACGCCCGTATCCTTGAGGAAGCGGTCGTCGAACAGGGCTTCGTGCATGCAGCTGCCCTCGAAGGCCGGCGTCATCACATGTTTAAGCCGGGCGAGGATGTAGTTGGCGTTGAGCACCGCATCCTCGGCAACGCGCTTCAGACCGTCAGAGCCATGGCTCATCATGTAGGTGAGCGCGCGGGTGAACATGCCCATCTGGCCGTGGAAAGCCGCCATCCGGCCGAAGGGCTCGCCCTCGGCTTCGGCAGCGTGCTCGACCATTTTCCAGGTCTCACCGTCCTTGACGACGTAGGGCACCGGCGCGAAAGCCGCGAGCGCGTCCGACAGCACGGTCGGGCCCGAACCGGGACCGCCACCGCCGTGCGGTGTGGAGAAGGTCTTGTGCAGGTTGATGTGCATCGCATCGACGCCGAGATCGCCCGGGCGCACCCGGCCGACAATGGCGTTGAAATTCGCCCCGTCGCAGTAGAAATAGCCACCTGCCGCGTGGATCAGGTCGGCGATCTCGCGGATATCCCGCTCGAACAGGCCGCAGGTATTGGGGTTGGTCAGCATGATGCCGGCGACATCGTCGCCCAGCTTGGCCTTGAAGGCCTCCATGTCGACCCGGCCGGTCTTGTCGGCGGGGATTTCGTCGCACACGAAACCGCATTGCACGGCTGTTGCCGGATTGGTGCCGTGGGCACTTTCCGGCACCAGTACGCGGCGGCGATGGGTCTGCCCGTCGGCATCCAGCTTGGCCCGGATCGCCATCATACCGCAGAACTCGCCATGGGCGCCGGCCTTGGGCGACAGTGCCACGGCCGGCATGTTCGTCAGCGTCATCAGCCAGTGGGCCAGTTCGCCCATCAGCTCATAGGCGCCCTGCACCGTCGAGGCCGGCTGCAGCGGGTGCACATCGGCGAAGCCCGGCAGGCGGGCGATCTTCTCGTTGAGCCGCGGATTGTGCTTCATCGTGCACGAGCCGAGCGGGTAGAGGCCCAGATCGATGGCGTAATTCTTCCGCGACAGGCGCACATAGTGGCGCATGGTTTCCGGCTCGGCGAGGCCCGGCAGGCCGATCTGGCCCTGGCGTTCCAGACCGCCCAGACGGGATGCGGTACCCCGGGGCTCCGGCAGGTCGACGCCGCAATGCTCCAGATTGCCGCGCTCGAAGATCAGCGGTTCGGCCTGATCGAGACCGCGGCTGCCCGAGACCGTGTCGGCATAGCCACCGGTCTGGATGTTCTCGGCCATGCGGGTGGGACGGCCTTGCGTGTTCATGCCCATCTTACAGTACTCCGCGCAGCGCTTTTTCGAAGGCGACGAGATCGCCATCCGTATTGGTTTCCGTAGCCGCCACGATCAGCAGGTCCTCGAACTTGCCGGGATAGAGCCGGCTGGCGGGAACGCCGCCGAGCACGCCGATCCTGGCCAGATCGTCGACTACCTGTGCTGCCGGCCTGGGCAGGCGCAGGGTGAATTCGTTGAAGAAAGTGTCGGTGACCAGTTCCACACCCTCGATCGCCGAGAGGCGGTCGGCCAGGGCGCAGGCCATCTCATGATTGAGACGGGCCAGGCGGGTGATGCCACGCTCGCCCAGCAGGGTCATGTGGATCGTCCAGGCCAGCGAGCACAGGCCGGAATTGGTGCAGATGTTCGACGTCGCCTTGTCGCGGCGGATATGCTGTTCGCGCGTCGACAGGGTGAGCACATAGCCGCGGCGGCCATCGGCATCGACCGTCTCGCCGGCCAGGCGGCCCGGCATCTGACGGATGAAGCGGCGATCGTCCTTGCAGGCGAACAGGCCGACATAGGGTCCGCCGAAATTCAGGCCGACACCGATCGACTGGCCCTCGCCCACGGCGATGTCGGCACCCATGGCGCCCGGGCTCTCGACGAGACCCAGCGAGACGCATTCGGTGAAGGCGGCGATCACCAGCGCACCCTTTTCGTGGGCGGCTTCGGACAGGGCCCGCAGATCGTGCAGGCGACCGAACACGTCCGGCGTCTGGACGACGACGCAGGCGGTCTCCTCATCGATGGCTGCCATCACGGCGGACAGGTCGGCGACGTCCGGATCGGTGACCGAGATCTTCACGTCGGAGTATTTCGCCAGCGTTTTGGACGCTTCGACATAGTGCGGGTGCACGCCGCCAGCCATCACGGCCTTGTTCCGGCGGGTCACGCGGGCGGCCATCATCACCGCCTCGGCACAGGCCGTGGAGCCATCATACATGGAGGCATTGGCCACATCCATGCCGGTCAGGAGTGCAACCTGGGTCTGGAATTCAAACAGGGTCTGCAGCGTGCCCTGGGAGATCTCCGGCTGGTACGGCGTATAGGCCGTCAGGAATTCGGAGCGCTGGATCAGGTGATCCACGGTCGCCGGAATATGGTGCTTGTAGGCGCCGCCCCCCACAAAGAAGGGCGCCTGACCGGCCGATATATTCTTCGATGCCATGGCGCTGAGCGCCCGTTCGACCTGCAGCTCGCCCTGCCGGGTCGGCAGGTCGATCAGCCCGTCCAGCCGCGCCGCTTCGGGCACGTCCTGGAACAGATCGTCGATGGAAGCGACGCCGATGGCCTCGAGCATCGCCTTTCGATCGGTATCGGTATGGGGGAGGTAACGCATCAGGTTTTCCTGCGAACAGCGTGGAACCAGTTGATCAGGGGCCGGTGGCCGCCCAGTCCAAAAACAGTCGTACAGACGAGGATCAGAATAGCGCCGAACAACAGCCAGCCCGTCCAGCCGGCCCGAAGCGACCAGAACCCGAGCAGCAGCACCGTGCCCACAGCGATGCCGCCCAGAACAAAGGGCAGCACCTTCTGTTCCAGGCGCAACAATGCCGACGCGATCTCCCCGCCGCGATCAGAGGAGAAAATCGCCGCGACGGCCAGCCCGGCATGCGCCAGCGCACCTCCAGACATCATGCCTGAGAAGAAGATCGTCCACCGGCTTGCATCTGGCTCGAGCCCGTTCTTGCCAAGCACCGCCGCAAGCGCGAGCATGCTCGCAATGGCCAGAATTCTCTGCCTGGGTGTCTGCGCCATCAAGGCCTCCTAGGCCGTGTGATCCTTGTAGGCAGCCTCGTCCATCAGCCCGTCGAGCTGGGACGTGTCGGACACCTTGATCTTCACGAACCAGCCGTCGCCAGCCGGGTCTTCATTGACCTTCGCCGGCTCGTTCTCCAGCGCGTCATTGATCTCGACGATCTCGCCATCCACGGGAGCATAGACCTCGGAGGCTGCCTTGACGGATTCGACGACGGCAAACTCGTCGCCCTTCTTCAGGGATTTGCCGACATCCGGCAGTTCCACGAAAACCACGTCGCCCAGCTGGCCGGCCGCATAGGCCGTGATGCCGATCGTGGCGATGTCGCCGTCGAGAGAAATCCACTCATGGTCTTCGGTATAGCGGGTGGTCATGATTGTCTCCTGCCCCAGAATAAAAGCCTGAATAACGCCTGGCAGCTGCCCGTCCGGTTGCCCGGCCCAAAGCATCAGCCCCGATAGAAATTCGCCGTCACGAACGGCATTTTCACCACTTTCGCAGCCCGCGGCTTGCCGCGCACGAGGATGTCGACCTCGGTGCCGGGCTGCATGAAGTCGCGGTCGATATAGCCCATGGCGACCGGACCGTTCACGGTCGGGCCGAAGCCGCCCGACGTGACGATGCCGATCACGGTGCCGTCCTTGGACGCAATCTCGGCACCCTCGCGCGCCGGGGCGCCGGACAGGGTGAGGCCGATCCGCTTCTGGCAGGTCTTCGCATCGATCTGCGCCGCGATCACGTCGGCGCCCGGGAAATCCCCGCGCTCGCGCCGTGTCTTCGACAGGGCCCAGATCAGTGAGGCTTCGACCGGCGTCCGCGTCTCGTCCATGTCATGGCCATAGAGGCAAAGCCCGGCTTCCAGACGCAGCGAGTCGCGCGCGCCCAGACCGATCGCCTCGACTTCCGGCTGGTCGAGCAGCAGGCGGGCGATCCGTTCCGCATCGTCTTCGGGAATGGAGATCTCGAACCCGTCCTCGCCGGTATAGCCGGACCGGGAGATCAGCACGTGCGTGCCGTCCAGCGTGAAGGCACCGCATTGCATGAACACCATCTCGCAGGCGTCCGGGCACAGGCGTTTCATCACATCCTTCGCCGCCGGGCCCTGCAGCGCCAGCAGCGCGCGGTCCTCGATGCGGGTCAGCGTACCCTTGCCCTTCGTCGCGTTCTCGATGAGCGCGAAATCATTGTCCTTGGTGGCTGCGTTCACGACGAGGAAAATCCCCTCCCCGTCCGGACGCGACACCATCAGGTCGTCGCGGATACCGCCGGTCTCGTTCAGCAGCAGGGTGTATTTCTGTTCGCCGGCGCTGATCGCCGACAGGTCCGCCGTCAGCAGTGCTTCCAGCGCCGCTTCATCGCCGATGTAGCGGGCCTGGCCCATATGAGAGACGTCGAACAGGCCGGCCTTTTCGCGCGTGTGCTTGTGCTCGCCCATGATCCCCAGCGGATACTGGACGGGCATGTCATAGCCGGCGAACGGCACCATCTTGCCGCCCAGCTCGACATGGAGCGCGTGAAGGGGTGTCTTGAAAAGCGTGCCGGTCATCGATCGGGTCCTTGCATGGGGGCGATCCTGCAAGCCCGTGTGCCTGCAAGCCTTCGCCCCCGCTGTCCCGATAACCTGAGAGATTCCGCGACCTTCCTCATGCCGTCCGATCACGGCGGAAGTCGCTTGCTCCGTCGGTGGGATGAAGGCGAACCCCATCCACTTTCCAGCGTTTATCTCTCCCGCGGTCCTTCGGCCTGAGCGTTTCCGGGGCGGTTGCGCCTTCGGCGCCGGCTTATTCGCCGGTCTCTCCCGCGGGGAGTTTGGTCCCGCAAGACGCACACTGCGCCCGTCTCGCGATTGCGGCGGACTCTATGAATCCATGGCGAAGAGTCAATGTCACAAGGCGGTTAATTCGTGGGGCGTAACCCGCCGTAACAGGACAGGGACAGGCCGGTACTGGATGGGGAGAACACTGCGCCCCCAGACAGGGTGCGGCGACTGCAGCCCGCTGAACCCCGATTGCATCCGAATCGCACCCAGCCCGCATCCCAACCACGAACTAGCTCGGGATATATTCATGCCTTTCAAGATTTTCGCTGCCAGTCTTCTGGCGGCCACGTCACTCATTTCCACGTCCGCATTCGCCCAGATCGTTACGATCAACGAGGACACACAGCAACGCATCACGGATTATATCGCCACGGCAGAGGCGGTTGGTTCGGCCGGCGGCCTGTTGGTCACGATCGGTGATGAAACCCTCATTTCGACCGGATACGGACTGGCCAATCGTGGCGCCCAATATCCGGCAACGCCTGAAAGCGTGTTCGACATGGGCTCGCTGACCAAGCAGTTCACCGCGGCGGCCATACTCGTGCTCCAGGAGCGCGGCCAGCTGAGCGTATCCGACACACTGGATCAGTATTTTGCCGATCTGCCTGCCGACAAGACCGGCATCACCATCCACCAGCTGCTGACGCACACGTCCGGCCTGTCGGACCATACCGGCGGTTATGAAGGCAGCGATCACAGCCCCTACAAGTCGCGCGAGGATTTCTTTGCCGCACTGTTCGCCAGTCCGCTGAGCCGACAACCGGGCACGTCGCTGGAATACAGCAATGGCGGCTACACCGTTCTCGCCGCGATTATCGAGGACGTCAGCGGCATGGATTACGAACATTTCCTGATCGAGGCTGTGCTGGACCCGGCCGGCATGGACCAGACCGGTTACCGCCTGCGCGACTGGGATGATGAGGACCTGGCGCACATGTATTTCCATGGCTTCCTGGACCCCGAACAGGCGGATATCGGCAGCTTCATCGATCGCTGGCGGGACGAGGAAGTCTCCTGGCACATGTTGGGCAATGGCGGCCTCTACACAACGCTTGTCGACATGGGCAAATGGCATCGCGCGCTGCAGGACGGCACTATTCTGTCAGCGGAGTCCACCGCACAGATGCATGCGCCGCACATCCGGTGGGAAGAAGGAGACCCGGACCATTATGGCTATGGCTGGATCGTGGAAACCGGATCCGAGGGGATGCCCGTCAATCACGCCGGCTCGAACGGGCTCTTCAATGCCACGATCCGCCGCTATCCAGCAGATGACATTCTGATCATGCACTGGACCAATGAAAGCCGCCCCGCCGTGGATCGCATGGGCGCGGTGGTGCGTCGCATGCTGGTAGACCCGGCCTACGAGGCCACCCCGGTTCACGCCTCGCCCTATACGCTGATCAACCAGTTCAGTCAGAGCCAGCCAGTTGAACGGGTCACCGAACTGCCCGCGCACCTGGAAATGATGACCAGCCGCGCGCTCAGCGACCGCCGCATTCTCAACCGGGTCGGCTTTCATCTGCTGAGTGAAGAACGCGGAGACTGGGCTGTCGCCCTGTTCGAATTGAACACCACGCTCTTCCCGGGCGATGGAAATTTGTACGACAGCCTCGGTGAGGGACAATTCGCACTGGGCAATACCGAGGCGGCGCTGGCGGCCTTCCGCACATCGCTGGCGCTCGCGCCGGACGACGGCGGATGTAGCTGGTGCGAGAATGCCCGGACCCGTATCGCCGAACTGGAAACCGCTGCGCAATAACAACGGCCTCTACATCCGTTCCGGCGCCTTCAAGCGGCAAGGAGGAGGCTGAGCTCAAGCTGTCTGCGCCTTGCCAGGGCGATTAATCCGCGCCCGGTCAATCGCCCTGATAGGAATAGCTCACACAGGTACCCAGGCCGCCCTGCAGAAGCCCCATCAGGCCAGCCTGCTCCTCAGCAGGAAGCGCTGCCGCCTCGGCCGCAGATGTATCGCGGGCCGCCTCCCAGTCGGGCAGTACGGAGCGGTCCTGGATGGCGCCCTGGGAGCCGAGTGCGAAGAGGCGGTAGACCTCGGGGCTGGCGTTCTCCTGCAGATAGCTATCGAGACAGGAACAGAACGCGTCGTGATCCTCGGGCACACCACCGCTACGGTCGACCTGCTGGATTCGGCAGGCATGCTGCATCCAGGCAGAGTGATCCGCCGGATCGCCGGAGAAGGTCGAAGGTTCAGACGCCACGAGAAGCGCGGCTAGGACGGTCAGGATCATGTGAAAACTCCTAGTTTTCACCACCCTAACCGATTGCCGTGCGGGCAACCTCCCCCGTTCGGGGGAGAGCGCTACATCCGTTCCGGCGCTTCCAGGCCGAGCAGGCCGAGACACAGCTCCAGCTGTTTCAGCGTGGCTTCGGCCAGCGCCAGACGCGAACGCTTCACGGCTTCAGTCTCTGCCGACAGGATCGGGCAGGCCGAATAGAATTTCGAGAAGGCCTGGGCCAGCGTGAAAGCGTGGTCGCAGATCGCGTTGGGCGCCCGGTTCTCGCAGGCCTGCTCCAGCGCCGCGCCGAAGGCGTCCAGCGCCAGAACGAGATCGCGCTCCTCGGCCGCCTCGGCCGAAATCGGCCCCGGCTCGACCCCCGCCTCGGCCGCCCGGCGCATCAGCGATTTCACCCGCACCGCGGCATAGAGCAGGTAGGGACCGGTCTTGCCCTCGAAACTGGTGAAACGATCCAGGTCGAAGACATAGTTGGTCGTGCGGTAGTTCTGCAGGTCGGCGAACTTGATCGCGGCAAGGCCCACCATGCGCGCCACCCGGTCATGCTCTTCCGCACCGACATCGGCGGCGAGACCGGCTTCCTTGAGGCGCTGGTCCGCCCGCTCGATGGCGCTGGCGATCAGATCGGCCAGGCGGAAAGTCCCGCCGTCGCGCGTACGCAGACGCTTGCCGTCAGTGCCGTTGACCGTGCCGAACTTGACGTGCTCCAGCGATCCTTCCGGTGCCAGGCCGGCCTTGTCGGCGGCGCGGAAGACCTGTTCGAAATGGTCCGATTGCGCCAGGTCGACGACGTAGAGCGTCAGGTCGGGGCCGACCGACTGCTTGCGGTCGAGAATGGTGGCGAGATCGGTCGTGCCGTAGAGCGAAGAGCCTTCCGACGTCACCAGGATCAGCGGCGCCAGCTCTTTCTTGTCGCCGTCGCGGGCGACCCGGACGACCCAGGCGCCCTCGCTTTCCTCGGCCACGCCGCGTGCCTTGAAGTCGGCCACCAGCCCGTCGATCAGATCATTAACGTCGCTTTCGCCCTTCCACAGGTCGAAATGGACACCCAGATCGCCGAAATCCTTCTTCAGCGCCGCAACGGAAACGTCGATGAAGTGGCGCAGCAGGGCGCGATAGCCGGCCCGGCCCGCCTGCAGCTCGGCCGTTGCTCGGCGCGACTTTGCCAGCCGGTCGGCATCTTCCTTGGCCTTTCTGGAGGCCTGCGGATAGAGCCGCGCCAGATCCTCGATATCGACCGGCGGTTCGGACGGGTAGCCCTCCGTGATCGCGGCGTCGAAATAGGGAAGATCGGGCTGTTCTTCTTCCAGCTCGGTGATCAGGTGGCCCATCTGCAGACCCCAGTCGCCGAGGTGGATGTCGGAGATCACGGTGTCGCCGCGGAAGCGGAACAGGCGCTGCAGGCTGTCGCCCAGCACAGAAGAGCGCAGATGGCCGACATGCATCGGCTTGGCCACATTCGGCCCGCCGAAATCGATCATCACCTTGCGCGGTTCGGAAACTTGCGGCGCACCGGCGCGGTCATCCGACGCGATCTCGGCAGCGCGGGCATTGATCGCCGCGGCGGCCGGCAGGAGGTTGATGAAGCCCGGTCCGGCGATTTCCGCCTTTTCGATCAGCGCATCACCGGCGATCCGGTCCAGCACGGCCTGGGCGATCTCGCGCGGCGGCTTGCCCGCCTGCTTGGCCGCCGGCATGGCGCCATTGCACTGAAAGGGAAAGCGTTCCGGGTTCTGCTTGGACGGGGTGACACGGCCCAGCTCCCGCGGAAGCTCGAGGGAAGCAAACGCGTCGCCCAGCACACGGCTGAGCTGTTCGGCAATCGAAGGCATGTTTCTAGTCCTGGCCGGCTGCCACGCGGAAGCGCTGACCGGAGCGGTTGAAGGCGATCTGTTCCGGGGTCAGCTCGAAGCCGACGATGATCTCGAAGTTCACGCCCGACGTACCCTCGTCTGCCCGCGGGATCGAAATCGCGTCGATCTCCTCGGTCAGGTAGACGCGGTCCTCACCGGCGTCGAATTCGACGCGGATCGGGAAGACTTCCT
Source organism: Maricaulis sp. (assembly GCF_017642925.1). GTDB lineage: Bacteria > Pseudomonadota > Alphaproteobacteria > Caulobacterales > Maricaulaceae > Maricaulis. Next base: position 40,101 of record NZ_JAEPOL010000007.1, on the reverse strand, counting down.
TGTGGATCACGTCGTAGTCACGGCGGGTAATGGCGACGAAATACTCATAGGTGCGCGCATCGCCGCGTGCGGCGGGACCGCGGCCGAAGCCCATATCGATCTCGAGATTCGCCAGGATCGGACGTTCGCCGTAATAGCTGCACAGCGAGCGCACGGCGAGAATCTCGCCGGTAAAGCCGACATTCTCGTAGGCCACTTCGCCGCCTTCCAGCTCGACCAGGCGCTGCGCTTCGTACAGCGACAGGGCCGACGGGCACGGTCCGGCATTCGGCTCCGGCGACGAGAGGGCATCGGACACCGACTGGCAGCCGCTCAGCAGGCCTGCTGTGACAGCGAGGGCGGCGATGGACCGCACGTGACTGGAGAACGCCCGAGTGAAATACATTGTGCACTACCTGTCCTGGAAACGGACCCCGCCACTGGATAGCGGCCGGGCACTTTGTTAGGACGGTCATACGATGCACATGCGGCTTCCGCAACGGCATCGCTGAAGGAGATTGCGAGCCGATGAGCGCGCCCCGACCGCCACTCACCCTTCTCTTGACCGCGCCGCGCGGTTTCTGCGCCGGTGTGGACCGGGCGATCCAGATCGTCGAACGCGCCCTCGAGCGCTTCGGCGCGCCGGTCTATGTGCGCCACGAGATCGTGCATAACCGGCATGTCGTCGAACGCCTGGAAGCCATGGGCGCCGTCTTTGTGGAGGAGCTGGACCAGTGCCCGGACGACCGGCCGGTGGTGTTTTCCGCTCATGGCGTGCCCAAGCGCGTGCCGGCAGAAGCGCAGCGGCGCGAGATGATCTATGTCGATGCCACTTGCCCGCTCGTCTCCAAGGTCCATGTCGAGGCCCAGCGCCACTTCACCAATGGCGACGAGATCGTGCTGATCGGCCATGCCGGCCACCCCGAAGTCGTCGGCACGATGGGACAATTGCCGGACGGCGCCATCACCCTGGTGGAAACCGTCGAGGACGCGCAGAGCTTCACCCCGCGCGACGCGGCACAACTCGCCTTTGTCACCCAGACCACGCTGTCTGTGGACGACACGTCGGCGATCGTCGAGGTGCTGCAGGCGCGCTTCCCGCAGATGAAGGCGCCGCACAAGGAAGACATCTGCTACGCCACCACCAACCGCCAGAATGCCGTGAAGGCGGTCGCCTCGCGGTCAGACATCGTCTTCGTGATCGGTGCGCCCAACTCGTCCAACTCCGTTCGCCTCGTCGAGGTCGCCAGACGCGCCGGTGCGCCGCGGGCCGAACTGGTCTCCTGCGCCGCCGATGTCGACTGGGATGCGCTGGCCGGGATTGCCAGCGTCGGCATCACGGCCGGCGCTTCGGCGCCAGAGGACCTCGTGCAGGGTCTGATCGAAGCGTTCGGCGAGCGCTATGATGTGACCGTCGAGCATGTCAGCGTGACCAAGGAAGACGTCGTGTTCAAACTGCCGCGTGCCGTGGCCTGAGGACACTTGCGATGAGCGAGAACAAGACGCAGCCGACCGGCGCTTCCCCCGCAGACTTCATCGCATCGATCGAGCATCCGGTCCGGCGCGCCGACGCGGAAACCCTCTTGGCCATGATGACCCGCATTACCGGCGAGGAGCCGAGGATGTGGGGCCCGGCCATCATCGGTTTCGGACAATACCATTATCGCTATGACAGCGGCCGGGAAGGCGATTTCATGCGCACCGGCTTCTCGCCCCGCAAGGCGAACATGGCCGTCTACATCATGCCCGGCTATTCCGATCACAGTGCCATCCTTGCCCGCCTGGGCAAGCACAAGTCCGGCAAGTCCTGCCTCAACATCAACAAGCTGGCCGATGTCGATCTGGACGTGCTCGAAGAGCTGATCCGGGCCGGCCTGGCCGACATGGCGGAAAAATATCCCGAATGACCCTGATCGTGATCCACACCGACGGCGCCTGCTCCGGCAATCCGGGACCCGGCGGCTGGGGCGCCATCCTGGAATGGAATGGCCACCGCAAGGAGCTGAAGGGCGGTGAGCGCGACACGACCAATAACCGCATGGAGATGATGGCGGCGATCCAGGCGCTCGAAGCGCTCAAGCGTCCCGGCCAGACAGTGAAGCTGGTCACCGACAGCGTCTATCTGCGCGACGGCATCACCAAATGGATCCACGGCTGGAAGAAGCGCGGCTGGAAGACCGCCGGCAAGAAGCCGGTCAAGAATGTCGATCTCTGGCAGCGCCTCGACACGCTGACACAGAAGCACGATATCGACTGGCAGTGGATCAAGGGCCATGCCGGCCACCCCGAGAACGAACGGGCCGACGAGCTCGCCCGCGAGGGTCTCGCCGAAGCGCGCTAGCCGGCTGCGGCCCGGCCGCCGGTCTCGCCACTGCCCGGCTCCGCAGATTCCCGCTCGGCAGACAAGGCCGCATCGAGCACACGGCGCACGCTTTCCAGATCGAGCGGCTTGGACAGATAGTCCGTGGCACCGATATCGAGATAGCGCTCGCGCGCACCGGCCGTGGCATCAGCCGTGACGGCAAAGACCGGTAGATTGGCCCAGCGTTCGCTCGAACTGCGGATCTGGATGATGGTGTCCTCGCCGGACATGACGGGCATCTGGATATCCATCAGCACGGCGTCGTAGGGCGTGTTCGCCAGGGCTTCGATCGCCTCCAGCCCGTCAGCGGCGGTATCCACCTCGTGACCCAGCGAGCGCACCAGCGCAGCGGCGACGACGCGATTGGTCTCGACGTCGTCCACCACGAGAATCCGGCCCGGCGCCACCGGCAGCGCCGGCCGCTCCTTGCGCACGTCCTCGTCCTCGACAGCGGCCATTTCCGGCAGCGGCAGTTCGAACCAGAAGCAGGCGCCCTCGCCCAGACGGCTGTCGACCCCGATCTCGCCGCCGGCTTGCCGGACGATTTCCCGGCAGATGGTCAGGCCCAGCCCGGAGCCGCCATGCTTGCGCGTCACGGACGCATCGACCTGGGCGAAGCGGTCGAAGACATGCTCCAGCCGGTCTTGCGGAATACCCGGGCCGCTGTCCTGGACCTCGAACCGGATCCGGTCGCCCTCTGTTCGGTAGATTCTTACGTCGACATGGCCCGCATCGGTGAACTTGACGGCATTGCCGGCGATGTTGATCAGCACCTGGCGCAGCCGCGCCTCGTCACCCCCGACCCGGGCGGGAATGTCGGCCGCCATGTCGCAACCGACGGCCAGGCCCTTCTCGCGCGCCATCGGCTCGACCACACGCAGCGCGTCGGCAACCATGTCGTGCAGGTCGAACGGCTCGAAGGCCGCTTCAGCCACCCCTGACTCGATCTTGGAGATATCCAGCACGTCCTCGATCAGGCTGAGCAATGCCCGGCCGGAGGATTGCAGCGTCTCGACATAGTTCGCCTGCACCCCGTCTAGATGCGTCATCTTCAGCAATTGCGCCATGCCCAGAACGCCATTGAGCGGCGTGCGGATCTCGTGGCTCATATTGGCCAGGAATTGCGACTTGGCCGCGTTGGCCTGTTCGGCCTCCTTGCGGCGGCGGTCCAGCTCGCGGGCCGTGTTTACATCGTCGGTAATGTCGAAATTGGTGCCGGAGATAACCCGGCTCCCGTCATAGCGGCGGACAATCGACGCGCTCACGCGGACATGGCGTATACTGTCGTCCGGCAGGATGACGCGGTATTCGAACATCGCCGGTCCGCCGCTTTCGATCGCCTCGTCGACAACCGCCATGACCTGATGGAAGTCCTCGGGGTGCACGCACTCGCGCCACTTCTGGAAGGTCATCTCCTCATCGAAACCCTCGCGCCCGAAGATGCGGTTGCAGGCCTCGTCCCACCAGAAGTGAGGTGTGTCGATGCCGAATTCCCAGACGCCCACCGCCGAGGCCTCCAGCGCCATGGACAGACGGCTCGACAGGGTCGCCATCTCCGCCTCGCGTGAGCGGCGTTCCGTCACGTCGCGATAGGACCCGATCAGCTTGATCGCCCGGCCATCGGCAATCACCGGCTTGCCGACCACCTGCACCCAGATGCGGCGGCCGGCGGCCGTGACCATCGGGACTTCCATGTCCCAGCTGCCCAGATCGCCGATAAATCCGTCAACGGTCGTGCGGACGTCAGCGCGCGCCTCTTCCGCGATGAAGGAGATGAGATCCTCGCGCGTGATCTCGTGATTCGGCGACACGTCGAGGATCCGACGGGTGGTTGCGTCCCACTCCACAGCGCCGGTCACAAGATCCACTTCCCAGCTGCCGATCCCGCTCAGCTCGGTGACGGCGGCAAGCCGGGCGCGCGTGCGCTCCTCAACATCGACGAGGCGCATCTTTTCGGTGATGTCCTCTGCCGAACCGGCCATGCGGATCGCGCATCCGGACATGTCCTGCTGGGCCTGTCCGCGCACATGCAGATGCAAGTAGTGCCCGTCGGCATGCTGGAAACGGTAGGCAATCTCCAGCGGCTCGCAGGTCGTCCAGGCGTGTTGCAGGGCCTCGTGGACCCGCGTCCGGTCGTCCGGATGGATCCGCGAGAGCAGCAGGTCCAGACCGTCACGGGCATAGGTGCCGCGATCCTCGGCACTGGGCGGACGGCCGATAATCTCGAGCAGGCGGTTCGAGGTGAACAGCTCGTTGTTGACGAGATCGACTTCCCAGATGCCGGCCGTCATGCCGGCGATGGCCAGGCTGAAGCGGCGCTCGGACTCAGCCAGCCGCTGCAGAACATTGTCCCGGTCGCGGGAAGTGCGGCGTGCATAGATGATATCGCCGATGGTCTGCAGCAGCGGTGAAATATCCTTCAACGCCGCATCCGTATATCCATCCGGCCGGTTGGCGAGACCCAGAAGGGCAACGAACTCGCCATGCGAGTGAAGCGGAATACCGGCATAGGCGTTGAGCGGCGGATGCCCGGGTGGCAATCCGCCTACTGCAGCATGTTCCACCGGCGTATTGGCGATGACCCGGTCGCCGGTCTTCAGGCTGTAGCCGAACAGGGTGTCGAGATTGCGGAATTCCAGACCGTTTGCCGCATTCGTCTCGTAGAACTCGCGGGTCTGGGCATTCCAGGAGATATCGGTGATCGCCCAGGTCTTGAGATAGGGCCGGCCGGCGTCCTGCAGCACTTCACCGATAAAGCCGTACTCGCTCTTGGTCAGGCGCAGCACCGTCTCCAGCAGATCGTCGAACGCTTCGCGCTCGGCGCCCTCGCCGGAAATGAATACACTCTGCACGCGTGCGATCGCGGCGAGGACTTCATTGGCCGTCGCGATATCGGCGTTTTCCAGTGCTGGTGTGCTGTGACGGTCAGCCAATCCTACCCCCGGACAAGCGGGCGGCCTGTTATTGCGCGCCCCAATTTTCCGCAAGTCTAGGATCTGCGCGTTACGATGGATTTAAAGGCGGATATTGTGCACTTGCGTTCGAATACGAATATTCGCTGCATTGCAACAAATACTTCGAATCGCAAAGACAAAGGGCCGCGGCAGTGATGCCGCGGCCCCAGGACGGCTTTGCCGTCCCCCGAAGGCGGAGACTAGTTCAGACGGAATTCCAGCTCGTAGGAATGACCGTCGGTCTGGGTCGCGGCCGGCGCAAAGCGCCAGGCTTCGATGGCCGACAGGGCGGCACGGTCGAACACGCCGGCCGGCGTAGCTTCGGCGATCTCGGCATTGACGACTTCACCGGTCGGGGCGACCGAATAGGTCACGCGGACCGAGCCTTCGATACCGCGGCGTTCGGCGCCACGCGGATATTCCGGGGCAACGCGCTCGATCGCTTCGCGCTCCGGCGCGTCGGCAGCGGCAGCAGCGCCGGTCAGGGCCACCGGAGCAGCGATCATGGAAAGGCACAGGCAGGCGGAGAGGATGTTCTTGTTCATGGTGTTCACTCAGCGAGGTTAGGTGCGTTTGCGAGCGAACGTTTAGGGCCTGTGTCTTGCCACCTCGCTTCCGGAATCCCTAAATTTTGATCGAACCCGAAACTTTATGCAGTGGCCTGCGCATCGGATGCGGCCGCTGCCGGGGCGATCGTCAGGATCACACCGCGAACTTCGGTCACGAACCAGTGCGCACCGGCTTCCGGATCGGACCCGTCTGCCGTCTGGGCCGACCATTCCGTATCGCCATAACGCACTCGCCCTTGTCCTGCCGAGAAAGCACCAACCACGGTCACCCGCTGTCCGACCATGCGGCTCGACCGGTCATTGAGACCGCTGTCCGATCCCGACTTCAGCGCCGGACGCACCCAGCGGTCGCCGGCCCAGAGGAGCGGCAGGGTCAGAACGATGAACACACCCAGCTGGATCGGCCAGCTGATACCGAAGGCCTCCATCGCGACAAAACCGGTCAGGAAAGCCGCGGCCGCCGGCCATAGAAGGTAGGTGGTGCCGGTGAGCAGTTCGGCGATCAGGATGACGCCGGCAATCGCCCACCAGGCCCACATGTTCATGCGGTCGAAGACTGAAAAGAGGATATCCATGACAAAAACCTCCTATCGCCTGTCTGCTCAGCCCTGACCCTTGCGGGTCGCTTCGCTGATGGCGTCGTGCGCCGCCTTGCCCAGCTCGCCCACACCGGTGATCGTGCCGATGATGTTGGAGAACTCGGCCGGAATGATGACGGTGCGCTGTTGCTCGCTGGTCGCCAGCTTGCCGAAGGCCTCGACATATTTCTGACCCAGGAAGTAGTTGATGGCGGACACATCGCCCTTGGCGATCGCGTCGGACACCAGCTGGGTCGCCTTGGCTTCGGCTTCGGCTTCACGCTCGCGGGCCTCGGCGTCCAGGAAGGCACTTTCCTTGCGGCCCTCGGCCTCGCGGATGGCCGCTTCCTTTTCGCCCTCGGCGCGCAGGATGGCGGACTGCTTGGCGCCTTCCGCCTCGAGGATCTCGGCACGCTTCAGGCGTTCCGCCTTCATCTGGCGCGCCATGGCTTCGGTAATGTCGACGGGCGGCGACAGGTCGCGGATCTCGATCCGGGTGACCTTCACGCCCCAGGGATTGGTGGCGGCATCAATCACGCCCAGCAGGCGCGCATTGATCTCGTCGCGCTTGGACAAGGTCTCGTCCAGGTCCATGGCGCCGATCACGGTCCGCACATTGGTCAGGGCCAGGTTGATGATGGCGAATTCCAGATTGTCGACCTCATAGGCCGCGCGCGGTGCATCGAGCACCTGGATGAACACGACCGCATCGACGGACACCGTCGCATTGTCGCGGGTGATCACATCCTGGTTGGGCACGTCCAGCACGCGCTCGCGCATATTCATCTTGTAGCCGATGGAGTCGATGAAGGGCACGAGGAAGTGGAGGCCCGGCTTCAGGGTCCGCGTGAACCGTCCGAAGCGTTCGACCGTGAACTCACGCCCCTGTGGTACCGTCTTGATCACCGAAGCGATGATGAAGAGCGCCAAAAGGAAGAAAACGCCAATACCGATCAGACCGAAATCCATGCGGAACCCCTTTCTTGTTTGTCTTGCCGGCGGCCGGGCGGCGCCATGCCGCCCGGGCCGGTCCAGGGCAGATCCCTAGAGCTGACCGAGAATATGGTCAGCGGATGACACCTTGAATTCGCCGGGTGCCTCGACGTTCAGTTCGGACACGACGCCGTCCTTCACGATCATGGAGAAGCGCTGCGAGCGCGTGCCCATGCCGAAACCGGATCCGTCCATTTCCAGGCCGGCAGCCTTGGCGAACTCGCCATTGCCGTCGGCCAGCATCACCACGTCTTCGCCGGCATTCTGGGACTTGCCCCAGGCGTCCATGACGAACACGTCGTTCACCGACACGCAGGCGATCGTATCGACGCCCTTCGCCTTGATCTCGGACGCTTTTTCGACGAAGCCCGGCAGGTGCTTGGCCGAGCAGGTCGGCGTGAAGGCGCCCGGCACTGCAAACAGCGCCACGGTCTTGCCCGCGAACACATCGTCCATCGACAGCTTCGTCGGCCCGTCCGCCGTCATCGTCATGAAGCTGGCTTCGGGAAGGCGATCTCCGACCGAAAGGGTCATGTCAGTTCTCCTGTGAGTTAGTATTCATGTAAACACGCACGGCAAGATAGCGGGAACCTGGCTGGACGCATCCCCTCTTTGCGGCGAACATGGCGGCCATGGACCGTGCGACCGACACAGATGTGGACGAGAGTTTCCTCAACGGCAAGCTTCTCGTCGCCACGCCGAGCATCGGCGATCCGCGCTTTGACCGCGCCGTGATCCTGATGTGCGATCACGCCGCCGATCACGCCATGGGCATTGTCATCAACAAACCGGTCGAAGGCCTGCGCATGCCCGAGCTGTTTCAGCAGCTCGACATCGCGGGCGGCAAGGGCGCGCCTGACCGGCCGGTCCTGCTGGGCGGTCCGGTGGATCGTGATCGCGGCTTTGTCCTGCACTCGACGGACTTCCACGCAGAGGACTCCACCCTGCCCGTATGCGACGGCATCCTGCTGACCGCCACGCGCGACGTGCTTGAAGCCATCGCGTCCGACCATCCGCCGCGGCGCAGCCTGATGGCGCTGGGCTATGCCGGCTGGGGCGCCGGCCAGCTGGAGAACGAGCTGGCGGCCAATGCCTGGCTGGTCACCGATCCGGACGAAGGGCTGATCTTCGACACCGAGGATGCCGGCAAGTGGGAGGCCGCCCTTGACCTGATCGGCGTAACGCCCGAACACCTCTCCATGATATCCGGCCACGCCTGAGCCGCCGGGCCTCCCCTAGCGAAAAGACCCACTCATGAATGCGCATATCGTTGAAAGCGGCGAATTCGCCGGCTGGCACTACTGGCCGACCGATCCTTTCGAGCAGGCCGCCGGCCCCTTCTTCTATCGCCACGCCGAGGGTGAGGCGGTCTGTGCCTTCCGGGTGCAGAAGAAGCAGCTGAACGGCATGGGCATTATTCATGGCGGCTGCCTGATGAGCTTCGCCGACTTTGCCCTCTTCGGCATCGCGCATGAAGAGATGGGACCGTCCGGCTACGGCGTCACGGTCGCCTTTACCTCCGAGTTTCTCGGCAGTGCGCGCGAGGGCGACTACATGGAGGCCCGCGGCGAGGTGCTGCGCGCCGGCGGATCGCTGATCTTCGTGCGCGGAGTGGTCACGGCCGAGGGCAAGCCCTGCCTGAACTTCTCCGGCACGATCAAGCGGCTGCGCGAACGCTAGGCTGCCGGCGCCATGCCCGACATCCTGATTCTCGTCGCCGCCGCGTTCGCCGCCGGTGTTCTGAACACGCTGGCCGGCGGCGGCACTTTCCTCACCTTCCCCGCACTGGTGCTGACCGGCATGCCGCCTGTCACCGCCAATGCGACCAGCGCGGTCGCCGTCCTGCCGGGCTATGCCGGCGGCATGGCCGGCTATCGCCGCGAACTCGGCACCCTGCCGCGTGCGCAATTGCTGCGTCAGGCCGGCACGGCGCTGGCCGGAGGTCTCGCCGGTGCCGGCCTCCTGCTGGTCACGCCCGACGCGGCCTTCACACGCATCATCCCTGCGCTGATGCTTGTCGCCACCCTCGCCTTTGCTTTCGGCGACACCCTGCGGGCCCGGCTGGCTGGCACCACCGCCGCCGGCCCGCTCGCCAGCGCGGCCGGGCTTTTTCTGGTCTGTGTCTATGGCGGCTATTTCAATGGCGGGCTGGGCATCATGCTGCTGGCGCTGTTTGCGCTGCAGGGCATGACGGGCCTGCATAGGATGAACGGGCTGAAGACTGCTATCTCGCTGATCGTCTCGGCAATCTCGGTTGCCGCCTTTGCGCTGGCCGGACTGGTCGCCTGGACGCCGGCGCTGGCGATGATGGCCGCAGCGACCGCCGGCGGCTATCTCGGCGCGCCGCTGGCGCGGGCCCTGCCCGACAGCGTGGTGCGCGGGGTGATCATCGCGACGGGCGGCATAATGACAGCGATCTTCACACTGCGCGCCCTGGCCTAGACGCCCGGCGCCGCAAAGCGCCCGGCGATACCGTTGGCGACAGCGTCAGCCGCCGCATCCGGCGAGAGGGCGCCGGCATAGCGATAGCCCTGCACGAACTGGCAGCCCATCTCGCGCAACCGATCCGCAGCCTCGGTGCTTTCGACACCCTCGGCCACGACTTTCATCCCGAAATGCGTCGCCAGCTGGATCACCGATTTCACGACCGTTCCCGCACTTTCGTCGGCGGTCATGGCGCGGATGAAATAGCGGTCGATCTTGACGACGTCGAAGGGCAGCATGTCGAGCCGCGCGAGCGAGGAATAGCCGGTGCCGAAATCATCCAGCGCGAGGGCAATCCCCGCCTCGGACAGACGCTTCATCGCGCCCGCCGCCTGCTCCGGATCGCGCATGATCTCGGTTTCCGCGATTTCCAGCTTGAACGCCCCGTCCGGCAGCTGCGCCTCCTTCACCGCCGCAATCAGGCGGTCGCAGAAAACCGGGTCGACAAGTTCGGAAACTGTTGCATTGGCGGCTACGAAAAGAGTGCCGGATGTCACATGAGCGGTACGCCAGGACGACAGGTCCGCGACAGCACTGCTGCGCACCTGGTCGGAGATGTGCTCAAGCAGATCGAGATCCTGCGCCATGTCCAGAAAATCATCCGGCGCCAGCACGCCCACGCCCGGGCGCTCCCAGCGCGCCAGCGCCTCGAACCCCGCCAGCCGGCCCGTGGAAAGATCGATCACCGGCTGGTACCAGGCCAGCACCTCCCCGTTCCCGACACCGTTTGCCAGCGCATGTTCCTCGCTGATCCGGCCGGCACCGTCGGCGGTGCTCCCGGCGGGCGTCATCAGGCCCTCGACCCGCCCCTCGCCATTGCGGCGGCCGAGCAGGCGGACATAGGCAAGCTGCCCCTTGTCACCGATCAGTCGCAGGCGGATATCAATGTGCTCGCGCTCCAGCGCCGCCGTCAGGCGCGACTGGTCGGCCGGGCCGAGACGATCGAGAAAACCGGTCCAGGCCAGCTCGGCTGCATCCAGACCGAAGCGGGCGAAATCACCTGTAAAACGCACCCGGCCCGCAGCCGTGTCGCAGGCGAAGGCAACCGCACCGGCCGCCCGTGCGCCCGCTTCGAAGCCGGTGCCCGTCATGACCGCGGATCGGTTGAGAGGATGGCGTAGCGCTCGTGGTCGCGCCACTCCCCGGCGATATTCAGATAGGCGCGGGCGAGCCCTTCATGGGTAAAGCCGACAGCCTCTAGAAGCGTGCGGGAGGCCGTGTTCGCCGGCTGGCAGGCCGCCTCGATCCGGTGCAGGCGCAGCTCGTCGAAGGCAAAGGCCAGGACACGGCGCACCGCGGCGCGGGTGTGGCCCTGGCGCACATAGGGGCTGCCGATCCAGTAGCCGATATCCGCACTCTGCAGCACGCCGCGGCGGACATTGTTCAGATTGCAGGCACCCAGCAGCACATTGTCGCGGGCGCGCATGACGAAGAAGGGATAGCCCGTGCCGGCATTGCGGTCGGCGTCATAGCGTTCGATACGGCGACGGAAGGCCCCCTTGGACAACTCGTCCTGGGTCCAGGCCGGTTCCCACGGCTCCGTGTGCGCACGGCTTGCGCTGCGCAGGCGGGCCCAGGCCTCGTAATCCTCCAGCTGCGGCATGCGCAGCCGGATGCCTTCGCCGATCAGCGGATCGTCCCACGGGGTTTCGCGCCAAACTGCCACCAGTCCATTCTCCCGTCCGGGCGGCTTGTTGTCCGCCTTCTCTCTACATCATTCGACCGGCGTGTGCCGCATCAAAGACGCAGCCGGCCACGCGCGACGTGGAAAGCTGCGTAGACACCGACCAGCGCCAGCGCCAGCCCGTACCAAGTCAGCGCATAGCCCAGGTGCCGCGAAGGCGGGGTCTGGGCCAGGCTCTGCGGCAGGCCGAGATCGGCCCGCGCCCACACCGGTGCAATGCGCGCCGGATCGGCATCCAGCGCCGCAGCCATGGCGTCTACATCGAAACGGTACCACTGATTGGTATCCGGATCGTTGCGTCCACTGAAAACGCCTGCAGCCGGCAGGGGTTCGATGCGCCATCGCGAGACCGGCGTGCGGTCGCCACGCATCAGGGTTTCAAACCCGGTTTCCACGAAGACCAGCCGGTCCGGCTCTCCTGTCTGGCAGGCCGGGACCGCCATCAGGCCGACGCGGGCCCAGCCCGGCGCGTCGCGCAGCGTGTAGACCCTGAGGGTTTCCCCCGTCAGCGGCGCGGGGCCGGTGACACTCGGTCCGAAGTCGCCTTCGAATCCGTTGCACAATGCGGCCTGGAAGCTCGCCACCTCGCCGCGAGCCTCGAAGGCATCGATCCGGTCGGCCTTCCAGGACATGCGCTGCATCTGCCAGGTGCCCAGGGTGAGCAACAGAGCCAGCGCCGGCAGGCTGAACAGGGTGAGTAGCGGCAGCGGTCGGAAGTGCGGCATGGGATGCCCGGTCCCTCCGGGAAGCGTGAATGTCTGCGGCCGGAAGGCAGCCCGTCTAGTCGTCGAGCCGGGCTTCCTGGGCGTCGTGTTCGAACTGCAGCGCGAAGAGCAGTCCCTTGATCGGCCGGAGCAGCAGGATCGAGACGACGGGGATGAAAGGGATCTGGAAGATCAGGTGCACCCACCAGGGCGGCGAGAAGGCGACCTCGACCAGCAGGTAGAGAATGACGGCAAGAAAGCCGACGATGAACATCACGAAGACGGAGGCCCCGTCGCCGACATCCGCCTTGTCGAAGTCCGCGCCGCACACATCACAGCGCGGCGCGATCTTCAGGAGGCCATCGAACATGGCCCCCTCCCCGCACTTCGGACAGTGTCCTGAGACGCCGGCCTGGAACGGGGAGGGTTTGGTCATGACGGTCCGGCTCCTAGCCGAATGTGACGTAGACGAAGGCGAACAGGAACAGCCAGACCACGTCGACGAAGTGCCAGTACCAGGCGGCGGCTTCGAGCCCGAAATGCTTCTCCGGCGTGAACTGGCCGGCCAGCAGACGGAACAGGCAGACGGCCAGGAAGATCGTCCCGATCACCACGTGTGCACCGTGGAAGCCCGTCGCCATGAAGAAGGCCGAACCGTAGAGATTGCCGCCATCGGCGATCGAGAAGGCGAAGTGCGCTTCCATGTATTCGACCACCTGCAGCGACGTGAAGCACACACCGAGAATGACCGTGAAGATCAGGCCCAGCGTGGCCCCCTTGCGATCGCCATGCTGCAGGGCGTGGTGCGCCCAGGTGACCGTGGTGCCCGAGAGCAGCAGGATCAGCGTGTTCATCAGCGGGATGTGCCACGGATTGAAGGTTTCCACACCGACCGGCGGCCAAGTGCCCAGGCCCTGGAAATCGGCAGCCAGCGTTGCACCGTCCCAGCCCGTGCGGACTTCGTGGAAGATGGCGTATTCGAAGAAGATCCAGAACCACGCCACGAAGAACATCACTTCGGAGGCGATGAACATGATCATGCCGTAGCGCAGGTGCAGGTCGACGACCGGCGTGTGGTCACCGCGGCGCGACTCCTTGATCACGTCGCCCCACCAGCCGATCATCGTATACAGGACCACAGCAAAGCCGAGGATCAGGCCGCCGAAGGCCCCGTCGCCATACATGAAGGCCAGCGGGTGATCCGCGCCGACAAGGCCCTTCATATTGCCGACCGCACCCACGGCCAGCAGGAAGGCGCCGAGCGAGCCCACAAACGGCCACGGGCTCGGATCAACCAGGTGATAGTCGTGCTTTGCGGCATGCCCAGCCATCGCGAATCTCCTGCGATTTCAAATCAGCCCCTTGATGCGCCCTGATTACAGGGCGGGGCGTCAAGGTTCAATGCTAAGGCGCGGCGTCGGACGAGGCCGCATCCCCCTCGGTTTCAAAAAACGTGTAGGACAAGGTAAGTGTCGTGATGTCGTCCAGTCGGCTTTCCTCGTCGAGCAGCGGATCGACAAAGAACAGTACCGGCATTTCGACGCTCTCACCCGGTTCCAGGGTCTGTTCGGTGAAGCAGAAACATTCCAGCTTCGAGAAATAAGACGCGGCCTTGAAGGGCGCGACATTGTAGGTCGCCACGCCGGTGATCGGATGGTCGGACGTGTTGGTGGCCGTGTAATAGGCCAGCGCCGTCTCGCCGATCCGCACCGTCATCGAGCGCTGCACGGGATGGAACTCCCAGGGCAGATCGCGGCTGATATTGGCGTCGAACAGCACGGTCACTTCACGATCGAGGATCGCACCGGCCTCGCCCATGGCGACCGTCGTCGTGCCGCCATACCCGGTGACCTTGCAGAACAGGTTGTAGAGCGGCACGGCGGCAAAGGCCGCGCCAACCATCACGACCGCCGTGGTGCCGGCCATCAGCGCGACGCGCGTGTTCGCATTCTGCCAAAGACGCTTCATCCGGCCGCTCCCGCAATATTCTGGCTCAGGCGCACAACCGTGATCAGGAAGACCGCGACCATGAAGGCCACCAGGCCCCAGGCAATGTAGACATTGCGGCGCTTGCGGGCCTTTTCCTGTTCCGGCGTCAGACGGACATGCTCGCCCGTCGCCTGGCCTTCACGATGATGGAAACCGAAATTGTCGTCGCGATCGCTCATCCCGTTACTCCCGGAACAGCGAGATAGGCGCCCAGCCCGTGTTCGGCAATCAGCGCCGCGAACAGCGCGGCCAGATAGCCGATCGAATAGGCGAAGAGATCGCGAGCGGCCTTGTCGCCGGCGCGAACGGCGTAAAGCTCACCCTCTTCGGCCGAACCGGCTTCACCGGCCCGCGATGCGAAGACGCGCCAGGCCAGCAGCATGAACAGCGCACCGCCGCCCAGCGAGGTCGCGGCATAGGCCAGACCGCCGAGCCCGGTCAGGACGGGCGCGCCGGCGAACACGACCATGACGATCGAATAGAGCAGGATCTGCAGCCGGGTCGATTTGGGACCCTTGGCCACCGGCATCATCGGCACGCCGGCCGCGGCATAGTCGCCGGACTTGTAGAGTGCCAGCGCCCAGGAGTGCGGCGGCGTCCACAGGAAGATGATCATGAACAGGATGACCGCGTCGAGCGAGACTTCACCCGTCGCCGCGACCCAGCCGATCATGGGCGGGAAGGCACCGGCAGCCCCGCCGATCACGATATTCTGCGGCGTCGAACGCTTCAGGATCATCGTGTAGATGACCGAGTAGAAGAAGATCGAGAAGGCCAGCAGGCCTGCCGCGAGATAATTGCTCGACAGCGCCATCAAGAGGACCGACAGCACGGCAGCCACCACGCCGAACCCGTAGGCATTCGACACCGAGACCGCACCACGCGGCACGGGCCGCTTGCGGGTGCGCTTCATCGTGGCGTCGATATCCGCGTCATAGGCCATGTTGAGGGCACCGGCAGCGCCGGCGCCCATGGCCACGCACAGGATCGACATGAAGGCCAGGAACGGGTCCATGTCGACCGGGGCCGCGACCAGACCGGAGAAGGCAGTGAAGACGACCAGCGTCATCACCCGCGGTTTCATCAGGTCGAAAAAGTCGCGGGGCGAGGCTGTCGAAACAGCCCCGCCCTCTGCGTGCGTAACGCCGGTTTGGGTCAGCGTGTCCAACATGCCACCTACTTGATCTTCGGCAGCTCGTTGAACTGGTGGAAAGGCGGCGGAGAAGACAGGGTCCACTCCAGCGTCGTGGCGCCTTCGCCCCACGGATTGGCGTCGGCCTTCCGGCGGCGGATCATCGCATCGATGAGCACCAGGAAGAACAGCACCATACCCACCAGCATGATCATGTAGCCGACCGTGGACACGTAGTTCCACAGGGCGAACCCGTCGGCATAGTCGACATAGCGGCGCGGCATGCCCTGCAGACCCAGGAAGTGCTGCGGGAAGAAGATCACGTTCGCGCCGATGAAGAAGAAGGCGAACTGCAGACGCGCCAGGATCGAGTTGTACTTCACACCGAAGATTTTCTCGAACCAGTAGTACCAGCCTGCGAAGATCGCGAAGACGGCACCCAGAGACAGCACGTAGTGGAAGTGCGCCACGACGTAGTAGGTGTCGTGCAGGGACTGGTCGACGCCGGCATTGGCCAGCACGACGCCCGTCACGCCGCCCACGGTGAACAGGAAGATGAAACCGATCGCCCACATCATCGGTGTGCGGAACTCGATCGAGCCGCCCCACATCGTCGCGATCCAGGAGAAGATCTTGATGCCCGTGGGCACCGCGATCACCATCGTGGCCGCAATGAAGTAAGCCTTCAGATCGACCGGCATGCCGACCGTGTACATGTGGTGCGCCCACACGATGAAGCCGATGAAGCCGATCGCCACCATGGCGTAGGCCATCCCGAGATAGCCGAAGATCGGCTTGCGCGAGAAGGTCGACACGATGTGCGAGATGATGCCGAAGCCCGGCAGGATCAGGATGTAGACTTCCGGGTGGCCGAAGAACCAGAACAGGTGCTGGTACATCACCGGATCGCCGCCGCCCATCGGATCGAAGAAGGTCGTGCCGAAATTGCGGTCGGTCAGCAGCATGGTCAGGGCGCCGGCCAGGACCGGCAGCGACAGCAGCAGCAGGAAGACGGTCACCAGCACCGACCACACGAAGAGCGGCATCTTGTGGATCGTCATGCCCGGAGCGCGCATGTTGAAGATCGTGGTGATGAAGTTGATGGCTCCCAGGATCGAGCTGACACCCGCGATGTGCAGGGACAGGATCAAAAGATCCATCGCCGGACCGTTATGGCCCGAAGTCGAGAGCGGCGGGTAGAGCACCCAGCCACCGCCGAAACCCATGTCGCCACCGGCACCCGGCACGAACATCGACATCACCGCCAGCGCGAAAGCGAAGGGCAGCAGCCAGAACGAGATGTTGTTCATCCGCGGGAAGGCCATGTCCGGCGCGCCGATCATCAGCGGCACGAACCAGTTGCCGAAACCGCCGATCATCGCCGGCATGACCATGAAGAAGATCATGATCAGGCCGTGCATCGTCGTGGCGACGTTGTAATTGTGCTCGTTGCCCCAGAAGCCGTTGTTGAAGACCTGCAGGCCCGGCTCCATGAGTTCCCAGCGCATCAGGCCGGACAGGGCACCGCCGATGATCCCCGCGAAGATCGCGAAGACCAGGTACATCGTGCCGATGTCCTTGTGGTTGGTGGACAGCACCCAGCGGCGCCAGTCCCACATGCTCGGGGTGTGATCGTCGTGCGTAGCGGCGTCAGCAGACATGGTTCAGCCCATCCCTAGTCGAGTTGCGCCAGGCGCGTTTCCCGCGCGGCGGAATATTCAGCAATCACGGCATTGGCCTCGTCCGAACCCGGACCGGCCTCGACCCAGGCGTCGAACGTGTCCTGCGACACGACGTGAACCTCGATCGGCATGAAAGCGTGGCGGATGCCGCACAGCTCCGAGCACTGGCCGTAATAGGTGCCCTCTTCGGTCACCTGGAACCAGGCTTCGTTGATGCGGCCCGGAATGGCATCCATCTTGGTGCCGAAGGACGGCATCGCCCAGTTGTGGATCACGTCGGCCGCAGTCACCTGCAGGCGAACGACGGCATCAACCGGAACGACCAGCGGATAGTCGACCGACAGATTGCGCAGCTGGCCTTCGGACAGATCCTCTTCCGCGACCATCGTGGAGATGTATTGCGGCACTTCGTGGTCGGGATACTCATAGCCCCAATACCACTGATAGCCCGTCGCCTTGATGGTGAAGTCGGCTTCCGGAATCTCGTCCTGGAAGTACAGGAGCGGGAAGGAGAAGACCGAGATCACGATCAGGATCATGACCGGCACCGCCGTCCAGACCACTTCGAGCAGCGTGTTATGGCTGTTCTTGCTGGCTTGCGGATTGGCTTTGCGGTTGTAGCGGATCATCACCCACAGCAGCAGACCCATCACGAAGATCGTGATCGGAATGATGATCCAGAGCAGGATGTTATGGAAACTGGTCACGCGTTCCATGATCGGCGTGACGGCCGGCTGAAAGCCCAGATGGCCGTCCGTCGGCTGGCCGGGCGTTGCGAGTGCGCCGGCAGCGGCGGTTGTCCAAGTAAGCACGAGTGCGGTCAGGAATCGCATGGCTTCCCCATACAAGTCAGGCATTAAGGCAGGAATCCCCCGCCGATGGCGGCGGAATATAGAGCCCGGTCACGGCCGTGTCAGGCCGTCAACGGCATTTTTTGTACCGGCATTCGCACATGATATCCGAATAGCCGGCAAGCTATTGATTTGAAACGCCCTACACTCCCCGACCAACCGAAACTGCGAAGCATTCGCGCGACAAAGCCCCGATTGGTGATGCGACTATAGGCCGCTGGCACCGACTCAGTATGCGGCCAAACGTCTCAGCCGCCCGCAACGAATTGCTCGGGTATTGCCCGCCGCGGCTGCGGCTTCGCTGACCTGCGCGTGTTCCCTCGTCCTCCCCGGTCGACTATGTCATGCTCGTGAAACCGCTTCTGGAGTGCCGCCATGTCTGACGAACCGATCGAACAATTCGAATTCGACGTCGAGGACGTTACACCGGTCCTTGCCGACACGATGTCCGGCGCCGACGATGGCGAGCTCTTCCTGGAGACGGCCGTTTCGGAATCGCTCGTCTTCGACGACGGGCGTCTGAAGTCGGCGAGCTTCGACTCCAACCGCGGCTTCGGACTGCGCTGCGTGGCGGGCGAGGCTTTCGGTTATGCGCACTCCTCCGACCCGACGCTGGATGCCGTCAAGCGCGCTGCGGAAACCGCCAGCGCCGTCAAGCGCGGTCATGCCGGTGTTCTGGCGCCGCCGCCGGCGGGCACCAATCGCAAGCTCTACGACGCCGTCGACCCGGTCGCGCATCCCGCCTTCGACACCAAGGTGAAGCTGCTGCAGGAGATCGACGCCTATTGCCGCACCAAGGACGCCAGTGTGGTGCAGGTCTCCGCCTCGATCGCCGGCGCCAAGCGCAATATCTCGATCATCCGCGCCGATGGCGACATCAAGACCGATATCCGGCCGCTGGTGCGCCTGAACGTCCAGGTCACCGTAGAACGTGACGGCCGCCGCGAGACCGGTTCTGCCGGTGCCGGCGGTCGCGCCGAGTTCGACCGCTGGATTGCGCCGGACGCCTGGAAGCCGCTGGCGGACGAGGCGCTGCGGATCGCCCGGGTCAATCTGGACGCCGTCGACGCGCCGGCCGGTGTGTTCGACGTCGTGCTGGGCCCCGGCTGGCCGGCCGTGCTGCTGCACGAGGCCGTCGGCCACGGCCTGGAAGGCGATTTCAACCGCAAGGGCACATCCGCCTTTGCCGGACGCATGGGCCAGCAGGTCGCCGCCAAGGGCGTCACCGTGATCGATGACGGCACGATGGAGAAGCGCCGCGGCTCGCTGACCATCGACGATGAAGGCACGCCGACCGAGCGCACCGTGCTGATCGAGGACGGCATCCTGACCGGCTACATGCAGGACCGCATGAATGCCCGCCTCATGGGCCACAAGCCGACCGGCAATGGCCGCCGGCAATCCTATGCCCATCCGCCCATGCCGCGCATGACGAACACCTACATGCTGGCCGGCAATCACAAGCGCGAGGAAATGCTCGAAAGCCTGAAAGACGGCATCTATGCCGTCAATTTCGGCGGCGGCCAGGTCGACATCACCTCCGGCAAGTTCGTCTTCCAGTGTACCGAGGCCTATCGCGTCAAGGACGGGAAAGTGGTTGCGCCGGTGAAGGGCGCCACGCTGATCGGCGACGGGCCGACCGCCCTCACCCGCATCGAGATGATCGGCGACGATTTCGAGATGGATCCGGGCGTCGGTGTGTGCGGCAAGGCCGGCCAGGGCGTACCCGTCGGTGTCGGCCAGCCCAGCCTGAAGATCTCGGGCCTGACGGTGGGCGGCGCCGGCAGCTGATGCCGCACCGCAGCAACACGGCCGCATAACAGGCGCGTGATGCACCTTACGAAAGCTTACGTATTATAGACCCCCGCCATGTACTACCCCAGTAGTCAAGGGACGCTGGGTTGGCACAACTCGTCAGGGGTACAATGCGAGGGACAGTTATCGGCGTGGTCGCAGGGGCCGCGACAGCCGCACTATTTGGTGATTCAGCCTGGGCATTCCGGGATGACGCAGATGCTGGGACTGCGGACACCATTAT
Organism: Maricaulis sp.; assembly: GCF_017642925.1. Lineage (GTDB taxonomy): Bacteria > Pseudomonadota > Alphaproteobacteria > Caulobacterales > Maricaulaceae > Maricaulis. Next base: position 20,102 of record NZ_JAEPOL010000007.1, on the reverse strand, counting down.
CGAAACGCAAGCCGGGATAGCGATCTACGCACCGGCCTTCTTTGCCACATATTCGCCGGTCACGGCGCTGGACATGGTCAGCCGGGTGCCCGGTTTCTCGCTTTCGGGCGGCGATACCGACCGCCGCGGCCTGGGCGACAGTTTCGGCAATCTTCTGATCAACGGTCAGCGGCCATCCAACAAGTCGCTGTCGCTGGAGACCGTCCTGCAGCGCATCCCGACAGAGGATGTCGCCCGGGTCGAGCTGATCCAGGAGGCCCTGCCGCAATACGATATGCGCGGTCATCCGCGCCTGGTGAATGTCATTCTGCGCGAGGGCGCGGGACGCTCGGGCTCCTGGGCATCACGCTTTGTCCTGTCGGATTCAGGACGCGCAGGGAATTGGAGCGAGATATCCTATTCCATGCCGGTCGGGACGGCCGACATCGTGCTCGGCCTCGAAGGGGGCTTCGATGGCAATCGTGTGCGCCGGCACCACGCCTTCCACAACGGCAATGACGAACCGGAATTCTATTCTCGGGTTTCCGATCAGCGTGCCTATTCCGAGATCATTCCAACGGTCTCGGTGAACTGGGCCATCGACGAGCGGTCGCGCCTGCGTTTCGACGGCCGGATCGAAGCCCGGTCCTGGCACCGGGGTGCGATCGACTTCATAAGCGACACGTCCGGTTCCCTTGTCGCCATCGAGCGGAACCAGACGCAGGATGAGGGCCGGGAAGCATCGGCGACGCTGACCTATAACCGCGATTTCACCGACACCCTGTCTTCCAGCACAATCCTGCTGGTCAGCCGCGAGAGCTGGGAGGACGGGCCGGAGCCCTATGAGCTCTACGACGCCGAGACAGGATTCGTCGGCGCAACCATAGTCAGCTTTGAGGGCGACTACGAGGAAACCGCGCTTCGCCAGACGCTGTCCTGGAATCCGAACCCGACCCATTCTTTCGAGATCGGGGCGGAAACCGCGATCAATGCCCGCGATACCGACCTGGACCTGTTCGAGGATGACGGCACGGTTGTCACGCCCATCCCGCTGCCGGTCTCGTCGACGCGGGTCGAGGAGACCCGCAGCGAGATATTCGCCAATCATGTCTGGGCGGCCAGTGACCGGCTGAGCGTGGAAACAGGGCTGCGCTACGAATTCTCCGAAATCACCCAGACAGGCGATGCGGAACAGTCGCGCAGCTTCACCTATGCCAAGCCCAGCGTGACGCTGAACTGGCGCCAGGACGAGCGAAACCGGCTGCGCTTCACGGCGCGGCGGGATGTCGACCAGCTGGAATTCGACAAGTTTGCCAGCTCCATCGACGTTGCCGACGACAATCCCGTTCTCGGCAATCCTGACTATGTGCCCCAGCGGACCTGGACCATTGAGGCCGAATGGGAACGGCGGTTCGGCGAAGACGGCTCCTTCTCGCTACAGGTCGGCTATGACTGGATCCAGGACCTCGACGGCTGGGTGCCGATCATCACCGATGACGGTGTCTTCGACGCACCGGGCAATATCGGCGACGGCACCAATCTGCGCGTCACCGGCAATCTGACTTCGCCGCTGGACCGGTTCGGGCTGAGCAATGCCGTGATCGATGTCTTCCTGGAATGGTACGACACCAAGGTGGACGACCCGCTCACCGGCGAAAGCCGTCACTGGTCGGGTATTCGCGAATGGGAACTCAGCCTGGATTTCCGGCAGACCTTCCCGCAGCAACGACTCGCCTGGGGCTGGGATTATCACTGGTTCACCGATGGCGAGGAGTTTCTCGCCCAGGAATACCGGCTCTTTGACAACACCGATGGCGATTTCGACATCTACGTTGAGACAACACGCTGGTTCGGCATGACCGTGCGCGCCGGGGTGGACGGTGTCTTCAACAATGGCGACGACCGTCGGCGGGTCTTCTATGACGGCTCGCGTGCAGACGGCGTGATCGACGCCATCGAGTACCGCAACATCTCGAACGGCCAGATCGCCTATCTGCGGTTCCAGGACACGTTTTAGTGATCGCAGCGGGACCCGGAAACGTCCGGGTCCCGTTTGCAGCCGCGCGCCGGGGCGGCGTATCGTGACACTATCAAGACAATATGAGAGCGCCGCACAGGCGCCGGAATCCGGAACCACAGACCAGCGAGGGGCTGCTGGCCAACCTGCAGGGAGGCAGGACCATGTCGCATGCCCGTAGACTACGAAAAGCGTCCGGCGCCGCTCTGGCTGCCGCTGCCGTTCTTGCGACGGGAGCTGCGCATTCCAGCGAGGCTCTTGCCGGAGATGACATCCCGCTCGAACGCACACCCAGCGGTCACCTTCTGCTCCCGGTGACCATCGGTAACGCGGGACCCTTCCCTTTCATTCTCGACACCGGCGCCAGTCACACGGCCATAGCCGCCCCCATCGCAGAGCAGCTGGGCTTCCAGTCGCGATGGGAGCATGTCGACGATGTCCAGGCGCTGACAACACGCTTCGAAGCCGAACGCTTCGCGCTACACAGCCTGAATTTCGGAGACCAGTCCCCGATCGACCTCCTGAGTGTGATCATTCCCGTTGAAGAAGGGCAACCCATCCCCGTCGCCGGCCTTCTCGGTGTCGACGCCATTCGCACCGACCGGTACCGTGTCGACTTCGCCGCCGCCCGGCTGGAACTCGCCCCCTCACCCGCATCCCGCGCCGATGGCCGGATCGATCCGGCCGGCCTGCTGGTCGGCGACGCCGCCATGCTTCGCGCCAGCCGTCCGGTGAGGGTGATGCTCGACAGCGGCAGCGCGCGGACGATCGCGAATGTTCCGCTCGATCGCCTGGTCGGCAGCCGTCACATGGTCATGCGGGCGATGACGGTCGGCGGCATTGACGGCCGCGAGGTGGAAGAGGCCAGCCTGCTGTCGATCCGGCAGTTCCGCATGGGTGGTCTGTGCTTCCCGTCACTCCGCGTGCTGAACGCGGATCTCGACATCTTCGAGCACCTCGGCTGGGAGAACGAACCCGCCATCGTGCTGGGCATGGACCTGCTGCAATATGCCGAGGTGACTGTCGATCGCGAGACCGGCAGTTTCCAGATCGACGCAGCCGTGCCGGACTATGCCTGCGAGGAGTAGCGCGACAGGGACGGCGTAAAGAAAAAGGCCGCGGAGCAATCAGCTCCGCGGCCTTCTTTATGTCGGTGTCAGGACTGCATCACGCCTTGGGATGCGCATCCTGTTCCGGGCCTGCCGCTTCGGCAGCCGCCGGGATCATGACCTGATCCTCGGCGCGGCCATGACCCAGCTTCTTCAGGAGGAAGCTGAACACACCGACCACGATACCCAGCACGATTGCCACAATGCCAATCGCCTGGAAGACCGAGGCATAGCCGCTGAGCGCCGCTTCCGGATCCAGCACCTGGCCGGCAACCGTGTCGGTCGCGGTAAAGGTCGCAATGATGCCTGCCACATATTGGGCGAAGGAGCTGGAGAGGAACCAGCCCGCCATCATGAAGGACACCACGGCTGCCGGAGACAGTTTGGTGATGGCCGAGAGGCCGACCGGCGACAGGCAGAGCTCACCGGTGGTGTGCAGCAGATAGGCACCCGCCAGGAAGATCAGCGGCACGCGATAGCTGTCATCGGCAAAGTTCACGCCCCAGACCAGCAGCATGAAGCCCAGGCCGACCTGGACCAGCGCCAGCGCAAACTTCAGAACCGTGTTCGGGTTCTTCTGAAGCTTGGCCAGGAAAGCCCAGAGCGCGGCGAAGACCGGCGCGAAAATCAGGATGAAGCCGGCATTGAACGACTGCGTCTGAGACGCCGTCAGGCTCATCTCGATGCCGATCGGGCCGAGGTTCCAGACTGCGGCTTCGGCCACCGACAGGTCGGTATTGCGGGCAGCGAACAGGTTCATCGACGAGCCGGCCTGTTCGAACAGGGCCCAGAACACGACCGATGTCACGATCAGGAAGATCGCCAGGATCAGGCGCTGGGCCTCGACCGCCGTACACTCGGTGACCATGTAGTAGATCATGTAGCCGACGAAGAGCAGACCGCCGATGATCAGCAGGACCGCCAGCAGGTCGGTGCCCGCAAACATGATCGTGTGGGCCTGCACCATGAACCAGACGACCAGCACGCCGGCAACGCCAAGCAGATAGATCAGGCCTTCACGGCTGAGCGGTCCGAAGACCTTCTGCTTCAGCTTCTCCGGCTCCGGCGGATTGCCGACATGGCCGATCAGGTTGGTGCCCGGCATGAAGAACAGCGCACGGCCACGGACAAAGACCAGCCAGCCGAGCAGCATGCCCACCCCGGCCAGGCCGAAGCCGGCCCACCAGCCCACGGTCTCGCCGAGCAGACCGCACAGGATGGCCGCCCAGAAGGACCCCAGATTGATGCCGTAATAATAGAGGGTGAAACCACCGTCGCGGCGCGGGTCGTTTTCTTCGTAGAGCTGGCCGACGATCGAGGAGATGTTGGCCTTCAGGAAGCCGACACCCATGATGATCAGGGCCAGGGCGAGGTAGAAGATGTTCACGAACATCCGGTCGCGCTCGATGATCTGCGTTTCGAACGAGCCGGCCGGCAGGGTCGCCGGGATAGCCGCGCTCGCCGGCAGGCCCTCGATCACCAGATCGCCTGCGGAATTGGCGGAGAAGTCATAGGTGGCGTCGCCGACTTCCAGCAGCACGGTCCGCGCCGCGCCGCGGCCTTCGGCCACGAGCTCGTACTGGCCGCCATCATAGACAATCGCTTCGCGCGCAGGCTCGCCTTCAATCCCCATCGTGAAGTGACCCGCGACCAGCAGCAGCGCTCCGAAGGCGATGGCCTTGCGGTTACCCAGATACTTATCGGCCAGATAGCCGCCGACCAGCGGCAGCAGATAGACCAGGGCGGTATAGGCGCCGTATTGCGAGCTGGAGAAGGCGTCGTCGAACAGGAAATGCTGGGTCAGATAGAAGATCAGCAGACCGCGCATGCCGTAGTAGGAGAAGCGCTCCCACATTTCGGCGAAGAAGAGGATGTGCAGCCCTTTCGGGTGATTGCGCATCTCGAGAAACACCGGAATTGCCGTCGCGATGGTCACGACAATGCCGATGGCAACAACCAGATTGATAACCATGTTCTCCCCGTCCCCGCCCCACCGGCGGGCCAAATTTCCGGCCTGCAATTGACCATGCACGGCATCCAGGCTCAAGCCCGTGACGCGGCTGTGACAATCAATTGCCCGCGATGAGGAGGGGTCGGGAACGGTTCGCTAGTAGGCGGCTTCGGTAAACACCGGTTCGATCGAACCGCCCCAATCGCCATTGAAACGATCGATCAGATCGTCGGCGCGGGTCCGGCCGGTCTTCACGATCTCGTCCAGATCGTCGAGGAAAAGCGACTCGTTTTCACCATGACCGTTCAGACGCTTGCGGGCATTCAGGCCCTTGCGGCTGATTGCCAGAACCTCGCGGGCCACATCCTGCAGCGTGCCCGAGCGGAAGGGCGTTTTCAGCCCCGTGCGCGCCGCGCCGAGCCGCAATGCAGTCCGTTCCTCGGCCGTCCAGTCCTTCACCAGATCCCAGGCCGCATCCAGCGCCGTTGAGTCGTACAGCAGACCGACCCAGAAGGCCGGCAGCGCGCACAGCGTGTTCCACGGCCCGCTATCGGCACCACGCATTTCCAGGAAGGTCTTCAGACGCACTTCCGGGAAAAGTGTGGAGAGATGGTCTTCCCAGTCGCTCAGCACCGGGCGCTCCCCCGGCAGGACAGGCAGCTTGCCGTCGAGGAAGTCGCGGAAACTCTGGCCGGTGGCATCCAGATAGACATTGTTGCGCTTGACGAAATACATCGGCACGTCGAGCGCCCAGTCGCGGTACTGCTCGAAGCCGAAGCCCTCGTCGAAGACGAAGGGCAGCATGCCGGTGCGATTATTGTCGGTGTCCGTCCAGACATGGGCCCGGTAGGACAGGAAACCGTTCAGCCCGCCATCCTTGAACGGGGAATTGGCGAACAGGGCCGTCGCCAGCGGCTGCAGCGCCAGTGAGACCCGGAATTTCTTCGCCATGTCGGCTTCGGACGCGAAATCCAGATTGGTCTGCACCGTGCACGAGCGGAACATCATCTGATGCCCCATCGTGCCCACCTTGGGCATGTAGGCCTTCATCAGCTTGTAGCGCGCCTTGGGCATCATCGGCGTCTCTTCCAGGGACCATTTGGGCGAGAAGCCCAGCCCCAGGAAGCCCGCACCGATGCGGTCGGCGACCTCGCGCACTTCGCGCAGATGGCCGTTCACTTCCGCACAGGTTTCGTGAATGGTTTCCAGTGGTGCACCGGAGAGTTCGAACTGACCACCCGGCTCCAGCGTGATCGAGGCGCCCTTGCGCTTGAGGGCCACGACATGCCCGTCTTCCTCGATCGGCGTCCAGCCGAAGGCGACCAGGCCTTCCAGCATCTTTCTCACGCTCGGACCGCCGCCATTCTCGTAAGGCAGGGGCGTGTGATCCTCGAGCGCGAACCCGAATTTCTCGTGTTCGGTGCCGATACGGAAATCGGCTTCCGGCTTGCAGCCGGCCGCGAAATAGGCCGTCAGCTGGTCCAGACTTTCGACGGGTGCGCCTTCGCCGCCCGGATTATAGGTGCCGCTCATGCCAGGCGCCCCCGCTCTGTCGTCAATATCCGCAACAGATATGTGGGCGTTCCGGTGAGAACAAGGGCCGGTATCTGCGGATTGCCGCGATGCGTTGGCGGATACAGCCTCAACGCCAGTCGCCGTGAACGGATTGCCAGAGCACCAGTGCTGCCATGGCAGCGGTTTCCGCGCGCAGGATGCGCGGCCCCAGCGTCACCGGGGTGACGAAATCGTGATCCCGCAACCGGGTGCGCTCGGCTTCGGAAAAACCGCCCTCGGGTCCGATCAGGATTGCAGCCGGTCCTGCTTCCAGCCCGGCCAGCACGGCGGCCATCGGCTGGCCGCGCCCGCGCGCGCCACCCCAGGGTTCGCCCGCCTCGTCACCGGCCTCGTCGCAATAGATCAGCCGCCGCGCCGGATCCCAGCCATCGAGCACCCGGTCCAGCCGTTCCAGCTCGTCAATTTCCGGCAGGTCGAGGCGCTCGGTCTGCTCGGCCGCTTCCTTGGTGATCGTGCGGAAACGATCAATGCGGACGCGCTCGCTCTGCGTGCGCGCCGTTGAAACCGGACACAGCCGCGCCACGCCCAGCTCGGTTGCCTTTTCCACCATCAGATCGGTCTTCTGGCGTTTGACCGGCGCGAAGAGCAGCCAGAGATCGGGCACGCCGGCCTGAATACGCGTCTGTTCGAGCGGTTCGAGAATCGCAGCCTTGCGGCCGGTCTCCACGATCTGCGCCCGCCACTCGCCGTCGCGGCCGTTGAACAGGCGCACCGTATCGCCCGCCGCGCGACGCATCACATTGACGAGATAGTGAGTATCTTCCTTCGGCAGGGCGACCGCCTGTCCGGCGGCAAGATCCTGGCCGATGAAGAGTCTGGGATCGGTCGACATGTCTTCGCTTTGGCGGGGCTGCGCCGGTGCGTCAAGTGCCGCTTGAACTGCCCGGCCGGTTTTGCCACACAGCGAATATGGTTTTGAACTTCGACCGGCGAGTCGCCGACAGCCTTCCAAAGACCTGGGTGGATCGCGCACCGTCGGCCGTGCGGCCCTATCTGCGTCTGGCGCGCTATGATCGTCCGATCGGGTTCTGGCTGCTCGGCCTGCCGTGCTGGATGGGCCTGATGCTGGCCCGCACGGGCGAAGGCCTCGGCTGGACCGATCTCTGGTATGCGGTGATCTTTGCCGTCGGCGCCATCGCCATGCGCGGCGCGGGCTGTACCTATAACGACATTGTCGACCGCGACCTGGATGCGCGTGTTGCCCGCACCGCCAACCGCCCGCTGGCCGCCGGAACCGTCTCGCTGCGCCAGGCCTGGTTTTTCCTGACCGGCCAGGCGCTGGTGGGATTGCTGGTCCTGATCCAGCTGCCGCTCCTGGCGATCGGGGTCGGTCTGGCGGCGCTGGTCCTGGTGGCCGCCTATCCTTTCATGAAGCGGATCACCTGGTGGCCGCAGGCCTGGCTGGGCCTGACCTTCAACTGGGGCATTCCGGTTGCCTTCACTGCAGCAGCCGGCGCCATCGAGCCCGCCATGATCGCGCTCTATGCCGCGGCGATCTTCTGGACGCTCGGCTATGACACGATCTACGCCCACCAGGATGTCGAGGACGACGCCTTGGTCGGTGTGAAATCCACCGCCCGCCTGTTCGGCGAGAGCACGCCCTACTGGGTGGCCGGCTTCTACGGCGCCAATGCCCTTCTGGTCGCCCTGGCGATCTGGCTGAGCGGCGCCTCGCCCTGGGTGGTCCTGCCGTTCACCGCCTATACGGCGCACCTGTTCAACCAGGTCCGCAAGCTGGACGTCGAAGATGGCGCGCGCTGTCTCGCCCTGTTCAAGGCCAACCGCACCAGCGGCCTGCTGCTGGTCGCGACACTGGCGCTGGGCGCACTGATCTGAGCCGCGGCCAAGATTAATTCTTCTCCATGACGGTTTGACCGGAACGCCCCCGCAGCGTCTGATATGCGTTCGGACCAATTGCACCGGGTGGGGACATCATGGACATCCAACGAGGCCTGGCTGCCGGCATCGGCGCCCTCGTTCTCGCAGCCTGCCAGCCTGCGGACACGCCGCCGGAAACAGGCGATACATCGGCCGCCGCCGAAACCGGCTCCAGCACGACGAACAGCGTCTCGACCGATTTCACGGTCGATGTCAGCTATCACCAGCTCGATAACGGGCTGCGTGTCGTGCTGTCGCAGGACCACACCGTTCCGACCGCGACGGTGGGCGTCTATTACGGCGTCGGCTTCCGCAACGAGCCGCGCGGCCGCACCGGCTTTGCCCACCTGTTCGAGCATCTGATGTTCCAGGGCTCGCGCAATCTGCCGCACGGCGCATTCGACAATCTGATCTACGGATCCGGCGGCGTGAATAACGGCTCCACGCGCTACGACTTCACCAACTACTACGAAGTCGTGCCGTCCAATGCCCTGCAGGCTGTGCTGTGGGCCGAGGCCGACCGGATGGCCTTTCCCGATCTCGACGAGAACCAGCTGAACAATCAGCGCGAGGTCGTTCGCAACGAGGTCTTCGTCAATGTGATCAACCAGCCCTATGGCGGCTGGATCTGGATCGACCTGCCGATGGCGGCGAACGAGAACTGGCACAACGCGCATAATTTCTATGGCGACCTGTCGGATCTCGATGCCGCCAGCCTGGAGGACGCCCAGACCTTCTTCGACCAGTTCTACGCCCCCAGCAATGCGGTGCTCGTCGTGGCCGGCGATTTCGATCGCGAAGAGACCCTGGGCTGGATCGAGGAGATGTTCGGCCACATTCCGGCCGGCGATCCCCTGCCCGAAATCGACACGTCGGAACCGCGCCAGGACGAAGAGAAGTTTGCCTTCATCGAGGACGATCTGGCGAACCAGCCGGCGCTCGCCGTGGGCTATCACATGCCCCCGCGCGGTACGCCGGAATACTATGCCATGGCCGTGATCGACCAATTGCTGGTCCAGGGCGATGACAGCCGTCTGACCCAGGCCATCGTCAATGAGGAAGGCTATGCGTCCGGCGTGTTCGGCGGCATCAACCTCTTGGGCAATGCCTTCAACTATAACGGCCCCATGCTGTGGACGGTCGGCCTGATCCACGACAGCGAGTTCACCGTGTCCGACGTGATGACGACGCTGGACGCCACGATCGAGGAGATACGCACCGAACCGGTCTCGGAGGCCGATGTGGAACGCGCCCGCACCAAGCTGCTGGCCGACTTCTATGGCACCGTCGACACCTCGACCCGCTTCGGCCTGGTCGACCTGCTCGCCTCCTTCGCGCTGTTCGACGACGATCCGAGCCGGATCAACCGCATCACCGAAGGCTTCCAGCAGGTCACGCCGGAACTGATCCGCCAGACGGCCCAGGAATATCTGCGCCCGGGCAACCGCACCGTTCTGGAAGTGCGCCTCGCCGACGCGGACGGCACCACGCCGGAGGGTGAAGAATGATCGGGATCGCAAAGGGAATGAGCCCCATGGCCAAGACATCTCTCCGCGCGGCCCTGGCCGCGGCCAGCCTCGCCCTCCTGCCGGCAGCGACGGTGCAGGCACAAATTCACGAACAGCCGCCGATCGGCGAACCGGTTGCCTTCGAACTGCCGGAGACCCGGCATTTCACGCTGGATAACGGGCTGGAGGTCACCTTCATCCCCTTCGGCCTAGCACCGACCGTGGATATCTCGGTGCAGGTCCGGGCCGGCAATATCGATGACGGTGCCCAGACCTGGCTCGCCGATCTGACGGGCGCCATGATGGAAGAAGGTGCCGGCGGCCGTTCCAAGGAAGCGCTCGCCGAGACGATTGCCTCCATGGGCGGCAATATCAATGTCGAGGTCGGCGTACACACGACCGGCATCTCCACCGGCGTGCTGTCGCAATACGGACCGGACGCCGTGGCACTCCTGGCCGATGTGGTACGCCATCCCAATCTCGATGCGGACGAGTTCGAGCGCGTACGCGCCAATCTCGTGCGCGATGTCGATGTGTCGCGCGCCCAGCCCGGCTCGATCGCCGACGAGGCCTACCGTGACCTGCTGTTCGGCAGCGATCACCCTTATGGCCATATCCTGCCGACGGAAGAACAGCTGCGCGGCTACACGATCGAAGACGTCAATGCCTTCTATGCCGACCATTTCGGCGCAGGGCGGACGCGGATCTATATCGCGGGCCGGTTCGACGAGGCCGCCATGGAAGCCGCCGTGCGCGAGGCCTTCGGTGACTGGGAAACCGGCGAGCCGGACAGCGTTGAAGGCGCGACCGCGTCAGCCGGCCCCGTCGTCCAGCTGATCGACCGCCCCGGTGCACCGCAGACCACGATCCGCCTGGGCTTTCCCGGTGTTGCGATCGGCGATCCGGACGCCCCCGCCATGGAAGTCATGAATGCGCTTCTGGGCGGTTCGTTCACATCGCGCCTCACCCGCAATCTGCGCGAGGACAAGGGCTATACCTACTCGCCCGGCTCCGGTGAGACCTGGATGCTGGACGGCGGCCTGTGGACCTTCAATGCCGATGTGACCGCCGGCGACACGGCAGCCGCCCTGCGCGAGACCTTCTACGAAATCGAGCGTCTGCAGACCGAGACGCCGCCGCATGAGGAAGCCCAGGGCATCCGCAACTGGCTGGCCGGGATCTTCATCCTGCAGAACGCCTCGACCGGCGGGCTGATCAACCAGCTCGCCCAGCGCGATTTCTGGGGACTGCCGGACGATTATCTGGAAGCCTATGTGCCCAACATCCTCGCGGTGTCCGACGAAGAGATCTCGGAAACGGCGCGCACCTATCTGCCGCTGGACCGGATGACGCTGGTGCTGGTGGGCGATCTGGAAACGATCCAGGCCGATGTGCTGGCCCTGCCCGAACTGGAAGGGGCACGGATCATCACACCGGACAGCGAATAACCGGACTACGGATTTGCCATGGCTGGCGGTCGGGCCTTTCGGGTCCGGCCGCTTTTTTTACAGCTCTGTCGCAAACATGATGCGGTGTCCGTCCGGTGTGCGCACCGCCATTTCGCGCATGCCCCAGGGGCGGTCCTCGGGCGGATGGATGATGTCCACACCCGGTCCGGCGATCTCGGCGTGATAGGCGTCGACATCGTCCAGCTCGACATAGGCAAAGTATTGGTGATCGCCCAGATCCCGGGGCGGGATCGCATCCGGACATTCACCGATGCGCAGATAACAGCCGTCGCGCCGCAGGAAGGCCCAGCCTTCCACATCCAGCCACGCCTGGAACCCCATGCATTGTGTCCACCAGTGGGCGGTCGGTGCCAGATCCGGCACAGCGAGCACATAGGTGCAGCCCGTCATTTTCGCAGTCATTCTTGCCCCCCGGCCTGTCATCGCTCTATCGACGCGGCAGCCAGTGTGACAGGGAAAACCGTGGCCGACACCCCCGCTATCCGCGCCCCGCATCGCTTCGTTCGCGAACACACCGCCCTGATGCCACCGCCACTAGTCCCGGAAGTGCCGCTGCATCTTGCCGTGGAAACCGTGGCGCTGTGGCAGGAGACCGAGGAGGCTCTCGGCGAAATGGGCCTGCCGCCCCCCTTCTGGGCCTTCGCCTGGGCCGGCGGCCAGGCGCTGGCACGATACTGTCTGGATCAGCCGGACATTGTCCGCGGCGCGCATGTCCTCGACTTTGCCGCCGGCAGCGGCCTGACCGGCATCGCGGCCCTCAAGGCCGGAGCCCGCGCGGTCGAAGCCAGCGAGCTGGACGCATTCGCCATCGCGGCGATCGAGGCCAATGCGGCCGCCAACCACGTCATTGTCACGGCACGGCTGGAAGATGTTGTCGGCCGGGATGACGGCTGGGATGTCGTGCTTGCCGGCGATGTCTTCTACGAGGCCGAGCTCGCAATCCACATCGGTGACTGGCTGGCCGCCCTGCACCGGCGCGGCGCGACCGTGCTGATCGGCGATCCCGGCCGCGCCTTCCTGCCCAGGGGCGCGCTGGAGGAAGTCGCCCGCTACACCGTCCCCGTCCAGCGCGAACTGGAAGACCGCGAAGACCGCTTTGCAAAGGTCTGGCGCTTCGCCTGACCGCAGGCACCACCCCCCGGCTTCACACCGAAAGGGCTCACCCCGCTTGCGGGGGAGCTGTCCGCGTAGCGGACTGAGGGGGAGCGCGCGAAGCAGCGCTTGAAACTTCAGCGCACACGCTGCGCAGACGACGTCCGGGCGCTGGCGACTTCCGCGATCCTGTTCAATGTCTCGTCGATATCGTCATACAGGTCGGTGTTCCAGAATCGGAGCACGAGCCAGCCGTCGCGTTCCATGAATGCCGTCCGTCTTCGATCATGGGCAGTTTCCTGGTCGGTTGAATGAGAGTTGCCATCAAGCTCGACGACGAGCCGGCACTGAAGACATGCAAAATCGGCGATATAGGGCCCGATGGGGTGCTGCCTCCTGAATTTGAGACCGCAGAGCTGGCGGGCACGCAGGCGCTGCCAAAGCCAGAGCTCCGCTTTGGTCATTGACCGCCTCATGGAGCGCGCCCGAGCGCGTGATGTTGTCGTGTCCTCTCGCAATTTTTTGACTCACCCCCTTCGACCTTCTCCGGCCGCGGGCCGGAGTCGGCCACTTCCCCCGTAAAAACGGGGGAAGTCTGAATGTTATTCGTGTAGTTTCATATTATGCTATTTGAAATTGTATTTCAACTCATCTCCCCCCGAGTTCAGAATCGGCGCAGTTTTCGGGTCATGGCTCGCGCGCGTGCCGTCGACCGGCGGCTTTTCCTCCTGCTTGAAATCGCGGCCCGGCGGATGAACCGGGATGCGGATGCGCGCCTGAAGAAAACCGCCGGCGTCACAACAGCCCAGACCGCCGTCCTGTTCCTGCTGGCCCGCAAGGGTGAGCGGCGTATGGGCGATATCGGCGAGACACTGTCACTGAACCCGCCGGCGGTGACCGGGCTGGTCAACCGCATGGAGGCCCTGGGCCTCGTCGTGAAGACGGCCTCGCGGACGGACAAGCGCTCGGCCGTCGTATCCCTGACCGAGAAGGGCCGCGCCGTCGGCGACGCCGCCGACCATGTGCTGCGCGACCTCAATCTGGAGCTGGAGGCCTGGCTGGGAACGGACGATGCCGACCGGCTGCACGACATACTCACCCGTCTGGTGACCCGCGACGGCTGATGCTTCTTGACGTTTACGTAAACTGGAACGGACCTTCCATAACCGTACCGGATGCTCTAACCTGCCCGCCAACAACATCTGAAAAACGATCCATGGGAGGCTCGTGTGAGCGAACAGGTTCTGGTCGATACCGCGGAGCGTATCCGCACGATTTCCTTCAACCGCGCCGACAAGAAGAACGCGCTGACACGCGCCATGTATTCCGCCGCTGCCGAAGCCATCGAGGATGGCGACCGGGATCCGGCTGTGCGGGTCATCATCCTGACCGGCGAAGGCGGCATCTTCACCGCCGGCAATGACATCGTCGACTTCATGGAACAGCCGCCGGCGATGGACGGGAAAGAGATCTCCCCGGTCCAGCATTTCATGCAGGCGCTGCTGAATGCGAAAAAGCCGGTGATCGCGGCCGTCGACGGGCTCGCCATCGGCATCGGCGTCACCCTGCTGATGCATTGCGACCTCGTCTATTGTTCGGACCGGTCCAGCTTCAAGACGCCCTTCGTCGATCTGGCCCTGGCGCCGGAATACGGCTCCAGCCAGACCATGCCGCGCGCCTTCGGGCATGTCGTGGCAGCCGAACTCCTGCTGCTGGGTGCGACCTGGAATGCGGAACGGGCTGTCCAGACGGGCCTCGTCGGCGCCGTCACCACACCGGATGCGCTGATGGAAACCGTGCGCAACACGGCCCGCATTCTTGCCGCCAAGGCACCGGACGCGCTGGCCAAGGCCAAGACCCTGATGCGGCGCGCGCCGGAGCCGCTGCCCGACCGGATCGCGCTGGAAGGCCGGCAGTTCGCCGAACAATTGCGCTCGCCGGAATTTGCCGAAGCCGCCGCCGCCTTCATGGAACGGCGTCCGCCGGACTTCGACAAGCTGGGCTGAGGCACCCCGGACTCGCACAAGGCGCCCGGCGCGGCTTTTTGAGTGGTCGCATTTTCGAACCGCAAAACCGGTGCCCACTTTTGCTGAAAATGCTCTAGATTTCTACCGGGATCACGGGGGACGTCATGGCCAAACGTATTCTTCTCGGTGCAGCAGCCATTGTCGTTGCAGGCGGGCTTCTCGCCCTCAATCTCTCGCCGCTCGGGCGCAGCTACCTGCCGTCGGGGACCGGGCTTGTCGCCAAGCAGACCTGTTCGCTGACCTTCGTGTCCGGCCTCGACACCGATCTGGCCAAGTCGATCTATATCGACCCGCTGCTCGGCGGGGCCGGCAGCCTGATCCACTACGATATCGACACCGAGGCCCGCGAGGTCCGCTCCGGCGTGTTCGGCCTGTTCTGGCGCCAGCATGCCGTCTATCGCGAGGGTCTGGGCTGCACGCTGGTCCATGGCCGGGGCGATTTCGATCCGGACCTGGAAGTTCCCCTCGCTGCCCCCTTCGAACCGCTGGAACTCGACACGGAGCATCGCGACACGCACTTCAACGTCACCGCTCTGCAAGCCTCGGTCGACGGTGCCTTCGGCGATCCGGACACCGATCTGCGCAACACGCTGGGCGTCGCCGTCCTGCACCAGGGCCGTCTGGTCGCGGAACGCTATGCGCCCGGCGCCAGCCGCGAGACGCGCTTTCACGGCTGGTCGATGACCAAGAGCACGATGGCCACGCTCGCCGGCGTGCTGCAGCGCGACGGACTGATCGATATCGAGGCCGAGGGCGAGGTTCCCGCGCTCGCCGCCATCGATGACAGCCTGACCGACATCACCATCGAGGACCTGCTGCGCATGGCAGGCGGGCTGGCGATTGCCGAGCGCAATGACGGCTGGGACCCCAACTCGCAGATGCTGATGACCCAGTCCGACATGCCGCACTTCGCCGCCACGCGCGAACGGCTCTACGGGCCGGGCGAGCACTGGCAGTATATGAGCGGCAATACGATCCTCGCGACGCACGCCATGCAGCAGCAACTCGGCGACACCCTGCCCGAGCAGGTCACCGAGCTGCGCGCCCGCCTGTTCGAACCGCTGGGCATCCGCTCCGCCATCCTGGAACCCGACGAAAGCGGGACGTTCCAGGGCTCGTCCTACATGTATGCCACGGCGCATGACTGGGCCCGGCTGGCCCGGCTCTACGCCGAAGACGGGATCGTTGGCGGACAGCGCCTCCTGCCCGAGGACTGGGTCGATCTGGTCCGCCTGCCGACGGAAGGCTCGGACGGGGCCTATGGCATGGGCTTCTGGCTGCCGGAGGATCATGAGAACCTGCCGGACGGCACCTTCATGATGCGCGGCTTCCAGTCCCAGCTGGCCTATATCATGCCGCAGCAGGACCTGGTCATTGTCCGCTTCGGCGCGACCAACCGGGTTGCCTCCGGCGCCGGCGAACTCGCGGCCGGCGTCGCCGCAGCCCTGCGCGACCGCCCCGCCCCGCACATCGGCACTCCAGGCTGACACATCCGATGACCGCCTTTGCGAACCCGGTGCCCCGGCGCCGGGAAGGATCGGGCTTGTCTTGAATCACGTCACGCTTTATTCGTAACAGTATGGTTACGGATAAAGTCCAGACAGATCATCCCGGCTTTCACGCCATCGCCGACCCGACGCGACGGGCGATTCTCGACCTGCTCCGCCAGGGCGAGATGCAGGCCGGGGCCATTGCCGAAAACTTCCCCGTCAGCCGGCCGGCCATTGCCCGCCATGTCGGTGTGCTCAAACGCGCCGGCCTGGTGCGCGAGCGCCGGGAGTCACGCGCCCGGATCTATGCGCTCGACCCGGCGGGCCTGGCGGCGATCGACCGCTGGATCGCGCCCTACCGGCTTTACTGGTCCGCGCGCCTGACGGGACTCAAACAGATCGCGGAATCGCTACCGGACGAGGAGACCGGCTCATGACTGCACTCGATGTCAGCTACACCCACACCATCGCCGCACCGCCCGATCGCGTCTTCCGGGCGCTGACCGACCCTGCCGACCTGACGGTCTGGTTTGCCGAGGGCGTGGCGATCGATGCGCGCCCCGGCGGCGGCTTCAGCTTCTGGGGACGCCACACCTACGGCACTCCGGCTCACCCCGGGGTCCAGACCCGCCTGCACACTTTCGAGCCGGATCGGGAGATTGCCTTCGACTGGCCGCTGGAAGGCCAGGCCGGCCGCGTCACGCTGAGCCTGGCACCGAAGGATGAGGGCACGGCAATCACGGCACGGCACGTGCTGGCCGACAGTCCCGCGATCGGACGGGCCCGGGAGCTGGTCGACGATCTCTGGCGCATGCATCTGGGCGCCCTGGGCACGCATCTGTCCGGCCAGCCCGTCACGCTTCCCGACTTCGCCGACCCGCATCCGCAGGTCAGACTCTCCATCCATGTCGATGCCCCGCGCGCGGCGGTCTGGCGTACGCTGACAGACCCGGCCCTGCTCGACCAATGGCTGACCAAGGCGGCCGTGATCGATCTTGCGGCCGGCACGCTCGATTTCGGATGGCGCTACGAGGAAAACGGCCGGGAGGTCGTCGTGCCGCCGATGCAATTGCTCGAGATCGCCGAACCGGAGCGCCTGGTGATGGAGTGGCGGGACTGGCGGGGCGATCCGGACGTTCCCCATCAGCGCGTGACCTGGCTGCTCAGCGAGGACGGTGCCGGAACACGGGTCGATCTGGTCCATGACGGCTTCACGCGCACCGTCGACATCTCCGACTATCCCTGGGGCTGGCGCTGGTTCCTGCAGCAGTTCCGCACCGTCGGCGAGGCGGCTGCGGCCAACAGCTAGGCCGCGACCAGCGGCGGCGTTTCGGCCAGCGTGGCGCTGCGCAGGCACTGGGCGACAAGCTCGCTCGCCTGCGCCGCGCTGGCACGCCCCCCGCGCAATGCCCGCAACGCGGAGGTATCATAGATCGCCGCATCGCCCCGGGCGACGGACCAGCGCGCATACTGACGGCGGGCTATCGGCAGGAACTCCTCGCTGCGCAGGTCCGAGATCCGCGGATCCGCGGCAATCGCCAGGAAAAAGCCGCGCAAAGCCTCGCGATCGCCTTCCAGCACTTCCAGGAAGTAGCCGTCGAGCCAGACCAGTCCGCCGGTCATCTCCCGCTCCACGCTTGCCTTCATGTGTGCTGCCAGCATCAGTCCCAGATCGCCATTGAGCGCGCCTTCGCCGAGATCGACACGGGCGCGGGCGACAAGAACCATTCTGTGAAGCATGCGGACAACCTTCCATCCAGCGGGCCGCGGGCTCTAGCAGCCGCGTCTGAAGCAAGACTCAAGACGTGTCGCAAAATTCGAGTCGAACTTGACTCAAATACCCTCCAGCACGGCTCGCCTGCAGGTGCGACGCAGCAGACGCTGGACTTTCGCCCGTGAAGTTGCAGTTTCGGTCATTCGATATCACCGGAGCGAGACCCGCATGGCCTACAAATCCTTGCGCGACTTCATCGACCAGTTGGAAGCCGAGGGCGACCTCGTGCGCATCACCACGCCCGTCTCGACGGATCGCGAAATGACGGAGATCCACCGCCGCACCCTGCACGCCGGCGGTCCGGCCCTGCTGTTCGAGAATGTGGTCAATGAAAAAGGCGAGAAGAGCGAGATGCCCTGCCTCGTCAATCTGTTCGGCACGGTGAAACGCGTCGCCCAAGCAGTCACGCTGGGTGGCGAGGCCCGCACGACCGGTGCGGAACTGCGCGAGGTCGGTGAATTGCTCGCCTTCCTGCGCCAGCCGGAACCGCCGCGCGGCGTCAAGGATGCGCTCGACATGCTGCCCCTGGCCAGGACCGTGATGTCGATGCGGCCGAAGACGGTAAAGAAGGCCCCCTGCCAGGACGTGGTGCTGACCGGGGACCAGATCGATCTTGATCGCCTGCCCATCCAGACCTGCTGGCCCGGCGAGCCCGCGCCGCTCATCACCTGGCCGCTGGTCGTCACCAAGGGCCCGTCCGACGACAAGCAGGACGATTTCAATCTCGGCATCTACCGCATGCAGAAGCTGGGCAAGACGCGCACGCTGATGCGCTGGCTGAAGCATCGCGGCGGCGCCCAGCACTATCAACGCTGGAAGAAGGAACGCCCGGAACCCCTGCCCGCCGCCGTCGTACTCGGCGCCGATCCGGGCACCATTCTCGCCGCCGTTACGCCCGTGCCCGACACGCTGTCGGAATACCAGTTCGCCGGCATATTGCGCGGCCGGAAGGCTGAACTCGTCGACTGCAAGACCGTGCCGCTGAAAGTGCCGGCGGAAGCCGAGATCGTACTGGAAGGCCACGTCCTCCTGGACGAATACGGTCCGGAAGGCCCCTATGGCGACCACACGGGCTATTACAATTCCGTCGAGCAATTCCCGGTCTTCGAGATCTCCGCCATCACCATGCGGAAAGACCCGATCTACCTGACCACCTATACCGGCCGGCCGCCGGACGAACCCGCCGTGCTGGGCGAGGCGCTGAACGAGGTCTTCATCCCGCTGATCCAGCAGCAATTCCCCGAGATCGCCGACTTCTGGCTGCCGCCGGAAGGCTGTTCCTACCGCATCGCCGTGATCTCGATGAAGAAGGCCTATGCCGGTCATGCCAAGCGCGTGATGATGGGCGCCTGGTCCTATCTGCGCCAGTTCATGTACACCAAGTGGATCATCGTCGTGGACGACGATATCGACGCGCGTGACTGGAAGGATGTGATGTGGGCGGTCTCCACCCGCATGGACCCGGCCCGCGATATCGTCACTGTCGAGAATACGCCGATCGACTATCTCGACTTCGCCTCCCCCGTCTCCGGCCTGGGTTCGAAAATCGGCCTGGACGCCACCAACAAGATGGACGGCGAGACCAATCGCGAATGGGGCGAAAAGCTCGACATGGACGACGCGACCAAGGCAAGGGTCGACGCGATGTGGAGCGAGCTGGGGATCGGCTGATCCAAGGCCTGTCCTGAGAGCCGCCTTCCTTCTCCCCGACCGGGGAGAAGGTGCCCGCAGGGCGGATGAGGGGCGCGCGGCAGCGCTGCAAAGAATCTTGAGTAGGCCGCTCCTCGGCCGCCCCTCTCTTTGAATTCCCCTCCGTTTTTCCCGGTCGAATGCCCGGCCCTGAGCCGGGCGGAGTGCCGGGATCTGCGGGAAGCGCATCGCTTGAAATGATCTTCGGTCGGTCCCGGATCTGCGGCCTGCCTGCGCAGGCCTCCGTCCGGGAAAAATAGAGAGAGTTGGAAGAGAAGGTACCAACGCTCCACCAAACACCGTCACCCTGACGAAGGTCAGGGCCCAGTTCACAGGGCTGGGTGGTCGCGAATACGCACTTATCCCCCATGATGGCGCAGTACGATCTGAGGCCCTCCAGCCCAAATCTCCCTTTGCGATCTGGGTCCTGACTTTCGTCAGGATGACGGTGCGTGGGGCCGGGTCGGGAAACTTATCCCCGCCCGTTCAACTGGGCGTATGCTCGTCAGCGGTTTCCGGGATGGGAGGCATGAGCTCAGTCCCT
>NZ_JAEPOL010000029.1 GCF_017642925.1 Maricaulis sp. | reverse complement strand
GATTTCCGGTGCGGCGCGGATCGACCGCCGCATGTCGGCGAATTTCGGCGTCGGGGTCGGCAGCGATACCGGCCATGTCGGCGCCCGCGCCGGCGTGCGGTGGGGCTGGTAGCCCCGCCGCGAAATTCGTCGGGTACCGGGATGGGTGGCGGCAGGCCGCTCCATTGTCTTTCCCGGTTCCCCGACGAAGTGGACGTTCCGACGGCGGCCAAGGCCAAGCCCGCCGTGTGGCGCTGTCGGAAGAAAATGGGTTTGAGCGGGCTGGCGTGTACCGATGCGAAATACGTTCCGGTACTTCAAAACCTCTCCCCCAGATCATCCGCCTCGCTGTGATGATGCGTGTTCGATTTGCGCTGTTGCTACGAAACGTAGACGACCTGCTGAACAATCGTGGCATTCACATAACGCACGACGTACGAGATAGCGCGGTTCTGGTGGAACCGGTTCGGACCGATCTTCGCGCAGTCGATCCGCAAGTGCCTGGGCCTCGCGGGACCAGTCCGGCTTAGTCTGACAGCACCGCTATTTCGCTCAGGCCGAAGCGGACCGGTCTCAAGAACTGGCCGCTCAATCGCGCACAATTCGCATTCTGTCACACGGGCCGACCGGACTGTGACTCTGAGTTCCGCGACTCGTCCACCCTCAGTCGGTTTCGGTGTACTGGTAGACGTGCTGGCTGTCGCGCAGGGTCAGTGTGCGGCGGCCATCCTGGGTTCCGACCTCGGCTTCCAGGCTGATGGCGCCGGGCCCGACCGAGACGATGGACACCGTGCCGTCGGGGTTCGAGCGGGTTGCCAGCGGCGCGCGGATCGAACCGGCCTCGATCCAGGTCTGACCCTCATTCTCGAAGATCGCGATGGTGCCGATGCCCGGGCTCTCATAGGCGGCCGCCAGCCCTTCCAGCACCGCGGTATCGCCGGGAATGTCCAGTCCCTGACGGCGCACTTGCGACTGGGCATCCAGGCGGGCCGCAGCGGCTTCCACCTGGCTCATCGCCTCGGGGTGCCCGTCATAGAGCACTTCGACCAGCCGCCGCAGGAAGGGCCGCAGCATGACAGCGCCGGTATCGGCATTGGTCATGATGACCGCGCCGACATCCGCTTCGGGCAGGGCATACCAATTGCTGTGATAGCCCAGCAGCGTGCCGCCATGCGTCACCACCGGCACGCCCCAGTGTTCCTCGTCGAACAGGCCCATCCCGTACCAGACGGTTTCGGCGACCTGCACACCGCGTTCACGCCGCGCCAGCAGGTTTTGCTCGCTGACCAGACGTTCGCCGTCCGGCGTCAGTCCGCGGGACAGTTCCAGCTGGACGTAGTGCGCCATGTCCGACGCCGTCGAGAAAGCGCCGCCGGCGGGACGATAGGGGTAGACGCCGCGGTTGAAATGGTTCGACATCACGGTCTGGTTGCCGTCGACGTCGAGTCCGTGCGGCGGTGCCCAATTGCCGGCCTCGCCCGCATCGAAGTCGAATGTCGTATCGGTCATGTCCAGCGGCTGGAAGATCAGCTCGTCCATGGCCCGGTCATACGCTGCGCCGATTTCCATGTCCGGATAGGCCAACGCGCCGCCGACATAGCCCGCCGCGGCAGCCATGTTGTTGTTATACTGGAAGAGTTCGCCGAAAGCGCTGGTCGGGGCCGTTTCCGACAATTGCCGGAACACATCCGAGGCCGGCGTGTCCTGATCGGCGAGGATGAAGCCCCAGTCCTTGCGGGGAAGACCGGTACAGGCGCACAGCAGGTGGCGCACAAGGGTTGCGCTCGTCGTGCTGTCCGAACCGAGCCGGAAGGAGGGATAGAGCTCGACAACCTGCTGATCCCAGTCGAGCTGTCCCCGGTCCACCAGGATGGAGAGCAGGAGGGTGGACATGCCTTTTGTGTTCGACGCGATCATGAAGCGCGTATCTGCATCGACCGGGGCCGGATCGTCGAGCGAGCGCACACCGACGCCGCCCTCGAACACAACCTCGCCCTGGTCGATCAGGGCGAGGCCGACACCCGGCACGTCCAGCGTCTCTGCCGCTTCCGCGACGAAGTCGCGCAGCAGGGCGATGCGCTCCGGCGTCAGGCGGTGGGCGGTGCGGTCCGAGAAGTCTTCCGGCTCATAGCCCTCGGCCTGGACGGAGTCGCGGGCCAGGGACACGGCGGCCGACCGGATATTCGCGGTCGACTGTGCGCCATTCACGATAACCACCGTCCACGCCTCGCCCTGACGCAGCGCCAGCGCATTGACGGTCGCCTGTTCGGACGGCGAGGTGGCGTAGCTGATGCTCACGCGCTGGTCCCAGCCATTTTCCGATGCGGCGGGCGTGGTGAGTTCGACGGTGCGTTGCGCGTCCGGCGCATAGACCTGCCAGGCAGCGCTCGCTGCGGCGAGGGCATCGTCTGCCGGGCCGACATCGACGACGGCAATGTCGAGATTACCCTCGGGCGCCGTGACGACGGAGAGGCCGTCGCGCTGGACGAGGCTCCAATCGTCCGGCTGGACGATGACGGGCGCGTCCCCGGATTGTGCGTAAGCCGGCACGGCCATGCAGGCTGCCATGAGGGCAAGCGCGGAGACGGCGGTTTTCAGGGTCGGCATGGACATGGAAGAACTCCTCAATCTGCGACGCGGTGATAGGCCATGTAGGGTTGGTAGCTGAAGGACAGCACGAGGCCGTCCTGTCCTGAATGGAACTGGACGCGGTCAAAGGGCCCGCCGGCCCGGGCTCCGGTGACCTTTTCGTAGGTCATCGGGCCGATCCGTTCCCAATAGGTGACGTCCTCGAGGAAGCGGATCCGGATCGCGTTCTCGCCGGCCTCTGTCACCTCGATATCGTATTCCTCCCGCGGCGGCCGCGAGTAGTCGCGCCGGTTCATGCGGTAGGCGCCGACGGGCAGGGCCTCGTCTTCTGCACGCGGCTCGCGCGGCGCCGGTGTTTGCGGGAAAACCCGGCCGATGATCGCATTGGTCAGGTCGGTACGTCCGACCGAGCTTTCATCCCCGCCTGTCACGGATACGAAGAAGCCGAAACCGGCTTCCGGTGCCAGGATCAGGTTGGAGTGGAAGTCGCCGGTATTGCCGCCATGCCCCACCAGGCGCGGGCCGCTCTCCTGCACGACATAGAAACCGTGTGCCATGCCGGGCAGTCCGGGCGCATTGCGCAGGGAGTCCTGCATCAGCAGCTCGACCGAGCCCGGTTCCAGAATGCGTGTCCCGTCAAGCTCGCCGCCATTGAGCAGGGCCTGGATGAAGCGTGCCATGTCGTGCGCGGTCGAGGTGCCGGAGCCGGCCGGCATGATGTTGCTGAACAGCTCGAAGGGCTGGGCGACAAGGCGTCCGCCCTCCAGCTCGTAGCCGGCCGCCATACGGCTTTCCAGATGGGCCGGCAGGGGTTCGCGGAATGTGGTGGACGTCATGCCGAGCGGTGTGAAAACATGCTCTTCGGTGTAGTCGGCAAACGGCTGACCGGAGACGCGCTCGACAATATAGCCCGCCAGGGCGACGCCATAATTGGAATAGGCGATTTCGGTGCCCGGCGCCCAGAGACGCTGGGGAATGTGCTGTCCGATCCAGGTGCCGTAGGGCGTGAGCTCGTCGACCGTAGCGACGCTGATACCGCTGACATCGCTCATGCCCGGGCTGTGGGTCATCAGGTCCCGCACCCGCACCGGCTGGCCCTCAAAGGGCGGAATTTCGAAGTCGATATAGGTGTTCACATCGGCGTCGAGATCGACCTGTCCGCCTTCCACCTGCTGCATCAGTGCCGTCCAGGTGAAGAGTTTGGAGACCGAGCCGGGCCGGAACAGGGTCGTCTCCGGGACAACGGCTTGTTCGGCATCGATATCGGCATAGCCATAGCCGGCCGAGAGCAGGAGCGTGTTGTCGTGAACCACGGACACGGTCGCGCCGGCGACTTCATGGCTGGCGATCTGCTGCGCCATCACGCCATCGATGAAGTCTGCCAGGCCCTCGATTTGCGGGCGCGCGGTCTCTGCCGGGGCGCCTTGTGCCGCTGGTTGGGCCAGAGCGGGCGGATATCCGGTGCAGGCCATCAGAGCGAGGGCCGCAGCTGCGCCTTTCCAGGCGTATCTGGTGTGCATGGTTTCTCCCCTTTTCCTGCAGCGCCCGGTTGAAGCCGGTATCGGCGGTCCTAGTCATTCTGCACGGTGCCGCGGATTGCCTGGCCGGGCAGGACGGCAGTGTCCAGCTCGCCCGCCCAGATGAGTGGCGTGCCGGCGACGATCACGTAGTGGAAGCCGGCGGACAGCTGTGCCGGTTCCTCATAGGTGGCGCGGTCGCTGACCGTGTCGAAATCGAAGATGACGATATCGGCGTCTGCGCCTTCCTGGAGACGACCCTTGGTGCGCATCTGCGGCACAGCCTCTTCCAGGATCTGCGCCGGGATGAGGCTGAGCTTGGCCAGCGCGTCACTCAGACCGATCATCCGGTTTTCACGCACATAGACGCGCAGGAATTTCGAGAAGGTCCCGGCGCTGCGCGGGTGCGATTCCGCAGCAGCGGGCAGCGGCCACTCCGTATCCGCGACGGGCTCGCCGCCCAGGCTCCAGCCTCCGCCATCCGATGCAATGGCCCCGCCGGGATAGAGGATGGACTGGGCCAGAAGGGCGCTGTCGTCGGCATTATGGTCGGGGTCGAGGAAGTGGACGACGATATCGGTATCCGGTTCTTCGGCCTGGAGGCGGTCGAACTCGGCATCGGACAGCGGGACACCGTCCAGCGTGAAGTCGGACTTCGAGATGTCGCCGAGCCGCGCCTGCCAGTTCTCGCCTTCGAACAGGGCCGTGCCGATCGCCGTCGAACCTGCGCCGTAGGGGTAGGCCTCGACCGTGATGTTGACGCCATTGGCCTGGGCGCTCTGGATCATCGGGCGGATTTCGCCGATATCACGCAGGCTGATGCTGTTGAGGTGGGAGATATGCATGTGTGCGCCGGTGGCGGCCGACACGGCAATCATCTCCTGGAAGCCTTCCAGCGAGCTGTCCGGTTCGATGTTCGACAGATAGCGCGCGTGGGTGAAGCTCGGCACGCCGCGGGCCGCGGCCAGCTCGTGCAGTGCGTAATACTCTCCGCGGCCGGAGCCCGGCACATAGCCAAGCAGGACGCCGATACCGATACCGCCCT
Organism: Maricaulis sp.; assembly: GCF_017642925.1. GTDB lineage: Bacteria > Pseudomonadota > Alphaproteobacteria > Caulobacterales > Maricaulaceae > Maricaulis. Next base: position 20,195 of record NZ_JAEPOL010000029.1, on the reverse strand, counting down.
CGTCCAGACCGGTTTCGACGCGGGCCAGAACCTCCCGCGTGTGTTCCGGACTGGCCGGCGTATATCGCCAGTCCGGAGCATCCGGCGCCATCTCGAACCCGTCCTCGTGATCGACGGGATCATGACCGGTCAGCGCGGCATAGCGCGCGCGGGACCAGTTCACCGAGGCGCCGTAATTGATGGGACGGCCTTCGGCTTGCGCTGCCGCGTAGAAGGCGCTGACCGGATAGACGCCGGACTCGAGTTCAAGCGCGGTGGTCACGCCATCGAAGGCCTGGACACGGCCGGCCAGAACGGACTGGCCGTGCGCGTGAAGATCGATGAAGCCCGGTGCAACGACCAGTCCCGCGGCGTCGATTGTGCGTTCGCCTTCGATCGCGTCTTCGGTGATTTCGACAATCTCGTCGCCGCGGATACCGACATTCCGGATGGCATCGAGACCCGTTTCCGGATCGATGACGCGGCCGCCCAGAATGGCGAGATCATAGGTCTCGTCCGCAGGGGTGCTCTGGGCGAGGGCGGCTTGTGTTGTGGCCAGGGCCAGGCAGATCGGTAGTGCCTTGATCATGATCGGGTCTCCTCTCTTGCCGTTTGCCTAGGGCTGTTTGGTGAAGTGGAGGTCGCCGAAATCGAACGAGAAGTCCGTCGTCTCCGAGACCGGCTCCATCGTCATGCCGGCGATGCGATCATCCGATGCCGTGAAGTCGACATAAGCGTCCGCATTCAGGCTGCGGTCGGGCCAGCGCGCGACAAAGCGGTCCGGTGCGACCGGCACCAGCGAGGCGTCGAGCACCTCCGAGCGGCTCATGTCGATGAACAGGCTGCCGTCGCGGATCTCGATCGAGACCGGGCCATACCACGGGTCGACATAGGTACCGGTATAGGCGGACAGATCGCGCACCGGATCGATGGCGATGTCGGGTTGGTCGCCGGCGCCGGAATCCTGGACTGCAGTTTCCTGGCTGCGCTGGTAGACGCCGTGCAGGACGCCGATCCAGTCGCTCGCCTCGTCGCCGGCAGCTGCCTCGGCAATTAGCTGCAACGCCAGGGCGGTGGAGCCATAGGTCGAAACGTTGGAGCTGACGAAGACGGCGATGTCCTGCTCCGGCAGGATGCCGAAATAAGAGGACGCGCCGAGCAAGCCGCCACTGTGTCCGACAAAAAGCTGGCCGTGCAGATCGCGCACCGACCAACCCAGGCCGTACAGCGAGAAATGTGTGCCGCCGAGCTGGGCGAGGAGCGGGCTCACGCTTTGCGGGGTCACCCCGGTCCAGACTTCCGCGAACTGGGCTTCGGAGAGCAGGCGGTTGCCGTCAGCCGTCACACCTTCATTGAGCCAGAACTGTGCCCAGGTCGTGAAATCGTCGACCGAACAGCTCAGCCCGCCAGCCGGTGACGTGCTGTCGCCGATAATGAAGCGCGGATCGATCGGTACAGCCTCGGTCTCACCGGGCGCGCGGGAGTGCTGGGTGACGGTGTTGTCGTCGGCGGCTGCTTCGGAGGGCAGCGCTTCACAGCTGTCCATCGCCAGCGGTTCGAAGATCCGCGCGTCGATCGCCTCTGCCCAAGGCCGGCCATCGGCGCGTGACAGCACCTCGCCGGCGATAATGTACATCAGGTTGTCGTAGGCATATTCCGAGCGGAAACTGGTTGCCGGCGGGATGTGGCGGATCGCGGCGAGGATATCGCTGACCTCGGGCTTGCCGTCGGGAAAGACCAGAAGATCACCCGCGCCGAGCGGCAGGCCGGACCGGTGCGTGACCAGATCGCGCACGCTGAACTCCGCGGTGATGTACGGGTCGGACATCTCGAATTCGGGGATGTAGCGGCGCACCGGATCATCCCAGTCGAGCACGCCTTCATCGACCAGCATGGCGAGCGCCGTCGTGGTGAAGGCCTTGCTGATCGAGGCAAAGGGGAAGAGCGTATCCGTGTCGACAGCGATGTCGGGATGGCGCACGTCGCGCTGCCCGTAGGCGCCGGTGTAGATGACGTCATCGCCGCGGGTGACGGTGACAACCAGTCCCGGGATGTCGAAGGCCTCGATGGTCTGGCGCGCGGCGCTGTCAACGCGTTCCGGCGTCAGGTCCTGTGCTGCAGCGTTTGCGCTCCCCAGCGCAAGGACGGCCGCTACCGTCGTCAGCAATGTCCGTTTCATACTGTTCCTCCCCGGCGTCTTAGCGCCCTTATGGTTTCCAGATCTCGCCGAGCACCCGTCTGAAATTGCCGCCCAGGATGAGGGCGATGTCGGCGTCGGAGTAGCCGCGCCGGATCAGGCCGTCTGTGAGATCGAAGATTTTCCGCGGATGGTCGAACCCGTCCGTATCGATCTGGCCGCGGAAGGCGTAGGATTCGTCATAGCCCCGCCGCAGCCGCTCGTAGGCGGCGGTCGGAACGTCGTCATATCCGTCGGCGTCCATATCGCTGCCGATGCCGACATGCTCGACGCCGATCAGATTGGCGACATAGTCGAAATGGTCGAGCATGTGCTCGATCGTGGTCGGTTCGCGATCGCGCACGAAATTGCGCACACCAGTGATGCCCATGACGCTGCCGGCCCGGCCCACAGCCTGGATGGCCTCGTCCGACTTGGCGCGGGGATGACCCCCGGCCAGGGCGCGGACATTGGAATGGGTGATCAGCGCCGGCACGTTCGAGATCTCGAACGCGTCCAGCGTGGTCCGGTCGCCGCAGTGCGACACGTCGACGGCCATGCCGACCGTGTTCATGCGATCGATGATCGCGACACCGAAATTGCTGATACCGCCATCCACCCGTTCGGTGGCGCCGCTGCCGATACGGTTCTGGGAATTATAAGTCAGCTGGCTGACGCGCTGGCCGAGATTGTAGAACTCGTTGACGTCGTTCGGCGTGTTGAAGTGGTGGGCGTTCTGGATGCCGATAATGTAGCCGATCCGGCCCTCGTCCATCACACGGTCGAAATCGGACACCGCATCAATACGGCGGAAGACATCCGGACGTTCTGCTGCATAGGCATTGAGCCGGGCAACGAAGGTGAGAGCGCTGTCGCGTCCGCCCAGGCCGACCGCCGGGTGAAAGACATTGATGCCAGAGGCGCGCAGCTTTTCCAGGTGCGCATCCGTGACCGCATAACCGTCATGGATCGAGGGCTGATCGCTGTAGCCGGCTTCCAGCATGTCGCCGAGATCGGCGAGCAGCGACAGCATGTCGATGACGAGATTTTCCTCGATCAGGGCAATCGCGCGGGCTGAATAGGTCGTCTCTGAAGCGGCAAACACCTTGAAATGCCCGGAATTCAGCATGGGTGCTGCGACCGCGGTGGCCAGACCGGCTTTCAGCAGGCCGCGGCGCGTGGCGCCGGAAGTGCGTGCGGTGCGGATTTGGGTGTCCTGCTTCATGCTAGCGGCTTCCTCATATGCGTATTCGCCGCTACGCTAACCGAAAGGTTCAAAATAATACAGCCTTAATTATCAATAAGGCTTCCATAAGCGGCGTTTGGGCGGCGTGATGGGGCGTCACACTTGCAGGAGCGCCGGCAGCGAGGCGATGAGCGGAATGAGTAATTCGGTGCAGAATCAGAAGAATAATCGTCAGAGTGTTGTCGACCCGGCCTCAGCCTACGATGTCATCATGGATGCCATCGTTACGCAGAAACTGGCGCCCAGCCAGAAAGTGTCGGAAAACATCCTGACCGAGATGTTCGATATCAGCCGCACAACGGCGCGGAATATCATGGAGCAGCTCACCGCCCAGCAATTCCTGGTATCGGTTTCGCCCCGGATCACGCGCGTCGCTCCGCTGACCCTGCTCGATGTGAAACAGAATTTCGCCATGCGGAAGATGCTCCAGCCGGAGATATTCGCGATGGCCGCATCCCAGGTGGATGTTGACCAGATCATCCGGATGAATGAGGAAACCGCGCACAAGGCCCCGGTGGATGATGACGAACAGGCGCTGCGTTTGCTCAAGGCAAACAAGCAGTTCAACGTCTTCATGGCGCAACAGGTTCGGTATCCGCTTCTGATCCACTGGATCCGCCAGCTGGAAGACACGACCATGCGTATCTACTGGCTGTATGTGAAACTGAACCGGACCTTGCCCTATACCTGGGAGCATCAGCGCGCGCTCGTCGAGGCCATCCGGCGCGATGCGTCAGACGATATCCGCGAACAGGTGCATCGCATCCTGTCCAGCTCGGAAGAGCGCTTGCTGGATGCGATCTTCATGCACGACCAGATGTACATGCAGGACCTCAAAGTCCCGGACTGACGCAGTCCGCGGTCGCGCTCAGGGTCTGGCTGTCTGGCGACTTTCCCCGCTTTTCAGAGAATTGCAGTGATTCCGTATACGTATGGAGTCCTGTTATCGGGTGCGCCCGGAGGTTCCTGCGGCGTCAGGCGAATCCGTGTCTTCCCAACCCGGTTTCGCTGCGTTATGGTGAAATAAGGCTGCGATAAATACTCGCTCTGCAGCCATAACGGGGGACAGGGAGGAAGCTATGTCTAGCCATTTCAAAATTGCTCTGCTTGCGAGCGTCGCGCTGGCTGCGCCGGTGGCGGCACAACAGGGCGGTCAGGCCGGCAGCGAACCGGAGACGGTGGACGACGTGATCACGGTGACGTCGCGGTTCCGCGAAGAGTCGGTGCAGGATATCGGTGCGAGTATTGTGGGCGTCTCGGGGGAGGATATGCGCCTGCACGGGATCCAGGACATCGAGGATCTCGCCCGCACGATTCCCGGCGTGGAGAATGTACGCACGCGCCAGAACTCGAACGACATCGCCATCCGCGGGGTTCGCAGTGCGGGCAGCGGCTATGAGACGAGCACGGTATTCAGCGTTTTCCTCGACGATGTGTCAGTGACGGGTTCGGGGAACATCCGCGACTTCAGCTCCGCCGACCTCAACCGCGTCGAGGTCATCCGTGGTCCGCAGCCGACCCTGTTCGGCGAAGGCGCCGTCGGCGGCGTGATCCGCTATTTCACCAATGATCCGGATCTCGACGGTCCTGCGATCACCGGCCAGGCCAATGGCCGGCTCGAGACGATCACGGATGGCGGTCTGGCCTATACGGTGGACAATGCCACCTCCTTCATCTTCGTTCCGGGCAAGCTGGGCCTGCGGGTTTCCGGCTTCATGCGGGAAGACGACGGCTTCATCGACAATCCGAGCGAAGGCGAGGACGTCAATGACTTCGAGACCGTTGGCGGCCGGGCCGTGCTGCTTGCACGGCCCACCGTGAATCTTGAACTGCGGCTTTCCGCCTTCCTGTCGCGCGACGAGCTCGGCGAGTCGACCCAGGTCGATCCCGGTTCGGACCCGGAAGACCTGACCTTCGCCGCCTCGCCGCTCTCCGGCAGCTACACGGACGATTTCGACCTCTATTCCGGCCGTGTTTCCTATGACATGGACTGGATGCAGGTGACGTCGATCACCGGCTATTACGAGCGCCGCACCTCCTCGTCGCTGTTCAGTGCGGGCAACTCCTTCGGGCTGGCGCCCTTCTTCCCGACCGTCGACACAACGTCTTTCTCGACCGGTTCGGGTGAGTTCGAGCAATGGTCGCAGGAATTCCGCTTCGTGTCCTTCCTGGACGGCCCGCTCAACTTCACAGCGGGTGCCTACTATCGCGACCGCTCCGAGACCAGCGGCCAGTTCCTGACGTGCGAAGGCTGCGTCACCGTCACGACGCCGCAAAGCGAGAACCTGGCAACCCGTCTTTCCGAGACCCAGACCGAACAGTATTCGGCCTTTGCCGAGTTCACCTTTGAAGTGACACCGCGTTTCCGCCTGATCGGTGGTGCGCGTTACGTCAACGATACGGTGACGGCGACGTTGATGCAGGACGACGTGGTGAACCTCGTTCCGCAATTCGACGGCAATGGCAATCTGATCCCGTGGACGGAAACCAATCCGATCGACTTCGTCAGCACGCTGGCCGTGCTGCAGGGGGCCGGCGTCGGGACGGTGTTCAATTTCGAACTCGAGGAATTCCTGCCGCGTGTCGGGGTTGAATACGAACTCAACGACGATGTGCTCCTCTATGCCAATGCCGCCCGCGGCGCCCGCAATGGCGGTATCGGCAATGCAATCGCGGCGCTGGGCGCGTCGGGCGGCGACCAGGATGTCTTCTTCGACAATCTGTCCTTCAACGACGACCAGGTCCTTTCCATCGACGCGGGCGTGAAAGCGTCCTGGTTCGGTGGCGATCTGATCACCAATGTGGGTGTGTTCCGCACGACCTACGAGGACACGCAGATCTGGGTGAACACGCCGGCCAACAACACGATCAACGGTCCTGACCAGACGATCTTCGGCATGGAAGTCGAGACGATGCTGCAGGTCAGCGAAAATCTCTCGACCTTCCTGAATCTGGCAGTGGTCGATGCCGAGTTCGAGACGGGTACCGTCATCACGGCCGCGCCGGGAGGTTCGGTCGGCGCCTTCGACCTGCAGGCCGGAAACCAGCCGGCGAACATCCCGGAATTCACCCTGTCGACGGGCTATACCTATACCCGTCCGCTGGGGTCGAATGGCTGGATGTTCACCTCGACCGGTTCCTTCCAGTACATCGGTGAGCGCTACTCCGACGTCCAGAACTACCCGTCGGCCCGGCTCGACACGCTTGAAAGCCTCAATCTGAGTGTCGAGCTGTCGAACGATGTCTGGTCGGTCGGACTGTTCGGAACCAACCTGCTCAACGACATCGAAGCGGTCAGCATCGGCTCCAACCCGCTGCAGCAATTCATCACTGCGGACGGCGAGCTGGATGCGCCGGTCATCGGGACGAGCGTGAACCGGCCCCGGACGATCGGGGTGCGAGCCAGCTTCCGCTACTGATCGCGCGGACCGACCTGCCCTGCAACGCGTCAGCGCCCTGCAGGGCAGGTCCCGCCCGGTGGCAGACAGCGGCAGACGGCCGCGCCTGCCCCGTCCGAAATCACGAACAGACCCAACCAGGAAGCGTGATGAACACGGTCTTCAGAACCTACCTATTGCCGGGACTCGTCTTTCAGTCCGTCATTATCGGTGGCGGCTACGGCACCGGGCGCGAGATTGCCGAATTCTTCCTGTCGCACGGGGCCGTCGGCGGATTGCTGGGCCTGATGACGACCGCTGCAGTCTGGGCCGTCCTGCTGGCCGTGGGCTTCGAGTTTGCGCGCCTCGTAAAAGGCTATGACTACCGCACCTTCTTCCAGGCGCTTCTGGGGCCGTTCTGGCGGTTGTTCGAGATTCTGTACGTACTGATCGCCCTGCTCGTGCTGTCGGTGCTCGGTTCGGCGGCCGGGCACATGGTGGCGGAAGCCTTCGGCGTCTCCACCGTCATCGGCTCGCTCGGCCTGTTGCTGGCGATCGGTGCCCTGGCCTTCTTCGGCAGCAAGGCCATTGAACGCATCATGGCCTGGTGGTCGCTGCTGCTCTACGCGCTGTACGCCATCTTCTTCGTCTATGTGTCCGTCACCTATGGCGACGCTATCGCGACCTCCCTGGGCGAGGGCGCTCGCACGGGCGGCTGGCTGCTCGATGGCGTGCGCTATGCGGCCTACAATCTGATCGCCTTCGCCGCCGTTCTCTTCGTGCTGCCGCAACTGGAGACCCGCCGCGACGCGCTCGTCGCCGGAGCTCTTGCGGGCGCGATCAGCATCGTGCCGGGCATACTGGTCTTCGTGGCCATGCTGGCCCGCTATCCGGAGATCCAGGACGAGGCCGTTCCGGTCGTCTACCTGCTCCAGCTCCTCAATGCCGTCTGGCTGACCATCCTGTTCCAGGTCGTCCTGTTCGGAACCTTCGTGGAGACCGGCGTCGGCATCATTCACGCCATCAATGAACGCATCGGCGCCGCCATGAAGTCGGCCGGGCGTGCCTTTTCCAGGCGGGCCCGTCTCGCTGTTGCCGTCGCGCTGCTCGCGACCGCGATCTTCCTCGCGGAAGCGATCGGGATCATCGATCTGATCGCCAGCGGCTACGGCCTCCTGTCCTACGCCTTCATCGCCATCGTCGTTCTGCCCCTGCTCACGATCGGCGTCTTCAAAATCGTGACCGCAACGCCCAGCCAATTGGAGGATCACCGTGTCTCTCGCCAGCAGAACTGAGGATACGCACACCGCGTCATCACACGCCGACGGGCTTGCCACGGTACAGTTGCGCGCGCCCTATCTCATCTATTTCGGCAATGTGCCGGATACCGGACATGCCAAGACGGGGCTGGGTCTCATCCAGTGGCGGCGCGAGCAATGCGCTGGCCAGCTGCGGTCGCCTGGGTGCAAGGTCGATGGCGGTCTGACCGATATGTCGGTCGCCGAGGCGGCGCGGGCAGGCGTCGGCTCGATTGTCATCGGCGTCGCTTCGGAAGGCGGCTCCATCCCTGATGCCTGGGTCGGTGATCTGGCCGAGGCGGCCCGGGCGGGCCTGGACGTGGTATCGGGCATGCATGTCCGGCTCTCCGACTTTCCGGAGATCGTCGCGGCCGCCCGGGCTTCCGGTGCGCGGCTGATCGATGTCCGCACCCCGCCGCGTCATCTGCCCATCGGCACCGGGCGCAAGCGCACCGGTAAACGGCTCCTAACCGTGGGCACCGACTGCGCGGTCGGAAAGAAATACACCGCCCTGGCCATCGAGCAGGAAATGCGCGCCCGCGGCCTCGACGCCGACTTCCGCGCGACGGGCCAGACCGGGATCATGATCGCCGGTCAGGGCATCCCGCTCGATTGCGTCGTGTCCGATTTCCTGTCCGGCGCGGCGGAGCTTCTCTCCCCCGATGCTGCTGACGATCACTGGGATATCATCGAGGGGCAGGGCGCCCTGTCTCACCCCAGTTTTGCCGGTGTCAGCCTGGGCCTGCTGCACGGGTCCCAGCCGGACGCCCTGGTGTTGTGTCACGACCCATCGCGCGAGTTCCTGCTGGGTACGAGCGCGCGCCGCGAATATCCGGTCCTGCCGGTGACCGAAAGCATCGCGCAGTGCCTGACCTTCGCGCGCCGGGTCAATCCGCAGGTCCGTTTCGTCGGGCTCTCGGTCAACACCTCCATGTTGCCGGATCCGGACCGCCGTGTGCTGCTGGCCGATCTGGAACGCCAGACCGGCCTGCCGGCGATCGACCCGATCCGGGATGGCGCGGCCCGGATTGTCGATGTCCTCGTTTCGGGAGACGCAGCATGAGTGTGCGTCTGGGGGTTCACCGCGAGAGCTGGCCGATGAAGGCGCCCTTCGTCATCACCGGCCATGTCTTCGAAAGTCTCGAATCCGTTGTGGTCACGCTGGAAAGCGATGGTGCCGAAGGCCGGGGCGAGGGCGTGCCGGTCTACTATCTCAATGAAAGCGCGCCGGAGATGCTGGACCAGATCGAGGCGATCCGTCCGGAGATCGAGCGTGGTCTCACGCGCGAGGCCTTGCAGGAAGCGCTGCCGCCGGGCGGCGCGCGCAATGCCGTCGACTGCGCCATGTGGGATCTGGAAGCCAGCCGCGCGGGCAAGTCGATCTGGGATCTGACCGGTATCGCCCCGCAGGACCGCCGCACGGCCTACACGCTCGGCATCCAGGAAACGCCGGAACTGATGGCCAGGCAGGCCAAACAGGCCCAGGGTTATCCGCTCCTGAAGATCAAGCTGAACGATGTCGAGCCGGTCGAACGGGTCACCGCGATCCGCAAGGCCAGACCCGACGCCGAACTGATCATCGATGCCAATCAGGGCTTCTCCATGGAGCAGCTGCAACAGGTCCTCGGGCCGTTTGCCGAGCTGGGTGTGGCGATGGTCGAACAGCCGCTTCCGCGCGCCGCCGACGAGGCGCTGGAAGGCTTCCGCTCGCCGATCCCGCTGTGTGCCGACGAGAGCTGCCTGCATCGCGGCGAATTGCCGGCGGCGCTCAAGCGCTATGACATGATCAATATCAAGCTGGACAAGACCGGCGGCCTGACCGAGGCGCTGGCGCTTGCCCGCGAGGCGCGCCGGGCCGGCAAACGGCTGATGGTCGGCAATATGCTGGGCACATCGCTCTCGATGGCACCGGCTTTCGTGATCGCGCAATTGTGCGACTTCGTCGATCTCGACGGTCCGCTGAACCTGAAATCCGACCTGCCCGGCGGCATGCTCTATCGCAGCGGCTGCGTGGGCGCACCCCAGGCCGGGTTGTGGGGATGAAGCCCGGTCCGCAACATAATCCCGGCGCCGCGCGTGCCGGATTGGCAAGGCTATGATCGCGCCGGACAACATATTCGGCCTGCTCGCGGCTCTCCTGGCGATCTGCGCCCTGGCCGCCGGTCTGGAACAGACACGCTGGGGCAAACGCCTGTCCGGCGCCGGTATCATCCTCCTGACCGCGCTGGTGGCTGCCCAGTTCGGCGTGCTGCCGAGATCGGCGCCGCTCTACGGCGCGATCTGGACCTATCTCGTTCCGCTGGCGATTGCGCTCTTCCTGCTGAAGGCCGACCTGGTCCGGGTATTCAGCGAGGGCGGCCGTGTGCTGGTGGCCTTCCTGGTCGGCATGGCCGGCACGGTGTTCGGGGCCTGGCTGGCGACGCTGCTGGTCGATCTCGGTGATAGCGAGGCGGCTATCGCGGCCGTATTCACCGCCACCTATACCGGCGGTTCCCTGAACTTCGTTGCCGTGGCGGAAGCCGTCGGCTTCGACGACAGCTCCCAGCTCTCCGCCGCGCTGGCGATCGACAATATTCTCGGCGTGGGCTTCATCATTCTCCTGAACCTGGCCGCCGGCTGGTCGCTGCTGCAGCGCCGCTATGGCTGGCGGATGGATGAAGTCGTGCACACCGGACCGGACGATGCGGCCGGCGCCGGTTCCGGCGGCAGCCTGTTTGCGCTGACGCTTGCCCTGGCACTCGCCGCCGGGGCTGTCGCTGTCAGCGCCATCATCGCCGACGCGCTCGGTATCTCCGACTACCGCCTCCTGGTCATCACCGTGCTGGTCACGGCGGTTGCGACCGCAGGCCGGTGCTACCTGTCCCGCCTGTCCGGCGAGGACATCCTGGCGATGATGTTCATGTACCTCTTCTTCGCCATCATCGGCGCGGGGGCTGATGTGATGGAGATGCTGTCCGCGGCGCCCGGCATGTTCGTCATGGTCGGCTGCATCTTCGTGTCGCACCTGGTCTTCATGCTCGTCGCCGGCCACCTGCTCAAGCTGAACTATGCCGAGCTGGTCACGGCGTCGCTCGCCTGCATCGCCGGACCGCCTATCGCGGCGGCGATCGCGATCCTCTTCAAATGGCGGAACCTCGTCGCGCCGGGAATTCTCACCGGGATCCTCGGCTATGTGCTCGGTAATTTCGTCGGTATCGGGATTTTCGCCCTGCTGGGCGGCAGCACCCCGTGACCGCATTGTTTGTACCACCAGGATGGAGGCTGGCATGCCTTTGAAAACGCGAATGAAGTGGCTGGCGGGGGCACTGGGGGCGTTGAGCTTCGCCACCGCCTTTGCGCAGGACGAGACCGTTGATCCGGCCGCCGTGCCCCCGCCTCCGGCCGCAGCGGTCGAAACGGCGGAGACCGGACAGCCCAGCCTGACCCGGAGCGACGTCGATGCGTGGCTGGACGGCTTCATGCCCTATGCCATCGCAGAGGGCGATATCGTCGGCGCGCAGGTCACCGTGGTGCGCGACGGGGAAATCCTGACCAGCCGGGGTTTCGGCTATGCCGACCTGGCTGAGCTCCAGCCTGTCGACGGCTATGACACGATGTTCCGGCCGGGCTCGATCTCCAAGCTCTTCACCTGGATTGCCGTGATGCAGCAGGTCGAAGAGGGCCGCATCGATCTGGATGAGGACGTCAATACCTATCTCGATTTCGAGATCCCGCACACGTTCGGCGAACCGGTCACCATGCGCAATCTGATGACCCATACACCGGGCTTCCAGGAGCGTTTCCGCAATCTGATCATCGGCGATCCGGAACTGGCCCTGCCGCTGGAGGACTTCCTGAAGCAGGCGCCGCCGCCCTCGCAGATCTTCCCGCCCGGCGAAACGCCCGCCTATTCCAACTACGGCACGGCGCTGGCCGGCTATATCGTCCAGCGGCTCACGGGCGTGGCCTTCGAGGACTACGTCGCCGAGCGCATTTTCGAGCCGATGGGCATGCAGCGGGCGACTTTCCACCAGCCGCTGCCGGAGCAGTTCGAGCCCTACATGTCGAACGGCTATCTCAACGCCGCCGACGGCGAGCCCCAATATTACGAGATCGTCCCGATGGCGCCGGCCGGTTCGCTGGCGGCCAGCGGCGAGGCGATGGGGCGGTTCATGATCGGCCTGCTCGAGCGCAATCCGGACGTGCTTGCCCCGGCGACCTGGGAGCAGATGTACGAGACCGTGTATCAGCTGACCCCGCCGCTCAACGCCATGGCGCTGGGCTTCTGGGAACTGGACAAGGGCAGCCTGCGCATTCGCGGCCATGGCGGCGATACCGGCTTCTTCCACTCTGATCTCAACGTGCTGATCGATGAGGGCGTGGGCATCTATGTCGTCGTGAACTCCTCCGGTGAGGGCGCCGGCACACTGCGCTTTTCGCTGACGGCGGCCTTTGCCGAACGCTACTTCCCCGAGACTGTCGAGCCGGTCGGTCCGCGTCTGGACACGGCCAGCGAGCACGGTGCGATGGTGGTGGGCGAGTATGAAAGCTCGCGCACGGTGGTGACGAATTTCGCGGCGATCCTGCGCTTCCTCGGCCAGGAAAGCATCACCATGAATGCCGATGGCGACCTGGAGTATGCGCTGTTCGGCAAGCCGGCAGTGTGGCGCGAGGTCGAGCCGTTCGTCTGGCGTCATGTCGGCGGCTATGAACGGATGGCCGCGGTCTTCGATGATGACGGTTCGCTGGACTACATCACGTTCGAACCGGTCTCGCCGATCATCCATCTGATCCCGGCGCCGTGGTACCGCGCAGGCTCGCTGGTCATGCCGCTCCTGTCGCTCGCCCTGGGGGTCCTTCTGGTGACGCTGCTCCTGTGGCCGGTCCGGGCTGTCGTGCGCTGGCGCTATGGACAGGCGTTTGCGTTGAGCGGCCGGGAGGCGATGTCCTACCGGCTGGTGCGGATCGGTATCGCGCTGGTCTTCGTCTTCCTGATCGCCTGGGTGCTGCTCTTCCAGGCGCTGTTCACCGACCTGTCGGGACTGGGGTCCGGCTTCGGCACCCAGCTCTTCGTGACGATGGCGACGCAGCTCCTGCTTTATGCGGCCTTCGCCATGGCGCTGTGGAATGCCTTCACCGTCTGGCAGGGCCGGCAGAGCTGGTTCGCCAAGCTGTGGAGCCTGGTGCTCGCCGTGGCGATCCTGATCGTGATCCTGTTCGCGGCCCTGAACGGACTGCTCAGCTGGGAGACCAATTTCTGACGCTACCCCTCCGACTGACGGGTGCCGGACGGTGTCAAACCGTTCGGCACCCGGGTCTTTTGGTGGCTCGAACCGTGTGCACACCAGCCCCATTGGTGCGACATAGTGTGTACATGGAGGGGGCATAGCAGAGGCATACTTCCCCCTTTGTGTTTGGCGGATGCGCCCCGCTTCCGGCGCGACAAGACTTCGCCCGAACTCATGCGCTTGGCGGCAATGATGAGCGACCGCATTTTCCGCTTTTGCTGCGGAATGCGGAAGACGAGTTTCATGAACGCCACATCTGTCGACGCCCGGATTTCACGGAGCACCGCTCCGTCGCCCTGGCCGAATGGCGTCAGCTTGCAGCTTGATGCAGGCTCAAACTCGGACTTTCGAGACCAGTCCGGCTTTATCTGACAGCACCGTCGGTGTCCTGGCTTGCGGGTCTGCGCCCTCGGCCTGGCCGAACGCGCGGGCCTGCAGCCTGCGTCTTCGCCTTTCACGTCCGGACAGGCGTGGTAGACCGGCATGGGAGCGACTGTCGGGCCGGGAAATAATGTCCGGAAAATCGAATACTTATGCGCTGGGCGTGCTGACCGCGATGTTTGCGGTCAATCAGCTCGACCGCAATATCCTGGCGGTCACGCTCGACCAGATCGGCGCCGAGTTTGCGCTGACCGATACCCAGCTCGGCCTGTTGTCCGGGGCGCTGTTCGCCATTGTCTATGCGCTGTTCGGATTTCCGGTCGCCGGGCTCGCCGCGCGCGGTAATCGCCGCAACATCATATCCGCGGCCACCGCCGTCTGGAGCGTGCTGACCATTGCGATGGGCTTTGCGCAGAATTTCGCGCAACTCGTGCTGGCCCGTCTCGGTGTCGGTATCGGCGAGGCGGGTGCCGTGGCGCCGGCCCATTCGATGATCTCGGATTTCTATCCGCCGGAAAGGCGGACATCGGCCATGGCGACCTTCGCGGCCGGCGCCAATATCGGCGTGCTGCTGGCCTTTCTCGTTGGCGGGATTGCGGGGCAGGTTCTGGGCTGGCGCTGGGCCTTCGTCATTGCCGGCGTGCCGGGGCTGATACTGGCGCTGCTCCTGCGTTTCACGGTGGCCGAGCCGCACCGCGCAAGCGCAGCCATGCCGGCCCGGCCGGGATCGCTTTTCCTTCGCACATGCCGCACCATCCGCAACGATACGGGCCTGTTCCACGCCCTGTGCGGACTGGCGGTCACCGGCATCGTCACTTTCGGGGCGCTCGCCTGGACCGCGACCTTCATCATCCGGGCACACGGGCTCAGCCAGGCGCAGACCGGTATTTTTCTCGCGCTCGGCGTCGGCATACTCGGCGGGGTCGGCACGTGGGCCGGCGGCGCGATTGCCGATCGGCTGGGCGGACAAAACCCGCGCTGGCGCCTCGGCGTCGTCATCGCGGCAATCCTGATCGCCAAGCCCTTCGCGATCGGTTTCCTGCTGTTCCCGTCGGCCGTGCCGGCGCTCGCCTGCCTCGTGATCTCGGGCAGCATGGCCACCGTGTTCTGGGGGCCGACCTACGCTTTCCTTCATTCGCGGGTCGAGCCGCACATGCGCCCCATGGCGACGGCGATCTATCTGTGCGTCTTCAATATCGTGGGTGTCGGTGTGGGGCCGACCGTGATCGGGCTCGCCAGCGACACGCTGTTTGCCGGCCACGGGGTGCGGTCGCTGGGCCATGCCATCCTGCTCGTCCAGGTCGGCGGTGTCTGGGGTGCCTGGCACTACTGGCGGGCGATGCGGACTATCGGTCCGGCGCCTGCGCCGAAGCCGCATTGAGCGCGACGGCTATCTCGCCCCGCAGCCAGCGATGGCCGGGGTCATTCGTGCGGCTGGTCTTCCAGGTCATGTAGATCCGTTCGTCGGGATAGGCGAAGGGCAGATCGTAGAGCGCCAGCGGATAGTTGCGCGCAATCACCCGTGCGAAGGCCGTCGGCAGGGCGGCGACCAGATCCGTCGTCATCAGGATGTGCGGGAAGGACCAGAACTTGGTGACGGAGTACGCCACGTGCCGCTGGATATCGAGCCGGCGCAGCGCTTCTTCCAGCCGCGACAGCGCCCGCATCCGCGGCACCAGTGCGATATGGCCGAGCCTCTGGAAATGGTCGAGGGTGAAGGCCCCGTCGATGGCCGGATGGTCGTTGCGCGCGACCATCGACAGGTGAACCGGTGCCAGGGCCTCGCATTGCGTGTCCCGGCTCTCCGTCAGGAAGCCGGAAATCACCAGGTCGAGCGATCCGTCGTTCAGCCCGTCGCTCATCGGCGTGTTCACGATGGCCAGGTTTTCGATCGATATGGATTTGTGGTCCTGTATCCGGCGGATCACGTGCGGCATGATGATGGGCTCCATCGCATCGAGCACGACGAGGCGGAAATGGCGGCTTGATCTTGCCGGGTCGAAACTGTCGCCCGGCGCCACGCCGCTTTCGATCATCTGCAGCGCTTCGCGCACCGGCCCGATCATCTGCATGGCCCGCGGGGTCGGGTGCACGCCCCGTCCTGCGCGCACGAAGAGCGGATCGTCCAGACTGTCGCGCAGGCGCCGCAAGGCGTTGGAGATTGTCGGCTGGCTCATGCCCAGCCGCCGGGCGGCCTGGGAGATATTGCCGGCCGAATAGACCGCTTCGAAGACAACCAGCAGGTTGAGGTCCAGGTTTTTCAGCTCCGACATCGGGCCGCCCTCGCTTTGTTATTCCCGATGGGAATGTAGTCCATTCGAATTATTTGGCTATCGGGTAGTTTCAGAATTTGTAAAGGATTGCGCGCGGCGGCGAAAACCTTGCCGGCGCGTGGGATCGAGGCGGTTCGGCGCCGGGACGGCCGAAGCGGAAGCGTGGGCAAGTAAGTCTATGAAAAATCGGGTTTCTGTGAAGCCGGACGGCGCGAAGCCGTTGTCCGGGGCGGTGGATTTTTGTGCCCGCGCGAAGCGCGCAGGCTCGGCTGTTGCGCGCGTACTGGCACTGGCTGCTGCGGGACTGGGCGCAATGGCGGGGGCCGCGCAGGCCCAGGGCTGGAGCAACCCGTCCGTCAGCCTGTCCCTGCCGTCAGACGGCAGCTGCATCGCCGGTCCGTATGCCAACAACACCGTGACGCAGATCGAGGCCGAGTGGACAGCCTTCAACAATGATTCCAGCGCCGGCCGAGCCATTCAGCTTGTCGTGTGGCGCGAGTTGGATGGCGAGATCCGGTCGTCGGGCGGCGTTGCGACGAACGCGCCGACCGGGCAGTTGCCGTTGCAGCAAGATACATTTTCCGTAGACAAAGACTACGATCTGGTGAGCGGCACTGATGCATACATCGCGCTCTATGATTACTGGGCCTCGGGTAGCGTCTGGTCTAACACGACCGCTCCTTTTAATGCGGCGGACTTGTCCCCCCCTGTGCAGGGGGCGTCCGGCTATGCGATGATCGACATGACGACCGATCCCGATTGCGTTGCGACGCCGGAGATCGGCGTGACGGGCAATGGCACGGACATCGCTGATGGCGACGGCTCGCCGGGCTCCGTCGATCACACCGATTTCGGCGCGGTTGCGGTCAGCTCGGGGACGGTGTCGCGCACCTTCACCATCACCAATTCGGGCTCCGGCACGCTGACGCTGGGCAGCAATGCGGCCAGCCTTTCAGGCAGTCACGCTGCAGACTTCTCGATCACCTCGCAGCCCGCAACCAGCGTCGCATCCGGCGGCGGTACGACGACCGTCACAGTCCGGTTCGACCCGTCGGTCGTTGGCACGCGTGACGCGACTTTGACGATCACCAATAATGACGCCGACGAGTCGCCCTACAATTTCGCGATCCGGGGTACGGGGACCGGTGCGCCCGAGATTGCCGTGACCGGCAATGGCGTGAATATCGTAGATGGCGACGGTTCGCCGACAGCGGGTGACCACACCGATTTCGGATCGGCCGATATCAGCAGCGGTACGGTTTCGCGCACTTTCACCATCACCAATTCGGGCAGTACCACGCTGACCCTCGGCAGCAATGCGGCCAGCCTTTCGGGGGCCCATGCCGCAGACTTCTCGATCACTTCGCAGCCGGCGACCAGCGTCGCTGCCAGCGGCGGCACGACCACCGTCACGGTCCAGTTCGACCCGTCGGTGGTGGGTTCGCGCATCGCGGGTCTGTCGATCGCCAACGATGACAGCGACGAGTCGCCCTTCAATTTCACGATACTGGGTATGGGCACCGGCGCGCCCGAGATTGCCGTGACCGGCAATGGCACGAATATCGTTGATGGCGACAGTTCGCCGTCATCCGGGGATCATACCGACTTCGGATCGGCCTTTATCAGCAGCGGTATGGTGAGCCGCACTTTCACCATCACCAATTCGGGCAGTACCACGCTGACCCTCGGCAGCAATGCGGCCAGCCTTTCGGGGGGCAATGCCGCCGACTTCTCGATCACCTCGCAGCCGGCGACCAGCGTCTCTGCCGGCGGCGGCACCACGAGCGTGACGGTCCGGTTCGATCCTTCGGCCCTGGGCACGCGCAGCACGAGCCTGTCGATCGTCAGCAATGACAGCGACGAGTCGCCCTTCAACTTCACGATTCAGGGTACGGGCACCGGCACGCCCGAGATTGCCGTGACCGGCAATGGCGTGAATATCGCCGATGGCGACAGTTCGCCGTCATCCGGGGATCACACCGATTTCGGATCGGCCAATCCCAGCGGCGGCACGGTCAGCCGCACCTTTACCATCACCAATTCGGGCACCGACACGCTTGTACTCGGTTCCGGCGCGGTCAGTGTCTCCGGCGTCAATGCGACGGACTTTTCGGTTACCGCGCCGCCGGCAACGAGTGTCGCGGCAGGGGGCGGGACCACAACCTTCACCGTTGAGTTCGACCCTTCGATCACGGGCGTGCACTCCGCAACGCTGTCGATCGCCAACAATGATGCTGACGAGTCGCCTTTCGACTTTGCCGTTCGGGGAATTGGCGAGGATCTGACGGCGCCGTCGGGCTATGCGGTGGCCTTCAACCAGCCTTCGGTCAATGCGGCGAACGAGACGGCGGTGTCCTTCGACTTTGGGGGTGCCGAGGTGGGTGCGGATTACAACTACACGATCAGCTCCAACAATGGCGGCACGCCGGTCAGCGGCTCGGGCACGATCGTCACGGCGACGGACACGATTTCCGGGATTGATGTGTCCGGCCTGAATGACGGCACACTGACCCTGTCGGTGACGCTGACGGATGGCAGCGGCAATACCGGTTCGGCTGCGACCGACACCGCAAGCAAGGACGCGACGGCGCCCTCCGGTTATTCGGTGACCCTCGGCCAGGACCCGGTGACGGCGGCGAACGAGACGGCGGTGTCCTTCACCTTTGCCGACGGGGAAGCCTCGGCGGACTACGCCTACACGATCAGTTCGAACAATGGCGGCGCGAATGTCACGGGCAGCGGGACGCTGAGCGGAGCGACGGATACGATCTCCGGGATCGATGTGTCCGGCCTGAATGACGGCACGCTGACCCTGTCGGTGACGCTGACCGATCCGGCGGGCAATACCGGCGCGGCGGCCACCGACACGGCGGAGAAGGATGCCGATGCGCCGTCGGGCTATTCGGTGTCTTTCGACCAGGCTGCGGTCAATGCCGGCAATGCCGATTCTGTTTCCTTCACCTTCGCCGGTGCTGAAGTCGGGACGGACTACGACTACACGATCACCTCGTCGCATGGCGGCGGCTCGGTCACCGGGTCCGGCACGATTGCGACGGCGACCGACCAGATC
Organism: Maricaulis sp.; assembly: GCF_017642925.1. Classification (GTDB taxonomy): domain Bacteria; phylum Pseudomonadota; class Alphaproteobacteria; order Caulobacterales; family Maricaulaceae; genus Maricaulis. The sequence goes on along the minus strand of NZ_JAEPOL010000029.1, from coordinate 1,128 downwards.
GGCGGCATTGACGTGCTCAGCCTCGTCGACGGTACGCTCACCCTGTCGGTGAGGCTGACCGATAGCGGCGGCAATACCGGTTCCGCTGCGACGGCCACCGTCTCCAAGGACGTGGTGGTGCCGTCCGGCTATACTGTCTCCCTGGACCAGGACCCGGTGACGGCGGCCAATGTCAACGCTGTCTCCTTCACCTTTGCTGGCGCCGAGGTCGGGGCCGATTACGACTATACGATCACCTCTTCGGGCGGGGGCGGATCGGTAACGGGATCCGGCACGATTGCGACCGCGACCGACCAGATTTCCGGGATCGATGTGTCCGGCCTGCCGGACGGGACGCTGACACTGTCCGTCACCCTGACCGACCCGGCGGGCAATACCGGCTCGGCTTCCACCGATACGGCCGCCAAGGACGCGGCCGCGCCTTCGGGTTATTCGGTGTCCTTCGATCAGGATCCGATCGGTGATGTGGACGATGCCGCCATATCCTTCACCTTCGCCTCCGCGGAGGTGGGTGCGGACTATGATTATACGATCACCTCCTCGGGCGGGGGTGGATCGGTGACGGGGTCCGGCACGATCGCAACGGCGACCGACCGGATCGGCAGTATCGACGTGTCGGGCCTGCCGGACGGCACGCTGACCCTGTCCGTCACCCTGACGGACAGCGGCGGGAATGCGGGCGGCGCGGCGACGGATACGGTGACCAAGGACACCACGGCACCGGTGGGCTTCTCCGTGTCCTTCGACCAGGATCCGGTAACCGGGGCCAGCGAGAGCGCGGTCTCCTTCACCTTTGCGGGCGGGGAGGTGTCGGCCGACTATAGCTATACGATCTCGTCGGATGGCGGCGGCACGAATGTTACCGGCAGCGGGACGCTGGCTGGCGCGACGGATCAGATCACCGGGATCGACGTGTCCGGCCTGGGCGACGGTACGCTTACCCTGTCTGTGACACTGACCGATGGTGCCGGGAATGCCAGCGGTGCGCAGACCGACACGGCAACCAAGGACACCAATCTGCCGGGCTTCTCCAAGGCTTTTGCGCCGGCGACCATCCTGGTCGCAGATGTGTCGACGCTGACTTTCACGGTCGATAACACTTCGGTCGCGGTCGGCGTCAGCGCGCTC
>NZ_JAEPOL010000012.1 GCF_017642925.1 Maricaulis sp. | reverse complement strand
ATCCCGTTGGTGGAGGCAAGCGCCTCACTTTACAGCGAAATCTCCCCCCGGCGAGCGCAGCTCCCCCGGACAAGCCGGGGGATGACGGTGCGTGGGAAGGGGGAAGGTGACGGGGATAAGTGCGAGATCGCGGCCACCGCGTCTTATGAACCGGGCCCTGACTGAAGCCTGCGCCCGCGAAAGCGGGTGTCAGGGTGACGGTGGAATGTAGCGGCACTCTCACTCTCTCTTCCAACATCTCGATTTTTCCCGGACGAAGGCCTGCGAAGGCAGGCTGCAGATCCGGGACCGACCGAAAGTCGTTTCAAGCGATGAGCTTCCCGCAGATCCCGTCACTTCGCCCGGCCTTCGCCGGGCGTCCGGCCGGGAAAAACGGGAGAGGTGTTTAGGGTGGTGGTGCCCTGCGCTCCCTCTCCCCCAATTGGGGAGAAGAAAGTTAGTGCGCCTCGGCCCAGCTCTTTCCGGCTTTCGCGTCCACATCCAGTGGCACGCTGAGCTCAACCGCCGGGGCGCACGCCTCGCCCATTACTTTTGAGGCCAGATCGATCAGGCGGCCGGCCTGGTCTTCGGGGACTTCGAAGACGAGTTCGTCGTGGACCTGGAGGAGCATGCGGGCGTCGAGATTGGCGGCGCGGAGGGCGTCGTCCATGCGGATCATGGCGCGGCGGATGACGTCGGCGGCGCTGCCCTGGATCGGGGCGTTGATGGCCTGGCGTTCGGCGAACATGCGCATGTTGGGATTCTTGTCGCGAATGCCCGGGAAGTGGCAGCGGCGGCCGAAGACGGTTTCGACATAGCCGGTATCCTTCGCCTCCTTCTTCATGCGCTCCATATAGTCGGCAATGCCCGGGAATTTCTCGAAATAGGCGTCGATGAAATTCTTCGCCTCTTCACGCGAGACGTCGATCTGGTTGGCCAGGCCGAAGGCGGAAATGCCGTAGATGACGCCGAAATTGATCGCCTTGGCCTTGCGGCGGACCATCGGGTCCATGCCCTCCACCGGCACGCCGAAGACCTCCGAGGCGGTCATGGCGTGGATGTCCTGGCCGTCGCGGAAGGCCTGCTTCAGGCTCTCGACACCGGCAATATGGGCCAGCAGGCGCAGCTCGATCTGGGAATAGTCGGCTGCGACCAGCACATGGCCGGGCTCGGGGATGAAGACCTCGCGGATCTTGCGGCCGGCCTCGGTGCGGATCGGGATATTCTGCAGGTTGGGCTCGGTCGAGGAGAGACGTCCGGTCGTGGTGGCGGCCAGCGAGAAAGAGCCGTGGATGCGCTTTGTCTTCGGGTTGATGTGGTCGAAGAGCGCGTCCGAATAGGTCGATTTCAGCTTGGCATATTGCCGGTATTCCAGCAGCGCGACGGGCAGGTCATGGCCTTCGGCGGCCAGCTGGTCGAGCACGGCCGCATCGGTGGACCAGGCGCCGGTCTTGGTCTTCTTGCCGCCGGGCAGGCCCATCTCGCCGAACAGGATCTCGCCGATCTGCTTGGGTGAGGCGACGTTGAAGTCGCGCCCCGCCGCTTCGTGCGCCGCGGCCTCGGCGGCAGCCATTTTCTGCGCGAAGTCGGAGGAGAGCTGGCGCAGCTGGTCCGGATCGACCTTCACGCCCACCCGTTCCATGTCCGAGAGGACCTTGGCCATCGGCCGTTCGAGTGTCTCGTAGACCGTCGCCTTCTTCTTGGAGACCATCGCCGGCTTGAGGATTTCCCACAGGCGCAGCGTGACGTCGGCATCCTCGGCGGCGTATTGCGTCGCCTTGTCCAGCGGCACCTTGTCGAAACTGATCTGGTTCTTGCCGGTGCCGCAGATCTCCTTGAAGGCGATGCATTGATGGCCCAGGTGAAGCTCGGCCAGCTCGTCCATGCCATGCCCGTGCAGACCCGCCTCCATCACGTAGGAGATCAGCATCGTGTCGTCATAGGGCGCAACATCAATGCCGTAGCGGGCGAGGACGGAGAGATCGTATTTGAAATTCTGGCCGACTTTCAGAACGGCCGGATCTTCCAGCAGGGGTTTGAGGGCCGCGATGGCGTCGTCCATCGGGATCTGGTCGGGTTTCTCGCCTGTGTCGAACATGTCGCCGGAACCCTCCGGGTCGACATGGGCGAGCGGGATGTAGCAGGCCTTGCCCGGCGCGGTGGCGAGGCAGATGCCGACCAGGCCGGAGGCCGTGGCCGAGAGGGCGTCGGTCTCGGTATCGACAGCGATCACGCCGGCGGTACGGGCCTTCTCGATCCAGGCCTGCAGCTGTTTCATCGTGGTGACGCACTCATAGCCGTCACGGTTGATGGGGGCGGTGGCATCACCCGTCTCGTCGGCGACCGGTCCGCCCAGGGCTTCTTCGACCTTGCGCGTGAAGGTGCGGAATTCCATTTCTTTCAGGAATTTGACCAGGGTTTCCGCATCCGGATCGGTGATGCCGAACTCGTCCATTTCGTCGGTGACGGGCGTGTCGGTCTTCAGCGTGACCAGCTGGCGCGAAATGCGGGCATCCTCGGCATGGGCGAGGAGTTTTTCACGCCGTCCCTTCTGCTTGATCTCTTCGGCGCGCGCCAGCAGCGTGTCGAGATCGCCGTATTCATTGATCAAGAGCGCGGCGGTCTTCACGCCGATCCCGGGCACGCCGGGGACATTGTCGACGCTGTCGCCGGCGAGCGACTGGATGTCGATCACCCTGTCCGGCCCGACGCCGAATTTCTCGACGACCTGCTCGGCTTCGATGCGCTTGTTCTTCATCGCGTCGAACATGTCGATCCTGTCCGAGACCAGCTGCATCAGATCCTTGTCGGAAGAGACGATGGTCACCTTGGCGCCCTTCGCCTCGGCCATGCGGGCATAGGTGGCGATGATGTCGTCGGCCTCGTAATTCTCCAACTCGATACAGGGCGTCCCGAAGGCGCGCGTGGCGTCGCGGATGATGGAGAATTGCGGCACCAGGTCTTCCGGCGCCGGCGGGCGGTGCGCCTTGTACTGGTCGTAGATATCGTTGCGGAAAGACTTGCCGGAATGGTCGAAGATCACGGCGAGGTGGGAGGGCGCGTCCTCGCCCTTCAGGTCTTCGAGCAGTTTCCAGAGCATGTTGCAGAAGCCCTGTACCGCACCCACCGGCGTGCCGTCCGACCGGGTGAGCGGCGGCAGGGCGTGATAGGCCCGGAAGATATAGCCCGACCCGTCGATCAGGTAGAGGTGGGAGGTCTCGTCGAGGGGCTTCTTGATGGCCATGGGGCTCTCTCTCGCTTGGGTCGCCGCGAGGTTAACGCGGTGCGGCCAGGAGGTCATCGGTGGAGTGCGGTGGGGATGTCTGCGCACGGGGGCGGCGTGTGTGTTATGATAATAATTATCCAGTCACGACGAGACCGCCATGCCCAGCTCCTACTCTCTCGGCGAACGCTATGAAAAGATGATGGAAGATCTCATCGCCTCCGGCCGCTTCAACTCGAAGAGCGAGGTGCTGCGCCATGGCCTTCGCATGGTGGAGGAGAGCGAGGCGCGCTATCTCACCGAGCTGGAAGAGCTGCGCGAGGCGGTGCGGATCGGCATGGAAAGCGGACCCGGCATTCCGGCTGAAGAGGTCTTCGCCGACGTTGAGGCGCACCTCGCGAGGATCGCCGCCGGGCGCGAACAGGACAAATGAAGCTGTAGTTCGCGCCGGCTGCCAGAGCGGATCTTTTTGACATCGCTGACTATATTGCGCGGGACAATCCGGCTCGCGCGGTCAGTTTCGTCGAAGAGTTGAAGGCCGTTTGCACACGGGCGGCCGCTTTCCCCGAAGCCGCCCCGATGAGGCCGGAAATTGGGGCGGGCATTCGGGTCCTGTCTTATGCGGCCTATCTTGTTCTCTACCGGGCTGGTGCAGACGCGCTTCGGATCGAGCGCATTGTGCACGGCAGCCGCAGCCTGCCCGATAGCCTTTAGCCTCCAAAGCCCAGCATCGCCGCGGCCGAGCCGACACCGGCGATCGCCAGCACGGCGAGCAGGTTGAGCCGGAAACCGGCCTTGATCATCTGGCCCTGGGTGACGGCGCCGGAGGCGTAGACGATGGCGTTGGGCGCTGTGGCGACCGGCAGCATGAAGGCGGCCGAGCCGGCGATGGCGACCGGGGCGATGAGCTGTTCGGCGGGCACGCCGGCTTCCACCGCGATAATGCCCAGCACGGGCATGAAGCCGGTCACTGTGGCGACGTTCGAGGTGAGTTCGGTCAGGAAGACGATCACGGCGACGATGACCAGGATCAAAAGCGGGGTGGGCAGATCGGTGAGGAAATGCATCTGGCCGCCCAGCCAATCGGCGAGGCCGGTGGCTGTAAGGGCGGCCGCCAGGGAGAGGCCGCCGCCGAACAGGATGATGACATTCCAGGGCAGGCGGGCTGTGTCTTCCCACGCCATCAGGGCCGTACCGCGGCCTTCGGTGCGGCAGCCGGACGGGATAAGGAAGGCCGCGAGTGCGCCCATTACGGCGATCTGCGTATTGCCCAGGCGGATATCGACGGGCAGGCCCAGCGTATCGCCGATCCAGCCGAGAAGCGGATTCCAGCCCCAGTTCCACTCGCCGGCCGGAATGCCCGGGATCCAGGAGATAAGGAAGCTGGGCAGCGTGGCGCCCATCCACAGGATGGCAACCGTGCCGAACAGGGCGGCGACGCGCAGTTCCGGCATCGTCATGCGGCCCAGCTTGCCCAGCTCCTCCATCACCAGATCGTGCGCCGCGCCGCTGGCGCGCTCGCCCTTGAGGGAGAAGGCCCAGCGCGTCAGCACGAACCAGGCGGCCGGAATGATCAGCGCGACAACGGGCAGGCCGACACCCATCCAGCTGGCGAAATCCAGCGTGCGGCCGAATTCGTTCTGAAGGAAGCCAAGGCCGATCAGATTGGTCGGCGTGCCGACCGGGGTCGCCATGCCGCCGATAGACGCTGCGTAGGCGATGCCGAGGGCGAGGGCCGGGGCGAAGAATTTCGTGGTCACGCCTTCGCGTTCCACTTCGGCCGCAACGCGCAGGGCGATCGGGATCATCATCAGCGTCGTTGCCGTGTTGGAAATCCACATCGACAGGAGCGCCGAGGCCAGCATGAAGCCGGCGATCAGCGCGGCCGGCTGGCCGCCGAAACGGGCAACGACATTGAGCGCGATCCGGGTGTGCAGGTTCCAGCGCTCGATCGACAGGGCGACGATGAAACCGCCGAGCAGCAGCATGACGATCGGGCTGGCATAGGGGGCCGTCGCCGCACCGGTGGAGGTGATGCCCAGGAGCGGGAAAATGGCGATGGGAATGAGCGCCGTGGCGGCAATCGGGATGGCTTCGCTCGCCCACCAGCTCGCCATCAGGAGGGCGAGCGAGGCCAGCAGCCAGGCTTCACGCGAAAGCCCGTCCGGAACCGGAATGAATTGCAGGAGGACCGCCAGCACGAGGCCGGTGATCAGCCCGATACGCTGGCTGGCGGTTTGACCCAAAGACGCCTCCCCAGTCGTCTTGTGTGATCGGCGTCTTGCGGCCCTTGCGGGTTATGACCGCCCGGTCAGGCGGTCGGGTCCTGCGCGGAACCCTTCTTCACGAAGCGGCGGTCGCAGTATCCGCACTCGACAAAGTCGTCCTCGCCCATTTCCAGGTAGATTTTCGGATGGCCGAGCGCACCGCCGCCCCCGTCGCAGGCAATGCGATGGTCTTCGGTGACGATGACTTCCGGCGGCGGAAAGGCGTTGCTGGCGTCGGCCATTGAAAAGCCCTCATGGACAGACAGCGGGACGATCCCTAGGTATGACGCCTAGTTATGGCGCTTGACCCCGTCCCGTCAATTCCGAGGCGACATGTCCGACAGTTCTTCCATGCCCGAATTCGCCCTTGAGGCGACCGATCTGCGCAAGACCTATGCGGGGTCGAAGAATGCGCCGCCCAAGGAGGCGCTGAAGGGCGTGGACCTGAGGGTTCGCCGGGGCTCGATCTTCGGCCTGCTGGGCCCGAACGGCGCCGGCAAGTCGACCTTCATCAATATCTTTGCCGGTCTTGTGAACAAGACGTCGGGCACGGCGAAGACCTGGGGGATCGATATCGATCGCGACAGCCGCGCAGCACGCGCCGCGATCGGCGTGGTGCCGCAGGAAATCAATATGGACGTCTTCTTCACGCCCCATGAGACGCTGGAGCTGATGGCCGGCTTCTACGGCGTGCCCAAGGAAGAGCGGCGCACCGACGAACTGCTCGAAGCGGTGGGGTTGTCGGACAAGCGCGACGCCTATGTGCGGCAATTGTCCGGCGGCATGAAGCGGCGCCTCCTGGTCGCCAAGGCGATGGTGCACACTCCGCCGGTTCTGGTGCTGGACGAGCCGACGGCCGGCGTGGATATTGAGCTGCGGCGCCAGCTCTGGGCCTATGTGCGCGAGCTGCATGCGCGGGGCACCACGATTGTCCTGACGACGCACTATCTGGAAGAGGCCCAGGAGCTGTGCGACGAGATCGCCATTATCGACCAGGGCGAGGTGATCGCCTGCGAGCCCAAGGAAACCCTGCTCAAGCGCATGGATTCCAAGACACTGGTGATCGATCCGGTCGATCCCCTGACGGCCGTGCCGGCCGAGCTGGCAGGATATGATGCGGAAATCCGCGAGGATGGTTCGCTGGCCATCACCTATCGCTATGGCGAGCAATCGGTGGCCGAGATGATCGAGAAATTCCGCGCCTCCGGGGCCCGGATCGACGATCTGCGCACCGAGGAAGCCGATCTGGAAGACGTCTTCCTGGCGCTGACCTATCGTCGCGAAAGCGCCTGAGGCGGGATGCGGCCGGGCCCAGTCCCGCCGGGACTGCCCCTTTTCCGGCATGATTGCAGCGCAGTCTGATCGCGGGTCCCGAGGGGCCGAAGGGAGGTCGATATGCGCATCCATCCTGTCCGCCGCGTTCTTGCGATCATCGTCGCTGCGCCGGTCTTCGTATTCCTCGCCTGGTTTTTCGGTGTCTTCCTGCAGCCGCAGGGCCGGCTCGGCGCGGGTTTCGCCGCGGGACTGATCGCGCTCAGCGCCCTTGCCGCCTTGTGGATCTATGCCTGGGTGGTCCGGCCGGGACCGAAACTGCGCTTCCGCAATCGCGGTGTCGACGGGGTCGACAAGGACTGGGGTGTCGGCTTGGCCGGCTATGCCCAGCACCAGGATGGCCGCCGCCGGCGTGACGATACGGACGGCGACGATCTGGGCGGGCGCCGCTCCTCCGACGATGTGGACGGCGATGGCGATATCGAGGATGGCAGCCTCGCCTGACAGGGTCGTACCACCCGATTTGACTTTATTTAGATAATTGGCTAATTATCTAAATATGAGCGATGTCTTCAAAGCCCTGGCTGATCCGACGCGCCGCGAGGTGCTGCAGCGGCTCAAGGCCGGCCCGATGAGTGCGGGCCGGCTGGCCGAGGCCTTTCCGGTATCCAAACCCACCATGTCCGCGCATTTTGCCGTGCTCCGGCAGGCCGGGCTCGTCACCACGCAGAAGGACGGCACGTCGGTGATCTATCACCTGAATGTCTCCGTCCTGGAAGAAGCCCTGCTGGGCTTTGCCGGCGTGTTCGGCCTGGGCAGCGGCGCCGCATCCCCGCAGGAGGAAAAATCATGATCACCCGTTCCATCAAGGGCTCGCTGGCCCTCGCCGGCGGCCTCATTCTGGCGGCCATTCTGTTTGCTCTGGCCGCCCGCCAGGGCTGGATCGGGGACAACATGGACACGCGTCTCGTGCAGGCGCTGATCGGTGCGATCCTGGTTGTGTTCGGCAATGCGGTCGGCAAGCGCGAGCCTGGCGCAGAGACGCAGCCCGATCCGCGGCCGGGCCTGGCGGCGGCGCGCCGCTTCTTCGGCCTTGCCCTGGTGATCGGTGGCCTGGTGCACACGCTGTCCTGGCTGTTTGCCCCGCTGGAGATCGCCAACACGCTGTCGATGGCCGCAGTTATCCTGGCGATGCTGATCGGGCTGGCTCGTGTTGCGTGGAGCCTTCGGCGGCCGGGGGCCAGCACAGAATAAGCCGGCAGGTACCGCCGTTTGATCCGCAATCAATGAGGAAAGGCTGCACAGGGCTTGAGTCGGGCAAAATTGAAACGTTATAACGTAAATATCGTTACTTTCTATCCAGCAGGCGACCCTGATGCAGACCGACAAGCTTCCCGTCACCGTTCTTTCCGGCTTTCTGGGGGCAGGAAAGACGACCCTGCTCAACCGCATTCTGAACACGCCGCACGGCAAGCGTGTCGCCGTGATCGTCAATGATATGAGCGAGGTCAATATCGATGCCGAACTCGTCCGGGCCGGCGGCGCTTCTGTGTCACGGACCGACGAGAATCTCGTCGAAATGTCGAATGGCTGTATTTGCTGCACCCTGCGCGAGGACTTACTCGAAGAGGTCACGGCGCTCGCCCTGTCGGGCCGGTTCGACTACCTGCTGATCGAGTCCACAGGCATTTCCGAGCCCTTGCCTGTGGCCGCCACCTTCGAGTTCCGCGCCGAGAACGGCGCATCGCTCGGCGACATTACCCGGATCGACACGATGGTGACCGTGGTCGACGCTGCCAACATGCTCAATGACTATTCCAGCTCCGATTTTCTGCGCGATCGCGGAGAGGTCGTCGATGGCGAGGACGACCGCGCGCTCGTCCAGCTGCTTGTCGACCAGATCGAGTTTGCCGATGTCATTGTCCTGAACAAGATTTCAAACGTGCCTGAAGGCCAGCTGGAAACCATCCGGGCGATCTTGGGAGGGCTCAACCCCGATGCGCGCGTGATCGAGACCGATTACGCCGATGTGCCGCTCGACGAGGTGCTCGATACCGGCCGGTTCGACTTCGAGCGTGCGCACGAGCACCCGCTCTGGGCCAAGGAGCTGTACGGATTTGCCGATCATGTGCCGGAGACCGAGGAGTACGGTATCGGACATTTCGTCTATCGCGCGCGCCGTCCTTTCGATCCGGGGAAGCTGCAAGCCCTGTTCAACACGCCCTGGCCGGGTGTGGTGCGGGCGAAGGGGTTTTTCTGGATCGCGACCCGGCCCGATTGGCTGGGCGAGATCAGCCAGGCTGGCGCGCTCGTGCAGAATGAAGGCATGGGCCGCTGGTGGGCGGCCGTCCCTCGCGATCAATGGCCCGATGGGTCGCAATTCTCGACCTATCTCGAGGCCATGTGGGACGAGGACTATGGCGACCGGCGCCAGGAGATCGTCTTTATCGGTATCGACATGGATGAAGCGGCGTTACGCGCGATGCTGGATGCCTGTCTTGTCGATCCGGGACGGGACGAGACAACGGGGCGCATCGTTGCCCGCAGGGACTTGCTTGATCCCTTTCCGGCCTGGGGCCAGGTGGCTGCCTAGGCCAGGCACCACAGCCCGGTGCATACGCCGAAAAAGACCTGCATGGCCAGGTCGAGCAGGCCCGTCACCACCAAGAGCGGGACGCCGACATAAAGAAACACCAGCCAGACCGCCATCAGGGTCGGGCGCGGCTCGGTGATGCGGTGTCCCATCACACTCTGGGCTTTTCTGGAAAACACGGTCAGTCTCCCGCGGGCAGTTCGGATCAGTTCCTGTTAACCGTGATTCCCTAACGCTTTGCCCATGCGACTCGACCCCGACATCAACAGGATCACCTGGGATATCGCCCTGATGAGCCGGCCGGCTGCGCTGCAGCAGGACTGGAGCTATGGCGAGGCGGTGACTGCCCTTGGCGGTAAGGTCAGGCGCGTCGGCATCCTGGACGGCAATACGCTGGTGGGACTGGCGCAATTCACGACCCGCCGGATCGGCGGTGTCGTGCAGATGGCCCTGTGTACGCGGGGTCCGGTCTGGCTTGAGGATATCGATCCGGCCGGCAAGGCTGCAGCGATAAAGGCCCTGCGCAAGGGGCTGGGGCTTGGCTGGCCGCGCCTCACCCTGGTCTCGCCCGATAGCGAAAGCGCCGATGGCATGGCTGGCCGCAGCCGGGTTATGACGGGCCATTCCACCGTTCTGCTCGATCTGAAACAGGATCTGGAAGCCTTGCGTGCCGGGCTCGAGCAGAAATGGCGCAACCGGCTGAATGCAGCGGAGAAATCCACGCTCAAGATCCAGCAGAACGGCACCAAGCTCGCCCAGTACCGCTGGTTGCTCGACACTGAAGAGGGCCAGCGCGCCAGCCGGGGATACCGCGCGACGCCGGCCGCGCTGGTGCCCGCCTATGCCGATGCCAGGGGTGACCGCAACAGCGTGCTGATCCTGCGGGCCGATGAAGGGCGTGCGAAGACCGCTGGCATGCTCTTCCTCGTCCATGGCTGCGCTGCCACCTATCACATCGGCTGGAACGATCCGTCCGGCCGGGCATCGGGCGCCCATAATCTCATGCTCTGGCAGGCCATGGACCTGCTGCGCCAGCGCGGTGTCGTGCAGCTTGATCTGGGGGGTGTGAACACCGTCTCGGGCGCCGGGATTGCGCGCTTCAAGATCGGTACCGGCGGGCGTGTGGTCACCCTTTGCGGCACTTTCCACTAGTATTCGCTGGCTCAATTCCCCGTGATCGGCCTAGAGTGATCCAAGGCTCTGGGGAAACACGATGAAAAAGACGATCGCCGGTCTTGCGGCCTTTCTTTTGCTGGCGGCCTGCGGCCCCGAATCACAAACCGCCGCCGACATGCCGGTCATCACGGTTTTCGGTGCGATCGAGACCGAGCCGACACGGGCGGCGATGGATCCGGACATCGAGCCGCTTTTTTCCCAGTATGGTCTTGTATTCGAAGCAGCAGCCGAGCTCAGCTGGTCGCAGCTGGCTGCGCTGGAACAGCACCGGATCGACACCGACTATCCCGCCGGCGGGCCGGTGCGGCATTTCTCGGGGCCGCTGCTGCGCGATGTGCTGGATCTGGTCCGGCCGCGCGAAGAGGAAATCATCGTCACGGCCCTGGACGGATACCAGCGATCGATGGCGCGTATGACGCTGGATGTGCATGACGTGATCCTGGCGATCCGCCTGGACGGCGATCCGATCCCGCTGGGCGGCTTCGGGCCGGCCATGATTGTCTGGCCACGCGCACAGGATCAGGCGCTCAACGGCATGCCCGACGATGACTGGGTCTGGGGTGTCTTCGCCATTGAAGTGCGTGCGGAAAGCGCGTCTCTCGCCCCCTGATCGTCCGGGTACCGCGGACCTTTTGCACAAAGCACCTCCCCAAAACCGGCTGCAGTCCCTAAGGTGGCCGCGAACCGGTTTCGGGGGAGAGACATGGACGTATTTTTCGACGGGGTCACGACCTTCAGTGACTTCCTGTGGGGCGGGACCTGGGGCGATACGCGCATCCTGCCTGTCGGCATCATCACCATCGCCCTTCTGGGCACGGGCCTTTTCTTCATGCTGCGGCTGGGCTTCCGCCCGCTGCTGCGGGTTTTCCCGGCTTTCGGCGAGCTGTGGAGCGGCCGCAAATCGACGGGCGAAGGCGAGATCACGCCCTGGAACGCGCTGTCGACGGCGCTGTCAGGCCAGGTTGGTACCGGCAATCTTGCCGGTGTCGCGACCGCCATCACGCTGGGCGGTCCCGGCGCCATCTTCTGGATGTGGGTGACGGCCCTGTTCGGCATGGCTGCGGCCTACGCCGAATCCAGCCTCGCCGTACGTTTCCGGGAACGTCACCCGGACGGCCAGTTCCATGGCGGCCCGATGTATTACATCAAGAACGGCCTCGGTAAGAACTGGGGCTGGCTCGCCGTTCTCTTCTGCATCGGTACCGTCCTGTCGGCCTTTGCGACCGGCGGCATGATCCAGGCGAACTCGGTCACCCAGTCGGCGCTGGAAGCGGGCACCTCGCTCGGCTTCGAACTGCAGAACTGGATGGTCGGCATCGTGCTGGCCGCGCTGGTCTTCCTGGTGATCATCGGCGGCATCAAGTCGATCGGCAATCTGGCCGGCAAGGTCGTGCCGGTGATGGCGGTGGCCTATGTGCTGTGCGCCCTCTTCGTTCTGATCACCCATATCGACCATATCCCGGGCGCCTTCGGCCAGATCTTCGGCCAGGCCTTTGGCTTCGGCCAGGCCGCCGGCGGTCTTGCCGGCTATGGCGTGCTCGCGGCGGTGCGGGCCGGTGTGGCGCGCGGCCTGTTCTCCAACGAGGCCGGTCAGGGCTCGGCCCCCATCGCCCACGCGGCCGCGCAGACCAAGAACCCGGTCAAGCAGGGCGAGATCGCCATGCTGGGCGTGTTCATCGACACGCTGGTCATCTGCACGATGACGGCGCTGGTTATCCTGGTCGTCGAGGGTGCCTACCCCAATGACGACGGTACGACGGCGGCCTATGCCTGGCAGGCGACCTCGCTGGAAGCCTCGGCCATCACCACGGCGGCCTTCTCGAACGGCATGTTCGGCGGCGCCTGGGTGATCCTGGCGGCGCAGGCCCTGTTCGCCTTCACCACCATTATCGGCTGGTCTTACTATGCCGAGACCTCGCTGACCTATGTGTTCGGCGACTGGGCGGCCAAGCCGTTCCGCTATCTCTGGGTCGCAGTCGCCTTCGTCGGCACGCTGATCCTGAATGTCGACGGGCTGTGGCGTTTCGGCGATGTCGCGAACTCCTGGATGCTGCTGCCGAACGTGGTGGCCCTGCTGATGCTGTCGGGCGTGGTGGTCTCCATGACCAAGCGCTTCGACAAGACCGGCGAGCTGCCGCCGAACTGGGCCGGCGACGACTGGGGCACGACCGAGACCCCGGACGACACCATCACCGCCGTATCGCCCGATGGCAGCGGTGAAGACAGCAAGCCGAACGCCTGATTGCCGGGTCTTTGGTGAAACAGGATCAGGCCCCGCTCCGGCGGGGCCTTTTCTTTTACCGGTCAGGAAGCCGTGTGGTCCCAGCGGCGAAGCCCGTTGAACAGGCGGATCAGGGCAAAGCCTGCCAGGATGCCGACCGCATCGGCAATCAGGTCGGCGAGCGAGGCAACGCGCCCGGCGTCCAGGGCATCCTGGGCGAGCTCGATCCCGAAGCCATAGGCCAGCAGGAGCAGCGCGATCAGCCAGCCGGCCAGCTGCGGCCAGGCCAGGCGGGACACAATTGTCAGCGCCAGAAAGGCGGCGGCATGTTCGATCTTGTCGGAACCGAGCAGGCTGCCGGGCAGGTCCGGAGCCGGTTGCAGGGCCAGATCGGTGATGACTACCACGGCCACGACCAGCACGATCCGCGCCGCCCAGCGCAGTGTCATGTCTGGACGCGGCGCGCCACTGTTTCTAGGTTCCCTTGTCATTTTCCGGGACTGACCTTTCATGACCACACTGCTCAGCGACATCGACCTTCTGGCACAGCCCCGCATGGACTGGACGCGTGAAGACGCGGCCCAGATCTATCGCGCACCGTTCGGCGATCTCATCTTCGCCGCCCAGTCTGTGCACAGAAAGTGCCATCCGGCCAACCAGATCCAGACCAGCCAGCTGCTTTCCATCAAGACCGGCGGCTGTGCCGAGGATTGCGGCTATTGCAACCAGTCCGCCCATTTCGACACCGGGCTGAAAGCGTCCAAGCTGATGCCGCTGGACGAGGTTCTCGATGCGGCAAAGAAGGCGAAGGATGGCGGGGCGACGCGCTTCTGCATGGGCGCGGCCTGGCGCGAGCTGAAACCGCGCGACGAGGAGAAGGTCTGCGACATGATTACCGGCGTGAAGGCGCTGGGCATGGAGACCTGTGTGACGCTGGGCATGCTCGCCGACGGTCAGGCCGAGCGTCTGCGCGATGCGGGGCTGGATTATTACAATCACAATCTCGACACCGCGCCGGAAGATTATGGCCGGGTGATCTCGACGCGCACCTATCAGGACCGTCTCGACACGCTGTCGCGCGTGCGCGGGGCGGGCATCCATGTGTGCACCGGCGGGATTGTCGGCATGGGCGAGGACGAGAGCGCCCGAATCGGCCTTTTGACCGAGCTGGCCTCGATGGATCCGCATCCGGAAAGCGTGCCGATCAACCATCTGGTCGGCGTGGCCAATACGCCGCTGGGCGATTCAAAGCCGCTGGACGGGATCGAGTTTGTGCGCACCATCGCCACGGCGCGCGTCCTGATGCCGAAATCCATGGTCCGCCTGTCGGCCGGCCGTGAGGGCATGAGCCAGGAATTGCAGGCGCTGTGCTTCCTGGCGGGCGCCAATTCGATCTTCGTCGGCGAGGAATTGCTGACCACGCCCAATCCGGGCGAAAGCGAGGATTTCGATCTGTTCCGGGCCCTGGGTATCGAGCCGATGGCCCTGCCGGCAGCGGAATAGACGCAGCAAGCAGAACGGGAGATCGCAGATGGAGCGTATCGGAGCAGAAGCCGCCCTCAAGGCGCTGACCGGCTGGTCCGCGGTCGAAGGCCGCGACGCCATCCGCAAGGTCTTTGAGTTCGAGGACTTCAACGCCGCCTGGGGCTTTATGAGCCGGGTCGCGGTGAAGGCCGACAAGGTCGATCACCACCCCGAATGGTTCAACGTCTACAACAAGGTGGACGTGACCCTGGCGACGCACGACGCCGATGGTGTGACGCAGAAGGATGTCGATCTGGCATCCTTCATGGACGCGATCGTCTGAGCAACAGCCGTCAGTCGGCGTGGATGATCACCATGCCGATGAGAACTTCTGCGCCTTCTTCACCCAGGGTGATGTCGGTCGCTTCCTGCAGGATCTGCGCGATGCGGTCGGCATCCGGCACGTCGCCGAAGCGATAGCTCATGCCGGTATAGGCGCTCAGCCCCGAAACCCAGGCATTGCGCAGGCGCGGCAGGTAGCGCTCGGCGCGGCGGCGCAACTCCGGATCGGCGATCTCCAGACCGGCCTCGATCTGCAGCAGGCCG
The DNA here is from genome assembly GCF_017642925.1 of Maricaulis sp. Lineage (GTDB taxonomy): Bacteria > Pseudomonadota > Alphaproteobacteria > Caulobacterales > Maricaulaceae > Maricaulis. The sequence continues at coordinate 123,419 of NZ_JAEPOL010000012.1, read as the reverse complement.
CGGGCGCGGTGATTGGCCTGCACGGTCGCCGTCAGCGGCGGCAGGGGCATGTAGGTCTGCGACGGCGTGATCATCCGCCGGCGTGTTTCCTCGCCCTGGGCCGGCGCGTGGCCGCCGCCGCCGCCACCTCCTCCGCCTCCACCCCCGCTGGCAGCAAGGGCCGGACCGGTTGCCGAGGCCAGCAGGACGGCCACGAGGCCGCAGGTCAGAAGGGATCGCGAGCGTGTCATGCCCCTGTCCTAGCAGGCGGCGGTAAAGGAAGCGTTCCTGTTGCAACTGCAGGGCTCTTGACTCTTTCCGGCGTTGGAACAAAAACAGAACAATGAGCCTGAAGCCGGATATTCTGGCCCCCGTGGCGGGGCATGATCTGCCCTTTCCCTACGGGCTGGGCGCGGCCGGTGTGCACGAGCTGGCCGAGGCGGGGTTCGGGGATTTCCCGGCACTGACCGGGCTGGCCCTGGCGGCGGTCCGCGATACGGGCCGTACGGGCGGGCTTGTCTGGATCCGTCAGGCGGCGCTGGCGCGGGAGCACGGGCGGCTTAGCGGGCGGGGCCTGGCCGGGTTCGGTGTCGATCCGGGGCGTATGCTCCTGGTCGAGGCGAAGGGCCGGATGGAGGTCCTGCAGGCCGCCGAGGAGGCCTGCAGGGCGTCCGGTCTCGCGGCCGTGATCGCCGAGCTGGATGACATGGATTTCACGGCCTCGCGGCGGCTGGGCCTGGCCTGCGAGGCCAGCCGGACGCCGCTGGTGCTGATCTTTCCCCATACGCGGTCGGGGGCAACGGCCGCCCAGGGGCGCTGGCGGGCTTCGGCCCGGCCATCCGCTCCGCATGAACACGATGCGCGCGCCCCGGGGCGGCCGGCCTGGCGCGCCATCCTGGAAAAGTCCCGCCTGCAGCCGGGCAAGGCGGGACGGGTCTTCGACCTGGAGTATGAGGATGCGACGCCATGTCTGCGTCTGGTTTCCCGACTGGCCGCTCGACCGGCTGCGCCGCAGCCGCGCCGGATCGGTGCCGGCCTTGCCGGCGTCTGGCGCGACACCGGATGATCAGGCGGGAGACACGCCCTTCGTCCTGACCGAGGCCGGGCGGAACGGCCTGCGTGTGGTCGCCGCCAATGATGCGGCGCGCAGTGCAGGTGTGGAACCGGGTCTGCGTTTTGCCGATGCCCGCACCCGGGCGCCCGAACTGGCGGCCGAACCGGTCGACCGGGCTGCCGATGCCCAGGCGCTGGAAAAGCTGGCCCTGTGGATGGAGTGCTGGTCGCCGGCGATCGCCGTTGCGGGGGTCGACAGCATCCTGATCGACATGACCGGCGGGGCGCACCTGTTCGGCGGGGAAGACGCCATGCTGGATCATATGGAGGTCCGGCTGAAACGGGCGGGCCTGCCGGTCCGGCTCGGCCTGGCCCCGACCCTGGGCGCGGCCTGGGCGCTGGCGCATGAGGCCTCCGGGACAAAGACCGGACGGCGTGTGGACGAGGCCGGGCTGAAGCCGGGGCTGGCCGACCTGCCCATGGCAGGGCTGCGCCTGTCCGATGCCAGCCTCACCCTCCTGCGCCGCTTTGGCCTGACGCGCATCGGCCAGCTCTACGGTATCGACCGCAAGGCGCTGGCACGGCGCTTTCACTCTGTCAGTGCAGCCGATGCCGTACTGACCCGGCTGGACCAGGCGCTGGGACTGCGGCCGGAACCGCTGGATCCGCTGCGTGCGCCGCCGGATCATTCCGTGCGCCTGCCCTGTCCGGAAGCGCTGCTGCATCCGGACGGTATCCGGGCCGGGCTGGCGCGCCTGGCGCCGGCCCTGTGCGAACGGCTCGAGGCGCACGGTGAAGGCGCCCGGCGTTTCCGGCTGGCGATTTTCCGCAGCGATCAGAGCGTCGCCGCCGTGACGGCCGGTGCCGCACGGCCGGTACACGATCCGACCCATCTGCTCACCCTGTTCCGCGACCGGCTGGACGGGCTCGATCCCGGCTTCGGCGTGGAATTGATGGAGCTGGAGGCGGCGGGAACGGGTCCGGTCACGCCGCAGGCCCGGCCCCTGGATGCGGTTCTGGCTGGCGATGGCCCGGATGCGGCAGGTCTGGCGGTGCTGGCCGACCGGATCACGGCGCGGCTGGGCGATCGTGTGGTGAAAATCCTGCAGCCGGTGGAAAGCCATCTGCCCGAGCGTGGCGAGGACCTGGCCGTCTATGACGGCGAACTGCCCGACTGGCAGACGGCCACGCCGCCCGGACCGGCGCCGCGTCCGCTGCGCCTGTTCGAACGGCCGGAAAGCCTGGAGGTGATCGCGGAAATTCCCGACGGCCCGCCCATGCGTTTCGTCTGGCGCCGCATCGTGCACCGGGTGCGCCGTGCCGACGGGCCGGAGCGGATTGCCCCGGAATGGTGGCGCGCCGGCGCGTCCGGTCCGGGCGGGCGCCGGGCCCGCGACTATTACCGGGTCGAGGACGAGGAGGGCCGGCGCTACTGGATCTTCCGCGAGGGGCTCTATGGCGATGGCCGTGGCGGGCCGCCGGCCTGGTTCATCCATGGCCTGTTTGCGTGAGGCGGCGGCGATGACCGGTTATGCCGAACTCCTCTGCCTGACGAATTTCTCCTTCCTGCGCGGCGCCTCCCATGCCGAAGAACTGGTGGCGACGGCTAAGGCGCTGGGCCTGTCGGCGCTGGGCGTTTGCGACATCAACACGCTGGCCGGTGTCGTGCGGGCGCATCTGGCTGCCAAGGAACAGGGGCTGCGCCTGCTGGTGGGTGCGCGGCTGCGTCCGTCCGACGGGCCGGACCTGGTCTGCTATCCCACCGACCGGGCCGCCTATGGCCGCCTCTCCCGCCTGTTGTCGCAGGGCAAGACCGGGCATGCGGTGGGCGAGGTGCCCAAGGGCGAGTGCCATATCACCGTCGCGGACATTATCGCGCACGCCGAGGGACAGATTTTCATCGCCGTGCCGCCGGATGTGCCGGGGCCGGATTTCGAACCGCTTCTGGTCCGGCTGGCGGGTCTGTGGGGCGACCGGCTCTATCTGGCGGCCGTGCACCGCATGACGGGTGGCGACCGGGCGCGTCTGGGGGCGCTGGAGGCCCTGTCCGGCCGTACCGGTGTGCCGCTCGTCGCCAGCCAGGACGTGCTCTACCACACGCCGGCGCGGCGTCCGCTGCAGGATGTGCTGACCTGTATCTGCGAGGGCTGTTCGATGGAGACGGCCGGTTTCCGGCTCAACGCCAATGCCGAACGGCATATCAAGCCGCCGGAGGAGATGGCGCGCCTGTTCACCGGATTTGCCCCGGCCCTGGCCCGCACCCGCGAGATCGTCGCGCGCTGCCGCTTTTCGCTGGACGAGCTGTCCTATGTCTATCCCGACGAGCCGGTGCCCCCCGGTCGCACGCCCCAGGAACACCTGGTCGCCCTGACCTGGGCCGGGGCGCATACCCGCTATCCGGAGGGCATCCCCGACAAGGTCGCCCGCCTGGTTTCGCGGGAACTCGAGCTGATCGAGGGGCTCGACTATCCGGCCTATTTCCTCACCGTGCACGACATTGTCGCCTGGGCCCGCGCCCAGGGCATTCTGTGCCAGGGCCGCGGTTCGGCGGCCAATTCCGCGGTCTGCTTCTGTCTCGGGATCACCGAGGTCGATCCGGCCCGCTCCAGCCTCCTCTTTGCCCGCTTCCTGTCGAAGGAGCGCAAGGAGCCGCCGGATATCGATGTCGATTTCGAGCATGAGCGGCGCGAGGAGGTGATCCAGTATGTCTATCGCCGCTATGGCCGCGAGCGGGCGGCGCTGACCGCGACGGTGATCTGCTACCGGCCGCGCTCGGCCCTGCGCGACGTGTGCAAGGCGATGGGCCTGTCCGAGGATGTCGCCACGGCGATGGCCAGCACGGTCTGGGGCAGCTGGGGCCGCAAGGTGGATGGCGATCATATCCGCAAGGCCGGTCTGGATCCGGACAATCCGGCGGTGCGTCTCGCCCTGCGCCTGGCGGGCGAACTGATCGGCTTTCCGCGCCATCTCTCCCAGCATGTCGGCGGCTTCGTGCTCACCCAGGGCCCGCTGGTGGAGACTGTGCCGATCGGCAATGCCGCCATGGACGAGCGCACCTTCATCGAATGGGACAAGGACGATATCGATGCGCTGGGCATCATGAAGGTGGATGTGCTGGCCCTGGGCATGCTGTCCTGCATCCGCCGCGCCTTCGACATGCTGTCGCTCTACAAGGGCGAGGACTGGACCATGGCCGCCCTGCCGCCGGGCGACGAGGCCGTCTATGACATGTTGTGCCGCGCCGACAGTCTGGGTGTTTTCCAGGTGGAAAGCCGGGCGCAGATGTCGATGCTGCCGCGTCTCAGGCCGCGCAATTTCTACGATCTGGTGATCGAGGTGGCGATCGTGCGGCCGGGCCCGATCCAGGGCGATATGGTTCACCCCTATCTGCGCCGCCGCAAGGGCGAGGAAAAAGTGGTCTTTCCCAGTCCCGACCCGGAGCACGGCCCGCCGGACGAGCTGGAACAGATACTCCGGCGCACGCTGGGCGTTCCGCTCTTCCAGGAACAGGCGATGCAGATCGCCATCGATGCCGCCAAATTCACCCCCGACGAGGCCAACGGGCTGCGCCGGGCGATGGCGACCTTCCGCAAGCTGGGGACGATCGCGAATTACGAGGCCAAGATGGTCGAGGGGATGACCGCACGCGGCTATTCCGAGGACTTCGCCCGGCGCTGTTTCGACCAGGTGAAGGGGTTCGGCGATTACGGTTTCCCGGAAAGCCACGCGGCCAGTTTTGCCCTGCTGGTCTATGTCTCCTCCTGGCTGAAATGCCATCATCCCGACGTGTTCGCTGCCGCGCTGCTGAACTCCCAGCCGATGGGGTTCTATGCTCCTGCCCAGATCGTGCGCGATGCCCGCGAGCACGGGGTCGAGGTGCGGGCTCCCGATATCAATCATTCCGGCTGGGACTGCACGCTGGAGCCTTCGGAAACCGGCGATTTCGCCCTGCGCCTGGGCCTGCGGACGATTGACGGGATGCGCGAGGCTGATGCGGTGCGGCTGATGGAGATGCGGGGTGCCGGCTATGCCGACCCGGCTGCCTTGCGCCGGCGGGCGGGACTGGACCGGGGCGCCATGGAGCGCCTGGCTGCGGCCGATGCCTTCCGCTCGACCGGGCTGGACCGGCGCCAGGCCCTGTGGGTGGTGCGCGGCGGAGCGAAGGATACCGGCCTGCCGCTGTTCGACCGGGCCGATACGGACAGTTTCGGCCATGAGGACCGGGTCGCCCTGCCCGCCATGCCGCTGTCGGAGCATGTGCTACAGGACTATCAGACCACCGGCCTGTCCCTGAAAGCCCACCCCATGCGCTTCCTGCGCGAACGCTATGCGGGTATGGGGTTGGTGCCGACCCGCTCGGCCAATGCCCGGCCCAGTGGCAGCTGGGTGAAGACCGGTGGCGTGGTTCTGGTGCGCCAGCGCCCCGGCACGGCCAGTGGCGTGGTTTTCATCACGCTCGAGGACGAGAGCGGCATCGCCAATCTCGTCGTCTGGCCGCGCGTTTTCGACCTCTATCGTCCCGTCGTCATGGGGGCACGCATCCTGGCCGTGCGCGGCCGGGTGCAAAGCGCCGACAATGTCACCCACATCGTCGCCGAGGAGCTCGTCGACCGCACCGACGACCTCTATCGCCTGTCAGAGGATGCCCAGCGCCGCGCCCTGGACCGGGCCTTGGCCCCGACCGACGAGGTTGCCCGCCCGGTCAGCCGCGACCCCCGCGGCCGCCATCCCCGGAATGTGAGAGTAATCCCGAAAAGCCGGGATTTTCATTGAGGGTGGCGGCCTGTCCCCGCCGCCTTAACGGCCAAGCCGCACGATACCGGCTTCGATTGCGAGAATGCCGGCCAGCACCAAGGCGGTGAGCGGCGCCAGCAGCGAGATCATGAGCAGGATCAGAGAGACGCGCCGCCACGTATCCGGAGAGGCAAGTGGGGCCGGGGCCCAGCGTCTGCCGGCCGGACGGCGTGCCCACCACATCGCGAAACCGGATATACTCATGGCCAGAACGGCCAGGCAGGCCAGGACATTGACCAGGATATTGACCGGTCCGGCATTGCCCTGGTGCAACGCGATCCCCGCCGCCATCGCCTTGCCGCCAAGCGAGTACTCCGCAAAAGCGGCATCGCCCAGGACGGCGCCGCTGGCCGGGTCGATATGCACGGTACGATCCCGGCGCGGATCGCGGATGTCGCCGCTCATCGTGGTGGCTGAAATCGTGAAGACGCCCAGTGCCCCGCGCGGCAGGAGAATACGGTAGCCGTCAAACCCCTCACTCTGCGCAAAGCGAACGACATCGTCGAGTGTCACCGGCGTGGCATCCGGCCGCGCTTGCCCAGGCAGGGGCAGCGGTGTGGTTTCCAGCGCCCAGGGGATGATCCGCGCGCCCGGCCTGTTGAGCGCGGCATGGCGCGCTTCGCCGGCCGGAGCCGCGAAACGTTCGGCCGGGAAGGCGCCCCAGGCCTGGGTCAGCCTGCCGCCCCAGACCGGTGTCCAGGCGAGGCCGGAGACGAGGAAGAAGAGCAGGACGAAGGAGACCGACACCCCGGTCACGCCGTGCAGGCGCCGCCACAGGCCGCGGCCCGGCGCGGGCCGCGTCTTCCGGCCTGCCGGCCAGTAGAGATAAAGTCCGGTCCCGAGCAGGAGAATGCCGAACCCGGCGACGATCTCCAGTAGCACATCGCCCACCTCCCCCATCAACAGCGTGCCGTGCACCGATTGCGCCCAGTCGGCGAGCGAACCGCCCAGTTCGCTTTCACCCAGAATCTCGCCTGTATAGGGATCGGCAAAGCTGACCCGGCCGGCGGGTGTGTGACTGGTATGCTCTTCACCGCCATGTGCCATGACGGTGTGAAGCTGCACACTGCGATCCGCGCCCTGCGGGACGATATAGGCTTCGACCGTGCGGTGAGGGTCCCGGGCCAGAACCGCCGACACGATCTCGGTCGCCGGTAGCCGGGCTTCACCCGCCTCCACGACGAGACGGTCATGGTGGAACAGGTGGTCGGCCGGTGTCTTGAGCACGATCGCCAGCCCCGTCAGTGCCGCCATGACAAAGAAGGGGATGACAACGAGGCCGGCATAGAAGTGAAAACGCCAGACGGCGGCATGATGCCGCCGCCCCTGCGTCTGACGGGCCGGACTCATCGACCGGCTCCGCCGAAGCCGATGCGCACACCGGCGTAGACGGCCCGCCCCTCGCCCGGCGAGAAGACACCGAGATTGGCCGCCGGATCGCTGGCATCGGCCAGGGTCGAATAGTTCAGCACATAGCCTTCATCGCCCAGATTTCGGGCTTCGGCAAAGACGGTGATTGCGGGCGTGAGATCGTAGGACGCCTCGACACCGTAGAGCTCATAACCCGGCACTTCGAACGTATTGGCATAATCGAGGAAATTATCGCCTGCCTGTATCGTGACGTTCGGCACAAGACGGAAGCGCCCGGTCTCTATGACAACCTCCAGGCGTCCGAAATGCTCCGGCATGCCGGCGAGGCGATTGTCGCCGTAGATTGCGTCGCCGTCGAAATTGAAGTCATTCCAGGCCCACGACACGCGGGGCGTGACAGTCAGCCCGGAGGGGCGCTGGATCAGCTGGTATGCGGCAAAGATCTCGAAGCCCTGGTGCACAGTGTTACCCGCATTGAAGATGGCGGCGGGTATGCCCGGCGTTGTCGTGAAGGCGACGAACTCACCCTCGATCTCCTGGCGATACAGCGCGGCTTCGAATGTGAAGGCGCCCTGCGAACCCCGCGCGCCGATCTCGTAGGAGACGGCATCCTGCGCCTCGATCGGCTGGAAGCCGGCAATCCCGCCCTGTGTCAGATCGCCGAATGTCGGCGGTTCATAAGAGGCCGAGACATTGGCGAACAGCTGCATCGTGTCCGACAGGGCGTAGAGCAGGCCGAATTTCGGGCTGAGATGGGAAAAGCGCGTGTCCGCATTGCCCGCCGGGTTGAGCCGGTTGGTATAGTCCCGTGTCGTCTCCAGGTGGCTGAGCCCGGCAATCGCCCAAAGACCGGGCACCAGCTCGATACGGCCCTCGGCAAAGGCTTCCACTGTGCCGGATTCCTGCAGCGCATCACCGATCTGCGGGCCTTCGACACCGTTGAAATTCAGCAGTACGCCGGCATCGGTCGACGTATCGCGCAGGCGCAGCCCGGCCGACCATTCCGCAGAACGGCCTGCCAGCGCACCCGTGCCCTCATAGCGCAGGAAGGCCGAATAGTCCTCGGCGTCCTGGACGACAAAGACCGGGACCGGGTGAAAGAGTGTGCGTTCTGCCGCGGTGCCCCCGAAGCGGATCGTGCCGTGGCCGAGATCGACCGTCGTGGTCATGAAGCCGCGTACCGAGTCGATGTCGCGTTGCCAATTCTGGGCGATGGCGCCGGGATTGGCGGCATCCGGCGTGCCCAGCGCATCCTCCAGGCTCAGCGATCCCGCGAGTTCCTGATCGGCATCGTTGAAGAACACGCCGGCCCGGGTGTGTACCCGGTCGGACCACGCATAGCCGATATTGACGTAGAAACGCTCATTGTTCTGCTGCATGTGATCGCGGAAACCGTCCTGGCGCTGCCAAGTGCCGGCGGCGAAGGCGTCGAGGCGGCCGAAGTCATGTGCGGCATGGCTGTGGACACGGGTCGAACCAAAAGAGCCGGCCTCGAGCCGCACACCGTAGGGCGTGGCGGCATTGCCCGCGGTCAGGGTCTCGACCTCGATGGCGCCGCCCAGTGTTGCCGCGCCGACGCGGAACGCATTGCCGCCCTTCAGCACATTGATGTGTGACGCGAAGAGCAGGTCGAACTCCTGCAGGTCCCCGAAACCGTCGGCGGCGTTCATCGGCACGCCGTTGAGCAGGACTTCAACACCCCGCAGGTGGACATTCTGGGCCAGGCCCGATCCGCGAACGGACAGCCGCCCGTCCTCGCCGCCGCTCGGCTGCATGATCACGCCGGGCGTCAGCGCCAGGGCGTCGCGGAAGGTGGCTGTGTAGCGGTTCTGGTAGGCCTCCAGGGGAACGACGTCGATATTGCCCGGGCGGCGGGCCTTTTCGGCGAGGGCCGCCGTGAGGGCGTCAAGCCGCTCGCCGGTAACGATGACGATGTCTTCCGGCGCCGCGGCGGCGTCCTGGGCAAAAGCGGACGGACAGGCGAAAGCAAGCGGCATGATGGCCGCTGCGAGAAGCAGTTGGGTACGCATGAAATTCTCCGGTGATGACAGGATTGCGCCCGCGTCGGGACACGCGGGCAGGACGGATCAGACCGTCGTCACCGGGGGAGCATTGGCGAAAGGCCACAGGAAGGCGGATGCCGGGCGGGCGCGTTCGGAGCGGATTGCAAAGCGGGCCGGTGCAGGAGGCGGTGCCTGGGCGAAATAGGCGATTGCCGCAGCGGGTAATTGTGCTTGGCTCACCGTGGCAAACGGGCAGACCTCGCCATCGGTGTCATGCGCCGGGCTTTGCGGGGTCTCGACCGGCTGGAAGTCCTCCGCGCTGAGCGCGATGGTGCGGCTTCCGAACTCGGTACACAGGACAACCTCGAACACGCCGTCCTGCGACGCCGAGAGCATGTATCCGGGCGCAATCAGTCCCCGCAGCGTGGCCAGAACCAGCGCGACAAGGATGATGGATGTCCGGATCGGCCGCTCTGTCACGCCGCTTACCCTTCTCGACCGGCGCGATCACTGCCACGCAACGCCGCCCCCTGCAACTCTGCCGTCAGCGGGAGGAACCGCGCCCAGGCTCTGGACCTGTTCAGTCAACGCGTTCGCGGTCGAAGAAGTCTCCGCTGGGATAGGCCTGCCGCATGGCGCTGGCCCGGCCACTCCGGTAGCCGGGGAAGTGGACCTGCACCGTATCATTGTCCGGGAAGTGAAAGACGCCCGGCGCAAAGGGGGTGAGCGCGAGCACATTATTGCTGCCCTGGTAACGCAGCTGCCCGTCCTCCAGCCAGACACGGCCACCATTATACTGGCCGGTGCAGGCTTCCAGCTCGGCCGGGGTCGGAACCCAGCGGCCGGCCTCGGCCTGGGCCAGCGCCAGCTGGTAGGCCGACTGCATGGCCTGCGGCCCCTCGATCGCCACGCCGGAGACCTGCCGGGTCAGGGCCTCGACACGGGCCCGCTCCAGGGCGGCGCCGGCTTCCACCTCGATATCAGGCTGCACGCCGGTGCGGTCCCAGTTTCCGCCCGTAAACGGGCTGCGGCCGGTCGTGTCCGGAATGAAGACGATCAGGCCGGCGGGTGCGAGGAAGATCCGTCCGGCATTGGCACCGCCGCCGGTGACTTCGCCGACCACCGTTGCGCGGCCCATGGCCTGAAGATGATAGGCCAGGGCTTCTGCAGCCGAAAAACTCTCGCCAGAGACCAGCACGTAGAGCGGAACGTCGGGGCGATGGCCCATCGGGTGATCGGCAATCGTGTAGAGGTCTTCGGCGTCTGCATTGCGCTGCAGGACCGTATTGTAGTGAACGCGCTCGCCGCCCGCCGTGAAATGGCTCAGCAGATAGTTCACCAGCTCCGGCTCGCCGCCGCGATTGCCGCGCAGATCGATGATGACGGCATCGGTATCGGCCAGGAAGGACAGGGCTGCGTCGGCCTTCGATTGCGATGCGATCAGCGGGTTGAAGGTGGTGACGGCCATGTAGCCGATATTGCCCTCCAGCACGCGCACATCGTTGAAACCATAGTTCTGCGGCCGGTATTCGGCCCAGCGCTCGATACTGTCTTCTTCTTCTTCTTCCTCGCCGCCGGCGGCTTCTTCCGCATCCCATTGCGCCTGGACCCGGGCAATGAATTCAGGACCGCGCCAGGCCGCATTGAAATGCCGGTCCCGCTCGCGCAGGAATTCGGCCAGCGCCGTTGCCAGCCCCTGGCCGGTATCGATGCCGGCAGCCTGCGGAGAGCGGGCGAAAGCGGTCAGTTCTTCGGCAATGGCGGCACCCCGTCCGGCGTCGTAATAGTTCTCGGCAATGAGATCGCCGACATCCGCGATCGCGGCATTGCGGGTTTCCGCATCGATCGGCGTTGGTGCAGGCTGGGCCGGAGCGGATGGTGCCGCCAGGACAAGCATTGCAAGGCAAACCAGAAACCGCATGTCAGCTCCCCCTCAGGACATCCCAAAAGGCGTAGAGAGCCGGAGCGCCCAGATCAAATTACCGCTTGGTAGGATGGAGGACGTGTTTTGCAGGCGACGGCGTGGTGATGCAGACAACAGGATTTTCGTCTGCGGGGGAGCGTGTCGCCCCCGCCCTCCTTCGCCAAGGCTTCGGAGGGCATCTCTTCGCCCCGGAGTGCGCACTCCGGATGGCTTGCCATCCGAAGCCCGCAGGGCAAAGGATGGTGGAGCCGAGGGGAATCGAACCCCTGACCTCGTCATTGCGAACGACGCGCTCTCCCAACTGAGCTACGGCCCCGTCACCTTCCCGCAAGCGCGAGGCGCAGCGGGTTTGGGAGCGGATTATGTGTCACCGGATCGCGAGCGCGTCAACGCGTCTGTCGCAGAAGGGCTGTCCATGCTGACCTGCCCGGGCATCGCGGGATGTGTGCCGGCGAGCGCACACGCTTCTGGACCTTCCCTGCCGGGGCGGGCTAGAAGCAGGGAAAGCGAGCGAATGCCGAGGAAAACCCGCCCATGTCCCCGATCGACGGTCTCATCGTCTACATCATCCACCCGCTGCTGAACCTGTTGTGGATCGTTGTCCTTGTCAGCGTGATCCTGAGCTGGCTGATCAGCTTCAATGTGGTGAATGCGCACAATCAGTTCGTCGCGACGATCTGGCGCGTGACCTCGGCGATCACCGAACCGCTCCTGTCGCCGATCCGCCGCATCCTGCCGCCGCTCGGCGGGCTCGACTTCTCGCCCATCGTCCTTCTGCTGCTGATCGGCTTCGTGCAGGGCTATGTGCTCGGGGAGCTGATGCGCATCTTCTAGATGAGCGGCCTGCAGAGCGACGCAAGCGGGCTTGTCCTGCATGTCCGCCTGACACCCAACGCCTCGGCGGATGCGGTTGAAGGCTGGCAGGACAGTGCCGATGGCAGCCGGCATCTGGCGGTGCGCGTGCGCGCCGTGCCCGAGAAGGGCAAGGCGAACACTGCGCTGATTGCGCTTCTGGCGAAGCATCTGGGTCTTCCCAAACGCGATCTGGATGTTATACGCGGCGCGACATCCCGACTGAAGACCGTCCGCATCGAGGCCGAGGGCCCGGCGCTGGCGCGTATCCGGAGCCTGCTGGAGGGCCCAAGCGATGAGCGCTGAACTGATCGACGGCAAGGCCGTCGCGGCTGAAATCGACGCCCGCGCCGCCGAGGCAGCGGCCGGACTGGCCAAATCCCTGGGGCGCGTGCCCTGTCTCGCCGTGGTGCTGATCGGCAACGACCCGGCCAGCGACGTCTATGTCCGCAACAAGGGTCTTCGCACGGAAGCGGCGGGCATGCGCTCGATCGAGATCCGCAAGCCGGCGGAAACGAGCGAGGCCGAGGTGCTGGAGATCGTGGCCGGTCTCAATGCCGATGAGGGCGTGGACGGCATTCTCGTCCAGATGCCGCTGCCGGATCACATCGACGCCAACCGCGTCATCGGGGCGATCGATCCGGACAAGGATGTCGACGGCCTCACCGAAGCGTCGGCCGGACGTCTCGTGCTGGGCAAGCCGGGCCTGCGTCCGTGTACGCCGTCCGGCTGTGTGCTGCTGGCCGAACGCGCAATGGGCGATGTGACGGGCAAGTCGGTGGTGGTGATCGGCCGCTCGATCCTGGTCGGCAAGCCGACCGCCCTGCTCTTCCTGGAAAAGAACGCCACGGTCACGATCGCGCACTCGCGTACGAAGGACCTGCCCGCATTGGTCCGCACCGCCGATATCGTGGTGCCCGCCGTCGGGCGTCCGGAAATGGTCAGGGGCGACTGGGTCAAGCCGGGCGCCTGCGTGCTGGATGTCGGTATCAACCGCATCCCTGCGCCCGAACGCGGCGAAGGCAAGACCCGCCTGGTCGGCGATGCGGCCTTTGACGAGATCGTGAAGCATGCGGGCTGGATTACGCCGGTTCCAGGCGGTATCGGACCGATGACGATTGCCATGCTGCTGCGAAACACGGTAATCGCAGCGGCACTGCGTCACAGCGTGAAGTTGCCGGACGGGTTTTGACGACAAAAAGGGGCGTCATCAACAGTTCGGTAAGGCAACCGGGCTAGTCTGGCGGATGAGGGAGGAAATGATGGCGAACCGCGCACTCAAGGTGCTGCACGTCGAGGACGATTTTGCGGATGCGATGCTGGTCCAGCACGCCGTCTGCGAAGCCGGTGACCTGGACATCGCTTTCGAGGTTGCCCGCACGCTGCGGGATGCCAAACGCCTGCTCGGCCGCAATGATTACGACCTCGTCCTGCTCGACCTGCGCCTGCCGGATTCCATCCATCCCCGCGATACGCTTGAAACCACGCAAAGCCATGCCGGCGACACGCCGATCCTGATCCTGTCGGGCTCGATGAGTGTCGATGCGGCGCGCCTGCCGGACGATATTGCCCGCCTCGACAAGAATGAAAGCTTCCGCAAGAGCTGTGGCGATGTGCCTGTGCATCTCGCCCATCGCATCCGCGAAGCTGTCGGCGAAGCCGATATCCAGACCATCTGATCCGTTTGCGGTCTGACATGGAAGACGGCCCGCCCCGGGAAGGGGCGCGGCACAATACCGCTTGCCCGGACGGTCCGGCGGCCTAGGCTGTCCCCTCAACTTGCATGTGAAGGGGATTGTGCATGAGCCAGGCAGACGTGATCGACTACAAGATCGGTGGCGGCGACATCCAGTATGTCGAGATCGAACTGGATCCGGGCGAGAGCGTCGTCTCGGAAGCCGGCGCGATGATGTACAAGTCACCCAGTATCGGCATGGATGCCGTGTTCGGCGACGGCTCGTCGAACCAGTCCGGCGTCTGGGGCGCCCTGGCCGGCGCCGGCAAGCGGCTCCTGACCGGCGAGAGCCTGTTCATGACGGTGTTCACGCACAAGGGGCAGGGCAAGGCGCATGCCGCGTTTGCCGCGCCCTTTCCCGGAACGATCATCCCGGTTCACCTGCCGGATCTCGGCGGTGAACTGATCTGTCAGAAGGACAGCTTCCTGGCAGCCGCCAAGGGCGTGTCCATCGGTATCGCGCTGCAAAAGCGCATCATGACCGGCCTGTTCGGCGGTGAAGGTTTCATCATGCAGCGCCTGCAGGGCACGGGCTGGTGCTTTGTGCACGCCGGCGGCACGCTGATCGAGCGCGAACTGGCGCCGGGCGAGGAACTGCATGTCGATACCGGCTGTGTGGTCGCCTATACGCCCGGTGTCGATTTCGAGATCGAGCGGGCGGGCAATATCAAGTCGATGATCTTTGGCGGGGAAGGCGTGTTCTTTGCGCGCCTGCGGGGTCCGGGGAAGGTCTGGCTCCAGTCCATGCCGTTCTCGCGCCTGGCGGGCCGCATCCTTGCGAATGTGCCGCGCACCGGTTCCGGCCAGGGCGAAGGCTCGGTCCTCGGTCCGATCGGCGACATCATGCGCGGCAGCTAGCGGGCCGGTTCGTCTGCCGGTTCGCTCCTCCGGCGGACCGGTGGCGCTCGCGCAAACAGGGAATGACTGACTCTGCATCTTTTATGAAGTTGACAGTCATTCGCATTCGCGGGACAAGTTTCCCCACGACCTCCGGGAAACGAGTCCGCCCATGTATGTCTGCATCTGCAACGCCCTGCGCGACAAGGAACTCCAGGCTGCCGCTGCCGATCCGGCGGTGAAGGAAGTCGGCTGCGTGTTCAAGCGTTGCGAAGCCAAGCCGCGCTGCGGCCGCTGCCTGCCGGATGTCGCCGATATGATCGCGATGCACCGCCTCGGCCCGGAAGGCCTTGCCACGGCAGCCGAATAGCCGCGAGCGCTTCCCACTTTCACTTGCAAAGATAGCGGTTGGCCGCAGGCCGCATTTCCGTACAGTACGGCGCATCCAGTCACTACGGGAGATGCGCCATGAAGGGCGATGCCAAGGTCATCGAATATCTCAACCAGGCGCTCAAGCTCGAGCTGGCCGCGGTGAACCAGTATTTCCTGCATGCCCGCATGTACAAGGACTGGGGCTTCGGCAAGATCGCCGAGGTCGAGTACGAGGAATCCATCGACGAGATGAAGCACGCCGATCTTTTGATCGAGCGCATCCTCTTCCTCGAAGGCCTGCCCAATGTGCAGGACCTGTCCAAGATCTATATCGGCGAAACCCTGAAGGAATGCATCGAGTGTGACCTGAAGATCGAGAAGCGGGCCCATCCCTTCTATGTCGAGGCGATCGCCTATTGCGAACAGGCCCAGGACTTCGTCTCCCGCAAGATCTTCACCGACATCCTCGCTTCCGAGGAAGAGCATATCGACTATCTGGAGACCCAGCTCGGCCTGATCGAGAAGATCGGCGAAGAGCGCTACATGCAGTCCCAGATGAAGTCCGGCGAATAGGGACGACTCCGGGGCGGGCGCCTGCGAAGAAGACTCTTCAAGCGGAGGAATGAAGCGGTTGGTGCCTGTCGCCAGCCGCCCTCCTTCGCCGAGGCTTCGGAGGGCACCACTTCGCCTGGGGTGCGCGCTGCGGGTGGCTTGCCACCCGAAGCCCGCAGGGCGAAGGGTGGTGCCGCTTGCGTGACTCGAACACGCGACCTACGCATTACGAATGCGTTGCTCTACCAGCTGAGCTAAAGCGGCCCATTGCATATGCTCCGGCCCGTCAGGCTGGAGGCGGCGGAAACTAACCGCGAAACCGGGCCCGGGCAAGTCCCGCTGCAGCAGGAAAATCACTTATTTGCGGCGCTGTGCGTTGACGGCGTGAATGACCGGCCGGGCGAGCGCGTCGAAATCCGGTTTGCCCATGTTTTCGACCACGATATCGGCGCGCGTGCGCTGGGGCTCGACGTGCCGTTCATGCATCGGCTGCACGATCGTATTGAACTGCAGCGTTACGGATTCCGGCGTGCGGGCGCGTTCGCTCACATCGCGGGCCATGCGCCGCGCGAACCGCGTCTGCTCGCAGGCATCGACAAAAACCGCCAGATCCAGCGTGCCGGCAATATCCGGGCTGGCCAGAAGGTGCAGCCCCTCCACCAGGATGACCGGCGCCGGCCGGCGCTGTGCGGTCTCCGCCCGCCGGCTGTGCGTCCTGAAATCATAGAGCGGCGTATCCACCGCCTCACCCGCCTTCAGGCGGTCCAGATGGGCAGCCAGGAGATCATGATCCTTCGCCGCCGGCTCGTCGAAATTGAACGTGTCGGCATTGAAGTCCGGGATCACCGTCGCGTCGATATAATAGTCGTCCTCGGGGATGACATAGGCGCCCTGCCGCGCAAAATGGCGTGCCAGCGCCTCGGCGAGACGCGACTTGCCGGAGGCCGACCCCCCGACAATGCCGAGCAGGAAGACCGGATCCGTCATGCGCTGCGGCCGTCGCCGTCCTCGTCCGCCTCGACACCGGGATCGTCCGGCATGCGCGGCGGGGCGTCGGCAAACTGGGCGCTGCGCGAGGCGGCGGCCCGTTTGGGTCGGGGGGCTTCCAGCAGAGCGGTTTCCGGTACGGTCTCGGCAATCCGTTCAAAGCGCTCATAGCGCGGATGGGTCAGCCGGTTCTCGTCGCCATAGACATAGACCATGCGTTTCCAGTCATCCGGCGTGTAGGCAAACAGCCGCCCGTCCGGGTCGATGTCGGTCCAGTCGGCCTCGGCGGTGGCGTGAGAGGCGCGGGTCATCCAGCGCCGGGCCTGTTCGTCGCGGCCCTCCAGACGCGCAAGGCGCGCCGCCAGGGCACACAGGCGCGAGGACGGTGCCTCGGTCCTGGCCAGGATCGGGTCCAGCAATTCACGCGCGGCCGGGGCATCCCCGTCTTCCAGCGCCGTCTGGATACGGATCAGGCGGCTTTCGCGGTGGTCGGGATGCAGGGCTGCCAGGGCGTTGAGGCGTTCCAGCCGCTTGGTCTTGCTGTCGGACTTGCGCAGTTCGCGATAGGCCTGCGCCAGCGCCGGGTGCGGGGCTGCAGCCCAGGCAGACTCGATCACTTCGGACGCCTTCTTGTGACGCCGGCCTTCCGCCAGAAGCCTTGCCGCGAGCGCCGCCGCCGGCGCGAAACCGGGAGCGGCACGATGGGCGGCAAGCGCCTGCTCGCGCGCCTTCTCGGCATCGCTCTGCTCGCAGGACAGCGCGGCGGCCGTCAGCAGGACGGCACGGCGGCGCTTGGCGATATCCGGCGCGACATGCTTGCGCTTCTCGCCTTCGCTCAGGGTCGCAGCCGCGTCTTCCCAGCGCCCTTCGGCCACCTGGGCATCGAACAGGGCATCGAAGGCCCAGCGGGCGCCCTTGGCCTGGCTGAAGGCATCGGCGGCGTGTTCGGCCGTCGCCTTGTGATCGCCGCGCTCATGGGCCAGCTGGGCGAGGCCGCGGCGAGCGACGACGCGCGTACGCTGGTCTTCCAGCAGGGCTTCATACTGGGTCTGTGCACCGTCGAGATTGCCGGCAGCCTCTGCGGCGCGCGCGGCCAATAGACGCGACAGGGCGGGCCGGTCCAGCAGGGCATCGGCGCGGGCAGCCTGGCGGACAGCCGCTTCGCCATCGCCGGCGGCCGAGGCGATCAGGGCACGCTCCAGCGCGTCATAGCCCTGCTCACGGCGGCGGCGGGACAGAAAGGCTTTCACCTTGTCCGGCGAGGTCCACAGCATGTAGATGCCCCACCACACGACCAGCAGCATAAAGGCGAACAGGATCGTGCCGCCCGCCGCGACCACGAAGGGCATCTCCATGCGCGTGCCGAGAAACTCAAAGGTCGCGCGGCCGGGATTGAGGGCCAGGAAGGCGCCCAGCGCAGCGGTCAGCACGGCGAAGGCGACGGCGAGGATCAGGCGGATCATAGCGGATCGGCTCCCTGCGCAGTGGCATCTTCGGCGAGCGCCTGGCGCAGCCGGGTCAGGCGGAGATCGAGGTCCTGGCGGGCGCGTGCCGAGATCAGCCAGTCCCGCGCGGCCTCGAGCGCCTCGCCTTCCAGGCGTTCGGTCAGGGCGATGGCGCCGTCCAGATCGTCCTGCGACAGCCGGTCTTCGGCCAGGGCGGTGATCGCCAGCGCGCCGGTCTCGTCATCGCCGGCCTCGGCCTGGCGCACTTCGATCAGGCCGAAAAAGATGCGCCCGGGCCCGGCAGCTTCGCGAATGACACTGCCGGGATAATTGGCGGCCAGCTGGTCGAGTGTCGGAACACCGGCGCGTGCGACAGGCGCCAGCGCTTCCAGATCGGCATTGTCGCGCCACAGACGTGCAAGGGCGGCGCGTTCGGCCTCGAAGCCCTCACCCGTCATTGCGATTTCGCGCAGGGCTGTAAGCGCCAGGGCGCGGGCCGCGAGTGTCCGTGAGGCGCGTGCATCATCGCCGCCGGTCGTCTCAGCGGTGCGTGTTGCGTTATCGGCCGCCGAACGGGCGGTCTCGGCCAGGGAGCGGGTTTCGCCGAGCTCATTGTCGAGCGCCGAGAGATCGCTTTCCAGTCCGGCAATCCGGGCATTGAGCGCCTCGATCTGCGGTGCCGGATCCTCGAAGCTGGCGGCGGGTGTTGTACTGCCGGTATCGCCGGCCTGTTCGAGTGCGGCGAGGCGCTGGGTAATGTTCTGCAGGACTTGCGGATCGATGCTGTTGGCGGTCGAGGCCTGGGCCCCGTCGAGCGCCTGGTTGGCAAGAGCATCGACATCGGCGATCGCGGCTTCCAGCCGGTCGAGCCGCCGTTCCAGCGGCGCCGGGTCGAAAGCGCTGCCGGCTGCGGCAGTCGGCGCGTTTTCCAGAGCGGTCAGCCGCGCTTCCAGCGGGGCAATATCGGTCTGGTCGCTGGCTTCCAGGGCTTGCATGATGGCCGACAGATCGCCTTCGGGAAGCCGATCCTCAATCGTAGCCAGGCGGCTTTCCAGTGCCGTGATCGCATCCGTGAGGGCGGCCCGTTCTGCCGCCGCGCCATCGTCAGACGGGGCCGGCGCGCCGAAATAGGTCTGCCCGGCATAGCCGATGGCACCGCCTGCTGCACTGGCCAGCAGGAACACCGTGAACAGCGACAGCCAGCCCGGACCTTTGCGCACAGGCTTTCCGGCCGGGCGGGAATCATCCGCCGGCTCGAACTCGGCATCGACGGGTTCGGGGTCGAGAGTGTCGTTGGGATCAGCCATGTCGGCCCGTGATTCGCGTGTTTCGCCCAGCTTAGGACGCGTTGGAAGCGCGCGCCAGTTCCGAGGTCTCGTCCAGGAGGGCAAGAAGCGCGTCCTCATTAGGTCGGGGCGCGGCAATAAGGGCGCCGAAACCGGCACCCTCCAGTGGCGACAGCGCGTTGGCGGAAATGCCGTAGACCGTGACCGAGCCCAGCCAGTGGTGCAGGCCGAATTTGCGCAGCAGGTCGAGGAAGGTCTTTGCGCTTCGCGCCGAATGGATGAGTACCGAAACCGGTGCGCCGGAGACGATCGCCGCGATGGCTTCCTCGCCCAGCGTATCGACGGCGACGGCCCCATAGCCGATCGCGTCATGCACCCGGAACCCGTGCGGTTTCAGCGCGCCGTTCAGATCGCCCGCGACATGGATGCCGCGCACATGCAGGAGATCACCATCGGCCGGTTTCAGCTTGCGGATGATCAGCCGGGCCAAAGCCTCGACATCGCCCTTGGCGGTGAAGACCTTCTTGAAGCCGATATCGCGGGCGGCGTCGGCCGTGGCATCACCGACAGCGAAAACGGGCAGGTCCCGTTCCGGCCGGCGCGGCCCCCAGGCCCGCACGCCATTGGCGCTGGTAAAGACGAGCGCCTGCGTGCCCGTCAGGTCGACATCGATACGCGCCCGGAAATTGATATCCAGAACCGGCGACACAATGGGGTCGATACCCATCCGCCGCAGGCCTGCAGCGGTGCGTTCGGCGCCGGGCCATCCGCGTGTCACCAGAACCGTCATGCCGTACCGAGAACCTCCGCAAGGCGGTCTCCGGCGGCCGCACGTACAGCCTCGCCCAGGGCCTGGCCGGCGGTGTCGGCGTCGGTGAGGGAGGCTGTGGTCATGTCGATCCGGGACTGTTCACGCCAGCGATACTGGCCATCAGGTGTCAGGACTTCGCCGGTGAAATCCATTGATACATTATTAAGATGGGCCGCAATCGGGGTGCGGCAAGACCCATCCAGTTTTCTAAGAAAAGCACGTTCTGCGACAATCGCAAGCTCTGTCGCCGGGTGATTGAGCGGAGCCAGCCAGGCGCGGGCCTCGGCGTCATCCGTGCGGACCGCCACACCGACGGCCGCCTGCGCGGCGGCCGGCAGCATCTCGTCCATCGCCAGGGGCGCACGCTGTGCCTCGTCCCGTCCGAGCCGGTTCAGCCCGGCGCGGGCGAGAAAGGTCGCGTAGATCTCGCCATCGCGCAGCCGGCCAAGCCGGGTATCGACATTGCCGCGCAGGGGCACGATGGTCAGGTCCGGGCGGGCATGCAGCAGCTGCGCCTGCCGGCGCAGGCTGGCTGTGCCGATGGTCACGCCTTCGGGCAGGTCGGCCAGACGGGTCTCGCCACCGCGGGCCAGCAGCATGTCGCGCGGGTCTTCCCGTTCGAGAATGGCGCCCAGGGCGAGCCCTTCAGGCAGCTCGGTCGGGACATCCTTCATGGAATGCACGGCGAATGCCGCCTCACCGGCCAGCTGGGCCTCGTCGATTTCCTTGGTGAAAAGCCCCTTGCCGCCCGCTTCCAGCAGGGTGCGGTCCTGGATCCGGTCGCCGGTGCTCACCAGGCCCAGAATGGGGAAAAGCCGTTCGCCTTCCTCGACGTCGAGCCCGCAGGCGGCAATGAGGCGGGCCTGGACATCGCGGGCCTGGACCAGGGCGAGCGGCGAGCGGCGGGTGGCGATGGGCTGGGGCGTGGACGGCGGCTTCACGTTGCAGGATCCCGGTCTTGAGGCTATCGGTCAGCCATGGACTTAGCCCCCGCATCCGCATCCGCGCAACCAGGCGAACTCACCGTGCTCGGTCTGGAGTCGAGCTGTGACGAGACCGCTGCCGCGATCCTGCGCCGTCATCCCGATGGCCGGATCGAGGTGCTGGCCGATCTCGTGCTCGGCCAGACAGAGGCCCATGCGCCCTTTGGCGGCGTGGTTCCCGAGATTGCGGCCCGCGCCCATGCCGAGGCGATGGACGGTCTCGCGGCGGCGGCGCTGGCCGAGGCCGGTCTGCCGCTGGACGCGCTGGACGGGGTGGCTGCGACATCGGGTCCCGGTCTGATCGGCGGGGTGATGGCCGCGTTGATGACGGCGAAGGGACTCGCTCTGGGGGCGGGCAAGCCGTTGATCGCGGTCAACCATCTTGAAGGCCACGCCCTGTCGCCGCGCCTGAGCGAAAATCTCGATTTCCCCTATCTCCTGCTGCTCGTGTCCGGCGGGCATACCCAGTTGCTGATTGCCGAAGCCGTGGGCGTCTATCACCGCCTCGGCTCGACCCTGGACGATGCCGCCGGTGAAGCCTTCGACAAGACGGCGAAAGTGCTGGGTCTGGGCTTCCCGGGCGGTCCGGCACTGGAGCGCTGTGCCGAGGCCGGCGATGCGAACCGGTTCGACCTGCCCACGCCGTTGAAGGGCAAGCCGGGCTGCGACTTCTCCTTTGCCGGACTGAAGACGGCCGCCCGGCAGATCTGGGACGGGCTGGATGCACCGTCTGCGCAGGACAAGGCGGATCTGGCCGCATCGGTCCAGGCCGCGATTGCGACAGCGCTCGCGAGCCGGGCCCGGCGGGCGATGGCGCAGTTTGCCGAGGATTATCCGGATGTTGCGACGCCGCGGCCGCTGGTCGTGGCGGGCGGGGTTGCCGCCAATCGGGCTGTGCGCACGGCTTTGGAAGCTGCTGCCGCACAGGAAGGTTTCCGCCTGATCGCGCCGCCGATGAAATGGTGTACCGACAACGCCGCCATGATCGCCCTGGCAGGGCTGGAGCGGCTGGCGCGCGGCGAGACCGACGGGCTCGACGCGCCGGCGCGGGCGCGCTGGCCATTGGACGCGGCCTCGGCCAAGCTGGCCCCCGTGATCGGATCCGGACGAAAAGGACCCAAAGCGTGAGCGACTATCAGACCATCGGCGTCATCGGCGCCGGCGCCTGGGGGACGGCCCTTGCCCAGACGGCTGCCAAGGCGGGCCGGGACGTGCTGCTCTGGTCCTTCGAGCAGGATGTGGCCGACGCGATCAATACGAAACGCCAGAACACGGTTTTCCTGCCCGAAGTGACACTCGAACCGTCGATCGAGGCGGTGACGGCGATTTCCGATCTGGATGCCTGCGAAGCCGTCCTTGCTGTCGCGCCCGCGCAACATTTGCGTCGCGTACTGGAAACATTCGCGCCCTATGCGCGTGACGGTTTGCCCCTCATTCTGTGCGCAAAGGGTATCGAACAGTCCTCCCTGTCGCTGATGACGGATGTGCTGGGCGCGACCATTCCGCGAGCCGTGCCGGCGGTGCTGTCCGGACCGAGTTTCGCCATCGATACCGCCCAGGGTCTGCCGACGGCCGTGACCCTGGCCTGCGCCGATGAAAAGATCGGCAATGACCTGATCGAGGCGCTGGGGACAAGCCGGTTCCGGCCCTATCTGGTGACTGACCTGATCGGTGCCGAGATCGGCGGCGCGGTGAAGAATGTGCTGGCGATCGCCTGCGGCATTTCCGAGGGCAAGGGCCTGGGCAAGTCGGCGCATGCGGCGCTGATCTCGCGCGGCTTTGCCGAGATGACGCGGCTGGGCGTGGCCATGGGCGCCCGGCGTGAAACGCTGGCCGGGCTGTGCGGTCTGGGCGATCTGGTGCTGACCTGTTCCTCGCCGCAATCGCGCAACATGTCCTGCGGACTGGCGCTGGGGCGTGGCGTGTCGCTGGACGATATTCTCGCCAGCCGCCGGGCGGTCACCGAGGGCGTGGCGAGTGCGCCGGCGGTCGTTGCGCTGGCGAAACGGCATGGCGTCGAGATGCCGATCTGCGAGGCGGTCGACGATATCCTGGCGGGCCGCACCGGTGTCGACGACGCGATCGAGGCGCTGCTGTCGCGCCCCTTCACCCTGGAGACCGCCTGATGCTTTTCCTCATCCACACCTGGGACCGGCCCGGCGCGCTGGATGTGCGCCTGGCCAATCGCAATGACCATATCGCCTGGCTCAACGCGGCCGGCGATGCGGTGAAGGCGGCCGGCCCCTGGCTCGACGAGGCCGGGGACATGGCCGGTTCGCTGATCATTGCCGACATGGCCGACCGGGACGCGCTGGATGCCTGGCTGGCGGAAGACCCCTATGGCCGTGCCGGCCTGTTCGAGCGGGTCGAGATCGCACCCTGGCGCTGGCTGGTCAAACCGCCGCTCGACACGGCGGCATGAGACCGAAACCGCCGGCAGGAACCGAGCTCGCCCGGCTGGACGAGATTCCCGATCCCGGTGCCCGGTCCGCGGCCTGGGAGAAGGGGGCCGTCCTGATCGTGCGGCGTGGTACACAGGTGACCGCCTGGTCGAACCTGTGTCCGCATGCCGGCCTGCCGCTCACCCTGCCGGACGGGCGGGGCCTGCTGCACAAGGGCGAGACGCTGGTCTGCCCGGTTCATGGCGCCAGTTTCGACGTGGAAGACGGCCGCTGCACCGGCGGCCCGGCGGCGGGTGACCGGCTGATAGCGATTGCCGTCGAGGTGACAGGCGGCATTATCCGCGCCGCCTGACCCTATTCGTCCGTCGTTTCGGGGCGCGCGGCGTCGACCGCTTCTGCAGCATCGACCAGCGCCTGGCCCGCCGCATCGTCGCGGACGACGGCACAGAAAGCGCCGTCGCGGGAGCGGTGGTAGATCACGGCGTCGGTGTTCACGTCATAGAGCTCGCCGGCCGCGCGGAAGAAGTCGGCCGCGGCCGCATCGATCTGCTGGCGCTGGGCTTCGGGCAGGCTGACGATGTTGAAGGCATAGTCGGCCGGCGCCCCGCCGCGGGCGTGCGAGACGAGGACCATGCCGGAGGGACCCCGCTCGATCAGCGTCTGTCCGGGCTCCAGATGGGCCGAGGGCGTGTCGGCAAAACAGGCTTGCGACGTCGCCAGATTTTCAGCGTCATAGCCGCCGGCGGCAGCCGTCTCGCCATCCTCCTGCGGGGCGGAACAGGCAGCGATCGCCAGGGCGAAAGCGAGGCAGTAGACGGTCTTCATGGCGTGTTCCCTCCGTGAGGTCGTGTCCGCCGGGCCTATATCGGATCGGCCGTGGACGGAGAAATGAAACTTATGTGTCGCCGTCTCCGCCGCGCGAACGGTCTACCTTCGGCTCCACCTGCGAGCTAAGCGCGCGCGGAGCCTTGACGCAAGCTGTGGCCGGAACGGGCTGCGACACTATGCGTTTTTCAAAACCCTTGCCGGGTGCAGGCATTGATGCCCAGATATCTGGCGTAGCAAGGAGGTGGACGTCCATGAAGAAGCCATTGATAGACACCGTGACCTGGCTTGCCGCTTTCGACGGCGGCAAGGCGTTGATCTGGCGCAATGAAGGGTTCGACGACCAGCCCAATCTGAAACTGGTCGAGACGCTGGGCATCGACAATCCGCCCGATCGCGATCAGGGCGAGGACAGGCCGGGCCGTTTCCCCGACCCTGCTCACGGCCGCTCGGCGGTCAGCGAGACCGACTTTCACCAGCAGGCCAAGGAGCGCTTTGTCGACGAGGTTGTCGAGTATCTCAACAAGGCTTGCGCGGAGAAGAAATTCGACCGCCTTGTTGTCATGGCGCCGGACAAGGCGCTGGGCGAGGCGCGCTCGCAATTCTCCGACGACCTGGCCGAATGCCTGATCGAGGAGCCTGTGGACGTGATCAACGAGCCGGTCGACAAGATCGAGAAACGGCTCGCCGGGCTTCTGACAGCTTAGAGGCTGGCCGGCCTACTCGGCTGCGCGCGCTAGGTTCTGTACCCATAAACCGGATTCCCAAATCACTCGGGCCGTGATTCAAGCTCCTTGGAGGAGTTGGATCATGGCCCGTTTTGATTTGAGCGATGCGGAGTGGGCGATTATCGCGCCGCTCTTGCCGAACAAGCCGCGTGGGGTACCGCGCACAGATGATCGCCGGGTTCTCAACGGGATATTCTACATCCTTCGCACGGGTTCGCCCTGGCGGGACTTGCCGGGTCGGTACGGCCCGTACACCACCGTCTACAATCGCTTCAACCGCTGGGCGAAGGCCGGGGTCTGGGGCAGTGTTTTCAAGGCCCTGTCCGAGCAGTCGCCCGAATCCATGGCCTTCATCGACAGTTCGATCATCCGCGCCCACCAGCACGCCGCCGGTGGAAAAAAGGGGGCCCGGATCACGCCATCGGTCTCTCTCGTGGGGGACTGAGCACCAAGATCCACGCCATAGTCGACGAATACGGGCTGCCCATCCGTCTGGGGCTGTCTCAGGGACAGGCCTCAGACAAGGGCGTTGGCGCCGAGCTGATCGCCAGCCTGACACGGGCCCGTCATGTCGTCGCCGACCGCGGGTATGACGCCCGCGCCTTGGTCGACGGCATCGAGGCCATCGGTGCGACAGCCCACATCCCGACCCAGAGGGATCGAAAGGTTCAGCGGTCCGTCTCCAAACCGATCTACAGACAGCGCAATCTGGTCGAGCGCTTCTTCTGCAAACTCAAACACTTCCGCCGATGCGCAACACGCTTCGACAAGCTCGCCAGGAACTTCCTAGCCGCAGTCGCCCTCGCCTCAATCCGCCTCTGGGCCAGAAGTTATGAGTCCACGACCTAGGGGCTGGACACCAAAGAAGGCGATGAGCTCGGCGATCAGCGCGCCCCTGGAGACGGCGACGATCTCGGCGCCCTTTTCGGCCGTGGCCTGGGACGGGTCGGAGCCGATCCGGCCGTCCGGGAAGTTGCGGCGATAGTCGGCGGCGTCGGTGAAACTGCCCGTCGGCGCGATCTTCGGCGACATCTCCACCGTCTTCACGGCCTGCGGGTGCGCATAATAGGTCACGGCGACTTCCGAGGCGGTGGCATGCATGCCGTCGCCGACCGGGAAGAGATTGCGGCAGGTATCGCCCACGCCGGGCAGTTCCCACCAGTTACGCTGGCTCAGACGGACCGGGCAGGCCGCCGCGTCGAGCGAGAAATTGGCGTAGTATTCGGCGAAGGCGGCGTTGATCGTGGTGATGTTGCCGCCATGGCCGTTGAGGAAATAGATCCGGTCGAACCCGTGCCGCGTCAGGCTCTCGATCCAGTCGTTCAGCGCGGCGATCATGGTCGAGGGACGCAGCGTCATCGAGCCGGGAAAGGCGAGGTGATGCTGGGCGATACCGACATTGAAGGTCGGCCCGATCAGGAAGCCGCTCTCGGCGCCGGCTTCCGCGGCGATGACTTCCGGACAGATCGCGTCCGTGCCGACAAGCCCGTTCGGCCCGTGCTGTTCCGTCGAACCGATCGGAATCACGATGCCCTTGCAGCGTTTCAGATAGGCCTCGACTTCGGGCCAGGATGCGTGGTGCAGGAGCATGTCGGCCTCCCCGGAGAATTGTTCCGCAGGAGCTAAACCGGACAATGGTCCGCACGCAAGCGTGCGTTACCGGTGTTGCTGCCGTCGGCTTTCGCGGCGGTAGATAAAGGCGGCGAGCCCGGTGAGCACGACCGCAAAGGCCAGGATGAATTGCATGTCCCCTCCATCGGACCCGTTCCCCGGGGTCCTGATGGATTAACCCTATGCCTGAAAACCCCTTAGCAAGCGTAAACTCGCGCCTGGCGTGTCTCACGCCGCGTCACGGGTTCGTGATTTTCGCGGAGTGGCCTGCGGCGGCATGATCCGCCGGACTTCGGGGCGAGGCCTGAAAGATGAGGAGGGAATTCATGCGCCAGATGATTTCAGCGACGACGGCGATTGCCCTGGTCGCGGCAATGACGGCAGCGATGCCGGCCATGGCCCAGGACGACAGCATGGCGGACGGCGCCATGCAGCACGACACGCAGATGCAGCACGACACGCAGATGCATCACGACACGGACATGTCGCATGACATGCATGCCGATCAGGACATGCACGGCGAACACGAGATGCATGACCAGCATGACGGGATGATGGATCATGCCGATGCCATGCCGCAGAGTCTGGAGGATGCCGTTTCCGACGAGACCCGGCCCGAAGAGGACCGGCTGCTCGACGTCAACCGGCATCCGGCCGAAGTCCTGCTGTTCGCCGGGCTGGAACATGGCTGGCGCGTCGCCGACCTGACGGCCGGTTCGGGCTATTACACCCGCGTGCTGTCAACGGCGGTGGGTGCGGAAGGCCATGTCTACGCCCACAATCCCAGCTGGATTGCCGAGCGCTTTCCCGAGCCGAATGCTGCGCTGGGCATGTTGGCCGAAGACCGCGCCAACGTCACCCATGTCGTCGCGCCGATCGAGACATTTGCCGCCGATATCGACGAGCCGCTCGACGGCGTGATGATGGTGCTCTTCTACCATGACACGGCCTGGGACGAGACCGACCGGGACGCCATGAACCAAGCGGTCTACGACGCGCTGCGGCCGGGCGGGGTCTATCTGGTGATCGACCACCACGCGCCGGAAGGCAGCGGACTGGAACACGTCAACACCACCCACCGGATCGAGGCGAGCGTCGTGCGCGCCGAGATCGAGGCGGCCGGCTTCGTCTTTGACGGTGAAAGCGACATGCTGGCCAATCCGGACGATCCGCGTGACATCTCGGTGTTCGACGACTCCATCCGCCGCATGACGGATCGCTTCGTCTACCGTTTCCGCAAGCCGGAGATGTAGGCCGGAAATGCAGGCTGGCGGCTTTGCCGGGTCCGGACGGGAACTGTCCGGACCTCAGCCCGCCTGCCAGTCGCTGCGGGTCAGGCCGTAGATCAGGCTGTCGCGCACGCCGATATGCGTTTCCCAGGCCTCGCGCAGCCGGCCCTCCAGCTGGAAGTCCAGTGCCTCGACCAGCCGGATCGAGGCGGTATTGTCCGGATCGATATCGGCGTAGAGGCGCCGCAGGCCGAGCGTGTCGAAAGCATGGCCGAGCATGGCCTGCACGGCTTCGCGGGCATAGCCGGAGCCGGCGGCGTCGGGACGCTGGATATAGCCGATCTCGGCCGTGCCCTCGCGCCGGTCCATCAGCAAGGCCCAGCCCAGCGCATCGTGCGGGGCTTCTGCCCGGGCGAAAGCCCAGCAGCGCGCGCCGTCACCCTCGACATTCCAGCGCATATAGCGCCGCATGGCGTCCAGGTCTTCCAGCGCCGCCGATGACCAGTAGCGCATGTTGTCGTCATCGGCGAAGGCCGGAAAGAGTGCCTCGGCGTCATCCATTGTCAGCGGGCGCAGGATGAGGCGGTCCGTCTTGAGCACCGGCAGTTCGGGACGGTCGGCCGGCGGACTGAGCACCAGGCTCTTCGCATCCAGCCGGATTTCCTCGAACCGCTCGTCGATACAGTCCTGCATGGTGATGAAACAGTCCTGGGAGAACCAGTCATTCTCCTTGAAACAGGCCTTTCGCGCGTCTTCAGACGGCCAGAGGGCATAGGACCAGTAGATCCCGTCCTCATCGCAGTGCAGGGCGGCGCCGTGCGAACCGCAGGTTTCGTGGATCCGGCGCGTACCCTCGGTCCAGGCTTCGCGGAATTCGGCATCGCGTCCGGGCTTGAGGCGCCAGCGGTAAAGAACGGCAGAAGTCATGATGTCTCCGGGCCGTGGCCCTTTTGCGGACGCCAACGCTAGCGCGCCGAATGTCCGGACGCCAAGCGGTCCTGCCACATTCTGCCTCGAAATGACCCCAACTGCGGCAGGAACCGATGTCCGGCGGCGGGCATTTCTCGGTCATTGGATACGGGTGAGCTGCCCAGGCAGCGCCCGAAAGCAACGGAAAGGAAATTTGCCATGAAAACGCTGCTGATGATTTCCGCCGCGACGCTGTTCGGTGCTTCCGCCGCGCTCGCTCAGGACAACCAGACCTTCATCACGCTGGACTCCAACCAGGACGGTGCGGTGTCCTTCGACGAAGCCGTGATCGCCGATCCGTCCCTGGACCGCGCGTCCTTTGACGAGCAGGACAGCGATGGCGACGGTTCGCTGAATGCCGCCGAGTTCGAAGCCTGGCTGGAAGGCCGCGCTGATGCGGAAGCCGGCGTCGAGGGCGATGTGGACAGCGATCCGGTTGAAGACAACCCGGTCTATGACGAGCCGCAGGACAGCTCGATCGAGTCCGAAGCCGGGATCGAGGCCGAAACGGGTCTGGAATCGGAAACCGAGATCGACCCGATGGAAGATCCGATGGACGACCCGCTCCAGGACCCCATCACCGACCCGGAAGTCGGCAATGAGGCCGAGCTGGGCGCCGATACCGATATCGATGCCGAAGGCTCGCTTGAAGATCCGATGCGCGGGTAATCCTCCCCGCTCCCGCCATCGATACCTGGAAACCCCGGTGCTCCCGCACCGGGGTTTTCTTTATCGGGCCGGGGTTTTCTTTATCGGGCCGGGGTTTTCTTTATGGCGTCAGCCCTCGCCCGACAGGCGCTGCTTTTTCAGCACGCTCGCCCGGATCTTCTCGCTTTCCGAGCGCAATTGTCCGCAGGCGGCGAAGATGTCGCGGCCGCGCGGGGTGCGGATCGGCGAGGCATAGCCGGCCCGGTTGACCACATCGGCAAAGGCCTCGATCTGGTCCCAGTCGGAGCACTCATACGGGCTGTTCGGCCAGGGGTTGAACGGGATCAGATTGATCTTCGCCGGTACGCCCTTCAGCAGTTTCACCAGAGCCCGCGCTTCGGCCAGGCTGTCATTGACGCCCTTGAGCATCACGTATTCGAACGTCACGCGCTTGGAATTGCCCAGGCCCGGATAGGCGCGGATCGCGTCCATCAGCTGGGCCAGCGGGTATTTCCTGTTCAGCGGCACCAGCTCGTTGCGCAGATCGTCATGGGTGGCGTGCAGCGAGATGGCGAGCATCGTGCCCGTCCGCTCGCCCAGCTCCTGGATCTTCGGCACCACGCCCGAGGTCGACACCGTCGTGCGCCGGCGGCCGATCGCCATGCCGTCACCATCGGAGATGATGTCGATCGCGTCGGAAACATGGTCGAGATTGTAGAGCGGCTCGCCCATGCCCATGAAGACGATATTGGTGATCTTGCGGTTCTCGTTCGAGGTCGGCCATTCGGCCAGGTCGTCGCGCGCGATCATCACCTGGGCGGCGATCTCGGCTGCGGTGAGATTGCGCACCAGCGCCTGGGTGCCGGTGTGGCAGAAGGTGCAGTTCAGCGTGCAGCCGACCTGGCTGGACACGCACAGCGCCCCCGAACGGGCCACGTCCGGGATGAAGACGGTCTCGCACTCCACGCCCGGCGCCAGCCGGATCAGGTATTTGCGCGTGCCGTCGACCGAGACGAGGCGTTCCACGATCTCCGGCCGGTGCAGTGTGAACTCCCGCGCCAGCACGGCGCGCAGGTCCTTGGAGACATTCGTCATCTCGTCAAACGAGGTGACGCCATAATGATAGATCCAGCGCCAGAGCTGGTCGGCGCGCATCTTGGCCTTCTTCTCGTCGACGCCCGCGCGCTCGATCAGCGCATCGCGCAATTGCGTGCGCGTCAGGCCGGCGAGCGAAAGCGGTCCGGCCGGCGCGGCAGGGCGGCGGGCGGCGGACAGGTCGAGGGAGTGGCTGGTCTGTATGTTCATGGCGGCGTCACATACAGGAAAACACTGCACTCCGCGAGGGGGCAGAACGCATGACGGGGTTGCGCCCGCGGGGCAGGCCGCGCTGTGATGGGGGGATGAAACTGATCTGCCATCCCCTCACCGCCGAAGTCCCGACAATCCGCCCGGCCGGAAGCCGGCGCGACTGGATGGACGCCACGCCGGAAAGCTCGGCCTATCGCTGCCTGCCGCTGGCGCTGGCCAATCAGCATGGCTGGGAGGTGTTCACCCCGACCGGCTTCACCGCGAGCTGGAATGGCGGCGAGCGGGTCGAGGATGTGACGGTACGCATGGACGACCCGCTGGCGATGGGAAAACCCGGCGCGCCGATGGCGAATTTCGGCTCGGGCATCCTGACCTTCGAGACCGGCTTTCTGCTGCGCACACCGCCCGGCTGGAATATCTGGGTGATGGGGCCGGTGAATACGCCCAAGGACGGGATCGCACCGCTCAATGGCGTGATCGAGACCGACTGGAGCCCCTATGCCTTCACCATGAACTGGCGCTTTACCCGGCCCGGCGAGGTGCGTTTCGAGGCGGACGAGGCGATTGCCCAGCTCTTTCCGGTGCGCCGCGACCTGTTCGACAAGATCGAGACCGAGATCCGCCCGCTCCATGCCGACCCGAAGACATTCGAACAGTTCGAGACCTGGCGGGTCAGCCGCGCCGATTTCGCCACCCGCCTGCGCGAGGGCGACAAGGACGCGGCCGAGCTGAAATGGCAGAAGGGCTATTATCGCGGCCTGATGCCCGACGGTTCGAAAGGCCCGCCGAGCCACAAGACCAAGCTGCGCCCGAAACCGTTCGGGGACGGGGAGTAGGACAAATTTCCTTTGTCATCCCGGCCGAATGCCCCGCGCAGGCGGGGCGTAGAGCCGGGACCCATACGCTGGCTTTCGGCCGGAAGCAGGCACGATATCGAGGCGGCTTGTCCGGCACCGCGATTATGGGTCCCGGACTTTCGCCCGGCCCAAGGCCGGGCATCCATCCGGGATGACAATGTTTTTGGAAACGAGTTACCCGCAGAGCGCTTCGACGCGTTGCAGGGCGGCCGTCACACCGGAGAGCGAGAATTCGTAGGCCGTGGCGACGCCGGCCGCGGTGGTCGCTGTCACCTGCATGGCGGAGCCGCGGCGCATCTGGCGCACCAGATCGCTCTCGTCGGACAGGTCGTCCAGGAAGGCTTCGCTGCCATCGGTGAAGGTGTCGAAGCGCGAGGAGCCGACCCGCACTTCCGGCGGGCTGGTGGGACGCAGATCATAGCCGGTCAGAAGGTTCGGCTGTTCGTTGACGGCGCCGTTCTGCCAGGAGGCGACGATGAAATACACCGTGCCATGGTCGAAGGTGCGCGGGGCGCTGTCGGTCGGACGGCTGAGCGCATAGCAGACCAGCCCGGACTCGGTCGGACGGGTGAAAACGCGCCAGTCGGAATATTCGCCGCGGAATTCCGGCTCGTCCTGGGCGAGGGCCGGGACGGCACTGGCGAAGGTGAGGGTCAGGGCGGCAAGGCAGGGTCGCAGGAACACGGTTGAGGTCATCCTCTGTTCGGTAGCCAATCGGACTGTGCGCGTCGAAACCGGTAAGGCGGCGAGGGTTAAATCCCCCCTAATCTGGCATGCCTGCGGCGGCGATCAACGATGCACGCCGAACTTCTTTTCCGCATTGTCGGTCGCGGTCTGCGGACCGCCCGGCATCAGCGGGCGTTCGGGAAAACCGCCGAAATTCAGCGTGCGGTCGTAGAGCGTGATCGCACAGGCGACCGAGACATTGACGCAGAATTTCGTCGGGATCTTGACGATGTGCTGACAGCGCGCCTGCATCTCCTCGGTCAGCGAGCCGCGCTCGCGCCCGAACACATAGGCCGCACACAACGGGTGGCGGAAGGCCGGCAGGTCGACGGCTTCGTCGGTCAGTTCGACGCCGACCAGCTGGCAATTGTCCGGCAGGGCCATGGCGTCGATATCGGCCCACTCGTAATAGGGCACATGGCTGACGGATTTGGCGGTGTCGGCCTGGTAGACATCGCGGACCCGGTGGCTGGCATTGACCGAAAAGGCAAAGCTGGCGCCGAAAGCGTGCGCCGTGCGCAGGATCGCACCGAGATTCATCGGTTTGGAAATGCCTTCCGCCCCGACCGCAAAATATCCGCGCATTCCCGCTCCTGCCCTGCTGCGTGATCCTTGGTCGCTCAGTCGACCTCTACAGTGATCCGCCCGTCCGGGTACACCGCGGCGCGCTTCATGCCGGGCGAGTTGAAGGGCTGGGCCAGATTGCCGTCTCGGTCGACGCAGATCACGCCGCCCTCGCCGCCGAGGCTGCCGACATCGCCGATCGCGCCGGCGGCGGCTTCGGCGAGCGTCTGGCCGCCATAGGCCATGCGGGCCGAGATATCCTTGGCGGTGGCCTGGCGCAGGAAGAATTCGCCCTGGCCGGTGCAGGAGACGGCAACATGCCCGTCGGCCCAGCAGCCGGCGCCCAGAATGGGGCTGTCGCCGACCCGGCCTTCCAGCTTGTTCAATGTGCCGCCGGTCGAGGTCGCGGCAGCGAGGCGTCCGGATGTGTCCAGAGCCACGCAGCCGACCGTGCCGGTCGCGATCTCGCGATCATCGGGGGCGGCTGCCGGGGTGTAGTAGTCATTGACGCTCTCCACCCGCTCGAGACCCTGCAGGCCGGCGAAGCGCTCCGCGCCGCGCCCGGCGAGCATGACATGCCGGGTCTCCTCCATCACGGCGCGCGCCGCATGGATCGGGCTGATGAAGCCGGTCAGGGCGGCAACCGACCCGGCGCGCCGGTCCGAGCCGTCCATGATGGCGGCGTCGAGCTCATAGCGGCCGGCCTGGTTGGGCGAGGCGCCCTTGCCCGCGACATAGAGGCCGGACGCCTCCAGCCGCCGCACGATCTCCGTCACCACGTCCAGCGCCGCATCGCCGGCTTCCAGCATCGCCTTGCCGGCCTCGGCCAGTTCGCGCATGTGGGTGCGTTCGGGATCATAGCTGCGCGGCGCAAGCACGCCGGCGCCGCCGTGCAGGAGAAGGGCGTAGGTCTGGCTCATCGGATCGTCCGTCGGTGGGGTTGCAGCGCTAGCTCTAGCACCGGGCAGCGGCCGCACCCAACCGGGATTTCCAGCCGCGACGATGCGGGCGATTTTCTTTTTTGTCCCGACGCGCTATGCCGCAGGGCAAGTCGATAAAGGGGAAGACAAATGAAAATTGACAATTCCATCGCTGCCATCGTCACCGGCGGTGCTTCCGGTCTCGGCGAAGGCACAGCCCGCCGCCTCGCTGCCGATGGCGCCAAGGTCGCCATTTTCGACATGAATGCCGAGAAGGGCGAAGCGGTCGCCAAGGAGATCGGCGGCGTGTTCTGCCAGGTCAATGTGGCCGAGGAAGACAGCGTCGATGCCGGTTTCGCCAAGGCACGCGAGGCTCATGGCCAGGAACGCGTGATGGTGAACTGCGCCGGGATCGGCTGGGCCGAGAAGACGGCACGCCGGTCCTCCTCGACCGGTGAAATCAGCGCTCACTCCGCCAAGGGCTTCCAGACCGTCATCGCGATCAACCTGGT
This sequence comes from Maricaulis sp., assembly GCF_017642925.1. Lineage (GTDB taxonomy): Bacteria > Pseudomonadota > Alphaproteobacteria > Caulobacterales > Maricaulaceae > Maricaulis. Next base: position 89,136 of record NZ_JAEPOL010000012.1, on the reverse strand, counting down.
CGGTTCCTTCCTGTGCGCCTCCAAGGCGGCTGCCGGCATGATGGCGCTCGATCCGGCGGGCGACAGCGGCCGCGGCGTGATCGTCAACACCGCTTCGGTTGCCGCGCAGGACGGCCAGATCGGTCAGCTGGCCTATTCTGCCTCCAAGGGCGGCATTTACGGCATGACCCTGCCGATGGCGCGCGACCTGGCCCGCGAAGGCATCCGCGTGAACACGATCCTGCCGGGCTTCTTCGAGACGCCGATCTATCAGCAGATGCCGCCGGAAGTGAAAACCTCCCTGGCCTCGCACCTGCAATTCCCGCAGCGCTTCGGCACGCCGGCCGAGTATGCCGATCTGGTCGCCTTCATGGTGACCAATGACTACATCAACGCCGAATGCGTCCGCCTCGACGCCGGCGCGCGCATGCCTCCGAAATAGGCATCGGGGCTTGTCCGAACGAAGAGGGCCGGCGCATGCGCCGGCCCTTTTGCTTTTTCTGTTCCTGTCCGCGCCGGTCAGCCCGGCTCGGGCCGGACGATGTCGTCGGACAGGTTGGCAATCACGTCGCGCGCGTCGAAAGCGCTGGGGTCGTCGGGCTTGGTGCCGCGTCCCAGGAAGATCTCGGCGCTCGCCTCATAGCGGGTGGTTTCGCGATAACGCGTGTCATCCCAGAACGGGTCCCGCCAGCCATGCCAGCCCCAGCGGGGATGGTAGTAGGAATAGTGCACCGGGAAGGCGGAATAATAGGACGAACTGAAACCGCTTGCCGTGACGCGCGTGTCCTCGTCGGTCGCGCGGGTGACCACGGTGAAATAGTCATACCCCTGTTCCACCGTCAGTTCGGCGGCGCGATACAGCAGGTAGGTCTCCACGGTTTCACGGTCGGTCAGCGAATTCCCTTCGAAGGAGAGCCGGAAACGGTTGGTCTCGATCTGCTGTTCTTCGAAGCCCCGGCGGCTGCCATCGGCGGCCTGGTACGGGGTGGGCGATGCACAGGCGGCCAGCATCGAAACGGCTGCCAGTGAAAATAGAACGCGCCTCATGTCGGGCTCCTTGGGACTCGTGTTACCCTCGCATTGTGGATTATGACGGGTCTGGCCGCGGTTGAAAGGGGCCGTATTGCAGTTCGGGCAAGAATTGATCGGCTTTTCGTGCGATGGCGGGCCGGTCGCAAAGGGGGATAAACCGGAATGACCGGTATCGTGCAGGGGGCAGGACTGGTTGCAGCGCTGTTGATGACGGCGCAATCGGACCCGGATCCCGAGGCCGTGCGCGGTGCGCTGGTCGAGGCCTGCGAGGCGGCCGGCGGATCGCCCGGCGCGTGTGCCTGCGTGGCCCGCGAGGCAAGCTCGCGCTTCAACGAGCGCCAGATGCGCGTGATCGTGGCGGCAATGCCGGACATGCAACGGGTCGGCGAGCCGCAGGCCCTGGCTGACGAGCTCGGCTTTTCCTTCGACCAGATCCTCAATCTGCGCCAGCGCGCCCTGCGGGCCGATACCGTGATCCGTTCGGCCTGCGGCGCGGGCCTGTCGCGCAAGGACTGAGCGGAGCGCGCCGCTCAGTTCAGCCGCATCTGACAGTCGGCAAACCGCCACTCGGCCGGCCGGATCAGGCCCTGATGGGCAATCCGCACGGTGTGGATGACGGCATCGATCTCGCTCTTCCAGAAATCGAGAAACCGGGTCAGGCGCGGATATTTCGGCGCCAGATCCTGGGTCTGCCACACAAAGGTCTGCAGCAGCGCCGGGTGGTCCGGCATGTAGTAGGTCACCTCGGCCGTCGTCAGCCTGAGGCCGCGGATCTGTTCCGCAAAATCGTGATCGACTTTCCTCATCATCTGTCTCCTTGCAGCGGTCGAGCCCTCAGGCTCCTGCCCCCCGCAACGAATCAAGATTATGAGAAACCGATGAATGAAAGCTGACCGCCGCCGGTGTGGAAGACGGTATGACGGACCGGCATCAGGGCAGGTCGATTTCCAGGATCACGGTCGCCGGCTGTTCGCCCTCCGGCCCTTCGCCGTCCGCCGGGAAGCGCGGCCAGGCCGCGTTCGCGACCAGCCAGGCCCGTCCGTCGGCCGGATCGATCAGGGTGGGTTCGGCCAGCTCGCCCGTCATGGCGGGGTGACCGCGCAGCAGGACCTCGGTACTGGCCACGGCATGACCGTCTGCATCCAGATCGATAGCCATGACCTGGTGCGGCCGGGTGCCGTTGCGCACGGCGAGGATGCGGCCGTCGCGGGTCTGGCGCAGCCCGTCGATACCGATCAGGCTTTCTCTCCCGCCCCGCACCAGGGAGACCGACCGGTCGCCCAGATCGATCCGCCACAGACCCATCGCATAGTCGGCGACATAAAGCGCACCCCGGGCCAGTGCGACCCCCTGCAGACTGACAAAGCGCGGATCCTCCGCCAGGACTTCCAGCTCGCCGGAGACGCTGTCGAGCACATAGACCCGCGGCGCCTGGCTATCGGAGGCATAGACAGTGCCGTCGCGCACGGTGAAGTCGGCGATCTGTACGGCATCGTCGATTTCGTAACGGCGATAGAGGTCGCCGGTGACCAGGTCGAAAGCAAACAGCGCGGTGCCGCCGGTCTCTCCGTCTTCCAGCGGCGTCTGTTCGATAGCCGCCGATCCGGCCCAGACGACACGGGTACGGTCATCGACCGCAAGGCCGAACACCGACCACAGCCCGTCCTCCCGGTCGGCGAAGACCTGGGGTTCGTCGCGGGCAAAGGGTTCCAGCAGCAGGATTTCCCGTCCGGTGACGGAGGAGACGAAGAGACGGTCGGTCTCGATATCGATCGCGACACCCTCGATCAGCGCGCCGGGCCGGTCGATCTCCGCGACGACTTCCGCCTGCCCGACCGGAGCGCTGTTGGCAGCGAGCTGGCCGGCGACGGCTTCGAAGCGCGCGGTATTGGCCGTGCGCAGCAGGTCTTCCAGAGGCTCCGGGTCAAATGCGATACCGGCCCGCGCCATGCGTTCCAGGGCCTGGAAACCGTCTTCGGGGTTTTCCGCCCTCAGGGCCACAATGGCGAGGCCGCGCAGGATGGCAGGGTGAGCCGGTTTGAGGTCGAGGGCGGCTTCCAGCAGGCGCCGAGCCGCTTCGTAATCCTCATTGCCAATAGCGGCGTTCGCCTCGGCGAACATCTGCTGAGCGAGTGTCTGCGGGGTGGTTTCGGACGCGCCGGACTGCGCTGCTGCCGGAGCGGCGAGCAGGGCGAGCGGCAGCGCAAGGCGCAGGATCGTGTTCATGGACATGTCCCCCATCTGTCCCCCCGAACCGTGTCACGATCACGGCATGAAGCGGGATATTATGGGAAATATCACCGGCGAAAAGGCGGCTTTGCGGTACAGGCTGCAGGCCAATCAGATCTTCAGGGCGAGATCGACCTCGCCCTCGTCTTCCACGGGGCCGGTCAGGATCACGTGATCGTCGGTGACGCGCCATTCCACATGCAGCTCGCCGCCATCGGCCATGATCGAGGCGGAACGCTCTGCCAGGCCGCGCCGGTGCGCAGCCACAAGCGCGGCGCAAGCGCCGGTCCCGCAGGCCGCGGTGATGCCGGCGCCGCGTTCCCAGACGCGCAGGCGGATATGGGTCTCGTCATAGATCTGGGCAAAGCCGGCATTGACGCGCTCGGGGAAGAGCGGGTCGTACTCCACTTCCGGCCCCAGCCGCGCGATCGGCAGGGTCTCGACATCGCTGACGAAGAAGACGGCGTGCGGATTGCCCATGCTCACCGCGCCCGGGCGCTCGATACGCACGCCGCCGGCTTCGGCGACATAGTCCAGCGCGACCGTGTCCATGTCGCGCGCCAGCGGAATGTCCTGCCAGTCCAGCCGCGGTTTGCCCATGTCGACGCTGACGGTCAGCGCACCGGCGCGCACCGCCTGCAGCAGGCCGCTGGCCGTACCGATGCTCACGGCAGGCCGCCCGCTTTCCTCCATCAGGAACCAGCCCGCCGCCCGCGTTCCATTGCCGCAGGCACCGACCTCGTCGCCATCGGCATTCCAGATCCGCATGAAGGCGTCTGCGCTGTCGCTGTGCTCAAGCACGAGCAGCTGATCGAAATGCAGATCGTGCGCCCACGCCCGCACGGTATTGCGGGACAGGCCGAGAAAGCCGGTATGCGCGCGCGCGTCCGCGAGTACGAACTTGTTGCCGGCACCATTCATCAGTCGCGCTTTCATGCTGTCCCGATAGCGCTGCGACGGCTTTACGTCCAGCACCAGTCCGGGCTTAACTGCGCCCGACAAAAGTCAAAGGGGTGACTGACATGACTTTGAAGAAGCAATTCTGGGTGTTGAGCGCGGGGGCGCTTGCGCTTGCCGCCTGCTCCCAGCCCGCGAGCGAAGAGAGCGATACCGTGACGACCCAGACACCGGAGACCACGAGCGAGCGCCAGATCGTCCAGATCGATCCGGAAAACGATCCGCGCGTCTGGCTCGAAGAGGTCGAGGGCGAACGGGCGCTGGAATGGGTCGAGGGCCAGAATGAGCGCACGTTCGATCGCCTGCGCGGCGATGCGCGTTATCAGGACCTCTATGACCAGGCGCTGGCGATCTACCAGAGCGAGGACCGGATTCCCTATGGCGCCTATTATGGCGGCTATGTCTGGAACTTCTGGCAGGATGCCGACAACACCCACGGCCTGTGGCGCCGCACCTCGCTGGCGAGCTATCTCTCCGAGACGCCGGAATGGGATGTGATCCTCGATCTCGACGCGCTGTCCGAAGCCGAGGACCGTAACTGGGTCTGGCGCGGCGCCAACTGCCTGGCACCGGACTATGACCGCTGCATGCTGACCCTGTCGGACGGCGGATCCGACGCAGCCGTGCGCCGTGAGTTCGACGTCTCCGATCGCGCCTTCGTCGAGGGCGGTTTCGAAACTCCGGACGCCAAGGGCGGTGTCAGCTGGGTCGACGAGAACACGCTGCTGGTCGGCCTGGCCACCAGCGAAGCCGACTCCACCGACAGCGGCTATCCCTCGGTCTCCTACCGCTGGGAACGTGGCACCGACCTGTCCGAAGCGACCGAGGTTGTGCGCGGCGATCGCGAGGATGTCGGCCTGTTTGCCTTCCGCACCGAGGACAGCGACGGCACCGTCTACATGATGGCCTCGGAAGCCGACACCTTCTACGACACGACCTGGTGGTATCTGCCGCTGGACAGCGATCCGGTGGCGCTGCCGATCCCGGCCAAGGCGGACATCCAGGACCTGTATCAGGGCGAGCTGGTCTTCTCGATCAATGAGGAATGGACGCCCGTCGAAGGCGGCGAGACCTATCCGCAGGGCGCACTGCTCTCCTTCACCATGGCCGATTTCGTCGCCAGCGGCGAACTGCCGGAGGTGAAGACGGTCTATGTTCCGGGTGCGCGTGAATCCATCGGCGGTGTCGGTGCGACGGCGTCGGCCCTCCTGGTGGCGATCGACGAGAATGTCGTCGGCGGCCTGGAAGCCTTCCACTTCGAGAACGGCAACTGGAGCTCGGACACGGTTCCGGTTCCGGACAATATGACGATCGGCCTGGGTTCGACGAATTCGAACGAGGATATCGCCTTCATGAATGCCGAAGGCTTCCTGACGCCGGACTCGCTCTACATGGTCAATGCGGCCGAGCTGACGGTCGAGCCGATCAAGTCGATCCCGGACCGGTTCGACACCGAAGGCCTGATTGTCGAGCAGCATGAGGCTGCCTCGACCGACGGGACGATGATCCCCTATTTCGTCGTGCGCCGTGAAGACGTGCCGATGGACGGTACGACGCCGACGCTCCTGTATGCCTATGGCGGATTCCAGGTCTCGATCCGTCCGAGCTATTCCGGCTCGCGCGGCCAGCTCTGGCTGGAAAACGGCGGTGCCTATGTCGTGGCGAATATCCGCGGCGGCGGCGAATTCGGTCCGGCCTGGCACCAGGCGGGCCTGAAGATGGATCGCCAGCGCATCTATGACGACCTGATTTCGGTCGCCGAGGACCTGAACGAGCGCGGTCTCACCAGCCCGCGGCATCTCGGCGTCTATGGCGGTTCGAATGGCGGCCTGCTGACCGGCGTGATGTACACCCAGCGCCCGGACCTGTGGAACGCCGTCGTTTCGGCCGTGCCGCTGCTGGACATGCTGCGCTTCAACCAGCTGCTGGCGGGCGCATCCTGGATGGGTGAATACGGCGATCCGTCGGATCCGGACGAGGGCGGCTTCCTGCGTTCGATCTCGCCCTATCACAATGTCGATGCGAACGGCGACTATCCGGAAATCTACCTCTACACCTCCACCAAGGATGACCGCGTGCATCCGGGCCACGCCCGCAAGTTCGCGCACCTTCTGGAGGAGCTGGGCCATGACTATCTCTACTACGAGAACACGGCCGGCGGTCACTCCGCTGCGGCCAATCTGGAAGAGACGGCCCGCCGCGACGCGCTGCTCTACACCTTCCTGATGCAGAAGCTGATGGATGATGTGGACCCGCTCGACGCCCGGGACGAGGCTCCGGCAGAGGAATAGCCGGGCCTCTTGGCAGCCGTATACAACAAACGAGCGTCATCCCCCGGGCCCTGCTTCGGCAGGGATCCGGGGGACCTCGGCTCGCACGGAAGCCGTTCTACGAGAAGAAATCCTCCGGCCTGTCGCGGAGGCGTTGGCTGAGGTCCCCCGGACAAGCCGGGGGATGACGGTCGCAATATGGCGATGGAACAGGCGCCTAGTCGAAGGCCGCCTCGACCGGCCAGTCCTCGTCGGCGGAGCGCCAGAGGATGGAGGCGATCTTCCATTCACCCTCGATCTTGAACAGGGTGATGAAATTCACCCCGGTCACGAAGACTTCGCCGGTTACACCGTTCACGCCCTCATAGGCCGAGCGCACATAGGCCAGTTCGCCATAGATTGTGGTCTCGGTGCGCGTGGGACGTTCGGTGAAACCGTTCTCCACCAGCCAGGGGCCGGAGCGCTCGATATAGTCGTCCAGCGTGATGACACGGCCGCGGCCCTGCCCGTCCTCGCCCGGTGAAACAGCGCCCATGGCAGCGCCGGGCAGGTACAGCTCACGCATGGCGTCGAAATCGCGCGACTGGCCGACAGGACCTGAAATCACGTCATACACCGCCTGAACGGTGGCCTCCACGTCGGCACGGTCATCGGCCTGGGCCGGTGCAATGACGATGGCGGCGGTGCTCGCGGCGAAAGCCGCGCGGATCAGATGTTTCATGAAACCTCCCCGGATTGACGCGGCAGAGTTTCACCGCTCCTGCCGCGAGGGCAAGTTACTCATCGGACAGGCGGGCGCAGGTGAAGCCCCGGCGTTCCGTCTCGGCGGCGGTCATATCCGTGTCCGCATCGATGACGCGGCGGTAGAGAATGAGGCCACGAGGGGTGGGGGCCACAATCGTGTGGGCGCCAGCAGGTGCGTCGCGCTCGAGGGCGTTGCCGGTCAGCACGATCCCGACAGGCGAGGCATCGCCATTCCGGTCGCTGAAAACGGCGAAATTATTGGTCCGGGCATCATAGAAGCTCACCGAGGCATAGTTGCCGTCGGCCGGCCAGGGTGCCTCGACGGCCACCGGCTCTTCCGAAACGTCATAGACGCACACAGAGTAGAGCATGTCCGGACTGGCGCGGACGATGGTCTGGTTGTCCTCGCGCAGGCGCGGTGCATGACGGACATCGCCCGCCTCGCTGCCCAGTGCACCGATCCGGTCCATCGCCTTGCCCATGATCACGCCGGGAATGGCGTTCAGCGCCAGCCAGAAACCGGCAATCGCGGCGACGACAAAGAGGCCGAGCGGAAGAAGCCAGCGCATCAGCTTGCCTCCCCGCAGCCGAGCCGCTCGATCTCCGGCAGGTCGAGCGTTTCAGGCGCTTCGAGAACCACCGGGTCGGGATGATAGAGACGCAGCGTGATCGAGAAGGCGCCGGACCGGCGGGTCGACAACCAGGGCGCGCCGTCCGGGCGCTGCGGGCCGGCGATGAAGGTCCAGTCTGTTTCGCCCAGATCGGTCCGGGTCAGGGCATGGGCCTCGTCGCCATTGACCGGCAGGAAGTTATCCTCGCCGTACAGGGTGAGACTCCACCAGCGTGTCGGCAGGGCGCCGCCGCTGACGCGGTACTCGCAGGTCTCGCGCAGGGTCCGGCCGTCACTGTCTTCGAATGCCATGAAGTAGACCGCCTCGGACCGGTTGAGGGCGAGCAGGCCACGGCGCGCGACGATGGCGCGGGTTGCCGGTCCGGCATCGCTGGCGCCGATCAGCGGGTTGGTCGCCCAGGGGCCGACGCGCGTGCCTCCGATCTCGAGCAGACCGAAGACCAGAAACACCGCGAGCGCGGCACCGGCGGCAAGGCCTGCAAGGACAAGAAGGAGCGAACGCCAGATCATGCGCTCACTTTAGGTGGGCATACCGCCTATTGGAAGCGGGTTCGTGTCAGGCCGCCTTGTCGGCCTGGGAGGCGAGTTGCTGCAACAGGCCGTGGATCGCCTTCAGCTTGGGGCGGCCGTCTTCGGTCTGGGCTTCGCTCAGCCCGGCGGCCGACTTGATCTGGCGCAGCGCGCGGGCCTGCGCATCGGTGGAGCACCGGCCGAGCGGCAGGGCGCCGCCGGTTGCCAGACGCAGCAGGGCCGACGCCTTGTCGAGAGCCGGACGATCACCGGCTTCGACCATGTTGAGGATCTTGCTCTGGTCGATGATCTTGACGCCGAGTTCGTCGAACTTCGCCGACAATTCCTGCTTGGCATCCTTGGGATAGGTTCCCTTGAGCACTTTTTTCTGGTGCGCGGCCAGGCGCGCCAGCCGTTCCAGCGGCTGAGCGCCACCGCGGATATAATAGCCGTCGGCCTCGGACGAACCGATGGTTGCCCGGACATAGCCGGCCAGCTTGCTCTTGTTGGCTTCGCCGACGAGGTTTTCCTCGAGCATGAGCAGGCGGCTGACCTCTTCGTCGATATCGGCCGAGTGCTTGAGCAGTTCGTCGATCACCTCCGGCTGCAGGAGGCGGGCCGAGCGCGCCGCGAACGTCTTGATCAGGCCGTCGGCCGGCAGCAGCGAGTCCGAGGAAATCACCAGGCGGCTCGCCAGATCGCGTGCCAGGCGGACTTCTTCGCGCACGCTCGTCGGGCGCAGGCGGGCCGGGCGTTCCAGCTCCTTGAGCAGGCATTGCGCGATCACCGCGCGGCAACTGTCGAATTCGCGTGAATGGGTCCATTTCGCCAGACGGCGGGCACAGTTCGGCGCCATGCGCAGCGCATCCGCCTTGCCGTCACCGTCGAACAGGCAGGTCAGCCGCTCGATGGTCTCGCCGAGATCCTTGCACTTGCCCAGCAGGGCTTCGCGTCCGGCGTCAAAGCTGATGACTTCCGAGACATAGCTGTCCACCTCGCCCAGGGCGAAGGCGCGTGCATCCTCGGCCTCGGGCAAGGTGTCGGCCATGTCGAGCAGGGCTTCCAGCTTGTCGCCATACTTGCGCTCGTGGCGCAGGCGGTCGGCCATCGCGGCGCGCAGCGTGTAGGCGCGCTTGTCGCCGGCGAAAATGCCGTTCGCAATGTCGGCGAATTTCGCCTTTTTGGGGTATTCCGGCAGCTTGGCGTCACGGGCATCCTTGTAGATGCGGCCCAGCGCCTTCTGCACCAGCTCGTTGAGCTGTTTGACCAGGGTCTGGACATTGGCGTCCTGGTCGCGGGCGCTGGCGACTGCCACTTTCTGCACCGCATGTTGCAGCTCGGTGCCCGAGGCTTCCAGGCTTTCCACGAGATCGGCGCGGTGCAGGAGCTCCATGGGCAGGGCCTGCATGCGTTCCAGCCAGCCGGTCAGCACCCGCTTGATCGTGTGCCGGGCGTGCGGCTTGGACAGATCGTCCGGCGTCAGGCACGGCAATTGTGCTTCATTGGTTTTTTCTTCAATGGCGCCGTAGGTCTCTGCCCCGCCCTCAAACACTGTCACCGAACGGAATTTGCGGGCGTCCTGGCAGAAGGTTTCCTTGCTCACCCGGGCAGAACCATCCTTGTTCTTGGCCAGCAAGGCATGGGCAAGCTTGAGGGCAGCGTCGCGGCTGTCATGCGCCTCGGCCAGGGCCCAGCCGGCCTTCCGGTTCTTCTTGAAGAAAACCTCGTAGTGGATGTCGCCCGGCATGTACCCAGCCCCTTTTAACGGCGGAATACTGTCGCAAGAGACTTAAAGCCCGGTGAACCATGGGGATAATTGGCGCTCGATGCTTGGCGCGATGTGCAGTGCGTGTCTATTGTCGCCACAAATTCAGGTTTCCATGGCGGCCTGGACATAACCGAGCCCGGAGACAGCATGGCTACGATTGCACTGGTCGACGACGACGAAAACATCATCACGTCGGTTTCCATCTTCCTCGAAGGCGAGGGCTATCACGTGCGCACCTATAATGACGGTGCGTCGGCACTGACCGCTTTGGCCGAGGATCCGCCGGATCTGGGTATTTTCGATATCAAGATGCCGCGTATGGACGGGCTGGAACTTCTGCGCCGCCTGCGCCAGTCCTCGAACATCCCGGTCATTTTCCTGACCTCCAAGGATGACGAGTTCGACGAGGCTCTGGGGCTCAATCTCGGCGCCGACGACTACATCACCAAGCCTTTCTCCCAGCGCCTCCTGGGCGAACGGGTCAAGGCGGTGCTGCGCCGGGCCCGGGCACAGGATGCGCCGGTCGGCAGTGGTCCGCTGGAACCGGGTGACAGCAAGCCGCTGGAACGCGGCAGCCTGGTGCTCGACCCCAATCGCCACGCTTGTTCCTGGGGCGGCGAGCCGGTGCGTCTGACGGTCACCGAATTCCTGATCCTGCAGGCCCTGGCGACGCGCCCGGGCTATGTGAAGAGCCGCGACAATCTGATGGACGCGGCCTATGACGATCAGGTCTATGTCGATGACCGGACGATCGACAGCCATATCAAGCGCATCCGCAAGAAATTCCGCGAAGTCGACAAGTCCTTCGACGCCATCGAGACCCTCTACGGGGTGGGTTACCGCTATAAGGAAGACTGACACGGCATCCTGGCGAAGCGGATTGCGCCGGGCCGGCACGGTCCTGCGCAATCTGACGCCGCGTCCCAGCTCGCGGCTGGCCCAGCTGATCCTTGTCGCCAATTTCGTGGCGCTGGGGGTACTGGTCGCCGGCATGCTGGCGCTGACCGAGACCCGCCGCGGCCTGGTCAACGCCAAGCTGGATTCGCTGCGGGCACAGGGTGAGCTGATCGCCAATGTCCTCGCCGAGGGTGCGTCCGACGGGGCGCCCGCGCCCGTGCTGCGCAATGACGATGCGCGGGCGATCCTGCGTCAGCTCTACGTGCCCGAAGAGTCGCGCGTGCTCGTTTTCGACAAGGGCGGGCAGATCGTTGCCGACAGCCATCTGCTGGCCGATGTGTTCGAGGAAACCGTGCTGCCGCCGCCCGGCCAGCCGCGTCCCGACCTCGCCAATACGGCGCGCAGCCTGCCCAGCCGCATCCTCGATACGGTGTCCAACCTGCTGCGCTCGCCCGAGGAGCGAGCTGCGCTCGACCGCGATCTGGGCGACGAGGTGCGCCAGGTCATCAATGGCGAGATCGTCGCCGGCGTACGGCGTGAAGCCGATGGCCGCCGCGTCGTGTCGGTGTCGATCCCGATCCAGCCTGTGCGCGCGGTCGTCGGTGTGGTGACCATCGAGAGCTATGATCTTGACCGCCTGATCGAGGCGGAACGGCGTGCGCTCCTGCCCTTCGTGCTGATTGCCGCCCTGGTGACGACGATGTCCTCGCTGGCGCTGACGGTCTTCATCGCCCGGCCCGTGCGGCGCCTGGCCCGCGCCGCGCGCGAGGCCCGGCGGGCCGGCGGACGCCGGGTGAAAATGCCCGACCTGCGCTCGCGCAATGACGAGATCGGCGAGCTTGGTGTTGCCCTTTCCGAGATGACCGAGGCGCTCTACGACCGGCTCGACGCGATCGAGAGTTTTGCCGCCGACGTGTCGCACGAGCTGAAAAACCCGCTGACTTCGATCCGCTCGGCTGCGGAAGTCCTGCCCAATGCGCGCGATGCGGAACGCCGCGACAAGCTTCTCGCCGTTATCCTCGCCGATGTGCGGCGGCTGGACCGGTTGATTTCGGATATCTCGCGGGCCTCGCGCGTCGATGCGGAACTGGCGCGCGAGGATGTCGGGCGGTTCGATCTGGCCGGCCTGCTGTCCGAGCTGGCGGACACCTATAACGCGATGGACGGGCGGCGCGCCGAGATCGTGATCGAGCGCAAGGTGCGCAACGGGATGGTTCTGGGCCGAGACGGACCGCTGGGCCAGGTTTTCCGCAATCTGCTCGACAATGCGATGACCTTCAGTCCCGAGGGCGGCAAGGTGTGGGTGCGGCTGGTGCGGGGGCATCGCAATGGCCGGCCCAGCCTTCTGGTGCAGGTCGATGATGAGGGGCCGGGCATTCCCGAGGCCAATCTGGAGACCGTCTTCCAGCGCTTCTACACCGAGCGCCCGCGCGGCGCGGCGTTCGGCACGCACTCCGGCCTGGGTCTGGCGATTGCACGCCAGATCGTCGAGGCGCATGGCGGCCGGATCACGGCCTCGAACCGCAAGGCCGAGGGGGGCGGGGTCGCCGGTGCACGCTTCACCGTGGAGCTTCCCGCAGCCACTGCCGACTGACAAATTGATCCGACCGTTGCAAAAAGACGCTTTCCCGCCGTTCCAAGGCACGGTTAGATATCCGTCATGATCGGAGTCGTCGTAGTCTCTCACGGCCGTCTGGCTGATGAATTCGTGGCCGCCACAGAGCACGTGGTGGGCCCCATGGATGCGCTTCTGGCTGTCTGCATCGGACCGGATGACGACATGGAAAAGCGCCGTGCCGACATTCGCGAGGCCATTGCCGACGCGGATCGCGGTGAAGGCGTGCTCGTGCTGACGGACATGTTCGGCGGCACTCCGTCCAATCTCGCCATCTCGCTGCTGGATCCGGGCAAGGTCGAGGTCATTGCCGGGGTCAACCTGCCGATGCTGATCAAGCTCGCCGAGGCCCGTTCGCGGGCCGATCTGGACAGTCTGGCCCGTATGGGCGAGGACGCCGGCAAGCGCTATATCGCGATCGCCTCGAACGTGCTGGAAGGGGCCGGCAAGTGACCCAGATTGCCCGGCGGGCCGTGATCCGCAATGCCCGCGGCCTGCATGCGCGAGCCGCTGCCAAATTCGTCGAGATGGCGCAGGGCTTCGACGCCGAGATCCATGTCTCGCGCGATGGCGAACGGGTGAATGCCGACTCCATCATGGAATTGCTGATGCTGGCGGCGGGCAAGGGGTCCGAGATCGGCATCGAGACGTCCGGTCCCGACGCGGAGAAGGCGGCGGACTCCCTGACCGAGCTGGTCGAGGCCGGTTTCCACGAAGAAGACTGACGCCGCTTCTGCCAGGCTGAGCGCATGAAAAAGGCCCGCACATCGTGCGGGCCTTTTCGTGTCCGGTGGCGCCGGTGTCAGGAAGCGTTGGTGTCCGCGTCGCTGCGCTCGACATCCAGGTCCGGCGTGCCGGGGGCCGTATCGCCCGCCTGGCGGGCCGGCAGCATCGGATCATTCCCGTCATCGTCGAAAAGTGGATCGTCGACCGGTGCCGCTGCGGCCGGTGTCGCACTGCCTGCCGCTTCGACGGCTGCGGCCACGCGCGACTCGACCTCATCGAGTGCGGGCGAGGTCGACGGGGTTGCTGGCAGACCGGCCGGTTCTGCAGGCGCGGTATCGGCCGTTTTGTCCGCCACCGTTACTTCAGCATCGGAGGCGTCCGCTGTCCCGGCCTGACCGGATGGCTGGCCTGAAGCCGGCATGGGCGGCGGCGAAGCGAGCGGCATGGTGCGTTCGTCTTCCACCGTTGCGGTGTCTTCCGCCTCGCCGGCATCCGCGGCGGGTTCGTCATCGGACCCGCCCTGCTCCGCTGCGCTCAGTGCAGCAGCGGCTGCAACGGCATCGAGGCTGGGAAGATCGTCATCCTCTTCCAGAGACGCCTCGGCCGGTTCCGGAACCGCTTCGGTCTCGGGCGCCTCAGCTGTTTCCGCCGCTGCCGTTTCCGGTTCAGCGGTTTCAGCGGACTGTTCAGGTGTCTCTGCAGCACCTGCCTGCGGTTCGGTTTCTTCGGTTTCGGGCGCCGCGTCGCTGGCGACGGCGTCGTCATCCGACGCGACAGGTGACTCTGCCTGCGGCTCGGCGCTGTCTTCGGTAGCCGGCTCCGCCGCAGCGATTTCGGCCGGCAGCACCGCCTCGACCGGGGCCAGGGTCACGTCGCCGGTTTCCGGCTCGGCCTCGGCTGTGACAGGCGCGTTTTCCACGTCCACCGAAACAGGCACAGCCTCTGCGTCCGCGGCCACGTCATCGCCGGTGCTTTCGGAAGGATCGACCGTTTCAGCATCGGCTGCAGCCGCTCCGGCAGTCTCATCATCGGTATGCACGGCTTCGGCCTCGCCGGCATCGTCGGGGCGGGCGCTGGTTTCGGCGGTCGGGCTGGGGTCGCCGTCAGCTGCGGTGGGCGGTAGTTCCAGTTCCGGCCCTGCCTCCGCTTCGCCATTTGCCGCGTCATCGGCGGGTTCAGCCGCTTCTGCGTCGTCCGCGGCCGCTTCCGTATCGTCCTCCGCCTCGACCCCGGTATCGGCCAGAGCCGTGGCCGCAACCGCCGCTGTGGCCGCCGCAGCGGCGACACCGCCGGCATCATTGCCGCGGACGCTTTCCTGCGGCGGATTGCGCAGGACATGCCCGGCCAGTCGTTCGACGCGCGCATTGAAACGCCCAGCGTCACGCACACGATTGAAGAAGCCGGCCGCGAGGAAGAGCAGGACGGCGCCGCCGATCAGGGCAAGCGTGGCGCCGACGCCGCCGAAGATTGCACCGGCCATGACGGCAAAAGCGGCGAAGGCGGGCACGTAGAGCAGGCGCCAGGACCGCGCGAGATAGGCGATGAGGGCGAGTGCACTACCGCCCAGTGCGATACCCCATTCGGTCAGCTGGTCCATCGGCACGAAGCCGAGGCTGGCGATCGCGTCGAGCAGGCCGGCGGGTAGCGAGGCTTCCAGCCGCCAGCCGGCCAGGCCGGGCGCAAAGGCCAGGACCTCGTCCATGATGCTGAAAGCGGGAATGCCGGCCATCATGCCGCCATTCATTTCCGTGAGGAAAGCGTGCAGCGTCGGCCAGACGGCAGCGAGCGCCGTCAGCGCAAGCAGCAGTACTGAAAGCCACCAGTTGAATCCGCGGGTCACGCCGGAGCGGGCCAGCAGGGTGGTCGCATCCGGTGTCGTGCGGACCCAGGTTTCGCGGGTGTGATTGATCAATGCAGCCGGGCGCGACCGGCGGTTCGGACCGGCCTGGACGCGCAGTATGGTGGCGCTGTCACCCGGCGTCAGGGCATTCGAGGCCTCGGCGAGCCGGACATCGTGATCCATCCCGTCGTCATCGCGCAACTGGCCCGTCGAGCCGTCGGCCTGTTTGACCTCTCCGGAGATCGTGAAGAAGTCGATCCGGCGGGCACCAAAGGCCTGCCCGGCATGCGCGGTCGGTAACAAGGACATGTCTCAACGCACCTCTAACGCCAGGTACTCACAACAGGACAGCATGCCGGATTGTTTCAAATCGGCGCGTCCCTCACCCAATTGCAGGGGACACTACAAGTTCGGGGCCGAAAATTGAACGCCTTAATCCTCGCTTAACAAAATGTTCGCGGGGGAGCGCCGTGAGGAACCGGCTTGAGCGGTTCGCATAAAGCGGTAGCTTGCCGGTCATGCGCGCCATCCTGATCCCTCTCCTGTTCGTCCTTTCATCCTGCACGGCCGTGCCGCAGGCGATACCGCTGCCCGGAACGGGCGCGACGCGCGGCCCCTTCATCCCGCGCGACGAATTCCCGGTTCCGCCCAATGTCGAACGCCTGATCGGGCCCGAAGACTGCCGCGGTTCCACGCTGGCGGCTGTTTCGGCCGATATCCCGGACTATCCGGTGCGGGCCTGGTCGCTGGGGCGGCAGGGCTGGGTCGTGGTGCGGTTCGATGTCGAGGCCGATGGCGATGTCGACAATGTCCGCATCGCGCGTGCCGTGCCGGACGGCCCGTTCAACCGGGAGAGCCGGCAGACCGTGCGCGCCTGGCAGTTTCGCCCGCTCGACGCGGGTGTGGACCGTCTGGACAATTGCGTGGTCATGTTCGAATTCCGCGCCGGTGAGGTCGCCCTGCGCTAGACACCTGTCGGTGCGGCTGTAGCGTTAATTATTTTTGCGGCCTCAGGCATCGCCCCGGACTCGCGCGCCCGGTATCATGCTGATTCGCGCGGACCCGATACGGGTGGGCAAAGGGCCGCGCCCAGGACAGCTCGATGACGGGACAGACATTTCAGATCGTGACGCTCATTGTCACCGTCGGTGCGATGGCTTTCGCCGTTGCCGTCGGGCTGTGGGCGTACCGTCTCACGGCCGGTGCCCGCACGGCCCAGCTGGTCTGGCGCCGCAAGCTGGCCGAACTGGAAGACCGCCTTGCCCGTGCCGACAGTGTGTTCGGCGCCCATCCCGGCCTGGTTCTCGTCTGGGACGATGCCACCTTCGACGAAAGCGATACGGGCTGGGGCCAGCCGCGCATCTTCGGTTCCTCCGTCGCGCTGGCCTCCTTGCTGCGTTTTGCCGAAGCGACCGATGGTCCCAATCCTGCCGGCATCCTGATGGAAGGCCTGGCGGATTACGAAGCGCGCTCTGCAGGCGGTGACGAAACCACGCTGCGCCGGCGCTTCAACGAGCTTGCGCAGAAGGGCCAGCCCTTCTCGCTGACCATTCTGGGACCGTCCGGCCGCTTCCTGGAGGCTGATGGCCGCGCCGCGGGAACCCAGCTGGTCGTCTGGCTGTCCGATGCGACGATCCGGGGGCTGGAGGAATCCAATGCCCGCGGCCGCATGGAAGAAGCGCGCCGGCTGGTTTCGAAAGACCCGATGGCCTTCCTCGACATGCTGGGCCGCGCCCCGGTTCCGGCCTGGCGGATGAATGTGTCCGGCCGTCTGGAATGGGTGAACCAGGCTTATGTCGCTGCCGTCGAAGGCAAGGATCTCGATACCGTGCTGCAAAAACAGACGGCGCTGGATGCGGGCATGTCCGACCAGGCGGTGCAGGCCGCCGAGCAGGGCGAACCCGTGTCGGAAACCCGCACGGTCGTTGTCGAGGGACGCCGCCGCTCGATGCAGTTCCTTGTCTTTCCGGTATCGGGCGGAGCCGCCGGCTTCGCGATCGACTCGACGGAAGCCGAGGAAGCCAAGTCCGATCTGGCGCGCTTCCGCCGGGCCCACGACGAAACGCTCAACCACATGGCCGAAGCCGTGGTGGTGTTCGACCGGTCCAAGCGCCTCAACTTCTACAACACGGCCTTCTCGCGCCTGTTCAAGCTGGACGATGCCTGGCTGAACGAGCGCCCGGGCCATGGCCAGTTCCTCGACCGGATGCGCGAAAAGCGTCTGCTGCCCGAACAGGCGGACTATTCCGGCTGGAAAACCGACGAGCTGGCCCGCTACGACCTGCCGCCGACCGACGAGACGCCGGACGAGCTTTGGCCGCTGCCCGATGGCCGCACCCTGCGCGTCGCGCGGCAGCGTCACCCGCTGGGCGGTCTGATGCTGATCTTCGAGGACAAGACCGACGAGCTGGCCCTGCGCGCCCGCTACAACACGCTGATCAATGTCCAGCGCGCTACGCTCGACAAGCTGCACGAGGCCGTCGCCGTGTTCGGCGCGAATGGCCGCCTGCAGCTGCACAACAACGCTTTCGAGGATATCTGGGGTTTCGAGGCCGAGGAGCTGGACGGTCAGCCGGAATTCGACCAGGTCGCCGAGACCTGCGCCGCCCTGTTCGCCGACGACCGCGTCTGGAACGACATCAAGGCGCGCGTCACCGATCCCAGCCCGCAGGCCCGCAAGCAGGTGACCGGCGAGATGCGCCGGTCCGACGATCGCGTGCTGACCTATCTCACCCGCCCGCTGCCCGATGGTGCGACGCTGATCTGCTGGGACGATGTCACCGACAGCCGGCGCATCGAGGAAGCCCTGCGTGAGCGGGCCGAGGCGCTGGAAACCTCCGAGCGCATCAAGACCGAG
Organism: Maricaulis sp.; assembly: GCF_017642925.1. Classification (GTDB taxonomy): domain Bacteria; phylum Pseudomonadota; class Alphaproteobacteria; order Caulobacterales; family Maricaulaceae; genus Maricaulis. The sequence continues at coordinate 71,081 of NZ_JAEPOL010000012.1, read as the reverse complement.
TTCGTCGAGCATGTGAGCTATCAGCTGCGCACGCCGCTCACCACGATCAACGGCTATGCCGACATGCTCGCCCAGGGATTTGCCGGGGCGCTGAGCGATCGTCAGAAAGAGCCGATGGCGGCGATCCAGACGGCCGCGGAGCATCTGGCCAAGCTGGTCGACGATATTCTCGATGTTGCGGCGATCGATGCCGGCCAGCTTGAGCTGGATCTGGGCGATGTCGATGTGGCCGATGTGGCGCGCGAGGCGGCCGAGCTCATTCAGGCGCGCGCCGACCATCACTCGATCAAGCTGGGTATCGATGTCGAGGGCGCGTCCGGTCTGATCCGCGCCGACCGGAACCGTATCAAGCAGGTCGCGATGAACCTCCTGTCCAACGCGATCCGGCACGTCCAGACCGGTGGCGAAGTGACCATCGGTGCGCGCCGCTCGGAAGATCAGCTGACGCTCTGGGTTGCCGATGACGGTGAAGGCATTGCGCCGGAAAAGCAGGCAACCGTGTTCGAGCGCTTCTCGCGCGGCGAGCGTGGCGGCGCCGGCCTCGGCCTGTCGCTGGTGAAGGAAATTGCCCAGCTGCACGGCGGCTGGGTGGAGCTGCAGTCCGAGCCCGGCAAGGGTACCAGAGTGTCCTGTCATTTCCCGTCCGAGCCGCATGGCAATGCCGTGCCGCCGGAGCTCGACCTGGCCCGCCGTCCGGCGTCGGGCCGCGTGTGAGGCGGGCGGCATGTGGCCGTTCCGGCGCACGCCCCGGCTGATCGAGCTCGACGATATCCCCGAATGCGATTTCGGTGCGCCCTATCCGATGCTGGCGGCGCTCGAGGGCGGGGTGAGTCTCGTCTACCTGATGCCGGACGCGAATCCGGACTGGGACGGGGAAGAGGCCCGCATCGTCGGTTTCGACACCGCCGATCTGCCGGTCGCCGCCGTTCGCTTCGTGCGGCCCCATACTCATAAGGCCGGTCCGCCGGATGAGGAAACGCTTGCCGGACACCCGCTGGCGTCCCGGGGGCTTTATCCCTGCGGAGCGTTTGAAGTGCGCCGGTCGGACTGGATCGACGCGCTGCGACAGGTGGACAGTATTCGCCCGTCGCACAGCGGCGAGCGCTTCCGCAAGCTGCGGCACTTTATCTTCACCTTCCGCGAATCCACGATCGAGGTTGCGGCCGACGGATATGAAGTCGCGCTTCTGGGACCGCTGTCCATCCGCGAGGCCCTGCAGCTGGAAGCAGGACGCCTGGCGCGTTAGCTAGTCTCCGTTCGCCAGTGAGCTCAGAATTTCTCTGCGCAGTTGTTCGAACTCAGCCTGGTCGATCATGCCGGCATCCCGCAGCTCCTGCAGCTCGCGCATCCTGTCGGCCGTCGAACGCGGTGTGGCCGGACGCGATGCGGCGACATTTGCCGGTCGCGGATCGCGGCGGGCCGCCTCCTCCGCTGCCGCGCCGGTCAGGCGGTCGCGCGGCGCTTCTCCCGTCAGATAGGTGTTCAGACGCGGGTCCGAGTGTGCGCCCACCCGGACAGCTGCCTCATCAAGGGCTTGCCGGATGACGTCGGATGCGACGATGGAAATGGAATCCCCATTGGCGAAGTCCGAACCGTGCGAATAGGGCTCGGTTTCCTCGCTCACAATATGATCCTCGAAGAGGAAGCGGCCTTCGAAGCAGGCGCTGACCCCCAGCTTTCCGGTCCCCGACCAGCGCACCCGCAAGCCGGCCCGATTGCGGTACTGGAAGTCCATGCCCGTTATGTGAAGGATAAGCGGACTTTGTGCGTCCTCGTACCGGCTGATGAGGTTCACGGCGCTGAAATGATCGCCGAGAATGCCGGGCGACAGGTCGGCCAGCGCCTTGCCGAGTGCCACATGGGCCGTTCGCCAGGCGCCGCCCATCGATTGCGGGCTGCCCGACCAGACCAGCGCCAGCACGTCGGGCGGGACCAGGATGTCGACACTGGCTGCATGGACTGTGCCGACGGGCCGGTCTGCCAGGTCGGCAGTGGAAAACCGGGTCGAGATGTCGGTCAGGAGCCCGTCAGGCAGCCGGGACCGGACGGATTGCTCGAAGGAGGCCAGGTCAAACCCTTCTGCGGCCGTGACCTGACGAAGCTGCTCGCGCAGCTCGCGCACCTGGCGATTGGCTGCATCCTCCTGCAGCTCACCGTCGAAGCCGGGCTGGAAGGCTGCGGCCGCGTCGCAGGCCATCGTGAGATAGCGCTGCGGACGGTTCATGTCTTCCAGGACGGCCCGGTAGGCATCGATCACAGCCTGTCGCCGTTCGCGGGCACGCCGGCGCATGTGCTCGGCTTCGACGAATTCATGCAGCGCCACATAGGTTTCGAGATTCTGCCGCGTGGCATGGTGGTAGAAATAATTGAACAGGCGCTGCGGTTCGGGCTCGTAGCCCAGTTCCTCTCTCACCATCGCCGCGTAGGACTGGGTGTAGAGGCCGCTCACACCGCCGCTATTGGCGGTGTAGTCCGTCGCCGTCAGGGCATCCATGAAAGGCTGGGAATTCCAGCGCTGGAAAAGGCTGGCCTCGAACGCCCGGGCCCGGGCCTGGGCATCCGATCCGACCGGCAGGGCATAGCTCGGCACGAAGGCGTAGGTATCGTCGTTGACATAGCCGTAGAAGGGATCGCCCAGCGGATCGACCAGAGGCTGGCGAAGCCGCTGATACTCCGCATTCACTTCGTCCACCACCCAGCGGTAGGACACATGATCGTAGAGCTGTTGCGACCATTCGTCCGTCGCCCGGTCGATCTGCTGCGCGGCGCTCTGGATCAGCTCGATATACTGGCCCACGCCCGGCAGGTAGGCGGAGAGCAAAGCCGGGCCTGCCGTCTGGCCGGCATGGCGCCAGTCACCGTCGGCTGCGGCTTCCAGGGTTTCGAAAATTGTTTCGCCGGTATCGCGTTCCAGTGCCGTGCCGAAGACCTGTTCCGTCGCGGCCTCGGCGGCATCCCACAGACGGTCCTCGACCTGGCTGCCCGACAGCGCCTTCAGCTCCGCCCACAAATCCTCGTCGGATCGCTCGGCAGGAACGGCGGTCGACGTCCCGGAAGTCTGGAGGTCTGTCTGAGCCTGCGCCGGCGCCATGACCGCCATGCCCAAAGCCAGTGCGAGTGCAGTGCTCGATGTCAGTCGGCGCATGTCCTGTCCCCTTGTTGCCGCCGGAAGCCCTCTCGGGCTAGCGTGCTACATGCGCAGGAACAATAGGACATTCGGACGAGTTGACGCGCTGGGCCCGGGTGTGTGTGAGCGTCCAGCTTGGCTTTGCAGCGAGGGTCGGGCGCTAGCCCTGGTGTTCCGGCATCCGGACGATCAGGCCGTCCAGCGCGTCGCTCACCGTGATCTGGCAGGACAGGCGCGAGGTCTCCTGGACGTCTTCGGCGAAGTCCAGCATCGACTCTTCCATGGGTTCACGCGAACCGGTCTTGTCGGCCCAGGCCGGGTCGACATAGACGTGGCATGTCGCGCAGGCGCAGGCACCGCCGCAATCGGCGTCGATACCGGGGACAAGGTTGCGCACCGCGCCTTCCATGACCGACAGGCCGTTGGGAACGTCGATCTCGTGCTCGGTACCGTTGTGCTCGATATAGGTGATCTTCGGCATGCGTAACTCCGTGAACCGTCATGGACATGAACAGCGTTCACAGCAGAGTCAAGATACAGCCTCACCGCTTGCCGGTGCGCGCGGGCTTCGCTAATCGCATGGCATGGGGTCTTCACGCACGCATCACCTCGATGGACTGGAAGCCACACGCAGCCTCGGCACCCGCCTGGCCGCGGTGCTCGGGCCCGGTGATGCCGTCCTGCTCAACGGCGATCTGGGGGCGGGAAAGACCACGCTCGCTCGCGCCGTGATCGCGACATTGTGTGGCATCGAGGATGCGCCCAGCCCGACCTACACGCTCGTCCAGATCTATGACACGGATGCAGGTGACGAGGTCTGGCACGCCGACCTTTACCGCATCGAGGACCCGTCCGAGCTCGACGAGCTGGGGCTGGACGATGCGTTCGACACGGCGATCTGTCTCGTGGAATGGCCGGACCGCCTGGGCGGCAGGCTGCCGCCGGACCGTCTGGAAATCCTGTTGAGCGGTGAAAACACCGACTTGGAGTCAGGCCGCAAAGCCCGGATAACGGGATATGGCCGGTGGGAGGAAAGAGTTGACGACATCTGATCGCGATCGCGCCCTCGACGCGTTTCTCGACCGCGCCGGCTGGGCTGCGGCCCAGCGCCATCCGCTGGCCGGCGATGCCTCGACGCGGCGCTATGTCCGCCTGGCCGATGGTGCGCGCACGGCGATGCTGATGGATGCGCCCTCCGGTGCCGAGGCACCGGCCTGCCCGCCCGATGCCAGTCCCGAAGAACGCAAGGCGCTGGGCTATAATGCCGAGGCGCGTCTGGCCGGTCCGAACCTGACGGCTTTTGCCGGACTGTCGGACGTGTTGTGCGAGCGTGGCTTTTCTGCGCCGTCCATCCTGGCGAGCGATCTCGAACACGGTTTCCTGTTGCTCGAAGATCTGGGTGACGCGCTGTTCGCGCGGCTGCTGCCGGACCAGATGCACGAAGGCTCTCTCTATGCCGCCGCCATCGACACGCTGGCGGCGATATACCGGTCCAGCTTTCCCGATGCGGTCGAGGCCGGCGGGCAGAGCTGGCCGCTGCAGGCCTATGATGCGACCGCTCTGATGGCCGAGGCCGATCTCTTCGTCGAATGGTTTCTGGGTCGGCATGCGGGCGTGACCCTGTCCGAGGCCGCGCTGGACGAATGGCGCGCCATCTGGACCCGCGCCTTCGGGCGGCTGGAGAACTGCCCGCCGGGCCTCGTGCTGCGCGACTATCATGCGGAGAACCTGATCTATCTGCCGGAGCGCCAGGGCGAGGCCTCGGTCGGCCTGCTCGACTTCCAGGACGCGCTGATCGGCCATCCGGCCTATGATCTCGTCTCCCTGCTGGAAGACGCGCGCCGCAATGTCGACCGCAAGCTCGCCGTGCCGCTGAAAGCCCGTTTCGTCGAGCGCGCCGGCTTGGGCGATGCGGCCGGCTTCGACGCGGCCTATGCCGTCCTCGGGGCCCAGCGCAATGCCAAGATCCTCGGCATTTTCGTGCGGCTCGCCGTGCGCGACGGCAAGGCGCGCTATCTCGACATGCTGCCGCGTGTCGCCCGCCACTTCGCCGGCGATATCCAGCACCCTGCGCTGATGGAGCTGAATCTGTGGATCAAGGCGCATGCCGGCGCCGTATTGCTGGAAGCGCACAAATGACGCGGATCAACCGGGGCATGGCGCTGGCCGCCGGGCTGGGCACGCGGATGCGGCCGATCACCAATGACCGGCCCAAGGCGCTGGTCGAGGTGGGCGGCAAGGCGCTGGTCGACTGGGCGCTGGACCGGTTCGCCGCGGCGGGCGTCGAGGACTGTGCCGTCAATATCCACCACTTCCCGGAACGGATGCGCGCCCATCTGGAACGCCGCATCGGCGCGCCCGCCATCACGGTCTCGGATGAGACCGGCGAGGTTCTGGAGACAGGCGGCGGCGTGGTGAAGGCGCTGCCCGTTCTGGGCGATGAACCCTTCTTCGTCTCCAATATCGACGCAGTCTGGGTCGATGAAGGCGTGCGCGAACTCGACCGCATGCAGGCGGCCTGGGACCCGGAGCGGATGGATGTGCTCCTCCTGCTTGCGCCGATGGCGCGCACGCTCGGCTTCGACGGTGCAGGCGATGTCTTCCTCGAACCGGACGGGCAGGTGCGCTTCCGGGGCGCGGCGGCCTCGGCCCCCTACGCCTTTGCCGGCGTCCATATTGTTCATCCGCGCATTCTCGCCGGCCGCACGGCCGAGCGCTTCTCCATGATGGAAATCTGGAAGGCACTGGAACCGGACGGGCGTGTCCACGGCATCGCCATGGAGAGTTTCTGGATGCATGTCGGCGATCCCGGCGCCCTGCAAGAGGCCGAGGCGCGGCTGAAAGGGTGAGCGCGCGGATCTTCGATACGCCGGCCCCGCGCCTCTTCACCCTGCCGCCGCAGGACGATTTCCTTCGCACCGTCACCCGCACCCTGCGCGCCGAATTCGATGCGGCGGGCAATCCGGACGCCCTGACCCGTATCCTGATCCTCACGCCGACGCGCCGGGCGGCCAAGGCGCTGGGCGACATCTTCGCCGAGGAAGCCGGCACCGGCGTCGCGCTTCTGCCGCTGATCCGGCCGATCGGCGATGTTGATGTCGACGATCCGCCCTTCGAGCCCGGCGAGCTGGCGGGCATCGCGCCGCCGCCCGTCTCGCCTGCGCGCCGCCGGTTCGAACTGGCGCGGCTGATCCTCGCCAAGGAAGCCGCCCTGGGCCGGCCGATCGGGATTGGCGGGGCTTTGGCGCTGGCCGAACCGCTGGCGGCGCTGATGGACGATCTGGCGACCGAGGAAGTCGAGGACTTGACCGCCATCGACGAGGCCATGCGCGATCATCTACCGGCCGACCGGCGCGAGGCGGTCGAGTTCATCGATATCGTCCAGCGCGTCTGGCCGGCGCGCCTGGCCGAGCTGGGCCTCACCGATGCCGCGGCGCGTCGCTCGCTTGTCCTGCGCAAGCTGATCGAACGCTGGCAGACAAGTCCGCCGGATCATCCCGTGCTTGCCATAGGTTCGACCGGGTCGATCCCGGCGGCCCGCGACCTGATGCAGGTAATCGCCGGCCTGCCGCAGGGCGCTGTCGTGCTGCCCGGTTTCGACTGGGATGCCGACGACACCGCGTGGGCTGCTGTGGATGACGTGCACCCGCAATGGGCGATGAAGGAATTCGTCGCCCAATGCGGGGCGGCTCGGTCCGAGGTTCGCGCCTGGCCGGGTGCCGCCGAGGCGCGCCCTGCCGAAATGCGCCGCCGCCTGATCGCCGAGGCCTTGCGGCCGGCCGGGACGACGGATGAATGGATGTCGCGGATCGAGCATCTGCGCGGGCGTTTCGGCGAGGACTTTTTTGAACGCGCATTGTCGGGCCTTGCGCTGATCGAGGCGCCGGACCCGATCAGCGAGGCGCGCGCCTGTGCCCTCATGCTGCGCGAGACGCTGGAGACGCCCGACCGCACCGCCATCCTGGTCACACCCGACCGAGCGCTCGCGCGGCGGGTCTCGGCCGAGATGACCCGGTTCGGCGTGAAGCTGGACGATTCCGGCGGCGCCTCGCTGGCCGAGACACCGGCCGGGGCGTTTCTGACCCGCCTTCTCGACGTGGCCGAGGATCCCGGCAGCGTTGTCGCCCTGTCGGCGCTGTGGAGTTCGCCCCTGTTCAGCGCCGGCCATCCGCGCGGGACAGTCCACACCGTCCTGGCCAAGTTCGAGGCCGAGGCCCTGCGCGGCGCGCGGCCCGGGCATGATCTTGCCGCCGTGCGCCAGCGGCTGGACGGCAAATATGTCGAGCTTTTCGACGACGACAAGGCGCTGGTCCGGACGTTACTCGACGGTCTGGAACACGCCTTCGCGCCGCTGATCGATGGCGAAACGCGCAGCGCGGCCGCCTGGGCGGAAGCGCATGCCCGTGCGGCGGAGGCCCTGTCCGCGACACCGCAGGGCGAGGGCGCGCTGTGGGGCGGGGAAGGCGGTGAGGCGGCAGCCGGACTGGTCCGTTCGCTGCTGGAGGAGAGCGACAGCCTGCCGGAAATGTCGCTGACCGATTATGCTGCCGCCGTACGCGAACTGATCGGTGCACGGCGCGTGCCGCCCAGGCTGGGTGTGCATCCGCGCCTGCAGGTTCTCGGTCCGCTGGAAGCGCGCCTGATCTCGGCCGACCGGGTGATCCTGGCCGGGCTCAATGAAGGCGTCTGGCCGGCGGGACTGGGTGCGGACCCCTGGCTCTCCCGCGGTATGCGGATCGCGGCCGAGCTGGGCGCGCCGGAACGGCGCTATGGTCTGGCCGCGCACGATTTCGCACAGCTGGCTGCTGCGCCGGACGTAATCCTGACCCGGGCCGGCAAGGCCGATGGCGCGCCCACCGTCGCCTCGCGCTGGGTGTGGCGCCTGAAGACACTGGCCAGTGGCGCGCTGGGCGAAGCGGGGGCCGAAGCGGCGCTGGCGCCGAAGACCGACTATCTCGCCCTTGCGCGCGTGCTCGACGAGACGGGCATTGCGCCCGTACCGGCGCCGAGGCCTGCCCCGTCTCCGCCCGTCGCCGAACGGCCGCGCAAGCTGTCGATCACGGAAATCCGCACCTGGGTCCGCGACCCCTATTCCATCTTCGCGCGCCATGTTCTCGGCCTGCGCCGGCTCGATCCGGCCGACATGCCCCCGGGCGCGCGTGAGCGCGGGACCGCCCTGCACGCCGCGCTGCAGGATGTGGTGCCGCTCTGGCGCGATGCCGTGCCCGCGGATGCGGAGGACCAGCTCGTCGCGGCCGCGCAGCCCTACCTGCTTGAATGGGGATTCCAGCCGGGCGAGATGGCGGTGGAACTGGCCCGCTTCCGCCGGGCTGCGGCCTGGCTGGTCGCCTGGGAACGGCGCCGTCGTGACCTCGGCATCACGGTCGACCAGGTGGAAATCCGGGGCGAGCGGAGGCTGGACGGGCCGGCCGGCGATTTCGTGCTTTACGGACGGGCTGACCGGTTTGACCGTCATCCCGATGGCCGGATCGATGTGATCGACTACAAGACCGGCTCCAGCGCCTCGCCCAAGGAAGTCGCAGCCGGGTTCGATCCGCAATTGCCGCTGACCGCGGCGATCGCGGCGACCGGGAACGGCTTTCCCGATCTGGCGGCTGCGCCGGTGGCGGGGCTCTACTATCTGGCGCTTCCGGGTAATGCGAAGGGCGGCGAGGAGCGGCGTGTGGACAGCGGCCGCAACCAGCCGGACGCCATGGAGATGGCGGAGAAGGCGCTGGAGGATCTCACGGGCTGGATCGCTCGTTTCGATGCCGAAACGATGCCGTATGAAAGCCAGACGCGCGCCAAGTATACCAATGATTACGGTGATTTTGACCATCTCGCCCGCCGCGGCGAGTGGGCGAGTGCGCCGGACGGGTCGGAGGGCGACACATGAGCGCGCCCGGCTTCGACGATACGATCCGCGCGGCTGCGTCCGACGCCCAGAAGCGGGCCGCTCATCATGGCGTCAGCGTCTTCGTGGAAGCCAATGCCGGCTCGGGCAAGACCCGCGTCCTGGTCGACCGGGTGGTGAACATCCTGCTCCAGGGCGTCGCGCCGGAGGAAATCCTCTGCGTCACTTATACCAAGGCTGCCGCGGCCGAGATGAAGGACCGTCTCTTCACCCGTCTGGGGCGCTGGTCGGTGGCGGGGGCGGAGGAGCTCGAGCGCGATCTGAAGGAACAGCTGGGTCATGGCGATCTGCCGGTCGGGCAGATCGAGGATGCCCGCCGCCTGTTCGCTCGTGCGCTGGAAACGCCGGGCGGTCTGAAAATCCAGACCATCCACGCTTTCTGCGAAAACCTGCTGCGGCGTTTCCCGCTGGAAGCGGGCGCGCCACCCGGCTTTGACACGCTGGACGAGGCCGAGGCGGCCCGGCGGATCGATGCCGCACGCCAGCGCGTGCTGTGTGCTCTGCCGCCGGAAACCGTCGATCTGGTACTGCGCACCGGCGGGCCGGACGCGTTTGCCTCCATCATGGCCTGGGCCCGCGGCCGCCGGCATGATTTCCGCGATGCGCTGGACCGCGCGGGCGGCCCGGACGGGTTGGTCGACACACTCTACACCACGCTTGGTCTGGAGATCGGTGCCACGGCGGATGCGCTGAAAGCGGCGGCCTGGGCGCAGGCGCCGCACGATCATCTGGAAGAGGCGGTCATCGTCCAGCGCAATCATGGCGGCAAGACCGATGCGGGGCGCGCCGACCTGATCGAGCAGGCCCTGAAATCCGGCCGCGCCGAAGACGCGTTCGATCTCTACGTCCAGGTTTTCTTCACCGACAAGGGGCGCGGCACACCGGCCAAATCGCTGATCACGGCAGGCTGCGACAAGGTCGCGCCGGGTGTGAAGCCGATGCTGGAGCGCGAATGCGCGCGGCTGGAGAAGGTCCGCGATCAGGTCCGGGCCGCCGCTGTGGCTGAAGCGAGTGCGGCGGCGATCCATATCGCGGCGCGCTTTGTCGAGGCCTATGAGGACGAGCTGCAACGCCGCCGCGCGCTCGATTTCGACGATCTCGTGCGGCTGGCGGGCGATCTCCTGCGGCCGGAAAACGCCTTTTCCGGCTGGGTTGGCTACAAGCTTGACGGTACGCTGGCGCATGCGCTGATCGACGAAGCCCAGGACACCGCGCCGCGGCAGTGGGACATGATCCGCGGGCTGACGGCGGAATTCTTCGCCGGTGCGGGCGCGCGCGAAAGCGGGCGGACCCTCTTCATCGTCGGCGATGAGAAACAGTCGATCTATTCCTTCCAGGGTGCCGAACCGGCCCGCTTCATGGAAGAAGGCGATCGTCTTGCCGCAGCCGCCAGCGCGGCCGAGCTGGGTTTCGAACGCCCCGGCCTGGACGTATCCTTCCGCTCGGCACCGGAAATCCTCGCCGCTGTGGACCAGGCCTTCGCGCCGGAGGCTGCGGCCTTCATGGCGCCGGAGACGAAATTCCAGGCGTCGGACCGCCCCTTCGCCCGCTATCAGAGCCACCGCGCTGCACGCATGAACACGCCCGGCTGTGTCGAGTTCTGGCCCGCCGTACCCAAGCCGGAAAGCGTCGAGGAAGCCTCGATCTTCGATCCGGTCGATGCGAGCGCGCGCGGTTCGGCGCGGGATATCCTGGCCGAGACGGTCGCCGAGGAAATCCGCGCCATGCTGGCGCGTGGTGACGGGATCTGGGAAGAGGCGCGCGGCGCGTTCAGCCAGCGTCCCGTCCGGCCCGGCGATATCGCCATCCTGGTCTGGCGCCGCACCGGCGGCTTCTTCGAGGAAGTGATCCGCCAGCTCAAGCTGAAGGGTGTGCCCGTGGCGGGTGCCGACCGCATGGTGCTCAAGGAGCAGACGGCGGTGAAGGACATGCTGGCGCTGGCGCGCTTCGCGATCACGCCGGGCGACGATCTGGCGCTGGCGGAATTGCTCAAATCGCCCTTCTTCGACCCGGCAGACGGCGGTCCGCCGGCGATTGACGACGATGTGCTGCTCGATCTGGCCCGCCGCCGCACGTCGACGCGCCGCGGTACGCTGTGGAGTGCGCTTTTCACCAGCGACGATCCGCGCCTGATCGAAGCGCGCGATGCCCTGAAATCCGTGCGCGACGCAGCTGACAGCGACCGGCTCTACGATCTCTTCGCGGGTTTTCTCAATGCGCGCACGCCAACCGGCGAGACGCGCTGGGCGCGGGTCTATGCGCGTCTGGGCGAGGAGGCGCGCGATCCGCTGGAGGAATTCCTGGCGCGGGCGCTGGATCATGAGCGTGAAGGCGGAGGAGCGCTGTCCTCCTTCCTCGCGGCGATCGGCACCGAGGACACCCAGCTCAAGCGCGAGATGAGTCATGACCGGGACGAGGTCCAGGTGATGACGGTTCACGCCTCCAAGGGGCTGGAGCGGCCGGTTGTCATCCTGCCGGACACGACGCGCTCGCCGCTCACCGGCAAGGGCGATGCGATCCTCTCCCATCCCGAGGCCGGGCTGATCTGGTCGCAGCGCAAGGCGGAGGATCCGCCGGCTGTGGCCGAATTGCGCGAGACAGCCGCCAACCGCCTGAAGGCCGAGCATGGCCGTCTGCTCTATGTCGCCCTGACTCGCGCGCGGGACCGGCTGATCGTGTGCGGCTGGCGTCAGGGCGCTGGCGCGCTGGGCCAGATCTCCGATGACAGCTGGTATGCGCGCCTGGCCGAGCACTGGGGCGGTGAGGGCTGGGACGAGATCGAGACGCCGCTCTCTGCCCGTATCGAGGACATTGGCGCAGGCCTGCGTTTCGGTCCTGCGCCGGTCGCGCTGGGCGAGGCCGAACGGGCCCGCCGTGCGGTCATGGCGGTTCCGGACTGGGCGCGCATTCCGGCGCGCAGCGAACAGTCCGGCGTGCGCGGTGTGGCGCCGTCGAGCTTCCTCGGTGGCGAGGAGGCGGATTTCGAACCGCCGGTTCTCTCGCCGCTCGCCGATCCGGGGGCGCACCGTTTCCGGCGCGGCGATGTGATCCACAAACTCCTGCAGACCCTGCCGGACGTGGCCCGTGAGCGCCGGCGCGAGGCGGCCGAGCGCTTTGTCGCGGCCCAGCCCGATTTCTCCGACACCGACCGGCAGGTGATGATCGAAGAGACGCTGGGCATTCTCGATCATCCCGACTTCGCGCCCCTGTTCGGACCGGGCAGCCGGGCCGAGGTGTCGCTCGTCGGGCGTGCACCGGATCTTCCCGGAAATGTGATCGTGCGGGGCCAGGTCGACCGCCTGGTCGTGACGGACAGCGAGGTGCTGATCGTCGACTACAAGACCAATCGCCCGCCGCCGGAAGACGTTGCTGCAGTGGCGAAAGTGTATATCGGCCAGCTGGCGACCTACCGCGCCCTGCTCCGCGCGGTTCACCCCGGAAAAACGGTACGTTGCGCGCTGCTCTGGACGGATGCAGCACGGCTCATGGAAGTGGCAGACGAGGTGATGGACGCCGTGCTCGACGGGGCGACGGCTTGACGGCGGCGGCGGCTCTCCTTACCTCACGCGCCATCCATCGTGTCCGGATCTTCGGGCACATGTTCGTTAAAGGCCCGAAAAAAGGAGTTTCCCATGGCGACCAAGGCGGTCAGCGATGAATCCTTCGAAAGCGACGTTCTCAATGCACCCGGTCCGGTCCTCGTGGACTTCTGGGCCGAATGGTGCGGGCCGTGCAAGCAGATCGCCCCGGCGCTCGAGGAAATTTCCGACGAGATGGCCGGCGAGCTGACCATCGCCAAGGTGAATATCGACGACCACCCGATGACGCCCGGCAAGTATGGCGTACGCGGCATCCCGACCATGATGATCTTCAAGGATGGCCAGGTCGTCTCCACCAAGATCGGCGCCATGGCCAAGGGCAAGATTTCCGAATGGGTCAAGGAAAGCCTCTAGGCTTCCCGACGCTTTTCGAATGCTGAAACGGGCGCTCCACCGGGGCGCCCGTTTTTCTTTCCTCCCCACATGAGTGGGGAGGGGGACCCGCGAAGCGGGGGAGGGGCCGCCGCGGCACGCGGCGGGATGTCGGAGCCGAGCATCACCGTGTAACGGCGCTTCGCGCCGCCCCTTCGACCCGATGCTGCGCATCGGCCCACTTCCCCACTCTCGTGGGGAAGAAACCTAACCCGGCGTACGGTGGGGCGGGGCGTCGCCGAGGGCGAGGGCTTCGCCGGCGAGGTAGAGCGAGCCGCCGATCAGGATGCGCGGCGCCGGATGTTCCTTGGCCGCTTTCTTCATCGCCGGGATCAGGCCGCTGGCGATCTCTGCCGTCACGCCGCCGGCCTGGCAGGCCGCGACAACGTCCTGTGCCGGCTGCGAGCCGCCGCGGCCGGACTTGAACTCCACCGCAATGAGGCGCCGGGCCAGGCCGGAGAACTGGCTGCACCAGGCGGTGACGTCCTTGTTGGGCGAGAAACCCGCAATGATGACCAGCGGGCGCTCCTCGCGCTCGTCCATGTCGGCGAGGGCGTGGGAGAGGGCTTTGGCGGCGGCTTCATTATGACCGCCATCGAGCCAGAGCTCGGCACCGGCCTTGCGCGCGATCTCGCCGAGCGGACCGCGGGTAATGCTTTGCAGGCGCGCCGGCCAGGTCGCATTGGCAATACCGGCGGCCGCAGCGCTTTCGGGCCATTGCAGCACGGCCGCTGCGGCCGCAGCGGCCCCGGCATTGAGGATCTGGTGCGGGCCCAGAAGACCGGGTGCCGGCAGGTCCCAGACGCGGCTTTCATCCTCGTAGATCAGCCGTCCGTGCTGGATATAGGCATTGTAGTCGCGGCCCCAGACGAAGGCCGGAGCCCCGACCTTGGCGGCCTCGTCGAGAATGGCGGCTTCGGCATCATCCACCTGGTTGCCGACCACGACCGGGACGCCGAACTTGCAGATGCCCGCCTTCTCGCGGGCGATCTGGCGCAGGTCGGTGCCCAGGAATTCCTGGTGATCGAGACTGACCGGTGTGATCACGCTCAGGGCCGGCCGGGCGATGACATTGGTGGCGTCGAACCGGCCGCCCAGCCCCACTTCCAGGATCAGCCGGTCGGCGGGATGTTCGGAGAAGAGCAGCAGGGCCGCCGCCGTGGTGATCTCGAAAAAGGTGATCGGCTCGCCGAAATTTGCCGCCTCGCAGCGGGCGAAGGCCTCGATTAGCGTCTTGTCGTCGACGGGTGTCGAGTCGAGCAGGATGCGTTCGTTGAAATTCACCAGGTGCGGCGAGGTGTAGATATGCACCCGCTCGCCCTTGGTGCGGGCCATCTCGGCGAGATAGGCACAGGTCGAGCCCTTGCCGTTCGTTCCCGCGACATGGACGGTCGGCGGCAGATGGTCCTGGGGATTGCCCAGCGCCGTCAGAAGGCGCTGCAGGCGGCCAAGGGAAAGATCGATTTTCTGCGGGTGCAGGCTCGCAAGGCGCACCAGCGCGTCATCAAGGTCTTGACGGCGCGTGCTAATGGCTGCCCCCGTCGCTGGCCACATGGTCGGCCGGCGGCGGTGTCAGGGAGGCCGGTATCGACGTTCCGGGGCGTTTCATCATGACCCTCAGCATGCGCCCCAGTGTACCCGGAATGTCCCGGCGATGCACCACTTTGTCGACCATGCCCTTTTCCAGCAGGTATTCGGCGCGCTGGAAGCCTTCCGGCAGTTTTTCCCGGATCGTCTGCTCGATAACGCGCGGGCCGGCAAAGCCGATCAGGGCGCCCGGTTCGGCGATGTGGACATCGCCCAGCATGGCGTAGGAGGCGGTCACGCCGCCGGTCGTGGGATCGGTCAGCACCACGATATAGGGCAGGCCGGCATCCTTGAGCATTTCCACGGCAATCGTCGTGCGCGGCATCTGCATCAGGGAGAGCGTGCCCTCCTGCATGCGCGCGCCGCCGGCGGCCGTGTAGACGATCAGCGGTGCCTTGCGGGCAATCGCCTCTTCGGCCGCCTTGATGAAGCTCTCGCCGGCGGCCATGCCGAGCG
The DNA here is from genome assembly GCF_017642925.1 of Maricaulis sp. GTDB lineage: Bacteria > Pseudomonadota > Alphaproteobacteria > Caulobacterales > Maricaulaceae > Maricaulis. The sequence goes on along the minus strand of NZ_JAEPOL010000012.1, from coordinate 56,026 downwards.
AACCGCCCATGAAGGCAAAATTCTGCACCAGGACGACGCTTTCCAGACCGCCGATCCGGCCGACCGCAATCGCCATCGCATCGTCGCGCCCGGTCTTCTTGCGGGCTGCGGTCAGGCGCGAGGTATAGGGCTTGTCGTCCTTGAACTTCAGCGGGTCGCGGGGAACTTCCGGCGTGTCCAGCTCGGTGTACTCGCCGTCGAAGGTGAACTGGAAGCGCCAGGCCGGGCCGATGCGCATGTGATGCCCGGCGGGCGTCACGAACAGGCCGGCTTCCAGATCCTTGTGGAACACCATCTCGCCCGACTTGGGGCATTTGACCCACAGATTGTCCGGCGTGTCCCGCTTGGAAAAGATTTTCGACATGCCCGGCGGGGTAATCTTGGACAGCCAGTTCATTCCCGTATCCCGATCGTTCATCGGCTTGTCTTCCTCAGCGGCGTGCAGCGTGCACAGCGGACGACAGGCGCTTTACCAACTCTTGTGCTCCGGCAACACCGCCTGAATGCATGGCATCGACGATGGCCGAGCCCACCACGACTGCGTCAGCCGTGCGGGCAATGGCGGCGGCCTGGTCCGGTTCCTTCACGCCGAAGCCGACTGCCACGGGCAATCCGCTGGCGCGCTGGACGCGGGCAACAGCCTCGCCGACTTCGGTCACCGCACCGGACCCGGCACCGGTCACCCCTGTCGTGGAAACGTAATAAACGAAGCCCGACGTGTTGGCGACAACGGTCGCCAGACGCTTGTCGTCGGTGGTCGGGGTCGCCAGGCGGATCAGGGCGATGGAGTATTTGCCCAGTGCGGCGCGCAGCTCGTCGTCTTCCTCCGGCGGCACGTCGACGCAGATCAGCCCGTCCACACCGGCCTTTGCCGCGGCCTTGGCAAATGCCTCCCAGCCCATGTGATGGATCGGGTTGGCATAGCCCATCAGGACGATCGGCGTGTCCTTGTCGGTCTTCCGGAATTCCGCCGCCTGGGCGAGCGTGCCCTTCAGCGTCATGCCGGCTTCCAGCGCCCGCAATGCGGAGGCCTGGATCGCCGGGCCGTCAGCCATCGGATCGGTGAAGGGCATGCCCAGCTCGATCACATCGGCGCCGGCCGCGGGCAGGGCGTTGAGCAGCGCCTGGCTGTCGCCGTCGCCGGCCATCATGTAGGCGACGAAACCGGCCCGGTTATAGGCAGACAGTTCGGCGAAGCGGGTGTTGAGGCGGTTGGTCATCTAGAGCTCCACCCCCAGCATGCGCGCCACCTGGGGCACGTCCTTGTCGCCGCGGCCGCACATATTCATCAGGATGACGCCATCCTTGCCCAGCTCCTTGGCGAGATCGCGGACGCGCGCCAGGGCGTGGGCGGGTTCCAGGGCCGGGATGATGCCTTCCAGCTTGGTGCACAGCTGGAACATTTCCATGGCCTCGGCGTCGGTCGCCGAGACGTATTCGGCGCGCTTCATGTCGTGCAGGAAGGCGTGTTCCGGACCGATGCCCGGATAGTCGAGCCCGGCCGAGATGGAGTGGGCGTCGATGATCTGGCCGTCATCATCCTGCAGAAGATAGGTCTTGTTGCCGTGCAGGATGCCCGGCTTGCCGCCCTTCAGCGAGGCGGCGTGCTTGCCGGTCTCCACGCCTTCACCCGCGGCCTCCACGCCGATCAGGCGGACTTCCTCATCCTCGATGAAGGGGTGGAAGAGGCCCATCGCATTCGATCCGCCGCCGATACAGGCGACGCAGGCATCCGGCAGGCGTCCCAGGCGTTCCTTCATCTGGGCGCGTGCCTCACGGCCGATGATCGACTGGAAATCGCGCACCATGGCCGGATAGGGGTGCGGACCGGCGACCGTGCCGATGACGTAGAAAGTGTCCTTCACATTCGTCACCCAGTCGCGCAGCGCCTCGTTCATGGCGTCTTTCAGCGTGCCCGTGCCCGAAGTGACCGGCACGACTTCCGCGCCCAGCAGCTTCATGCGGAAGACGTTCGGTGCCTGGCGCTCCACATCCGTGGCACCCATGAAGACGGTGCAGGGAATGCCGAAACGTGCGGCCACCGTGGCCGTCGCCACACCATGCTGGCCGGCGCCGGTCTCGGCGATGATGCGCGTCTTGCCCATGCGGCGGGCCAGCAGGACCTGGCCGAGACAGTTATTGATCTTGTGGCTGCCCGTATGGTTCAGCTCGTCGCGCTTGAACCAGACCTGGGCGCCGCCGAATTCTTCGGTCAGGCGTTCGGCGAAATAGATCGGGCTGGGCTTACCGACATAATCCTTCAGGAAGAGGTCCATCTCGGCGCGGAAGTCCGGATCCGCCTTGGCGGTCTCATAGGCCTCTTCCAGCTCCAGGATCAGCGGCATCAATGTTTCGGCGACAAAACGACCGCCATAATCGCCAAACCGGCCACGCGCATCCGGCCAGGCCGAGAGCGCATTGGGACGTGTATCGGCGGACACGGGTTCGCTCATGGCTCGGCTCCTTGGTTGGTGCGCACTGGCGCGGTCAGACCGCCAGGGCTGCGGCAAAAGCTTGCATCTTCGCGGCGTCCTTGACGCCCGGTGCGCTCTCTATGCCGGAAGACACATCGACCGCGCCGGCCCCTGCAGCCGCGACAGCGGCGCAGACATTGGTTGCATCCAGCCCGCCGGACAAGAGCCAGGGCACGGAAATCTGCAGCGATTTCAGCAGAGCATAATCATAGCCCGTGCCGTGGCCGCCCGGACGGTCGGCGCCCTTCGGCGGTTTGGCATCGAACAGGATCATGTCGGCGATGCGGTCAAAGGCTTTCACGGCCTCCAGATCGGCCGCCTCGGCGACGGGCAAGGCCTTGATAACGCCCCGCTTTGCGTAGGCGCGGGCCTGCACGACGCGTTGCGGTGTCTCGGACCCGTGCAGCTGGATCCAGTCCGGATGCATGGCGTCGCGAATACGCGCCAGGAGATCGTCATCCGGATTGACGGTCACCGCGACCGTTTCGCTGGCTTTTGCCAGATGGGCCAGTTCGCCGGCCAGCGACGGGCTGACATGGCGCGGGCTCTTCTCGAAAAAGACATAGCCGGTCCAGCGCGCTTCGGCCTGCTCGGCCGCAGCGACATCCCGCCCCGTCTTCAATCCGCAGAACTTGATATCCGTCATGCCAGACCGGTTAGCGCGTCAAAGGGCCGTTGGGAAGCGCGACACAGCGTTGCGCTACACGGTCTCCCCCGCATCGGGGAAGGCCGGGGCGGGCTGGTTGAGGCAGAAAGCCATCGGCTGGAACAGCATCCACTCCACGAAGGACCGGATTTTCGGCTCCCGCGCGCGATTGCGGTCATAGACGAGATAGTGGGCCACCTTGTGGTCCAGCTCGGCCTCGAAGGGCCGCACCAGTATCCCGGCCGCGATCTGTTCGGCGAAGTAGAGGGGCGACACGGCAACGGCGGCATCTCCGGCCGCAATCGCTGCCGCAATCTCCATCGACTGGGTTTCCAGCTCCAGCGCGGCACGTTCGGGCAGGCCCGATGGATCGGCACCGGCATTGTCGAACCAGTCGCGCCACCAGGACATCGGCCCGAACAGGCGCAGTTTCAGGAGGTCGGCGGGTGTGTCGATCGGGCCGAACCGCTCGACGGCGCGGGCCGGAACCAGCGGGGTGATTGTGTCGGCGAACAGGAAGCGGGCCTCCAGCCCGTCCCAGCGGCCATGGCCCAGCCGGATGCCGATATCGGCGTCGCCGCCGGCGATGTCGACCACTTCGGAGCGGCTGTCGATGCGCACCGCGAATTCGGGATGGGCGATCTGGAAATTGCCGATCCGGGGGACGAGCCAGTTCGAGCAGAAGGTCGGCAGAGCTGTGATGGTCAGTACGCTGTCACGATCCTCCCGCACCTCGCGGAAGGTGCGTTCGAGCATGCGGAAGGCTTCCGACGTGCCCTGCGCCAGCTGGCGGCCGCGTGCCGTAAGCTCCACATGCCGCGCTTTGCGCTCGAACAGGGCGAAGCCGAGCCGGTCTTCCAGCAGCTTGATCTGATAGCTGACCGCAGCCTGGGTCATGCCGAGGGCTTCGCCGGTCCGGGTGAAGTTTCCCAGCCGGGCGGCGGCCTCGAACACGCGGATGGCGTGGATGGGCGGAAGGTGGTGCGGATTAGTCATAAGTTCACCTTATCAAAGCCCATCAAAATCGCGTTGGTCAAGGGCGTTGCGGGTGCCTAAATCATGGTCACGCTTATGACGGAGATGGTCATGACCCTCGCTGAACTGATGATTGAACACACCCCGCCCCGGATTGTGGGCAGTACGCACGAACGCCGCAGCATGAGCTGGACCGGCTGGCTGGTGCCCCGCTTTGAATGGCTGTCCGGCCATGAGGACTGGAACCGCAAGATCTGACGGCTTGCCGGTGGCCCGATGCCGATGGGCTGCCGGCCGGGGCGGCGGGATCCGGACTTTCGTGATGCCGATGACGAAGGCCGGTGTTCTGCCCGGATGCCGGAGACCGGACCCGCCGCCAAATCCTCCCGACCCGAAAAGCTTCGTTCCCCCGAAGAGTTCCCGCCTACGACAAAGGGCCCGGCAATCTGCCGGGCCCTTTGTTCATGCAATCGGATTGTCGTTTATTCGGCGAGTTCGGGATGGGTCTCCCGGGACGCATCCACCCGCTCGCGCAGCTCCTTGCCGGTCTTGAAGAAGGGTACGTGCTTCTCCTTCACGGCAACGCTTTCGCCGGTCCGCGGATTACGACCGACGCGGGCCGGGCGGTGCCGCACCGAAAACGCACCGAAACCACGCAGCTCCACGCGATCACCCTCGGCGAGCGCGTCCGTGATCCCGTCGAGGATCGTGTTGACCACCCGCTCCACATCGCGGTGGTAAAGATGGGGATTGGCTTCGGCTAGTTTGTCGATCAATTCCGATTTGATCATTGAGCACCTCCGCACCAGAAAATCCGATCCTTGCGCCTGCGGACCCAGCCGTCAATGCGCAGCCACAAAAAAACGGCCGGAGCGTGAGGCTCCGGCCGTTCTTTCTGGTTGGATCAGGACGACTAGTTGTCGCCCTTCTCGCCCTCTTTCTCGCGCAGCGCGGCGCCGAGAATGTCGCCGAGCGAAGCGCCGGCGTCAGAGGAACCGTACTGTTCGACGGCTTCACGCTCTTCGGAGATCTCCAGCGCCTTGATGGACAGGGAGATGCGGCGCGAGGCCTTGTCGATGTTGGTGATGCGGGCATCGACCTTGTCACCGACCGCGAAGCGTTCCGGACGCTGTTCCGCACGATCGCGGGACAGGTCGGACTTGCGGATGAAGGACTTCATCGAGCCGTCGTCGCCGAAGGACACTTCGATACCACCCGAGGTGATTTCGGTGACCGTGCAGGTCACGGTGTCGCCGCGGGACACGCCGGACGAGTCCATCGGGTCGCCGCCGAGCTGTTTGATGCCCAGGGAGACGCGCTCCTTCTCGACGTCGACGTCGAGCACCTTGGCTTCGACGACATCGCCCTTCTTGAAGCTCTCGATGGCTTGCTCGCCGGACTGCTCCCAGGAGATGTCCGACAGGTGCACCATGCCGTCGATGTCGCCTTCCAGACCGACGAACAGACCGAATTCGGTGATGTTCTTGATCTCGCCCTTGATGGCCGTGCCGGACGGGTGCGTTTCCGCGAAGACTTCCCACGGATTGCGCTGGGTCTGCTTCACGCCCAGGGAGATGCGGCGCTTCTCGGCGTCCACGTCGAGCACCATGACCTGGACCTCTTGCGAGGTGGACAGGATCTTGCCCGGATGGACGTTCTTCTTGGTCCAGGACATCTCGGACACGTGGACGAGGCCTTCGACGCCCTCTTCCAGCTCCACGAAGGCACCGTATTCGGCGATATTCGTGACGCGGCCCTCGAAGACGGCACCGACCGGGTATTTGGCGGCAACGCCTTCCCACGGGTCGGACATCAGCTGCTTCATGCCGAGCGAGATGCGCTGGGTTTCCTTGTTGATCTTGATGATCTGGACTTTGACGGTCTGACCGACTTCCACCACTTCGGACGGATGGCCGACGCGGCTCCAGGACATGTCGGTGACGTGCAGCAGGCCGTCGATACCGCCCAGGTCAACGAACGCACCATAATCGGTGATGTTCTTGACCACGCCGTCGCGGGCTTCGCCCTCGGCCAGCTGGCCGACGAGTTCGGCGCGCTGTTCGGCACGGCTTTCTTCCAGCACGGCGCGGCGCGAGACCACGATATTGCCGCGCGGACGGTCCATCTTCAGGATCGCGAACGGCTGTTCCTGGTTCATCAGCGGGCCGACATCGCGCACGGGGCGGATATCCACCTGCGAGCCCGGCAGGAAGGCCGAAGCGCCGCCCAGATCGACGGTGAAGCCGCCCTTGACGCGGCCGACAATGGCGCCGTTGACCGGTTCCTTCTTGTCGAAGGACTTCTCGAGACGATCCCAGCTTTCTTCGCGGCGGGCTTTGTCGCGCGACAGAATGGCATCGCCGAGCGCGTTCTCGATGCGCTCGAGGTAAACTTCGACTTCGTCACCCGCTTTGGGGGCTTCCGAGCCCGGGCCCGTGAATTCGCGCAGCGGGATACGGCCTTCGGTCTTCAGGCCGACATCGACCACCACGAAATCGTTTTCAATCGCGGTCACGGTACCTTTGACGACCTGGCCTTCCGCGAGATCGCGGCCGGCGAGGCTCGCCTCAAGCATTGCGGCGAAATCGTCGGTCGTCGGGGTGAGAGATTCTGTAGACATGTTAAAGGGTTGCTCCGATGCAGCGACAGTATTGTGTCTGTCTGTCCTGTCGCCGCTTGGCCGTTTCCGGCCGGTTGGACGTTGTACAAAAGGGCGCCAGTCCGGACCGCCACAACGATCGTCGTCACGGAAATCGCGTCTGGAACACCCGGCTATTTCGTTGCGCTAGCGGTGGAAGCGTCACGCCTTTTGGCGCTTTTCCACAATACGGATCGCTGTTGCAACGGCCGCGTCTATACTCAAGGAAGACGTATCAAGCAAGGTCGCGTCGTCGGCGGGCTTCATCGGTGCGTCGGTGCGCTCGGCATCGCGGGCGTCGCGCTCGCGCGTCTGTTCGAGCATCGTCTCGAAATTCAGCGTCTCGCCCTTGGCCCGCAATTCCTCCCAGCGGCGGCGGGCGCGGGTCTCGGCATCGGCCGTCACGAAGAGCTTCACCTCGGCATCCGGACAGATCACCGTACCGATATCGCGGCCGTCCAGGATCGCCCCGCCCGGCTGTGTCGCAAAGGCGCGCTGCAGGTCGAACAGCGCCTCGCGCACTTGCGGAATGGCCGCCACGCGGGACGCCATCGAGCCGGCCTCGGCCGTGCGGATCCGGTCCTCGTCGATTGCGGCCAGGTCGAGCTGTGCGGCCAGCCGGGCGCAGGCTTCGGCGTCTTCCGGGTCGATCCCGGCCTCGATGACGGCCAGACCCGTCGCCCGGTAGAGCGAGCCCGTGTCCAGATGCGGCAGGCCGAAATGATCGGCCAGCGCCCTGGCGATCGTGCCCTTGCCCGAGGCGAGTGGTCCGTCGACGGCGATGATCATGTCACGCCGGCTCCAGCTGCACGCCCAGCTCGGCCATGTGCGCAAAGAAATCGGGATAGCTCGTGGCGATCATGGCGACATCGTCGACCGACGCGCCCTCGCGCGAGGCCAGGCCGAGCACCAGCCCGCTCATCGCCAGGCGGTGATCGTGATGCGTGACCGTGCGACCGCCGCCCTTCACGCCGCCCAGGCCTGCGCCATGGACGGTCAGGCTGTCCTCACCCGTCTCGACGTGGACTCCGCTGGCACGCAACAGCTCTGCCGTTCCTTCGAGGCGGTCGCTTTCCTTGGCGCGCAGCTCGGCCAGGCCGGGCATGAAGGTCGTGCCTTCGGCAAAGGCGGCGGCGACGGCGAGGATCGGGTATTCGTCGATCATGGCCGGTGCCCGTTCGGCCGGGACCTCGATACCGCGCAGCGCGCTGGTGCGTGCCGTGATCGTCATTGTCCGCTCGCCGGCCATGTCGGGACCCGGCTCGACCGTCAGCTCGGCTCCCATCTCGCGCAGCGTCTCGATCAGGCCCGTGCGCGCGGGATTGTCCATCACGCCGGTCAGCGTGACCTCCGAGCCCGGCGTGATCAGCGCTGCCACGATCGCGAAGGCCGAGGAGGACGGGTCGCCGGGGACATCGACATCGCAGGCGGTCAGCGCCTGCGGGCCGGCAAGGCGGATGGTGGAGGCCGGGCCGTCGCGCTGTACGTCGATCGAAGCGCCAAAGGCGGCGAGCATGGTTTCCGTATGGTCCCGCGTGATCTGCGGCTCGTGTACGCGGGTTTCACCGTCAGCGCTCAACCCGGCCAGCAGGATCGCCGACTTTACCTGCGCGGAAGCGACCGGCGGCGTGTAGTCGATACCGCGCAGCTTGCTGGGCGAAAGACGAGCCGGCAGCCGGCCGTCACTGGTCTCGAACAGGGCGCCCATGGTTTCCAGCGGATCGGTCACCCGGCGCATCGGGCGCGAGGACAGGCTTTCATCGCCGATAAACTCCGCGGCCACGCCACGGCCCGCGACCGCCCCCATCACCAGGCGGACCCCGGTGCCGGAATTGCCGAAATCGAGCGGTGCGTCGGGCGTCGCAAAGCGGCCGCTGGTGCCCAGCACGGTCCAGGCGCCCGGGCCCGTTCGCTCGACACCGGCGCCGAGCGCGGCCATGGCTTTTGCCGTGTTCAGCACATCTTCGCTCTCGAGAAGCCCGGTGATCCGGGTTTCGCCGCGGGCGAGGGCGCCGAGGATCAGCGCGCGATGCGATACGGATTTGTCGCCGGGAGCCTTCAGGCGGCCGGACAGCGCTTTGGCCGGCAAGGCCGCAAAAGGCCCGCTTCGACGGGACGGAATTTCGCTCATGAAAGGAAAAACTGGGTTTGAGGTGACAAGACGGCGATCAGGTTTTGACAGAGCGCGATGATCGTGGCAACGGGTCCGGCCGAAATTCGAATCTGGTTGTGAAGGGAAGTCATGGCCAAGCCAGAACTGGGAAGTAAGCGCGCCTGCCCGAGCTGCGGCGCCAAATTCTACGATCTGGGCCGCCGGCCGGCCCGTTGTCCGAAGTGCGAGACCGAGTTCGATCCCGAACTCGAGGATCCGCGTCTGAAGTCAGCGCCGGCCCCGGAGCCGGAAGACGACGAGACGCCGGTCAAGAAGGCGCCTGCCGATGATGACGGTTATGGCGACGAGGACGACGACACGCCGGAAGTCGACGCCGAAGCCGATCGCATCCCTGATGATGACGACGATGATGACGACGAGAACGGTTCCGGCCTCAGCGACGATCTGCCGGACGATTTCGACGATGACGATGTCAGCGACGATGATGATGACGATGACTCGACCAAGGTCCTGATCGACGACGAAGACGACGAGGATTTCGCCGGCTTCTCGATCGAGGATGAAGAGGATATCTAGGTCGTTCCGGTCATCTGCATTTGACGCGCACAAGAGGCTTGATCCCGGGGAAAACCGGGACTAGTTTCCGCGCTCCTCGCCGGGACCCAATCCGGCGGACGGGATAAGGGGCCATAGCTCAGTTGGGAGAGCGCTTGAATGGCATTCAAGAGGTCGGCGGTTCGATTCCGCCTGGCTCCACCACCCTCCTGATCTCACGGCAGTCCGCTTCGCGGACGCCTCCGATGGGGCGGCCTGACCGGCCGGCGCGCGGTCGCGCTTGCGAACCCTGCGGGTTCGTACCTGGTCGTCCAGCTCCACCATCCTTCGCTCCCCCGGACTTGATCCGGGGTTCGGCTAGGCAAGCCGCGCAGTTTCCTCGAGCGAAGGATGCCACGCCGAAGCCTTGGCGTAGGAGGCTAGAGGAAAAGTCCTAGCACCATCAAACCCCGCCCTCCGGCGGGGTTTTTGCGTTTCCGGCCTCGAGTTCCTGTTTGAGCTGCTGCCGCTGGCCTTCCAGCCCTTCGGGATAGTCGGCGACATCGCCGTATTCGAGAAAACCGTCATAGCGCCGGTGGGTCCCCGCCACCCGTGCGGCATGTTTGATGGGGCACCAGTACTGTTCGGTCCGTGACGCGATTTCCGCCACATAGGCCAGCACGCCGTTGGCGTAGGCACAGTAGAGGCAGTTCAGCTTCTGGATCACATTGAGGTAGGGCAGCTTGTGCCGGTCGAAGACGACATAGTCGCGCCGGCGGACACGGGCGAGGCCGTAAACCCTGAAGCAGATGGACTGGTACAGGCTGGCAAAGGCGTCGAGCGCCGTAATCGGCAGGACGACGGCGTAGATGAAGGGCGCCGTGAGCACGGCCATGACGCCCGAGGCAAAGAGATAGCGGTGCAGTCCGATCTTCAGTGCCTGCTGCCGCTTGCGCACGCGGCGCGAAATCACGATCCGCCCCTGGCGCATGCGGTACCCGAAGGCGCGACGCCGTTCGGCGAGCCGGTCCTCCAGCTCCGTTTCAAGCGTGCGAATTCTGGCAATCAGGTCGTCGATCTCGGCTCTCATGGCGATCTCCGCAGCGTGGCGGCTCGCATGATAGCGTGATCGGGCTGGCTTGTCTGACGTCCAAACGGGCTGTGACAAAAAGCCTGACGGCCCGGACGAGGCGAACTCCGTCCAGGCCGGTTATCAGGCTGCGTCTGTCGCCGGCTCGCCAGCGAGAACGGCATGGATCGCCTCGCTGTCGGGCGCGGCGCGAAGCCGCTGACGCACATCCTCGCGGCGCAGGAGCCGGGAAACCCGGGCCAGGGCCTTGAGGTGTTCCGCGCCGGCTTCTTCCGGCGCGATCAGCATGAAGATGAGATCGGCAGGGCGGCCGTCGATCGACTCGAAATCGACCGGCGTCCGCAGGCGCGCGAAGATGCCGACCACGGAATCAATGCCGGCCAGACGGGCGTGCGGAATCGCAACGCCCTGGCCGACACCGGTCGAGCCGAGCCGTTCGCGCTGGAGGACCGCGTCGAAAATCGCGCGGGCCGGCTGACCGGTCAGGTCAGCCGCCAGCTCGGACATGGCCTGCAGGGCCTGTTTCCGGCTGGACGCACCCAGATCGACATGCACCCCCCCGCTGGGGATCAAATCAGCTAACGCCATGCTTCGCTTCTCGTTGCTGGGCCGGTTGCTACTCGGCCGGCTCCGGTCGGTCAACTCGGGAGGGGTCGACCCAGCCGATATGCCCGTCAGGGCGGCGATACACGATGTTCAGACCGCCATTGGCCGCATTGCGGAACATCAGGAAGGGCGAGTCCGCCGCATCCAGTTCCAGCGAGGCCATGCCGACCGTCAGCGTACGCACTTCGCCCGGCCGCTCGGCAATCACGATCGGCTCCGGTGCACCGTTTGCAGGCGCGCCGTGATCCTCGTCATCATCGAAATCATCGTCATTCCAGGTATCGGGACTGCCCTTGAGCACGACAATCTGAAGCGACTCGGCCGGCAGTTCGGCCTTGTTCGCATTGTGGTGGTTCTTCAGTTTCCGCTTGTAGCGGCGGAGGCGCTTCTCCAGACGCTCCATCGTGTTTTCCGCTGCCTTGTAGGCGTCGTCGGCTTCGCCGTGAGCCTGCAGCATGGCGCCCGAGGGCAGATGCACCGAGCAGTCGACGCGAAAGCCGATGCCTTCGCGCGAGATCGATACATAGGCTTCGCCCGGACGATTGAAGTATTTGGATACGCCGTCTTCAACCCGCGACAGGATCTGTTCCCGCAGCGCGTCGCTGACGTCGATACCCTTGCTGACCACCTGTATTTGCATGCGCTCCTTCCCGCTGGCCATACACCAGCACGTGAGGCGTTGACATCACGGTGCCGCCCCTCCCCGGAAAGCGGGCGGAACCTAGTCGCGGGGTGGGCCGGGAGTCAATGCGTGTGTGCTCCGGTCAGCCGACGAACCGCGACTGCGGCGGACGGGGGTCCGCCGGGGCGCTTGTTCAGGCCTTCCCTAGCCAGCACGTTTCAAAATTCGACGACGCTGGACCGAGGAGGGGATGTTGAGCGCCTCCCGGTATTTGGCCACAGTCCGGCGTGCGATTTCAATCCCTTCGTCACGCAAATGTTCGACGAGCTTATCATCAGATAATACGTCTTCGGCGGTTTCCTGGTTGATCATGGTCTTGATCCGGAAACGGACGGCTTCGGCCGAGTGGGCGTCCCCGCCGCCTGCAGACGGGATGGCGGAGGTGAAGAAATACTTCATCTCGAACATGCCGCGCGGTGTGGCGACATACTTGTTCGAGGTGACGCGGCTGACGGTCGACTCGTGCATGCCGATCGCATCGGCCACCGTCTTCAGGTTCAGCGGACGCAGATAGGCGACGCCGTGGGCCAGGAACATGTCCTGCTGGCGCACGATCTCGCTGGCGACCTTGAGGATGGTGCGGGCGCGCTGGTCGAGGCTCTTCACCAGCCAGCTGGCATTTTGCGAGCACTCGGTGATGAAGGTCTTGTCGGCTTCCGAGCGGGCGACGGCCGTGATCTCGTTATAATAGCGGTTATTCACCAGGACGCGCGGCAGGGTGTCGGAGTTCAGCTCGACCTGCCAGCTGCCGTCCGGCGACTGGCGGATGAACACGTCCGGTTCGACGGCGCGGGTCGTGTCCGACGAGAAGGCCAAGCCCGGCTTGGGCGTAAGGTCGCGGATCTCCGCGATCATCTCGTCCAGGTCCTCATTGTCGACGCCGCACAGGGATTTCAGGGCGGCATAATCGTGCTTGGCCAGGCGCTCGAGATTGTCCAGCAGCGTCGCCATGGCCGGATCGAGCCGGTTCTTGTCCTTCAGCTGCAGGGCGAGGCATTCGGTCAGGTCGCGGGCCATCACACCCACCGGGTCGAAGCCCTGGGTCAGTTCGAGGACCGACTCGATCCGCGCGCGCTCGACACCGAGCTGTTCGGCGATCTCGTCGAGATCGGCGCGCATATAGCCGTCATCATCGGCCAGATCGATGAGGTGGGCACCGATCAGCTTGTTCACCGGATCCGCGGTCGCCGTCGCCAGCTGGGCGTGCAGATGTTCGGACAGGGACAGTTCGCGCGAGGAATTGGCAATCGCGTCATAGTCTTCGCCGGGCGCACCGCCGCCGCTGCTGCCCGTGGGAGACCAGTTGCCGGCACCCAGCGCATCGCCGGTGCTGCCCGTGCTGTCGACACCGGACAGGTCGGACTTCGAGTCATCGCCATGGATGACGTCCGAATCGGCATCGATGGAATCATTGGCATCGGCAGACGGGGACGACAATTCCAGCTCGCGCGGCTCGCCTTCGCCTTCCTGGCGCAGCGATTCGGTCGAGCTTTCGCTTTCGTCGCGTTCGAGCAGCGGATTGCGTTCCAGTTCGCCTTCGACGAACTCGGCCAGCTCGATATTGGAGAGCTGCAACAGCTTGATGGCTTGTTGGAGCTGGGGCGTCATCACCAGGGACTGGCCCTGGCGCATGTCCAGCTTCTGCATCAATCCAGCCATGTGAACCTCTGTTTGGTACGTTTCCTGCAGAGGTTAATCAGGCAAAACTTTCTCCGAGATAAACGCGACGCACGTCCGGGTCGGCCCGGATCTCCGCCGGCGAGCCCTCGAACAGCACTTCACCCTCGTGGATGATCGTTGCTCTGTCAGTGATTTCAAGGGTTTCGCGGACATTGTGGTCGGTAATGAGAATCCCGATTCCGCGCTCGCGCAGGAAGCGGATCAGGTCGCGGATATCGGTGATTGCAAGCGGATCGATGCCCGCGAAGGGCTCGTCGAGCAGCATGAAGGCGGGGCGAGTCGCCAGGGCGCGGGCGATTTCCACCCGCCGTCTTTCACCGCCCGACAGCGAGGGCGCCGGGGCGTCGCGCAGGTGGGCGATGCGCAGTTCTTCCAGCAGCTGGTTCACCAGTTCGTGGCGCGCATCCCGATCTTTTTCAACGACTTCCGCGACAGCCAGCACGTTCTGCTCGACCGTCATGCCGTGAAAGATCGACTTTTCCTGGGGCAGATATCCGATGCCCAGCCGGGCCCGCTGATACATCGGCAGACGGGTGATGTCCTCGCCGTCAAGGAGAATTCGGCCGTAATCCGCCGCCACCAGTCCGGTAATCATATAAAAACACGTGGTCTTGCCGGCGCCGTTCGGGCCGAGCAGTCCGGCGACCTCGCCGCGTTCGAGCGAGACCGATACGCCTTTCACGACCGGGCGCTTGCCATAGGCCTTGCCGATCTTCTCGACAACGAGGCCGTTGCCGGTGGCGGTTTCGGGCGCAGGGGCCGGATGGAATTCGCTGAAGGCCATGCCGGTTCTATCCGTCCGTCTCTTCGGTGCCGCCGCCATTGCCTTCACCTTCATCCGGGGTGGCGGTCTCTTCATTGCCGCGCGGATGGATAACCATGCGCACACGGGCGCCGTCGCCGGCCTCGCCGAAGGAGGAATTGCCGGTCACCAGATCGGTCACGAACCGCGTTGCGGTAAACACGTCCTCGCCCTGGGTGATGACGACATCGCCGGTCAGGGTGATGGTTTCCTCGGCCAGAAGATAGACGCCGCGATCGCCGCGCGCCCGCTGTTCCGGCGTGGTGTAGAAGACATTCCCGGTCGCCACGATGCGCTCGATATTGCCCAGATTCCCCGTCGGGCCCGCGCCGGTGCTCTCGCCGTCGAAGAACACCTCGATCCGGTCGGCCCGCAGGCTGCTGGTCCCCTGTACGACATTGACATTGCCGGTCCACACGGCCCGGTTCTCCGGATTGAACAGTTCGGAATGGTCGGCCTCGATGTCCAGCGGCAGGCGGGAATCGCCGATCTGCGCCAGGGCGGACGATGTCAGGGCGCCCGATGTCAGTGCGGCCAGGACGAGGGCGACCCGTGCGGCGGCGCAGGCCCGGAGTGCTGTCAGTCGCATCATTCGCTTCCTTCTTCTTGCGCGGTGCGCGACAGGTCGGTGCGCTCCTGAACGAGAGTCATGCGGACGTTTCCGTCAAAAATCAAAAGATCCCCGCCGTCGCGGATTTCATAGCTGTCGGCGCGGATCGTGCCCATGGGCCCGGATCCCTCGACCGGACGCTCGCCGACGACACGCGCCTCGCGCAGGAAAATCCGTGCATGCTCGGAGGCGAAGCTGTAGCCGTCCTCTGTGTCCAGATTGACGTCGGAATAGAGATCCAGCACCCGGTTGTTGGCATCGTACCGGCCGGTCTGCGCCAGGACGCTGGACGCATCGGTCTCCAGAAAGTCATAGTCGAGACGGGGACGTTCCAGATCGGTGATGTCCGGCGCCCCGCCGCGCTGACGGATCGCGGCATCGGCCGTCAGCACATAGGGGATGAGCGCGTCGTCACGCCCCACAAAGCGCGGATTGACCATGCGGCTGTCCGAACTGACCATCTCGGTCTCGCCGGAGACCGTGCCCTGGCTGCCCATGATCAGCTGCACGACCAGCAGGACCGCGATCGCTGCCGCAGCAATCATGAAGCCCAGACGCAGCCGCCGCACAAACGCCGTGCGCCGCCGGGCAACGCCGAGCGCCAGCGCGCGGCGCGGTTCCCAGCTGCCGTGATGCGGGGGCTGAAAGGCCTCAAGGCCGGGGTTGGCAGTCACGCTCATGAGCCGTCAATGGTTGGCGGCGTCCGGCGCAGTGCCGGGCGCGGCAGTAGAAAGACCAGTCTTC
The DNA here is from genome assembly GCF_017642925.1 of Maricaulis sp. Lineage (GTDB taxonomy): Bacteria > Pseudomonadota > Alphaproteobacteria > Caulobacterales > Maricaulaceae > Maricaulis. Next base: position 40,432 of record NZ_JAEPOL010000012.1, on the reverse strand, counting down.
GCAGGCCTTTTCAAGGCAATCCGGTTCAGGAGTGCGCGAAAATGTCGGTTTCCGGCCAGCCGGCCAGATCGAGCCTTGCGCGCGTCGGCAGGAAGTCGAAACAGGCCTTGGCGAGCGCCATGCGGTCTTCGCGTTCCAGCATCATCGTCAGCCGGTCGCGCAGGGCATGCAGATGCAACACATCGGAAGCGGCATATTCCAGCTGTGCCGGGCTCAGCTCGTCGGCGCCCCAGTCCGAGCTCTGCTGCTGCTTGTTCATGTCGACGCCGATAAGCTCGCGCGTCACGTCTTTCAAACCGTGACGGTCGGTATAGGTACGGCACAGTTTCGAGGCAATTTTGGTGCAGAAAACGGGCGCCAGTGTCACACCAAGGTAGCGCTCGACCATCGCCACGTCGAAGCGGGCAAAGTGCAGGATCTTCTCGGTGCCCGGATCCGACAGCAGCGCTTTCAGGTTCGGACAGTCATAGGTCTTGCGGTCCATCTGCACGACATGGGCATCGCCATCGCCGGCCGACAATTGCACCACGCACAGCATGTCCCGCGTCAGCGACAGACCCATCGTCTCGGTGTCGATGGCAACGGCCTGGCCGAGGTCGAGGCCGGCGGGCAGATCGCCCTTGTGGTAGTGCACGGTCATGATCGAATTTCCTTGCTCGTGAAGACCGGTCCTAGCGCCGCGACGCCGCCGGCGCAATGCGCTCGAGCTTGTCGTCCAGGCTGCGCCCGTCGTCGCGGTTGAGGAATTGCGGGGGCGACACCTCGGGCTCCGGCCGGGTCAGCTCCAGATCGTCGAACATGGCGGTTGCCGCCTGCCCGTCCGGCCGCTCCAGCCAGGCCTGGCGCCGCTCACGCAGCGCATCGGCGGTCGAGGCGACGGTTTCGGGCGTCAGCCTTATACCGAAGGGAACGGTACCCGAGGGCGCTTCCATCCGTTCCAGCCGCATGCGCTCCAGCATCGCCTGGCCGACATGCGGCAGATAGTGCGAGGGCTCGTAGAAGGCCGGGTGTGCGCCGGTCTGTTCCGGTCCCGGTGCCGGTTGGCGGGCGAAGGGCTGGAAGCCCGAAAAGTCCCACAGCACGGCGCCGCCGCCCGGAACACAGGCTTCGACCGGTTCGCGGTCGGCATAGGCTTCGAAAGTCTCTGCCAGCAATTGGCGGAAGGCGAGATATTCGTCCAGTTCGCCGGAGCGGACCAGCGCTTCTTCGCGCCAGGCATGCAGGGGGTGAATGAAGCCCGTCACCTGGATGCCCGAAGCGGTGAGTGCATCGAGCACGTCCTGGAACATCATCAGGCGTTCCGGGTCGAAAGTGTAGCCCTGGTACCAGGAATAGATGCCGCGCGCGCCACTCTCATAGCGCTCGCGCTGGGCGCCGGCCGGATAGGTGTCTGCCCAGGGCACGCGCGGTTCGCCGCCGGTCAGATTGTCGGCGATCAGCTGAAGCGAGGCGCCGAACGTGTTGGGCGACAGCGAGACGCGGGCGAGCGACAGCCAGCGGCGCCCGTCGGCCAGCGCCGACAGCCAGTAGGTCGCCTTGGCCTTGGAGTGGACGCCGAACTCGTCGAGATCGAGCCCGATCACCACGCAGCGCAGCTCCTCATTCCGCGCTGCCAGGGCGGCGGCTTGCGACAGTTCGAAGATATTCGTGCCGCGCATGCCGGCATTGTAGATACCGCCGGGCCAGTGTTCCGGCTCGTGCGGGAAACCGTCCACCGTGCGCGACGAGCCGAGGAGGATGGCCCGGGCGCCGCCGCGGGCCAGCCGGTCGGCAACATGCACCCGTCCACCGTCCTCCAGCAGGCGCGTATCGCGCGCCGTCAGGCCGGGAATGTCCGGCGCGCCGGTGATGCCGAACGGGTCGATGAGCGCGTTGAAGCCGCCGAACAGGGCCAGGCCGGCGAAAAGGGCGATCAGCAATGTCGAGGCGTAGCGCGTCATCCCTGTGCCCTCAGAATGTGTAATAGATGAATTCGGACGTCTTCCAGGCGTTTAGCACCGACAGGAAGAGCAGCGCCGCCGCGGCGATGGCCGTGCCGCGCGAGAATTTCCAGCGCGGACCGGGCTTGGGCCGGATTTCCGCATCCTTCATCGTCTGCTCGTCGATCGCGTCGGAGAAGACTTCCGGCGTATCCGGCAGCGACCAGACAATGCCCAGGCCCAGCACGATCCAGGCGATCGCCTCCACAGTCACACCGTCCAGCCCCAGACCGGAGAAGCCGAACATGCCGGCCAGGATGCGACCGGCACCGGACCAGCTTTCGGCGCGGAAGAAGACCCAGGCTATGGTCGTGAAGGCGAAGGTGAGACCGATTGCGATCACCTTGCGCCGGCCCGCGAACCAGTTCTTCGGGCCCCATTTGGCCCAGAAATGGTTCACCGTCAGGCCCAGCCCGTGCAGCCCGCCCCATATGACGAATGTCCATGCGGCACCGTGCCAGAGCCCGCCGAGCAGCATGGTGGCGAACAGGTTCACATAGCGGCGCACCTCGCCTTTGCGATTGCCGCCGAGCGGGATGTAAAGATGATCGCGCAGGAAATGGCTCAGCGTGATGTGCCAGCGCCGCCAGAACTCCACCACCGAGGCCGACTTGTAGGGGCCGTTGAAGTTCACCGGCAGGCGGTAGCCCAGGCATCGAGCCAGGCCCAGCGCCATGTCGGAATAGCCCGAGAAATCGAAGAAGATCTGCAGCGCATAGGCCACCGCGCCGATCCAGGCGGCGATCAGGCCCGGCTCTCCGCCGCGCTCGGCCATCGCGAACAGCGATGAGGCGAAGGGTTCGATATTCTCCGCGATCAGGACTTTCTTCGCCAGGCCGATCGAGAAGATGGTCAGGCCGATACCCAGATTGGCGGAGAGGTCGTCCTTGCGCTTGTCGTCGGCAAACTGCGCCGCGATCTGGTGGTGCTGAACCAGCGGGCCGGCGACGATATGCGGGAAGAAGCTGACGAAGAGCGTGTGCGAGAAGATGTGGCCCGGAGCCGTCTTCTTGCGGGCGATATCCACCAGGAAGGAGATCTGCTGGAAGGAAAAGAAGGAGATCGCCAGCGGCAGGCCGACATTGAGCAGCGGTAGTTCAAGCGGGGTCAGTGCGTTGACATTGCCGATCAGGAAGTCGGCGTATTTGAAGAAGCCCAGCAGGGCCAGGTTGAAGATGATGCCGATGGCGAGGAAGGGCTGATTGCCCCATCGCGCCATGGCCCGCGCGACGATGTGGTTCATCGCCACCGAGAACAGCAGCAGCGGCAGGTTCCGCACATCCCACCAGGCATAGAAGACCAGCGAGGCGAGGTTCAGGATGAACAGCGCTGCCAGATGGCTCAGATAGCGCCGCGCCAGATAGTAGGCCGCGAGCACGCCGGGCAGGAAAAGAAACAGGAATTCGAACGAATTGAAGAGCATGTCGCAGCCCGGCCCCCGAGGTGCGGGGACGCTAGCGGCCCGGGCCCGGTGCGGCAAGGCAGGCCTGCACGCGGCCGGAGCTCCCGGGGGCGGCGCCACCGCCATGCAGTTTTGTGACAACGAGGTGACAAACGGGCGCGAACCCAAATCTTAATTCATCGTAAAATCACGAAATGACTGTCATATTACCTTTAAAAATCAGCGCATGCAGGGGTTTGCGTGAAATCACGTATGATCCGTGTACGGACTTTACAGGGATTGTGGGTTCTGTAACATTAGCGTCATACAAACGCTGTTTCAGATTCTCACAGGAGGAGAAGTCATGAAAAAGACAAGCATGATGATCGCTGCTTCCCTCGCTGGCGCCCTCGCCCTGGCCGGTCAGGTCACGGCTCAACGCGCCCCGATCCAGGGTGAAGCCTTTGTTCTCGAAATGCTCGGTCAGCGCAGTTGGGAAGTATCCTGCCGCCTGACCCAGGGTGATGGTGATGCCATCGAAACCCGTGAGGCCGGCCGGGGCCTGCATGACAATGGCCGCTTCGCCATCGGCGATGTGACCGGTGGTCTGTGCTCCTACTCCGTGCCCGAACGCGGCGAGCTGCGCCTGACCATGGATGTCGAGCACACGGCTTTCAACTGCCCGTTCACGGTGACCGAGGCCGGCTTCTGCCGCGCCTATCTCCAGCCGGGCGATAGCGGCAGCTTCCAGATCACCCGCCGTTCGGCCGGTGCGAGCGCTGTCACCGGTTCGTAAGCGACCGGCGCAAGTCCCCCAACCTGTACGAAGCACTTACAGGTCAATGAAACGCCCGGCCGGGACATCGGCCGGGCGTTTTGCTTTGTGTGCGGTGTGTTCGCTGCTGCACGCGTTTCCGACTGACTGGCGCAAAGCATGGGGGATGTCCTGCAGCCCGTTCAAACCGGGCGACAAAGGCACCGGTGTCCGGCGTGTTGACGCACGGGAAGAGCCGGGGACGAAACTGTGCGTGCCGATTTGAGGACACACCTGCTCCGCAGGCGCAATACAAGTCTGCGAGGGGAGTGACCCGGTTCAACGCCAACGAAAAGCTGGCATCGCGTCACAATAGCGGTCCGGAGAGGATGGTGCCCAGGAGAAGACTCGAACTTCCACTCCCTAACGGGAACTGGCACCTGAAGCCAGCGCGTCTACCAATTCCGCCACCTGGGCAGGTGTCGAGGCGCGGTTCCTAAAGCCGCCATGCCGCCAAGTCAACGGGGCATGCGCAATTTGGCGGCGCTTTTTGCAGCCTGTGCCGATGCCCGCTGGATCGTGTCGTGATCGCCCCCGCCGTGTGCGTCAGAAGATGCTGGACATGACCGTTGTGCGGTCCGGAAATTGGCCAGAATTCCCGCGAGAGGCAGCAGTCGGGGACGTGGGGTGTGCTTCTCCCTTCTGAGCTTCCCCCGGCGCGAGGCGGCGGGGGAAGCGTAGGCCGGCGGAAAGCGACAGCGACCAGGGCCGGGTGCCGTTCAAGCGCAATGCCGCATGGACAGGCGGGCGGTTTTTTGGTCTATCCCCAACAAGCCCAGTTTGCAGGGGACAGCCATGCTGCGAGACGAAATCATCACCGTGTTCGGCGGATCCGGCTTTGTCGGACGCCATGTGGTCCGGGCGCTGGCCCGTGAAGGCTATCGGGTCCGCGTCGCATCGCGGCGGCCCCACATCGCCCAGGACCTGCGCGTGATGGGCGTGGTGGGCCAGGTACAGCTGGTCCAGGCCAATCTGCGCGTTCCCGCCTCGGTCGAACGCGCGCTGGAAGGCGCCAGCGGTGTGGTGAACCTTGTCGGCGTGCTGAACGAGAACGGCCGCCAGACCTTCACGCGCCTTCATGCCCAGGGCGCGAAGACGGTTGCCGAAGCCGCCGCTGCGGCGGGGATCGAGCGGCTGGTGCATATCTCCGCCATTGGCGCCGATGCCGAAAGCGCGTCGCGCTATGCCCGCACCAAGGCGGACGGCGAAGCCGCCGTGCGCAAGGCGCTTCCGACCGCGACCGTGCTGCGCCCGTCCATCGTGTTCGGAACGGATGACGGTTTCTTCAACCGTTTCGGCGCCATGGCGCGCTTCGTGCCGGCCCTGCCGCTGTTCGGCGGCGGCAAGACCCGTTTCCAGCCGGTCTTTGCCGGCGACGTGGCAGCCGCGGTGGTCAAGTCTCTGCAGAGCGATACGGCCCGTGGCGAGACCTTCGAGCTTGGCGGACCGGGCATTTACACGTTCGAACAGCTGATGCGCTTCATCCTCGACGAGATCGACCGGCCGCGCCTGCTGCTGCCGCTGCCCTGGGCGGCTGGCCAGGTGATCGCCATGCTGTCCGAGATGGCCGCGATCCTGCCCTTCGTGGAGCCGGTCATCACCCGCGACCAGCTTACCCAGCTCAAGCGCGACAATGTCGTTGCTGACGGTGCGAAAACGCTGGCGGATCTGGGCATCGAGCCGGAAACAGTGGACGCCATCGTGCCGTCCTACCTGGTGCGCTATCGCCGCTACGGCCAGTTTCACGAGCGCCAGACGAGCTAGCCGGCCCCGCTAGAGTATCTTGTCGAGCAGGTCGAGCGCCTTGTCGAGCCAAGCCAGGCGCTCGGTGTATTGCGCCTGCGCCTTGCCGGCCTTTTCGACAGCCTCCTTGAACGCCGTCCGGTCAGGAAGGTCCAGCGTCAGGAAATCGTCGGCCAGCTGTGCATAGCCGATCAGGTCGATCTTCTGCTGCAGGTCCGTCATCCGAGTGCGGACGCCGGCTTGTGCCAGCAGCGGCAAGCTTGCCAGGCTGTCCTCCAGCGCCGTGATCTGGGCGCGCATCTCGTCTTCAGTCATCCGGGGTCACCTCGCGGGCGGGGTTGGGCGCGACCATGCTGTCGAGCAGGGCCTGGATATCGTCTGCCGTACTGCCGGCTTCTGCGCGGATGCGGGCCAAGCGCTCGGTGAGTGCGGCGATCGTGTCGGCATCGACAATCCGGCCGGTAATCCGTTCGAGCGCTGTGGGCGTCTGGATGTGGGTGTTGAGCAGGGCCTGCGCCGCCACGACCTCATCCATCAGGGCGTCCAGTTCGGCAGACTTGGCCACGATGCGGGCGTGAAGCGTATCCAGCGCGGCGATATTGGCGAGAATGCCGGCGCGTCCGAGATTGTGCTGTTCAATCGCAAAACGGGCGGTCTCGTCGTCGAGCGCAACGCCACCCGGCCCGTCCGATGGATTGTCGCAGTGGTCGTCGCTGGCCGGCGACAATACGCCCGCGGCGACATAGAACCGCGCATCGGCGCAGGCGAGTTCCGCTTCGAAGCGGGCCTTGCGTTGCAGTCTGAGCTGGTCGGCGTGCCGGACCAGCGCCTGCCCTTGTGCGCCCACGGCCGTTTCCATCGCCGTCAGGGTGGCAAGCTGGGTTGTCGACAAGTCCCGCACCTGGCGCGGGGTTCCGCAGGCGGCAAGGGCCAGAACGGTCAATAGCGCCAGGGCCATCCGCGCCCCGGCTGTCCGCGGAAAAACACGGTCGCGCATCGGTTGTCTCCTTCAGAAGGAAGGTAACCTTAAACTGCGCACACAGCAACTACACGTCCCCGTCGGCCGCTCCGATCTTGCCGCGGGCCTGCCGGTAGAGCGCGATCGGCACCAGGCCGGCCGCGAGTACCGCAAAGCCGCCCAGGCCCAGAAGCCCGTTCCACGGCCAGTTCTGGTCCGGCAGGAAGATGAGCCCGACGCCGGCGACCGCATTGATGGAGCCGTGAAAGGCGCCGGCGGCATAGACGCCGCCGCCCCGCTCGCGCGCCAGCGCGAGATAGGGCGTCAGGAGCACGGTGAAGAGCGTCATCGCGGCGACGCCTGTCCAGCCCAGGCCCGGATAATTGTAGCCCATCAGGACAAGCGGGGCGTGCCAGACGCCCCAGATCACGCCGATCACCAGCGACTGCACCCAGAAGCCCAGACCGGACAGCCGCGGTTGCAGCCAGCCGCGCCAGCCCAGCTCCTCGCTGATGGTCAGCAGCACGGTATTGATCAGGATGCCGACCGGCACGCCGATGGCCAGCTGCAGGGTGAGCAGCATTTCCGGCGACATCGGCACCTCCTGGCCCGAGGCTTCGACCACGGCGGCCAGGGCCGCTGCGGCATCGGCCGGTTCGGACCGGGTCAGCACCAGGGTCACGATCGAGGCCAGTGCTGCCAGCACAACGGGAACAAGCCAGCCCCAGATCGTCCAGACGACAACCGGGCCGGCGCGGCCGGGCCTGAAGCCCAGAGCGGTCAGGGCGCGGTTGCGATCGAACAGGATGGTGGCCACGATCGCACCGATGGCCGGTCCGAACATGAAGCCCGTCATGTAGAGGGTGGCGAAGGCACCGGCGCCCGCAAGGCCGCCCTCACTGTACAGCCAGGCCCCGATCGCCCAGCTGACACCGAAACTCACAACCAGAAAAACCCCGATGGCCCGCATGTCGTCCCCCCGCGCTGAAGCGTGCCGGCTTACAGTGCCCGGGAAGCTAGAGGATAATCAAGCCGATCAGAATGAGGCCGAGGGCCAGCCGGTAGAGCACGAAGGGCAGGAAGCCGATCCGGTCGACGAGTTTCATCATCACGGCAATCGACGCCCAGGCCGCGAAGAAGGACAGCACGGCCACGATCAGGCCGGCTTCGAGCGAGGCGCCGGCATCGTCCGCCCCCGCAAGGTCGATCACGGATACCAGGGCAAACGCGGCGATCACCGGGATGGCCATCAGCATGGAGAAGCGAGCGCTTTCCGAGCGTTTCAGGCCCAGCGCCCGGCCTGCCGTCATGGTAACGCCGGAACGGGACGCGCCGGGGATGAGGGCGAACAGCTGGGCGATGCCGATCAGGGCGGCGTCCTTGAAGCTGAGCGTCTCCAGCGTGCCGGTCTGCTTGCCATAGCGGTCGGCCAGCCAGAGCGGCAGGGCAAAGACCAGCGTGGCCCCGGCAATCACGGCCGGCGAGCGCAGGGCATCGACCAGATCGAAGGCGTAGAGCGCGCCGGCGAAGATGAAGACCGGCGGCATCGAAGCAGCCACCAGGATGGCGATCCGTCCGCCCGGCGTGATCCGTCCGGTCAGCAGGGCCAGCTTGCCGCGCGCCACATCGAATATGTCGCGCCAGAAATACACCAGGACCGCAACCAGCGACCCCGCGTGCGCCATCACATCGATCAGCGGACCCTGGTCCTCCACGCCCAGCGCACCCGGCGCCAGGATGAGGTGAGCCGAGGACGAGATCGGCAGGAATTCGGTGAGGCCCTGGACGAGCGCGAGAACAATCAGCTGAATGAGTGGCATGTGGGTCTTCCCCTGGACGGGCCGGCGGCATATTCCGCCAGTTCACAGTGCTTGGCCAGTGGGCGACTGCGCAGGCAAGCGGGAGACGGGATGCGGATCTGGATCGATACCGATGGCGGCGTGGACGATGCGTTGGCCCTGGTCTGCGCCCTTGCGGTTTCCGAAGGGCGGCTGGCTGGCGTATCGACCGTGTTCGGCAATGTCTCGCCGCGCCGTGCAGCGCGCAATGCCGCCCTGGTCCAGGCCTTCTATCCCGGCAAGTCCGCTGCGGTCCATGTCGGCGCCGACCGCCCGTTGACGGGACATCCCTGGCAGGATGCGCACGCAATCCATGGCGAGGACGGTCTGGGCGGTGTGACGGCAGATCATGCGCTGGCCTTCGAAACCGGGGTCGTTCGCGAGGCCCATCCCGACGAGACGGCCGACGCGCTGGCCGCCTTCGCGCGTGAGGCCGGTGCAGCCGGACGCCTGGTGTGTACCGGTCCGATGACCAATCTGGCGCGGGCACTCCTGCGCGACGCCGAAGCCTTTGCCGGAATTGGCCGGATTGTGTGCATGGGGACAAGCCTCAGCGTTCCCGACGTGCGGCGGGACCGGGCCGAATTCAATGCCAGTTCCGACCTCGAGGCCGCCCGCATCGTGATCGAACAGGCGCCGAATCTCCTGGTCATGCCGCTCGATACCTGCCGCCGCGTCGTGATGGAGCGGGCCTGGCTGGCCCGACTGGCAGACCGGCATGACCGGCCGGTGCTGACTTTCCTGCGCCGTGCGCATGCCCACTACATGGATGCCTACCAGGCCATGGAAGGGATTGATGGCTGCTATCCGCACGACGCCCTGGCGGTGGCTGCAGCGCTGGCGCCCGAGGCCGGCCTGTTCGCCGTCGAGCCGGGCCGCTACGTTCTGGGCGAAGACGGGGCGTTCACCGGGCTGCTGCGACCGGATCCGGCGGCGCGGTGCATCGAGGTGGCGCGCGATGTCGATGCCGTCCGGGCGCTGGACTGGATTGAATCCTGCCTGACGGTCTCGGCGGAATTGACGCCGCTTGGCGGCCGGCCCTACACCGGCAGCGGGAAGGACAATACCAATGCCCCATGATCATGTCGGTTCACCGGGCGGGCCCGGGCGTCTGGAGCCCCGGGAAGCGCTGAGCCATACGGGCCGCGCGACGGCGGCGTCCGTTGCCGTGGCGCTGGTCCTGACAATCACCAAGGGCATCGTCTGGTACCTGTCCGGTTCGGTCGCGCTGCTGGCCTCCGCCGCCGACAGCCTGCTCGATCTGACGGCATCCCTGACGGTCTATTTCTCGGTGCGCTATGCCGCCGAGCCGGCGGATGCGGAACACCGCTTCGGTCATGGCAAGGCGGAAGCCTTTGCCGGCATCCTGCAGGCGATCCTGGTCGCGGTCTCCGCTGCGCTTCTGGTGCGCGAGGGGATCGCCCACCTGATCGAGCCGCAACCGATCGAGGCGAGCGGCTGGGCGCTGGGCGTGATGGGGCTGTCCATTGCACTGACCCTGGTTCTGCTGATCGTCCAGACCCGGGCCCTGGAAAAGACCGGCTCGATAGCGGTGGAAGGTGACCGGGCGCACTATTTTTCCGATCTCGGTTCGAACATTGCCGTGATCGCGGGTATCGCAGGCGCCACGCTTCTCGGCTGGCTCTGGCTGGATGCGCTTGCAGCGCTCGGTGTGGCGGCCTGGCTGGGATGGACGGCCTGGGGCGTGGCCCGCGGGGCCGGCAATCAGCTGATGGACCGGGAGCTGCCCGAGGAAGAGCGCGACCGCATCATGCACATCGCGGCTGAAGATCCGCGCATCATCAATATCCATCAATTGCGCACGCGGGCGGCCGGCCCGCTGCTGCACATCCAGTTCCATATGGCGTTGAAGCCGGACATGAGCCTGCGCGACGCCCATTCCATCCTGGTGGATTGCGAGAGGCGCATCCTGGCCGCCTATCCCGCTGCCGATATCATCATCCACGCCGACCCTCACGGCGCGGCCGAGCCGCATGGTGCGGAATTCTTCAAGGGCGACGATCCGGTCGAAGCACATGACCCTTAGACCGCGCGCCGAAACAGGCTAGCCTCGCACCATGCGCATCCTGCACTTCTGGCCCCTCGATCCGTTTTCCCGCCAGGTCCGGCTGGCGCTGGAGGAGAAATCCCTGCGGCACGACCTGCAGCTGGAGGTTCCCTGGGAGCGTCCGGACGATCTCGTTTCGCTCAATCCGGCAGGGACGACGCCGGTGCTGATCGACGAGTCCGGCGGCGGCCGGCGGGTGATCGTGGAGAGCCGCGCGATCCTGGAATACCTGGAAGAAACGACGCCGACGCCCTGCCTGCTGCCCGGCGGTCCGGCCGAGCGCGCCGAGGCGCGGCGGCTCGTCGACTGGTTCGACCGCAAGTATGACGGCGAGGTCAACGCCTACCTCCTGCATGAAAAGCTGGAAAAGCGCGCCCAGGGCCTCGGCTCGCCGGACCCGGCTGCGCTCCGCGCGGGGCGCGACCATCTGCGCTGGCATCTCGAATATATGGCCTGGCTTCTGGAAAGCCGCGACGGGCTGGCCGGCCCGCGCTATACGCTGGCCGATATCGCCGCTGCGGCCCACCTGTCCTGCGCCGACTATCTCGGCGACGTCCCGTGGGACGCGTTCGAGCCGGTTAAGCACTGGTATCAGCGCGTCAAATGCCGCCCGGCCTTCCGCGGTCTCCTGACCGACAAACTCCCGGGCACCCCGGCCTCGACGCACTATGCGGATCTGGATTTCTAGGGCAGGCCAGCATGCACGTCGACACCGTCAAATCCCTCGCCACCGGACTCGGCTTCACGGCCGTGCGCATCTGCCGGGCCGATGAGGCCTGGGAGGCGGGGGAGCGGCTGGCGCAGTTTGTCGGCGAAGGGCTGCACGGCTCGATGGCGTGGATGGAAGACACGCTGGAGCGGCGCAAGCATCCCACTGCCATGTGGGACGCGGCGAAATCGGCTGTTGTCGTGGCGATGAATTACGGGCCCGGTTTTGACCCCCTGCCGCTGCTGGAGCGCCGGTCCGAGGGCGTGATCTCGGTCTATGCACAGAATGCCGACTATCACGACCTGATGAAGAAGCGCCTCAAACACCTGGCGCGGGCCTTTGCGCAGGACACCGGCGAGGATGTGAAAGTCTTCGTCGATACCGCCCCGCTGATGGAAAAGCCGCTGGCCGGCAAGGCGGGCATGGGCTGGCAGGGCAAGCACACCAATCTGGTCAGCCGCGAGCACGGCTCCTGGCTGTTTCTGGGCGTCATGCTGACCACGGCCGACCTGCAGCCCGATACCGCCGAGACGGATCATTGCGGCTCGTGCCGGGCGTGTCTCGATATCTGCCCGACGAACGCCTTTCCGGCCCCCTACCGGCTCGATGCGCGGCGCTGCATTTCCTATCTGACGATCGAGCACAAGGGGCCGATCCCGGAGGAATTCCGGGAGCCCATGGGCAATCGTATCTATGGTTGCGACGACTGTCTGGCGGTCTGCCCGTGGAACAAGTTCGCGGCCGTCGCCGAGGAGACGGCCTTCCATCCGCGGCCCGAGCTGAAAGGGCCGCTGCTGGCCGAGCTGGCGGCGCTGAACGATGCGGAATTCCGGCAGGTCTTCACCGCCTCGCCGGTGAAACGGATCGGACGCAACCGGTTTTTGCGTAACGTGCTTATAGCGATTGGCAATTCCGGTGACGCTGCGCTTGTGCCTGTGGTGCTGGAGCGCCTTGGAGACGCGGCCCCCGAGGTGCGCGGCATGGCCGTCTGGGCCCTTGGCCGGCTCGATCCGGAGGCAGCTCTGCGGGCGGCGGCACGGCATGCAGAAAACGAGACCGATCCGCATGTCCGCGAAGAATGGGCGCGCGTGAATAAGAAACTTACCTCGGGTTGAGGGCTTGTTAGTTTTTGAGGTCTAAGGCTCCGCCCCTTGGAGGGGCTGACGCATGGGGAGCGTCTGACACAATGCAGGTCGACAGGCCGAGCGGGGACACGCATCTGGCAGGACAGGTTTTCTCGGACCGGACATCCGTCCTGGTGTGCGAGAACAGCCAGGTGCAATTGCGCATATTGAGCGAAGCCGTGCGCGATGCCGGCTATGAAGTGCACACGGCGAGCAATGCCGAGGATGCGCTGACGCTGCTGAATCTGATGCCGATCGATATCTTCCTGACGGGGATCGAGGTCGGCACGACCAGCGGGCTGGAAGCGTGCTGGCTGCTCAAGTCCAATCCGGAAACCGAGACGGTCTATACCATTGTCGTAACGGCATCCGGTCAGGAAAAGCGCCTTGAGGAATCGCTGGATGCCGGGGCGGACGATTTCATCCGCAAACCCGTCAACATGACCGAGCTGCGGGCCCGCCTGCGGGCGGCGACGCGCCTGGTGCGGATGCAGAAACAATTCCGCCACATGGCCGAGACCGATGCGCTGACCGGCGCCGCCAATCGCCGCGCTTTCATGCAGTATCTGGACACGCTGGTGGATCGCGCCCGCCGTCAGGATGCGCCGCTGGCCGCCGTCATGGTCGATCTCGACCATTTCAAGCGCACCAACGACACTTATGGGCACGCCGTCGGCGACAAGGTGCTGGTCCAGACCGTGCGCCAGGTCCAGTCCTGCCTGCGCGATTGCGACATGCTGGGCCGGCTGGGCGGCGAGGAGTTTGCTGTCGTCCTGCCCGGCGCTACGGCGGCGTCTGCCGTGGCCGCGGCGGAACGCATCCGCGAAGCGATAGCCGCTGTGGATGTGCGTGTGGACAATGGCGACCGGATTCCGGTCACGGCCAGTCTCGGTGTTGCGGTGCTGGAAGGCGACAAGATGATGGAGACGGCCGAAGGCCTGTTGCATGCAGCAGACGAGGCGCTCTATGCCGCCAAGGCTGGCGGCCGTAATCGCGTGGTCGAGGCCGCCTCCTGCCGCGAGGACGCGCCGGTGCGTGCTGTCGGCTAGGAACTAGCCGCCGCTCGCGGCGAGCCGGCGCGCTTCATTGATCTGTCCGCGCAAAACCAGGATCTCGATACGCTCGGGAGCCCGTTCGCGGGCCGCCTCGATGTCGGAGGCTGCGTCATCCAGATTGCCCGTGTTCAGGTGGAAGGCGGCGCGCAGATACCAGCCCTCGGCGCTTTCCGGCACCAGGTCGACCAGGCTCTGGGCGTCGCGCGCCAGACCGCCCCAGTTTTCCTCGGCCAGATACAGGCGTCCCCGGCCGGACAGGGTGAGGATGGAAAACGGGTCCAGGGCCAGGGCGGCCGCGTAATTGTCGAAGGCTGCGTCTGCATTGCCATTGCGTGCGCGGGTCTCGCCAGCCAGCGTCAGGAAGTCGACCCGTTCGGCATCGACCATGCCGGCGCGCCGTTCCGATGCCAGTTCTTCAAGAATGCCGGCGGCGACGTCGAAATCGCCGAGCGCGATATAGGCGTGCGCCTCGCACACCTCGGCCGGCCAGCCGCCGCCCTCGATGCGCCAGATCTGGGCCTCCTCCAGCGCCTCGGCCGGATCGTCGCCGCTCATCGCGATACAGGACTGGTAGCGCATGCGCTCTGCGTGGCGCACATCGTTCTGGGCCGATGCCGGCATGGCGCACAGGACGAGAAGGAGGGGGCTCAGGACCAGACGCGACAACATGGGAATATCCTGCGACGACAGACGCCGCCACGCTAGGGCGTGCGCGCGGCGGCGTCCATCGGCTTGCGCGTTACAAGGCTGTCAGGCCTTGGCGAAGTGCAGGATACCCCAGTTGAGATAGCCCTTGTCGGCGCCGTCAACCCAGTGTTTCAGCCCGTCGATCATGCCGTCGACATACCCGGCGCCGGACAGGCGGGTGAGCTCCTCGCGGCGATCCAGCAGAACCTCGCGCACCCGGTTGTAGTGCGTGCGCAGATTCATCGGCGTCTCGTCGAGATCGAGCGCTTCGAAACCGCGTTTCTCCGGCGCGTGGCGGTAGAAGGCGACCGAGCCGAAGGTCTGCAGGTGGATACGGCGCAGGATGTGATCCAGCACGCCGTCCGGACAATCGTCCGCCTGCATCGGGTCGGTAAAGATCAGCTCGCCGCCCGGCCGGATGATGCGGGCGATCTCGTCCATCACTTTCAGGCGTTCGCCCGAATGCAGGAAGGAGTCCTGCGACCAGACGATGTCATAGCTGTCGTCCGGATCGTCGAGTTCTTCGAAGGAGCCGTAGACCACATCGATCTTGTCGTTCATGCCGGCTCTGGCCGTAAGCTCCCGGTTGAAGGCGTTCTGGGTCTCCGACAGGTTCAGGCAGGTGACGTGACAGCCGAAACGGTCGGCGAGATAGCGCGCCGAGCCGCCGAAACCGGCACCCAGATCGATCACCTTGCTGTCCGGTCCGATCGTCTTGAGACGGTCGGCCATCGTGGTCACGGTGCGGCGGCTGGCCCGGGCGATATCCTCGTCCGGTGTCGCATACATCCCGACATGGATGTCCTCGCCGCCCCAGACAGCGCGGTAGAAGGCATCGGCCGGCGCACTGTCGTAATAGGTCTCCGCCTCGAGGACGGCTTGGGACTTACTGCTCATCTTCGAGTTTCTCCGCAACATGGACGAAAAAGTCCGGATCGTTTTCCTGGTAGGTCTCCTGGAAATCGCCGTAGGTCTTCACCTTCTTGAACCCGACATCGGTCAGCAGCTTGCGCGTATAGGCCTTGCGCAGCGGGAACATGTTGAGGTGGTAGACGGCGCCGTCCGGGAAGGCGTAGCGGAAGCGCGCCAACCCGTCATCGACATGCTCGGGCTCGGCCACGACCTGGTCGCCGCAATAATAGTATTTGTGCTTGGTCGAGAAATCGCCGTCGAGGATCGAGTCGTAATTGCGCTGGTCGATGATCAGGATGCCGTCCCATTTCAGGGCCGCATAGAACTCCGCCAGGGCACGGCGGCGATCATGCTCGTCGAACAGGTGGGTGAAGGAATTGCCCAGGCAGATGATGGCGTCGAACTTGCCGTGGACGTCCTTGTTCAGCCAGCGCCAGTCGGCGTGGACGGTATTGAGAACGAGATTGCGCCGGCGGCCGTTTTCAAACGCCTTGCCCAGCATTTCCGCGCTGCCGTCGACGGTCGTCACATCGAAACCGGCCTTGAGCAGCTGGATCGAGTGAAAGCCCGTGCCGGCCGCGGCATCGAGAACCTTCTTCTTGTCACGGGCTTTCAGGATGTCGATGAAGAAGCGCCCTTCGCTTTCCGCGCGGGCGTCCCAGTCGATCAATTCGTCCCACTTGTCGACAAAGCCCTCGATATATTCCTTCTGGTAGTGGTCGGTTTCCCGGGTGGCGATGGGATCCGCCCCGAAATCCTGAACCAGCGTGCCGTCGGTCATTCACATCAGCGCCGAACTGCAGGCACAGCTCTCCCGCAGCTTTTCAGCGTCCCTGTTTGAGCTTTTTCGCCCGCACGCATACCGGCCGCGTGCAGATACACGGCGGGCGAATTATCGTCTTGATCGGTTTCGGCGGTTACGGGGGCTGGGGGATCTGGTCTCCCCGGCCGCACCCGCAGGCACGTTCGTCATTCTTGTGTGCGTGGCTTCCGGTCACAGACCGGACCGAAAGGTCACGCCGCACCCACCGCTCAGGCTAGCCACACCGCAGCCGGTGGCCGTCGGAGGCCTGCCTTGCCTGACTGGCCTAACAAACTTCCGGTAGAGCCGCAACAGCTGCCGGGGCGCCACAATCTTCGCTGGCAAGGCTCCCGCGTTTGTTTTCGGCGCCAAGGTGTGAAAGAAGAGGGGGAATTCAGGTCCGGCCCGGTTTCCCGCTCCCATGATCGTTCTCCAGGTTATTCCCGAACTCGATGCCGGCGGCGCCGAGCGGACAACGCTCGAGATCGCCGAAGCGGTGATCGCCGAGGGCGGCCGCGCGCTGGTCGCTTCGGCCGGCGGGCGGCTGGAGGACGAGCTGGCTGCGCTGGGGGGTGAACTCATCCGCATGCCGGCGGCCTCGAAGAACCCGCTCGATCTCTGGCGCAACATGCACAGGCTGATCGCGACGATCCGCAGCCAGGCCGTCGACATTGTGCACGCCCGCTCGCGCGCACCGGCCTGGAGCGCGAAATGGGCCTGTGACCGGACCGACGCGCATTTCGTCACCACCTATCACGGCACCTACAACGCCCGCTCGACGCTGAAGCGGCGGTATAATTCCGTGATGGCGCGGGGTGAGCGCGTGATCGCCAATTCGGAATTCATCCGCGATCATATTGCCGCCGAACACCCGTTCGCGACGTCACGTGTCCGCGTGATCCCGCGCGGTGTCGACCTGGTGCGCTTCGATCCGGAAGCGGTCGGGGAAGACCGGCTCGCCGCCTTGCGGCAGGCGTGGTCTCTGGATCCGCAGGATCAGAGCCCGCTTCTGCTCCTGCCGGCCCGGCTGACCGGCTGGAAGGGCCAGCGCGAGGCGATCCGGGCGCTGGGGCGCCTGCAGGACGATCCGGAAGTGCAAACGCCGCGCCTGGTGCTGGCCGGCGACGCCCAGGGACGCCAGACCTATGTCGAGGAGCTGCAGGCGCTGGCGGCATCCGAGAATGTCGCCGAGCGGGTTTTCATCGTCGGGCACTGCAGCGACATGCCGGCCGCGATGATGCTGTGCGATCTGGTGCTGACCCCGTCCAATGAACCCGAAGCGTTCGGCCGCACGGCTGCCGAGGCCGGGGCGATGCTGAAGCCGGTGATCGCGGCCGATCATGGCGGCGCCCGCGAGGTGGTGCTGCATGGTGAAACCGGCTGGCGCGTGTCGCCGGGCGATGCCGCGGCGCTTGCGGCGGCGATCGCCGGAGCGCTTGCACTGACGCCGGAAGACCGTGCAATTGTGGGCGAGCGGGCCCGGGCGCATGTGATTGCGGAATTTTCTACCGTCAGCCTGCAAGCTTCGACTTTGCGCGTCTATCACGAGGTCCTAAACTCACAGTCATGAGCGAACCGCAGCGCGACATCACCTATATCCTGCATTGGGGCGATCTGGCCTCGACCGTACGGATGCTGGCGGCAGCCCGGCTGCTGCGCGACGTGCACAAGCGCGACCGCATCATCCTGCTGACGAAGCCGGACTTCGAGAGCTTTCTCAAGCACTGCCCCTATTTCAACCTGATCGAGACCGATGCCCTGCCGGATGCGCGGCCGATGGCGGGGCTGCGCGACAAGCGGATCAAGCTGAACAAGCCGGTCCGCGTCTACGATCTTGTGGGCGATGCCGACAGCCGCAAGCTGAAACGTCTGTTCCGCTTCTCCAAATGCCGCTGGACCGAGATAGCGGCCGATCCGCGGACGGGCGAGCATCCGGTGGATGCGGTCGCCGGCCGTCTCAACGCGGCGCTGGGCTTGTCGCCGGAGCACTTCCCGCTCGGCGCCGCGCCGCCGCCGGATACCAGCTGGGTCGATTATCTCGCCAAGCAGTCCCGCATGCTGGACCCGGAATATTTCGGTCTGAATGGCCGTTTCGCGCTGCTGGCGCCGTCGGGTGACAGTGTGAAACCGGCGCTTCGCTGGCCGCAGGAACGCTGGGCAGCCCTGGCGCACGAACTGCTGCAGTCAGGCGTGACGCCGGCGCTGATCGGCGGGCCGGATACCCGCGAAGTCGGACGGTATGTGGCCCACGTCACGCCGGGCGCGCGCGATCTGACCGGCAAGGCCAAGCTGGCCCAGCTGGCAGGCCTCGCCCGTCATGCCCGTTTCGTGTTCAGCGAGGACACGCCGCTGCTCCACCTGCTTGTGGCGTCGGGGCCGCCCGCTCTGGCGCTCTACGGCGATGTGGGCGATCCGGCGCTGATCGCACCGCGCGGTCCGAGTCCTGTCATTCTGATGCACGCGCCGACGCTGGCCCAGGTGACGCCGGAGGAGGCGGTTGCCGCGATGCGCTTCGCCGGCGGTTTCGATCGCGAGCCGGAAGCCGCCTGACCGGTTGAATTCGGGGGCAGCGTCCCCCATATGCGCGTCTCGCGCGGCGCTGTTGCGGGGAAGTTTTCCGGCCAGTCGGGGTTTCCGACAGTGCGCCGTGCTTGCCAAATGTGATCATTTGACCATAGTGCGCCGCTCCCGTCCGGACAGGCGCCTGTTGTGCCCACTTTGGGCTTGATCCGGTCCTGCCGCCGGGAGATTACTAAGTTTCAGTATGTGGGCCACAAGGGAGAAGAGGCCATAGCCCGTAGACCGCACGCCGCGCAACCGCCCAAAAAGGAAGGGCCGCGCACCAACAGGGATATCCGCGTTCCGCGGGTTCTCTTGATCGACGAACATGGCGAGAAGCAGGGCATCATGCCTGTTGAAGCTGCTCTGGAAGCCGCTGAGGAAGCGGGACTCGACCTCGTCGAGGTGTCTCCCAATGCCGATCCGCCCGTGTGCAAGATCGTCGACTACGGCAAGCTGAAATACCAGGAACAGAAGAAGAAGGCCGAGGCGAAGAAGAAGCAGAAGATTGTCGAGATCAAAGAGATCAAGATGCGTCCGAACATCGATGTGCACGACTACCAGGTGAAAACCAAGGCGATGCACCGCTTCTTCGAGGCTGGCGACAAGGTGAAGGTCACGCTGCGCTTCCGCGGCCGCGAGATGGCCCACCAGGATCGCGGCATGGATATCATGAACCGCGTGAAGCTGGATTTTGCCGACGTGGCCAAGGTCGAGTTCGAGCCGAAGCTCGAAGGCCGCCTGATGGTCATGGTGATGGCGCCGCGCTGATCGCGTCGCCTGTCATCTGACGGCTTTGCAAGACGGCGCCTCTCGGGGCGCCGTTTTTCGTGGCCGGATGGCCGCGAAGTGCACCACAAGATCGAAAGCCAAGATCGACAATTTTTCCTGCACGACTCGTCTTTTTCATTGTGCTACAAGGATAGTTCAATATCGAAAGATCGACAAAATTGATCGAGACACCCAATCGGATCGAGCCGTGCCTCTTTGATGACAGGGTCCCTGCGGACCTGGCGGATCTGGCTGTCGAGTTGCGCGCCGCGGCGCAGGGGCTGGGGGTCGGGCTGCATCCGGACAGTGCTGCAGAACTGGCAGACCTCGTCCGGGTGATGAACTGCTACTATTCCAATCTGATCGAAGGGCACAATACACGCCCCCGGGATATCGAGCTGGCCCTGATGGGGGCCGAGATCGATGAGGCGGCGCGGCCGCTGGCGCTTGAGGCGCGGGCCCATGTCGTCGTCCAGCGTCTGATCGACCAGCGGTTCCGGGAGGGCAAACTCGACAGGCCGACATCGCCGGAATTCCTGTCCTGGGTGCATCGCGAATTCTACAACAACATGCCCCCCGAATTCAGGTTCGTGGAACATCCGGATGGCCGGAAAGAGGAGATCCGTCCCGGCGCTTTCCGTGCCGAGGGTGATGGTGAGGTTTCGGTCGGTCGGCACCGTCCGCCGTCCGGAAAGCACGTGGTCCGCTTTCTCGAACATTTCGACATGCGCTACCGCTCGGTCGAGACATCGGCCAGCGGCCGTATCATTGCCATTCCCGCTGCCCATCATCGTTTCAACTACATTCACCCGTTTCCGGACGGAAACGGTCGGGTGAGCCGGCTCATGTCGCATGCCATGGCGTTGCGCGCCGGCCTCGGCGCGGGCGGGCTCTGGTCGATATCCCGCGGCCTGGCGCGCGGGCTCGAAGACCGCGGCGAATACATGCGCATGATGGACCTGGCCGACGCCCCCCGCCGGAGTGATCATGATGGGCGGGGCAATCTGTCCGAAGCGGCGCTGCATGAATTCTGCCGATGGTTCCTCAAGGTCGCACTCGACCAGATCGAGTTCTCCGGCCGGCTGTTCGATCTGGCCGGTCTGGACGCGCGCTACAGGCGACTTGTCGCCGATGTCAGCGAGGACAAGCGGGCTCCGGATCTCGTCTCTGCTGTTCTGCGCTATGGCGTGCTGGAGCGTGGCGAGGCCGCCACGGTGCTGAAGACCTCAGGCGTGACCGCACGCAAGACCCTGAACCAGCTGGTCAGCCAGGGTTTCCTGACATCGCCGTCGCCGAAAACGCCGGTTCGTCTTGCCTTCCCGCTGGCCTATCGCGAACGCCTTTTTCCAAACCTGTTCACTGACGCCGCCTTGCCCTGACGAAGGTTACGGCGCGGCCGGGCGGCCCTGAGTGTTCGCGCCAGGCGCCGGCACGGCTTCTTCCTCGACTTCGTCCAGCGCGTCGGTCTTCGCCAGTTGCGGGAAGAGGCGGAACCAGGCGGCGGCCGTGACCAGCGCCATGACGCCGCCCAGCAGGACGGCGCCGATCGGGCCGAGGAAACGCGCGGCGACACCGGACTCGAACTCGCCCAGCTCGTTCGAGGCGGAAATGAAGATGAATTCCACCGAGGAGACGCGGCCGCGCATCGCGGTCGGTGTGGCGAGCTGGATGATCGACTGGCGGATGAAGACCGAGATCATGTCGGCCGCGCCGGTCACCGCCAGGGCGATCAGCGACACCAGCAGGATCTTGGACAGGGCAAAGCCCAGCATCGCGACGCCGTAGACGGCGATGGCGCCCAGCATCCAGGCACCGATGCGGCGGGTCAGCGGCCGTGTTGCCAGCATGAAGGCGATGATGGCGGCACCGATGGCCGGCGCCGTGCGCAGCAGGCCCAGCCCCACCGTGTCGGTGTGCAGCACGTCGCGCGCGAAGACCGGCAGCAGCGCCGTCACACCGCCGAACAGCACCACGACGAGGTCGAGCGAGATGGCGCCGAGCACGACCTTGTTGTGCCGCACATAGCGCAGCCCCTCGATCGCCATGCGCCAGCCCGACTGGCCGTGCACCTTCTCGTGCGCCGGCGTCCGTGCGGTGGCGATGGCCAGGGTGGCGAAGACCAGCAGGGCAGCGCTGGTCAGATAGACCGCCTCGGGGCCGGCGATATAGAGGAGGCCGCCCAGCGCCGGGCCGCCGATTGCAGCGCCCTGGAAGCCCAGCGAGTTCCAGGCGATCGCCTGGCGCAGATCGGCCCGCGGCACGATGCGGGGCAGCAGCGCGCTCGCCGCTGCGGGCGAGAAGGCGTGCATGCAGCCCAGAATGATCGCCGCCGTGAACACGATCCACAGCTGCACCGGGCCGGAGAAGAACGGGCTCGCCGCCAGCGCCAGGGCGCAGATCACGCGGACCACATTCGTCACGACGAGTATCAGGCGCCGGTCGAGCCGGTCTGCCGCCTGTCCGCCGACAAGCGACAGCAGGAAAACCGGTGCGAACTGGGCAAGGCCGACAAAGCCCAGCATCAGCGCGCTTTCCTCGATCGAGCGGGTCTCGCGCGCCACGTCATAGACCTGCCAGCCGATCGCGACCGCCTGCATTTGCCGTGCAGCGGAGATCGATTGCCGCATCGCCCAGTAGTGGCGGTAGGGCTGGTGGCGGAAGATGTCGAGAGACGGGGTCAGCACCGCGGGAGGGATAAGCAGGTTCGTGGCCTCCGGCAATCCGCTGCAGCGGGCACGCCGCGAAGATGCCGCATGTCGGGCGGATTGCAGGCTACCCTGTTCAGGCGATATTCAGCGGCTAGGATTTGTGATGAAATTACTTGAAACTCATGGGCGTATTCGCGCTGTGCTCTGCTGGGGCCTTTGCGCAGGATGCGGCCGAACAGTCCGACAGACATCCGACAGACAGGGGGAATGACATGAACAGCAAGCTTCTGGCCGGTGTGGCGCTTGCGGCGCTGATCACGGGCGGCGTCGCCCAGGCCCAGGATCCGGCGCTGCCGCCGGCCTATGGCTCGGTGCGCCTGTCCTCGGGCTTCGAGCCCGATCCGGCATCGGTCGGTGTACGTGCAGGCGGCGCCATCTATGCCGGCAATGCGTCCGACTACTGCTCGGGCTATATCACCCCGCAAGCGTCCTACGCCTTCGACTACGAGGCCGGCAGCTACGACCTCTTTGTCTCGGCCGCGTCCGATGTCGATGCGACCCTCCTGGTTCGCGCGCCGGATGGCAGCTGGCACTGCAATGATGATGGCGAGGGGATCGGCCTCAATCCGGGCCTGCGCTTCGACAATCCGCAGTCGGGCGACTACCAGGTCTGGGTCGGCACGCTGAGCCCGGGCGTCGGATACGAGCCGGCCATGCTGCACATTTCCGAGGTCGGCTTCTCGTCTGCGAACGCCTATTCGCGGGCGCCGAACCCCAATCTGGCGCCGGAATCCGGCTCGCTCGACCTGCGCGCAGGCTTTGCCGACGATCCGCGCACGGTGCGGGTGACGGCAGGCGGCGAAATCAGCGCGGACCGCGGGACCTCGCCGATGTGCCGCGGGCACGTGAATTCCGCACCGGACCTCTGGGTGAACTATACCGGCCGCGGGGATTTCGACCTCTATCTGTCGATGGAGGCGGACAGCGACACCACGCTGCTCGTCCAGGACCCGAACGGCAACTGGCTGTGTGATGACGACACGGCCGAGAACCTCAATCCGGGTCTGCGAATCGTGGATCCGGCGGCCGGACGCTATGCGGTCTGGGCCGGCCGCTTCTCGCGCGGTCCGGACGTGCCGGCCACGATCTATGTGTCGGAACTCGGCTTCCTGGGGAATATCGATACCCCGGCCGAACTCGACTACGCGCTACCGTCCAATTACGGCTCGGCCGAACTGGTCTCCGGCTTCACGCCCGATCCCTACACGGTCAACCTCATGGCCGGCGGCGATGTCGATGTGAACGAGGCGGTCGGGCAGAATTGTCGCGGCTATGCCACGACGGCGCCCGACTTCGACATCACCTATGACGCGGACAATCTGGACCTCTATATCTCCGCCACTTCGGATGGCGATGCGACCCTGGTCGTCAATGCCCCGGACGGGACCTGGTGGTGCGATGATGACAGTGCGGGCAGCCTCAATCCGGGCATCCGTTTCGATAATCCGCAGGATGGCCGCTACGACATCTGGGTCGGCACCTACAGCGAGGGCACGCCCGAGCCGGCGACGCTGCACATTTCCGAACTCGGCTTCGGCGACGAGTTCGTGGGCGGCGGCTCTTCGCTCGATGTCTCGCTGGAGGCCAATTACGGCTCGGTCAGCCTGGAAGGCGGCTTCTCGCCCGATCCCTACACGGTCGACCTCGTCGCCGGCGGTCCGCTCGATGCCGGCGAAGCGGCGGACCAATTCTGCCGCGGCTATGTCACCGAAGCTCCCGATTTCGAGCTGAGCTTCGAGCCGGGCGCGCTGGACCTGTTCATCTCGGTCCTGGCGGATGCCGACACGACGCTGGTGATCAACGATCCGTCCGGCCGCTGGATCTGCGACGATGACGGGGCGGGCAGCCTCAATCCGGGTGTCCATTTCGAAAACCCCGAGGCCGGCGTCTACGACATCTGGGTCGGCACCTACTGGTCCGGCGACGGACAGCCGGCTCGCCTGGGCATTTCGGAGCTGGGCTTCCAGGAAGACTAGCCGCGCATCAGTGACCTGAATTGCCAAGGGGCGGCTCATCCGGGTCGCCCCTTCGTATGTCTTATGAGTGGTTTGTGTATCCCATATGCAGGATTCACCCTTCCGTTATGGTGGGTGTTACACTATATCATCTTCCGGCAGCCCGATCCGCAGGTGTTAGATGAAAATGACCGCCCACAGGCATAAATCCCTCGACGCGACCGGCGTCGGCCTGTCGGTGCTGTGCATCCTGCATTGCCTGCTTGTCCCGACGGCGGCATCCGCCGCGCCGCTGCTCTCGCCGGAGCTGGGCTCGCTGTTCGGTCTCAGCCATGACTGGCACATCGTGATGCTGGCGCTGGCGGCGCCGGTCTCGCTGGTGGCGCTGGGCTGGGGCATGAAGACGGTGGAGGCCGGCTGGCAGATCTTCACGGCAGGCCTGTTCGGCCTTGTCCTGATGGCGATCGGCGCCTCGCATGTCTTCGGTTCGCTGGCCGAGACCGTGCTGACCCTCACCGGCGTTACGGTTCTGGCCGGCGCCCACCTGGTGAACTGGCGCGCCCGGACCCGGGCCGGTCATGTCCATCGCCGCGATTGCGGCCTGTGCGAACACGAGCCGCACGCCTGAGGCGGAGTCAGCTTCGCCCTTGCAATAGCGCTGTTTCCGCGTATAAGACCCCGCTTCCAACTCCAGCCTGACGGGCCCGTTCGACATGCCCGCTGGCTGCAACATCCACAAGACCGCTCCGGCGGTCCTGCAAAGGAGATGAAAATGTCGAAGATGAAGACGAAGAGCGGCGCCAAAAAGCGCTTCAAGCTCACTGCCACGGGCAAGGTGAAAGCCGGCCAGGCCGGCAAGCGCCACGGCATGATCAAGCGGACCAACAAGCAGATCCGCAACAAGCGCGGCCTGACGACATTGTCGCCCCAGGATGCGCGGATCGTGAAAAAATACATCCCGAACGGCCTGTAAGCCGCGGCAGCTGAGTTAGGAGCACACCATGTCTCGAGTTACGTCCGGACCGGCGACCGCCAAGCGCCACAAGAAAGTCATCAAAGCGGCCAAAGGCTATTACGGCCGCCGCAAGAACACCTTCCGCGCTGCCGTACAGGCTGTGGAGAAGGCCGGCCAGTACGCCTATCGCGACCGCCGTGCCAAGAAGCGCAATTTCCGCGGTCTCTGGATCCAGCGCATCAATGCCGGTGCCCGCGAGCACGGCATGACCTATTCGGTCTTCATGAATGGTCTGAACAAGGCCGGCATCGAAGTTGACCGCAAGGTCCTGTCCGACATCGCGATCCGCGAACCGGAAGCCTTCAAGGCGCTCGTCGATCAGGCGCGCGCTGCGCTGGGCTAATCCCGGTCACACCGATCCGATTGAAAAGGCCCGCCAGCGCACCGCCGGCGGGCCTTTTTCTTTCTACGCAGCGGTTAGTAGTCTCCGGGGCGCCGAACCACGCCGATCACTGCTTCATCCAAGACCCTCAGAAAGTCCTGGATAAAATCCGTTTGTCCAGACTTCAGTGCGGGCCAAATATACGGGTTGGCAACTGTCGCCCTCAGAACGCTGAGACCGTGTTGTTCATACTCTGCCGGGTCGGTGTCCAGCCCGGCCCGCTTGCGGAAATCGGCTGTCGTTGCCGCGCTGTAGAGTGGCGCGTGTATTTTCGTCCGTGACAGGAAAAACGGCTGGGAGTAGCTATGTCTGCGATCGCCGTCCTCGCTGAGAATGCTGAATGATTTGTATACCTTGTCATTGAGGCGGTTGAAGTCGCCGATGTTTGAGTTGTTCTTCTGCTTGACGGCGAAGATAACGATATTGGTATCGGGTCCGCCCGGGCAGTAGGGCCGCAGTTCATAGAGCTTGTCGACGCGTGCTCGCTCATGCAGGCCGTCCCACCGGTTGAGCCATTCGTAGAGCGAACGAGCGGCGAGGAGTGATGCGCGCACCATTTCGCCGTGGTGCTCGCGGTCAAACGGCATGGCGCGTGATGCGAGCCATAGCGAGCAGGCCGCTGACCCGGGGCGCGATCCTTCGATGGTAAAGGGCGCAGCCGCAGCGGTGGAGGTCCTGTACTTCGGCATTGGGTCGTCGCTTTGCTCCACATGCCGGATCGGCATGTGGAGCTGGGTATCGGCCGAAGTCGATGTGATGTAAGGCGCCTCCTGCCTGACAAAATGCCGGATACGGTCATTGCGGAATGCGATCGCGCCACAGGGATAGGGCGTGTAGCCCATTTTATGCGGGTCGATCGTGATCGAGTTGGCGGCAGCAGTTGCGAGCATGGCAAGACCGACATCATCGCTGGGCCATTGGATGTCGATCTCCTCGGATGTCGGATGCAGCCCGACCGATACATTGTCTCGGACGAATTCCTTTACCTCGGCCACACGATCCAGTTGCGTGATTGCGAAGAGGGTGCGGGGATCGTCTATGCCCTTGAATGACAACCGGCCGAGCTTGGTCTGGTGCACGAGTTGTTGCAGAACTTTCTGGTAGTCGCCATCAACGATCCCGTCCTCAAGGCTCTCCAAAAGCACAGCGGGAATGCCCTCTTCGGGCGTTGTCGCGTGCCTGATCCACAGGGTGTTCAGCCACGCACCCAGCTTGTCCGGTGTTTCAGGCGCCGGATCTGGCATTTGAAGTTCGCGATTGAGGTCAAAGACGCGCCGGGAGAACAGGGAAAATGGTACGCGTCGCGTTCCGGAGACCGACGCATCGACAAACAGGCTGCGGATGAAACCGCCCCAGGCACCGTCGACATGAAGCCAGAAGCTCTGGCGCTTTTCAGTCTCGAACATCTTGCGGAGGGAGAGGATGTCGTGGATCGGTTCGACGGACCCTTCCTCGGTTGTGCCGATCATGCCAACGACAGCGATGATGGCGCGCTTCTTTCGGATCGCATCTGTGATCTTGCTGCGCAGATCTGGGATGCTCAGGCGGAAGTGTTCATCCATGTCCACCCGAACCACAGCATCCGAGCCAATGCCCAGGAGTTCGGCCGCCTTCTGGATGCTGTAGTGAGCTGCGCCCGACGTGAAAATGACCGGCGTGTGCTGCTTGGCAGCATCCTGAATGCCCTTTGCCGGGGCAAATGGGCTTTCGTTGAGCAATTGCCAAGCGAGCGAGCTGACGCTGCCATTGTGACCGTTCGATGTGGCGACGTCCGAGGCCTGGACGGCGCTGGTGAAGCGTCCCAGAAGATAGATGGACTCATTCGGCTTGAGGCCAAGGAGGTCCATCGCGTTGGCGTCTCGGATGTCGGATTCGGTGCCGTCGGCTAGCTTTATGCCCAGGGCAATCCCGTGTTTGATGCAGGCGTCTTTCACCGCCAGCGGAAAATAGGTCACGATTCTAGCGACCCACAGAGCTTCGATGTTGGCTAGCGTCCCGCCTGAGGTCAGATGGCACCATCCGAACTCGTGGCGCAGTTGCTCCTCATATTGTTTGAACGCGTCCGGCGTATCGACGCTGTGCGGATTGGGAGACGGGCGAAAGCCCAGCATGCGAAGTAATGCATTGCAGGCATCGACTTCCCAGTCGACCGTTACAGAGCCGGATTCGGGCGTGACGATATTGGTGTTGTAAAGCGTGCCCAGAAACAGGCCCAGCAGCGATGGAAGCGTCGTTTCCGATTGCTGATGGGCGATATAGCGCGGACTGTGGAATGGAAAGCTGCGACGCATTTCCGACAGTGCAATATCGAGTTCGTGCATCAGCCGTTCGGTTTCTTCCTCGAACTTGCGCTTGATTTTCGGGCCAAAAGCGATCGGGTCGTCCGGAAAGTAGTTCCGGCGCCAGTGAGCGTAGTCGGTGATGACGCGTCTGGTAAGGTTGAGAAGAAGGTCCTCGTTCTCGCTTTTCGGTCCGAGAAGTTGTGTGAGATATCGGTAGCGTTCATCCATGAAATCGTGACGGTCGCCGCATATCGACCGTTCTCCCCCAAACAGTTTGAATTTTCCAAAATTTGTGTTGTTTGTCTGCCCGATGCAACCATAAAGCGGTTCTGCTCGCGAAGTCGCTCCCTAATGACGGTATCTGAGGGGGGCTTGCCTTGGTGCGCCGCCCAAGCCGGTCGACAGTCCTGTCCCTAA
Organism: Maricaulis sp.; assembly: GCF_017642925.1. Taxonomy (GTDB): domain Bacteria; phylum Pseudomonadota; class Alphaproteobacteria; order Caulobacterales; family Maricaulaceae; genus Maricaulis. The sequence goes on along the minus strand of NZ_JAEPOL010000012.1, from coordinate 12,273 downwards.
AGGCTAAATCCACCTCGGCCGCGAGGGACTGAGAACACCATGACCGACACATCCAATCTCGACACGCTGGAAGCCGAGGTCCGCAGCCAGATCGATGGCGCGGCCGACGAGGCGGCGCTGGACGCCGTGCGCGTGTCCGCCCTGGGCAAGAAGGGCTCGGTTTCGCTGATGATGCGCGAGCTGGGCAAGATGAGCCCGGAAGAGCGTCAGGTGATGGGCCCGGCGCTCAACGGTCTCAAGACCCGCCTCAACGACGCCCTCGAAGCACGCAAGGCCGATCTGGAAGCCAGGGCGCTGGACGCCGCCCTGGCCTCGGAAACGGTCGACATCACCCTGCCGGTGCGTCCGGAACCGCAAGGCTCGCTGCATCCGATCACCCAGGTGATGGAAGAGCTCGCCGTGATCTTCGCGGACATGGGCTTCGAGGTCGCCGAGGGCCCGGACGTGGAGGACGACTTCCACAATTTCACCGCGCTGAACTTCCCGCCCGGCCACCCGGCGCGCGACACCCAGGACACTTTCTTCATGCAGCCGGACGAAAACGGCGAGCGCAAGGTGCTGCGCACCCACACCTCGCCGGTGCAGATCCGCACCATGCTGAAGGGCAAGACGCCGATCCGCATCATCGTGCCGGGCCGCGTCTATCGTTGCGACTGGGACCAGACCCACACGCCGATGTTCCACCAGGTCGAGGGCCTGGTGATCGATCGCGAGGCGAATATGGGTCACCTCAAGGGCACGTTGCTGGATTTCATCGCGGCCTTCTTCGAGACCGACCAGGTGGAAGCCCGCTTCCGGCCGCACCACTTCCCCTTCACCGAGCCGAGCGCCGAGATGGATGTGCGCTATGAGCGCGTCGGCGATGCGGTGAAAGTGGGCTCGGGCGACAAGTGGATGGAAATCCTCGGCTGCGGCATGGTCCACCCGAATGTGATCCGCAATTGCGGCCTCGACCCGGACGAGTTCCAGGGCTTTGCCTGGGGCATGGGCGTCGACCGTCTCGCCATGCTGAAATACGGCGCGCCGGACCTGCGCGATTTCTTCAATTCCGACAAGCGCTGGCTGAACCATTACGGCTTCTCGCCGCTGCTGCAGGCCAATCTGGCGACGGGGCTGAGCTAGGCCGGTTCGATGTGGCGCTGGCTCTCCCATAACCATCAGACGCTGACGGCGGTCGGCGCGATGCTCGTGGGCATCGCGGCGCTGTTTGTCGCCTGGGATCAGGGGCGGGTGATGCGGGCGCAGCAGCACGGGGCCGTGGTGCCGGTGCTGCAGATCGACGGTTTCCTGGTCACGCGGCCGGAAACCCGCTCGATCGGCCTGCGCGTCTACAATAATGGTGTCGGTCCGGCGATGATCGAGAGCGTCACCCTGCGCCGTGACGGTGTGGAAGTGCAGGACTTTGCGGCGCTTATGGAGGTGCTGCCGGCAGACCAGGACCGTTCCTGGGCCACCCTGGCCGGCCGCACCCTTGCGCCCGGCGGCGAGGTCGAGCCGATCATGATCCAGTGGCCGCGCTCTTCGCTCGAAGGCCCTGCCGTCACCGCGCTGCTGGCGGAGTGGGACCTCTGGCAGGTCGAAGCCTGCTATTGCTCGGTCTTTGATCGCTGCTGGACCACCCAGACGTCCAATGCCCGTCCTGTGCCCGTGCGCCGTTGCGAGGCACAGCGGGACGATGTTTTCCAAACTCTCGGATCCGTGCCCGACACGGAGGAGCCCGACCAATGAAATTCCCGCTTTCCTGGCTGAAATACCATCTCGAGACCGACGCTTCCCTGGAGGAGATCGCCGAGGCCATGACCATGGCCGGGCTGGAGATCGAGGAGATCGACAATCCGCTGGAAAAGTTCGCGGATTTCTCGGTGTGCCATGTCATCGAGGCGGTGCAGCATCCCGATGCCGACAAGCTGCGGGTCTGCCGCGTGGCGACGAAGGACGGCGAGAAGCAGATCGTCTGCGGTGCGCCGAATGCCCGCACCGGCATGTATGCCGTCTATGCCCCGCTGGGAGCCTATATCCCGGGTCTCGATTTCGCGCTGGACAAGAAGCCGCGCAAGATCCGCGGCGTGGAAAGCCATGGCATGATGTGTTCGGCCCGCGAGCTGGAGCTGGGCGAGGATCATGACGGCATCATCGATCTGCCCGAGCCCTTCGAGGTCGGCACCCCAGCCGTGGTGGCGCTGGGCATGGCCGACCCGGTCATCGATTTTGAAGTGACGCCGAACCGGCCGGACTGGCTGGGCGTGCGCGGCATTGCCCGCGACCTTGCCGCCACCGGGATCGGCACGCTGAAAACCCATGACATCGAGAACATCCCCGGCAGCTTCCCCTGCCCGGTGACGGTCGAACTCGACTGGCCGGAAGCCTGTCCTGTCTTCGCCGGCCGCGTGATCCGCGGCGTGAAGAATGGCGAGAGCCCGGACTGGCTGAAAAAGGCACTGAAGGCGATCGGTCTGCGTCCGATCAACTTCCTGGCCGATATCACCAACATGATCTCCTACGACCGCTGCCGGCCGCTGCACGTCTATGATCTGGCCAAGCTGGACGGGCCGATCCGGGCCCGCCGCGGCAAGGGCGAGGCCGACCGGTTCGAGGCGCTGGACAACAAGGAATACGTGCCGGGCGAGGATCAATGCGTCATCGCTGACGACACGCATTGCCTCGGCTTTGGCGGTATCATGGGCGGCACGTATTCCGGCGTGACATCAGAGACAACCGATGTCTTCATCGAAAGCGCCTGGTTCGATCCGCAGACGACCCGCGCGACGGGCAAGGCGACGGGTATCGACTCGGACGCGAAATACCGTTTCGAGCGCGGCGTCGATCCGGCCTCGCCAAAGGCCGGTATCGAGCAGGCCAGCGAGCTGATCCTGAAATTCTGCGGTGGTGAGGCGTCCGAGACGATTGTCGTCGGCGAGCCCCCCGCGCCGCCTGCGGATATCGAATTTCCGCTGGCCGAGGTAAAGCGTCTGACCGGGCTCGACCTGCCGCGTGACGAGATCGTGCGCATTCTCGAAGCGCTGGGCTTTGCACCGAAGGGCGAGGGCGATGTGCTGACGGTGGGCGTGCCCTCCTGGCGCATGGACTGCACCCAGAAGGCCGACCTCGTCGAGGAAGTCGCACGCATCCACGGTTTCGACAAGCTGGACGCGGTATCCCTGCCACGCCCGCCCGTGCGCCGTGAAGCGCCGGCGACGGTGATGCAATTGCGCGCCCGCTATGCCCGCCGGGCGCTGGCCGGCCGCGGTTATTCGGAAACCGTCACCTGGTCCTTCTGCGAGACGAAGCAGGCGGCCCTGTTCGGCGGCCATGGCGAAGGCCTGGCGCTGGAAAACCCGATCTCATCGGAACTCGACGTGATGCGGCCGACGGCGCTGATCCACTTGCTTACCGCGCTGCAGGCCAATGCCGATCGCGGCCAGGCCGATCCGCGCCTGTTCGAGGTCGGGCCGGTCTATCTCACCGACAAGCCGGACGGGCAGCGTCTCGTGGCAACCGGTGTGCGCCGTGTCGAGGCCGGCCGTCACTGGGCCGGAACCCGCATGCCCGACGTGTTCGATGCCAAGGCCGATGCGCTGGCCGCGCTGGCTGCGGCCGGAGCCCCGGCCGACAGTCTCCAGGTCGCGGCCGAGGCACGGGAATGGTGGCATCCGGGCCGGTCCGGCGTGCTGCGTCTGGGCCCGAAGAATGTGCTGGCCGAGTTCGGCGAAATCCATCCCGGCATCCTCAAGGCGCTGGATATCGACGGACGCGTGCTCGCCTTCGAGATCGTGCTCGACAATATCCCGCAGCCCAAGAAGGCGTCCGGCCTGAAGGCGCGCGGCCAGCTGGACCGCGCCGAGCTCTTGCCGGTACATCGCGACTTCGCCTTCCTCGTCGGCAAGGACGTCCCCGCCGATACGCTGATCCGGGCGGCGAAGGGCGCGGACAAGGCGCTGATCTCCGACGTCACCGTGTTCGACGTCTATGACGGCAAGGGTGTGCCGGACGGCCAGGTTTCGCTGGCCCTTGAGGTAACCCTGCAGCCGCGCGAGAAGACGCTGACGGACGAGGAAATCGATGCCGTTGCGGCCGCGATCGTGTCCAAGGTCGAAAAGGCGTCCGGCGGTACACTGCGCGGCTGACCGGCCAGAATTCGCGTCTGAAGAGAATGTATTGGCGCCACTTTCCCCATATAGGGGAAAGTGGCGTTTTCTTGTGCCGGGAGATCGGAAAAATCAAAAATCGCGCCTCAGGCGTATGGTCGCGGAACGCTACAGCCGCTAGTATGGTTAATGAAATCTTGCTAGCGGCAGAGGCGGTGGGGGCCTCGGAGAGACGGACCGAATGCTTGAAAGAGTGACGGCCCTGCTGGCCCAGTCTGCGGCGACACTCCTTGTCGTCATCGGGCTCGTGGCCATTCTCGGCTTTACCCATTCGCGGGCCTATCGGGCCGGCTATTGCGCGACCCAGTATTGTTCCGACGAAGGCCGCAGCTGGTGGCCCTTCGGCCGTGATCGCGACCGCCACTACAGCGGCCCGACACGCGTGACCGCCGGTCCGCCGGACCGGACACCGTCCAGCCCCTCCTACACCCCGGGATATCCGGACTATACGGATGCGGGCAGCAATCCCTATGCGGAAAGTCCGGCCTATCCATACGGCGAGACCGGCCCCACGGGTCTGCCGCTGTCATCGACCGTCGCCGGTCCGGCCACGGCTGCGGGCGCGCCGCGCTATCGCTATGGCGGGCCGGGCTTCGGCTTCCGGCCGGGCCGGCAGATCTGCGCCGTGCGCGGTCCGGAGATCGAGGATGCCGATATCGCCCGCTGCTGGCTGCGTGTCGGCGATGCCTACCAGGCCGTCGGCCAGATCGAGCGCGCCCGCGAAGCCTGGGACGAGGCCCTGCTGGTGGGATCGTCCGTTGGCGGCGCCCAGGCGTCGCTGGTTGCTCACCGCCGCTTGCAGGCCGCCATCCTGGAACGCTCCTGCCCGACCAGCCAGCGCAGTCTGGAACGCATCGCCTATGGTTTCAGCGCGACCGAGGACTCCGGCGATATCGTCGATCTCGACCTGCGCCAGCGGGCCCTGTCGGCGCTGGGCTATTACAATGGCGTGATCGACGGCACCTACGGTCCGATGACACGCCGTTCGGTGCGCGATTTCCAGGGCGATATGGGCTTCGACCAGACCGGCGCCCTGACGCCGGCGCAGACGGTTACGCTGGCCTGCCACGCCGCCCTGACCGCGCGCGACACCGACGCCCAGAACCTGGTGGGCATCATGTTCGCGACCGGGCTGGGTCTGGAACAGAATATCGATACGGCGCTGGAATGGCTGGAAGAGGCCGCCGAGCGCGGTCATGGCGGCGCCAATTTCAATCTCGCCCTGATCTATGGCACCGGCACGGTGCAGGGCAGCTACCGGCTGTGCGGCATCGTGGAGAGTCCCGAGCGCGCCGACAGCTATCTGCGCCGCGCGGCCGATCTCGGCCATGACCGGGCGATCGCCCTGCGGCGCTTCGCCGGCCGTTCCGAAGCCCCCGCCGAACGCTGGTCGCGGTTATCCGACCAGCTGCTGCGGGAGGCCGAACGCAATGGCGACCGTTTCTATCTGGCCTGGCAGAGGCGGGTCGACGAGATGCGCCGTGCCAACGGCCAGCAGCTCGACCAGCCCGGCTGTTACCAGGCCGCACTCGACGGCACCCGCTCCGCCCAGGGCGGCAGCGGCACCCGGCGCTGAGGCCGGCCATGCGAATTGACGAGAGGAAAAGTGCAATGAAAAAGGCGGCAGTCCTGCTCCTCGCGGCCACGGCCCTTTCGGCCTGCGGTCACGGCTATTCCGGACATCACGGCCCGTCGGCGCCCTATATTCCGCCGCCGCCCGATCATTTCCGGCCGATCGACACGGTCAGCCCCGCCATTGCCATGTGCGAGGTCGACACGCTTGCCGAACAGCGCCTGGCGATGCTGGAGGAGGTGCATGGCTATCGCGAGGCGATCCGTGCCGAGCCGGGGCGTCGTTCCGACATGGCCGATACCGAGACCCAGGAAATCATCGCCGCTTTCGAGACCGATCTAGACGCGTCCTACCGGTTCGCCACCGCCTCCTGCCGCACCTATAATCGCTGTCTGGAAGAGAACCGGTTTGCCGAGGCCGCCTGTCAGGACTCCGCCGCGATGTGGCATGACGGCCAGGACCGGTTCCACGGATTGTCCGAGCGCCTGTCCATCGTGCGCGAGCGGATCGCCTCAGATTGCAATGATTGCCGTCCCGGGCACTGGCGCGACCGTGACCGCCATGGACGCCGCGATCACGGGCACCGCCGGGATCATCGCCACCATGACCGCGACGATCTGATGGGTTCCGTCTTCTCGACCAGCGATCACTGAAAATGCGACCTCTAAAGCCTCGGGAGGTAGCTACTCGCCCGGGGCCGCGTGGGCCGCTGCATGGCGGCGTTCCGCCAGCGCGCGGGACAGGATCTGCGTCGCCGACCAGACGAACAGCCCGGCCATGCCGGCTGCGACGATCACGTCGGGCCAGTGCGTACCGGTAAGCGCAACAAGGCCCGCGGATCCGAACACGGCGACATTGCCGATCGCATCATTGCGCGAGCACAGCCAGACGGATCGGACATTGGCGTCGCCTTCGCGCCAGCGCATCAGGATCACGACACTCGCCAGATTGGCGGCCAGAGCAAGAATGGCGATCGAGCCCATCAATGTGGCGTCCGGCTCCGTCTCGAAAAAGGCGCGGTAGAGCGCCAGCGCCAGGATGAAGCCGCCCATCACAAACAGGCTGCCCGCCTTCACCAGCGCCGCATTGGCCCGCCACATCAGCGGCTTGCCGATCACCCAGAGTGACAGGCCATAGGTCGCCGCATCGCCGATAAAGTCCAGCGCGTCGGCCTTGAGTGCCTGCGAGTGAGCCGCGGCACCGGCCAGCATCTCGACGGCGAACATGCCGGCATTGATCGCGATCACCACCCACAGCGCGCGGCGGAAACCGCGCGACGTGCCGTCGAATTCCTCATTGTGGCAGCATCCCGCCGACATGGGCGTCTCCTGACTTGTCACCTGTCGATTCGAACCCTAATTCCTATAGCGACTAGAGGTTCAAGGCGAAAATGACAGATCTCTCCATCGGCCGTCTGGCAAGGCTCTCGGGCGTCAAAGTGCCCACCATCCGATACTATGAGTCGATCGGCATGCTCGATGCGCCGCCGCGTTCACCCGGCGGACAGCGCCGCTATGGCGATGGCCATCTCGAGCAATTGCGCTTCATCCGTCACGGCCGCGAGCTGGGCTTCGGGCTGGACGATCTGCGTGCGTTGCAAGACCTGTCCGCGCGGCCGGACCGCTCCTGCGAAGAGGCCGACGGCATTGCCCGCAAACAGCTGGCCGAGGTCGAGCGCCGCATTGCCGGGCTGGAAGCGGTGCGGCGCGAGCTGGAGCGCATGGTCGAGCGCTGTTCGCACGGCGTGGTCGATGAATGCCGCGTGATCCAGACCCTCTCCGACCATCATCTGTGCGCCGGCGATCATGCGCCGGACCATCAGACCGTGCCACGGGACACGTGACGCCGCGTTCCCGCTGTCGCGCATAGCGCAGGCATGGCCTCCTGCCGCACGAAACCGGGAGGACGTATCCATGAAACATCTCGCTGCCGGCCTGGCGCTGTTTGCACTGGCCGCACCGCCGCTCGCTGCACAGTCCGGCGATACAGGCGATCTTGAAACGGTCTTCGATACGCTCGACCGGCGCCTGTTCGATATCGGCTTCAACACCTGCAATCTGGACGAGTCGGCATCGCTGGTCGCCGAAGACCTCGAATTCTACCACGACCAGGGCGGCGTGACGCACGGCCGCGATGCCTTCATCGCCACGATGGAGCAGAATATCTGCAACGGGCGGCAGACCATCCGGCGCGAGCGCGTGGACGGCAGTCTCCGCCTTGAGCCGCTCTACGAAAACGGCACGCTCTACGGCGTTATCCAGTTCGGATCCCACCGCTTCCTGATCGTCGACGATACCGGCCATGCCGAGCCGACCGGCCTGGCCGAGTTCGCGCATCTCTGGCTGCTCACCGATGATGGCGCGTGGGAATTGTCGCGCGTCCTGTCCTACGCGCACCGGCCACCCGAATAGGAAGGCTCAGACCGTATCGAAAGCCGGATGATAGTGGACCCGGCAGGGTCCGGCAGCGGGATCGGCCGGGCGGTCACCCAGGGCCAGGCGCTGGAAGGCGCCGGCGTGTTCGCCTTCGGGATCGCCGCTCCAGTACCAGTCCTTGCGCGCGGCGGGCTCGAAACCGAAGCGGCTGTAATAGCCCGGATCGCCCAGCACGACGCACCAGGGCACGCCCAGTGTGCGCAGATAATCCAGCCCGGCATTGATCAGGGCCTCGCCGATGCCGCGCTTCTGGTGTTCCGGCGTCACGGCGACGGGGGCCAGGCCGATGCCATAGGCCTGCGAGCCGTTTGCCGCGATCGCCGTCACCGGCGAGAACATCACCGTGCCCACGACCTGTCCGTGATCCTCGGCGACGAGTTCCAGCGTGTCGGCATCGGCGGCGCGCAGGGTGACAACGAGCTGGGCTTCAGCGGGCGTGGGGAAAGCCGCTTTCAGAACGGCGTCGACCCCGGCGTGATCGCCGGGGTCGCAGCTGCGGATCTGCATGTACCGGTACTCCCTAGAAGGGCAGCCAGGCCCGGCGGCGCGAATAGGCCAGATAGCCGACATTCGCACCGGCGCGCAGGCCGACACCCGAGCGGATCGGGGCCAGGGTGACGTCATCGGCGCGCTGGTAGTTCACGCCCATGCCGGCGACCAGATAGGCCGAGCCCTCAACGCCGGGATAGCGCTGGAAGAGGCGGTCCGGATCGTCCAGATTATAGACCAGCACGAAGACACGGCTGGCATTGCCGCCGGTGTCGAACCCGATCGACGGGCCGCGCCAGTAGACTTTCTCCCGCACGCCGTTCTTCATCGTCAGATAGCCTTCGCCATAGCGCAGGCCGACACCGACCGCACCGGCAACTTCCTCGCCGGCGACATAGCCGACCGGCCGGCCCAGGTCGGAAAAGACGCGTTCGAGTACGCTCGCCGCGGCTTCGGCCGTGACACCGAAAAAGTCGGACACGGCATCGACAAGCTCGTCCTGGGAATAGGTGTCGACGGGTTCGGAATACTGGCTCGGCTGTCCGTACTCGGGATCCTGGGCCAAGGCCGGGCCGGCTACGCCGAGGGCGAGGCTGGCGGCAATCGTCAACAGGGCACGCATGGGCATCTCCGTTCAGATCTGCGGTCCCGCCGAATGTGGTGACCGAATAGGGCGAGACAGCGGCGAAACGCTTTACGTCCGGTTAAGTTGCATACGGACGCTGTTGTCGGAACGGTGTATTTCGCCTGCCGGGGGGCGCTGCGGCAGCGATGCAAGATGGTGAATTCTTCATTTTTACGAAAGGCGCGCACCCGTTAGGCTGCCGGCTGAATTTCTTCTTGGGGAGACCAGACATGCGCAAGATTCTCATGCTCACGGCCAGCGCGGCGGCAATTTTCGTTGCCGCCTGCGCGCCGCAGGGTGCCGACACCGAAAACGAGACCGCGACGAGCGAGCAGGCCCAGCCGGACGCCGGCGCCCCGGCTGCCGAAACCGAAACGGCTGCGTCCGATAATCCGCTTCTGGCGGAATGGACCGGCCCCTATGGCGGTGTGCCGGACTTCCAGTCGGCCAGCCTGGACGATCTGATCCCGGCGCTCGAGGCGGGCATGGCCCAGAACCTCGCCGAGATCGATGCCATCACGGCCAATCCGGAACCGGCGACGTTCGAGAACACGATCGTGGCGATGGAACGGTCCGGCGAAGCGCTGAACCGCGTCTTCTCCTATTGGGGCATCTGGTCGTCCAACATGTCCTCGCCGGAATTCCGCGCGATCCAGGCCGAGATGGCTCCGCGCCTGTCGGCCTTCTCCTCGCAGATCACGCAGAACCAGGACCTGTTCGCCCGTGTCCGCGCCGTCTACGAAGGCGAGGAAATGGCGACCCTGCGTCCGGACCAGCAGCGTGTCGTGCAGCTGACCTATGACGGTTTCGCCCGAAATGGCGCCACGCTGGAAGGCGAGGCTGCCGAGCGCTACGCCGCGATCAACCAGCGCCTGGCCGAACTGCACACGGCCTTCTCCAACAATGTGCTGCACGACGAAGAGAATTACGTCACCTATCTGGGCGCCGACCAGCTGTCCGGTCTGCCGCAGGGCTTCATCGATGCCGCGGCTGCCGCTGCCACCACCCGCGGCCGTGAGGGCGAGTATGCGATCACCAATACGCGCTCCTCGATGGATCCCTTCCTGACCTTCTCCGACGAGCGCGATCTGCGCGAACAGGTCTGGCGGAACTATTACAATCGCGGTGACAATGGCGGCGAGTACGACAACAACGCCATCATCATGGAAATCCTCGAACTGCGCGACGAGCGTGTCGAGCTCCTGGGCTACGACAATTACGCCCAGTGGCGTCTGGAAGACCGCATGGCGGGCAATCCGGAAAACGCCATGGGCCTGATGGTTCCGGTCTGGCAGGCGGCCGTCGGCCGGATCGAGGAAGAAGTCGCCGACATGCAGGCCCTGGCCGATGAGCGTGGCGACGACATCACCATCCAGCCCTGGGACTACCGCTACTACGCCGAGAAGGTCCGTCAGGCCCGTTACGAGCTCGACAGCGACGAGGTGAAGCAATACCTGCAGCTGGATAATCTGCGCGAAGGCATGTTCTACGTCGCCGGCGAACTGTTCGGCTTCGAATTCCGCGCCCTGCCGGAAGGCGAGGTCTCGGTCTGGCACCCCACCGTGCGGGTCTGGGAAGTGACCGACCGCGAGAGCGGCGAGAATATCGGCCTGTGGTATCTCGACCCCTATGCCCGCCAGGGCAAGCGTTCGGGTGCCTGGGCGAACTCCTTCCGCTCGCACACCACGTTCGATGGCGAGGAAAACGTGCTCGCCACGAACAACTCCAACTTCATCGAACCGGCGCCGGGCCAGCCTGTCCTGGTGTCCTGGGACGATGCGACGACCTTCTTCCACGAATTCGGTCACGCCCTGCACTACCTGTCCTCGAACGTCGCCTATCCGACGCTCAATGGCGGTGTGCGCGACTACACCGAATTCCAGTCGCAGCTGCTCGAACGCTGGCTGATGACCGATCCGGTGATCGAGAATTATCTGGTGCATGTGGAGACCGGCGAGCCGATCCCGCAGGAATTGATCGAGCGCATCCGCGCGGCGGCCAATTTCAACCAGGGCTTCTCGACCGGCGAGTATCTGGCCTCGGCGCTGATGGACATGGTCTATCACACCACGCCGCCGGAAGAGATCGGCGATCCGGATACGTTCGAGCGCGAAACCCTGGCAGAGCTGGGCATGCCCGACGAGATCGTCATGCGTCACCGCTCGCCGCACTTCGGTCACGTCTTCTCCGGTGAAGGCTATTCGGCCGGTTATTACGGCTATATGTGGGCCGATGTGCTGACCTCCGACGCTGCCGAGGCCTTCGAGGAAGCCCCGGGCGGCTATTACGATCCGGAAGTGGCCGGCCGCCTCGTCGATTATCTCTTTGCTCCGCGCAATGCGATCGACCCGGCTGACGCCTACCGCCAGTTCCGCGGCCGCGATGCCGACCCGGCCGCCCTCATGCGCGACCGCGGCTTCCCGGTCCCCGAAAGCATGGGCGACACCGAATAGGCGCCTGCCAGTTCGATGCATGACAAACGGCCGGCGGAGCGATCTGCCGGCCGTTTTTCTTTTTCCTCCTCCCCGATGGGAGAGGAGGTGTCCGCAGGGCGGATGAGGGACACTCCCCACCTTGAACACCACACCCGTTTTTCCCGGCTGCAAGCCCGGCGGAGGCCGGGCGGAGCGCCGGGATCTACGGGAAGCTCATCGCTTGAAACGATCTTCGGTCGGTCCCGGATCTGCAGCCTGCCTTCGCAGGCCTCCGTCCGGGAAAAGTGAGGCAATTGGGAGAGAAGGTACCAACGCTCCACCAAACACCGTCACCCTGACGAAGGTCAGGGCCCAGTTCATAGGGCGCGGTGACGGCGATCGCTCACTTATCCCCCATGATGGCGTAGTACGATCCGAGCCCGCCTGGCGAAAATCTCCCTTTGCGATCTGGGTCCTGACTTTCGTCAGGATGACGGTGCGTGGGGCCGGGTCGGGAAACTTATCCCCGCCCGTTCAACTGGGCGTATGCTCGTCAGCGGTTTCCGGGATGGGAGGCATGAGCTCAGTCCCT
>NZ_JAEPOL010000027.1 GCF_017642925.1 Maricaulis sp. | reverse complement strand
CGTCTTCAACCGCCTCGTCGAGGCCGGAAAACCCAAGAAACTCGCCCTCATCGCCGTCGCCCGAAAACTCCTCGTCACCCTCAACGCCATGCTCAGAGACCAAAAGCCATACGCCCCATAAACACAGTTGCCGGCACTGCGTCCCGCCGTCGCGGGACATCCGGCCGGGATGACAGCGAGGTTGTCGGCTAACCGTTCAGCACCCGCGCCGCCCGAGGTGCGAAATAGGTGATGATCCCTGCGGCGCCCGCGCGCTTGAAGGCGAGAAGGCTTTCCATCATCACGCGTTCGCCGTCGATCCAGGCATTGGCAGCGGCGGCCTCGATCATGGCGTATTCGCCGGAGACCTGGAAGGCGTAGACCGGGACGGGGAAGGTATCGGAAAGGGCGCGGACGATATCGAGATAGGGCAGGCCGGGCTTGACCATCACCATGTCGGCACCCTCGGCGATGTCGAGCTCGACCTCGCGGATCGCCTCGTCGCGATTGGCGGGATCCATCTGGTAGGTCTGCTTGTCGCCTTTCAGCGCCGCCGCCGAGCCGATCGCCTCGCGATAGGGACCGTAGAAGCCGGAAGCGTATTTGGCGGCGTAGGAGAGGATCATCGTGTCGTGATGGCCGTCCGCTTCCAGCGCATCGCGGATCGTGCCGATGCGGCCGTCCATCATGTCGGACGGGGCGATGACATCGCAGCCGGCCTGCGCCTGTACCAGGGCCTGGGCGACCAGTTGTTCGACGGTGGCGTCATTGGCGATGCGATCGCCATCGAGCACGCCGTCATGGCCGTGCGTGGTGAAGGGGTCGAGCGCGACATCGCAGATCACGCCGACATTGGGCGCGGCGTCCTTGATCGTGCGGATCGCATTGGGGACCAGACCGTCCGGATTGAGGGCCTCGGAACCGGAATCATCCTTCTTCGCCGGATCGATGTGCGGGAAGATCGCCATCGCCGGAATGCCCAGATCCTGGGCTTGCTTCGCCGCCTTCGCCAGTGCGGAAAGCGACAGGCGGTCGACGCCCGGCATCGCCATCACCGGTTCGACCGGATCGGCCGTGTCGGACACCACGACGGACCAGATCAGATCGTTCACTGTCAGGGTGTTCTGGCGCACGAGGCGGCGCGACCAGTCGGCCTGACGGGTGCGGCGAAGGCGTGTGGACGGGTACATGGCGGGCGCGTGTCCTTGTCGTCAGAGGCCGGAATGACGGCCGGGGTGTGCGTTATCGAACTTGCCGCGCGCGTCAGCCCGCGTTACGGCTCCGTTCCAAATCGCTTCGGCAAAATTTGTCTCCACAGGACCATATAAGCAACAGGAGCGCTGCGGTGCATTTCGCTCTCACAGAAGATCAGACCCTCATTCGCGACATGGCGAGAAAATTCGCCGAAGACCGTCTCAAGCCCAATGCGGCCCGCTGGGACGAGGAAAAACACTTCCCCGTCGAGGTGATGCGCGAGGCGGCCGAGCTCGGCTTTGCCGGTATCTACACGCGCGAGGATGTCGGCGGCTCCAATCTGACGCGTCTCGATGCCGCACTCATTTTCGAGGAATTGTCGCGCGGCTGTGTCGCCACGGCGGCCTTCCTGTCGATCCACAACATGTGCGCCTGGATGATCGACACCTGGGGCAATGAGGACCAGCGCCAGCGCTTCCTGCCGCAGATGATGACGATGGAGAAGATCGCCTCCTACTGTCTCACCGAACCGGGTGCGGGCTCGGATGCGGCCAGTCTGAAGACCAAGGCCGTGCGCGACGGCGATCACTACGTGCTCAACGGCGCCAAGGCTTTCATCTCCGGCGCGGGCACGTCGGACTATTACGTCGTCATGTGCCGCACGGGCGGCGAGGGGCCCAAGGGCATCTCGACCATCGTGGTGGAAAAGGACACGCCGGGTCTCTCCTTCGGCGCCAATGAGAAGAAGATGGGCTGGAATGCCCAGCCCACGCGCATCGTCAATTTCGAGGATTGCCGCGTGCCGGCAGAGAACCTGCTCGCCGAAGAGGGCATGGGCTTCACCCTGGCGATGAAGGGGCTGAATGGCGGCCGCATCAATATCGGCGCCTGTTCCCTGGGCGGCGCTACCGAGGCGTTCGAGGTGGCCAAGGCCTATGTCGGCACCCGCAAGCAGTTCGGCCGCGAGCTGTCGCAATTCCAGGTGACCCAGTTCAGGTTGGCCGACATGGCGACCGAGCTGGAGGCGTCGCGCCTGATGCTCTACCGCGCTGCGGCCTCGGTCGATGCCGGCGATCCGTCCGCGGCCAAGTATTGCGCCATGGCCAAGCGGTTCGCGACGGACACATGTTTCGACGTCGCCAATCAGGCCTTGCAGCTGCATGGCGGCTACGGCTACCTCAAGGATTATCCGCTCGAGCGGATCGTGCGTGACCTGCGCGTCCACCAGATCCTGGAGGGCACGAACGAGATCATGCGCGTCATCATCGCGAAAGATGAACTGAAATAGGACGAGCCGAAACAGGAGAGCGTCATCGCCGAGGAAAACCAGCCGGGCCTGTCGAACCGGGCCTTCGAGACCAGCGAGGCTGCCTTCCAGGCGGCCTGTAGCGAGCTGAATACCGTTCTCGCGCCGGAGCAGCCGCTGCCGGCCATCATCCTGGATGCGCGCAGCGAGTTCGGCTCGGACGCGCCGCTCGCCTTCGACAGCGACGGCAACGCCAATGTGATGCTGAAAGTGGCGTCCGAGGATGGCGGTTTCATCGTCTTCTCGCGTACGATCGGAGCCCCGCAGAAGGGGCTGGATGCCGGTGACCTGGTCTGCTGGGTGCCGTTGCAGCATGACGAGGCGCTGGCCAAGGAGTCCAACGATCCGCGCTTTGGCTGGGTCGGTCTGGTGTTCGCGGCCCTGGAGCCGGAATGGAAGGACGGCGACTGGGTGATGCGCGAATTCTACGGCGAGAGCGAATAGGTTTCTGATGGAGGCAGGCCGCGCAATGATCTGCCGGACCTACCGGTTCGGGACAGCCTGTCCCGGCAAGCCGGTCTCTGTAGAGATTTTTGCGCCTCGTGAGGAGGAAACCGGTGATTTCAGCTGCCGGTTGCGGATAGACGGGCTGAAGGAAAAACCGTTCGACACGCGGATTTTCGGGATCGATAGCCTGCAGGCCACGATGCTGGCTTTGCAGCTAGCGGGAACGGAGTTGTATGGAGCCGGCGACCACCCCGGACCGCATGTCTTCCTCTATGCGCCCAACGACAATCTGGATATTCCAACGACAACCACCGTCCTGGACCATGTAAAACGCCGCGACCCCCGAGGCGGCTGACTGTAGCAAGGCTTGATACACATGACCGACGAACCGGAAATCATCGCCCGCAAGACCGGCCAGGTGGGCCGTATCACGCTGAACCGTCCCAAGGCGCTCAACGCGCTGACCCATGGCATGTGTCTCGACATGATCGAGGCCCTGGAAGCCTGGAAGGATGACGACGCGGTCAAGGCGGTCGTGGTCGACGGGGCCGGCGAGAAGGGCTTCTGCGCCGGCGGCGACATTCTCCAGCTGCACAATTCGGGCAAGGCCGGGGATGACCGGGCCTGGCTGTTCTGGCGCGACGAGTATCGTCTCAACACGCTGATCCATCACTATCCCAAACCCTATGTCGCCCTGATCGACGGCATCACGATGGGCGGCGGTGTCGGCGTGTCGGTGCACGGCTCGCACCGGGTAGCCGGCGATCGCACGATGTTCGCCATGCCGGAAACCGGGATCGGCTTTCACCCGGATGTCGGTGGCGCCTATTTTCTGCCGCGCCTGGCCGGTGAGATCGGCACCTGGATGGGGTTGACCGGCGCGCGCCTGAAGGCGCCGGACTGTATCGCCGCGGGCCTGGCGACGCACTACTGCCCCTCCGGCCAGACCGAAGCGCTGACCGCGGCGCTGGAGACGGCGGACCTGTCCGACGAGGACGCGCTGG
Source organism: Maricaulis sp. (assembly GCF_017642925.1). Lineage (GTDB taxonomy): Bacteria > Pseudomonadota > Alphaproteobacteria > Caulobacterales > Maricaulaceae > Maricaulis. The sequence goes on along the minus strand of NZ_JAEPOL010000027.1, from coordinate 34,118 downwards.
AAGTTCTGCTGGAGGAATTCTCCGGCGATCCCGGCGACAGCGATCTGGCGCATACGCGCGGCCTGATCGATGCGGCTTTCGCCGGCGACCGGGTCGAGGACATTGTGGCGCGGATCGAGGGCGCGGGCGACAGCTGGTCTGCCAAACAGGCCCAGATCATCGCCAGCAAATCGCCGACGGCGCTGAAGCTGACCCTGGCCTGCCTGCGCAAGGGCGGGGATATCAGCTTCGAGGACGTGATGCGGCAGGATCTGCGCGTGTCCAGCTGGTGCCTGACGGGCACGGATTTCTATGAGGGCGTGCGTGCCGTGATCATTGACAAGGATCATGCGCCGAAATGGTCGCCGGCGACGGTGGCCGAGGTTGACGATGCGGCGATCGAGGTCGCCTTTGCGCCGCTCGACAGTGATCATGAAATGACATTCCTCGGCGAATAGCGCCGGTCCAACGAGACAATTCCACGGGAGAAGCAGTGATGGCGAAGATTGCCTTTATCGGTCTTGGAAACATGGGATCGGGCATGGCGGCCAATCTGGTGAAGGCCGGGCATGAGGTTCTGGCCTTCGATCTCAGCGCCGATGCTGTCGCTCACGCTGTGAACAGTGGCGCCAGCGCTGCGGCGTCGGCTGCCGAAGCGGTTGCGGCGGCGGAGGCCGTGGTGACCATGCTGCCGGCGGGCAAGCATGTGCGCGCAGTCTATGAGGGCGAGATTTTCGGCGCGGCGTCGCCCGGCACGCTGTTCATGGACTGCTCGACCATCGACGTTGCCAGTGCGCGCCATGTCGGCGGGCTGGCCGTGGAGAAGGGGTTCCGCTTTGTCGACGCGCCTGTTTCCGGCGGTGTGGCAGCCGCCCAGGGCGGCACGCTGACCTTCATGGTCGGCGGATCGGAAGCCGATTTCGCGGCCGCCGAGGTCTTCCTCGATGCGATGGGCAAGGCGGTGCTGCGCGCCGGCGATCTGGGCGCCGGGCAGGCGGCCAAGATCTGCAACAACATGCTGCTCGCCATCACCATGATCGGCACGTGCGAGGCCTTTGCGCTTGCCGACAAGCTGGGTCTGGACGCACAGAAATTCTTCGACATCTCGTCCAAGGCGTCCGGCCAGTCCTGGTCGATGACCAGCTATTGCCCGGTGCCGGGGCCGATCCCGACCACGCCGGCAAACAATGGCTACAAGCCGGGCTTTGCCACGGCGATGATGCTGAAGGATCTCAAACTGGCCCAGGATGCCGCCCAGACCGCCGGGGCGACGACACCGCTGGGTGCCCAGGCCGAAGCGCTCTACGCCATGTTCGACAATCTCGGCGGCGGCGCGTCGGACTTCTCCGGAATCTACAAACTGCTCGACGGCAGCTGGGGCGAATAGCCGGCGGGCGGTTTCGGCCGAGAGGATTTCCCAAGGCCTGCCGGCGTCTTCGCAAGAAGTCGGCAGCCGCCGTCCGCAACGGATTGTATCCCGTTAAGGGGATTTTTGCCCTTTGCCGCTAGGCTCCGCTCACAAGATCGAAAAAGATCGGGTGGAGTGGTCAAATGGTCATGGCAGAAAACATGGCGCCGGATGCGGCGCCGAACATGGAATATCTCGAGCTTCTTCAACTCGTGGAGCGCCTGCACCGGCAGCTCCTGGATGTGGTGAAGGACGAGCTCGACCGCGAGGGGCTGGACGATCTGAACTCGGTCCAGGCGCTGCTGCTCTTCAATATCGGTGACCAGGAACTGACTGCCGGCGAGCTGCGTACGCGCGGCCACTATCTCGGCTCCAACGTCTCCTACAATCTCAAGAAGCTCGTCGATGCGGGCTATATCCGCCACGAGCGCTCTGAAGTCGACCGCCGTTCGGTCCGCGTCAGCCTGACCGAAACCGGTCATGCTGTCCGCGCCCGGCTGAACACGCTGTTCGCCCGCCAGGGCACGGCGCTGTCGCCGGTCGGTGGCGTGGATGTGGACCAGTTGCCGGCGGTGAATACGGCGCTGACCCGTATTGAACGCTTCTGGGCCGATCATATCCGGTTCCGCATGTAGCCAGCGACTGTCTCCGACCAGAATCGAGGCGCGGTTTCCCCGGAAACCGCGCCTTTTCTTTGCGCCTGAGTGTCGGTTATGATGCAGCTATAACAGGGGCATGCAGCATTTGTTGTGAATTATTGCTGAGGTGCGGCGCTCTGTCCTGTCGCGATCGGGAAACAATCCCTCTAAAACCCGATCCGAGGCCTGTTCCGGCTGCAGAATCAAGAAAGGCACCGCCCATGAACTATCAGAACGCCTTCGCGGACGCGGTCCGCCGGGTCAAGGCGGAAGGCCGCTACCGGGTGTTTGCCGATCTGCTCCGCCGCAAGGGCGAATTCCCCGTTGCACGCTGGCGCTCGCCGGGTGGCGATGTGCGCGATGTGACGGTGTGGTGCTCCAACGATTATCTGGGCATGGGTCAGGTGCCCTGCGTCGTCGAGTCGATGAAGAAGGCGATCGACGATGTCGGGTCCGGTGCCGGCGGTACGCGCAATATCTCCGGCACGACCCATTACCACGTTGAACTGGAACGGTCGCTGGCCGACCTGCACCGCAAGGACGGCGCGCTGCTCTTCACCTCGGGCTACATCGCCAATGAGGCGACGCTGTCGACGCTGGGCAAGATCCTGCCGGGCCTGATCATGTTCTCCGACGAACTCAATCACGCCTCGATGATCGAGGGTGTGAAGGGCGCACGCTGCGAAAAGCGGATCTGGCGCCACAATGACGTCGAGCACCTGGAAGAATTGCTGGCCGCAGCACCGGCCGATGCGCCGAAAGTCATCGCCTTCGAGTCGGTTTACTCGATGGATGGCGATATCGGTCCGATCGAGGCGGTCTGCGATCTGGCGGAAAAATACAACGCCCTGACCTATCTCGATGAAGTGCACGCTGTCGGCCTCTACGGCCTGCGCGGTGCCGGTATTGCCGAACGCGACGGTCTGATGGATCGCGTCGACATCATCGAGGGCACGCTGGGCAAGGCGTTTGGCGTGATGGGCGGGTACATCGCCGCCGACGGGGCGATCTGCGATGCGATCCGCTCGATGGCGCCGGGCTTCATCTTCACGACGGCGCTGCCGCCGGCCCTGGCCGCGGGTGCCCGCGCCAGTGTCGAATACCTCAAATCCTCGCATCACCTGCGTGAACAGCATCAGGAACGCGCCGCCACGCTGAAGTCTCGCCTGAACGGTGCCGGTTTCCCGGTGCTGGAAAGCTCCGTTACCCATATCGTGCCGGTGCATGTCGGCGATCCGGTACTGTGCAAGCGCATCTCGGACATGCTGCTCGACGATCACGGCATCTATGTCCAGCCGATCAATTATCCCACCGTGCCGCGGGGCACGGAGCGGCTGCGCCTGACGCCGACGCCCTTGCACACGGACGCAATGTTCGACACGCTGATCGAGGCGCTGGACGATGTCTGGCAGCGCGCGTCGGAACAGACCGGGGTGGCCCGCGCCTGACACTCCGGCGGCGGTCATTCTGGAGCGGCGATGTCCGGTCGTGAAATCTATATCGAGGTGATCGCGATCGGGCAGGCGCTTCGGGTCGCCGCGATCGACGCCGAGACCGGCGAGGAACTGGTTTTCCAGGTTCCCCGCAACACGCCGCGCGAAGAGATCGACGCGCTTGCCCGCGCGAAGGTCGAGTGGAAACTCTCACGCAATGCAGACAATAAAAAACGGCCGGACACTGGGTCCGGCCGTGGTATTCGTGTGTGATATCCGAACGGAAGATCAGCCGTCCTTCTTGCCGCGCCCCAGGCCGATATCCTTGGCAAACTGCGAACGCTTGCGCGAATAGGCCGGTGCGACCATCGGGTAATCCGACGGCAGGTTCCATTTGCGGCGATAGTCGTCCGGCGACATGTTGTATTGCGAGCGCAGGTAGCGCTTCAGCATTTTCAGCTTCTTGCCGTCTTCCAGGCAGACGATGTAGTCGTCGCTCACCGACTTCGATACGGCGACGGCCGGCTTCGTCTTCGGCTCCTGTTTGACCGTCGTTTCCGACACGTCCTTCATGGTCGCATGCACGGACTTGATCAGATCGGGGACGTGCTCGGCCGGCATGGAATTGTGGGACAGATAGGAGGCGACGACGTCCGTCGTCATGCGCAGGAGTTCTTCCTTGTCGATTTCGGGGAAATTGTCATCTGCCATGATCAAACCTTCAAACGTTCGGGGGACGGCCGGGCCGGAATAGTGGCCCGATTCAAATTATCGATGGGCGTTGGATATTATGTGGCAATGTGAAGTTCAAGCTCAAGCATCAAATTTCATTTGCGGCAGAGCAGTTGGCGACAGCAGTTTCAAATAATCTCAAATTGAGACTTGTGTGAGAAATCCGGGCAGTCCGGCGGAAAACCCGGCTTGTATCACAGGGGAGCGGGCCTTATCACACGGGGCAGCCGAGTAAGGAGTCGTCATGCCGGACAATCAGGCCGAAACGGGCGCCAACACCCCGTTCTTTTCCCGCTCCATCGTCGAATCCGACCGTGAGGTGGCTCATGCGATCCATGCCGAGATTCAGCGCCAGCAACAGCAGATCGAGCTGATCGCCTCCGAGAACATCGTCTCGCGTGCGGTGCTCGAAGCACAGGGCTCGCCGCTGACCAACAAATATGCCGAGGGTTATCCCGGCCGCCGCTATTACGGCGGGTGCGAGCATGTCGATGTCGTCGAGACCCTGGCCATCGAGCGCGCCAAGGCGCTGTTCGGCGCGGCCTATGTCAACGTCCAGCCGAACTCCGGCAGCCAGGCGAACCAGGGTGTCTTCCTGGCGCTGCTCAAGCCCGGCGACAAGATCCTGGGCATGTCGCTGGATGCCGGCGGCCACCTGACCCATGGCGCGCGCCCCAACCTGTCGGGCAAATGGTTCGAGGCTCACGCCTATGCCGTGCGCGAGGCGGATGCCCGGATCGACTATGACGCGCTGCGCAAGCAGGCCAACGAGGTCAAGCCGCAGCTGATCGTGGCGGGCGGTTCGGCCTATCCGCGCGAGATCGATTTCGCCGCGTTCCGCAGCATTGCCGACGAGGTCGGTGCCTATCTCATGGTCGATATGGCGCACTTTGCCGGCCTGGTGGCCGGGGGCAGCTATCCCAACCCGATGCCGCATGCCCATGTCGTCACCACGACCACGCACAAGACGCTGCGCGGTCCACGCGGCGGCATGATCCTGTCGAACGACGAGGAGCTGGGCAAGAAGATCAATTCCGCGATCTTCCCGGGGCTTCAGGGCGGTCCGCTGATGCATGTCATCGCCGGCAAGGCCGTGGCCTTCGGCGAGGCGCTGCAGCCGGACTTCAAGGACTATGCGAGCCAGGTCATCGTCAATTGCCGGGCCATGGCCCAGGCGATCATCGATGGCGGCTATGCCATCGTCTCGGGTGGCACGGACAGCCATCTGGCGCTGGTCGACCTGCGTCCCAAGGGCTTGAAGGGCAATGCGGCCGAACAGGCGCTCGAGCGCGCCTATATCACCTGCAACAAGAATGGCGTGCCCTTCGATCCGGAGAAGCCGACGGTCACGTCCGGCCTGCGTGTCGGCTCGCCGGCCGGCACCACGCGTGGCTTCGGCGAGGCCGAGTTCACCCAGATCGGCCAGATGATGGTCCGGGTGCTCGACGCGCTGGTCGACAACCCGGACGGCAATGCCGAAATCGAGGCCGCTGTGCGTGACGAGGTCAAAGCACTGACCGCACGCTTCCCCATCTACCCGGAACTGGCCTAAACTGACCGGATGCGTTGTCCTTTTTGCGGTCATCCCGATACCCAGGTTAAGGATTCCCGTCCTGCAGAGGACGGGAATGCCATCCGTCGCCGTCGCCAGTGTCCGTCCTGCGCGGCCCGTTTCACCACGTTCGAGCGCGTGCAGCTGCGCGAGCTCACCGTGCTCAAGAAGTCGGGCCGGCGCGTGCCGTTCGACCGCGAGAAGTTGAACCGGTCTATCCAGCTGGCGATGCAGAAGCGGAATATCGAACCGGACCGTATCGACCAGATGATCTCGGGCATTGTCCGGCGGCTGGAGTCGACCGGCGAGACCGATGTTACCTCCGACCGGGTCGGCGAGCTGGTGATGGAAGGCCTCAAGGGCCTCGATGCGGTGGCCTATGTCCGCTACGCCTCAGTCTACAAGGACTTCCACAAGGTCGAGGATTTCCGCGAATTCATCACCGACGAGCATCTGACCGCCAGCAAGGGCGCGTCGGCTGACGACGACGAATGACCGGCGCGGCGCGTCCGCGTGTCACCCTGAAACTGGCAACCTCGCTGGACGGGCGGATTGCCCTGGCCAATGGCGCGTCGCAATGGATCACGGGCCCCGAGAGCCGGGCCGAGGTGCATCGCATGCGCGCGGCGCATGAGGCGATCCTGACCGGTATCGGCACCGTTCTCGCCGACAATCCGCGTCTGACTGCCCGGCCTGAAGGCGGCTGTGACCGTCAGCCGGATGTGGTGATCATGGACAGCCGCGACCGTACGCCGAGCGATGCGGCCGTGTTTGCGGAGACGGGGCGTTCGGTAACGCTGGTCCCGCACGGCGACCTGGCGCGGGCCGTTGCCCAGTACAACACCGTGATGATCGAGGCTGGCGCACAGATCGCCGCCGCGGCCATCGCGGCGGATTTGGTCGACCGGATCGAATGGTTCCGGGCACCGGTCCTGTTGGGCGGCGATGGCCTGGCGGTTGTCGCAGCCCTCGGGCTTGAGACGCTGGAGGCGGCCCCCATCTTCAAGCGCACCGGTATCCGCGAACGCGGTGCCGACCTGCAGGAAAGCTACGAACGGATCCGCTGATGTTCACCGGTATCGTCACGGCCAAGGGCCGTATCCGAAGCATAACCGGCAATGAGGTGCGCCGCTTCGATATCGAGGCGCCCTGGAAGCCGGACACGATCGATATGGGCGCCTCCATCGCCCATGCCGGTGTTTGTCTGACCGTGGTCGACAAGGGCGAATGGGGCGAGGGCGGCTGGTACACGGTCAAGGTCTCGCCGGAGACGCTGCGCCTGACGACGCTGAGCGCTTGGAGTGAAGGCGGAACGGTCAATCTGGAGCGCGCACTGAAAATGGGTGACGAGCTGGGCGGACATCTCGTGACAGGACATGTGGACGGTGTCGGCCGCGTGGTCGAGCGGCGCGAGGAGGGCGAATGGCTGGTCTTCACGATTGAGCCGCCGGAAAACCTCAACAAATTCATTGCGAAAAAGGGATCGATCACGGTCGATGGCGTGTCCCTGACGGTGAATGAAGTCACCCGCACCACCTTCGATCTGATGATTATTCCGCACACCGCCGAGGTCACGACGCTGGGCGGGCTGCAAAAAGACGCGCGCGTCAATCTTGAGGTCGACACGATGGCGCGCTACGCCGCGCGCCTGAACGAGTTTTCGGAGACCCCCGCGTGAGCGAGAGCGATATCCCCCTGTCCCCGATCGAGGACATCATCGAGGACGCCCGCAATGGCCGGATGTTCATCCTGGTCGATGCGGAGGACCGCGAGAACGAGGGCGACCTCGTCATTCCTGCCAAGTTCGCAACGCCGGACGCGATCAACTTCATGGCCAAGCATGGTCGTGGCCTGATCTGTCTGGCGATGGACCAGGAGCGGATTGCGCATCTGGGCCTCAAGCTGATGGCGTCGGACAATCGCTCGCGTCACCAGACGGCGTTCACGACGTCGATCGAGGCCCGCGAGGGTGTCACCACCGGCATTTCCGCGCATGACCGCGCCCGCACCATCGAGGTCGCGACCGACCCGTCCAAGGGCGCCGACGATATCGCGACACCGGGACATGTCTTCCCGCTTGTGGCGCGCGATGGCGGCGTTCTGGTCCGCGCAGGGCACACCGAGGCTTCTGTCGATGTTGCCCGGCTGGCGGGCGCTGGATCCGCGGGCGTTATCTGCGAGATCATGAATGAAGACGGCACGATGGCGCGGCTGCCCGATCTCGTCGCTTTCGCCCAGCTGCACGGGCTGAAGATCGGCACGATTGCCGACCTGATCGCTTATCGCCGCCGCAATGACCGCTTCATTGAGCGCCGCCTGGAGACCGATTTCACCAGCCGGCATGGCGGTCCGCTGAAGCTGATCGTCTTCCGCAACACGATTGACGGCGCCGAACACGTGGCCCTGGTCAAGGGCGAGCCCTCCCATGCCCGGCCGACCACGGTGCGCATGCACAAGGTGTCCTTCGTGGACGATGTGCTGCAGGAGGAGGGGCCGCGCGGCGAACTGGTCGAGGCCGGTATCCGCGCAATCGCGACCGCCGAGGGCCCGTCGGTGATGGTCTTCATCCGCGAGACCTCCCACACCGCGATCATGGAACGCCTGGGCGCCAAGCCCGTGAAGGCGGACGATGAACGCGAAGCCCAGCGCCTGCGCGAGTATGGCGTCGGTGCACAGATCCTGCTGGACCTGGGCGTGAAAGAAATGATCCTGCTCTCCACCAAGCCGCATACGATTGTCGGCCTGGAGGGCTATGGGCTGAGCGTGCGCGAAGAGCGCCATTTTCCGGAGGACTAGCGCATGAGCGCTCCCAAACTCCTGATCGTCGCAGGGACTTTCTATCGCGATATTGCCGACGCCCTGATCAAGGGCGCAAAAGGGGCCGCCGAGGCTGCCGGTGCCACGGCCGAACTGGTCGAGGTTCCCGGTGCGCTGGAAATCCCGGGCGCCATCGTCCAGGCCGAGATCGCCGAGGCGGATTTTGACGGCTATGTCGCCCTGGGCTGCGTCATTCGGGGTGAGACGACGCATTATGATTATGTCTGCACCGAAAGCGCGCGCGGGCTGATGGAGCTAAATCTCAACGGTGTCATCGCCGGAAATGGTATCCTGACGGTCGAGAACCGCGCCCAGGCTCTCAAGCGGGCCGTCGACAAGAACAAGGGTGCGGATGCAGCGAATGCGGCCCTGGCGCTGATCGCGCTGCGCGACCGCTTCGGGAGTTCGAAATGAGCGCACCGCAAAAATCCAAGGAAACGCCGTCCGAGGCCCGCGCCCGTCTGCGCCGTGCGGCCCGCCTGGCAGCCGTTCAGGCGCTCTACCAGATGGAGATCGGCGGACGCGGCGCCAGCACGGTCATCCGTGAATTCCGCGATCACCGTTTCGGTGCAGCCGGCGAGGGCGAGGAATTCGTCGAGGCCGATGAGGATTTCTTCGACTCGCTCGTGTCCGGCGTCGTGGAACGCCAGGCCGTGGTCGATCCCGCGATCGACGGCCTGCTGGCCGATGGCTGGCGCATGGAGCGGCTGGACGCCACGGTGCGCGCCATCCTGCGTGTCGCCGGCTATGAGCTCTTCCAGCGCAAGGATGTGCCCGCGCGTGTGGTGATCGACGAGTATGTCGATGTCGCCAATGCCTTTTTCGAGGGCTCCGAGCCGAAATTCGTCAATGCCGCGCTCGACCGCTGTGCCCGCCAGGCGCGTCCGGACGAATTCTGATCATGGCGTCCGGCGGCGAGTTCGATTTCATCCGGACACGCCTGGGACCGCTGACCCGGAACCACGCGGCGGCTCTCGGCCTGCGCGACGACGCGGCCGTGCTGGACGTGCCTGCGGGACAACAGCTGGTGCTGGCCTGCGACACGCTGATCGCCGGCGTGCATTTCCGGACAGATGACGGCGCCGCAGTTGCAGCCGCGCGCGCCATGCGCTCCAACGTCTCCGATCTTGCCGCGATGGGGGCTCAGCCGCTGGGCTATCTCAGTGCGCTGAGCTGGCCGCGCGGGATCGATCCGCTCTGGCGGGATGAATTCGTGGCAGCGCTGGCGGAAGAGCAGGACCGGTTCGGCCTGGTGCTTCTGGGCGGTGACACGACGTCCACACCCGGCCCCATGACGGTAACATTGACGCTCCTTGGATGCGTCACAGAGGGGACATCGCTGCTACGTTCCGGTGCCATTGCGGGCGATGATGTCTGGGTGACGGGCACGATCGGCGATGCGGTGCTGGGACTGGCCTCGCTGGAGGGGGAGGCCGGCGCTCCAGCGGAGCTGGTCTCGCGCTATACACACCCGATGCCGCGGCTGACGGCCGGTCTCGCGCTGAGGGGGATCGCAACCTCTGCCATCGATATTTCCGACGGTCTTCTGGCGGACGCCGCCCATATCGCAGAAACGAGCGGGCTGGGGCTCGAGATAGTCGCAGATCGGGTGCCGCTGTCGGCGCCGGCGCTGGCCTGGCTCGATGCGGGGGGCGAGGGCGGTCTGGGCCGCTTGCTGAGCGGCGGCGACGATTACGAACTCCTCTTCACCGCACCGGCCTCGCGCCGGGCCCAGGTGGAGGCGCTGTCGCTGGATGCACCGGTGACGCGGATCGGCCGCGCCGTGGCAGGCGAGGGCGTGACCTGTCTGGGACCGGACGGCGAGCCCGTGACAATTGACCGGGCCGGATTTACGCATTTTTGAGGCGTTTCTGACAGGGTGAAGGCGATTGGAGCTGATCCCATGCGTCTTCTGCTTGCCGCGATCCTGACCCTTGCCCTGCAATCCGGGGCCTTCGCCCTCGGGGGCGGAGGCGGCGGTGGTGGTGGTGGCAATGGCGGTCACGGATCGTCCGGCGGCGGCAATGGCAATCGCTTTCTGCTGGTCTTCAACCGCACGGTCGAGGACGAGGAAGATCATGGCGACAGCTATGTCGGCGATGAAGACGAGGTGGACGACGATCCGCGCGCCTTCAACCTGCCGGCTCTCGTCGCCCCCCTGTCGCGCGACGGACGCCTGACGGGCTTTGCCTATGTCCATGTGCGGGTGCGTGCGGCGGACGGCCAGAATGTCTGGTCGATGCAGGAGAATGCGCACTATGCGCTGGATGCCCTCGTGCGGGCGGCCTACCGCATCCCGGTCAGCCGGGCGGACGGCCAGCAGCTCGACATTTCCCGGGCCGAAGAGGTCTGGTCCGAGGTGCTGCGCGAACAGTATGGCGCCAATGCGATCGACCATATCGAGATTCGCAGCTCCGACACGCGCCTCCTGATGCGCTAAAGCGCCTTCGCAACTGCGGTAAGTATTGGATTTCGAAATCCAAAGTTCGCGTGTTGCGCCGCCCCCATGACTTGGGCATAGTCACCTTAACAATAACAAGAAGAAGCGGGGGACATGCAGGCGGTTCGCGTGGTTCTCACGCGTATGCTTCCCCCTATCCTTTCGTGACCAGAGAGAAGTCATAAAACGGGGCTGGAAGCCATGAACATGCTTTTATTGGCCATTGGGGCCGCTGTCCTTGCCATCATCTACGGCGTCATCCAGACGCAGCGTCTGATGGCGGCGAGCGCAGGGACCGAGAAGATGCAGGAGATCGCATCGGCCATCCAGGAAGGCGCGAACGCATATCTCAAGCGCCAATATACCACCATCGCCATTGTCGGCATTGTCGTCTGTATCCTGATCGCGGTCTTTCTGGGCTGGCAGGTTGCCCTGGGCTTCGCCATCGGCGCGGTCCTGTCCGGCGCAGCAGGCTTTATCGGCATGCTGGTTTCGGTCCGCGCGAATGTGCGCACGACGCAGGCCGCAAGCACGAGCCTGGCCGCGGGCCTGGCTGTGGCGTTCCGCTCCGGCGCGGTCACGGGGATGCTTGTGGCAGGCCTGGCCCTCCTGGGGGTCGCCGGTTATTACTGGGTTCTGACCGGCCCTATGGGACTGGTCCTGGGTGAGGGGGCCTCGGGCCGCATCATCATCGACTCCCTGGTGGCGCTCGGCTTCGGCGCCTCGCTGATCTCGATCTTCGCCCGTCTGGGCGGCGGTATCTTCACCAAGGGTGCGGACGTCGGCGGCGACATGGTCGGCAAGATCGAAGCCGGGATCCCGGAAGACGATCCGCGCAACGCCGCGACCATTGCCGACAATGTCGGCGACAATGTCGGTGACTGCGCCGGCATGGCGGCCGACCTGTTCGAGACCTATGCGGTGACCGTGGTCGCCACCATGGTGCTCGCGGCGATCTTCTTCACCGGCGGCCTGGCCTCGCAGATGGTGCTCTACCCGCTGGCGATTGCCGCGGTGTGCATCGTCACCTCGATCATCGGCACTTTCTTCGTCAGCCTGGGCAAGGGCACCAATGTGATGGGCGCGCTCTACAAGGGCCTCATCGTGGCGGGCATCCTGTCCATCGGCGGTTTGTGGCTGGTCACGAATTTCACGATCGGCATGGGTGAAATCGCCGAAGTGAACGGCAAGATGATCACGGGCATGAACCTGTTCATCTCCGGCCTTATCGGCCTTGTCGTGACGGCGGCCATCATCTGGGTGACCGAATACTATACCGGCACCGGCTACCGGCCCGTGAAGTCCGTCGCCCTGGCGTCGGAATCCGGTCATGGCACCAATGTGATCCAGGGTCTGGCCGTGTCGCTGGAATCCACCGCTCTGCCGGCGCTGATCATCATCGGCGGCATTCTGGGCACCTACACCCTGGCGGGCCTGTTCGGCATCGCCATCTCGGTGACGACCATGCTGGCCCTGGCCGGTCTGATCGTTGCGCTCGATGCCTTCGGCCCGGTCACGGACAATGCCGGCGGTATTGCGGAAATGGCGGGTCTGGACGACTCGGTGCGTGAAACTACCGACACGCTGGATGCGGTCGGCAACACCACGAAAGCCGTCACCAAAGGCTATGCGATCGGTTCAGCCGGCCTGGGTGCGCTGGTGCTCTTTGCCGCCTACACGACCGATGTCGAGCACTTGCTGGGGATCGAGCCGAACTTCTCGCTCGAGAACCCGTATGTGATCGTCGGCCTCCTGTTCGGCGGGCTTCTGCCCTACCTCTTCGGCGGCATGTCGATGATGGCTGTGGGCCGGGCTGCGACTGCGGTCGTTGCCGAGGTGCGCCGCCAGTTCAAGGAGATCCCGGGCATCATGGAGTTCAAGGCCAAGCCGGATTACGGCAAGGCGGTGGACATCCTGACCAAGGCGGCGATCCGCGAGATGATCGTGCCATCGCTTCTGCCGGTGCTCTCGCCGATCGTGCTCTACTTCGTGATCCTCGGTATTGCCGATCAGGCCCAGGCCCTGGCAGCCGTCGGTGCGATGCTGCTGGGCGTGATCGTCAACGGGCTCTTCGTCGCGGTCTCCATGACCGTCGGCGGCGGCGCCTGGGACAATGCCAAGAAGTATATCGAAGACGGCAATCATGGCGGCAAGGGCTCGGAAGCCCACAAGGCCTCCGTGACCGGCGATACGGTGGGCGATCCCTACAAGGACACCGCCGGTCCGGCCGTGAACCCGATGATCAAGATCACCAATATCGTGGCACTCCTCCTGCTGGCCTTCCTGGCAAGCTAGGGCAGGGCACACCTGAGAAACTGGAAAGCCCCGGCCAAGCTGGCCGGGGCTTCTTCTTGCCTGTGGAAATTCTACGGAAAATACGTATAATACGAAAATTACGTATTTGGAGCGTTGTGATGAGCCAGCAATACTCGACGACGGAACTTTCCAGAAACTGGAGTGAAATCAGCGCTGCGGCACAGCGGCGTCCGGTCACGCTGACGCGGCATCGCAAGGCGCAATTCGTCCTGCTCAATGTCGAGGACTACCAGGCCTTGCTGGAGCGGGCAGGGACCCGCCGCGCTCACCTTACCCGGGAGACACCCGATGATCTCGCGCGCGAGATCGAAGCCGCGATTGCCGACTACGCAGACGATTCGGAACGATAGCGGATCGCGGCCGGTATGGGAGATTTCGACCAATTCCAGACGGGCTGCGTAATCCGGTACCCTTACTTGTGGGCGCGTGAAGCTACCGCCGGCGAGACGGAGGGGCGAAAACCCAGGCCGACCGTGGTCGGGATACGCCTTAAGCGGTCGAGCGGCGATGCCCTCGTTCTGCTTCCGATTACGTCACGAGCGCCGCCCGCGGGGACCACGGCTGTTGAAATTCCCGATACCGAAAAGCGCCGGGCCGGACTGTCGACAGATATCCGGCTCTGGATCGTCCTTGACGAGTTCAATCACGATATTCCGGGACAATCCTGGTACCTCGAACCGCACAGCGCGCTGGGCTCGCTCAGCAGGGCCTTCCTGCTTCCGGTGATGAAGCAGTTCGTCGCCATGCTGGGTAAAAAACGGCAGGTCAATCGCCTGTAGGGATCGGAACGCTGCGCCGCACCTCGCGTTGCATCCTTTGGAAGCAGACAGCGAGGCTGCAATGACTGCGACCGATACGCCGGCCGCCGGAAAGACCGCCCGTCTCTACCGCATGGTGATGCCGGACCATGTGTGCCCCTACGGCCTGAAGTCGAAAGCGCTGCTGGAGCGCAAGGGATACACGGTCGAAGACCATCACCTGACCACGCGCGAGGAGACCGACGCCTTCAAGGCCGAGCATGATGTCGAGACTACGCCCCAGACCTTCATCGGGGCCGAGCGGATCGGCGGGTATGACGCGCTTCGCGCTTTCTTCGGCCATCCCCTGAAGGGGACGGGGCAGACCAGCTACCAGCCTGTCATTGCGCTTTTCACCATGGCGGCGTTGATGGGAGGCGCGGTCAGCTGGCTGACCCTGGGCAGGCTGGATGCCGGGCTCTGGCTGACATCCGCCATCCCGGTCGCCATGTGCCTTCTGGCGGTGCAGAAGCTGCGCGATGTCGAGAGCTTCTCGACCATGTTCCTCAATTACGACCTGCTGGCGCGCCGCTGGGTGCCCTATGGCTATCTCTATCCTTTCGGCGAGGCGCTGGCGGGCGTGCTGATGCTGGCCGGGGCGCTGACCGTCATCGCCGCGCCCATGGCGATCCTCATCGGCGGCATCGGGGCCGTGTCGGTGTTCAAGGCCGTCTATATCGACAGGCGCGAGCTGAAATGCGCCTGCATGGGCGGCGGCAGCGATGTGCCGCTGGGTTTCGTCTCGCTGAGCGAAAACCTGATGATGCTGGGCATGGGCCTGTGGATGCTGGTCCGGCTGGCTGGTTAGGCGATCGGCAGGGCGCGGGTCTGCAGCGCCGGTGCGAGGCCGCGATCATTGCAGCGATGCCAGCCGGCGATGGAGAAGCGCTCGCGCCGGGCCGGGATCACCTCGTGCGGGATGTCCTCGGACAGGAAAATGGCCAGCGTGCCGAATTCCGGCCGCACCTCGTCCAGCACCTGGTCGCTGTCGGGCGCATAGATGCGCAGATGGCCGCCATCGGCGGCGTCCCAGTCGCGATTGAGGTAGAGTACCGAGGAGAGGACGCGGTTGCGGGCGCCGCGGAAACTGTCCAGATGGCGCTTGTAGAAGCCGCCGGGTTCGTAGACCGCGTAGTGGGCTTCAAAGGCGAACAGGCCCAGTATGAGGCGGTAATTCACCTCGCGGCGCAGCGCTTCGGCAAAGGCGAAATAGGCGGTCTGGGCCGGGCTTGAACCATCGAGCCATCTGGTCTTGTCGCGCCGGACCTGTCGGACAAGCTCGTGATCGTCGCCGCGGCCGATACCGGCGGCGGTCATTTCGCAGTCCTGCCAGAGGCTTTCGGCTTCCTGCGCCAGAGCCCCCAGCATGTCCGCATCGGCAAGGCGGCACACCGACCAGCCCTGTCCGGCGAGATCGTCGCACAGCGTGTCGGCGTTGAAGGCGGGCAGGCCGGTCAGGCCCAGGGCAGGAAGGCTCAATGCCGTGTCACCTGTCGAAGAAGATGCGCGCTGATAGGGCCGGCGGGCCGGGCGGTCAATCGAAATCGGAGCCGGCCGAGAGCCGTTCGAGAACGGCCATGGCCTCTTCGGCGCGATCGACGGGCACGAAGAGATGGTCGTGAAAATAGCCCGCCACCGGATTGCAGCCGATTCCGGCCTGTGCAAGCGCCTGCGCGATGGCAGCCATGAAACCGACGGCCTCGAGTGCGGAATGGATGTGCAGGGTGATACGGCGGCAGGGAAAGACCGTTTCCAGGTTCGCGCGGGCTGCCAGCCCGGCATCCAGAATGAGCGTCGTGCCTTCGTCTTCGGCATAACGCATCAGGGGCGACAGACCGGATGGTTCTGCTGTTCCGGGCGGCAGGGTTGCGAACACCCACACGCCGGGGTGAAGACGCGGAGACATGCCTTTCAGGAGGCTTTCAAGATCGGTTTCGCCGTGCATGGGGGACTCCTGTCTTCGATACGGTTCATGGTATGCGTGTGTGGTCATCGCCCTGTCGGCGGCCGGAGGAACTCATGCCTGTTGAAGTCATCTCGTTGGCGGAAAAACACAGCCAGTTCAAGGATACCTGGGCGCCGCGCCGGGTGGCAAAGCTGGACAATTACGAGATCAAGCTGGCGAAGGCCGAGGGGGCGTTCGACTGGCATGCGCATCTGGATGAGGATGAGTTCTTTCTCATCACGCGCGGCATCCTGAAAATCGAGATCGAGAATGCCGAACCGGTGATTCTCGGGCCGGGTGAAATGTGCGTGATCCCCAAGGGCGTCAGGCACCGCCCGGTCGCGCAGACCGAGAAGGTGCACATGATGCTGATCGAGCGCGCCGGTGTGGTGAATACGGGCGACAATCCGGACAGCGATCTGACCCAGACGATCACCGATCTCTAGGCGGTCAGCCTGGCTCTCCCATTGATCGCGAGGGGAGCAGCCGTTATATCGCGACTCCCGGCCCGGGTTTTATTTCGCATGCAAACAAACGAGGTCTCCGCATGAGCTCCAACGCATTCGACGTGATCGTGATCGGCGGCGGACCTGGCGGCTATGTGGCCGCGATCCGGGCCTCCCAGCTGGGTTTCAAGACGGCTGTTGTCGAGCGCGCGCATCTGGGCGGTATCTGCCTCAACTGGGGCTGCATCCCGACAAAGGCGCTGTTGCGGACCTCGGAAGTCTATCACCTGATGCAGCATGCCAAGGATTTCGGCCTGTCGGCCGAGAAGATCGGCTTTGACGTCAAGGCGATCGTCAAGCGCTCGCGCGATGTTGCCGGACGCCTGTCCGGCGGTGTCGGCATGCTGATGAAGAAGCACAAGATCCAGGTGATCGAAGGTGAGGCGAAACTGGCCAAGGGCGGCGAGGCCCCCAAGGTTGTCGTCGGCAAGGAGACCTATACCGCCAAGCACGTCATCCTGGCGACGGGCGCCCGGGCACGCACCGTGCCGCAAGCCGGTCTCGAACCCGATGGCGACAAGATCTGGACTTATCGCGAGGCCATGGTGCCGGACAGCATGCCGAAATCCGTGCTGGTCATCGGTTCCGGCGCGATCGGTATCGAGTTCGCCAGCTTCTACAACACGATGGGCGCCGATGTGACGGTCGTCGAGATGATGGATCGTGTGCTGCCCGTCGAGGACGAGGAAATCTCCGCCTTCGCCGCCAAGAGCTTCAAGAAGCAGGGCATGACGCTGATGACCGGCGCCCAGGTCGAGAAGCTCGACACGTCAGGCAAGACGGCCAAGGTCAGCGTGAAGACGTCGAAGGGCAAGACCGAGACGATCGAGGTCGAAAAGGTCATCCTGGCCATCGGCATCACCGGTAATGTCGAAAATCTCGGCCTGGAAGAGCTCGGCGTGAAGATCGAGAAAGGCCATGTCGTGAATGACGGTTTCGGCCGCACGAATGTGAAAGGGCTCTATGCCATCGGCGATGTCGCCGGTCCGCCCTGGCTGGCCCACAAGGCCTCGCACGAAGGCGTGGTCTGCGTGGAGAAGATTGCCGGCCAGGACGTGCACGCCTTCGAGACCGGCAATATCCCGGGCTGCACCTACTGCCATCCGCAGATCGCCTCTGTCGGTCTGACCGAAGCGAAGGCGAAGGCGGCCGGGCATGAGGTGAAGGTCGGCCGTTTCCCCTTCGTGGGCAATGGCAAGGCGATTGCCCTGGGCGATGATCAGGGCCTGGTGAAGACCGTGTTCGACGCCAAGACCGGCGAGCTTCTGGGCGCGCACATGGTCGGCGCCGAGGTCACCGAGCTGATCCAGGGCTATGCCGTGGCGCGTCAGCTGGAGACCACCGAGGCCGAGCTGATGCACACCGTCTTCCCGCACCCGACCCTGTCGGAAATGATGCATGAAAGCGTGCTGGACGCGTACGGGCGGGCGCTGCACATCTGACCTGCATCCAAAAGGGCTGTGCCGGGCATCATGAGATCGAAAACCGATCTCGTGAGGATGCCATGCTGAAACCTTTCCTGCTCTGCGCCGCGGCTGCAACGGCCCTGTCGGCCTGTACCTATGATGTCCACGGCAGGGGGGAGGGTCGCTCGGTCGATGCCGCCGGCCTGGTGGCCTCGCGCAATGTGGACGTGCCCGGCGATGCCGAATTCTCCGGCATGTTCGTCGGCGCCGATGGCCGGGTCGGCCGGGATCTGGAACTGTCCGGCGCGACCGTGCGCTCGAACATGATCGTCGGCCGTGATCTGGAAGCATCCGGCGGGCGGGTGCGGTTCACCGGCGAAGTCGGCGGCGATGCCGAAATCTCGGCCGGAACGGCCGACATCGATGCGCGCATTGCCGGCCATACCGAAATCGCGGCCGGCCGGGTCACACTGGACGGTCATCTGCACGGATCGCTGGAGATGGATGGCGGGCACATGGTGCTGCGCGCCGATGTCGACGGGCCGGTGACCGTGCGTGGCCATGGCCGGAATGATGGCGATGGCCGGGTCGAGATTTCAGGACGTCTGGGGCAGGGCGGCCTGATCTGCGCCGCGGAAGTCGAGCTGCGGTCCGGTGCCCGGCTGGAAGGCGGCTTCCTGGTGATCTCCCATACGCGACCGGACGGCGAAGGCTTCGAGTGGGAAGCCCTCGGCCGCCGCGATTGCGAGGATCTCTGATCCGCTACTCTGCGGGTTCGGTGGCCGCTGGCTTCAGCTCGTCGGCCATCAACGCCTCCACCGTTTTCTGGACGGTGCCGTAATCGGTCTTGCCGGTGCCCAGCACCGGGATCGATTCGACGTGGATGATCTTGCGCGGGATCGCCAGTTCGGAAATGCCGTGATTGCGCGCGAAGGCGACCAGGTCCGCCCGGTCGGCCTTGGCATCGTCTGTGAGCAGGATGACCTGCTCGCCCTTGCGCTTGTCCGGAATGGCGGCGGCGGCGTGCATGCTGTCCGGCCAGAGCGAGGTGGCACAGTTCTCCACCACGGCGAGGGAGACCATCTCCCCGCCCAGCTTGGCAAAACGCTTCACGCGGCCGCGGATGCGGATGAAACCGTCCTCGTCGATCGAGACGATATCGCCGGTATCGTGCCAGCCGCCCTCGGGCGCCTCCAGCTGCAGCGGGGCGGAGGGGCGGATATAGCCCTTCATGATATTGGGGCCGCGAATGTGCAGCTGACCGCCATCGTCGATCCCCTCGACCGGCACCAGACGCGCCTCACAGCCCGGCAGCAGCTGGCCGACCGTGCCCGGGCGGTTGTTCTCCGGCTGGTTGACCGACAGCACGGGCGCCGCCTCGGTGAGGCCATAGCCCTCGACGATCTCGACATTGAAGCGCCGGCGCAGGGCCGAGCGTGTCTCGTCCTTGACCCGTTCCGCACCGCAAAGCGCAGCGATGACAGATCGTCCGGATCGGCGGCCCGCGCATACTGGTTCATGAAGGTGTCGGTGGCGAACAGGATGGTCGCCTTCGTCTCGGCGATCCGCTTGACGATGGTCTTGGCCTGCAGCGGCGTGGGATGGCAGATCGCCGGCACGCCGAGGCCGAGCGGCACCAGCACGCCGCCGGTCAGTCCGAAACAGTGGAAGGTCGGCAGCGGATTGAACACCAGATCGGTCGGGTAGATCTTGATGTGGTCGCGCACCTGCTCGACATTCGCCAGCAGGTTGGCATGGCTGAGCACGACGCCCTTGGGATCGCCTTCCGTGCCCGAGGTGAAGAGATAGACGGCCGGGCTGTCCGGATCGGGACGGGCGCGCACCAGGGACGGCATCACCATGCCGACGGCCGCGGCGAGCTTGTCGCCCAGCGACAGGTTCTCGCGCACATCCTCCAGATAGATCAGCTCGTGATCCTTCTTCAGCTCGGCTTCCAGCTCCTGCAGCTCGCCCAGCTCGATGAAGCGGTGCGCGGTGACGATGCGCTTGGCCTTGCAGGCCTGGCAGGCCGCCTTCAGCGCCCGTTCGCCGGCGGTGAAGTTGAGCATGGCCGGGATCCGGCCATAGGCCGAGATCGCGAAGAAGGAGATGATGGCACCCGCGCCCGTGGGCAGGAGTACGCCGACGGCCTCGCCCTTTTCGGTCCCGGCCTTGAGGGCATGGCCCAGCGCGAAGGAGGCTTTCACCAGATCGTCATAGGTGAGCTCCCGGCCGTCGGCATCGACGGCGGCGAGCTTCTTGCCGCCATAACGGTTTCTCGATTCGATCAGCGACTTGAAGACCGGCTTGCGAATGCGCGCCGGGTCGAGATGGGCGCCCTTGTAGACCTGTCCGGATACGCCCTGCGTACCGGTGTCCGGGGTGAGCCCGGCGGCCGGAGTGTCAGCCATGTAATCCTCCCGTGTACGCCCATACGTGCAGGCGCCGTGTATTGGGAATGATTTTAGCTGCGCTTGACGCGTAGGGAAGGGGCAGGCTGCGTGCGGGCTTTCTTTCTGCGGGCGGCATCTCGTAATTCAAAAAATATTTATCGAAAAACGGAAAAATCTCCTTGATATCGTTTTTCGATAATGTATGGTTTGAATCAACGCTGGGGAGCGTAGACCCGGATTTCCAAAACGCCAGGTGGCAGGATGTCCGGGACGTTATGGGAGAGTTGAATGACCAAGCTCTGGCTTGCTGCCACGGCCCTGACCACCGCACTGATGACGTCGGGCTGCGTTATTGTCGTCGCCGACGAAGGCGATGGTGCCAAGATGATGCGCCAGCACCGGTCCGCGGACGGTTATATCGTGCTCGACCGCGACGGCGATTACAGCCGTCTGAGCGGCGATCTGAACCTGCGCGGCCGCCTGGGCGGCGATCTCAGCCTCGTTTCGGGCGATGTCGATGCCGACGGTCTTGAAGTCGGTGGCGAAGTCTCGATCGCAGCGGGTGACGTGAATTTCACCGGCAAGGTCGATGGCGAAGTGTCCATTGCCGGTGGCGATGTGAGCTGGAACGGCGAGGCCGGTGACGAGCTCTCGATCGCGGCAGGCAATCTCACGGTGCGCGGCCATATTGCCGGTTCTGCCAGCCTGGCCTCAGGCGATATGGAGGTCGATGCGACCTTCCGGGACGGCCTGTCGGCGCATGCCGGGTCGATGACGATCAATGGCGAGGTTCATGGCCCGCTCGAACTCGTTGCGATCAACGAGATGCGCCGCAATCGCGATTATGACGATGAGGGCGATATCGAGATCGGTGCCCGCGTCCATGATGGCGGCCAGGTCTGCGGTATCCGTGTGACCATCGCGTCGACGGCCCGCATTGATGGCCGCTTTGAAGTCTTCGCCGAGCATCAGCCAGTGGTCGAGTCGGGCGCCCGTGTGGACGACCTTGTCTTTACCCTGCGCGATCGCCGCGACTGCGAAGACCTGATCGACAACTGAAACCGGTAGGGACCGGAATTCATTTCAACAACCGACCTGACTGCCGGGGGGCGCAGGGAGAGAGTTATGAGCATCAAGCACACAATCATGGCCCTGGGGCTGGCCATCACCGCAATGACGGGCGCCGCGGGTGCCCAGGTGATCGGCGGCGAAGTCGAGATCGACGGCAGCGGCAATGACGTCGTCTTCCTCGGCGGCGACATGACGGTCCGCGGCAATGTCCAGGGCGATATTTCCGCGATTGCCGGCGATGGGCGGATCGATGCCGACGTTACCGGCTCGATCCACTTCTTCGGTGGTGACGTCTATATCCGCGGCTCTGTCGGCGAGGACATCGAGATTGCCGGTGGCGATGTCGAAGTCGACGCCAATGTCGCCGGCGATGTCAGCGCAGCCGGCGGGGATGTCCGTATCGGCGGTACGATCGGCGGCGAACTCGCTGCAGCCGGCGGCAATGTCGAGATCGAGGCGACCGTTGGCGATATGGTCCAGCTGGCCGGCGGATATGTCGGCGTGCACAGCGACGCTGTCTTCGCCGACGGTCTGGAGGTCGCGGGCGGCGAGATCGAGATTGCCGGTACCGTCCGCGGCGACGTGGATATCGAAGGCTCCGAAGTCACTCTGTCGGGCTTGATTGACGGCGATGTCGAGATCCTGGCCGAGGAAGTCTATATCCTCGATTCGGCCCGGGTGACCGGCGAGATCTCCGTGCGCGGCCCGTCCCAGCCGGTTGTCGCTTCCGGTGCGCAGATCGGCACGGTCGACTATGAATACGAGCCGTTCAATTTCGGCGCCAAGCACTGGGACGATATCGATATCGATATCGACGGTCCCTGGGAGATCATCGGTGCGCCCTTCGAATTCCTGGGCCTGGCTGTGCCGGGCGCAGCGCTTCTGCTGGGCGCACTGGCCGTGCTGATGACGCCGCGCGGCACCGCGCGGGTAGCACGGACCTTCCGCCGCAAGCCGCTGGTCTCCGGATTCCTGGGCTTCATCAGCTTCGCCCTGTCGCCGGTCTTCCTGATCATCATGACGGTGTTGCTGGCGATCACTGTGATCGGAGCTCTGCTGATCCCGATCATGTTGGTGTTGTACTTGCCCTTCCTGCTGCTGTGCCTGGCGCTGGGCGCGCTGGCGGTCGGGGATCTGGTGCTCAACCGCAAGCCGGAACAGCCCCTGGGCATGGGTATGCGTCTTCTGTCCCTGATGCTGGTGCTGGCGGTTTCAGCTGCACTGGGTGCCGTGCCGGTGCTGGGTGCGCTGGTCGGTCTCCTCCTGATGCTCATCGGTCTGGGCGCCTGGCTGATGTCGCTCGGCCGGGAGAACGGCCAGACGGCTCCGGCTGCGGCAATCAGTCCGGAAGATGACAAAACCGTAACCGCGGGGTGACGCGGTCCGGGGCAGACGCTAAATGAGTTCCCGAAGAGAGCCCGTTTTAGGGGTATGGGGAACCTGGAATATGCGTAGCTTCAGTCTTATTGCCATGGCGACAGCGGCCGCGACGTTCAACGTTGCGGCCGCTCAGCCGATTCAGCAGACCACGAACAACTGGCGCGATGCCTTCCGCCAGCTTGAGGACGAGGACTGGCCCTCGCCGAACCGTGAGCGCCGCGCCACCGGCGCGCCGGGGCCGGACTACTGGCAGCAGGACGTCGACTACGACATCGATATCCGTCTCGATGAAGACGAGAAACATCTCTACGGCTCCGAGACGGTCACCTACACCAATAATGCGCCGGACCCGCTGGACTTCCTGTGGTTCCAGCTCGACCAGAACCGTTTTCGTCCTGATTCCATCGCAGTGATGACCGAGACGGTCGGCGATGGCGGCCGCTCGTCGGGCCGTGTCGGCGGCTCCAATCCGGAAGGCATCTCCGCCTCTGCCGTGCGCCGGCGCCAGCAGATCGCCGATGACGGCTATGGCCATAACATCACCGCCGTGACCGATGCCGACGGCAATCCGGTCGATTTCACCATTGTCGACACGCTGATGCGGATCGATCTCGACGACACGCTGGAGACCGGCGAGAGCGTCGTGCTGAACATCGAGTGGGATTATCGCCTGATCGAGACCGGCGTGATCGGCGGCCGCGCCGGCTGGGAATGCTTCGAGGAAACCGAGGATACCGGCGGCGACTGCATCTACCAGATCGCGCAATGGTTCCCGCGTGCAGCGGCCTTCTCGGACTATGAAGGCTGGCACAACAAGGCTTTCCTGGGCCGCGGCGAGTTCACCCTGGAGTTCGGCGATTACGACGTGTCCATCACCGTGCCGCAGGACTTCATCGTCTCCGCGACCGGTGTGCTGCAGAACCCCGAAGACGTTCTCAACCAGGCCCAGCGTGATCGTCTGGAAGAAGCCCGGACCTCCGAAGAACCGGTCTTCATCGTGACGCCGTCCGAAGCCCGCGCCAATGAGCGCCGGGGCACGCGGTCCGAAGCCACCTGGGAATTCCGCGCCGAGAATGTCCGCGATTTCGCCTGGGCCGGTTCGCGCAAATTCATCTGGGATGCGGTCGGCGTCGAACAGGACGGCGAGGGCGTGGCGCCCGAGCTGGTCATGGCGATGTCCTTCTACCCCAATGAGAGCGAGCCGCTGTGGTCGGCCTTCTCGACCCGGGCTGTCGAGCACACGCTGGACGTCTACTCCTCCTTCTCCTTCCCCTATCCCTATCCGGTGGCGCAATCGATCGCCGGCCCGCAGGGCGGGATGGAGTATCCGATGATCACCTTCAATGGCGGCACCTATGGCCGCCCGGTGGTCGATGATGACGGCAATCTGACCTATTCGCGCAGCGCCAAGCGCGGTCTGATCGGCGTTATCATCCACGAGATCGGCCACATCTATTTCCCGATGACGGTCAATTCCGACGAGCGTCAGTGGACCTGGATGGACGAAGGCCTGAACACCTTCCTGCAATTCCAGGCCGAGCGTCAGTGGGAAGAGGACTTCCCGTCCCGCCGCGGCGATCCGGACCTGATCGCGGACTACATGGTGTCGACCAACCAGATGCCGATCATGACGCAGTCGGATTCGGTGCTGCAATTCGGCAGCAATGCCTATGGCAAGCCGGCGACGGCGCTGGTGGTGCTGCGCGAGACCATTCTGGGCCGCGAACTGTTCGACGAGGCCTTCCGCACCTATGCCAATCGCTGGCGTTTCCGCCGGCCGACGCCGTATGATTTCTTCCGCACGATGGAAGAGGTGTCCGGTGTCGATCTCGACTGGTTCTGGCGCGGCTGGTTCTACTCGACCGATCATGTCGATATCTCGCTCGACCGGGTGATCGAGGGCACGTTCAACACGGAAAATCCGGAGATCGAGAATGCCCGCGAGCGCGCCGAGGACGACGCCGATCCGGAAAGCCTGACCCAGGCCGGCAATCGCGAGGCAGGCATCGCCTATTACGAGGCCCGCAATCCGGAAGTGGTTGACTTCTACTCGCGCAATGACGCCCACACGGTGACCAATCGCGAACGCGAGGCCTATGACAGCTTCCGCGAGGAGCTGGAGGACTGGGAAGCCGCAATCGTCGACAGCGACGAGCGCATCTACTATCTCGACTTCACCAACCAGGGCGGTGTGGTGATGCCGATCATCCTCGAATTCACCTTCGCGGATGGCGGCACCGAGATCGTGCGCATCCCGGCCGAGGTCTGGCGCTACAATCCGGACAATGTCACCTGGACCTACATGACCGATCGCGAGGTCGTGTCGGTGGAGCTCGATCCGCTACACGAAACGGCCGATGCGGACCGGTCCGACAATTTCTTCCCGCCGCGTATCGAACCGACCCGGCTGGAAGTCTACCGTTCGTCCTCGGACAACGACACGATGATGGACGACATGGATCAGCGCGTGACGCGCGACTCGATCCGTACGCGTCCGCAATAGGAAGGACCTGCGCGAATGCTGCGGCTTCGCACACTTCTGACGAGCCTGGCCGGTGTTCTGCTTGTGGCAGCGCCGGCCAGTGCCCATCGCGTCCATGCCGGTGTCACCGAGATCGCCGTCAATCCGCGCACCGGCGAGATGGAGATCGTGCACCGGCTGTTCGCCCACGACCTCCTGACTGCGCTCGATCGCGATGAACAGGACGCGGCGCAATTCCTCGGGACCGAAGCCGGGCTGGAAACGGTCGGCGCCTATGCCGGTGAGCGTTTCCGGATGGCGGACGGTGAGGGCGCGTTGTTCGATCTGAGCTATGTCGGCGCCGAGGTCGATGGCGAGTTCGCCTGGATCTATTTTGTCGCGCCGCCGCCGTCGGAAACCGAAAGCTTCATCGTCGACAATGATCTCCTCGCCGAAGCCTTCGACGACCAGGTGATGATGACCAATCTGCGCTTCCAGTCCCATGTCCGCACGGCGATGCAGGGGCCCGGGCGCCGCGCGCCGGTGCGCGTGCGTTTCGAGCGCTAGGCTGTTCCGGCGGAGGCGGGCGCCATTTCCACCCGGTTGCGGCCGTTCGACTTTGCGGCGTAGAGCGCCGTGTCGGCGGCGCGGAACAGTTTTTCCACATCGGCCGCATCGCGGCAGACCGCACGGGCGCACCCTGCCGAGACCGTGACCGGGACATGCAGTCCCTCGACCCGCGCCGGCGACGCCTCGACTGCCGAGCGCAGGCGGCCGGCCAGGGGCTCCAGGGCCGTGCTGTCGCGTTCGTCGACGATGATGGCGAACTCCTCGCCGCCGATGCGGGCCAGCACATCGCGCCGCCGGGAGACCGAGCGGGCAATCGTGGCGATATGCTGCAGAACCCGGTCGCCGACATCATGGCCATGCGTGTCGTTGACCTGCTTGAAGCGGTCGATGTCAAACAGGATCATCGCGATCTGGCGGTCCGGCGCGCTCGCCGTTGCCAGCCGCCGCACGATCTCGCGATCGAAGGCGCGGCGATTGGCCAGCGCGGTCAGCGGGTCGGTGAGCGCCAATTCGCTCAGCCGGGCCTGGGAATAGCCCGCGCTCAGCAGCAGATAGCCGAAGATCGTCGTCGTCTCGAAGGCGATCAGCGTCATTACGGCAACGGGCAGGAGCGGGTTGTCGCTGTCATAGACATTCTGGACCGCCGCGCCGTTGGTCAGCTGCAGACCGAACAGGGCGGCCGAGACCAGAATCGTGGCGATCATGGCGGCACCCAGCACCACGGCGCCGTCCGGTCCGTCGCGCCGGGCGATGGTCCACAGCCGGGTGAGACTGAGCATGTTCGTCGCGATCAGGATGCTCGCGAGTGTCAGCACCCGGCCGATGACATTCGTGTCGACCAGGCAGAACCAGCCATAGCCCAGGGCCATGATGCCGATAAGGAGGACATAGACATACGGCCGGAAGGGGCGTTCGGCAAAGGAGGCGGTTCCGAACAGCATCAGGACATGGCCGGAACTGACCATCATGTTCATGCAGAAGAGAAAGACCGGGTCGGTGTCCGGACCGATATTGAAGGCGGCCGACAGGAAGAGGCCGACGGTCTGGACGCTCAGCCCGATACACCAGAATTTCGCGCCCTCGCTGGTACGGTGGATGCGCCAGTTCACGAAGTGCAGCAGGATCCCGATCGTCAGGATAAGCGCAAGGGCGCTGACAAGCGATCGGGTGTCGAGCATGTCCTGTCCTCGTCGCAGCGTTAACGGTCTGGCCGCAGTCTTTGCAGCGCGGTGCCGTGGGAGCAAGGGCAGAGCGCTGCAATCTCAGGATTTTGTTCAGATTTTATGCGCGTCAGCGGGGCAAAGACAGGCAAAGCTGTTGGCCAGTTTCCCCTCGGTTGCCGTGTAGTCGAAGGTGATTTCGGTTCCGGCTGGAAGATCGCGGCGCGCGACAAGCACAGGCCGCCCGTCCGGCCGGTAGACAATCTCGCAGCTCGGCTCGCAGGCATGGTTCACGAAATGGCCATAGCCGGTCGGTTCGACATGACGGCCGTTGGAGGTCCGGAAGGAATAGGGGGTCTGCACCGCGCTGAACGGACCGCGGATCGGAAGGACTTCGGCGCCTTTGGCCAGCGGCGCGACTGCAACCGTGCCCCAGCCATGCGTGGAGCTCGGGTCGAGCCGGACGGCGGGCGCCTCTTCCAGAACATAGGGGGTGCGCGTGCGGACATCTCCCGGCGGCTGCAGATCCAGCGTGCCGATATAGCCAGCATCGATGTCCGGTGTTTCTGCACGCACGCGCAGCGCCTCGGCGGGCCGGCGGTCGCGGCGGTCGAGATCGAGTTCCAGTTCCGCGCCGTTGACGCGTCCGGAGACCGCGATCGCGATGGCGTCGGACCGGCCTGGTGTCAGGCGCAGGATTTCCCCGTCCCACCGGTCGCCATGGGCAAGCAGGTGGAAGCGGTCGAAACGCCGTTTGCCATCGGCATCGATGAAGAAGCCGAGCATGTGACGTTCGCGGTTGGCAGCGGCATCCTGCACGGCAATCTCCCTGTCTCACGGTCATACGCGGTCGAGGCTAGCCAGGATACGCTGCAGCGCAAGAAAAACCCAGGGTTTGCGTAAACGCCAGCTCACTCCGGACGGGAATGCGGGGCGTGTCAGGCGTCGGCCTTTTGCGGCGCGTCGCTGCGCACCAGCACATTGCGGCCCGGAGCCGGACAGATCGGTTTCAGCTTGCCATCGCCCGGCGTTCTGGCCGGCACGTCATCGCCGGAGCGTTCATAGAGCCAGTCGCGCCAGTCGGCCCACCAGGAGCCGGGATGCTCCTTGGCGCCCTTGACCCAGGCTTCGACGGTCTTGGGCAGCTTGTCATTCGTCCAGTGCTGATACTTGCCGGCGGCCGGATGGTTGATCACGCCGGCAATATGCCCCGACCCCGCCAGCAGGAAGCGGACCGGTCCGCCGAACCGCTTGGCGCCGCGATAGACGGACGGGTAGGGCGCGATATGGTCCTCGCGCGAGGCCTGCATGTAGACCGGTGTCTTGACCGCGCCGAGATCGAGCGTGTGGCCGTCAAGCTCCAGCTCGCCCCGCGACAGGCGGTTATTGCGGTAGAGATTGTCCAGATACCACAGGTGCAGCGCCTTGGGCATGCGGGTCTGGTCGGAATTCCAGTACAGCAGATCGAAAGCCTGTGGCTGGCGTCCGAGCAGGTAGTTGTTGACGACGAAGGACCAGATCAGGTCGTTCGAGCGCAACAGGTTGAACGTGTCGGCCATGGAGCGTCCGTCCAGCACGCCGCCCTGGGCGTCCATGATGCGCTCGATCTCCTTGAGCCAGTACTCGTCGATGAACAGCAGGAGGTCGCCGGCCTGCTCGAAATCCGTCTGGGCGGCGAAGAAGGTCGCCGAGGCAATCCGGTCGGCCTGACCTTCCGCTTCCAGCCAGGCGAGGGCGCTGGCGAGCAGCGTGCCGCCGACGCAGTAACCCACGGCATTCACCGATGTTTCGCCCGTGGCCGCCTCGATCGCGTGCAGTGCCGCAAACAGGCCTTCATGCATGTAGTCGGCGAAAGTCTTGTCCTTGAGTTCCGGACCCGGATTGACCCAGGAAATCAGGAAGACCGTAAAGCCCTGCTCGGTCAGCCAGCGGATCATCGAGTTCTTTTCCCGCAGATCCATGATGTAGAACTTGTTGATCCAGGGCGGCGCGATCAGCAGCGGCCGCTGCTTCACCGTCTCGGTCGCGGGGGCGTACTGGATCAGCTCCATCACATCGTTCTGGAAGATCACCTGACCGGGCGCCGTGGCGAGATCCTTGCCGACCTGGAAGCCTGCCGTGTCGGTCTGGCGCAGGGCCAGCCGCCCGTGACCGGCCTCCAGATCGCTCATAAGGTTCTGCAGGCCTCGGGTCAGGTTCTCGCCGCGCGAGGCCATGGTTTCGCGGAGCACGTCCGGATTGGTCAGGGCGAAATTGGTCGGCGACAGGGCGTCGGTTATCTGCCGGGTCAGGAATTCCACCTTGCGCCGGGTGCGCGCGTCGACACCCTCGACATTGCGCACCAGCCCCATCAGGAAATGCTGGTTGAGCAGGTAGGACTGCTTGATGGCGTCGAACACCGGATTGGCAGACCAGTCCTCGCTCTTCCAGCGCTTGTCGCCCTTTTCCGGCTCGATGACCGGTGCGCCGCCGCCATCGTCTTCGCCGGCCATGAAGCGTTTCGTCGTGTTCGACCACAGATCGAGATAGCCCTTCATCAGGTCGGCCTGGGCCTGCATCATCAGTTCGGGCTGGTGCACGATATGATTCCAGACCTCGCCGAATTCGGGGGCGGCGTTGAACGGGTCGGCTTTGGGCAGCACAGCTTCGCCTTCCAGCGCCTTCTGGACGACCTCGGACATGAGTTTCTGCGACTTCAGCGAGGCCTGCATGAGATTGCGCGACACCTCGTCAAGCGCCTCCCATTCCGCTGCGGTCATGCCGGCCCAGGGGTTGGAGTCGCGGTCTTGCGCGTCGTTTTCCGTCTTGCCCGGCATCGATTGTCCTTGTCTTCGGCAGGTGACTCTGACACCGATCAGCGTATAGAAAGCGCGTCGCGCGTCCAGCGCGAGGAGTTGTCATGCATCGCTTTGTCACGACCGCGGGTCTTGCCGCCCTTCTGGGAGGCTGCGCAGCGGTCGATATGCCGGATGTGGAAGCCACGCATCCCGACTGGGTCGAGGAGCGTCTGGAAGCCGGTGTGGAGGACCGCGCCGCACCGCGCACCGTGCCCGAACGCACGCTGCCGCGTGGCGAAGGCGCGGAAATGGACGCCCAGGCGCGCCGGCTGCTGGAGCGCCGTGATGCGCTGAATGCCGAGGCGGAAGACCGTGAAGGGCAGGACACGCCGTCCAGCGCGTCCGATTTCGTGAATGAGGGACAAGCGCGCATAACGCCGCCACAAGACCCGCAAAGCTGAACTCAATGTGTGCCCGGCGTGTGCCGGGCGATGACCGGAGACGAAGAATGAGCGATACCCGTGCCCTGACAAATCTGGCGCTGCAGGCGGTGCGTGCAGCCGAGGCTGCGGCCGTTGCGGCCTCTGACTGGATCGGCCGCGGCGAGAAGGAATCCGCCGACCAGGCCGCCGTCGACGCCCTGCGCAACGGACTCAACGCCATGCCGATGAAGGGCCGGATCGTGATCGGCGAGGGCGAGCGCGACGAAGCGCCCATGCTCTATATCGGTGAAGAGGTCGGGACCGGCGAAGGCCCGGAGATCGATATCGCGCTCGACCCGCTCGAAGGCACCTCGCTGACCGCCAAGGGCCAGGCCAATGCGCTGGCCGTGGTCTCCTTTGCGCTGCGCGGCGGCCTGCTGCACGCGCCGGACACCTATATGGACAAGATCGCCGTCGGTCCGGGTCTGCCCTCCGGTGTGATCGACCTGGATGCCAGCGCGGCGGAGAATGTGAAGAACCTGGCCAAGGCCAAGGGCGTCGCCCCGTCCGACATCACGGTCTGCGTGCTGGAACGCGAGCGTCACCAGCACATCATCGACGGTGTGAAGTCCGTCGGTGGCCGTGTGCGCCTGATCCCGGACGGTGATGTCGCCGGCGCCATGGGCGCGGCGGGTCTCGGCGTCGGTGTCGACATGTATATCGGCCAGGGCGGCGCACCCGAAGGCGTGTTGGCGGCCTCGGCGCTGCGGTGCATCGGCGGCCAGATGCAGGCCCGCCTGTTCTTCCGCAATGATGACGAGCGCGCCCGGGCAGCGCGTGTCGGCGTGACCGATCTCGACCGCAAGTATGATGTTTCCGAACTGGCTGCCAGCCACTGCCTCTTCGTCGCCACCGGCGTGACCGATGGCGACCTGGTCGACGGTGTCCGCACCTCGGGCGGGCGTGTCCACACGCATACGCTGCTGCTCGATTCGGCCGATCATTCGGTGCGGCGCATCCGGTCGGCACGGCCGCTGGGCTAGCACGGACAGAGGATGGTCACGGACGTCACGACACGGCAGACAGACGCCCTTCTGGGGGTGGAGCACTCGCTGAGCGGGCGCAAATGGCGCCTGCGCGAGGCCGATGAGGCTGCCGTGACCACCATTGCCCGCCAGCACGGCCTGCCCGACGCCCTGGCCCGGGTCATCGCCGCACGCGGTGTGCCGCCGGAGACGGCGGGACTGTATCTGTCGCCGCGTCTGCGCGACGTGTTTCCCGACCCGTCGGCACTCGCCGACATGGACAAGGCCGCCGCGCTGATCTGGGACGCCGTCGAGGCCGGCCGGCGCATTGCAGTCTTTGCCGACTATGACGTCGACGGTGCAACGTCTGCCGCCCAGCTGGTACGCTGGCTGCGCCATGTGGGCCAGGACGCCGATATCTACATTCCCGACCGGATCGAGGAAGGCTACGGACCGTCTGCGAAGGCTTTCGAGACCTTGCGCGAACGCGGCGCCGAACTCGTGGTGACGCTGGACTGCGGCGCTGCAGCGCATGAAGCCCTGCGGCACGGGGCGGGGATCGGGCTCGATATTGTCGTCATCGACCATCACCTGATGGACGACGACTTCCCGCCGGCTGCGGCACTCGTCAATCCCAATCGACCCGACGACACGTCCGGATGCGGTCATCTGGCCGCGGCCGGGGTCACTTTCGTGCTGCTGGCGGCGCTCAATCGCGAAGGCCGGCGGCGCGGCGCCTTCGGCGAGACCGGCGAGCCGGACATCATGCAATGGATGGATCTCGCTGCGCTGGGCACGATCTGCGATGTCGTGGCCCTGGAGGGGCTGAACCGGGCGCTGGTGGCCCAGGGGCTGCGTGTGATGAGCCAGTGGCTGCAGCCGGGCATCAAGGCCCTGGCCGACGCGGCCGGTATCGACGGCGAGGCCAGCGTCTATCACGCCGGTTTCCTGATCGGACCGCGCATCAATGCCGGGGGCCGGGTCGGCCGTTCCGATCTGGGCGCACACTTGCTGACCACGGACGATCCCGCGAAAGCTGCGCGTATCGCTGCCGAGCTCGACGCGCTCAATGCCGAGCGCCGCACGATCGAGGCGGCGGTGCAGGATGAGGCCCTGGCCCAGCTGGAGCGACAGGGCGCCGGCAGGGCGGTGCTGGTTGCGTCGGGCGAGGGCTGGCATCCCGGCGTGATCGGCGTTGTCGCCGGCCGCCTGAAGGACCGGTTCTCCAAGCCCGTCATCGTCATCGGCATCGACCGCCAGGGCGAGGTCGCGATTGGCAAGGGATCCGGGCGCTCCGTGCCGGGCGTCAATCTCGGCGGCGCCATCGCCGCGGCGCGCCATGAAGGGCTGCTGCTGGCCGGGGGTGGCCATGCGATGGCCGGCGGCCTGACGGTGGAAGCCGACCGGATCAATGCGCTGGTCGCCTATCTGGACGAGCGTCTCGCGCCGGAACTGGCAGAGGCCGGCGACGCCATGGCGCTCAAGGCGGATGGTGTGCTGGCAGCCTCCGGCGTAACCGTCGAGCTTGCCGAGATGCTCGAGCGCGCCGGTCCCTTCGGTCAGGGCAATCCGGAACCGCGTTTCGCGCTGTCCCGGGTCCGGGTGAGCTTCGCCAAGCGAGTCGGCACCGACCATGTGCGCTTTTCGCTGCAGGATCTCAGTGGCGCGAGCGTGCAGGGGATCAGTTTCCGCACCGCCGACACCCCGCTCGGAGAGGCGCTGCTCAGCGCGGGCGAGGGGCTCTGGCATGCGGTCGGCCGGGTGAAGTGCGATGCCTGGCAGGGCCGCAAGCGGGTGCAGCTGCAACTGGACGACCTGGCAACTGCGCAAGACTGACGTTTTTGCGAAATTCCCGCTTGCAAGCGGTCTCAGGCTTTTCTATACGACGGCCCTCATCGCCGCGGGCCCTTCGTCTATCGGTTAGGACGCCAGGTTTTCAACCTGGAAAGAGGGGTTCGATTCCCCTAGGGCCTGCCACGCGATCTCCTCCTTCTCATGTGCAGACGTGGTAGGATCGCTGGGTATGCCGGCGAGGGTGGGGCAGGTTTGTCCCCTTGATCACGGATGCGATGTCGGGAGCGTGAGGCAATGGCCCATCTTTCCACCAAGACCTATGGCAATGAGCGCGGCCTGTCCTGTTGCTCGCGGCAATGGGCGGCGGACAGCGATTGCAGCCTCCTGCACGGTTATTCCTTCGGTTTCCGCTTCGTGTTTGCCGCCGAACAGCTCGACAAGCGCGGCTGGGTGCTCGATTTCGGCAAGGGCGGTTTCGGCAAGATCCGCGACTGGCTGCACGAGATGTTCGATCACTCGCTTCTTGTCGCTGAGGACGATCCGGAACGCCCGGCGCTGGAAGCGCTGGGTGAACGCGGCATTGCCCGCGTCCGGGTGGTGCCGGGGACGAGCTGCGAGCGGATGGCCGAGATGACCTTCCACAAGGCGGACGAGATCGTCCGGGAAGCCACGGGCGGCCGCTGCTGGGTGGAATCGGTGGAATGTTCCGAGCACGGTTCGAACAGCGCCATCTACCGTTCGACTCGCGCCGTTGCGCGTCTCGCCGAAAGCGACCGGCTGCACGAAGAACTCGGCTGAGACGCCGGGAAAGTTTCGAGTTTTCCACGATTTTCTGTCACCGCCGATCGCCGGATCGGTGGTTTTTGCGCGCGGTGCGAATTCCCGAACCGGATTCGCACGGAGAAACTCGCCTCTCAGGAGAAAAATGAACCTTACGAGAAAGACAGGAAATCCGCATCAGGTTGTGATTGAAAATCAGTTCAACCCCAACATATTGCGTTAATTGCGTTGCGAATAGCTCGCAGCGACTAGATGTCGAAGTCGCAAAACGCAACCAATCGGCCGATTCGTCTTCTCTTCAGTCATGAATTTGTGT
>NZ_JAEPOL010000031.1 GCF_017642925.1 Maricaulis sp. | reverse complement strand
GGGTGACGGTGTTTGTTGCGGCGCTCTCACTCTCTCTCCCAACCTCTCGATTTTTCCCGGACGGAGGCCTGCGCAGGCAGGCTGCAGATCCGGGACCGACCGAAGATCACTTCAAGCGATGAGCTTCCCGTAGATCCCGGCACTCCGCCCGGCTCAGGGCCGGGCATTCGACCGGGAAAAACGGAGGGTGTTCAGGGGGAGAAGCGCGCCTCATCCGCCCTGCGGAGGGAATACGGCGACACTATCCCCGCCGGGCGCGGGGGTGGGTCTGGTCGTAGATGGACATCAGGCGGCGAGTCTCGACGTCGGCATAGACCTGGGTGGTCGAGAGGCTGGCATGGCCGAGCAGTTCCTGGATGGCGCGCAGATCGCCGCCATTGGCGAGGAGATGGGTGGCGAAAGCGTGGCGCAGGGCATGGGGTGTGGCGCTGGCGGGCAGGCCGAGCCGGCCGCGCAGATCGCTCATCAGTGCCTGGACGCTGCGCGCACCGAGCGCGCCGCCCCGTGTGCCGCGGAACAGGGCGGCGGCGGGTTCCAGGTCGAACGGACACAGACGCACATAGTCGGCGCAGGCCTCCCGCACGGCAGGCAGGACCGGCACGACGCGCATCTTTCCGCCCTTGCCGGTGATGCGCAGAGTCTCGCCGAGCGGATGGTCGCGTCCTGTCAGGCCGAGCGCTTCGGAGATCCGCAGGCCGCAGCCATAGAGCAGGAGCAGGATGGCGCTGTCGCGCGCCTGCACCCAGTCGCGCCCGTCGCGATGACCGGTCTCGGCGATCAGTTCGCGGGCGGCCGCCTCGCTGACCGGTTTGGGCTTCGAGCGGGCGAATTTCGGCCCCTCGATCAGGGAGAGGGCGGCGTTTTCCAGCGACCAGCGCCGCCGGGCATAGCCAAAGAAAGTGCGCACGGCCGAGAGTTCACGGGCCAGCGAGCGGGCCGACAGGCCGCCGCGGCGGCGGTCGGCCATCCAGGCGCGGAAATCGCTGGCGCGCAGGGTGGCGAGATCAGTGAGGGCAGGCGCGCAGCCCAGGTGCAGGCCGAGAAATCCGGCGAACCCGTCCAGATCGCGGCGATAGGCGTCGAGCGTGCGGGCGGCGAGACGGCGCTCGCCGGCGAGATGGGCGTAGAAGGCGTCCAGTGCGGCGCCCAGGGGCAGGGTCAGCGCGTGTGATGCAGCCATTGCACGATCATGCGCTCGATGGCGCGCGCGAGGAAGTTGAGAAGTTCGGTTCCCTGTCCGGCCTCGAACAGGTGCGCATCGCGCGCCGCCAGGGCCATCAGCCCGTCCTGGCCGTGGAAATCGAGCCGCACGACGGCCTCGCTCTTCACCCGCGCGCCCTGCTGGCCGTAAAGTGCATGGGCGATCTCCGGGTCGACCGGGCCGAGCCTCTCCACCTTCTGGCCCAGCACGTCGCCGACAAAGCCTTCCGAGGCGCCGAGAATGGACTCACCGGCCCGCAGCGGCGCGTGCCCTTCGATCAGGATGCGGCAGACATCGACGCCGAGCGCGCCGGTCAGGCGGCCGGAAATCTTGCGGTCGAGGGCGGCAAGGCTGTCGGCTTCCAGGAGGGCAAGCACCGCCATGTGGATCTGCGACTGGGTCGCCAGATTGGCGCGTGCGGTCTCGACAATGCCGGCATTGAGCGCCTTGAGCTGGCGCACCTCCTCGAGCAGCTTCTCGCGCGCGGCCGAGCCGAGATCGACAACATCGCTGCCCGCGTCGCGCCGGGCGAGCAGGGCCATCAGCTCGGCATCCTCGCGGACGATATCGGGATGTTCCATCAGATAGGCGCGCACGGAGGCCGCATCGAGCCGGAGGATGTCTTCCTGGTCTGCGCTGCCGGTCATGTCTGACTCCCTGCCCGTTTCGCGTGCCAGTTTTGGCGCATTCCCTTTCCGAAATGCAAACCCGCCTGCCAGCAGTCCGTCACTCCACAGCGGCGCAGCTGCCGGGACTGTCGCAATCCGGCCCGGGGCGGTTAAGCTTGGCCGGAATCGAGGACAAGCCCGACCGTGTCACGCCGCATCGCCGCCATCCTGTTTCCGCTGCCGTTGCCGGAAGCCTTCGACTATGTCGTGCCGGAGGATGTCGAGGTGCAGCCGGGCGATCATGTGCTGGCGCCGCTGGGCAAGCGGCTGGCGCGCGGCGTGGTCTGGGCCATCAAGCCGGACGATCCTGCCCGCAAGCTGAAGCCGCTCGACAGCGCCGCCGGCGGTCCGCCTTTGCCGGAGGGCACGCGGCGCTTTGTCGACTGGCTGGCGCGCTATCTGGTGCAGCCGCCGGGGATTGTGCTGCGTTCGGTCCTGCGCTCGACGGATGCGCTGAAACCCTCGCCGACGGAGACGGTCTACCGCCCGGGTGACGGCGATCCGGGACGGATGACCGAGGCACGCCAGCGGGTGCTCGACGCCGCCGCAGCGCTGGGCGAGGCGACGGCCGCCGATCTGGCGCGCGAGGCGGGGGTGACGGCTTCGGTGGTGAAAGGGCTGGCCAAGTCCGGCGCGCTGGCGGAGGAAAAACGCCTGGTCGATCCGCCCTTCGACGAGCCGGATCCCGATCATGCCGGGCTCGATCTGACCGCCATGCAGGGCGAGGCCTCCGGCGTGCTGCGCCGCCTGGTACAGGCGGGCGGTTTCCAGTCGGCGCTGCTGGACGGGGTGACGGGCTCGGGCAAGACCGAGGTCTATTTCGAGGCCGTGGCGGAAGTGCTGCGCCGCGACCCGAAAGCCCAGATCCTGATCATGCTACCGGAGATCGCGCTGACCGAGGCGGTGCTGTCGCGCTTTGAAAAACGTTTCGGCGTGAAACCGGCCCTGTGGCATTCCGGCGCCGGGCCGAAAAATCGCCGCCGGGTCTGGCGCGAAGTGGCCGAGGGCCGGGCGCGGATCGTGGTGGGCGCGCGCTCGGCGCTGTTCCTGCCCTTCATGAAACTCGCCCTGATCGTCGTCGACGAGGAACACGACCCCACCTACAAGCAGGACGAGGGCCTGGCCTACCAGGCCCGCGACCTGGCCATTGTCCGCGCCAAGCTGGAAGGGGCGATGGTGGTATTGGCCTCGGCAACGCCCTCGCTGGAAAGCCTCGCGAATGTGCAGGCCGGCCGCTATGTGCATGTGCATCTGCCGGCGCGGCCGGGCGCGGCCATCCTGCCGCAGATCGGCACGATCGATCTGCGCGAGACCCCGGCCGAGAGCGGCTGCTGGCTCTCGCCGCCGCTGGTCGCTGCCATGGCCGAGACCTATGCGCGCGGCGAGCAGAGCCTGCTCTATCTCAACCGCCGGGGCTATGCGCCGCTGGTGCTGTGCCGCGCCTGCGGTCACCGCATGGTGTCGCCGGACACCCAGTCCTATCTCGTCGAGCACCGTTATACCGGCCGCCTGGTCTGCCATGTCACGGGCTTCTCCATGCCCAAGCCGAAAGCCTGTCCAGAATGCGGGGCGGAGGAGTCGCTGACCAGTGTCGGGCCGGGTGTCGAGCGGGTGGCCGAGGAGGCCAAGCGGCGCTTTCCCGAGGCGCGGGTGGAAATCTATTCCTCCGACACCCAGCGCGGTGCCGAGATCGTGGCCGCGATGGAGAAGGGCGAGATCGACATCCTGGTCGGCACCCAGATTGCCGCCAAGGGCCACAACTTCCCCAATCTGACCCTGGTCGGCGTGGTGGATGCCGATCTGGGCCTGGCGGGCGGCGATCCGCGGGCGGGAGAACGCACCTTCCAGACCCTGGTCCAGGTGGCCGGCCGGGCGGGGCGCGCCGACCGGCCGGGGCGGGCGCTCTTGCAGACGCACCAGCCCGAACACGAGGCGATCCAGGCGCTGATCGCCGGCGATCGCGACCGTTTCCTCGACATGGAATTCATGGCGCGCGAGGCGCTGGGCCTGCCGCCCTTCGGCCGGCTCGCCGCGATCGGGCTGATGAGCCAGGACCCGGCCAATGTCGAAAAGGCAGCCGCCGACTGGGCCGCTGCGGCGCCGGTGACCGACGGGGTGGAGATCTGGGGGCCGGCCGAACCGCCGCGGGCGATGGTGCGCGGCTGGCACCGCCGCCGCATCCTGGTGCGCGCCGACAAGACGATCGATATCTCCGCCTATCTGCGCGCCTGGGCCGGACGGGTGAAGACCCCGTCCTCCGTGCGGGTGTCAATCGATGTGGAACCGTACAGCTTCATCTGAGAAACGGCTTCTGCGCAGATACCATGTAGCCCCCCCGGTCATCGTCATCCTGACGAAGGTCAGGATCCAGATCATCGGACGAAGCGGTGCCAGGTCTGGCCCGACCCGGCTTTGTGAGCTGGGTTCCGGCTTTCGCCGGAATGACGGTCTGGAGAGCGGCCAGCGGGCTGGACAAGATGGCGCCAGTTGCGAGTATGCGCCGGATGCCACTCACGGACCGACCATGCTCGAAGCCCTTCTGACCCCCGAAGTCTTTCTCTCGCTGGCCACGCTGACCTTTCTGGAAATCGTGCTGGGGATCGACAATGTGATCTTCGTCGCGCTGATGGCGGGGCGGTTGCCGGAGGCTCAGCGGCCGAAGGCGCGGGCGCTCGGGCTGGGCCTGGCGCTGATCTTCCGGGTCATCATGCTGTTCGGACTGGTGTGGATTGCGCATCTGGAGGAGCCGGTTTTCTCGATCGCCGGTTTCGATGTGTCCTGGCGCGATGTGATCCTGATGGGCGGCGGTCTCTTCCTGATCGTCAAGGCAACGCTGGAAATCCACCATTCGGTGGAGGGCGACAATACCCGTCACGAGAACCCGGTGGTGGCGGCCTTCGGGGCGGTCGTGTTCCAGATCGTGCTGATCGATATCGTTTTCTCGCTGGACAGCGTGATCACGGCGGTTGGCATGACCGACCATCTGCCGGTGATGATCACGGCGGTCGCCATCGCCATGGCGATCATGCTGCTCGCCTCGGGCACGGTGTCGCGCTTCATCGAGCGCCATCCGACGACCAAGATGCTGGCCCTGTCCTTCCTCCTGCTGATCGGCGTCGCGCTGGTCGCCGATGCGCTGCATTTCCATATCCCGCGCGGCTATCTCTACTTCGCCATCGCCTTCTCGCTGTTCGTCGAGACGATGAACATCCTCGCGAAAAAGGCGCGGGGAGCGAGGAAATAGGACGCACCATCCTCCCCCTTGATGGGGGAGGTGGGCCGGACCGTAGCTCCGGCTCGGAGGGGGTGGCGGCGAGGTGTTGGCGAATTCGCGAGCGCCGGGATTCACCCCTTCCGCCCGGCTTTGCCGGGCA
Organism: Maricaulis sp.; assembly: GCF_017642925.1. Classification (GTDB taxonomy): domain Bacteria; phylum Pseudomonadota; class Alphaproteobacteria; order Caulobacterales; family Maricaulaceae; genus Maricaulis. The sequence goes on along the minus strand of NZ_JAEPOL010000031.1, from coordinate 17,355 downwards.
CCTTCCCCGTCAAGGGGAAGGATGGATGTGCGCATGTGCCGGGAGTCTGGCTTGGCGGCTGCACGAAAAACACTGTCCGTGCGCTGAATCGCCCGGTGTGAGTGGCTTGCTGCGTCCCTATCCCTGTGCTATCGCAGCGCCGAACCACGAGAACGTGCGGTGCAACACCGTGTGTTCGTTTGTGAAAATCGTTGAATAACAAGCACTTGCGCCATCCGGCGATCTACGGGTGCGATCCAGCTAGAGAGTGACGTCACGGTGAAGACCGGCGAAGACGCCATGACAGCCAACGCGGCAGGACGCTACGCAACTGCCCTGTTCGAGCTGGCGAAGACCTCGGGTGCCGCTGACGCGGTGGAAGCCGACCTGTCGGCTTTCCGCGCGATGCTTGAGGAATCCCCGGAACTGGCCGAGGCGCTCGCCTCGCCGCTGCATCCGGCCGACGCCAAGGATGGCGTGCTGGCCGAGCTGGCGAAAAAGGCCAAGTTCAACGAGTTGACCCGCAACATGTTCGGCGTGGCCGCGCGCAATGGCCGCGCCGGTGAGCTGGGCGCTGTCGCGAAGATCTATGCTGCGCTGGCTGCGGCCGACCGCGGCGTGGTGACCGCCGACGTGACCACGGCAGTGGCGCTGACGAAGAAACAGACCGAGGCCCTGGCGGCTTCGCTGAAGGGTGCCTTCGGGCGCGAGATCGAGGTGCGCACGGATGTGCGGCCCGAATTGTTGGGCGGGCTGATCGTGAAGGTCGGCTCCCGCATGTTCGATAGTTCCCTCCGCACCAAGCTGGACGGGATGAAGAATGCGATGAAAGAGGCCTAGGTCCATGGACATCCGTGCCGCAGAAATCTCTGCGATCCTGAAGGATCAGATCAAGAATTACGGTTCCGAAGCGAAGGTTTCGGACGTTGGTAGCGTGCTGTCCGTCGGTGACGGTATTGCCCGCGTCTACGGCCTGGACGAGGTGAAGGCCGGGGAGCTCGTCGAGTTCCCGGGCGGCATCAAGGGCATGGCCCTGAACCTCGAGCGCGACAATGTCGGCTGCGTGATCTTCGGCGACGACCGGGGCATCAAGGAAGGCGACACCGTCAAGCGTCTCGGCTCGATCGTCGACACCTCCGTGGGCAAGGGCCTGCTGGGTCGTGTCGTGGACGGTCTGGGTGAGCCGATCGACGGCAAGGGTCCGCTGAAGGATGTTGCCGAACGCCGCCGCGTCGACGTGAAGGCCCCGGGCATCATCCCGCGGAAATCCGTGCACGAGCCGATGGCAACGGGCATCAAGGCGATCGACGCCATGATCCCGGTCGGCCGCGGCCAGCGCGAGCTGATCATCGGCGACCGCCAGACCGGCAAGACCGCGATCGCGCTCGACACGATCCTGAACCAGAAACAGGTCAACGAAGGCGATGACGAGAGCGCCAAGCTCTACTGCATCTACGTCGCCGTCGGCCAGAAGCGCTCCACGGTCGCCCAGATCGTGAAGACGCTCGAGGAAAACGGCGCGATGGATTACACCATCGTGGTCGCCGCGACGGCGTCGGACCCGGCTCCCATGCAGTTCCTGGCACCGTTCACCGCCTGCGCCATGGGCGAATACTTCCGCGATAACGGCATGCACGCCCTGATCGTGTATGATGACCTGTCCAAGCAGGCCGTCGCCTATCGCCAGATGTCCCTGCTGCTGCGCCGCCCGCCGGGCCGCGAAGCCTATCCGGGCGACGTCTTCTACCTGCACTCCCGCCTGCTGGAGCGCGCGGCGAAGCTGAACGACGCCAATGGCAATGGTTCGCTGACGGCCCTGCCGGTCATCGAAACCCAGGCCAATGACGTGTCGGCCTACATCCCGACCAATGTGATCTCGATCACCGACGGCCAGATCTTCCTGGAAACCGACCTGTTCTACCAGGGTATCCGCCCGGCCGTGAACGTCGGCCTGTCGGTGTCGCGCGTGGGTTCTGCCGCCCAGACCAAGGCGATGAAGCAGGTTGCCGGCAAGATGAAGGGCGAACTGGCCCAGTACCGCGAAATGGCGGCCTTTGCCCAGTTCGGTTCCGACCTCGACGCCGCGACCCAGAAACTGCTGAACCGCGGTCAGCGCCTGACCGAGCTCCTGAAGCAGCCGCAATTCTCGCCGCTGTCGATGGAAGAGCAGGTCTGCGTGATCTACGCCGGTACGCGTGGCTATCTGGACGGCCTGGCCGTGTCGGACATCGCCCGCTACGAAGCCGACCTGCTGCGTCACCTGCACGCCGAGCACGCCGACCTTCTCTCCTCGATCCGCGAAGAGAAGAAGCTGACCGACGACTCGGAAGGCAAGCTGAAGGCGGTTCTCGACAAGTTCACCGAACACTTCGCGTGAGCCTGATCGAGACCAACCGCTAGGAGAGCCTTATGGCGAGCCTTAAGGACCTGAAAAACCGGATCGAAAGCGTCAAGTCGACGCAGAAGATCACCAAGGCGATGCAGATGGTCGCCGCGGCAAAACTGCGCCGGGCGCAGGAAGCCGCGGAGGCCGCGCGTCCCTATGCCGAGCGCATGTCTGCGGTGATGGCCAATCTGTCGGCCGCCATGGCCGGCACGCCGGGCGCGTCTCCGCTGCTGGTCGGCACCGGCCGCGCGGAAACCCATCTGCTGGTTGTGATGACGGCTGATCGCGGCCTGTGCGGCGGCTTCAACACGAATATCGTGAAGAAGGCCCGCGAGCGCATCACGGCGCTGCAGGCTGAAGGCAAGACCGTCAAGCTGATCTGCGTCGGCAAGAAGGGCGGCGACCAGCTGAAGCGCCAGTTCGCCAATCTCATCGTCGAGCGGATCGAGCTGTCGGGCGAAAAGACCATCACCAGCGCCACCTCCGGCCGGATCGGCGAAAAGATCCGCATCATGTTCGAGAATGGCGAGTTCGATGTCTGCGAGCTGGTCTCGGCCGAATTCGTGTCGGTGATCTCGCAGAAGCCGCGCGCGAAAGTGCTGATCCCCGCGATCGATGCGATCGACGAGGGCGTGGAACGTCCCGACCTGAAGGGCGCGATCTACGAGGCCGAGCCGGATGAGGAGACGATCCTCAACACGCTGCTGCCGCGCTATGCCGATACCGTCATCCTGTCCGCCCTGCTGGAAAACGTGGCAGGCGAGATGGGGGCCAAGATGGCCGCGATGGACAACGCCACGCGCAATGCCGGCGAACTCATCGACAAACTGAACCTTGTTTATAACCGCACGCGTCAGGCGCAGATCACCACGGAGCTGACTGAGATCATCTCCGGCGCCGAGGCCCTCTAGGCGAGAGGAATACCCGCTATGAGCACATCCAAAGGCCGTATTGCCCAGATCACGGGCGCTGTCGTGGACGTTGAGTTCGAAGGCACCCTGCCGGACATCCTCAACGCCCTGGAAACCACCAATGACGGCAAGAAGCTCGTCCTCGAGGTTGCCCAGCACCTCGGCGAGAACACTGTCCGTACGATCGCCATGGACGCGACGGAAGGCCTGCAGCGCGGCACGGAAGTGACCGACACGGGTTCGCCGATCACGGTCCCGGTCGGTCCGGGCACGCTTGGCCGCATCATGTCGGTCACCGGCGAGCCGATCGACGAAGCCGGCGACGTGGCCCACACGCAGCGCGCACCGATCCACCGTCCGGCCCCGTCCTTCGACGAGCAGGCCACGGCTGCTGAAATCCTGCCGACCGGTATCAAGGTCGTCGACCTGCTCTGCCCCTACGCCAAGGGCGGCAAGATCGGCCTGTTCGGCGGCGCCGGCGTCGGCAAGACGGTTCTGATCCAGGAACTGATCAACAATATCGCCAAGATGTTCGGCGGCTACTCGGTCTTCGCCGGTGTGGGTGAGCGGACCCGTGAGGGTAACGACCTGTACTGGGAAATGATCGAATCCGGCGTGAACAAGGACCCCAAGGAACATGGCGGTTCCACGGAAGGGTCGCGTTGCGCCCTGGTCTTCGGCCAGATGAACGAGCCGCCGGGCGCCCGTGCCCGCGTCGCCCTGTCCGGTCTCGCCCAGGCGGAATACTTCCGCGACGAGGAAGGCAAGGACGTGCTGTTCTTCGTGGACAACATCTTCCGCTTCACCCAGGCCGGCGCCGAAGTGTCCGCCCTTCTGGGCCGGATCCCGTCCGCCGTGGGTTACCAGCCGACCCTGGCCACCGACATGGGTGCGCTGCAGGAACGCATCACCTCAACCACCAAGGGGTCGATCACGTCCGTGCAGGCCGTCTACGTGCCGGCCGACGACCTGACCGACCCGGCCCCGGCCACCACCTTCGCCCACCTGGACGCGACCACGGTTCTCAACCGCGCGATCTCGGAAAAGGGTATCTACCCGGCCGTGGACCCGCTCGACTCCACTTCGCGTATCCTCGAGCCGCGCATCGTTGGTGAAGAACACTACAAGACGGCGCGCCGCGTTCAGGAAATCCTCCAGCGCTACAAGGCTCTGCAGGACATCATCGCGATCCTGGGCATGGACGAGCTGTCGGAAGAAGACAAGCTGACCGTGGCCCGTGCCCGTAAGGTCGAGCGCTTCCTGTCGCAGCCGTTCGACGTGGCTGAAATCTTCACCGGCTTCCCGGGCATCCAGGTGCCGGTTGCGGAAACCGTGAAGGGCTTCAAGGCGATCTGCGACGGTGAATACGACCACCTGCCGGAAGCGGCGTTCTACATGGTCGGCACCATCGAAGACGCTGTGAAGAAGGCCGAGAAGCTGGCCGCGGAAGCTGCGTAACGCAGCTTCGGTCTAACCGGAGACACGCCTGATGGCTGACAAACTCCATTTCGATCTCGTCTCTCCGGAGCGCCGGGTATTTGCCGGCCAGGTGGACCAGGTCGTGGTCCCTGGCGAAGAGGGCGATTTCGGCGTACTGCCGGATCATGCCCCCTTCATGTCGGTGATCCGTCCGGGCGCCATCGCGGTGATGAATGACGGTTCGGTCGAGCGCACCTTCATCCATGGCGGTTTCGCCGAGGTGACCCCGGCCGGCCTGACCATCCTGGCCGAAGAAGCCGTGCCGGTCTCCGAGATCGACGCCGACAAGCTCGCGCAGGACCTTGCCAATGCCCGCGAGGACGTCGCGGTGGCCAAGAGCGAGGAAGAGCGCGAACACGCCGAAGGTCTCGTCGAGAAGTACGAGGCGATGCAGGCGGTTCTGGCGAACTAGGCGTTCGCTGCCGCAAGGATCTCAAAAAGGCCGCTCCTTTCGGGGCGGCCTTTTCGTTTCGGGGTGCACAGAAGGGCTCGCCCCGCTTGCGGGGGAGCTGTCCGCGTAGCGGGCTGAGGGGGCGGCGCGAAGCGTCGCAGAGCGCGTCAGCGCGCAAGGACTTGCCCCCATCGACCTCACCCGACCCAAGGTCGGGCTCGGCCACTTCCCCCGCTTCGCAGGGGAAGCCTCGCGCCCCAACAGCCCATCCCGCTTGGCCAAACCCCTTTTGAATGCTACGTGCCCGCGCCATGAGCACAGATCCGTCCCTGATCCGAAATTTCTCCATCGTCGCCCATATCGACCATGGCAAATCCACCCTCGCCGACCGGCTGATCCAGGTCACCGGCGGGCTCACCGAGCGTGAGATGAAGGAGCAGGTGCTCGACTCGATGGAACTCGAGCGCGAGCGGGGCATCACGATCAAGGCGCAGACCGTGCGCCTCGACTATACGGCCAAGGACGGCAAGACCTACGTTCTCAATCTGATCGACACGCCCGGCCACGTCGACTTCGCCTATGAGGTCAACCGCTCGCTGGCGGCTTGCGAAGGCTCGCTGCTGGTCGTCGACGCCTCGCAGGGCGTGGAAGCGCAGACTCTGGCCAATGTCTACCAGGCCATCGAGGTCGACCATGAGATCGTGCCCGTGCTCAACAAGATCGACCTGCCGGCCGCCGAGCCGGACCGGGTCAAGGAGCAGATCGAGGATGTGATCGGTATCGACGCCTCCGAGGCCGTCGAGATTTCCGCCAAGACCGGCCTGGGCGTGCCCGATGTGCTCGAGGCCATCGTCAAGCGTCTGCCGCCACCCGCCGCCGGCGATCCGGACGCGCCGCTGAAGGCGATGCTGGTCGACAGCTGGTACGATCCCTATCTCGGCGTGATCTGCCTGGTGCGGATCATCGAGGGCACGCTGAAAAAGGGCATGAAGGTGCGCCTGATGGGCACCGGCGCGGCCTATCCGGTCGACGGTGTCGGCGTCTTCCGTCCGAAGAAGGAAGCGATCGCCGAGCTGGGCCCGGGCGAGATCGGCTTCCTCAATGCCTCGATCAAGCAGGTGCGCGATGCGCGCGTCGGCGACACGGTCACCGATGACCGCCGCCCGGCCGACAAGCCGCTGACCGGCTACAAGCCGGCCCAGCCGGTGGTGTTCTGCGGTCTCTTCCCGGTCGATAGTGCCGAGTTCGAGGATCTGCGCGAGGCAATCGAGAAACTGGCGCTGAACGACGCCTCCTTCTCCTACGAGATGGAAACCTCGGCCGCGCTCGGCTTCGGCTTCCGCTGCGGCTTCCTGGGCCTGTTGCACCTGGAAGTGATCCGCGAGCGGCTCGAGCGGGAATACGATATCGAGCTGATCACCACGGCGCCGTCCGTGGTCTACCGTCTGACCATGACGGACGGTACGGAAATGGATCTGCACAATCCGGCCGACATGCCCGATCCGGTGAAGATCGACACGATTGCCGAGCCCTGGATCAAGGCGACCATCCTGGTGCCCGACGAATATCTGGGCGGCGTGCTGAAACTCTGCCAGGACCGGCGCGGCGTCCAGAAGGAACTCACCTATGCCGGTAACCGGGCGATGGTGGTCTACGAGCTGCCGCTCAACGAGGTCGTGTTCGACTTCTACGACCGCCTGAAGTCGGTCACCAAGGGCTATGCCAGCTTCGACTATCAGTGGATCGAGGACCGTGTCGGCGATCTGGTGAAGATGTCGATCCTGGTCAATGACGAGCCGGTCGACGCGCTGTCCATGGTGGTGCACCGGGCCCGTGCCGATGTGCGCGGCCGGGCCATGTGCGAGAAGCTGAAGGATCTGATCCCGCGGCACATGTTCAAGATCCCGATCCAGGCGGCCTTGGGCGGCCGGATCATCGCCCGCGAGACGCTCTCGGCCCTGCGCAAGGACGTGACGGCGAAATGCTATGGCGGTGACGCCACCCGCAAGCGCAAGCTGCTGGACAAGCAGAAGGCCGGCAAGAAGAAGATGCGCCAGTTCGGCAAGGTCGAGATCCCGCAGGAAGCCTTCATCGCGGCGCTCAAGATGGATGATGACTAGCTTGTGATGGCCGGGGCCTTGTCCCGGCGGTCAAACGCCTCATCTTGTCTGCCGACACTGTCTATATCCGAGGAGGGGATCCCCATGCGTCATCTCATTGCCGGCCTTGCCGCCGTTGCCGCCATCTCCGCTCCGGCCCTTGCCGAGCTCGAGCCGGGCGATACCGCGCCGGACTTCACCGTCGAGGGCTTCCAGGCCGGCGAAGCGGTGAGCTTCCATCTCGCCGAGGCGCTGGAGATCGGACCGGTCGTGGTCTTCTTCTTCCCGGCGGCCTTTACTTCGGGCTGCGAGGCCCAGGCGGCCAGCTTTGCCGAGGCGATCGACCAGTTCGAGGCCGAGGGCGCGCAGGTGATCGGCATCACCGCGGGCAATACCGACCGTCTCGCCGATTTCTCCACCCAGCACTGTGCGTCGGCCTTCCCGGTCTTCGCCATCGGCGAGGGCATGATGCGCGACTATGATGTGGGCATGCTGATGCGTCCGGGCTGGACTTCGCGCACATCCTACGTGATCGATCAAAATTCGACGATTGCCATGACCTGGTCGGAAATGAACCCCTACGAACACGTCGACCGGACGATTGCGGCGGTTCGGGCGCTGAACGCCGAATAGTCTTGCGCGACGGGCCTGGCGGGGCGCCGCTGCGGGCTGTGGACATAAGGGGATTTGCATGTTGCGCTGCGGCGAAGCACGCCTAACTTAACCCCGACCGATCCTCAGGAAACCCCGCCATGTCCGACACTGTCGTCCTGTTTGAAAATGTGCACCCGCTCGCCGACCGCGCCTTCGAGGCGGCCGGGCTTCCCATCGAGCGTCATGCGGCCGCGCTGGCCGTCACCGACCTGCACGACCGGCTCTCCGGCGCGCTTCTGGCCGGCATCCGCTCGCGCACAAAGATGGACAAGGCGGCCTTCGACGCGGCGCCCGGGCTGCAGGCGCTGGGCTGTTTCTGTATCGGCACCAACCAGGTCGACCTGGATACGGCCGAAGCGCGCGGCATTCCCGTTTTCAACGGCCCCTTCGGCAATACGCGCTCGGTCGCAGAGCTGACCCTGGCCTCGGTGATCATGCTGATGCGCGGCATTCCCGCCCGGTCCTCGGCGGCCAAGCGCGGCGAGTGGCAGAAGTCGGCGACGGATTCCCACGAAGTCCGCGCCAAGAAGCTGGGCATTGTCGGCTATGGCAATATCGGTTCCCAGCTGTCCGTGCTCGCCAGCGCGCTGGGCATGCATGTCTATTTCTACGATATCGAGCCCAAGCTGGCGCACGGCAATGCGCGCTCCTGCGGCTCGCTGGACGAGCTGCTGGAAATCTCCGACGTGGTGACGCTGCACGTGCCCTCGACCGAGCAGACCCGCAACATCATGAACCGCGACGCCATCGCGAAGATGAAAAAGGGCGCCATCCTGATCAACCAGGCGCGCGGCGACCTTGTCGATATCGACGCCCTGGCCGATGCGCTGGAGAGCGGTGCCTTGCTGGGTGCGGCCGTCGACGTCTTCCCGAAGGAGCCGGCCTCCAAGGACGAAGCCTTCGTTTCGCCCCTGCAACGATTTGAGAATGTGATCCTGACGCCGCATATCGGCGGCTCGACGCTGGAGGCCCAGGCCTCGATCGGCGAGGACGTGTCCAGCAAGCTGGCGCGCTATCTCTCCCAGGGCTCGACCAAGGGCGCGGTGAATGTGCCGGAGATCGAGCCGGGCGAGATCAAGGCCGGCCGGGTGCGTCTTCTGAGCTTCCACGCCAATGCGCCGGGCTTCCTGACGCGGCTCAACGAGTCGATCTCCTCCACCTCGGCCAATATCGCCGCCCAGCGCCTCGAGACGCGCAACGGTCTGGGCTATGTGGTGTCCGATCTGGAAGGCCCGCTGCCGGAAGACTTCCTCGACCGCGTCAACGCGCTGGAAGGCTCGATCCGGGCCAGGCTGATCCGGCCGTAAAACGCTTCCCCTGCGAAGCGGGGGAAGTGGCCGAGTCCGGCCTTTGGCCGGGCGAGGTCGATGGGGGGCAAGTCTGCGCGCTTCGCGCTCCACGGCGCCTCGCGCCGCCCCCTCAGTCCGCTTCGCGGACAGCTCCCCCGCAGGCGGGGCGAGCCCTGGCTGTTGGCCTACACCCCCAGCAGCTTGCCCAGACCGTCCACCGTGCGCACATAATCCGCGCCGGAATACTCGCAGGCTGCGACCACGACATCGCGGCGGGCAATCAGGCCGAAACCGATGAAACGGTCGGCTGCGCCGCTCTCGAAAGCCTCGAAATCGGTCATCCCGTCGCCGACAATGATCGTCTCGGCACTGGCCGCAGCGATCCGGTCGAGCACTTCGGCCTTGCCGCCATTGCGCGAGAGCGGGCTGTCGATGTCCAGTCCCACCACGCGTTCGTCCTGCCAGACAAAGCGGTTGGCGTGGATATCGCCGCGCTGGAAACCCAGATCGCCCAGAACCGGTTCGATCAGGTCGGCAAAGCCGCCGGAAATGGCGTGGATCTGGTCGCCGCGCGCGCGCAGCTTCTTCAGCAGGGGGCCCATGCCCGGGGTAATGCGCTTGCGCAGGCGCTCGGCCATGTGGTCGACCCCGCCCTTGTCCAGCGCCGCCAGTTTCAGCCGCGCTTCCAGGCTGTCGCGCAGGGCCATGCGGCCGGTCATGCCGGCATTGGTGATCTCGTGCAGGCGGCGGCGCGCCTCGGCCGCATCCGGCAGGGCCGCCAGCGCGGCCTCGATGGCCGTGTCCAGGGATTCCACGCGCAGCAGCGTCGAATCCACGTCGAAGGCGATCAGTCTTTGCAAACGAGTGTCCTGTCATTCCGGAGGTCAGCGCCACGCGCCAGCCTCGACGAGACCGGCCCCGCAGGCAACAGGCCTGCACAACAAGAGCCGCAGGCAACAGGCCTGCACAATATGAACGTCAGGCCGAAACGCCGGTTCCGATCGGGCAGACCACGCCCGTGCCGCCGATACCGCAATAGCCATCCGGATTCTTCGCCAGGTATTGCTGGTGATAGTCCTCGGCGTAGAAGAACTCGCCGGCCGGTTCGATAATGGTCGTGATCGCGCCGAGACCCGAACGGTCCAGTTCGGCCTGGTAGCGGTCCCGGCTGGCGCGGGCCGCTTCGGCCTGGGCTTCGCTCCGCGTCTGGATAACCGAGCGGTATTGCGTGCCCAGATCATTGCCCTGGCGCATGCCCTGGGTCGGATCATGGCCTTCCCAGAACACTTTCAGGAGATCGTCCAGCGGCAGCTGCGCCGGATCGAACACCACGCGCACCATTTCGGCATGGCCCGTGCCGCCCGAGCACACTTCCTCATAGGTCGGATTGGGCGTGCTGCCGCCGGCATAGCCGACCGCCGTGTGCCAGACGCCGGGCGTCTGCCAGAACAGGCGCTCCACACCCCAGAAACAACCCATCCCCAGGACGATTTCCTGCATCCCCTCAGGCGCGGCGGCCTTGAGATCCCGGCCGGTGACGAAATGCGCCGGCGCTGTGGCGATCGCATCGGGGCGGCCGGGCAGGGCCCGCTCGGCGGGGATGATCTGAGACTTCCAGACGGGGTCGGACATGGCGGGCTCCAGGGTCGCGCTTTGCCCTGCAAAGATAGGCGTTCGCGCGCCGATTGCCAGCCTGTGCAGCGGCACCGCCGGACCTGCTGACTCAGTCCTTGCCGAATGCGCACTGATGGGTATAGTCCGCGCCTCCTGCGGTGAGGTGGCCGAGTGGTCGAAGGCGCACGCCTGGAACGCGTGTAGGCGGGCAACCGTCTCGTGGGTTCGAATCCCACCCTCACCGCCACCCAGACCCCGGTTTCCGGTCTGGGTCCTTGAACCCCGAAATTCATCCCGAACTTGTCGCGACTTAGCGGCTGCTTGTCGGTTCTGAGACCGCACGAGCATGCCCGAAAACCCCCAAAAAGAGCCCCAGTCTCAAATCGCAAACTTGCGCGGTCCGGGTACGGGCCTTCCCTGTTTCATGGCCAAGAACAGGGGTCTTATGGAGAAATCGCCTCAAATCGGGGTTCGCGGGCGAAATTTACGACGTAGTTTCAGTGATTTGGAAAACAGGGACACACACCATTTCCGAGACCCGTCCGCTTTCGTCTGACACCACCGCCATTTCGCCCAGACCGAAGCGGACAAGTCTCGAAACTCAGCCGCTCTAACGCGCATAAGGGCGAGCGTTTGCGAGGACGTGAGCGGGCCGAGCGTTCGAAGCCGGCCCACACCTGTTCCCCGCCCCGTTGTTCGGACCCCGAAGATCCGGAACGTCTGCCAGCCCCCGCTGACGCGGGCGTCGTAGAGCTGGACCGGCAATTGCCGGCGGCGCACTATAGGGGCCCGTTTGCGAGGGGAGGGGGCGATGTTGCGCCACACATCCGGCCGCAAAGCCGTTCGCTTCGACGCCCTGGAGGGGGACGGCGATATCGAGGAGTGGATTCACGGCTGGTCGCCGGTTGCAGAGGTCCGGCCGATTTTCGGGGCCGATGGCTATGCGCGGTTCGACGGTTCGGTGTGGCAGGTGGGCGAACTGCTGGTGAACCGGTTCGACCTGACGGGTCAGATCCTGAACCGGAAGCCGGCCCATCTCGGCCTCTGTAGCGAACTGGTGTCGATTCAGCGGCTGGTGAAGGGGTCGGGCCGCGGCGAGATTGCGTTGCTGGCTTTTGAACAGACCGCCCGGATTTTCACGGTCCTGGATTGGGCCTTTCCCTACACCAATGTGCACAGCGAAGGCCGGATCGAGGGCATCATGGTCCCCAAAGCCCTGATCGGTCTTGAAGAGGGCGCTGCTGCGCCGCTCCGGATCATCGACGCCCTCCAGGGTGAGGGACGCGTGCTCGCCATGACGCTGACCCGTCTGCTCGACACGCTTGAGACGCGCGAACCACACGCCGCGGATGCCGAGCCGCTCCTGCAGCTCCTGCGCTGCTTGCTGGCGCCGGAACGGGCCACCCGCACCGACCGGAAGGGCGTGTCCAACGCGCGCTACCTTGCCATTAAGTCGTACATCGAGAACCGCCTCGGCGACTGCGACCTCAGCGTGGCATCGATCCTGAACACCTTCGCGCTGACCCGGCGCAGCCTCTACCGGTATTTCGAGCCAAGCGGCGGCGTGCGGGCCTATATCCAGTCGCGCCGGCTGGCGCGAGCCCTGACGGACCTGGCCGCCCAGCCCTATTCCCGCGGGCGTGTTGCTGCCGCGGCACGGTGTTGGGGATTTTCGTCCGAAGCGGCGTTCAGCCGCGCGGTCCGGCGTGAATTCGGCGCACCGCCGGGGCGCCTGTTCGACCGCTCGGTGGCGCCCGGCTACCGGCCCCACTTCCCGCGCTCCATCGATGAGTGGCTCAAGCCTCCTGCCAGCTGACCGATTTTGGCACACCGGGGCAATGACGGGCCGATTCGGCGGTTTTATCTTTCGGCATCTGGCCCGTCTTTTGTGAATGGCGGGTCCTGGCAAGGCGCCACGGGGGCGTCTCGGGGGCTGCATGGCCTGATCAAGCCATGCAGAAGCGTTGTTATGAAAAAATCCAAGTTGCTTTGCACCGTTGGGGCCGGCCTGGTCCTGGCGGCACCGGTTTTTGCGGAAGTACGGGACCTGGCCCGGCCTGAGGCGCACGGAACCGAGATCGGGCCCGGCGATCAGGGGCAGCATTGGCGAAGCGGCGGGCGCACCGGCGCCCAGGGTGACACCGCAGCCCTTGCAGCGGTGCTCGAAGAGCTGGAGGGCCTACGCAGCGAACTGGCGCAGACGCGCGCCGAGCTCGCCGAACTCCGTCAGCACTTGCCGCGCGGCGACGGGCCGGGCTCGCGTTATCAGCGCCATGGCGAACCGGGTGTCGTCGCGGCCCCCGTGATGATCCATGCCGGTGACGACGGCGCGGTGCAGGATGAAGATCGCCGGCGGGCGCCAGCCGACGCGATCATGCTGGCCGAAGGCCCGCAGACCGAAGCAGATCCGGCAGCGGAAAGCGTGCCGGCGAATGTCAAACCCGCCGCCGCCTCCGCCACCGGCATCGTCGCACCGATGGCCGCGAATGCCGATGATGCGTGCGCCGACGGATCGGGTTCCGGCTCCCTGCAGTGCGGCGACCTGGCCGACGCCTCCGGCACGAGCGCGGTCGCTCTGGGCGACGGCGCGGTCGCAGGGAATTTTGCCACCTCGGTGGGGCGCCTGGCGAGTGCGACAGGCGACAGGTCCGTCTCGATCGGCAATAGCTCCGACGCGACCGCCGAGGGCGCGGTCGCCGTCGGCGATCAGGCGCAGGCGACCAGAACGGATTCCACCGCGATCGGTCGCAGTTCGGGTGCGGTCGGCACGGACGCGACTGCCGTCGGGTCGGGCGCGTCGGCCAATAGCGGCGTCGGCAGCGGGGCGACGGCGCTCGGCGCGGATGCAAACGCCAGCACGATCTCCGCCACTGCGGTGGGCGCGGGATCGACCGCCAGCGGCGGTGGCGCGGTCGCCCTCGGGCGGGACAGCACAGCCTCCGGAATCCGCGCGCTCGCCCTGGGCATCAGCTCGGACGCGACGGGAACGGGCGCGATCGCCCTCGGCGGCATCGCGCAGGCGACGGCGGCAGGTGCCATCGCCATCGGCGACGATATCGACAATGACAATGCCGGCGCCCAGGCCTCCGCAACCGGCGCCATCGCGATCGGTCAGGACAGCGCCGCGTCGGGCCTCTACGCGATGGCGTTCGGCGCGGACAGCAGCGCGTCCGGCGGGAGCTCGATGGCGTTCGGACAGGACGCTTCCGTCCTCTCGCAGAACACCGTCGCCCTCGGCAACGGCGTCTCGGCGAGCGTCAACACCGCCCATTCCGTCGTGATCGGTTCGGGCGCATCCGCGACAGGCCTTGGAGCTTCGTCCGTCATCATCGGTTATGACGCAACGTCGGAAGCCCCCTCGTCGGTCGCCATCGGCAACGGCGCGGAGGTCACCGGCGAGCGGGCCACGGCGATCGGCTACGACAGCTCAGCGGCCGGAAGTCTGGGTCTGGCGGGCGGCGGCAACGCGGCCGCCGCCGGCGCAAATTCCGTCGCGCTCGGCGGCGGCGACGGCGTCACGACGGACGGCGCGGCCGCGCACAATACCGGCTCTATCGCGATCGGCGCGGACAGCGTGGCCGGCATCAGCGGCGGCGGCGTCACCTACGACACCGCCCTCGGCTACGGCGCCAGCGCGACGGGCGGCGCGGGCTTTGCGGCCGGCGTCAATGCCAGGGCCACCGGCGCCAACGCCATCGCCATCGGCGGCAACGCCACGGCCGCCGAGGCGGCCGCGGCCACGGCGAGCAACGCGGTCGCCCTCGGCAACCGGGCCGTGGCGTCGAAGACCGACTCCATTGCGCTCGGGTCCCAAAGCACCGCCAGCGGCGATCTCAGCACGGCGGCCGGCTATCGGAGCACAGCGAGCGGCGAACACAGCACGGCCTTCGGCGCCGATACAATCGCGAGCGGCTACTACAGCGCGGCCTTCGGCGGCGGCGAAGCAACCAGGAGTCTCGCATCGGCGTTTGGGCACAGCAGCCAGGCGACCGGCGAAGGAGCCACGGCCCTGGGCTCGACCGCGACTGCATTTGGGAATGAGAGCACTACCGTAGGCTACGCAGCCGGGAGCTTGAGCCACTCCGCCACTGCTGTCGGCGCCTTGAGCCTGGTAGACGGCAACTACGCCTCGGCGTTCGGCTATGGCAGCACGACGAGCGCCGCGTCTGCGCTCGCGAGCGGCGCATACGCCAACGCCGCCGGCGCGAATTCGGTGGCCGTCGGCGGCGGCAACAACGCGAGCACCGGCGCGCATGCCTACAACCTCGGCGGCGTCGCCATCGGCTCAAGCGCGGTGGCGGGCGTCAGCGGCGGCAGCGTCACCTACGACACCGCCCTCGGCTACGGCGCCAGCGCGATCGGGGGCTGGTCTCTGGCTCTTGGACATAATGCCAGCGCCACGGCAGCCAACTCTGTCGCGCTGGGCGAAGGCTCGATCGCCGATGTCGCCAACAGCATATCGGTGGGCGCCTCGTCCAACCTGCGCACCATCGAGAACGTGGCCAACGGCGCCACTGCCGCCGGCAATCAGCAGGCGGTGACGGGCGACCAGCTCTACAATGCGCTGAGCGGCATAACGCCAGGCGATCCCTACTACGTCTCCAATTCCACCGGCGCGTTGCCCATCGCCGGCGGAACGGACTCCCTCGCGTCGGGTCAGGGCGCGAAAGCCTACGGCACGGGCGGCATAGCCATCGGCGCGTTCAGCGGGGCGGGTGCGAACCCCGGCGACGGAGGGGGGACGGATTACAACACCGCGCTTGGCTATGGCGCGGAGGCGACGGGCGGCTTCAGCATCGCCAGCGGCTACAACGCGGCGGCGAGCGGCTCGCAATCCATGGCGCAGGGTTGCGAGGCGACCGCGTCCGCCGACGGCGCGATCGCCATCGGCATGAGCGAAAACTGCAACGGCTCCGGCACGGTGACCACGGCGAGCGCCGCAGGCGCGATCGCCCTCGGCGAAGCGACGCAGGCGACAGGGACCGACAGCCTCGCCTTCGGTCGTGGCGCGGCGGCCAGCAACAGCTATGCGGTCGCCCTCGGGCAGGGCGCCAGCGCGACGGATACCTACGCGATGGCGGTCGGGCCGTTCGCGTCGGCAAGCGGACTCTCCGCCATCGCCTACGGCGGGAGCGCCACCGCGAGCGGGGACTTCGCCACCGCGCTCGGCTCGAATGCGTTTGCGGCCGGAGACTTTTCTGTCGCAGTCGGTGACGACAGCGGGGCGAACGGAAATCATTCGGTCGCCATCGGGAATAGCTCTCGGGTCAACTCCGGCGCTGAGAACGCCGTGGCTCTGGGCTACGCCGCGAGCGCGACCGCGTCCAACACCCTCGCGCTTGGCCGCGGCGCCACCGTCTCCGCCGCAGGCGCCGTCGCGCTGGGCTCGAGCTCGGTGGCCGATGTCGCGAACACCGTCTCCGTCGGCTCAGCCGGCAATGAGCGCCAGATCGTCAACGTCGCCGACGGCGATATCTCGGCGACCTCCACGGACGCGGTGAACGGCAGCCAGATCTACGCGCTCTCGTCCAGCCTCGCGGGCGTCAGCGACTATTTCGTCGCCAACTCCACCGGCACGGCGGCGAGCGCGACCGGAGCGGACGCGATCGCGGTCGGCAACTCATCGACCGCCAGCGGAACCGACGCCATCGCGATCGGCAACTCATCGACCGCCAGCGGCTTTCTCAGCACCGCCACCGGCTACAACGCCCTGGCGGACGCCATCCATGCCACGGCCTACGGCGCCAGTTCCAGCGCGACCGGCCTCTTCTCGCTGGCGCTGGGCCAGAACGCAAACGCTTCGGCGGTCAACGCCGTCGCGTTGGGTTCCGGCTCCGTCGCGAACGTCGCGAACACCGTCTCGGTCGGATCCGCCGGCAATGAGCGCCAGATCGTGCATGTCGCCGACGGCGATATCGCGTCGGGTTCCACCGATGCGGTGACCGGCGGTCAGCTCTATGCGACCAACCAGGCCGTGGCCCAGAACACGAGCGATATCGCCGCACTGGCCACCGCCGCCGGCAGCTCGGCCTATCTCGTCGTGAACTCGAGCGGCGGCCTGCCCTCGGCCACGGGCCTTGACGCCCTCGCCTTCGGCTCCGGCGCGGATGCCAGCCAGGAGGGCGCGATCGCGATAGGCCGTAACGCCGAAGCCTCGAATACGGGCGCTGTGGCCATCGGCGACGGGGCGATCGCTTCCGGCTCGACCGCGACCGGGACCGGCGCGATGGCGACCGGCGCGGATTCGGCCGCCTTCGGCATGAATGCGCATGCCACGGGCGACCAGTCGACCGCCATCGGCGAGAATTCCATCGCCGACAGCGATGATTCCACAGCCGTAGGCGAAGGCGCCGAGGCGACCGCGGAGAATACCGTCGCCCTTGGTCAGCACGCCGTCGCGTCGGCCATGAACGCCACCGCGCTCGGCGAGAGTGCTCTGGCCGACGGGGAATTCTCCTTCGCCGGCGGCAATGACGCCGATGCGACGGGCTTCGGCGCCGTGGCGATGGGGGCGTTTGCGGAAGCTTCGGCCGACTATGCCGTCGCGCTGGGC
>NZ_JAEPOL010000034.1 GCF_017642925.1 Maricaulis sp. | reverse complement strand
GTTATCCGGGGGTGCAAAGAGTACGGAGCTTGTCCGCGCCTGCCGGGTTGACCACGGCAGGCTCCGGCGAGGCCATCGGCAGGGACGACCGGCAAAAAGCTCGACCGGACCGTCCCCGCCGGTTTCGAGACGGGGCCCGCAAGGGACCCGGGTAAATCTCCGTGTGCGGGATGCCTCCGGCGCCACTCACACAAACATACAAAACTCCGGCTCCGGCCGGCATCCCGCACATCCTCATACCGCCAGGCGGAGACGCCGTGGCGCTTTCAGCGCAGACACCTTGTCCCTTCACGAGGAGCTTTTCATGCCCCGCAGAACATCAGCCGCCCATCGCCGCCCCTGTCGCCGCCGCCGGCAACTCGATCCAGACCTGGCCATGTCGGAACAATTGTCGCCACGCGAGATGCTGGATCTGGCCGAAGGGCTGGACGCGGAGACCTCCGCGCGCACGGCCCTGCAGAGCGCCCAGCTTGCCCTGTTCGACGGCCGCCTGCGCCAGGCAGAAAGATGGCTGGGCCTTGCCGGGCGCTTCGTCAGCCTGGGACGCGGGCTCGACGCCCTCGCTGCGCCCCGCCTTGCCGCCGAGCGCCGGGCAGCGGAGGATGCGCGCAGCGACGCGCTCGCCCGCCTGCTGCACCCCGATCTGAACTGGGACGAGGCGGACATGCTGGACAGTCTGGTCGAAGCCTCGGTGGCGGGCATGCTCCCGGAGACCGGGCCGGATTCAGACTGACCGGCCTCAGGCCGGCTCGCGTTCGAATACGGCCATGTGCCGTTCCAGGGCGCGGGCGTAGGCCGGGCGCGCGAAGCAGCGGTCGCGATAGGCCTTGAGCACGGGATAGTCGGCGAGCATGTCGGTATGGCGCAGGATGTCGAGCACCATGGCCATCAGCAGGTCGGCCACCGTGAAGCGTCCGGCGGTCAGCCAGTCCCGCGTCTCCAGCACGGCGGAAAGCTCGGCAAGACGCTGGCGCAACGCTTCCTCGGCGCCGGGACGGCGGGCCTTGGCCCAGGCCTCGTCGGGATAGAAGAGGTCGATCTCGGCGAGGGCCTGGACATAGGGCTCCAGCGAGTTGAGGGCGGCGAACAGCCAGGTCGTCACCTGCGCCCGCTCTGCCGCATCCGCCGGCATCAGCGCGCCGCTGTCCTGTGCGATGTGATGCAGGATGGCGCCGCTCTCGAACAGGGTCAGCGCACCGTCCTCATAGACCGGCACCTGGCCGAAGGGCTGTTTGGCGCGATAGGCGGCGCTGTCCTTCACATCGAAGTCGATCAGGGTTTCCGCATAGGCGCGCCCGGCCTCTTCCAGCGCCCAGCGCACGCGCATGTCGCGCACCAGGCCGCGGGCGAAATCGGGCACCCAGCTGAATGTCGTCACGGTGATCATGTGTCCGCTCCTCTGGCGATCTGTTCGAGATATCCGGCCTCGCAATCGAAGGCACTGGCCCAACCGCCGACATGGCTGTCGCGCGTCTCGACGGTCTCGAACGGTGTCTGGTGGAAGGTCTGGCGGGTCCGGCCGCCGTCCAGGGCTTTGAAGTCGATGGTGACCAGGGTTTCCGGCCCTTCATCCCAGGCGAAGGTGAAGACCAGGCGGCGGCCCGGCACGATTTCGCGGTACACGCCGCTCATCCAGTTCTCGCCGTATTCCGCCGAGCGGATACAGCCTCGCCAGGCACCGCCCTCGCGCAGGTCGAGCTCGAAGCTCGGGCAGTCAAACCCGTCCGGCCCCATCCAGCGCACCACATGCACCGGGTCGGTCCACAGCCGGAAGACAAGTTCCGGCGGCGCATCGAGATCGCGGGAAATGCGAAGCTCGTCATCGGCGAGCGTCTCAGTGTCCGGAAGCATCGGGCTCTCCCTTGGTCAGTTCGGCGAGATAGTCGTCCATGCGGTCGAAACTGCCCTCCCAGAAGCGGCGATAGGCGTCGATCCAGGATCCGACGGCTTTCAGCCCCTCCGGCCGCAGCCGGCAGGGCCGGGTCTGGGCGACGCGCCGGCGGTCGATCAGTCCGGCCCGTTCGAGCATCTTGATATGGCTGGAGATTGTCGGCTGGGACAGGTGGAACCCCGCCACCAGCACGTTGACGGTCGCCTCGCTTTCAGCGAGGCGGGCGAGGATGGCACGCCGGGTCGGGTCGGACAGGGCGGCAAAAGCGTGGTCGAGTTGCTGCGTCATGAATATCGATTATCGTCTATATCGATATTTGTCAATATAAAGCGTCGAGAGAAAACAGCTTGCCACCCGGCGACGCGCGAACAGCAAAACGCCGCCGCAGGTCACCCCGCGACGGCGCTTGTACGGTCCGGTGATCCGGTACGGCTAGCCGAGCCGGCCCATTTCCCTGAGCTTGGCGATCACCTGGTCGGCGGCCTCTTCGGCGGAGATTTCCGACGTGTCGACACGGATTTCCGGGTTTTCCGGCGCCTCATAGGGGCTGTCGAAACCGGTGAAATTCTTGATCTCGCCGGCCTGGGCCTTCTTGTAGAGCCCCTTCGGGTCGCGCTGCATGCAGATTTCCAGCGGGGTGTCGATGAAGACCTCGACGAACTCGTCGCCCTCGACCAGTTCGCGCACCATGCGGCGCTCGGACCGGAAGGGCGAGATGAAGGAACAGGTCACCAGAAGCCCGGCGTCGACAAACAGTTTCCCGACCTCGCCGATGCGGCGGATATTCTCCACCCGGTCCTCGTCGGTGAAGCCCAGATCGCGGTTCAACCCGTGACGCACATTATCGCCGTCGAGCGAATAGGTGTGGTGACCGGCCGCCGCCAGCTTGCGCTCGACGATATTGGCGACCGTCGACTTGCCGGCGCCCGACAGGCCCGTGAACCAGAGAATGGCCGGCTTCTGGCCCTTGATCTGGGCCCGGTCGGATTTGGACACATCCATCGCGTGATGATGGATGTTCGAAGCGCGGCGCAGACCGAACTCGATCATCCCCGCACCCACCGTCTGGTTGGTGAAGCGGTCGATCAGGATGAAGGCACCCATATCCCGGATCTTGTGATACGGGTCGAAGGCGATGGGACGGGCGGTCGACAGATTGCACTGGCCGATACCGTTCATCTCCAGCTTGCGGCTGGGCTTCTTCTCATACGTGTTGATGTCGACGCGGTATTTCAGCGACGAGATCGTCGCCGGCGTCGTCGCCGTGCCGATCTTCAAAAGGTAGGAGCGTCCCGGCAGCAGGTCGTCGCCGGACATCCAAAGCACTTCGGCTGCAAACTGGTCGGTCACTTCCGGACGCGCTTCGGCCGCGGCGATGACATCGCCGCGGGAGATGTCGATCTCGCGGTCGAGCACGAGCGTCACCGCCTCGCCGGCCACCGCCCTCTCCAGATCGCCATCGGCCGTGACGATGCGCTCGACCGTTGCCGTCAGGCCGGACTGGGCAATGACGATGGCGTCGCCGGGCTGCACCGTGCCGGAGACGATGGTGCCGGAATAGCCGCGGAAATTCAGATTGGGCCGGTTCACCCACTGCACCGGCATGCGGAAGGGCTCGTTCTGCACATCGCTGTCGACGTCCAGCGTCTCGAGATGTTCCAGCAGGGTCGGCCCCTGATGCCAGGACATGCTCTCGGAGCGATGGGTGACATTGTCGCCATAGCGCGCCGACATCGGGATCGGCGTGATGGTCTCGAAGCCCAGATCGTCGGCGCTCTTGAGATAGTCGGCGACGATCTCGTGGAAGCGGCCGCGGGCATGATCGACCAGGTCCATCTTGTTCACCGCCAGCACGATATGGCGGATGCCCATCATGCGGGCGATATAGGTGTGGCGCAGCGTCTGCACGAGCACGCCCTTGCGCGCATCGATCATCATCACGGCGACATCGGCGGTCGAGGCGCCGGTCGCCATATTGCGCGTATACTGCTCGTGGCCCGGCGTGTCGGCGACGACGAATTTGCGCTTTTCGGTCGCGAAGAAGCGATAGGCGACATCGATCGTGATGCCCTGTTCCCGCTCGGCCTCGAGCCCGTCGAGCAGGAGCGCGAAATCGATCTCGTCACCGGCGGTGCCGTGCTTGCGGCTGTCCTTTTCCAGAACGTTGATCTGGTCCTCGAACAACAGCTTGCTGTCATAGAGAAGACGGCCGATCAGGGTCGACTTGCCGTCATCCACGGAGCCGCAGGTCAGAAAGCGCAGCACGCCGCGCTGGCCGGATTGGGTCAGGCGCGCGATCACGTCGGCGCGCGAAGTCTGGACGGTCATCAGAAATATCCCTCGCGCTTCTTCTTCTCCATCGAGCCGGCCTCGTCATGATCGATCAGCCGGCCGGAGCGTTCCGAGGTGCGGGCCGTCAGCATTTCCAGCACGATCTCTTCGAGGGTCGTTGCGTTCGACATGATCGCGCCGGTCAGCGGATAGCAGCCCAGCGTGCGGAAGCGGACCATTTTGAGCTCGGGCTTTTCGCCTTCCTTCAGCGGCAGCCGCTCGTCATCGACCATGATGGTCTGGCCGTCTCGTTCGACGACCGGACGCTCGGCCGCGTAGTAGAGCGGCACGATCGGGATGTCTTCTTCCAGGATGTATTGCCAGATATCCAGTTCGGTCCAGTTGGACAGCGGGAAGACGCGGATCGACTCACCCTGGCGGATCTTGGTGTTGTAGTTGTGCCAGAGTTCCGGGCGCTGGTTCTTCGGATCCCAGCCGTGATTGCCGTCGCGGAAGGAGAAGATGCGCTCCTTGGCGCGGGATTTTTCCTCGTCGCGCCGGGCACCGCCGAACGCGGCATCGTATTTGTGGCGCGTCATCGCATTGCGCAGCGCCTCGGTCTTCATCACCTGAGTGTGGACCTGGGAGCCGTGATCGAACGGGTTGATGCCGCGGGCCCGGCCGTCCTCATTGATCTCGACCCTGATTTCCAGACCCAGCTCCTTCGCAATGGCATCGCGAAAGGCGATCATCTCGCGGAACTTGAAAGTCGAATCCACGTGCTGCAGCGGAAAGGGCGGGCGCGAGGGATAGAAAGCCTTCAGCGCCAGATGCAGCATCACCGCGCTGTCCTTGCCGATCGAATACAGCATGACGGGATTGGCAAATTCGGCCGCCACTTCCCGCATGATGTGGATCGATTCCGCTTCCAGTGCCTTGAGATGCGCGGACAGCGGACGCTCGCGCGTCTTCGCCGACTTGAAGCGGTCGGCATACGCCCGGACCGTGGCCGTGATATCGCTCATGTCACCCTCAACCTTCGCGGATGGCACGTCGATATTCCGGCCAGCCTCGCGTCAGGCCGATGTAGGACAGCTCAGCGCGGATTGCCACCCGCAGAAGGGCTTTTCGGCTGCACCGCGTACGGTATCAGCAGCCGGGCCCGGTCCGCATCACCCGCGGAAACCGGTCACCGCCGCCACGACCCGGTCGATATCGCCCTCGGGCATGTCCGGATGCATCGGCAGGGAGACGACCCGGCCGGCCGCTGCCTCGGTCACGGGCAGACCGCCCGGCGCCACCGGATAGGACGCATACGGCGCATGCAGGTGCAGCGGGATGGGATAGTAGATCGCCGTCGGCACACCCTGTTCGGCCAGGTGCGCCCGGAAGCCGTCGCGGTCGTCGACCTCGATCGTGTACTGGGCCCAGGTCGACTGGGCGCCGTCGATGACTTTCGGTGTCTTTACCGCATTGCCGAGACGGCTGTTATAGGCGTCCGCCACGCGCTGGCGCATCTGGATCTCCTCGGCGAAGACGTCCAGCTTGGCCAGCAGGATCGCCGCCTGGATCGTGTCGAGACGCGAATTGATCCCGATGCGGGCATATTCATAGCGCGATGCGCCCTCGCCGTGGACGCGGACGGATTTCATCGTGTCGAACAGGGCGTCGTCCTTGCACAGCACCGCGCCGGCATCGCCATAGGCGCCCAGCGGCTTGGCCGGGTAGAAGGAGACGGTCAGCGCGTCGGCCCAGTTCAGCGAAGCCTTGCCGCCGAGTGTCGAGCCATAGGCCTGGGCACAGTCGGATACGAGCTTGAGACCGTGTTCGCGAGCGATGGGCTCGAGCGCCGGATAGTCGGCCGGCTGACCGAACAGGTCGACGGCGATCACGGCTTTCGGCGTCAGCTCGCCCTTCGCCTTCACATCGGCAATGGCCGCTGCCAGGCTTTCCGGCGACATGTTGTAGGTTTCAGGATCGATATCGACAAAGACCGGCGAGGCGCCGGCGAGCACCACAACTTCGGCCGAGGCGGCGAAGGTGAAGGACGGCACGAAAACCGCATCGCCCCGGCCGATGCCCCAGGCCATCAGCGGGATCAGGATCGCGTCCGTACCGTTGGCGCAGCTCAGCGCACGCCCCATGCCGGCGAACTCGGCCAGTCTGGTTTCCAGCTCCCCGACTTCCGGCCCCAGGATGTAGCGCCCCTCGTCGAGCACTTTCATCACCGCCGCATCCATGCGGTCCTTGATGCGCGCCCGCTGGGCCTGGAGGTCGATGAAGGGGATCATGTCGGTCATGAGGGAACACCTTTCGGCACCGCGCCGGCGGGCCTTGTCGCTGCGGTATACCGGTGCGCTATAAAGGCGCCCTCCTGCCCCGCAAAGTCACGAAACATTTCGCTATTCTACCGTCACCGACTTGGCGAGATTGCGCGGCTGGTCGACGTCGGTGCCCTTGTGGACGGCAACGTAGTAGGCCAGCAGCTGCACCGCCGTGGCGGCCACGATCGGCGCGGCCAGCCCCTTCACGTCAGGCAGTTTCAGGATGGCGCTCGCCTCGCTGTCCAGCTCGTCCGCACCGGCCTTGTCGGTGATCGCGATCACCCGGGCGCCGCGGGCCCGCACTTCCTGGATGGAAGAACGCGTCTTGGCGAACAGGGCGTCGTGCGGCGCGATGGCAACCACGGCAACATCGTCCTCGATCAGCGCGATCGGGCCATGCTTCAGCTCGCCGGCCGCATAGCCTTCGGCATGAATATAGCTGATTTCCTTCAGCTTGAGCGCGCCTTCAAGAGCCAGCGGGAAGAATACATTGCGGCCCAGATAGAGCACGATGGAGGCGTGCGCGAGTTCGGTCGCCAACTGATCGATCTGCTGCTCGATAGCGAGCGCGGCATTCATCTGCGCCGGCAGTGCCATCAGCGCCGCCACCTGCGCTTCGCTCGCATCGGACGACAGCTTGCCACGCTGACCGGCGGCCAGCACAGCCAAGGCCGCCAGAGCCGTCAACTGGCAGGTGAAGGCCTTTGTCGAGGCGACACCGACTTCCGGTCCGGCCAGCGTCGGCACGACGACATCGGCCTCGCGGGCCATCGAGGAATGCGGTGTGTTGACCAGGGCGATGGTCTTCAGACCGGCCGCCTTGCACAGGCGCAGCGCTTCCAGCGTGTCGGCGGTCTCGCCGGACTGGGAAATGAAGAGCGCTGCATCGCCCGGCGCAAAAGCCGGATCGCGATAACGGAATTCAGATGCGATATCGTTTTCGACCGGCAGTCCAGCCATCGCCTCGAACCAGTATTCGGCGATCAATCCGGCATAGGACGCCGTGCCGCAACCGACGACGAGCAGACGCGAGATTTTCGAGAAATCGATCCCCTCGACAGGCCGGATCCGGCCGGCCTCGGCATCGACATAGGCGCTGAGCGTCCGCCCGACGACTTCCGGCTGCTCGTAGATTTCCTTCTGCATGAAGTGGCGGTGATTGCCCTTCTCCGCCATCGCCATGGAGGCCGGCGCCGGATTCGCGGGCCGCTCGACGGTTTCGCCGTCCGGCGCACAGATCTCGATACCGCCCGGCCGCACGAAAACCGTGTCGCCATCTTCCAGATAGATCACTGTGCGGGCTTCACCCGTGATCGCCATGATGTCGGAAGCGAGGAAGCCGGAGGTATCGCTCGTTGCTGCGACCAGCGGGGCACCACGGCGGGCTCCGAGCAGCAGACCGTCCTCACCCTCGATGATGGCCGCCAGCGCGAAGGCGCCTTCAAGCCGCCCCAGCGTCTCAAGCCAGGCTGTCTGCGGGTCGAGCCCCGTCTCCAGATACCGGTCCAGCAATTGCGCGACGACTTCGGTGTCAGTCTCGCTGGCGAAGCTCCGGCCTGCAGCAGACAATTCCGCGCGCAGGGCCTTGTAGTTCTCGATGATGCCGTTGTGCACAAGGCTGACACGGCCCGCCCGGTGCGGGTGGGCATTGCCTTCGGTCGGCGCGCCATGAGTGGCCCAGCGCGTGTGTCCGACACCGGTGCTGCCGGCCAGGGGCGCATCGGCGAGCTTGCCGGTGAGATTGCTCAGCTTGCCTTCGGCGCGGGCGATCGACACCTTGCCGTGTGCCCCGACGATGGCAATGCCGGCGGAGTCATAGCCACGATATTCGAGCCGCTGAAGCCCGTCGAGAATGCAGCGCGCCGCATCCTCGTGATTCACGACGCCGACGATTCCGCACATGCCCTTGCCTCCTGGCCCTCAACTCACGCCCCGGCTGTAGTGCGCTGCAGCATCACCAGCCAATCACTTCCCGTTCCCCGATGTTTCAATTGCAGCCGGGGTCATGCCGAGGCGTTCTGTCATCGCCAGGATCTGGGCCCGCAGCGCACGCCGCGAGGTGATGCGGTCGGCATAGGCCAGGCCCTCTTCCCGATAGCGGCGCCATTCGGCCTCGTCCTCGAACACCTGCAGGATTTGCGCCGCCAGCGCCTCGGCCGTATCGGCAACGGCGATCTCGCGCCCGGCCTCCAGCTGCATGCCCTCGACGCCGACCGAGGTCGACACGCAGGGCACACCGGCTGCCAGGCTGGCAGCGACCTTGCCCTTCGCCCCGGCACCGACGCGAAGCGGCACGACGCTCAGCCGGATGCGGTTGAAATAGTCGGGCAGCGACTCCACGAAACCGAGGACGGAAATCCCGTCCCGCCCGTCCAGGCGCTTGTAGCGGTCGGGCATCTTGCTGCCGGCCAGCGCGAACTCGGCCTTGCCATCGACGGCCCGCACCCGCGGCCAGACCTCATCGAGGAACCAGTCGACGGCGTCCACATTCGGCGGATGCCCGAAGCCGCCAAGAAAGCCGATGCTGCGGCGTTCGGCAAAACCGGCCGGTGTGGGCTCGGCGTCATGGATCAGCGGCAGCAGCATGACTTTTTCGGCGCCGAGTGCGGCCTGCAGGATTTCAAGCTCGACCGTCGAATGGGTGAGTACGAGGTCAACGGCCGCCATCACCGCCAGCTCGCGCTCCCGCGTCCGCTCGGCCTCGCGGATCGCATCGGCATCGCCGCTGAGTTCGGCTTCACGCATCTCGCGCAGATAGTGCAGATCGGCATTGAGCAGCACGACGCGCGCCTGCGGCGCATACTGGCGGATATCGGTCAGCGTCCGCTCGGCTGTGGGATAACGGTGCAGGAAGACCAGGTCGAACTCGCTGCCGCGCTCGGCCGCAAACGGTGTGAAGCGCGAATAGAAGGGGTGGTAGATCGTCTCGATCCCGGCACGCTGCAACGGCGCGGAAAACTCCCGCGTCCACAGGAAATTGTCCTGCGGCACGAAAGTGACCTTGAAGCCCGAGGCCTGCAGGCCGCGCATGCATTCGACGGCCACTACCGAGCCCGCATCATGATCCGGCTCCGGCGTGGTGATGTCGACGAAGAGCGCACGCTGGCGGACCGACCGTTCCTTCTCCAGCTGGGGCAGCTGGCCATTGGGACGGTGGCTCTGGAGAACCTCCGACCAGCGTTCCTTGAAGCGCTCCAGATTGGTCACCTGGTGGGCCTTGATACCGCTGCCCGTATCCGTGCCGGAAGACACGCCCTCGAAGTGCAGCAATTGCGAGCGCGGCTGCAGCAGCGTGCGGTATCCCGCCTTGCGCAGCCGGAAAGCCAGATCGGCGTCCTCGGCATAGGCCGGCACGAAAAGCTCGTCGAACCCGCCCATCTCGTCCCAGACCGGACGCGGCAGGGCGATCGCGGCGCCGGAGATGTAGTCGACCTCGCGGGCATAGCTGAATTCCGGCCGCCGCGGATCGTCGAACCGGCCCAGATTCCAGGCCGACCCGTCCTGCCAGAAAATCCCGCCGGCTTCCTGCAGGCGGCCATCCGGATAGATCAGCTTGGATCCTGCCATGCCGATCGTGACATCGCCGTCGAGTGTGGCGACCAGTTCGTCCAGCCAGCCCGGCAGGACCAGAGTGTCATTGTTCAGGAAAACGAGAATCGATCCGCGCGCTTCGGCCGCCGTGGCATTGCAGTTCCGCACAAAGCCCAGATTGGGATCGTGGCGGATCCAGCGCACATTCGGGATATCGACCTCGGCCGCCGCCAGCGTGCCGTCGCTCGACTTGTCGTCGCCCACGAGAATCTCGAAGGAGATCGATGGCTGGGACCGGAACACGCTTTCGATACAGGCCAGGGTGAAGGCGATCTGGTTATAGGCCGGCACGATGATCGAGACGCGCGGCGCATCGGTCCCGGCCGGTGCAATCTCCGCCAGGGATTGCGCCCAGTCGCGCGCCGTCTCGTCCGGCGTCACGGTGGCGATGGCCGGCATGCCCTCGCGCTGGAACGGCAGCTGGTATTTCTCGATCAGGCCCGTAGTTGTCGCGGCGGCATCCGGCCCGAACTCCTCACCGAGGAAGCCGGCCAGCCGGTCGAGCGGCGGCAGGACCTGATCCACGCTCTCTGCTGTCTCCCCTTCCGTCTGGACCACCGAAGAATCGTGACGGGCGGACAGGCGCGCCGGCAGCTGCAGGGTGACCGTCCACCAGACGAGTTTCAGCCCGCGCCGCGTCCACCGCGTCAGCCAGGGCGTTCCCCGCAACATGCGGCGCAGCGGGTCGGTCGCCCGCCAGATGGTCGAGTTCTCGATCTGCTCAAGCCGCTGGGCGACATGGTCGCGTTCCAGCCGCAGCGCAATGCGCTCACTGTCGGCCTGCCGGTAGGCGACCTGGGTGTCAGCCAGCTCCGCTTCCAGGCGGTCGGCATGCTCGCGATAGGCCTGCACCGACGCTTCGAGCGCCTTGAAGTCGGTGATGAAGGTCTGCAACGAGCTTTCCAGCTCGGCCTTTTCGCCCTGCACAGTTTCAAGCCGGGCCCGCAGCTCGTCTCTGAGTGTTTCCAGCTCGTGAATATAACCCTGCGCGGTCTTTGCCCGCGCATCGGCTTCGGCCTGATCGGCCCGCGCTTTTTCCAGATCGGCCTCGAGGCCGGAGATGACCGCCTGTGCGGATGCGGCCCGCGCTTCTGCATCCTTCTGGTCGCCGCGGGCTGTCCTCAGGTCCGTCTCAAGACCGCTAATCGTCTCCTGCGCGGCCTTCGCCCGGTCTTCGGCATCCTTCTGGTCGCCCCGGGCCTTCTCCAGGTCCGTCTCAAGACCGCTAATCGTCTCCTGCGCGGCC
>NZ_JAEPOL010000023.1 GCF_017642925.1 Maricaulis sp. | reverse complement strand
ACTCGGTCAACTCGGTCAACTCGGTCAACTCGGTCAACTCGGTCAACTCGGTCAACTCGGTCAACTCGGTCAACTCGGTCAACTCGGTCAACTCGGTCAACTCGGTCAACTCGGTCAACTCGGTCAACTCGGTCAAGCGAGCACGCTGCTTCGCCCTCCGGGGTCAACCCCGGAGATGCAATTGTGCAGACTTTCTTTTGCGTTAGCGGAAGGCGCGGGAGCGCGACGGGCCCAGGATCACGGCGTTCAGCAGCAACAGGTCCAGACCGTCGAGATAGGCCCGGGTGGTCGGAGACTGCGTGAAAGCCACGACCTGGCCGCTGCCATAGCTGCGCGACAGGACGAAGGGCTTGTAGGCCAGCTGTTCGGCATAGTCGTCCCACAGATACCCGCCGGCAACGAGATCGTCCGGGCCGGCAAAGCGCAGCGCGGTATCGGCGTCGTCCATCTCGACAGGCGCGTAGATGTCGGATCCGGTCACGAGCGCCGCCGCCCCGCGGTCATAGCCCGCCGACATCCACACATCCGGATTAGCCTCGACGCGGGCCAGAGCGCCCGGCGAGGAATCCGGCATGGCGCCCGAAGCCGTCTCGCTGGCACGCAATTCTTCCCGGTTCGCCAGGATCCGTCCGTCGATCACCTCGCCGCTGGCCGAGGCTTCGCGGGGCGAGTCTGCGGCGCGCTCGCGCTGGGCCGGCATCATCGCCACCTCGCTGTCCGCCAGCCAGCGGGTCGCGTCGCCCAGGCCGACAACGACGCCGCCGCCGCGGGCAAAGCCCTGGATCGCCGTCCGGCCGGCATTGCCCAGTTCCGAACCCAGCTGACCCCAGCGCTGCTCGGGCAGGATCAGGACATCGTAATTGTCGAGATTGGCCCGGCCGATCGTGCCCGTGCGAATGACAGCGACCGGAATGCCGAAGCGGCGTTCCAGGACATAGCGGGTCGCGCCGGCCGAGGTCGGATCGACCCCGTCTCCCCAGGCCATCGCCACCCGCGGCTCGCGCACAGGATAGAAATTGTCCGAACCGGGGTTCGGGCCGTCATCCACCCAGCTGCTGGGCATGCCGTCGAAACGCGCGCCGATCTCGGCCGCCAGCCGCGTGATCAGATTGTCGAGATCGTCCGGCGCGGAATGACGCGGCACAACGACGCTGCCCCGCGGATAGGTGATGTCACCGATGCGGAAACTGGCATTCGTCGTGCGCATGGGCACGCCTTCCTGGGCGAGGGCTGCCACCAGATAGGCCTGACCGGCATCGTTCCAGGGAATGACATAACCCCACTGGGAAGACCCGCCGCCGGCGATCCGCTCGATCGGCATCTCCGCGTTGACCGGCTGGGCATCGACCGCCGGCGTGCGGCGGCACTCCACAGCATGCACATTGCCCATCAGCGGCAGCGACCAGGCGGTCACGTCATAGAGCTCATGCCCCAGCCCTTCGCTGCGACGGCGCTCCTGCTCACGCATGAAGTCGGCGGGCAGATCTGTTGTCGCTTCCATGAGAGTGCGGGCGAGACGGCCGGAGGCCTGGTCGAAGCGCACGAGGAAAGCGCCCGCCTCGAAGCTTGCGCCACAAGCCGACGCACCCGGCGCCAGGCGTGACACGGCAATATCCTGCGCCGCCAGGTTCCGCGCCATGCGCTCGGCGCCCCAGCGGTTGGAGGCAATGTCCAGAAGGACCGCTTGCGGTGCGTCAGCGCTCGTCGACGCGCTGTCCCGGAAGGCCACGAAGTCACGCAGGAAACGCGCCCGGTTCTCGGCCACGACCTGGGCTGTCGAGAGACTGGCAATGAAATGGCGGTCCACCCCGTCCGCATAGGTCAGCAAAGAGCCGTCGCGGCGGCGCCACTCCAGACCCCGGGCCGAGGCCTGTTCATAGGTCATCGCGATCGCGCCCTGCAGGGTCGGCCACATATCGCCATAGCCGGGATAGAAGGCGTCGAAGACTTCGCGCGTGTAGTAGTCGTATCCAAGACGGTCGAACCACTCACCATGATTGCGGCCGATCAGCGCCTGGGCATCGCGCTGGCTGTCGACAATGTTGGGATTAAAGGGTTCGGCCGACGGCGCGAAGAAATAACTGCTGTCACCACCCATCTCGTGGGCGTCCACCACCACGACGGGGCGCCAGTCCAGGATGGCGTCGACACGACCGCGCGTCTCCGGCTGGGTACGGGCGAACCAGTCGCGGTTGAGATCGAAGAGATAATGGTTGAACCGCCCGCCGGGCCAGGGCTGGTCATGCTCGGCCGTGAACCGGTCCTCGCTTGGCGACAGCCCCCGCGCCGCCCGGAAGGACTGGACGAAACGGTTGCGGCCGTCCGGATTCTGCGTCGGGTCGATGATGACGATCGTATTGTCCAGGATGGTATCGACGACCGCATCACCGCGGGCGGCCAGCAGATGATAGGCCGTGCGCAGACCGGCATCGGTCGACGAGATCTCGTCGCCATGCACGCCATAGGACAGCCAGACGACGGCCGGCAGGTCGGCGATCAGACGATCCCGGTCCGCCGCATTCAGGCCTGCCGGATCGGCAAGCTGCTGCAGGCCGGACTGGATCGCGTCGAGCCGTTCCATCGTCTCGGGACGGGCGATCACGGCATAGACAAGCGGGCGGCCTTCCCAGCTGCGGGCATATTCGACGACGCGCATCCGGTCGGGCGCGGCTTCGGCGAGGGTGTAGAGATAATCGACAGCCTCGGCCGGCGGCGTGATCTCGGCCCCGAACTCGTAGCCGTATGCGGACAGGAGGCTGGGAATGCCGTCATCATACTGGACCGTCAGCGGCGCCGTCTGAGCTGCCGCTCCCATGGTTCCGAAAAGCGCCGCCAGAATTGCTGTCGCCAGTGCACGCATCGCCATACCCCTCATGTCCTTTGTCGCGGCAATTAATCAGGTTTTCGTCGCAGCGCAAAAGCTTCAACGCGCATCGGGCCGCCCGGTGACGATTGGAAAGTCCGGATCCGGCTGTTCCAGCAAGGCAAAGAAGCCCAGAAGTGCGCGCCGGTCGCCACGAATGGCAAACTCCTGCGAGGCGAGCATGTCGAGCAGGCCGGCCTCCTGTTGCAGCAGGCGCATCCAGAAGGTGCGGGTCAGCTCGACTGTCGCATCCGCGTCGGGCTCGGCCTCGCCGCGATGATGATGCATGACCCCGTTGGACAGCTCGATGACGTGTGTCTCGCCGACGTCCGTAAAGACGAAGTTGAACACACGGTCATTGCGGGCCGCGCGCGGCCCGTCGATCCGCGTGGCCATCGCCGCAAAGAACATGTCGAGCGGGATGGCGTCCAGAATGCCTTCCGACGCCCGCACCGCGTCTGTCTGCGGAATACCGTGCCGCAATTCACGGGCAGCCGACAGGTAGACATCCCGCCAGGGCG
Source organism: Maricaulis sp. (assembly GCF_017642925.1). Classification (GTDB taxonomy): domain Bacteria; phylum Pseudomonadota; class Alphaproteobacteria; order Caulobacterales; family Maricaulaceae; genus Maricaulis. The sequence goes on along the minus strand of NZ_JAEPOL010000023.1, from coordinate 52,223 downwards.
CCGATTCCGCGCGGTAACCCAGCTGTTCATAGCTGCGTGCCAGGATGGCGGCCGCCGCTTCATGGCCCGGAGCCGCATAGACTGCATGCTGGGCCAGCTCGGCGGACCAGCGATAGTCGCCGCCTGCAAACGCGGTCTCCGCCGCCACGACAACGGCCTCCACGCCGCCAAGCAGGTCAACATAGCGCTGCGCGGCCTCCCCTCTGGGCAGGGGGTCGAGATTGGCCGGAATGCCATCATACCAGCCGAAATAACGTTGATAGACCGCGCGCGAATTGTGCCGCAGCGTGCCGTAATAACCGCGTACGGCGAACCGGCCGGCAAGCGCGTCCGGCAAGACAATCGTCTCGGCGATCTCGTCCGGCCCGAGGCCGCGGGCCGCCAGGCGCAGCGTCTGGTCATGGATGTATTTGTAGATATCGCGCTGGGCGACGAGGAAATCATCGACTTCCTCTGCCCCCCAGACCGGCCAGTGATGGCTGTTGAAGGCCACGTCCGCCCGCCCGCCGAAGACGCGGCGGGCGTCTTCTATTCCTGCCGACCAGGCCAGCGCGTCACGCACCTGCGCGCCTCGCAAGGTGTAGAGATTGTGCAGATTGCGCGAGACAAGCTCGGCGCCGCACCAGGCCTCAAAATCCGGGAAGAACACCGTCAGCTCGGCCGGAGCTTCGGTGTCCGGCGCGTACTGGAATTCCATTCGCACCCCGTCGATCTCCAGCGTCTGGCCGGTATGGTCGATGACGATATCGGGCTCTGCGATGGTGTGGCGGCCCAGAGCGGGGTGCTTGCCGAGGCCCGAGCCGACATGTCCGCGCGCGGTACGCGGCAGATGCGTGCCATACATATAACCGGCACGGCGCGCCATCACGACACCGGCCATGACATTCTCGCTGACGGCCTCTTCGAGAAAACCGGCCGGCGCGATGACAGGGACAGGGCCCTCGCCCAACGCGCCTTCGATCGCCTCGACGCCACCGAAATGGTCGATATGGCTGTGCGTGAGGATGACGGCGGATACAGGCCGGGGGCCGAGCTCGCGCTCGACGAGCGCCAGCGCTGCCTGTGCCGTCTCGACCGATGTCAGCGGATCGATGACGATCCGTCCGGTCTCACCCTCGACGATCGACATGTTGGCCAGGTCATAGCCACGGACCTGGTAAATGCCCGGCACGACTTCGTAGAGACCATGCTCGGCATTCAGGCGGGCCTGCCGCCACAGGCTGGGATGAACCGTGTCCGGCGCGTCTTCCCGCTCAAGGAAGGCATAGTCGGCGGGTCGCCAGATCGGACGCCCGTCAGCATCGCGGATATCCAGATCGTCGTCGCGTGCGACAAAACCGCGCCGCACCAGCGCCCAGTCTTCGTCGTCGATCAGGGCGGGATCGCGCGCGTGTTCTGCATTCAGACGGCCGGTCGCAGCGGTTGCCGGAAAAGCCCCGTCTGTATCGGCCTCATTTGCTGAAATCTCCGACGGTTGTTGCGGTGAAGGCCCGGAGCACGCCGCCACAAAAAGAAGAGCAGCCATGGCCGTAATCGTCGCCCGTTTGCACACCATGTTCGAACCTCCCCGCCTGAACACTGTTTACTCCACGCTAACCCCTCAGCACACGCTTGGCGACAAATCCCGTACATTCGGTACTTTCTCCGGCACAGTGCCTTGGTTTTCCCGGCAAGTCCCGACTATCATTCGCAAAGGTGCGGGACCGATTCGGAGAAATGCGGATGGAGCAGGACGAGGCTTGGACCATAGCCCTGGACTCGCTTGACATTCCCGAGCCGGGGGCCCGCGAGGCATTGATCGCGATGTCCGAAATCCGTCATGTCGATGTGGGCACCACGATTATCGCCCAGGAAGAGGATGAGGATCATGTCTTCATCCTGCTTGAGGGGTCGGTCCGCGTGGTATTGCTGTCCGAAAATGGTCAGGAAATCTGGCTGGACTGGTTCGGTGCCGGCGCCATCTTCGGTGAACTCGCGGCGCTGACCGGCAAACCGAGAACCTCGGAAATCGTGGCCGAGACACCGTGCCGGATCGCGGCCCTGACCGGCGCGCAATTCTTCGACCTGTTGCGCAGGCATGGCAGTATCGGCTTGGCCCTGTGCCGCATCCTGGCGACCCGTATCCATCACACCACACAGCGCATGTTCGAACTGTCGTCGCTGTCGGCGCCGGGCCGTATCTATGCGGAATTGCTGCGCATGTCCGAACCGTCGGACAAGGCCGGAAACAGCCGCACCATCCAGGTCGCCCCGTCCATGACCGAACTGGCCCGCCGCGTGAACACCACACGCGAAACCACGTCGCGCACCGTGAACGATCTGGAACGTCGCGGCCTGCTCAAGCGCAATAACCGGTCATTTGAACTGGTCGATCCCGATTTGCTGAGCCGTATGCTCGGTTCGAGCTGACGCCCGGATTTCACCCGATGCGGGCGAACCGGGCGCGACGCTGCGCAGCGCGTAGAGACGGGTCATCGGTAATAGCGGATCGATCTCGGTCCGGCCGACATACTCACATCGAAACTCGGCCGGCCGTGACATCGAAAGAAGTGCGGCGAAAGCTTCGCTGACGAAGATCGATCCGGGCACCGTCACCGACTCGATCCGCGAGGCGACGGCCACTTGCCCGCCGAACGGCGCCGTCCGTTTCTGTACCGGGTCCATGCCCTCCTGCACCGGCCCGCAATGCCCGCCAATCCGCAGTCCGAGCCCGGGCGGCAGGTCCAGCGCATCCAGGTCGATCGCATCGAATGCACGGCGCAGGCCCACCGCGGCGCGTGCGGCCTCCGCGACACTGCCGAAGACGAGGAAAAGGCCATCGCCCCAGCTGTCGATATAGAGCGGGCGGTCCGGCCCGCTCTCGCAAACTTCCGCAAGCCGGCCGAGCACCTTCTGGACAAAGGTGGGGATGCGATCGTCGGGCACGGAGGTGGATCCGCGAATGTCGAGAAAGAGCATGGCCCGGATAACGAGGTTGAAGTCGTCGCTTGCGGCGTCGCCGGCGATGACCGGCAGCGATGCCGACGCCACGCTGCGCTCGAAGCGGAGGATATGCTGCGGTAGTCCGGACTGGCGCCAGACCGCAGCATCCCTGGCCGTACCGGATTCCGAACGCCCGGCTTCGCCATCGAAGACAAGCAGCTGAACCGGTGTGCTGGCCAGCACCGACGCCCGCATCCGCGCCATGCCCATGGCGACCACGCTGGCATGATTGAGGCTGAACTCGGACAGAATCCGTCGGTCGGTCGTGACTTCCACGATGTCTGCGGCCGCTTCCAGACACACCTCGCACCGGCGCACCCAGGCCTGTCCGTAGGGGCGCACGGACGCATCGATGAAGACCGCAACGGGGACCGGCAGAACGACGGTCAGAGCGCATCCGGCCGCCAGGCCCGCCTCGGCGATCAGGATGTCAGATCCCGCCGCAAGCGCCCCGTGCAGGGGACCGATATTCTCGCGCTCCAGCAGTGTGGCGATGGCGGTCTTGAGCCGGACTTCACGATCGGGCGGGACCATCCCCTCACCGGTTCCCGAGCGAAAAAGATGACCGGCATAATGCGCCGGCCGCGGCGGTTCGAGCGCATCGAGCCAGGCATCGGGCATGTCCAGTGCCGCAACGATCAGACGCAGCTGGCGGAGCGTCGTGGCATGAGCGAGATAGTTCTCGCGGTCGCATGCAATTGCCGATCTAAGGGCCATGTTGGCTGCGCCCGGTTGGGCGAGCAGGAGATGGGCCTCGGCCTCGGAGGCTTTCTGATAGTAGGCGGCCTCGGGATCCAGCGGCAGGCCGGAGCGGCAGCTTTCCAGGACGCGGCGTGCAAGATCGACCGAACGCTCGCGATCACCGGCCAGCAAAGCCATGGTCGCTGCATTGATGCCGGGATAATGACCGCCCGTCTGTTCGAAGACTGCGGCGTATCGATCCGCGGCAGACCGCGCCAGCGTCGGGAAGTCTTCCGCGTTGGCCTCGAAGGCCATAGCCTTCAAGAGACGGGCGCCGAGCGCCAGACAGTCCTCGTTGTGGCGCGCTTCGGCGAGGCGGAAACGATAGAAGTCGCGCTCGGCACGCTCCAGCGCACCGGAGCGGATAAGGCACAGGACAGCCCGGTGGCGCAGCCACAGATCGTCGGGCCGGTGGCGCAGGGCATCCAGGCACAGATCATAGGCCCGTGCCAGATCGCCCTGCTTGAACCGGTCGGCAATGTCGTCGCGTTGCGTCATTCGGTCCTGCCCGTCCCGGCCCGGCGGCCGGGTGGTTTCAATCAGGGAATGACCTTGATCTTGGGATCGATAATGACGCGTGTCGACTGGTTGCCGGCATCCTGCGAGGCCTTGATGAAGAGCGAGTAGTCATACTCCCCCGCCTCCGCACAACTGGCGAAGAACTCAAAGCTATAGGGCTCGCACGTCGCGCCGTTCAGCATCAGCCAGGCCAGGCCGCAGAATTCACCGGCCGGCACTTCGGACTTGAACTTGATCCGGGCGGGCTCGAAACCCCAGCCCGGGATCTGCACATGAAAAATGAGACGAGCCGGTTCTTCGACCGTTTCGTCGAAGGGGCTGGCCCCCATGGTCGCACTGGCTGTCCATTGTCCGGCCAGCGCCGACAGCACCGCGGTGCGAAGCGTCGACGTGTCGGCCAGCGGGTACTGGGCGACGGTATCGGCGAAGGTGACAAAGATTGCCGAGATGTCGGCGTCGTCGAAATTCTCGCGCCCGGCATCGCTGCCCTGGACGACGAGAAATCCGTCGGTCGCCTTGGCGATCAGGCTGATCTGGGTCACGCCCACAGCCGTGGCGCATGCGTCGGTCAAACCGGATTGTGTCTGGCTGCCATCCAGCCAGGTTGCGTCTATCGTGCTCATGATTTCCCCTTGCTTGCCCGTTTCGGGTGGTCACACGTCCCCACCAGGGCGGATGTCTCCGCCCTGTCGTCACCAATCATTCGGCACTGATGCGCTCTCGTTGCAGGACCGCACGGGCCCTGTCGTATTCTGCCCGCGTGTCGGCCGGAACGCGCGCGATGACCGGCGTGAGCCGGTTCACCATCGCCTCGCGCACACGCGCCGCTTCCCGGTCTTCCCCCTGCTGATCGAGAAGCTCGGCCAGCGTGTTGGAAACCGCGGCGTAGAGGTAAGTCCCCTTGCTCAGGCGGTTCTGCCAGTCGTCGATCTGCTCCAGCTCCGACAACAGATGCTGCAGCGCCAGGCTGGCCGCATCGACATCGCCCAGACCCGCCAGAATGCGTGCCTCCATCAGCGATGCATGCAGGCGCGTATCGTCGAACACATCCCCTTCGGCAGAGATCCAGGAGGGATGCGTCATATAGGCCGATGCATCGAGATAGGCCTCGCGGGCAGCGTCGAGGTCGCCGGCGAGCAATTGCGCATCGGACAGCCACAGGCGCTGGCGAATGACAACCAGCCGCCATTGCAGGTTTGCCGGGTCGTGCGCGACAAGCGCATCGGCCTCGTGCGATGCCGGAATGAGGATCTGCAGCGCCGCCTCGATATCCGCCCGGCTGGCGCCGCGCCCTTCGGCGATGTGCAGACGCGCCAGCGCATATTCAGCGGTCATCGTGTCGCGGCGGATCGTCCAGTTGTCGGCGCCACCGCCCAGCTGCTCGTCATAGATGCGGATCTGCTGGCGCAGCGCCTCCATGGCAGCACTCCGGCCGTCAAGCGGTTCGGCGACATAGGCCATCCAGCCCCAGGCATCGGCCAGGTCGATCAGAGCGGCCTCGGACTCCGGCGACTCGTCCGCGATCGACTGGAAGAGCTCCAGCGCCTGGCGGAATTCGCGCTGGGCGTCGCGCAGGCGTTCATGGCCGATATAGACCGTGCCGAGATTCGAGTGGGCATAGGCCGCCTCGGCCTGCCACTCCAGATTTTCCGGCTCGTCGGCCAGCAGCTGGCGCGACAGGTCGCGATACTCGATGAAACGGGCCTCTGCCGTATCCAGATCGCTGCGGCGCCAGGCAAAATACCCCGCCCAGAACGCACTCTGAGCATGTTCGTAAATGCGTGCCGGCGAGGACGGATCGACCGCGAGAATGCGGCTGGTCGCTTCATAGGCGGTGTTGAAGTGGCGATACGCGCTCTCAAGATCGCCCTCGTCGGAGTCGATCTCGCCGAGCAGATGGAAAGCCCGGGCCCGCCGGCCCAGATCGTCGGACGACATCTGGCGAGGGTCGCGCTCGTCATAATACGCGATCACCTTCTCGCCGACGGCATCGAGAACATCGAGGCGCCCGACCGGTTCGAGTTTTGCGCGCAGGTCACTCAGCATGAACTCAATCAAATCCTCTGCCTCCGCCTTGCGACGTTCGGCTTCGGATCGGGCCGAGATCGCGAAAAAAGTCAGCGTCGACATCGTAAGAGACAAAGCAATGGCTGCGCCTGTGATCACCGTCACGCGGCGCTGGCGGCGTTGCAGGTCCCGCTGGATCAACTGGTCAAGCCGCACATCGATCAGCCCCGCCACAAGCTTCAGCAAGGCCATGCGCCAGCCATCGCCGGACCGGCGGAAGTCGGCGGCGACCGGTTCGGTCACCAGACCGTCCGGCGCCCTCATGTTCGGCGGGAAACACTCCTGGCCGGCCGGCCGGCCCGCAGCAATCGCATCCGGCTCACCGGACAGGATCGCGGCGAGCACATCGCCGCCGGGATTGAGTTCGCGGAAGACGCGGATTTCCTCATTGACCCAGCGCGAGTCCGCCGCGGCCGGCGAGCAGATGACGATCAGCGTGTCGGATCGCGCCAGGGCATCGCGCACCGAGGCAGACAGATCGCCGGAAGCCGAGAGGTCATCGCGATCGCGGAAGATCGGCGACAGGCGCCGCGGCACATCGCCCTTGCGCGTGACCTGCCCGACAAGACGGCTCGGAACACGATAGGTTTCCAGCGCACGGTGAAGCCGGCGCGCCCAGGCCTGGTCGGCATGGCTGTAGCTGATAAACGCCCGATAGCGGTTGTCCCCGGACATGCCCCTGCTCCCCCGTTTCGGACGCAGCATCATTGGGCGATTGGCGAGGACAGGCAACCGTAAGGAGAAAGCTTTTCCCGCACGCTGCCTGTGCCATCGGGGCCTTCAGCATCGCCCTCGACGAACTCTCGGGCGCGGGGCGGGGTGGTGGGGAGCGAATTGCGAAGTTGGGGCTTCGCATCGGGCAAGGATTCGCGCCCCACCGGATCCCCGGCGCAGGTGGACCTCCGACGGAGAGGAGTTTGGGACCGCTCTTTCAAGCGGCATGTTCCGAATAGCAACTTTGTGTCAGCAAGATACGTGATTAAGATCACGCCTTATGCAGAAACTCGCTTTTTCTAGACCGTTTCTGCAGTCCGCGCCGCCGCTGCCTCTGCAAGCCCGGGAATGGAAAGCGCGCCTTCTTCGGCCGTTCCGCATAACTGCCGGAAGCCGGTGAAAAGTTCGCGTCCCATGCCGGCCTGCACCGTGGCGGGAGCAATAGCGGGCGATCGGGCGGCGAAACCATCGGCAGCCACCGTCAACCGGCCGGCCGGCGCATCAATGCGCACAATGTCGCCGTCGCGAACCCGAGCGATCGCGCCGCCCAGCGCCGCCTCGGGACTGACATGGATCGCAGCCGGCACCTTGCCGGAGGCTCCCGACATGCGGCCATCGGTCACCAGGGCGACATGGAAGCCGCGATCCTGCAACGCACCGAGCGCCGGGGTCAGGCGGTGCAGTTCCGGCATGCCATTGGCCCGCGGTCCCTGGAAGCGCAGCACGGCGACAAAGTCACGATCGAGCTCGCCGGCCTTGAAGCGGGCGATGAAGTCGTCCTGGCTCTCGAACACGATCGCCGGGGCCTCGACGAGATGGTGCTCCGGTTTCACGGCCGAGATCTTGATCACGGCCCGCCCCAGATCGCCGTCGAGCACTTTCAGCCCGCCATCGGCCGAGAAAGGTTCGGCAACAGGGCGGACGACGTCGGTGTTCGCGCTCTGCGCCACGGCCGGCCGCCAGGTGACCCCGGCCTCGCTTTCGAACGGCTCGCTCGCATAGTGGCGCAGCCCGCGGCCGCTGACCGTCAGCACGTCCTCGTGCAGCAGGCCGGCATCGAGAAGCTCGCGAATGACGAAGCCGAGCCCGCCGGCCGCGTGGAAATGGTTCACGTCAGCCGGCCCGTTCGGATAGACGCGGCACAAAAGCGGCGTCACACCGGCAAGATCGTGGAAGTCCGACCAGTCGACAAGCAGGCCTGCCGCCCGTGCGATCGCGATCAGGTGGATGGTGTGATTAGTCGAACCGCCGGTGGCATGCAGGCCGACAATGGCGTTCGCGATGGCACGCGCGTCGACGATCTCGGCCAGTGGAGCGGGCTCGCCACCGCCGGGAACGATGGCCACGGCCCGGCGCGCAGCTTCCGCCGTCATGACATCGCGCAGCGGGTCGTCCGGATTTATGAAGGCCGCGCCGGGCACATGCAGCCCCATGATCTCCATCAGCATCTGGTTGGAATTCGCCGTGCCGTAGAAGGTGCAGGTGCCCGGCGAGTGGTAGCTTTTGCTTTCGGCATCCAGCAGCGCATCGCGACCGACCTTCCCTTCCGCGTAGAGTTGGCGGATGCGCGCCTTCTCCGGATTGGGCAGGCCGGAGCGCATCGGGCCCGCCGGCACGAAGACGACCGGCAGATGACCGAAGCGCAGCGCGCCGATCAGCAGGCCCGGAACGATCTTGTCGCACACCCCGAGACACAGCACCGCGTCGAACATGTTGTGCGACAGGGCGATCGCCGTCGCCATCGCGATCGCATCGCGGCTGAACAGCGACAGCTCCATCCCCGGCTGCCCCTGGGTGACGCCGTCGCACATGGCCGGCACACCGCCTGCCACCTGGCCGACAGCGCCGACTTCATTCAGGGCTGCCTTGATGATGCCCGGGAAGCGCTCGAAAGGCTGGTGCGCCGAGAGCATGTCGTTATAGGCCGTGACAATGCCGACATTGATGCTGTCGCCGGCCTTGAGCGCCTGCTTGTCGCCGCCGGGACATGCAGCGAAGCCATGGGCGAGATTGCCACAGGACAGGACGGCCCGGTGACGCCCGTCACGGCCGGCCGCGCGCATCTGGTCGAGATAGGCCGACCGGCTCGCTTCGCTTCGGCGGCGGATGCGGTCGGTGACCGCTTCGAGCGTGGAATTGAGACGTTGAGCCATGGGTCGCATCCGTTTGCGTGTGTGGTGTTTCAGTCGGTCCAGTGGATTTCCAGCGGCAGGGCCGCATCGCGCAGCAGGGCACGGACCGGCATGTCTTCGACCGGCCCCGGGGCGTGCGCGGCCTCCAGCGCCGCCAGCTTGTCCTTGCCGCGTATCATCAGCAGCACATGACGCGCCTGCGTCAACGCGGCCCGGGTCAGCGTCATGCGCAGCAGGTGATCGCCGGTCACGGCACTGGGCCGGGCCTCGATTGCGGCAACCGGCGGACCTTCGGCGGACAGCGCGGCTTCCAGTCCCCGGGCATGAGGAAACCAGGACGCTGTATGGCCATCATTTCCCATGCCAAGCACGGCAAGATCGATCCGGCCCGCGTCCTGAATTCGCCCGGCCAGGCCGACCGCGGCATCGAAGGGCGACGGGTCTGCCGTCTTCAGGCCAATGAAACGGGCTTCGGCCGCCTTGCCCGTGAGGAGTGTCTCACGAACGAAGCCTTCATTCGATCCCGCTTCACCCGGTTCGACCCAGCGCTCGTCGACCAGCAGCACGGTCACCCGGGCCCAGTCGATGTCGAGCTGCGACAGGGCGCGGTAGAGCGGCGCCGGCGTCGAGCCGCCGGATACTGCCAGGAGTGCCGAACCGCGTGCGCGGATCGCGGTATCGAGCACGGCCGCCACCTGCCGGACCAGATCTCCGGTCATCGCGTCGATCCCGGCATGATGCTGCACGGGATGGAGCGGTGCGTCAGTGCCGGATGGCATCGAACCACTCCCGGTCCTCGCGAGCCAGCAGCAAGGCGGCCTGCGTCGGCCCGTCAGTGCCAGCCTGGTAGCCATACAGCTTGGCCTGACCCTCGTCCCAGGCGCGGATGATCCCGTCGACCCAGCGCCAGGCCGCCTCGACTTCATCGCGCCGCATGAACAGGCTGAGATTGCCCCGCACGATCGCCATCAGCAGGCGCTCATAGGCGTCGGGATAGTTGGCCTCGAAATGCTCGGCATAGGACAGGTTCAACGGCACATAGCGCAGGCGCAGCCCGCCGGGTCCCGGATCCTTGGTCATCAGCATCAGCTTGACGCCCTCGTCCGGCTGCAGGCGGATCACCAGCCGGTTGGGATGCAGCGCGCCATCGACCGCGCCGACAACATCGTGCGGCACCGGCTTGAACTGGACGATGATCTCCGAACGCCGCGACCCCATGCGCTTGCCGGTCCGCATGTAGAAGGGCACGCCCGCCCAGCGCCAGTTCTCCAGCTGGGCCCGGATCGCCACAAAGGTCTCGGTGCCGGTATCGGCCCCGATCTCGTCGGCATAGCCGGGCACAGGTGAACCGCCGACCGCGCCGGACTGGTACTGTCCGCGCACGACATCCTGCGACACATTCGCCGCCGTGATCGGGCGCAGCGCCTTGAGCACTTTCAGCTTTTCAGTGCGCACAGCGTCCGGATCGAGCGAGGCCGGCGGCTCCATCGCCACCAGGCAGGCCAGCTGGAGCAGGTGGTTCTGTACCATGTCGCGCAGGGCGCCGGAGCGGTCGTAATAGCCGGCCCGCTCGCCCGCCCCCAGCGATTCCGCGACGGTGATCTGGACGTGATCGATCCCGTTGGCATTCCAGATCGGCTCGAACAGATAGTTGGCGAAACGCAGGATCAGCAGGTTCTGGACGGTTTCCTTGCCCAGATAGTGGTCGATCCGGAAGATGTTGTTTTCCCGGAAGACTTCACCGACCTGGTCATTGATCCGGCGGGCGGAGTGAAAGTCCGTCCCGATCGGCTTCTCCAGCACGATCCGGGCATTCGGCGTGTTCAGCGACTGCGCCGCCAGACCCGCGCAGGCCCGGCCATAGGTCGAGGGCGGAAGCGCGAGATAGTAGAGCCGGATCTTGTCCTCGTCGGGATCCAGCGCGGCCTTCAGGTCCGCCCAGTCTTCGCCCTGGGCGCTGACATCGACGGCCACATAGGACATGCGCTCGATGAATTCCGACCAAGCCTTGCGGCGCGCGTCCGTGGGGTCGCGCTCGAAAATATGCCGGGCGGCAATATCGCGGAAAGCGTCATCGCTCATCGGCTCCCGGGACGCCGCGATGATCCGCGAATCCGCCGTGATCTGGCCGTCGCACCAGCGATGGAACAGCGCCGGGATCAGCTTGCGAAGGGCAAGGTCGCCCGTAGCGCCGAAGACGACGATATCGAACGGTTCAACGGGGACGAGTTCGGCCATGCTGCCTTCCGGGGTTTGCGGCGTGTGTCCGGGGGAGACTCTATAACAGCAATGTTACCCCTAACATAACCGCCTGGGCGAAAAACTTTCTGTGCCCCGGCCTGCGCGCTTTGGGCGCATCGCGCGGCCACGAAGCGGGACGTAATGTCCGCAAAAATAATCACATGATTGCGTTCCCGCCATGACCGACATTCTTCATTCCCCCGTTTTCCTGCCCGGCTACGCCCTGGAGGCGGTGCCGCGCTATACCTCCTATCCGCCGGCGACCCAGTTCAATGACGGGATCTGCGGCGGTGCCTGGGCGGGATGGATGTCGGAAACGCCGGCCGAACCGGTGCTTTCACTCTACGTCCACATCCCCTTCTGCCGGTCGATGTGCTGGTATTGCGGCTGCAACACGACCGTGCCCAATCGCGACAGCCGGATCGAGCGCTATCTGGACGCCCTGCTGGCGGAGATTGCGACCCGTCCGGCTCCCGCGGGCGGCAAGGTGCATCACGTGCATTTCGGCGGCGGATCGCCGGACATGCTGTCGCCGGCGCGTTTCGGTGCCGTGATGGACGCACTGCGCGCCCGATACGACTTCGCGGACGACGCTGAAATCGCCGTCGAACTGGATCCGCGCGGACTGGACACCCGTCTGTGCGAGGCGCTCGCCGCAAACGGCGTCACCCGCGCCAGCCTCGGCGTGCAGGACCTGTCCGAAGAGGTGCAGACTCTGATCCACCGCATCCAGCCGCGCGAGCAGGTGGAAGCGGCCGTGCGGGCGCTGCGCAGCGCGGGCATCTCCCGCATCAACATGGATGTCATGTACGGCCTGCCCGCCCAGACGATCGAGCGCGTCGAGGCAACCGCCCGCGCCGTCGCCGAGATGGATGCCGACCGTGTCTCGGTTTTCGGCTATGCCCACGTGCCCTGGTTCAAGAAGCACCAGCGCGCCATTCCCGAGGACCGGCTGCCGGGCGCCCAGGCCCGGTTCGATCAGATGCTTGCCGCCGCCCGGACTCTCACCGGCGCCGGCTATGCCGCCATCGGGTTCGACCATTTCGCCCGGCCGGAAGACCCGCTTGCGCAGGCCGCGCGCGACGGTTCGCTGCGCCGCAACTTCCAGGGCTATACCGACGACCCCTATGACATCCTGATCGGCTTCGGCGCCTCCTCGATCTCCGAGGCCCTGCAGGGCTATGCCCAGAACATCCCCGACCCGGCCCGCTATGCCGAGGCGATGGCGTCCGATGGCTCGGCCATTGTGCGCGGCGTTGCCCGCTCCTGGCGGGAAGGCCGGATCGGCGAGCGCATCATGCAGCTCCTGTGCACCTTCGACATTCCGCTGGATGGCGACCTGTTCGACCCGGACGCGCTGGACGGGGTGATTGCCGACGGTCTGGCCTGGCTGGAGAACGGGCATCTGAAGGTGACACCGGCCGGCCTGCCCTATGTGCGCAATATCGCCGCTCGCATCGATCCGGGCTTCCAGCCGGCCGGCCAGAAGCACAGCCGCGCCGTCTGACAGGGTTTTAATGTCGCAGGATGGGGACGACAGCCCCGGGCAGGTTCTATAGAACCAAGGCAATTGCCCTTGGTGATAATCGCGTGACCTTCAAACTCGTTTCCGTTCTGGCATTGCTGGTGACCGGTCCGGCCCTCGCCGATCCGCTGGCCCGGATCGAGGGCGTGTCGGACGCGTCGCTGCGGGCGGCGCTGGAAACCGCGATCGGTGAGCGCGAAGCGCAAGCCGGCGGTGTTTCAAGCGCCCTGCGGGATGCCCGGACCGCGGCCGACCGCGCCCGCCGCCTCCTGCGCTCGCGCGGCTATTACGCGGCAACGCTGGAACCGATGATCGGCCCGCAGCAGGAGGCCGTTGTCCAGATCGCGCCTGGCCCGGTCTTCATCATCGCCGACATAGCAACGGAAACCGGCGACGATGAAGACGCCCGCGCCACGGCCCGGGAGGCGATCGGCCTTGAGACTGGAACGCCCCTGCGGGCCCAGTCGGTCATCGACGCCGAAGCGCAAGGTCTCGTCGCCCTGCACAATTCCGGCTGGCCGGACGCCCGGATCGAGGACCGGCGCGTGGTGGTCGACCACGCCACCGAAGAGGGCCGGATCACCTTTCGCTATACGCCTGGACCGTGGTCGACCTATGGCGAGATCGAGCGGGACACGGGCCCGTGGAACCCGCAATTCATCGCGCGCATGTCGCCTTTCACCACGGGGGAGCCTGCGAACCGCGAAGAGATACTGGAATACCAGAAACGCCTGACCGAGCTGGACAGCGTCGGCGCCGCCGACATCACGCTGGGTCCGGTCGGCGAGGACGGCAACCGGCCAGTCGATGTCGAACTCACACCCTCGGCCCGCCATTCCATCGAGACCGGGCTCAGCTATTCCACCAGCGAGGGCGGCGGCGGCAATGTGCGCTGGATCCGGCGCAATCTGCGCGGCAATGACGAGACGCTGACCCTGTCGGCAGGGATTGCGACGCTGAACCAGTCGCTGCTGGCCAGCGTGTCGCGGCCGCACTGGCGGCGCTTCGACCAGACCCTGCGCCTGCATGCCGGTCTCGTCAGCGAGGACACGGACGCCTACCAGCAGGAAGAGGCCGAGATCGGGGTGGAGGTCACCCGGCGCGACGGGCGGCGGACCTATGGCATCGGCCCACACATCGACTGGTCACGCGTCACCGATGCTTTCGGCGAGCGCGACGTTGTCACGGCCGCCATCGATCTGGTCGCCGGCTATGATTCCCGTCCGGACCCGCTCGACCCGGACAGCGGCATCTATGGCATGGTCCAGGTGACGCCTGCGACGACGCTGGGCGATTGCGGCTGCCAGTATGTGCGTCTGGAAGGGCGCGCCAGCACCTATTACCGCCTCAGCGACACGACCGTGGCGGCGCTTCGCATGCGGGTCGGGTCCGTCCTCGGCGCCTCGGCCACGGCCATGCCGGCCGACCAGCGCTTCTACGCCGGCGGCGGCGGTTCCGCGCGCGGTTTCGACTATCAGTCGCTCAGCCCGCAGGCGCCGGACGGAACGCCCTTCGGCGGGATTTCCGTGGTCGAGACGAGTGCCGAGCTGCGCTGGCGCGTGCGCGAGCGTTGGGGGGTGGTCGGCTTTGTCGACTCCGCCATGGCCTCCAGCGACCGCCAGCCCGACCTGTCCAATCTGCGCACCGCGGTCGGCGTGGGGGTGCGCTACTACTTCGACTTCGCCCCGGTTCGGGTCGACATCGCCACGCCGCTAGACCGGCGCGACGGCGAGGATCCCGTGCAGATCTATTTCAGCCTCGGCCAGGCCTTCTGATCCATGACAGCGCGCCAGGTCATAGTCCGCGTCCTGCGCTGGAGCGCGATCACGATCGTGATCCTCGCCGCGCTCGTGGCCGGACTGCGCCTGGCGGCAGGCGGTGCGCCGGGGCGGTGGCTGGTGACGAGCCAGCTGGACGGCCGCGAGATCGGCGGCCAGACGATCACGGTTGAGGGCCTGTCCGGCGATCCGCTGTCCCGTCTGCATCTGGACCGGCTGACACTCGCCGACGCCGACGGCGTCTGGCTGACGGCAGAGGACATCAGCCTCGACTGGCAGGCCTCGAGCCTGTTGTTCAAACCCTACCGGGTCCGCAGCATCAGCGCGGCCCGGGTCGACGTCTCAAGGCGGCCGGCCGGGCGTGACGACGCGCCGGACAGCGAGGGCGGCCTGCCGGACCTGCCGGCCCTCATCCTGGGTGAGCTGACCGTTGCGGAACTCGCGCTTGCCGAAGGCGTGGCCGGCCCGGCCTCGCGCCTGCGCATCGACGCCTCGGCGGAAGCCGGTGCAGGCGACGGAGCCCGGCTGCATCTGGACGCCGAACGGATCGACGCCGAAGGCGACCGCCTGGCCGCCGACCTGCGGGTCGATGCCAGCGGTATCGCCGGCACGCTGGATGCCTTCGGTGCAGCCGACGGGCCGCTCGCCAGCCTGCTGCGCCTGTCCGGGCGCACGATCCACGCCGAAGGCGAGATCGCAGGCGATGGCGATGCGGGTGAAGGCGATGTCGTCCTGCGGGCCGGCGACCAGGAGATGGCGCGGGCCCGGATCAACTGGACGGAACGCGACTGGCGCGCCGAGGGCCGGGTCGATGTCGAGGGCTGGGGCGTGGTGCCGGAAAGCTATCGCGACCTGGCGGGAGACGCCGATATTGTCGCCGAAGGCAGCCGCGAGGCCGGCTTCACCTTCACCCGGCTGGAAGCCGAAACCAGCAGCGGCTCCGCCACCCTCGCACCGGCCGGCGAAAACGCCTGGACGGTCAGCGCCCGGGCCAGTACCGGCACGATCGCCGCCCTCACCTCCGGCCGCGTGACCGCCCGCACGGCACGCTGGTCCGGCCGGGTCGAGACCGGCGACGGACTGCGGCTGGACGGTGAGCTCACCGCAGACGCGCTGGCCGTCGACTATGTCACGGCGGACCGGGTCTCCGGGCCTGTCACGGTGGTGCGCCGCGATGGACGCTACATCATCGAAAGCCGGCTGGATCTGCAATCGCCGCACCTGGCTGTCGAACAGGCCGCCCCCCTGATCGGCGACGCGGCGGTGCTGGACTTTGCCGGCACCTGGGACGGATCAGCCCGCGCGCTGGATATCGATCGCCTGGCCGTCGAGACGGATCATGCGCGCCTGGACGCCTCCGGCCGCTACCCGCTCGGCGAAGACGATCCCACGCTGGATGCGGTTCTGGCGATCAACGACATTGCCCGCCTCACATCGCGCGCATCGGGCCCGGCCCGCCTGACCCTGAACGCACAATCCTGGCAAAGCGCACAACTGACCGTCGACGCAGCCTCTGTCGTCTGGGACCCGGCCTATACAGACCTGCTGCAGGGCCTGGAGGGTGAAGTGACGGTCGCGCGGACCGACGACGGCTGGCAGTTGCGCGATATCCGCGCCCGCGCCAGCGGCGTGGATCTTTCCGGCCGGGGACAGACACGCGGCGATGGCTGGACAGCCGAAGGCGATCTCGCCCTGTCCGGCCAGCTGCCGGTGGAGGCCGCACAGATCGACGGCGCCCTGGCCACGGCATTCCGTGTCAATGCCGCCGGAAACGGACGCATCGAAATCCGCACGGCGACACGCAGCAATGCCATCACCGCCGGCCAGCTCACGGTCACCGACCCCAATCTCGCCGTCGAGACCATCTGGCAGGACGGCAGCCTGACGGCCGACTGGATCCTGGAAGCAACGCGCAACGGCAAGCCGGTCCGCATGACCGGCGCCGTCACCCGTGCCGGCGACACCTGGTCGGCCCATATCGATGAAAGCCTGATCGGCCCCTTCCGGATCTCGGCCTCGGCCGAGCAGACGGCGCAGCGGCTCGATGCCGCCTTCGACATGGAACTGGGCGACCGCGCCCGTTCCAGCATCCGCTATTCCGCCTCGCCGGAAGCCCTGCGCGACGGTGTGCTGGATGCCGAACTCATCATATCCGGCCACTCTTTCTCGGGCGGCTACCTGGCCGAGGCGACGCTGCGGCTGGACGGTCCCCTGTCGGACATGGCGGTGCGGACGACGGCGACCGGACGCCTGCGCAGCCCGCTGACCCTCAATGCTGCCGGACGTCTGGGCATCAGCGAGGACGGCGCCGTGTCGCTGAGCCTCAGCCCGTCGGGTCGCTGGAGCATTCACCGCATCCGCACGGCCGAGCCGGTCACGCTGGACTATGCCAATGGCGACTACCGGGCCGGCGGTGCCACCACGATCGGCGACGGCACATTGTCCTGGCGCTATGCCCGCACCGGCGGCCAGGCTGAGCTGGAGGCCGGGCTTGCCGGACTGCCCGTCACCGTCATTGCCGATATCACCGCCTTCCCGCCGGCGGCGGGCATGCTCTCCGGCGAGGTCCGGCTGGAACGTATCGACGGCCTCTGGCAAGGCGGCGCCGAGCTGGGCATTGACGACCTTGCAGCCCTTGCGGCCGACAGCGCACAGCCTGTCGATGCCGATCTGGTCCTCGACGTCGCCGAAAACGCCCGTATCGAGATGACGTTGACCGGCGACGATCTCTCCGGCAACGCCACTCTGGTGCGGGAAGGCCCCACGCCCCGCCTCGCCATGCTGGCCGGCGAGGATGGCAGCCCGATCTCCGGGCAGTTGCGCCTTCGCGGCGATATTGCCGACCTCGCCGCTCTCCTCGTACCGCCCGATGCGCGCATCGACGGCGGCGAGTTGGTGGCCGAAGTCGATCTTGCCGGTGTCCGCGGTACGCCGGAACTCGCAGGCCGGCTGCAACTCTCCGGCGGTCAGGTCACGGCCGCTGCGACCGGCGCCACGATCCGCGACCTGGAACTCGCAGCCACCTTCGATGGCAGCGGCCTGGAACTGACCGAACTGTCGGCCAGCGATGGCGAAAGCGGACGGCTGACGGGTTCCGGCGTCCTGCGTCTGCCAACCGAGGGTCCCCGGGGCGAAGCCGAACTGGAATTCGACCGGTTCCAGGCGGCGCGCCGCGACGACATGACCATACAGGCGACCGGCAATGCCAATCTGTCGCTCGACGCTCGCGGCCTGCTGATATCGGGCTCGACCCATGTCGACCGCGCCCGTATCCGCCCCTCGATGAACGGTGCCGCCTCGATCCCGGAAATCGACGTGCAGGAGATCAACCTGCCCAAGGGCCGGCAGAGCTATTCGCGCAATGTGCTGCCGATGCGGCTCGATTATGCCGTCGAGGCGGACCGGAACATCTATATCGACTCCTCGACCTTCTCGTCCGAATGGGGGCTCGACCTCAATGCCAGCGGCGCCGTCGGCAAGCCCGAACTGAACGGCCGGGCCATGCTGCTCGACGGCACGGCCTTCGTTTTCAACCGCCGTTTCCGGCTTGAGGGCGGCGAGGTCCGCTTCGACGGCGCGCCGGAGGATGCCCGCGTCGACCTGACCGCAACGCACGAACGCACGGGCTTCTCCGCGACGGCGCGGATCGAGGGACCTGTGCGCAGTCCCAGCGTGACGCTGAGCAGCGATCCCGCCCTGCCGGAAGACGAAATCCTGTCGCGCCTGCTGTTCGACGAGTCGGTCAGTGAGCTGGGCGCCTTCGAAGCGGCCCAGCTGGCAGCGCAGCTTTCAGGGCAGAGCCTGTTGAACATTGTCGGCCAGCTGCGCGATCTGGCCGGGATCGACCGGCTGTCGGTGTCGACCGACGCCGATGGCAATATCGCCGTCACCGGCGGCGTCCGGCTGGGCGACAATGTCTATGTGGAACTGGGCACCGGCGGCACATCGGCGCTCGGCCAGGCGCTGGTTGAATGGCAGCTGACACCCGATCTCAGCGTGCTGTCGCGCCTGTCTGCCGACACCGACGCCTCGGTCGCGATCCGCTGGCGGCGCGACTACTAGCCCCGGTCTCCCGCAAGGCGGCTTTCCCCACGGTCCTTGCCTGTCCGCGCGGCCAGGGTTACGCAGGAAACAGCGCAATTCACCCGGATCATCGCCAAACGCATGAAGAACTTCCTTCTTTCGATCATCAAGCCGAGCGGGCTCTGGGCGCGCATACTGGTCTTCGCGACCCTGGCCGGGGTCGTGGCCGCGGGCCTGACCGGCCATTTCGAACTGCTGCGCCAGTATCTCGACACCGACGCCCTGACCTACCAGGTCGGCGACGTCCGGATCAGCGCCTACACCGTGCTGCGCGGGGTACTGGTTCTGGCGCTCGTCTTCTGGACGGCCGCCATCCTGTCCGACCTGATCGAGAAACGCCTCGCCCATATCAGCCGGATGCGGAAGACGACGCGCGTCCTGGTCACCAAGATCTTCCAGATCGCCCTCTACATCCTGTCCGGCCTGGTGGCGCTGGACCTGATCGGGCTCGACCTGACCACGCTGACCGTCTTCGGCGGCGCGCTGGGTATCGGTCTGGGCTTCGGCCTGCAGAAAGTCGCCTCGAACTTTGTGAGCGGCCTGATCCTGCTGTTCGAACGCTCGGTGGAGCAGGACGACCTGATCGAGCTGCCCGACGGCACCAGCGGCTATGTGCGCCGCTCCAGTGCGCGTTTCATCCTGATCGAGACATTCGACGGCAAGGAAGTGCTGGTCCCGAACGAGGATTTCATCACCAACCGGGTGACGAACTGGACCCTGTCCAGCTCGAAAGCCCGGGTGGAAGTGCCGGTCGGTGTCGCCTATGGCTCGGATCTGGAGAAGGTGCATGCCCTGATGCTGGAAGCCGCACGCGAACACCCGCGCTGTCTCGAGGACCCGGAACCGGTCTGCTTCCTGCGCACATTCGGCGACAGCTCGATCAACTTCCTGCTCTATTTCTGGGTCGGCAATATCGTCGACGGCCGATGGGGTCCGCAGAGCGAGGTGATGTTCGCGATCTGGCGGAAATTCCGCGAGAACGGCATCGAGATCCCCTTCCCGCAGCGCGATCTGCACATTCGTACCAGCCTGCCTGGCCAGGAGGGTCCGCTGCGCGAACCCGGTGGAACGGGCGAGCCCGACGAGACAAGCGAGGGCGGCGATGGCTGACGGCAGTGCCATCCTCTACGCCGCCACAATCAATGGCGACGGGTCCGGCACACGGCTGTCACCGGACGACGCCTCAAGCCGCGCCCGCGACGATCAGCTGGCCTGGGTGCATCTCGACGGGCGCCATCCCGGCACACGCCGCTGGATCGAGACCGAGCTGGATTATCTCGATCCGCTGGCCGTCGATGCCCTGCTGGCCGAGGAGACCCGGCCGCGTCTTGTGGAGTTCGAGCGCGGCGCGCTGCTGATCCTGCGCGGAGTCAATCTCAATCAGGACGCCCAGCCGGAAGACATGGTCTCGATCCGGCTGTGGGTCGATGCGAATCGCATTGTCTCGGTGCAATTGCGCACGCTCAAGGCCGTGCGCGATATCCAGGACCGGCTCGATGCCGGCACCGGCCCGAAGCATTCCGGCGACTTCGTCGCCACCCTGTCGGCCCGCCTGTTCGAACGGATGGAACCGGTGATGACCGATCTTCACCTTGCCCTCGACGATGTCGAGGAAGAGGTGATGAACTCGCCGTCGGTCGAGGAACGCCAGATCATTGTCACCCTGCGCCGCCAGGCCATCATCTTCCGGCGCTATTTCGCCCCCCAGCGCGACGTGGTCGCACAATTGCGCGCACTCGATTTCGCCTGGATCGATGTGCCCGCCAAACGCCGCCTGCAGGAAAATCTCGACCGGATCACCCGCTATCTCGAAGACCTCGACGCGATCCGCGAACGAGCCCAGATCGTCAAGGACGAGCTGGCCAACGCCCTTGCCGACCGGATGAACAAGACGCTCTACGTGCTCTCGCTCGTCGCCGCGATCTTCCTGCCGCTGGGCTTCCTGACCGGCCTTCTGGGCATCAATGTCGGCGGCATGCCCGGCGCCGATTCCGGGGCCGCCTTCTGGATCGTCACCGGCCTGATGGCCGCGATCGGCGCCGGCCAGGTGCTGTTCTTCCGCCTGATGAAATGGCTCTGACCCGTCGCCTCACCGTGTGTGCGCGATGTGGTAGAGCCATTGCAGGTGGCGTTCGAAATTGCGCAACACCTCGCGGATGATCTGCACCTTGGAGAAGCCGTAGACGCAATAATGCTGTCCGCCATCGGAGAGCACCACCTCGGCGCGGGCGAACTCTTCCTCGCTCTTGTCCGCATCGATGCCCGGCTCGCCCTCTTCCTCCGGCGTTGCGAAATAGGGCTCGTCATAGAGGCGCCGTTCCACCCGGAAGACGAATTCCGGCCGGTCCTCGTCCTTCACACGCATGGAGGCACAGCCGCGGGCCTGGTCGAGCTCGGTCTCGTAGCCGTACTTCTTCAGCTCCTCAGCCACCGACTCCAGCGCCGGCATCACGGTCTCCTCGATATAGACGTCGACTTCCTTGCCGGTCGGCCGCGAGAACATCATCCGCAGGCGCGCCTTCCAGGGAACGGCAGCCCCCTCGACCGGCAATTGGGTGGCGGTCTTGCGCCCGGCGCGGCGGGCGGTTTCCACCGACCAGGCCCGGAACAGGCCGACAAAGGCGAGCATGATCACCAGGGTGAAAGGCAGCGCCGCCGCGATCGTTGCCGATTGCAGCGCACCGAGACCGCCGACCATCAAGAGGACGGCCGCAACCACGCCTTCCAGCAGGGCCCAGAAGAGGCGCTGGGAGACCGGCGGGTTGAGCGACCCGCCCGAGGCCAGGGTCGATTTCACCAGCGACCCCGAGTCCGACGATGTGACGAAGAAGGTCGCCACCAGGGTGATCGCCAGCACCGAGGTCAGGCCCGACAGGGGCAGATTGTCGAGGAAGGCGAACAGGGCCAGCTCGCTCTGCCCGTTGCGCACCGCATCGACCATCGGCTCGGCCAGCCCGGCCAGCGCGAGACGCAGGGCGCTGTCGCCATAGACCGTCATCCAGAAAAAGGTGAACAGCGTCGGGCCCAGCAGAACGCCGAAGATGAACTCGCGCACCGTCCGGCCGCGCGAGATGCGGGCAATGAACATGCCCACGAAGGGCGACCAGGAAATCCACCAGCCCCAGTAGAACAGGGTCCAGTCGCTCACCCAGACACCGTCGCCATAGGCGTCGACATTGAAGGTCAGCGTCGCCAGCTGGTCGAGATAGTCACCGATATTCTGCACGAAGGCGCTGATCAGGAAGAGCGTCGGACCCGCCAGCAGCACGAAGAGGATGAGGGCGATGGCGAGATAGAGGTTCAGCTCGCTGAGCCGCTTGATGCCGGCGTCCAGGCCCGCGACAACGGAAATCGTGGCAAGCGCCGTGATCCCGGCAATCAGCGCCAGCTGCACGACCGGCGCGATGGGGACATCGAACAGCGTATTCAGACCGGCATTGATCTGCGTCACGCCGAAGCCCAGCGAGGTCGCCACACCGAACAGCGTGCCCAGCACGGCGATGGTGTCGACGGCATGGCCGATCGGACCGTAGATGCGGTCGCCGATCAGCGGATAGAGGGCGGAGCGGATCGTCAGCGGCAGGCCGTGACGGTAGGTGAAATAGGCCAGGCTCAGCCCGACGACGACATAGATCCCCCAGGCGTGGACGCCCCAGTGGAAGAAGGTCAGCACGATGGCCTGACGGGCCGATTCCAGTGTTTCCGGATCGCCGTCGGGCGGGGTGAGATAGTGGGTCAGCGGTTCGGCGACGCCGAAGAACATCAGGCCGATCCCCATGCCCGCCGAGAACAGCATCGCGAACCAGGGCGCAAACCCGTATTCCGGCTCGCTGTCATCCGGACCCAGCTTGATCCGTCCCCAGTCGGAGAAGGCGACGACGATCAGCGCGATCAGGAAGAAACCAACCCCGACGGAGTAGAGCCAGCCCGTGGTTTCCGTGATGGCGTCGCGCAGGCCGGTAAAGGCCGCCTCGGCGGAATCGCCGGCCAGCACCGCATAGGCCACCCCGGCAAAGACCAGGGCAGCGGCGGGGAAGAAGACGGCGGGTTCGATCTTTCTCATGGGATCAGTCCTCGCTTTCGCGGCGTGTGTCAGGCTCCGGAACGATAGCTCGTGAGGGCAGGCCCCAGAGCCGACTTCAGCGGGTCGAGATGGCGTTCGAAATGCCGCCACTGCTCGACGCCGCTGTCATAGATGGGCTGGCGCACCTGTTCGGAACTCGCGGTCCGCACGGCACGCTCGGTGGTGTGGAAATCCAGGCAGGCCTGCTCGAAGGACAGGCCGCAGAAATCCAGGATGCGCCGGACCTGGCTCTCCAGATCGGCCACGACATCCTCGTACTGCACGCGCAGGATCTCGCCGGGCAGCACCCGGTCCCAGTGATCCATCAGCTCGACATAGCCGCGATAATAGCGGCCGACCTCGTCGAGCCCGTAGGTGAATTCCTGACCCTCGGCGAAGAGTTGCTTGAAGCCGGAGAAACAGCACGCCATCGGCGCACGGCGCGCATCGATAATCTTCGCATTGGGCAGGATCAGCTTGATCAGACCGATATGCCTGAAATTGTTCGGCATCTTGTCGGTGAAGAAGGGCGCGCCCTGGCGGTGGATGCGGGTGTTCTCGATATAGGCCTCGCCCAGCTCGCGCAGCTGGCGGGCATCGAGTTCGTGCAGGATAGCCGGGTAGCGCCCGGCCCCGTCCTCACCCCGCGTGCGGCCGCGCAGCCGGTGGGCGGTGGCGAGAATGTCGGGCAGTTCCAGCGTGCCGTCGACCTGGCTGTGCGAGGCCAGGATCTGTTCGAGCAGGGTGGAGCCGGCACGCGGCAGGCCGACAATGAAGATAGGGTCCGGCGCCGGACAGCCCTTGCCGCCCTGAGCCTCGAACAGCGCGCGCGTGCACGTCGCCGCCTGGGCGTTCAGCTCCTGCGCCATGATGTCGGAAGTATAGCGCGTCTGGATGCGCTTCAGATCATTGCCACGCTCATAATATTCAAACGAGATGTCGTAGGCGCCGGCATCCTCATAGGCCTTGCCCAGGGCAAAGCAGATATGGATGCGGTCATGGGTGCGCAGGCCCGGCGCGCCCTCCTGTTCGCGCATCCGTGCAATCTCGTCATCGGTGAAGCGATAGGTCTTCAGATTGGCCAGCCCGTACCAGGCCTCGCCATAGTCCGGCCGCGTCGCGCAGGCCCGGCGATAGGCCTCGACCGCCTCGCCGGTGCGGCCCATCGTCTTGAGCGCGTGGGCACGGGCGGCATGGGTGCCGGCATCGTCCGGCAGAGCGGCCAGCACCTTGTCGAACCCGGCCAGCGCCGTTTCGTATTCGCCCACGGCGAGCGCCTCGACAGCGTGGCGCGACAGGAAGACCGGGCTGTCCGGGTCCCGCGCCAGCAACGCTTCGGCCCGGGCCAGCGCCTCGGCATGCTTCTGTCGCTTCCGCAGCACCTCGATATGATCGAGCCGCACGGCGATATTGTCCGGCTCGAACTCTGCCGCGCTTTCCAGCAGGAACTCGGCATCGTCGAGCACGCCGAACCGCTTGCCGATCTCGGCCAGGATGCGCATCCCCTCGACATGTTTCGGGTTCTTCTGCAGGAAGGCGCGCGCCAGCCCTTCGGCCTTGTGCAGGCGGTTCTCGTGCAGATGATTCATCGCCGCCAGCAGCGGTTTGGGCAGGCGGGTGAGCGCCTCGGCCTGGGCGCGGCACTGACGGGCCTCGGCCGGCTCGCCCGTGCGTTCCAGGGCTTCGGCAAGCCCCAGCCAGGCGGCCTGCAGGGCCGGGTTCGCCATCGTCGCCGCGCGGTAGGCGACAATCGCCGCGGCATCGTCACCGGTCTCGCGGAAAAGATGCCCCTCTTCCTGCAAGGCCCGGCCGAAATCCGGTGCCTGTGCCTTGAGTGTGTCCAGCGCCTTGCGGGCGCCCGCATGATCCTTGCCGTAACGCAGGCAAACCGCCCGCATATAGAGCGCGTCGACATGCTGCGGATCGGCCGCCAGAAGCGCGTCGAGCTGCGTGATCGCAGCGTCGAACCGGCCGGCATACATCTCGGCCTGGGCGGTCTTGAGGGCTTCGGAAGGATCGGCTTCGGACACACGGGCTCCGGGCTGGAGAGACAGAACGAAAAGCGCCCCGCCGCCGGGCGGGACGCTTTCCGGTTATACATGCGGTCAGGTCAGATGAACCGTCACGGCTCCCCGACCTAGTACTGCACTCCGACGCGGACGCCGATGGTGCGCGGACGCGTGACGCTCACCCGGGCCCGGTCAAAGATGAAATTGCCGGACAGGGCCGCATTCTCGTTCGTGAGATTGTTCACGTAGAGCTCGACATTCCACTGGTCCGACCGCACGCCGGTGCGGACACCCAGCGTGGTGTAGCCGTCCAGATCCATCGAGTTGATCTCGATGATGTCGGTGCGGCTGTCGCCGGTATGGACGATCTGGCCCTGGACGTGCGCCGTGTAGTCGTTGAACACCGGCCACTCGTAGCGCGCCCGCAGGTTCGCCTGGAATTCCGGCGCGAAGGCGAGCTCGGAGCCCAGCACGACGTCGTCGGTCGGCGTGAGCACCTCGGTGATCTCGGTGTCGAGGATCGAGAAGGCACCGGCAACGGTCAGGCCCGGCATCTCGATCGGCGCGTAGGTGACGTCACCCTCGACGCCCCGGATTTCCGCGTTGGCCGCATTGTCCGAGAAGAAGAGATTGGTGATTTCCGGATCGAAGATCGTCGTCTGCAGACCCTCGATCTCGACGAAGAAGGCATTACCGTTGAAGCGGACCTGCTGGTCGAACAGGTCGAGCTTCCAGCCCAGCTCGTAATTCTGCACCTCGTCGGTGTCGATGGCGTAGGGCGTGGTGTAGCCCGGCACGCTGGCCGGCGTGATGCCACCCGGACGGTTCAGCAGACCCGGACGATAGCCTTCCGAATAGGTCGCGTAGAACAGCATGGTGTCGTTCGGCGTCCAGTTACCGGTCACCTTGAAGATCGTGCCTTCGCTGGCGGCGACTTCCGGCGCGCCGGCCGGGCCGTTCGGACCGAACTGGCGGGAGATATTGGTGCCGAAGCCCTGGGCGTCGATCGGATTGCCGCTGCCGTCCGTCGCCGGATACAGGATATCGTAGACAGAGTTGGCGCTGCCTTCGAGATCGACTTCAACGTCGTAGGCGCGCGCGCCGAGTACGATCTCGAACACGTCCGGCACGAGGTCGTAGCTGAACTCGCCGAAGAAGCCGAGCTGCTCGTCGGTGCGCAACACGTCATTACGGAAAATGGTCGGCGCCAGGATCGGACCCGGGTCCGAGAAGTAGCCCTGGCTCTCATTGCCCACCTGCCCCGGCGTGGCATCGCCATTGGTCAGCGGATACTGGTCAATCCCCAGCGCGTTGATGCCGACGGAACCGTCCGCATTCACCCGGTCCATGGAGCCGAGATAATTGTAGTCGTTCCGCTCGGCGAGCTCCGTCTTCGAGTAGAAGACGCCCGCGGTAACGCGCCAGCGGTTCTCTTCCGGCGTATTGAAGCGGAACTCATGGCTCTCGACCGTGGTCTCGGTGTGCGAGGTCACATTCGCGGTCGGGGCATGACAGGTGCCATAGGGGTCCAGACCGCCGCCCGGATAGCTCACCGAGCTGTCGCAAGTGTAGACCGGGAAGTACTGACCCACGAACATGTAGTCCGTGTAGTCGATCACCTGATCCGTCTCGCGGTCGGTATAGGCACCGGTATAGACGGTTTCCAGGGCGCCGACGCGGCCCTCGATCGTCCAGGCCACATTGGTGAACTCGTCTTCCAGATCGTCCGGCTGGTAGCGCTGGATCTCCCAGTCATCCAGTTCGGGGTCCTGGAAGAAGACGCCTTCGCTCTCCAGCGTCTGCTGCATCACCGAGACGGTGGCGCGCCAGTCGATATTGAACTCGTAGCGGCCGCTGACGCGGAAGCCGGAATAGGTCGTATCGTTGAAATCGTCCTCGACCAGCGCGCTGTTGTCGGCATTGATGAAGGTGACATTCGACAGGTCGTCATTGGCCTGGAAGCCTTCACGGCGCGGCGCGACCGGCAGGCCGTTGTCGCGCACGGTGCCGGCGGAGCGGTAGCGCGCCGACTCGGCCGTCGAGCGCGTGCCGTGGACATTGTCGATGAAGCCGCCGCGATCGTCGACAAAGGCGACGCCGCGCAGGGCGAAATTGTCACCGACCGGGATGTTGACCACGGCCTGGACGCTCTGGCTGCGCTCACCGCTTTCGGTGAAGGAGACGTCGAAATTGGCGTAGGCGGAGTATTCGCCCAGCACCGGCTTGTTGGTGATCAGGCGCACCGTACCGGCCTGCGAGCTGGCACCGTAGAGCGTGCCCTGCGGTCCCGGCAGGACCTCGACGCGTTCCAGGTCGACGGCGTAGACGTCCAGATTGCGGCCCGGCTGTGCCAGCGGCTGTTCGTCCAGATAGAAGGCGACGTTCGGCGCCAGACCGGCCACACCGGCGACGGTCAGGTTCGGCGTCGTCGATGCGAGACCGCGGATATAGATCGTGTTCTGGCCGGGACCGCCACCGCCGGCGGTCACGCCGGGCATTTGCTGGAGATAATCGGTGAAGATGGTGACGCCCAGTTCCTCGAGCGTTTCGCCATCCATCGCGTTGACGGCAACGGGGATGTCCTGGGTGGAGCTTTCGCGCTTGGTCGCAGTCACCGTGATGACGTCGACCTGGGCGTGGGCGGTACCGGCGATAGACAGCGCGGCGGCGGACAGGATCGTGGTTGTGAGTGCTCGTTGCTTCAGCATAACGCGGTGGAAGCCCCCTGAATTTCGTTAATAAGTGGATTGAGGGCGGTTTAGAGCCTTGCCTGCCGATTGACCATACTTGCTTCGAGTTGAAATCATTTCCAACCCGGATACGTTGCAATGACGACCGCCACCGAGCCGCCGGTTCTTCTTGTTTTTGCGATACTTTTGAAGAACCGTTACATAGAAGCGACAGTCCGGATGCAATTCATCATACCGGGACCTCCATTGCAGACGGCGGCCACATGATACGCATTCAAAGCATATCTCGCTTGCCCCGGGCTTTAGCTGTTGGATTGCCCGCAAAGCGGCGATACATCGATCGGACAGGACGCGAACGGTTGAACGAATGAGCGATCACGACGAAATTCTCATTGCCCTGCGGCGCATCACCCGCGCCATCGACCTGCAGTCGAAACGCCTGGTGAAGGCGACAGGCCTCACCGCACCGCAACTCGTGGTGATCGACACATTGCGCAAGGGCGGTGAGATGTCGCCCAGTGCCATCGCACGGGCCGTATCGCTCAGCCAGGCCACGATCACCTCCATCCTCGACCGGCTGACCCAGGCCGGCCTGGTCGAGCGGGTCAAGAGCGACAGGGACAAACGCGTTGTCCTGGCTCAACTGACGGACAAAGGCCGCGAGGCCAGCGACAATTCGCCCGAATTGCTCCAGGCCGGTTTCCTGCGGTCCTTCCGCACCCTTCAGCCGTGGGAACAGAACATGCTGATCGCTTCGCTCCAGCGCATCGCGGAACTGATGGACGCCGAGGACCTGGACGCCTCGCCCTTCCTCGACACCGGCGAGATCGGCCGATGAGCAACGCTCTCCCCAATGGCGCTCAGACAGGGGGCGCTCAGACGGGGGGTGCTCTGGACGGCATCCGCGTCGTCGAACTGGCCCGCATCCTGGCCGGCCCCTGGATCGGCCAGACGCTTGCCGATCTGGGCGCCGACGTGATCAAGGTGGAAAGCCCCGCCGGCGACGATACCCGCACCTGGGGCCCGCCCTGGATCGACCATGCCTCCGGCCGGGCGGCCGCCTATTACCACTCGTGCAATCGCGGCAAGCGGTCGGTGATCGCCGATTTCCGCAACGCCGACGACCTGGCGATGGTGAAGGCGCTGATCGGCACGGCAGACGTCGTGGTGGAAAATTTCAAGGTGGGCGGACTGGCCAGGTTCGGGCTCGATTATGACAGCCTGAAAGCCGAGCATCCGCGCCTCGTCTACTGTTCGGTGACCGGTTTCGGCCAGACCGGCCCCTACGCCCATCGTGCCGGCTATGACCTGGCGATCCAGGCGATGAGCGGGGTCATGGACCTGACCGGCGAGCCGGACCGGCCGCCCCAGCGTCTCGGCGTCGCCTTTGCCGACATCTTCACCGGCCTTTACGGCACGATCGCCATCGAGGCCGCCCTGCTGCAGCGTGAGCGAACGGGCCAGGGCCAGCATATCGATATGGGCCTGCTGGACTCGATGATCGGCGTGCTGGGTAATCAGGCGATGAATTATCTGGCCACCGGCAAATCGCCCAAGCGGATCGGCAATGCCCACCCCTCTATCGTGCCCTATCAGGAATTTCCCTGCTCGGACGGGCATATCATCATCGCCTGCGGCAATGACGGCCAGTTCGAACGCCTCGCCGGCCTGCTCGGCCTCGGCGAGGACGCGCTCGCGGAAAACCGCACCAATGCCCAGCGCGTCGACAATCGCGAACAGCTGACGACGCACATCGCCAACATCATGCAGCACAATTCACGCAGCTACTGGCTCGACGCACTGGAGCAGGCCGGCATTCCGGCCGGGCCGATCAGCACCGTTGCCGAAGCCCTGGACGATCCGCAGGTCGCCCATCGCGGCATCCTCATAGAACGCGACGGCATTCCCGGCATCCGCAGCCCGATCCACATGTCCGGCGCCCCGGTGGGCGAGACCGGCCGCTCACCCGGCCATGGCGAACACACCCGGGATATCCGCCGCGAACTCGGTCTCGACGGGGACGGATAGCGCCACTCCCCTGTCCTCGCCCTTGATGGGCGCTGAGGCGCCCAAGAACAGTCCGGGGGACTGTTCGACGCGACGAAGGACCGCTGCGTCAGCAGCGGTGGAGTGGGTGACTTTGGGCAGACCGGAAACGCTGCGCGTTTCACCCCTTCCGTCCGGCTGCGCCGGACACCTTCCCCGTCAAGGGGAAGGACGAACCCAGGCATGAATCGCACAACACGTAGCCGCAGCGATCAGAGACCGTCGATCCAGTCCTTCACCTCGCGTTCGGCCTCTTCCTTGTCCTTGCCGTAGCGTTCGCGGATCTTGCCGGCCAGCTTGTCCGCATCGCCTTCGACAACCGCGATGTCGTCATCGGTCAGCTTGCCCCACTGGCGCTTGGCGTCGCCGGTGAACTGTTCCCATTTGCCCTTCAATTGCGTGGCATTCATCGAACCTCTCCTTTTGCAACGTCACCAAGGCAACGTCCGCCAGCGGAAGACGTTCCGGGGCAGCAGGTTCCGCCAGACAAAAAAGGAGCGGGCCCGGGGAGTTTTGGGGCCCGCTCCTTTGCGTCCAGGGACGCCTGACCTAGTTGAAGGTTTCGCCCTTGGCCGCCTTGTCTTCGAGGAGTTTGCAGATGTCCGGCTCGGCGCCCGACGCGGCAGCATGCGCCTTCAGGCCGGCGACGACCTTGTCCAGCCCGATCGTGTCGGCCCAGAACATCGGCCCGCCGGTATAGGCCGGCCAGCCATAGCCATTGATCCACACCGTATCGATGTCGGAGGCGCGCTGGGCCATGCCTTCCTCGAGAATTTTCGCGCCCTCATTGATCATCGGGAAGAGCAGGCGCTCGCGGATTTCGTCCTGCGAAAAGACACGCTGCTCCAGACCGGATTTCGCCGCGAATTCGTCGATGATCGCCTCGACCTCCTTGGACGGAGACGGCCGGCGGTTCTCGTCGTAATCGTAAAAGCCCTTGCCGGTTTTCTGGCCGCGGCGGTCGCGCTCGCACAGCACGTCGCGGATGGTCTCGCTCTTCGAATTCGCCTTGTCCCAGCCCAGATCGAGACCGGCCAGGTCCGACATCTGGAACGGGCCCATCGGCATGCCGAAATCGGTCAGCGCCTTGTCGACATCCCAGGGCTTGGCGCCCTGCAGCAGCATGGCCTGGGCGGCCCGCTGGCGCGGCGACAGCATGCGGTTGCCGATAAAGCCGAAGCACACGCCGGACACGACGGCCACCTTGCCGATCTTCTTGGCCAGATCCATCGCCGTCTTGAGCACGGCCGGTTCTGTCTTCGCCGCACGGACAATCTCCAGCAGTCGCATGACATTGGCCGGCGAGAAGAAGTGCAGGCCCAGCACCGAACCGGGACGCTTGGTCTCGGCCGCCATCTCGTCGACATTGAGATAGGAAGTGTTCGACGCCAGGATGGCGCCGGGCTTGACGATGCCGTCGAGCTTGCGGAACACGTCCTTCTTCACATCCATATTCTCGAACACGGCCTCGATCACCAGATCGCAGTCGGCCAGATCATTCATGTCGAGCGTAGGCGTGAGCAGACCCATTGCCCGTTCGACCTGGTCGGCGGTGAAACGGCCCTTGGCGGCCGAGCGCTCGTAATTCTTGCGGATGATCGAGACGCCGCGATCCAGCGCCTCCTGCTCGCGCTCCAGAATGGTGACGGCATAGCCGGCGGTGAGGAAATTCATCGCGATCCCGCCACCCATCGTGCCGGCACCGAGAATGCCGACTTTCTTGACCGGCAGCACCGGCGTGTCGGCCGGAATATCGTCGATCTTGGCAGCCGCCCGTTCGGCGAAGAAGACATGCCGCAGCGCTTTCGACTGCGTGCCGGTCACCAGCTTGCCGAACAGTTCACGCTCCTTCTTCACGCCTTCCTCGTAAGGCAGGTCGATCGCGGCCTTCACGGCTTCGATACAGGCCTCCGGCGCCTCGAACCCTTTCAGGCGGCGCATCTGGGTCTTGCGGAATTCGTCGAAGAAATCGCTGTCCGACGGGATCTCGCCGATCTTGTCGGTCCGCTTCGAGGAGACCGGGTGGTCCGCCTTGCCGATCACACTGCGGGCAAAGGCGATACCTGACTCCGCCAGACCGTCTTCGGCCACCAGCTTGTCGACAAGGCCGATCTTCTCGGCCTGGGCGGCCGGGATCGGATTGCCGGTGACGATCATGGGCAGGGCGTCTGCCACGCCGACCACGCGCGGCAGTCTTTGGGTACCGCCGGCGCCGGGGAGGATGCCAAGCTTGACCTCGGGCAGTCCGAGCCTGGCAGAGGCGACGGCGATCCGGTAGTGACACCCCAGCGCGACTTCCAGCCCCCCGCCCAGCGCGGTGCCGTGAATGGCCGCGACGACAGGCTTCGAGCTCGCTTCGATGGCGTCGATGACTTCGGGCAGGGACGGGCCGACCGGCGGCTTGCCGAACTCGGTGATGTCGGCACCGGCAAAGAAGGTCCGCCCCTCGCAGCAGATCACGACCGCCTGGATGGCGTCGTCGCCGGCGGCCTCGGCCATGGCCTCCGCCAGACCGGCGCGCACGGCCTGGCCCAGCGCGTTGACCGGCGGATTGTTGGAGGTCACGACCAGGACCTCGCCTTCCCTGCGTGTGGTGATCACGGACATTGCCGTCTCCTGTTTTATGGGCCGTTCCGGCGCCCGGGCTCCGGCGGCTTTTTCGTGTTCTGTGGTGAAGCGGCGCGCCAGATCAGGCACATACCCTTCATTCGATATCTCTGACAGTCGCACTGAGACTACCAGCATCCAGCTTAAGCCTTGTGCCCTATCTCGATCAACACTATCGTTCAAGCAACAAACACAATCGCAAACCGAAAACAGGATTGCCGGGGATGGAAAAGCAAACCGGGGCGTCCGACGCGGCGCCGGCATACCAATTGCCCGAAGGCTGGCCCGCCGCATCGCTGGATGCGATCGAGCAGGCATTGTGCGCACCAGGTGCGCGCTTCGAGATGGAGACGGTCGAGATCCGGGGTGTCCCCACACGCGTGTGGAAGAACGCCCTGCCGTCCCTGCCCGATCTCGCGCGCCACGCCCGCGCCACGCATCCGGACCGGCTCTTCACCATCTATGAGGACGAGCGCGTCACCTATGACGCCTGGTTCCGCGCCACCGCCACCCTCGCCGCAGAGCTGGCGCGGAGCGGTGTGAAACCCGGCGACCGGGTCGCCCTGTCGATGCGCAATCTGCCGGAATGGCCGGTCGCCTTTTTCGCCATCACCAGCCTCGGCGCGATCGCCGTACCGCTGAATGCCTGGTGGACCGGCGCCGAGCTGACCTACGGCCTGTCCGACAGCGGCGCCCGCGCGCTGATCTGCGACGCGGAACGCTGGGAACGGATCGCGCCGTCGGCGGACACGCTGCCCGACCTCGACACCGTCCTGGTCAGCCGCACGAAGACGCCGCTCGCCGCCCCCGCCCGCCGGCTGGAGGATATGATCGGCGCACCGTCCGACTATGGCACTTTAGGTGACACGGACCTTCCCTCTATGGGGCTCGAACCGGACACTTACGCGACCATTTTCTACACCAGCGGCACCACCGGGCACCCGAAGGGCGCGCTGGGCACCCATCGCAACATTCTCACCAATATTTTCTCCTCAGCCTATTCCGGTGCCCGCACCTTTGCCCGCCGCGGCGAAGTTCCGCCGGACCCGGTCCCCAAGACGATGCTGACGGTGATCCCGCTGTTTCACGTCACCGCCTGCAATGCCGCCCTGATGGGCGCGATATTTGCCGGCAACACCATGGTTTTCATGCGCAAATGGGATCCGGTCGACGCCTTCCGCATCATCGAGCGCGAGAAGGTCAATGTCACCGGCGGCGTTCCGACCATTGCCTGGCAGCTCATCGAACACCCCGACCGCGAGAAGTATGACCTCTCCTCGCTGGAATCGATCGCCTATGGCGGCGCCCCCTCCGCGCCTGACCTCGTGCGCAAGATCCGCTCGGTGTTCGGTGCGCTGCCGGGCAATGGCTGGGGCATGACCGAGACCTCGGCCACCGTCACACACCACGCCTCGGAAGACTATCTCAACCGGCCAGACAGCTGCGGCACGCCGGTCGCCGTGTCCGACATCAAGATCATGAGCCCGGACGGCACGCACGAACTGCCCGTTGGCGAGGTCGGCGAGCTGTGGGCCCGCGGCCCGCAAATCGTCGCCGGCTACTGGAACAATCCGGAGGCCACCGCCGAGACCTTCATCGACGGCTGGGTGCGCACCGGCGATCTCGCCCGCATCGACGAGGAAGGCTTCTGCTACATCGTCGACCGCGCCAAGGACATCATCATCCGCGGCGGCGAGAACATCTATTCCAGCGAGGTGGAGAACGTCCTCTACGACCACCCGGCCGTCACCGATGCCGCCCTCGTCGGCATCCCCCATCGCACACTGGGCGAGGAACCCGCCGCCGTGGTCCACCTCGCCCCGGGGATGAGTGCGACCGAGGCCGAACTGCAGGACTGGGTGCGCCAGCACCTGGCTGCCTTCAAGGCGCCGGTGCGCATCCTCTTCACCCGCGAGACCCTGCCGCGCAATGCCAATGGCAAGATCATCAAGAGCGAACTGAAACCCATGTTCGACAAGGAAGCGGCCGAAGCCGTCTAGGGGAGACCTGCATGCTGCTTACGACACTCGTCCTGGCCGGCGCCGCCAGCCTGGCCCAGCCCGCCGGCTATACGCCGCCCGACTATGACGCCGCGGAAAACTGGCTCTGCCGCCCCGGCCGCGAGGATGCCTGTACGATCGATCTGGACACCACGATCGTCCATGCCGATGGCACAACGGAGATCGAGACCTATGAAGCCGCGGACGATCCGGCTGTCGACTGTTTCTACGTCTATCCGACCGTGTCGAACGATCCCGGCGGCAACAGCGACCTCGTCGCCAATGACGAGGAGAACCGGGTCATTGCCGCCCAGTTTGCGCGTTTCGGTTCGGTGTGCCGCACCTTCGCGCCGATGTACCGCCAGATCACGCTGACCGCATTGCGCCAGATGATGGCGGGCAATACCGAAACCGGCGCTGACGGCGCGCTGGCCTATATGGATGTCCGCTCCGCCTTTGCGCATTACCTGGAGCACGACAATAACGGCCGGCCCTTTGTGCTGATCGGCCATTCCCAGGGCGCGCGGATGCTGGAGACCCTCGTGGCCAACGAAGTCGACGGTCAACCGGTGCAGGCGCAGATGCTGTCGGCCATGCTGATCGGCTTCAATATCACAACACCCGTGGACGCCACTCTGGGCGGGTCTTTCGACGCTATCCCGCCCTGCACGTCACCGGACGAGACCGGCTGCTTCATCGGGTATGTCACCTTCCGCGCCGACGCGCCGCCGCCGGAGGGCTCGCGCTTCGGCAAGACGAGCGATCCCGCGCTGGAAGTCGCCTGCACCAATACGGCCGACCTGGCGGGCAATTCCGACACCCCGCTGGGCGCCTATCTCGCAACCGGCGGCGCCTTCACCTCGTCGGCCGAAGCCGGACCCTGGATTGAGGACGGTCCCGAGATCGAGACAGATTACGTCCGCGTGCCCGGCCTTCTGACCGGCCAATGCGTGAACAGCGAGGCCGGCCACTATTTCGCCGTTACGGTTCATGGCGATCCGGACGACCCGCGGACCGACGATATTGTCGGTGACGTCATGACGCCGGACGGCACCATCCTCGCCGACTGGGGCCTGCATCTTCTCGATGTCGGCATTGCCCAGGCCGATCTCATCGATCTGGTGGAACGCCAGGCAGCCGCTCACGGCCACTAGGAGCTCCCTCTTGTGCAAAAGGCGGGCTCGCGGGCCCGCCTTTCTTTTTGCCCGGCTGAAAGCCTTGGTCAGACGAAGATCGCGACGCTCTGCATACCCGTCACGACCGGCTGGCGGTCGGCATTCCACATCTGCATCACCTGGCTGGACGAACCGTCGCGCACGAGATCGGCAGTCGAGCGCGACAGCCACCAGCCATCCCGCGTCATGGGCTCTGCTGTGAGGACATTCAGCATCCAGGTCATCGAGCTGATCGGCCCGGGTTTCTGGAACAGCGCCATGGCTGCTGGCGGCAGGGCATCGCCGATCGCCATCATCTCGACCATCGGGTGCAGGCCGTCGCGCGCCTTCAGACGCACCCAGCGCATGAAGTCCGGCGTGTGCCTTTCCTCAATCGGCAGGGCGTGGCGGTATTCCAGATTGCTGGTGAAGAATTTCGGATCCGGGTTCGCCATGGCGGGCGCAGCGTCTTCCGGAGCCGGCGCATCGGGTCGTGCCGCATCGGCATAGTCGATCGCCGACTCTAGCGCCGTCATGAAGACAAAGAGCGCCTTCAGGCCCAGCTTGCCCTCGCCGAAGACATTCGCCTCGATATAGGCCGCCGTACGGCCGCGGCGCAGAAGGCGGGTCTCCACCGTCACCTCACCGGCCAGCGGGCCGACAAAGGCGATCTGCGCCGTGCGCAAGGGTGGCAGGTCCGGTTGGGACCGGATTGCGGCCTCCAGGGCCAGCGCGGCGGACAGGCCGCCATAGGCCGTGCGGCCCTGCATCCAGGTATCGGGAACACGCGCCGTCAGGGTGTTCTCCCCCGTTTCGGCGGCAGCAAGAATATCGACCAGACTCACGCGCTCGGTATCTCCGCAGCTATGGCTTCCGCCTTTTCAAACAGGGCCGGATCGATCTTCAGGCCCGAGGCCGCCGCATTGGCCGCCAGCTGTTCGGGCCGGCTGACGCCGACAATAGCCGAGGCAACATTGGGTTCGCGCAGCACCCAGGCAAGGGCGAATTGCGCCATGGAGACACCGGCCTCCTCGGCCAGCGGCTTCATCCGGTGCACCGCCTCGATCACTTCGGGCCGGTTCCAGTGCCCCATCTGACGGTTCATCTTGTCGCTGGAGGCACGGCTGTCCTGCGGCGGCGTATCGCCCGGCACATACTTGCCCGACAGCACGCCCTGGGCCAGCGGCGACCAGACGATCTGGGAAATCCCGTTTTCAGCACACAGCGGAATGACCGCCTTTTCCGGCCGCCGCCAGAGCAGGGAATATTGTGGTTGGCTGGAGACGAATTTCTCGACACCGGGCAGGTCCAGCGAAGCCTGGATCTGCTTGGGCGACCATTCCGAGAAGCCGACTTTTCCGGCCGCCGCCAGAGCAGGGAATATTGTGGTTGGCTGGAGACGAATTTCTCGACACCGGGCAGGTCCAGCGAAGCCTGGATCTGCTTGGGCGACCATTCCGAGAAGCCGATATAGCGCACCTTGCCGGCTTTCACGGCATCGGTCAGCGCCTCCATCGTTTCTTCCAGAGGCGTGTCCACGTCATAGCGGTGGCACTGGTAGAGATCGACATAATCGGTATTGAGACGCTTCAGGGACGCATCGAGCTGTTTCTCGATCTGGGCGCGGGACAGGCCGTAATCGGTCTCGCTCATCGGCACGAAAACCTTGGTGCCCAGGATATAGCTGTCGCGCGGCCGGTCCTTCAGCGCCTCGCCCAGCAGGCTTTCTGCCGCGCCATAGCCATAGGCATTGGCCGTGTCGATGAAGTTGATCCCCAGATCGAAGGCCTGGTCGAGACTGGCGATGGCCTTCTCGCGCTCGATACCAACACCGAAGGTCAGCCAGGTGCCGAGCGAGATTTCCGAAACGGTCAGATCGCTGTCGCCGAGTTGCCGGTACCGCATGGCCTAAAACCCCTTGATCATGATGGCTGTGGAGCGTGCGCCCGCACGCCGGTCTTCGGATATGGCCTGGTATTCCGGTCCTTCCAAGAAGGCGCGCGCTGCGGCCTCATCATCAAAAGCCATCACAACCACCTTGTCGCCGGACCAGTCGCCCTCGAGCACGACCGGCGCTTCGTCGGCCGCCAGGACGCGGATGCCCTTTTCCATGAAGAGCTTTGTCGCTGCCGTCTGGTAGGTGCGGTAGCGCGCCTCGTCGGTAAACTCGAGCTGAGCGATGACATAGACGGTCATGACAGGCGCGCCTTCATGCCCTCAATCGCCGCACGGCCTTCCTGGCTGAACAGAGGCATGCCCTCTCCTCGGATTTCTGGCTGGTGCGCGGATCAGTCCTGCCCGCGCAGCACAACCGGCACGCTACAGCATACTCATTCTACGGTAAACACAGCAGCTCGTCGAAGCCTCGGGGAGATTGTTTCAATTTCATCTATATATAGACACCCGGTGAGCACCGGATTTTTTGAACGAAACCCGTACCGCTTCTGTTATAGTACGTTCCATGGAGGTGAGGCAGAGAGGTTCCCCACTCGCGTGACGATAGGCGCGAACTCTGCTAAGCGAATGATATGACTGCGACCCCTGATACGCTGGACAGCGCGAAGACGCGCCGCTTCCAGGAGAAACGCGAGCGGATCCTCGACGCCGCCGCGACCCTGATCAACCGGCACGGCGTGCGCGGCATGACCTTTGTCGATGTCGCACAGCTGGTCGACCTCAACACGACCAGCATCACGTACTACTTCAAGCGCAAGGAATTGCTGGCCTCGGCAGTGCTGGAGCGTTCGCTTGAGCGGATCGAGGCCCTGATCGAGGATGCGGCCCGGGGGCGCACGCCGCAGGAGCGGATCGCCCGCTATATCCGCAGCAATTTCGAGCTCCAGGCCGCCATCAATGCCGAGGAGGAGCGCCCGGTCGCGGTGCTCTCCGACATTCGCGCACTCAACGAGCCGTACAATTCCGACCTGACGGCGCGCTATGTCCAGGTCTTCCGCAAGCTGCGCACCTTCTTCGATCCGCCGCGCAATGACGAGGAGAAGGTGCTCGGCACGATCCGCGCCCATGTGCTCGTGCAGAACATGTTCTGGCTGCCGGCCTGGATCTCGCAATACTCGACCGGCGATTATGATCGCGTCTGCAAGCGCATGATCGAGCTGTTCGAGACCGGCTTCGCGCCCAAGGGCTCCAGCTGGGAACCGCGGCTGCTGCAGATCGACGAGTCCTCGCTGAAAGTCGGGATCGAGGGCATGCCGGGCAATTTCGCCCGCGCCGCCACCTTCCTGATCAATGAGCGCGGCTATCGCGGCGCCTCGGTCGAACAGATCGCATCCGAACTGAACGTCACCAAGGGCAGCTTCTATCACCATCTGGAAGCCAAGGACGAACTGGTGCTGGAATGCTTCCGGCGCAGCTATGGCCGTGTCTCGCTGGTCCAGCGCGCCGCCGTTCGCGCCGGCGGCAGCCACTGGGAGCAGCTCGCCTCCTCGATCGCGACCCTCTTGGACATCCAGCTCTATTCGGAATTCCCGCTGGTGCGCACGACCGCCCTGCAGGCCCTGCCGAACGAGCTGCGCAATGACGTCATAGCCCAGTCCAACCGCATGGCGCGGCGCTTTGCCGGCATGATGATCGACGGCATCACCGAGGGCTCGATCAAGCCGATCGATCCGCTGATCGCCAGCCAGGCCGTCATGGGCTCGCTCAACTCGGCCTACGACCTGCGCAACTGGATCCAGCGCGTGCCGCCGGCCCAGGCCTTTGCCTACTACGCCTCGACCATCGCCTACGGGCTGTTCTCCGACCCGCCGAAAGCCTGGCCGCGCTAGCCATCCCGCAAGACACACAAAAAAGGCCCCGGTCCGTCGACCGGGGCCTTCTTCTTGTCCGGGCAGGTAACACCTAGAACTCGGTATTGACCCCGACGCGGAAGACCCGGCCCAGCGGATTGCCTGTGAACGGATCGTAGTTGTAGTCCAGGCGCGCGAAGCTGGGATCTTCATCCGTGATGTTCAACGCGGTGAAGGACACGGTGGTCGCATCGCCAAAATTGTAGATCAGGTTGAAGTCTGTCGTGACCTGGCTGTCGATCGTCGCACCCTGCATCAGCACCGGCGCACCGGGGATGTTGGTATTGGGCGCGAACGGCCCCGTGCCGCTGTCGGCACGCTGATCGCGATAGCTGTCGATATAATTCATCGTCAGCCGCGCATCGAAATTGCCGTAGGTATATTCGACAAATCCGCGCGCCTTCCACTCCGGCACCGGATAGGCGGTCGTCTGGAAGTTCAGGAAACCGACACCGTCGAACCCGTCCTGCACGACAATGCCCTCGACCACCTCTTCACCCAGCTCGTTGCCCAGCATGTAGGTCGCCGTGACGCCGGCATTGAGCTGGCCGCCCAGCACGTCACCGAAGTCGTAATTGACGATGAAGTCGACACCGGAGCTGGTCAGATCGCCGCCATTCACCCAGCCGGTCCGCACCCGGGAGATATTCCCGACAGCGCAGGTTCCGGCGCCAGGCACACCGCCGCCATCATTGAACTGGAAGCGTTCACGCAAGGCGTCGAACGCCGGATCCGTGCAATTTGCAGGATCGCCGAACATCGTCGCCACCATGCCGGAAAGCGGCTCGGTGGTGATCGTGTCCTCGATCTCGTAGCGGAAGTAATCGACACTGGCCGTAAAGGCGCCGGTGTCGATCAGCAGACCGATCGAGTAGTTCGTCGCGGTCTCCGGCGCCAGCGCCGGATTGCCGTAGACATCGAC
The DNA here is from genome assembly GCF_017642925.1 of Maricaulis sp. Taxonomy (GTDB): domain Bacteria; phylum Pseudomonadota; class Alphaproteobacteria; order Caulobacterales; family Maricaulaceae; genus Maricaulis. The sequence goes on along the minus strand of NZ_JAEPOL010000023.1, from coordinate 12,144 downwards.
CGGCCGGAAACTGTTCGCGATCACCTGCAGTGACGTCACATTCCGGTCGGACAATTGCTGTGCCGGCGGGCCGCGGAACGTCGTGCCGGCCGAACCGCGAAGGGCGAATGTATCGGTGATCTGCCAGCGGGCGGTGATCTTGGGATCGAAGGTCGATCCGGTCTCTCCGCCATAGTCCTCGAAGCGGGCGGCCAGCTGGACATTGAAATTGTCCGTCACCGGCAGCTGCATCTCGCCGAACAGAGCGTAGACGTCATTGTCAGCTTCCGAGTCGGCATTCGACCCGAGGAAGGCCAGCGCCCCGTTGGGCTGGGCACAGGAGGTCGACCCGGTGACCGGCGTATCGCGGCAGGGATTCACCGCGATATTGTTGTTGTCGCCATAGGTCGCCGCGAACGTGTTCTTGCGGTACTGCGCCCCGGCCCCGAACAGGACCGGCCCGCCGGCCAGCTCCCAGCCGGTATCGCCGGACAGGGTGAAGTCGGCCACGAAAAGCTCGGTCTCCAGGAAGCTGGTCGACTGGACAAAGAACCAGTTGATCAGCTCGGGCGTGTTCGGATTGGCACCGTTCACCTGGTTGCCGAATGGGTTCAGCCAAAGACAGCCGCCCGTCCCGGGCGCCGAGGTCGTCGGATCGCAGTTCGGACCGCCGAAGCCGCGCAGCGCGAGCTGCACACGGTCACCGAAGGAGTCGTATCCGTCGAAATAGCGCTCGAACTTGTGATAGGTCAGCGCGAATTCGAACTGCACGGAGTCCGTGATTTCCGCCGTCAGTCCGGTCGACATCCGGAAGCTCTCGTTCTCGCGGCGGCCGGTCGCCGATCCCAGATCGTCGGGATTGCCGATAAAGGCCGGGTTACCCCCCGCGAGCAGCGGACGGAACAGAAGGGTCGGGAACAGGGCCGCAACGGTACCGGCGGGCACGATGCCCGGATTATTGGTCACCATTTCGATGAAGCCCGGATTGTTTCCCGGAACAATAAAGCCGCTGGGCGACCCGCCGACCGCCGCAATCGCGGACGGCGCCTGCGTGAGCAGGTACATCGGAGAGGTCCGGTAGTGCGGGATCTCGTCATTGCCGTAGAGCAGGCTGAAATCCCATTCGACCGTATCCGAGAGCTCGACATTCAGCTCGCCATAGAGCTGGTAGCGATCCTCTTCCTCAACGAGAGCGTCGAAGCCGGTATACTGCGTCCGGCACCAGCCCGCGGCGGTGACATAGCCGCCCTGGGCCGCACATTGCGGGTCGGCGCGAAGCCCGCCGATCGGCGAAACGCCAACACCGGGGATCACACCCAGCGGCAGGAAGGTCGCGGGGTTGCCGCCGCCAGTCCAGCCACCTTCCGGGTTCGATTCAAAGTCCTGAACCGCGAAGTCGCGATCGACCGCAAGCAGTTCGTCGCGATGCTGATAGCCCCCCGCAAGCAGGATGCTGTAATTGTCGCCCTGACGACCCCAGCTACCGTGGACGGTATAGTCGCCGGAACTGCCGTCGATGAAGGTGTAGTCCCCGCCGACGCGGAAACCGTCCTGGTCGGACCGCGTGATGAAGTTCACCACACCGCCGATGGCATCCGATCCGTAGATCGCCGCCGCACCGTCCTTCAGAATCTCGATCCGGCCGATCGCCGCCTGCGGCAGCAGGTTGATGTCGACGAAGGGAACCCCCGTCCCCGCCGACACCAGGCGCCGGTTGTTGAGCAGGACCAGCGTACGCTGCGGGCTGAGGCCGCGCAGGTTCACCGATGCCATGCCCTCGGTCGCCTGCGACCGGCTGTCGAACTGGTTCGTGTCGCCGATGACGCCGCTGGATACCGGCAGCGCCTTGAGCAATTCGACCGGCGAGGGATTGCCCAGCCGTGCCAGCTCTTCCGATGAGAGGACGTCCACCGGCAGGGCGGCGTCCTCGGGTGTCCCCTGAATAACGGAACCTGTGACGATGATCACATCGTCGTCTTGCGCCAATGCCGCAGAGCCAAGCCCCGCAGTCAACGCAAGGGCTGTCAGCGCGCTGCTCGCACGCATGAGACCCTTCACAGTCATAATCTCCTCCCAGACTGAGCGGTTGCTTATGATTTTTTACATACCGCGCATTCGATTAGAGCAATGAGATTTGACCTCGTCAAGAAAGATACATCGATATATCTAGTTATTATTGGATAATCGAGTTGCCGTTTCCGTAAACGTCAACTTATTTCAGATGACGCGGTTCGCGTACTCCCAACACGAGAATGCAAAGCGCTATTGCCAGGCAAACCATCGACAGGACGAAGACGGGAGCCAGTCCGAGCGTCGCCGCGATCACTCCGCCCACGAGTGGACCAACGGTCGCAACCGAGGTCTCTGCCGTCGTCGACAGGGCCAGGCGCATGGGAATGTCGTCACGGTGGCCGAACTCGAGCACGAGCGTCGTCACGCTCATCATGTTTCCCGACATCGCAGCCCCCAGCCCGAAGAAGGCAAGCAGGAATTGCCAGGGCGCCACGGCCGTGATCATCGCCCCCAGCGAAACAAGCCAGACGATCAGCGTGCCGACGAAGGTGATCCGGAAGCCGTAGCGGTCGCCCATCGTGCCCCAGATCAGGTTGGTCGCCGTGTCCGCACCGAGGAAGGCCAGCGAAAACAGTCCGATCGCAGCCCCGTCCACCTCCATCTGCCGGCTGGCGTGGACGATACAAAAAGGGGTGGCGATCCGGCCCATGGTCGCGAAGACCAGGGAGAGGAGAAAGTTGCGGTAATCCCGGTCGGCCAGCAGCACCGGGAATTCGCGGATGCGGTCGAGCATGCCCGTCCGCGTCTTCACGGTCGGACTGCTGGGCTCGCGCATGAAGATCCACAGCGCGGCCAGGCCGGCACTCGTCAGCAGGAAGGCGACCATGAAGGTCGTCGCATAGCCATTGCCGAACACATTCGGGTCGATGAGATAGACCCCGGCCCACCAGGACAGACCCGCCGCGATCGCCCCGCCGGCGAGGTTGCGCCAGGCCTGTAGCCGTCCGCGCAGGCGGATCGGGATCACCTTGGCCAGCACCACCTGGAAGGCAACACGCTGGGAGCCCAGGAAGAAACCGAACAGGAAGAGGAAGAGGAAAGTCGCCAGCAGCAGGACATGACCGGTCAGGAACCAGCCTGCCAGCGCCAGCCCCAGCAACTGCAGACGCATCAGCACGCCGATCGTCATCGCCGCCGGCATGACGTGCGGGCGATGCTCGATCTGCGCCGCGCCCATGATCGGCGAGGCTATGGCCCCGGCCTGGATCAGCGCCTGCCCCATGCCGACCATGAAGGGCGAGCCGGTCAGCATGTGCAGATAGGCCGGCACGAAGGTCGGCGCAAAGATCAGGCGGAACCCTGTCATGCCCAGCATGCCGTGCGTGAAATGAGCGACGTAATTGCGCTTCAGATTGCCTTCGACAAACCGGTCATAGGCACGCTCCCGCCCCGCACCACCATCCGCGCGAACGCGATTGGCCGCCGGGACGGGACTGTCGGGCTCGGCGCTCAATACCCGGCCAGGCGCGCAAAGCGCTCCCGGTGGAAGGCCGCATTGCCCCAGGCGTTTTCAAGCACCCGCGCCCGCTTGATGTAGAAGCCGGCATGATGCTCGTCGGTCATGCCGATCCCGCCATGCAGCTGGATCATCTCGCGCGAGACCAGGTGCAGCGTGTCGCACGCTGTCGCCTTGGCCAGCGAGACCTTCGCAGCGATGTCGTCACGGTTCGCATCGACCGCCTCAAGCGCACCCTCGACGACCGAACGCATCAGCTCGATCTGGGTGAACTGGTGCGCCATGCGGTGCTGCAGCGCCTGGAAGCGCGACAGGATCTCGCCGAACTGCTCGCGGGTTTTCAGATAGGCCAGCGTGTCGTCGAACGCCTGCACCGCAAGGCCCAGCATCTCGGCCGCGACGCCGGCCCGGGCCCGGTCGAGCACCTGGTCGAGCAAAGCCGCGCCGTCTTCCGGCCCGATCAGCGCATCGCTGTCCAGCCTGACCGCGTCGAAGCGCACTTCGGCATGGCTGCGGGCATCGACCATGTTGCGCGGTGCGCGGCTGACGCCCTTGGCATCCGCCGGCACCAGGAAGAGGCCGATCCCGCTACCGGTCTGCGCCGCAACGACGAACAGGTGCGCGCCATCGCCTTCGGCGACAAACTTCTTGGTGCCGCTTAGCGTCCAGCCATCGCCGGATTTCTCGGCTTTCGTGGCGATCTTCGACGGGTCGTGGCGCGGGCCCTCGTCTACCGCAAGCGCCGCAATGATATCGCCCGACGCGATCTTCGGCAGCCAGGCCTGTTTCTGCGCCTCGCTTCCGGCCAGCAGGAGCGCACTTGTCGCCGCCAGCGCCGTCGTGCCCAGCGGGCTCGCCGTCAGCGTCCGGCCGGTTTCCTCCAGCACGAGGCCGAGGCTGAGATAGCCGAAATCCGACCCGCCATAGGCTTCCGGAATGATCACCCCGGTCCAGCCCATCTCGGCCTGGGCCGCAAAGGCTTTCGGATCAAAGCCGATCGCTTCGCCCGCATCGCGCACCTTGCGGAAAGCGGTCACCGGCGATTGTTCATTGGCCCAGTCGCGCGCCATGTCGCGCAGCATGCTCTGTTCTTCGTTCAGGACGGCCATGTCGTTCTCTCCCCTTCGCCTACTGGTGATCCAGCATCCCGAGGATGCGCTTGGCGATCACATTGTTCTGGATCTCGGTCGTGCCGCCATAGATCGACACGGCCTTGCCCCACAGCCAGCCACGCGTGGCGCCCAGCTCGGCCGGATTGAACCCGTCGCCGGACCAGCCCAGCCCGTTCATGCCCATGATCTCCAGCGTCAGCTCGGCCCGCTCCTGGGTGATGCGGGCGCCGACATTCTTCAGGATGGACGAGCCCAGCGAGATATTGCCGCTCTTGGACTCCAGCATCACACGGCGCGCCGTCGCCTTGAAGGCCTGCGCCTCCATTTCGTGACGCACGATGCGCATGCGCAGATCGGCATCGGCGATCCGGCCCTCCGCATCGGTGCCGACATAATGCTTGGCGATGTCGGAGAGGGACGGCCCCTGGCCACGGCCCAGACTGCCGCCGCCTGACAGGTTGGTGCGCTCGTGCTGGAGCAGGCGCTTGCCGATCGTCCAGCCATTGCCGAGATCGCCGACCAGATTCTCCTTCGGCACTTTCACATCGGTGAAGAAGGTCTCGCAGAAGGGCGAGGTGCCGGAGATCATCCGGATCGGCTTCACTTCAACCCCCGGCGATTTCATGTCCAGAAGGATGAAGGAGATGCCCTCATGCTTCTTCGACGTATCGGTGCGCACCAGGGCAAAGCACCAGTCGGCCCATTGACCGCCGGACGTCCAGGTCTTCTGGCCATTGACCAGCCAGTGATCGCCCTTGTCCTCGCACTTGGTCTGCAGGCTGGCGAGGTCGGAGCCGGCGCCCGGCTCGGAATAACCCTGGCACCAGCGGATCTCGCCGCGGCAGATCGGCGGGATGTGCCGCTGCTTCTGCTCCTCCGAGGCAAACTCCAGCAGCGTCGGCCCGAGCATCATCACGCCCATGCCGCCGATCGGGTTCCACGCGCCGATCTTGCCCATTTCCTCCTGCAGAACCCGCGCCTCGGCAAAGCTCAGCCCGCCACCGCCATATTCTTTCGGCCAGGTCGGTGTGCCCCAGCCCTTCTCGCCCATCGCCCTCTTCCAGCCGACCGCTTCGGGATCGGGATCGGACCCGCCCTCGACAGTGGCGAGCACGTTTTCCTTGCCCACCAGGGATTTCGGGAAATTGGCGGCCAGCCAGTCAGCGGCGTCCTTGCGGAAAGCCTCCAGGGCGTCGGCCGGATTGGTGAGTTCTGCAGTGGCCATGTCTAGTCTCCACTCGGCGTGAACGTGGGAACGGGCGGCGCCCCTTCCTCGCTCGGTTTGAACGCGATCCGCACACGCTGGCCGATGGCCAGGCTGTCGGGATCGCAGTCGACGATATTGGTAAGAACGGCCGGCCCCTCATCGAGCGTCACATAGGCGACCGCGAAGGGCGCGCCCTCGCCGCGGCGCATGACCGAGACCGAATAGATCTCGCCGGCGCCCTCGCTCGTCACCCATTCCGTCGTGTCCGACCCGCAATGCGGGCAGATCGCACGCGGATAGTAGTGCGCCCGGAAACAGGCCCGGCAGTTCTTGATCTTCAGCACACCCTTGGCTGCCGCATCCCAGAACACCCGGGTTTCCGCATTGGGCTCGGGCGCGGGGTATCGACGCTCGCTCATCATTGCCGCTCCAGGATGACGGTGGCCGCACCATGGCGGGCGCCAAGGGATCCGCCGATGCCGGTGGCGACCGCCAGATCGCAATCGGGGACCTGCACGGCCGGGTGCGCTTCACCGCGCAATTGCCGCACCGCCTCGATCACCTTGGTGATACCGCCGCGGAACATGGGATGGTTGGAACACAGCCCGCCGCCATCCGTGTTGAAGGGCAGCTTGCCGGTGCCCGAGATCAGGTTTCCGTCGGCAACGAACTTGCCGCCCTCGCCCTTGGCGCAGAAACCGAGATCCTCCAGCTGGATCAGCACGGTGATGGTGAAGCTGTCATAGATGGAGGCGTATTTGATATCCGCCGGCGTCACCCCGGCCTCGGCGAAGGCCGCCGGGCCCGAACGGGCGGCGGCGGATGTCGTCAGGTCGAGCCCCAGCCCCCCGGACGGTCCTTTCGTCGCCTCACCCGCACCGCGCAGAGCAACCAGCGGACGCTTCAGCGAGCGCGCGATCTCCGGCGCCACCACGACCAGCGCGCCGCCGCCGTCCGTGGTCACGCAGCAATCCAGCCGGTGCAGCGGGTCGGCAATCATCGGGCTTTCCAGCACCTCTTCGACAGTGACCACCTTGGGCAGCATGGCGTGTTCATTGTGCTGGGCGTGATGCGAGGCCGCGACCTTGATCCAGGCCAGCTGCTCCGACGTCGTGCCATGCTCGTGCATGTGCCGCACGGCGCACATCCCGTAGGAGGTATGATTGGTCAGACCGACGAATTGCTCGAACGCGCTTTCCGGCGCGCCCGGCCGGAACCGCATCACGTTTTCCGAGCGCGGCCGGCCGGCCAGCGTGATCAGGGCCACCTTGCACTTGCCCAGGGCAATCGCCTCGGCGGCGTGGGCGACATGCTGGATATAGGTGCACCCGCCCATCTCGGTGGAATCCGTGTGACGGACCTTGAGACCGAGATAGTCGATCATCGAGATCGGACCGAAGCCCGGCGCGTCAGTGGCGCAGAAATACCCGTCGACATCCTCCAGGCTCAGCCCGGCATCGGCCAGCGCACCGGCCGCGCACTCGGCGTGAAGTTGCGGCGTCGACTTGTCGGGCGCCAGGCGGGTGGGGTGTTCGAACGCGCCGGCGATATAGGCGCGGTTACGCAGTGACATGAGGTCTCCTGTAGGTCGGGCGAACGATCATGGCTGGACGCCAGGGCTCTCTTCCGGCTGGGCGGCAGCCGCTTCGGCGGCCTCGCGGGCCTTCAGCGCCTCCAGATTGGCTTCGTGGCTGGACCGGTCGATCCGGTAGAAGTGCAGGAACAGCGCGCCGGCGATGTAGAGGAAGGCAACGCTGGGCACGTAGAGCGTGGCCAGCAGATCCACCGAGGCCGGATCGACGTCGCCCGGCTGGGCGCGCTCGGGCAGGTTCACCACGGTGAGCAGGATGCCGGCCGCCATCAGGCCGAAGCCGGTCACGCATTTCTGCATGAAGCTGTTGGCCGCATAGAACAGACCTTCCGCGCGGCGGCCCGTGCGCAGCGAGCTTTCGTCGATCACATCGCCGATCATGGCGTGCACGAGGATGGCCGAGGAAATCCCGCAGGCGGAATACACCGACAGGATGGCGAACAGAACCGGCAGCAGGAGCGGATCGCCATTCTCGAAAAACAGTCCGTTCAGCCGGAGCACGAACGGTGTCACGCCGAACACGATGGCGGCGACGGCCAGCGCAAAGGCAGCATTCCGCTTGCCCAGCTTTTTCGAGATCAGCGGCGCGGCGACCAGCGCGATCACTGCACCCAGCAGGGGGTCGGCCGCCATGATGGCGAGTTCGCGCGAGTTGAACCCCCAGAACAGGGTGCCGAAATAGAGCGAAAGCGCCGAGGCCATCCCGATCGCGGTATATTTCAGCACGCCGAAGCCGAGGATCGCCAGGAAAGGCTTGTTGCCGAAGGTCCGCGCCATCAGCGCCAGCGTCTCCAGCGGATTGCGCCGTTTGGGCGGCGGCAGCTGGCGCAGATATTTGATGCGGTGGTGTGTGCCCAGGGTCGACAGCAACACGGTCGAGATCATCAGCAACGCGCCAACGAGGCCGAAGGTGAGATAGCCGGCCGGGTTGAGCTGCCCGATCGGATACTCCTCCGTCGGCGCCAGCCAGATCCACAATGCCATCACCGACATGCCGATCCCGCCGAGATAGCCGAAGAAATAGCGATAGGACGCGATCGAGGTCCGGTCGTCGTAATTGGTGGAGAGTTCCGGCGCGAGCGCCGAGCTCGGGATCTCGTAGAGCGTGATGAAGGTGCGCACCAGCGAGGACAGGATCGCCAGGTAGAAGAAGAGATTCCATCCCTCCAGCCCGCCGGGCGGGTGCCAGAGCAGGTAGAAGCTCAGCGCGGCCGGGACCGCGGAGGCATACATCAGCGGATGGCGCCGCCCCCAGCGCGTGCGCAGACCGTCGGAAATCTGGCCGACAATGGGATCGGAGATCGCATCGAAGATGAGAGCAACCAGGATGGCCAGCGAGACCAGCGCGGCCGGCGCGCCGATCACATAATTGTAGAACCAGAGCAGATAGGCCCTGAAGGCCACGTCCTTGACGCCATAGGCCATCGATCCGACGCCATAGAGAAACTTGGTCCGGAACTTCAGGGGCGGCGGCGCCGCGGGCGAAGCTGTCTCAGTCATTTGTCCTCCACAGACATGTGCGGAAGGACAGACACTGACGGCCCCGTCATCGGTGTCGCCCTCCTCCCCGTTTCACGTGTCGCGCCTTTTGGCGTCTTGGTCGCGGCCGGCCCAGCGCCGGCCCTGAAAACTCAGTCGGCGCCGGCCGTTTCCGCGAGTTCGCGGACCGTGTCGGCGATATCCCCGTACTTCTCCAGCGCAGCGTCCTTGAGCTGCGGGATCGAGTAGTCGGGGAAGATGGGATCGGATATATTGCGGTATTCGCGCATGTGCTGGCGCGCCACGGTGACCTTGTGCACCTCGGTCGGACCGTCGGCGATCCCCATCACGAAGGAACCGATCACCTGTGCGGCGAACGGCATTTCCGGGGACACGCCCAGCGAGCCGTGAATGTGCAGGGCGCGGCCGGCGATGTCGCGATAGACCTTGGGCATCAGCGCCTTGATGGCGGCAATGTCCTTGCGGACCTTCTTGTAGTCCTTGTACTTGTCGATCATCCAGGCCGTCTTGAGCACATAGAGACGGAATTGCTCCAACTCCATATAGCTGTCGGCGATCTGCATCTGCACCGCCTGCTTGTCGGCGATCACGCCGTCGCGCGTGCGCCGGCTGGCCGCCCGGCGGCACATCAGATCCAGCGCTCGCTTGCAGGCCCCCACCGTGCGCATGGCATGGTGGATCCGGCCGCCGCCCAGACGGGTCTGGGAAATCACGAAGGCGCCGCCGCGCTCACCCAGGAGATGGTCCTTCGGCACCCGCACACCGGTGTAGCGGACATAGCCTTCCGACCCCTCCTGCTGACCGTAGACGGCAACGTCGCGCACGATCTCCACGCCCGGCGTCTTCGTGGGCACGATGAACATGGACATGCGGCGATAGGGATCGCCATCGGGATCGGTCACCGCCATGACGATCAGGAATTCCGACCATTTGGCGTTTGTGGAGAACCATTTCTCGCCATTGATCACCCATTCATCACCATCCTCGACGGCGGAACAGGTGAACAGGAGCGGGTCGGACCCGCCCTGCGGCTCGGTCATGGAGAAGGCGGAAACGATCTCGTTGTCCAGCAGCGGCCGAAGATACTTCGCCTTCTGATCCTCGGTTCCGTAGTGCGCGATGATCTCGGCATTGCCGGTATCCGGCGCCTGGCAGCCGAACACGGTCGGCGCAAAGGCGGAACGGCCGAGAATCTCGTTCATCAGCCCCAGCTTGACCTGGCCATAACCCTTGCCGCCCAGTTCCGGCCCGAGATGGCAAGCCCACAGCCCCTTCGCCTTCACCTCTTCCTGCAAGGGTTTGACGATGGCGCGGTGCTTGGGATTTTTTACATCGGCCGGATGAAAACCGAGATGCACCAGCGGTTCGACCTTGTGCTTCACAAAACTGTCGATCCAGTCGAGCTTCTCCTGGAAGTCTGGCTCGGTCTCGAAATCCCATGCCATATCACCACCTCCGCCGATCCGTTTTCGTATCTTGGGTACGAGCATACCTGTTTTTTGAAAACCGGCAAGACCGCCCGGTTTATAGGAATTTGAATGGGCCGGATGCGGACACGCGCAACGGACTGTTCAATTTTGAAGACACGGTCCGGTTTTTTCTTGCCTGTGGCCGGTCCGGATGACAAAACCCTGACAGTCGCTCGCCCGCCAATCGCATCGGAACCGGTTTTGATTTCGCACCGCTCTCCCTTCGCCGATCAGCAAGCCAGGTCTTCGAACCCGGTTTTCGAGCACGCCGTCCAGCGCCGGTCGACGCCGGACATCCGAACCCCGATCCGATCACACAAAGAACGAGAGAACCTCCATGCGTGATGCCGTCATCGTCTCCACCGCCCGCACCCCGATCGGCAAGGCCTATCGCGGCGCCTTCAATGCCACGCCTTCGCCGACCCTGGCCGGTCACACCATCGCCGCGGCTGTCGAACGCGCCAAGATCGATCCGGCCGAAGTCCAGGACGTGGTCTACGGCGCCGCCCTGCAGCAGGGCGTGCAGCACACGATCGGGCGCACCGCTGCGCTGCGCGCCGGCCTGCCGGTGACCGTGGCCGGCATGTCGATGGACCGCCAGTGCTCCTCCGGCCTGATGACGATCGCGACGGCTGCCAAACAGGTCATCGTCGACCGTATGGATGTCGTTGTCGCCGGCGGCGTCGAGTCGATCTCCATGGTGCAGACCAAGGACATGCGCGTCGCGCCGGATCCGGAACTCGTCGCCATGCACAAGGACATCTACATGCCGATGCTGCAGACCGCCGAGGTGGTCGCCAAGCGCTACGGCATCTCGCGTGACCGCATGGACGAGTACGGCCTGCAGTCGCAGCAGCGCACCGCCGCCGCCCAGGCCGCCGGCAAGTTCGACGACGAGATCGTGCCGATGAAGTCGACCAAGATCGTCGTCGACAAGGCCACCGGCGAAACCTCGCAGCAGGAGGTCTTCCTCGAAAAGGATGAAGGCAATCGCCCCGAAACCAATCTGGAAGGGCTGCAGGGGCTGAACCCCGTCGTCGAGGGCGGCACGATCACCGCCGGCAATGCCTCGCAGCTGTCCGATGGCGCGTCGTCCTGCGTGGTGATGGAAGCCGAACTGGCCGCCAAGCGCGGCCTGGCGCCGCTCGGCCGCTATATGGGTATGGCCGTGGCCGGCACCGAGCCGGACGAGATGGGTATCGGTCCGGTCTTCGCGGTTCCGAAACTGCTCGAGCGCTTCGGCCTCAAGGCTGACGATATCGGTCTGTGGGAGCTGAACGAGGCCTTCGCCGTCCAGGTGCTGTACTGCCAGGACAAGCTGGGCATTCCGGCCGACAAGCTGAACGTCAATGGCGGCGCGATCTCGATCGGCCACCCCTATGGCATGTCCGGCGCCCGCATGGTCGGCCACGCCCTGATCGAGGGCAAGCGCCAGGGCGCCAAATACGTCGTCATCACCATGTGCGTCGGCGGCGGCATGGGCGCAGCGGGCCTGTTCGAAGTCCTCTAGGCGCGGCTTCGGCACAAATGAAAAGGCGCGCGGGACCGGCCTGCGCGCCTTTTTGTTGCCGGGAATGGGAGAAGCTGAGGTAGCCCCCTTTTTTCCCGGCTGGACACCCGGCGAAAGCCGGGCGGAAGCGCCGGGATCGACGGGAAACACATCGCTTGAAATGATCTTCGGTCGGTCCCGGATCTGCAGCCTGCCTGCGCAGGCCTCCGTCCGGGAAAAATGAGGCGGTTGGGAGAAATGAGGCGGT
>NZ_JAEPOL010000017.1 GCF_017642925.1 Maricaulis sp. | reverse complement strand
GTTATCCGGGGGTGCAAAGAGTACGGAGCTTGTCCGCGCCTGCCGGGTTGACCACGGCAGGCTCCGGCGAGGCCATCGGCAGGGACGACCGGCAAAAAGCTCGACCGGACCGTCCCCGCCGGTTTCGAGACGGGGCCCGCAGGGGACCCGGGTAAATCTCCGTGTGCGGGATGCCTCCGGCGCCACTCACACAAACACATAAAACTCCGGCTCCGGCCGGCATCCCGCACATCCTCATACCGCCAGGCGGAGACGCCGTGGCGCCATACCTGCTTGAAAAGGCTAGATTTCGGGAACGCTCGACCGGCCGAGCGCCGGTGTTCCGCCAGCATATTTCACCAGCATCTCGATGCGTTTGGGGATTGGCGGATGGGTGGCGAACAGGCCGATGAAGCCGGTTTTCGGGTTCTCGATGAACATCTCGCGCACCTCGTCCGGCGCCGTCTCGATCTCGGCATGGCCGGAAATCTTGTTCAGCGCCGTGATCATGGCGTCCGGATTACGGGTCAGCTCGACCGCGCCGGCATCGGCCATGAATTCGCGGCGCCGCGACAGCGAAAAGCGGATCACGATGGCCAGAAGATAGGCGACCGCCAGAATGGCCAGCGCGGCCACGATCACCAGCCCGCCCGAACGCCCGCCGGAGCGGCGGTCGCCGCCGGATCGCAGGCCGAACCAGAAAATCCGCCGGAAGACGATCTCGGCGACAAAGGAGATGATCCCCACGAAAATGATCGCGATCACCAGCAGGCGCACATCCTTGTGCCGGATATGCGAAAGCTCATGCGCCAGCACAGCCTCCAGCTCGGCATCGTCGAGCCGGTCCACCAGACCGCGCGTCACCGTCACCGTGTATTGGCCCTCGCGCAGGCCGGAGGCATAGGCATTGAGCGCCGGGGTCTCGATCACCGCCAGGTGCGGCATGGTGAGACCGCGGGAAATGCAGAGATTTTCCAGGAGATTCCAGACGCGGATCTCGTCTTTTCGGGAGACCCGCCGCGCGCCGGTGGCCGCATTGATTATGGACTGGTGGAAGAACCAGGCGATCACGAACCAGATGGCGGCCAGGCCCAGCGACCAGGCCGCAATGGACGGCAGGCGGGCGAGTTCGGCGCCAATGAGATCGGGCTGGGCGCCCTTGCCGGCATAACTGCCCGCAGAAGGGTCTGCCAGGCCGACGGTGAGCCATGTCACCGCCAGTCCGAGCAGGATCAAGAGAATGGGAAACCCGGCCAGCAGAAGGACGGATTTGAGATTATTGTTCCAGATATGGGAGCGAAGTCCGGTCGCACCCAGGAACATGGCCTAGAACTGCACCTTCGGGGCACCGCGTTCGGCTTCGCCGACCTCGAAATATTCGCGCTGCTTGAAGCCCATCGAATTGGCGATCACCACGGCCGGGAATTGTTCGGTCGCCGTGTTGTACTCGTTGACCGCATTGTTGAAGAAGCGGCGGGCGGCAGCGATCTTGTTTTCCAGGTCCGCCAGCTCGTTCTGCAGCGACAGGAAGTTCTGGTTGGCCTTGAGATCCGGATAGGCTTCGGACAAGGCAAACAGCTGGCGCAGGGCGCCGGAGAGCATGTTCTCGGCCTCGGCCAGGCCTTTCAGCGAGTTCGCATCGATGGCCTGCTGGCGCGCCTTGGTGACGTTTTCCAGCGTGTCCTTCTCGTGCGCGGCATAGGCTTTCACCGTCTCCACGATGTTGGGCACCAGATCGTGGCGCTGTTTCAGCTGCACATCGATATCGCCCCAGGCCTGGTTGCACGTCTGCCGCAGCGCGACGAGACGGTTGTAGACCATGACCAGGAAGATACCGATGCCGATCACGAGGATCAGAAGGATAATACCGGCGTCCATATGTCGTCTCCTGTCGGCAGGACGTTGAATGTCTTACGAGACTTACCTATTCCGCCTTCGCCTGTGAAGCGAGGAATTCCGAGCCGCGCGGCGCAAAGCGGAGCGAACGCGGGAAGCCGCGCGGCGCCATCTTGCCGGCCTGCGCCCGTTTGGCGGTCCACAATTGCCAGTCTTCCAGATTGAAACGCCGCCCGGCCCCGTCGAGCCAGGTCAGCCCCTCTTCCGCCGCGAACGTCGTGGCATCGGCGAGCCTTGCGCCCTTGCCGCCCATCAGGCGCACGCCCTTGCCGCGCGACATCTGGGGGATTTCCTCCAGCGGGAAGACCAGGAGTTTCTTGTTCTCGCCGATCAGCGCGCAAGTATCGCCCATCGCCGGAATGCACAGCAGCGCCTCGTCGCCCGCCATCAGGTTGAGGATCTGCTTGCCGCCCTTCTTCATGGCGACGCAGTCCTTCTCCTGGATGCGGAAACCGGTATTGCCGGTGGAGGCTACCAGAAGCGTGCGTTCCGGATCGTATTTGAACAGGCCGATCGGCGCGGCATCCTCGGGCAGGTCGACATGCAGCCGCACCGGTTCGCCATGACCGCGCCCGCCCGGCAATTTGGAGGCTTCCAGCGTGTAGAACTTCCCGTCCGTCGCGAACATCAGGAGCTTGTCCGTCGTCTCGCACTTCACGGCAAAGGCCGAACGGTCGCCCTCCTTGAACTTCAGCTCGGTGACGTCGTTGATATGGCCCTTGAGCGCGCGGACCCAGCCCTTCTCGGACAGGACAGCCGTGATCGGTTCACGCACCACGAAGGCCTCGATCGGCGCATCGCCGGCAATGTCCGGCGCCTCGCCGAAAGCCGAGCGGCGGCGGCCCAGCGGGGTGGATTGGGCATAATAGTCGGCGACCTCGCCGATCTCCTGGCCCACCTTCTCCCACTGGCGTTCCGTGGAGCCGATCAGTTCTTTCAACACCTTGCGTTCGCCCCGGAGTGCTTCGTCTTCCTTGCGGATTTCCAGCTCTTCCAGCTTGCGCAGGGCCCGCAGGCGCATGTTCAGGATGGCTTCGGCCTGGCGCTCGGTCAGCGAGAAGGTCTCGATCAGCTTGGCCTTGGGCTCGTCCTCGAAACGGATAATCCGGATCACCTCGTCCAGATCGGCATAGACGATGAGATAGCCGGCCAGCACTTCCAGCCGGTCTTCCACCTTGGCCAGGCGTGTCTCGGCCCGGCGCACGGCAACCTCGCGGCGATGCTCCAGCCAGATCTGCAGCACCTCCTTCAGCCCGATCACCCGCGGCGTACCGGTGGGGTCGAGCACATTCATGTTCAGCGAAATGCGGGTTTCCAGATCGGTGAGTTTGAACACCGACTCCATCAGCATTTCCGGATCGACGAGCTTGGATTTCGGCTCCAGCACGAGACGGATATCCTCGGCGCTCTCGTCGAGAATATCGTCCAGCAGCGGCAGCTTCTTGGCGTCCATCAGCTGGGCGATGCGCTCGACCAGTTTGGACTTCTGCACCAGGTACGGGATTTCGGTGATCACCACGCGCCACATGCCGCGGCCGAGATCTTCCTTCTCCCACTTGGCGCGAACGCGGAAACCGCCGCGGCCGGTCTCGTAGGCCTCACGGATCGATTCCGGCGATTCAACGATCGTGCCGCCGGTCGGGAAGTCCGGCCCCTTCACATGTTTCAGGAGCGCGTCGGTTTCGGTCTCCGGATTGTCGATCAGCGTCAGTGCGGCCGCACAGATCTCGGCGACATTGTGCGGCGGGATCGAGGTGGCCATGCCCACGGCGATACCGGTCGAGCCATTCGCCAGAAGGTTCGGGAAGGCACCGGGCAGGACCAGCGGTTCGCTTTCGGACCCGTCATAGGTCTCCTCGAAGTCCACCGTGCCATGCTCGATATCGCGCAAAAGGAGTTCGGCGGCCTTGGTCAGGCGGGCTTCGGTGTAACGCATGGCGGCCGCGCCATCGCCGTCGATATTGCCGAAATTGCCCTGCCCCTCGACCAGCGGATAGCGCGAGGCGAAATCCTGGGCCAGACGGACCAGCGCCTCATAGACCGACTGGTCGCCATGGGGGTGATATTTACCGATCACATCGCCGACCACGCGGGCCGACTTCTTGAAGGCCTGGTCCGGGTTCAGCTTCAGCTCGCGCATGGCGTAGAGCAGGCGCCGGTGCACCGGCTTCAGCCCGTCGCGCGCATCCGGCAGGGCCCGCTGGGTGATCGTGGAGAGCGCATAGGCGAGATAGCGCCGCGACAGCGCGTCCTCGAACTTCTCCTCGATAATGTGCCCGCCATCCGGATCGAAATGATCGCCCATGCCTCAACGCCTCGTGATTCGGAGAGGATCAGTATAGCGGATGGGAGCAAACGAGCAGGGTTCGGCCGCAGGATTTGCTGTGGGCAAACGCCGTCACACCAGCTCGGCTCTCGCCTCCAGCAAAGTCGAGATATAGCTCCCCCGCCCGATCAGAAATGCCCGCAACCGTTCCGGATAACCGTCGCTCACCGCGTCATGCACCGAGGCCCGCTCTGCCAGAGCCTTGCGCCAGCGTGTCACTTTTTCCAGCCCGGTGAAAATGCCGAACTCGCCGATCGCATCGAACGTGTCGAAATACCGGAAGACGGGACCATAGACGGCATCGACGAGGGAGAAGGTCTCGCCGGCGAAGTACGGTCCCTCGCCCAGCACGCCTTCCAGCCGGGCAAAACCGAGCGACAGCGCATCGGCTTTGTCCTGGAAAGCCTTGCGGTCCGCGGCGTTGTAGAGGCCGGCAATCAGATTGAGCTGGGCCGAGCCGAACTCGATCCAGGAGCGGTGGCGGGCGCGTTCGAGCGGGTCATCTGGGTGCAGGGCCGGCGCGAGCGTATCCTCGATGTATTCCAGGATTACGGCGGACTCGAAGATCGGCGTGTCTTCCACCAGCAGGACCGGGACCTTGCCCAGGGGCGAGATATCCAGAAACCAGCCCGGCTTTTCAGCCAGATCGATGTCGACCCGCTCGAAGGGTATTTTCTTCTCCGCCAGCGCGATCGCGGCCCGCTGGACGTAGGGACAGAGCTTGTGGCTTATCAGGCGGAGCCGGGGTCGAGCGTCGGTCATGGGACTTCCCTTTTCATGCAGATGCATGAAAAATGGGAACCGGCAAACTATATGCAAGTGCATGGATCAGAAAATTTCCACCACCTCCGCCCGGGTCCGCGCCTGGATCGCGCTCAACCGGGCCTGGACCCGCGTCTCCGGACGTGTCGAGACACGGCTGAAACAGGCCGGGCACCCGCCGCTGGCCTGGTACGATGTGCTCTGGGAATTGGAGAAGATGCGCGATTGCTGCCTGCGTCCTGTCGAACTGGAGGCGCGTCTGCTGATCCGGCAGCACAATCTGTCCCGCCTCCTCACCCGGATGGAAACAGCCGGAATGGTGGAGAAGCTGCGCTGTCCGGAAGACGGCCGCGGCCTGCAGATACGGCTGACGGATGCCGGCCGCGAAGCGCGCAAGGCCATGTGGGAGGTTTATCGCCCGGCGCTGGACGAAGCTCTGGGCCCTCTGTCGGTGGTTGAGGCCGAAGCGCTGGCCGAGCGATTGGATGGGCTGGGTGTATAGGCTTCGGCGGTCGCTCGTTGTCTGAAGCATCCCTTTTTCAGTTTTCCCGGACTTGTTCCGGGACCTGGCGAAGGTGAAGGCTTTTCATCGATGCAGGAGGAATCATCGGTGCGCGCGCCTGGCCGCGTCGCTTCAACCCGGCCCCGGAACAAGTCCGGGGGAAGTGCGGGTGCGGAAGTAGTCTCTCCCGGCTAGAGACGCCCGATCCGCTCCAGCTCGGCGATCAGCCGGGTGCGGGCTTCGGGGAGCTGACGGTCGACGGGCCAGAGGACGCGGCGTTCGAGGAAATAGCCGGTCAGGTCCAACCCCTTGGCGATATCGCCTTCGGCGATCGCGCCGGAGCCGCGCATGAAGCCCGGCAATTCCAGCAGCTTGGCCGCATAGGGCGCCGCCTCCTCGCGGCACACGGCGCGGCCGGTGCGCGGCGAGACATGGCTGAGATCCCCGGTCTCTCCGGTCACAGCACATTTCCTGAGATCGAGGCCGTAGCCCAGATCCGACAGCAGCCCCGCCTCCCAGCGCACATAAAGCGCCGGCCAGAGATCCTCGTCCTCGAAGGCGGAGAGCAGGAGCTCGAACCCGGCATGCACCGCCGGATGCGCCTCGCGCTCCGGCAAGGCCATCACGGCGAGGGCGCAGGCTGCATTGAGACCGGCGAGCGCGGCCCGGTCCTCCATCACGCCGCCGGCGCCAAGATGGTCGGCCTCGATCTGGAACAGGCCGAGATGCTCGGCCAGCCGGGCGCGCCAGCTCACCGTCACCTGATTGCCCGGCTGCAGCACGGGGCGCATGGCCCGCGATCGCGCACCCTTGACCAGGCCGGCATGCCGGCCCTGGCTCTCGGTCAGGATTTCCACGATGGCACTCGTCTCGCCATGCGGCCGCACCGCGAGGACAATGCCCTTGTCACGCCATTCCATGGGAAGACTGTGCAGCGAGTCTCGACGCACCTATACGTCGAAATCCAGGCCGACATCCTTGTAGTGCGACCGGCGGGCCATCCATTTCGGGTCGACCTTCACATTGAGGAAGAGGTGGACCTTGCAGCCCAGCACCTCTTCCATCTCCTTGCGGGCCGTCTCGCCGATGGCCTTGATGGCGCTGCCGCCCTTGCCCAGCACGATCGGCTTTTGCGTGTCGCGCTCGACGATGACGGACTGTTCCACTCGGATCGAGCCGTCGCGCAGCTTCTTCCAGACCTCGGTCTCCACCATGGAGGCGTAGGGCAGTTCCTCGTGCAGGCGCAGATACACTTTCTCGCGCGTGATCTCGGCGGCCAGGATGCGGGAAGGCAGGTCGGCGACCTGGTCTTCGGGATAGTGCCACACGCCCTCGGGCATCAGGCCGGCGAGGAAAGACTTGAGCTGCTTGACGCCGGAACCGGTCTTGGCGGAGATCATGAAGACGTCGGAATAGACGCCTGTTTCGTAGAGCTCCTGCGACATGGCCAGCAGATAGTCCCGGTCGATCATGTCGATCTTGTTGAGCGCCAGGATCGCCTTGCGGCCGGTCTTGTTCAGTCCGTCGATCACGCGCTGGTCGTCCTCGACCATGCGCTTGTCGCCACTCTTGGCACCGCCATGCTCCAGCCGGGCCCGCGCACCGGCATCAACGACGTGCACGATGGCATCAGCGTCCTCGGCACCGCTCCAGGCCGCTGCCACCATCGACTTGTCCAGCCGCCGCTTGGGCGCGAACACGCCGGGCGTGTCGACCAGCACGATCTGGCTGGCCCCGTCCAGCGCCACGCCGCGCACGGCGAAACGGGTCGTCTGGACCTTGTGGGTGACGATGGTGACCTTCTCGCCGACCAGGGCATTGACCAGGGTCGACTTGCCGGCATTGGGAGAACCGATGACCGCGGCAAAGCCGCAGCGGGTTTGGGGCGTGTCAGACATGCTGTCCTTCGCGTTCGAGAAGTGCGGTGGCCGCAGCGCGTTCGGCGGCCTGTTTGGAACCGCCCTCGCCGATCGCCGGATCGAGCGGCGAGACGGTGACTTCGACGGTAAAGACGGGACGGTGATCCGGTCCCGAGCGTTCGGTGAGCTGATAGCGCGGCACGCCGCGCCCGGTACGGGCCGCCCATTCCTGCAGGGCGGATTTGGGGTTTTCCGGCTTGGCCTTCAGCGCCTCGATGCGCGGTCCCCAGAAACGGTCATAAAAGGCCTGCGCCGCCGGGCGCCCGCCATCCAGATAGATCGCCGCGATCAGCGCCTCGCAGGCATCGCCGAGGATCGAGGTCTTGTTGCGGCCGCCGCCGCGTTCCTCGGACCGGCCCATTTTCAGCGCCTCGCCCAGCTCGATCGAGCGGGCGACATCGGCGCAGGCATTCTTGTTGACCAGTGCGTTGAGACGCGGTGCCAGCGCGCCCTCGCTGGCCTTGTCGAACAGGCGGAACAGGGCTTCCGCTGTCATCAGGCCCAGCACCCGGTCGCCGAGGAATTCCAGGCGCTCATAGGAGCGCACGCCCTTGCGGCCATCGCCATAGCTGGCATGGGTCAGGGCGCGATCGATCAGGCTCTTGTCCCTGAAGGCATAGCCGATGCGCACTTCCAGTTCGCTCTGCGCGTCAGCCATGGAGCATGCCGTCCAGATGGTGGCCCAGCGGACGGGCCTCGATCACCACGAAGGCCTGGGCCCAGGGATGATCGTCGGTGATGGTGATATGGGCATGAGCCTCCATGCCCTGCGGCGTCAGCATGCGCAGCCGGTCCAGCGCCCGCCCCGTGAAGGCAAGCGTCGGCTTGCCGCCGGGCAGGTTGACGACGCCGATCTCCTTCCAGGACACGCCGCGCGCAATCCCGGTGCCCAGCGCCTTGGCCCCGGCTTCCTTGGCCGCGAACCGCTTGGCATAGCTGGCCGCCCGCATGCGCCGCGCCTCGGATTTGGTCTGTTCGATCTCGGTGAAGACGCGCTGCACGAAGCGGTCGCCGAACCGGTCGAGCGACTTCTCGATCCGGCGGATATCCATCAGGTCGGAGCCAAGGCCGATGATCATCAGCTTCGCTCCGCCCGCGCTTCGGCGATCAGGCCGCGCATGGTCTCGACCGTCTCGCGCAGACCGCGGAAAATGGCCTCACCGATCAGGAAGTGGCCGATATTCAGCTCGGCGATCTCGGGAATGGCGGCGACCGGTTTCACCGTGTCATAGGTCAGGCCGTGGCCGGCATGGACTTCCAGGCCACGCCCATGGGCGATTGCGGAAGCTTCCGCCAGCCGTTCCAGCAGGCGTTGCTGCCCGGCCGTGTCGCCGGCCAGAGCGGCCTCGCAATAGGCACCCGTATGCAGTTCGACCACGGCGGCGCCCATCGCCTCGGCGACGGCAATCTGCACCGGGTCCGGCTCGATGAAGAGCGAGACGCGGATGCCTGCCTCGCCGAGCTGACGCACGAAGGGCGCGATATGGTTATGGCCCGCGGCCACATCGAGACCGCCTTCGGTCGTCCGCTCCTCGCGCTTTTCCGGCACAATGCAGCAGGCGTGCGGCTTGTGACGCAGCGCAATCTCCAGCATTTCCGGGGTCGCGGCCATTTCCAGGTTCAGCGGCAGTTCGATCTCGGCCATCAGCCGGTCGATATCGGCATCGGTGATGTGGCGGCGGTCTTCGCGCAGATGCGCCGTGATCCCGTCCGCCCCGCTCTCGGCGGCCTGCCGGGCCGCACGCACGGGATCGGGATGAGCCCCGCCGCGGGCATTCCGGATCGTCGCCACATGGTCGATATTGACGCCGAGACGCACCGTCATGCCAGTCCGCGGCTCCCGGGCTTGATCGCCGGAATGGCTTCCAGTTCCGGCGGCAGCTGGTCGGCCGGATAGGCCGGCACCTTGTATTCGGTCAGCGCGATCAGCGGCACGCCGACATCGGCCTCACCGCCGGAACGGTCCACCAGGCAGGCCTCGGCCAGCACGGTGGCACCGGTCGCCCGGATCGCCTCGATGCACTCGCGCGAGGAAAGCCCCGTGGTGACGATGTCCTCGACCACCAGAACCTTGTCCTCGGCGGAAAGTTCGAAACCGCGGCGCAGGGTGAATTCACCGTTCTCGCGCTCGACATAGAGGGCTTTCAGCCCCATCTGGCGCGCGGTTTCATAGCCGGGAACGATGCCGCCGACGGCCGGCGAGACGATCACGGTGGGCTGTTCGGAGAGCTCGGCCTTCACCTTCCCGGCGAGCGCGCGGCACAGTTTTTCCGTCCGGGCCGGATCGGCGAACACCTTGGCCTTCTGCAGGAAGACCGGGCTGCGCAGGCCCGAAGACAGGATGAAATGGCCTTCCAGCAGGGCGCCTGCGGCGCGGAATTCGGCCAGAACCTCGTCGCGTGTCATCTATTCCTCGCTCTCTTCGTGATCGGCGCGCTTGCGCTCGGCGGAAACGACCGACGGGCACATGCGCAGCGCCGCCAGGATATTGGCCAGGTGCCGCGTGTCGAACACCTCGACATCGAATTCCATGTCGAAAAAATCGGTCGAGCGCCGCCGCGTCTTCACGCTGGCGATATTGCCGCGATTCTCGGACACGGTTTTGGCGATCTCGGCCAACACGCCCTGCCCGTTGTGCAGCACCGCCTCGATGCGGGCCATGGAGACCGCATTGTCCTCGGCCTCGGCCGTCCAGGCTAGGTCGAGCCAACGATCCATCTCGTCTTCCTCGTGATCGGCCAGCGTCTCGCAGTCGATCGTGTGGATCTCGACCCCCTTGTCGGGGATCAAAAGGCCGACAATCCGGTCGCCGGGCAGCGGCGAACAGCAATCGGCAAAGTGCAGCGTCACACCCTGTGTGAGGCCGCGGCCCCGCACGAAGAGGCGCGCCTTGTCGTCCTCGATCAGTTCGCGATCGGTGACATCGCCGCGCTCGTCGAGCCGGCCCGGGAAGACCGCATTGAGCAGATCGCCGGAGGAAACCCGGCCGCGGCCGAGCATCTCGTACAGCTCCTCGGCATCCTTCAGGTCGAGCCGCGCCAGGGCATCGCCCAGATCGGTCTCGACCAGCTGGCGGCCCTCACGGCGGAAGGCGTGCTCGGCCATGATCTTGCCGATGCGCTGGAATTCGTCGCGCTCGCTTTCGCGGATCAGGCGGCGGATCGCAGCCCGGGCGCGGCCGGTGATGGCCAGGTTTTCCCAGCCCTGCGGCGGCTGGCGCACACCGCCCTTCACGATCTGCACGACATCGCCATTGCGCAATTGCGTGCGCAGCGGGCGTTCGCGGCCATTGATCTTGGCCGCCACCGTGGTGTGACCGAGCTCGGTGTGGACCGCGTAGGCAAAATCCAGCGGTGTCGCCCCGGCCGGCAGCGAGATCAAATCGCCATTGGGCGTGAAGCAGTAGACCTGGTCGGCGAACATCTCGAGCTTGGCATGCTCGAGGAATTCGTCCGGATCGCCACCCTGGTTGAGGATTTCCACGAAGGGCCGCAGCCGCTCCAGCGGATCGCCACCGGCGGCCTGGGCGGCAGCGGGGTCGTATTTGTAGGTCGAGTTCTTGTAGCGCCAGTGCGCCGCCACACCGCTTTCAGCCACCGCCTCCATCTCCTCGGTGCGGATCTGCAGCTCGACGCGGACATTGTGCGGACCGATCACCGTGGTGTGCAGCGAGCGGTAATTGTTCGGCTTGGGCAGCGAGATGAAGTCGCGGAAGCGCTCGGGCATGCACCGCCAAGCCTGGTGGATCACGCCGAGGGCGCGATAGCACTCGTCCGGCGTCGTCACGATCAGGCGGAAGGCATAGATGTCGGCGATTTCCTCGAAGGTCAGCCCCTTGCGCTCCAGCTTGCGCCAGATCGAATAGGGCCGTTTCTCGCGTCCGAAAATCCGCGCCTCGATCCCCGCCTGCTCCAGCCGGTCGGTGATCGCCTGCGAGACGGCCGACACTTCCTGGGCGTGTTCGTCGCGCAGGAGTTTGAGGCGTTTGTTGATCGACTCGTGAGCGGCCGGATTGATGTGCTCGAAAGCCAGGTCTTCCAGCTCGACACAGACCCTGTTGATACCGATCCGGCGTGCCAGCGGCGCGTAGATTTCCAGGGTTTCACGGGCGATCCGCTCGCGCTTGTCGGGCCGCGGAATGGCGCCCAGCGTGCGCATATTGTGCAGCCGGTCACACAGTTTCACGATCAGCACACGCACATCGGCCGAGATCGCGACGACCAGTTTTTGCAGGTTTTCTGCCTGTTTGGTGCGCTTGGAGCGCAATTCCATCTGGCCCAGCTTGGTGACGCCGTCGACCAGGCTGGCGGTTTCCTCGCCGAATTCGCGGGTAATGTCTTCCAGCGTCGCCGGCGTATCCTCGACCGTGTCATGGAGCAGCCCGGTACACACCGTGGCCACGTCCATGCGCAGGTCGGCGAGGATCATCGCGACCTGTGCGACATGGGCAAAATAGGGTTCGCCCGACTGGCGCCGCTGCGGCCGGTGTGCTTCCTCGGCAAAATCATAGGCGCGCCGCACATAGTCAGCGTCCACCTTCGGAAAATACCGATGGATGCGTGCGACCAGCTCGTCCGCACTGGGAATGGCGGGCGGCGGCGATGCCAGATCGGGTGACGTCGCGCCGTGGTTCAATTCGCTCTACAGACGGCCGTCAGGCGCGCCGTCCCTGTCGTTCTGGAGCGCCTTGAGCATTTCCGCTTCGTCGAGCTCGACGGGCGGCGCCGGCAGGGCTTCCATGTCCTGCTTGGCGTCTTCCTTGGCGGCGTCTTCCTCGTCCTCGCTCGGCAGCACGCGCTGAAGGCCGTGCACGAGGCTTTCCTTCAGGCTGTCCAGGTCGAGGGTCTCGTCGGCGATCTCGCGCAGCGCCACGACGGGATTCTTGTCCCGGTCGCGATCAATCGTCAGCGCCGAACCGGCCGAAATGTTGCGAGCGCGATGCGCCGCCATCAGGACGAGGCGGAAACGATTGGGGATTTTATCGATGCAATCTTCGACGGT
Organism: Maricaulis sp.; assembly: GCF_017642925.1. GTDB lineage: Bacteria > Pseudomonadota > Alphaproteobacteria > Caulobacterales > Maricaulaceae > Maricaulis. The sequence goes on along the minus strand of NZ_JAEPOL010000017.1, from coordinate 64,538 downwards.
GACGCGAGCCATGCGCGCGATCTCCTTGAACCAGCGCTGGAGTTGGAACCGCGTTTCCTAGCTCTGCCGCCCTGCAAAAGCAAGGCTTCAAGGCGCTTTCTGCGGAACCGTTTGCAGCTTTGACATGGCATCGCGGTCGGCCCGGGGCAAGGCCTCGACCAGATCGGCAATGCTGCGGCCGCTCACAGGATCGTGCCAGCCGGGCGCGATCTCCTGCAGCGGCAGGAGAACAAAGGCCCGCTGGGTGGCCCGGGGATGAGGAATTTCCAGCCCGTCCTCGCCCTTCAGAACAGCGCCGCGATGATCGATCAGATCGAGATCCAGCGTGCGCGGCGCATTACGCTGACTGCGTTCGCGCCCGAACCGTGCTTCCACCCGGTGCAGCAGATCCAGCAGTGCGCGGGCAGAAAGCTCTGTCCCGATTTCGGCGACGGCATTCACATAGGGCGGGTCGGACGGATCCGGCCAGGCCGGGCTCGACCAGTCCGAGGAACGTGCAACGACAGACACCCCCTCGCCCGCCAGCGCCTCGATCGCCAGGGCCAGCGTTTCCTGCGGCGTGCGGTCGCCTTCTGGAAGGTTGGCGCCAAGCGCGATATAGATGGCGTCAGCAGACATTTTCGATCCGTGATTTTTTAAAGGATACAATCAGATGGCATTTTATCCCGACGAGCGCATCGGTCTTTTCATCGACGGCGCCAACCTGTTCTCCACCACCAAGGCGCTGGATTTCGACATCGACTTCAAGCGGCTGCTGGATGAATTCCGCAAGCGCGGCAAGCTGATCCGGGCCAATTACTACACCGCCCTCCTCGAGCAAGAGGACTACAATCCGCTGCGCCCGCTCGTCGACTGGCTGGACTATAACGGCTTCTCCGTGATCACGAAGCCGGCGCGCGAGTTCACCGATGAAAGCGGTCGCCGCCGTATCAAGGGCGATATGGATATCGAGCTGGCCGTCGACATGATCGAGGCCGCCAGCTATCTCGACCACATCATCCTGTTCTCCGGCGATGGCGATTTCCGGCGCGCCATCCAGGCCGCCCAGTCCCGCGGCGCCCGGGTGAGCGTGGTCTCCTCGCTGAAGACCCAGCCCTCCATGGTGTCCGACGATCTGCGCCGGGCGGCCGACACCTTCATCGAACTGGCCGACCTGGAAGGCATGATCGGGCGCAACGGAGGCGGTTCGTGAGCGCAGCCTATCCGGCCGAAGCCCCGCTCGACTGCCCGCTCTGCCCCCGTCTCGTCGCCTTCCGCGAAGCGACCGCGCGCGATCATCCGGACTGGCACAATGCGCCGGTTGAATCCTTCGGCGATCCGCAGGCACGCCTGCTCGTCGTGGGTCTGGCGCCCGGGCTGCGCGGCGCCAATCGCACCGGCCGGCCCTTCACCGGCGACTGGGCGGGCGATCTGCTCTACGCCACGCTGGGCAAGTTCGGCTTCACCCGCGGCACCTATGACAGCCGGCCCGATGACGGGCTGACACTTGTCGATGCGATGATCACCAATGCCGTGCGCTGCGTGCCGCCGGAGAACAAGCCGGTCGGCGCGGAGGCGAGTGCCTGCCGCCCCTTCCTCACCGCGCGGATCGCCGCCCTGCCGCGGCTCGAGGCCATTCTCTGCCTGGGCAAGATCTCGCACGACAACACGCTGCGCGCGCTCGGCCACAAGATGAAGGACGCCACGTTCGGCCATGGCGCCCGGGCGAGACTGGACGGTCCCAACGGCCCGCTGCAGCTCTTCGACAGCTATCACTGCTCGCGCTACAACACGAATACCGGCCGGCTCACCGAAGCCATGTTCGACAGCGTGTTCGCCGATATCCGCGCCTATCTCGACGCCGGCTGAACCGCTGCCCGGGCCGCGTCCAGACGATCGAGCAGGACCTCGATATCATCGGGGCCGGTCAGATAACTGGTGATACAGGCCCGCAGCGCCGGCCGGCCTTCGAACGCGACATGTCCCAGCCAGGTCTGCCGGTCGGCTTCCAGCCAGGCCGCGAGTGCTGCGCTGTCGCGGCCTTCGGGATCCTCGAACAGCACCACCGGCAATGACGACGCGTTCCGGATGTTCCAGCCGTGCGCCGTGAGCCCGTCACGCAGTGCATCGGCCAGCGCGAACTGGCGATCGAACATGGCGCGATATCCCGCGGCCCCGATCGTGCGCAGCGTCATCCAAAGCCGCAGACCGATGAAACGGCGCGACCACTGATAGCTGGTCACATAGGCATCCACCCCGTCGCCGGCGGGCATATAGCTGGTTGTCACGGCGAAGGCGCGGGACAGAGCCTCGGCATCGCGCACGAAAACCATGCCGGCCCCCATCGGCACGGCCAGCCATTTATGGGCATCGACGGTCACGCTGTCGGCCCGTTCGATCCCGTCCAGCAGCGGGCGGCGGGTTTCGTCGACAATCAACGCCCCGGCCCAGGCCGCGTCGACATGAAGATGCAGGTCTGTCTCCGCGGCGATATCCGCACAGGCGTGCAGCGGATCGATCATGCCGGCATTCGTGGTACCCGCCGTAGCCGCGATCATCACCGGCGCCGCACCGGCGGCCCGGTCGTCGCAAATCGTCCGGCGCAGGGCATCCGGATCGAGCCGTCCGGCCCCGTCCGTTGGGATCAGCGAGACCGCGTTGCGTCCGAGCCCCGCCGCCCGCGCCAGCTTGATCCAGGCCAGATGGCTGTCGGCAGACGCATACAGGCGCGCCGGGCCCGGCAGGGCCGCGGCGCCCTCCGTGTCATAGCCGGGAAACAGCCGTGCCAGCGCCACCTGCAGGCCCGTCGCATTGGCTTCCGAACCGCCGGAGGTGAAATGACCGGTCGCAGACGCCGGAAAGCCGAGTGCCTGGTTCAGCCAGGCAATCAGCTTGCGCTCCATCATCACCGAGGCCGGCGCATGACTGACGACGCAGAGCTGCGGATTGCGCACGGCGGAGAGAAGGTCGGCCAGCACACCCGGCCAGGCCGGGGTCGGGTTGAAATAGCCGAAGCACCGGGCGTGTGCCGAAAGCAGATCGCCGTCAGCCATCAGCGCCGCCGCTTCGCCGACCGCACGCTCCAGCCCCTCGCCGGCAGACAGATCGATCCGCGAAAGACGCTCGCCGATCGTGCCTGCGGGCACCGCGGGGGCGACCGGACCGTTAACCATGGCAGAAAAGGCGGCCTCGACCGGTCCGGAGACCCACGTCAGGTCGGTCCCGATACCCGCTTGCACCAAGGCGTTGAGCGAGGCGTCCGCCAAGTTATCCACAGGTTTCATATTTTGTTAACCTTCTCGCTGGGACCGTCGGCCGGTGTCTCCATCAAGCCGTCAAAAAACTGCAGCGCCACCCGGAACTTGTCGCGACATCCGGGGTTACAGAAGCCGACAGTGTGTCCGCGATAATCCGTCAGACTGTCGGCCGCCACCGGCTTGCCCGACCAGGGGCAGGTCTCGTTCAGGACCGTATCCATTCGCCCAGATTGCATCGCTCTCTTCCTTCCCGCGTCGCTTTGCGATTTGATATTTCGAAGAAGCGATGGCACAAATGACGTTATGCCCACATTTCCTGCCAAGCCCGAACACATCGAACGCCACATCGCCTTCCTGACCTATGACCGGGTCAAGCTGCTGGACGTGACCGGTCCGCTGCAGGTGTTTTCCGATGCCAACGAGGTCCTCGGCCGGGATGCCTACAACACCACCCTCGCCTCGCTGTATGGCGGCCCGGTGACGACCGATACCGGGGTCGCCCTGAACACACGGCGTCTCGCGGGCGTCGGCCTGGACACCAGTGACACCCTGATCGCCTGCGGCGGAGACGGGGTCTATGTCGCCAGCCGCGACAATCGCCTGGTTGCCGGTATCCAGCGCGCCGCGGAAAAATGCGGACGGGTCGCCTCGACCTGCACCGGCGCCTTCCTGCTGGGCGCGGCCGGATTGCTCGATGGCCGCCGCGCGGTGACCCACTGGCAGCGCTGCAGCGATCTGGCCCGCATCTGCCCCAGGGCGGACATCGATCCGGACCCGATCTTCATCGAGGATGAAGGCGTTTGGACCTCAGCCGGCGTCACCGCCGGGATCGACCTCGCCCTCGCACTCGTCGAGGCCGATCACGGCCGCGACCTCGCCCTGGAGCTGGCGCGCAACATGCTGGTCTACGTCAAACGGCCCGGCGGCCAGTCGCAATTCTCCGAAGCCCTGAAACAGCAGACACAATCCGCAACCGGCAAGTTCGACGCCCTGCATTTCTGGATGAAGGACAATCTGACGGCCGATCTGCGGGTCGATGCCCTCGCCCATCGCAGTGGCATGAGCCCGCGCAATTTCGCCCGGATCTATACCGAGGAAACCGGGATGACGCCGGCCCGCGCCGTCGAGCAGATGCGCGTCGAGGCCGCCCGGGCCATGCTGGAAAACCCCGGCGTCAGCATCAAGACCATCGCCATGCGCACCGGGTTCGGCAATGACGAACGCATGCGGCGCAGCTTTGCCCGCCAGCTGGGCATTACCCCGCAGGCCTATCGGGACCGTTTCGCGGTCGAGGTGGCGGAAAGCGTGGCGGGCTAGGCCGTCAGCACCGCCTCCACCGGCCGCCGTGGTGAATAAGGCCAAAGCGGCCCGTACCCGAAACGCATCACGATATCGGGCCGGCGGCCGGGCATGCCGGCGAGCCGAGCCATGTCGTCGCGAAGGCCCGGGACTTCGACAGGCTGGTTGATGAAGGCATGCCGCAATCCCAGGGCCGTCGCCTTGAGGGCAAAGCGCTGGCAGGCCCGGCCGGCCCGGACCCAGTGTTCCGGATCGTCACGTTCGGCCAGGAAGACCGCGACTCCGGCCGAAGACGCCAACTGCCGGGCGTATTTCTCGTTTTCCGCCTCCGCGGTGAAAAACAGGTCGAACATCGTGCCGCCCAGCCAGGCCGGCATGACGGGGTTTCCGCTGGCCGCCGTGAACAGTCCGTCATTCCGCTGCAGCGCCTGGCGCGGCGAAAAGCGGAGCCAGTCTTTCAACTCGCGTACAAAAGCCGGGTCGGCGATCTGGGCGGTATTGCCGGCCACGACCAGGTCGCGGACCTGCGTCAATGCCGGCCGGTCCGTGATCAGCACCATGTCGACGCCGGGCATCCGCGCCGCCTCGGCCAGCGCGGTCAGGTCCGCCGCGGAAACCGGCCGCCCATCATACTCGCTCCGGGTCGACTGGCGCTCCGGGATCGCCGCGATCATGTCCTCTGGCCCGTCGGAAGCGCGACCCGGCACGAAATCCAGACGAGCGCCCTCACCCTCTGCCGGCACGAACCGGATTTCGCCGCCGCGGCCCTGGGCCGAGGCTGCCAGGGCGAGGTTTTCCGCCGCGCAGCCCAGGCTGGCATAGAGGTGATGATCGTCCGGATCCACGACGGGGGTGCGGCGCGACATATCGGGCCGGATCGACAGCCCGCCGCCCTCGCCGCGCCTGAACAGCCAGGGCTGGGTATTGTGTCCGTTGGCAGCGAGCGTGGCGTAGCGGACAAGCTCCCGGTCTGCACCACCAGCCGTCAGGGGCTGACGCTGTGCCAGAACGTAATCGGTGTAGGCATCCAGCGATCCGGTGCGCGTGGCACCCCAGGTCGCGGCAACACCGCCGGCCAGAACGGCGGTAGCACCGCCAAGCATGATCTGACGTCTGTTCATCGGCCAAACCCGAACACTGCGCTTTGCGCAATTGTGCTTGGCCGCAATCTGCTTGTCACCGGGAAACGGGGTCGCACCCCGCAAAGCGCCTAGCCGTAATTCTTCATCAGGCGGGATTTCTGCTTGTCCCATTCGCGGCGCTTGATCGTTTCGCGCTTGTCGACGGTCTTCTTGCCCTTGGCCAGGCCGATCTGGAGCTTGGCGATGCCGCGATTGTTGAAGAAGAGACGCAGCGGAATGATCGTCCGCCCGTCGCGGGTCACCGCACCGGCCAGCTTCTCGATCTCGTTGCGCTTGAGCAGGAGTTTGCGATGGCGGCGCGGCTCGTGATTAAAGCGGTTCGCCGGGCCGTAGGGCGGGATGTCGGCATTGACCAGCCAGATTTCGCCGCGTTCCGGGCTGACATAGCTCTCGGCAATATTGGCCCGGCCCTCGCGCAGGGATTTCACCTCCGAACCCATCAGCATCAGGCCGGCTTCAAACGTCTCCTCGATCTCGTAGTCGAACCGGGCGCGCCGGTTGACGGCGACGGCGCCGGTCTCTGTCTTGGGTTTGCTCATGATCGCATCATCTAGGCAGCGTCCAGAAGGCCGGCAATGACCATTGCTTCACGGACTGCAGCCTTCGACGCCTCGTTCGGCTCGGTCAGCGGCAGGCGCAGTTCGGTATTCATCACGCCGAGCAGCGACATCGCATACTTGGTCGGACCGGGGCTGGCCGAGGTGAACAGGGCATGATGCAGCGGCAGCAGCCTGTCATTGATTTCGCGGGCCATGTCCCAGTCACCGGACAGCGTGGCGGCCTGGAACTGCGCGCACAGGGCCGGCGCCACATTCGAGGTGACAGAAATCGCACCGACACCGCCCGTCGCATTATAGCCCAGCGCCGTCGGGTCATCGCCGGACAGCTGCACGAAATCCGTCCCGATCAGACGGCGATGCTGGGTCACGCGGGCGACATCGCCCGTGGCATCCTTGATACCGACGACATGTTCCAGCGTCGCGATACGGGCCACGGTATCGGCCTGGATGTCGATGACGGTCCGGCCCGGCACATTGTAGACGACGATCGGCAGATCGATGGCGTCGTTGATCGCCTTGTAGTGCTGGTACAGGCCTTCGGCATTCGGCTTGTTGTAGTAAGGCGCGGCAATCAGGCCGGCATCGGCACCGAGTTCCTTCGCACGGATCTGGTTCTGGATCGCGACGGCGGTGTTGTTCGAGCCCGTGCCGGCGATCACCGGGACGCGGCCGCGCGCCGTCTCGACGACGATCTCGACGACCCGCATATGCTCCTCGAAGGTCAGCGTCGCGTTCTCGCCGGTCGTTCCGCAGGGCACCAGGCCGTGCGAACCGGCCTCGATCTGGCGTTCGGCCAGCGCGGCAACGGCCGCCTCGTCGACGGCACCATTCTTGAACGGCGTGACCAGCGCAGTGATGGACCCTTTGAACATGTTTCAATCCCGGAAACCGAAAAACGAGCGCGCGACCATATCGGCGGGCACAGAAACGGCCAAGTCTTGTTGTCAAGTCTGGACAGTGAGCCGGTCTTGCAGCGATGATGTCATGCCTATTCGGTCAGAAAGTGTCCTACGATCCATGATCGCTCGTTGCCTTTCCGCGCTGGCACTCATTGCCCTTGCCGTGCCGGCCTCTGCCCAGATTCCCACGCCGCGCATGCGGCCGGATCCGGTGAATTTCTCGCAATACCTCTCGGACGCCGATTTCACGCGCTTCCAGCGCGGTCTCGACGCGGCCGATGATGAGGACTGGATGCGCGTGCGCGAGATCCGCGACGAACTCACCGACACTTCGGCCCGCGATGTCCTGCTTTGGCGCATCGCCCTGGGCGATGCCCGCGCGAGCTTCCTCGAGCTCGACATGGCCCTGAACGAGCTGGACAACTGGCCGCGCGACAGCTTCATCCGCTCGGAGGCCGAATCCAAGATCGATGAAAGCGGCATGACCGCGCCCTTCATCATCACCTGGTTCGAGAACAATCCGCCGACCACCGGCCGCGGTGCGGTCGAATATGCCGAAGCGCTGATCGAGACCGGCCGCGTCGAGGAAGGCGAAGCCCTGCTGCGCGAGACCTGGCGCCATGAATTCCTGCCGCTTTCGGTGCAGAGCGAGACCTATCAGGCCCATCGCGATCTCTTCACCGAAGACGATCACATGGCGCGTATCGACTATCTGATCTGGTCGAACCAGCGCACCGCAGCGCGCCGGGTCCTGCCGCTTCTGTCGGGCAATAATCACGACCTGGCCGACGCCCGCCTGCGCCTCGCCGGCCGCCAGAGCGGTGTCGACCGCGCTGTCGACCGCGTGCCCGCCTCGCTGTCGAACGATGCCGGACTGGTGTTCGAACGCGCCCGCTGGCGCCGCCGCGCGGGCCTGACCGACACGACGCTGCCGCTGCTGCTGCAATTGCCGGACAGCTACGGCAACACCGATGCGCTGGAACTGATGTGGACCGAGCGCAAGCTCATGATCCTCAACCTGGTGCGCGATCGCGATTACGAGACAGCCTATGCCCTCGCCCGTGCCCACGGCATGAGCGAAGGCGCAGATTTCGCCGATGCCGAATTCGTCGCCGGCTGGCTTGCCCTGGTTCACCTGGACCGCCCGGAAGAGGCCCTCGCCCACTTCACGCATCTGCGGGACAATGTTTCCACGCCGGTCTCACGCTCGCGCGGTTCCTACTGGATGGCCCGTGCTGCCGATGCGCTTGGCCGCCACGAGGAAGCCGCCGCCTATTATGCCGAAGCCGGCGAACACTCGACCGCCTTCTATGGCCAGCTGGCCCTGGCCCAGCTGCCGGATGCCTCCGGTGGCGGCGTCATGGCGCTGGAGCGCGAGCCGGAGCCGGACGAAGCGACCCGCGTGCGCTTTGAAGCGCGGCCGCTGGTGCGGGCGATGCGTCTTCTGGCCGAGCAGAATGAGGAATATTATTTCCGCCTGCTGTCCTACCGCCTCGACGACCAGCTGACCGATCCGGCGGAATCCGTGCTGCTGGCGCGTCTGGCGAGCGAATATCTTTACATGCGCCAGTCGGTGCGCGCCGCGAAGGCCGCCCGCCAGCGCGGCATCATCCTGCCGCAAAGCGCCTATCCCACGATCACCCTGCCCCAGAGCGCAGCCCTGCGTCCCGAGGACGCCCTGACCCACTCGATCATCCGCCAGGAGACCGAGTTCGGACAGCACGCCGTGTCCGGCGCCGGTGCCCGCGGCATGATGCAGATGATGCCGGCCACCGCGCGGCAGACGGCACGCCAGGTCGGCGTGCCTTATCGCTTCAGCTGGCTGACCGACGATCTGGACTATAATCTCACCCTCGGCATGCATCACCTGGCCGACGTGGTGGAGGATTTCGACGGGTCCTATGTGCTGGCGCTGGCGGCCTATAATGCCGGCGCCCACCGCGCCCGCCGCTGGATCCAGGATTATGGCGATCCGCGCGACCCCGATGTCGATCCGGTCGACTGGGTGGAAAGCATCCCCTTCTCCGAGACCCGCAATTACGTTCAGCGCGTGATGGAGAATCTGCAGGTCTATCGCTCGCGTCTCGACAATGACGCGGCCGTGCCGCTGCTGATCGAGGAAGACCTGCGCCGCGGTTCCGAACCGGTCCTGATCTTCACGGACGAGGCGGGTATGGCCCGGCCGGTGAATGTGGAGACGGATGAACTCGAACCCGGTAAAACCGGCCTTGACGACGAGGGCTCCGAACCCGGTGACGAGCCCGGGCTCGAGGACGAGAATTACCAGCAGGCCGACGAATCGGATCGCTAGGTAAAGGCTCGCAGGTGAAGGCCGGCGCTACGGCGCCGGCTGTTGCCTAGAGGCTTTCCAGGGCGCGGGTGAACATGGCGCGGTCGACATTGCCGCCGCTGGCAATGACGCACACCGTCTTGCCGCGCGTCTCGACGCGGCCGGTCAGCACAGCCGCCAGGGCCACCGCACCGCCGGGTTCCACCACGATCTTCAGATGCCGCCACGCAAAGGCCACGGCGGCCAGGGCCTCGTCATCGCTGACAGCCGCACCGCCCGCCAGCTGGCCGGAATTGATCGACCAGGTCAGCTCGCCCGGTGTCGGCGTGATGATCGCGTCGCAGACCGAACCTGTCAGCCGCTCATTCACTTCGCGCTGGCCGCTGGCGAGCGAGCGGCGGAAATCGTCGAACCCGACCGGTTCGGCCGCCCACACCTGGACTGACGGGTGGTGGTGCAGCATCGCCATGCCGGTGCCGGCAATCAGACCGCCACCGCCAGCCGGACAGATCACGATATCCGGCACGGCCCCGGCTTCGGCCATCTGTTCGCTGGCTTCCAGCGCGGCTGTGCCCTGGCCGGCGATGATGAAGGGGTCTTCATAGGGCGGCACCAGGACGCGGCCCTCGGCCTCGGCAATGGCGCGGCCCATCTCCTCGCGATTCTGGGTGCCGCGATCGTATTCCACGACCTCGCCGCCCCAGAACTTCACCCCCTCGACCTTCGAGCGCGGCGCATCGGCCGGCATCAGGATCTTGGCCGTCGTGCCGTTGATCCGCGCTGCCGCGGCAACACCCTGGGCGTGATTGCCCGAGGAGTAGGCCATGACGCCGCGCGTCTTTTCGTCTGAATCCATGCGCGAAATGCGGTTGAACGCGCCGCGGAACTTGAACGAGCCCGTGCGCTGCAGGCATTCCGCCTTCACGAACACCCGCGCGCCGGTGCGCTCGTCCAGCACGTCATTGCGCAACAAGGGCGTTCGGACCGCATGTCCCGCCAGGCGTTCCGCTGCGTCGGCGATATCGGAATAGGACGGCGGGGTCAGCGGGCTGGACATCGGAACTCTCCCGGTATGAGACGCAGATTTGGCTGGCGAAAGCCGTCAGGACCCCATAGGCAATTCACATCGATTGAGCAAAGGGATTGCGCCGCAGCCCGGGAATTCGTTTGATGGGAAAAACACCACAACAACGCAACGGTTGACCAGTTAAGGGGAGAGAGCATGACATTCCGCGCACACATGATGGATTGTCCGTTGATGATTTCGGACATTCTTGTCCACGCGGCCAAATGCCATGGCGGCCAGGAGATCGTGACACGCCTGCCGGAGACGGGCGAGATTCATCGCGAGACCTATGCCCAAGCACATGAGCGTACAAAACAGCTGGCGAATGCGCTCAGGAAGAAGCTGAAGATTCGCGAGGGTGACCGCGTCGCCACCATCGCCTGGAACTCGCATCGCCATTTCGAGCTCTATTACGGCATTTCCGGCATGGGCGCCGTGGTTCACACGGTCAATCCGCGTCTCGATCCCAAGCAGATCGTGTGGATGCTGGAACACGCCCAGGCTAAGGCAGTCTTCTTCGACAAGCAGTTCGCACCGATCGTCGACGGCATCTCGAAGATGTGCAAGTCGGTGAAGAACTGGGTGCTGATGACCGACAAGTCGCACGCCGATGCGGTCAAGACCAAGTGCAAGACTTATGAGGAACTGATCGCCGAGCAATCGTCCGATTTCGACTGGCCGGTGTTCGACGAGTACACCGCCGCCGGCCTGTGCTACACGTCCGGAACGACGGGCGACCCCAAGGGCGTCCTCTATTCCCACCGTTCCAACGTGCTGCACGCCATGGCCTGCTCGGCTTCGGACGTGATCGGCGTCGGCGCGCGCGGCACGCTGCTGCCGGTGGTGCCGATGTTCCACGTCAATGCCTGGGGCATCCCCTATGCCGCGCCGATGAACGGCGCCAAGCTGGTCATGCCCGGCGCACAGATGGACGGGCAGAGCATTCACGAGCTGATCGAGGGCGAGAAGGTCAATTATGTCGCCGGCGTGCCGACGGTGTGGCTTGGCCTGCTCAACTATCTTGAACAGGAAGGCAAGCGCATCGACTCGATCGAGCGCGTGCTGATCGGCGGCTCGGCCCTGCCCGAAGCGCTGCTGCGCGCCTATGAGGACAAGTATGACGTCGTCATGCAGCAGGGCTGGGGCATGACCGAGATGAGCCCGCTGGGCACGGTCAATGCATCCCTGCCCAAGCACGACGCGCTGGACCGCGAAGAGCAGATCAAGATCAAGCTCAAACAGGGCCGTCTCGTCTTCGGTGTCGGCATGCGGATCGTCGACGATGAAGGCAAGGAACTGCCCTGGGACGGCAAGTCCTCCGGTCATGTGCAGGTACGCGGTCCGTGGATCGCTTCGGCCTATTATCGCGGCGCCGGTGCCGACAGCTTCACCGAGGATGGCTGGTTCAGGACCGGCGATGTCGCCTATCTCGACGGCGATGGCTACATGACCATCACCGACCGCTCCAAGGACGTGATCAAGACCGGCGGGGAATGGATTTCCTCGATCGATCTGGAAAACGCCGCCATGGGTCATCCGGATGTCGCCATGGCTGCCGCCGTGGGCATGCCGCACCCGAAATGGCAGGAACGCCCGCTCCTCGTCGTGCAACCCAAGCCGGGTGTCACGCCGAACGCCGAGTCGATCCTGGACTATCTGCGCGGCCAGGTGCCCAAATGGTGGGTGCCGGATGCGGTGGAGTTCATCGACGAGATGCCGATCGGCGCCACCGGCAAGATCCTCAAGACCAAGCTGCGGGAAATCTACAAGGACTACGAATTCCCGACGGTCGACGCCTGACCGGTCTCTGTCTGTAGCAACGGAATGACTGACGCCCGCCCCTCCCGGGGGCGGGCGTTCGCATTTGAGGTCACAGTGCCTGGCCGCCGGAGACCTCGATCCTCTGCGCCGTCAGCCAGCCGAAATCGCCGGTCAGAAGGCTGGAGATCGCGCCGCCGATATCGTCGGGCTGGCCGACCCGGCCCAGCGCCGTCACCGAGGCGATTTCGGCATTCATCTGCGCATTGTCACGCACCATGCCGCCACCGAAATCCGTCTCGATCGCGCCGGGCGCGACCACATTCACGCGGATCCCCCGCTCGCCCAGTTCACGGGCCTGGTAGCGGGTCAGCGCCTCGATTGCGCCCTTCATCGCGGCATAGGCGGCAAAGCCGGGCAGCGTGATGCGGGTCAGGCCCGACGAGACATTCACCACATGCCCGCCATCGCGGATCAGCGGCAGGAGCGTCTGGGTGAGGAAGAAGACGCCCTTGAAGTGGACATTCACCAGCCCGTCGAACTCGGCCTCGGTGACTTCGGCGAAGGGCTTGTAGACGCCATGTCCGGCATTGTTGACCAGGAAGTCGATCCGGTCGCGCTGCCAGCCCTCGGCCAGGACGGATTTCACAGCCTCGGCAAAGCCGGCGAAGCTGGCAATGTCGCCGGTGTCGAGCTGCAGGATCGCCGCCCGGCCTCCCAGCGCCTCGATCTCGGCCATGGCGCTTTCCGCCTCCGCGCGATTGCCGCGCCAGGTCAGGATGACATCGACGCCCTTGCGGGCCAGATGAAGGGCGGTATTGCGGCCCAGCCCGCGGCTGCCGCCGGTGATCAGGGCGATGGGGGTGGTTGATTGGGTCATGGGAAAGGCTCCGGTGTTCAAGACGCCCCTCATCTAGCGGCCGCACCGATGCCCGGCCTGCCGCATGCTCCGGAAAACCTGCCCGATCCTCCGGAACCCCGGCTCGCCCGACTTGCGCGGCGAGGTACCCGCGCGTAGTCCATACCGGCAGGAGCCATGCATGACCGATCTCGACAGCCTGAAGCGCGACATGACCCGGCATGCCGACCGTATGGGCTTTGACACCCAGCCGAACCCGACCGGTGTGCCCGGTCTCAGCCTGGTGCGCAGCCGGGCGCCGACGCCGCTCGATGTCGTCGACTACCGCCCGATTTTCTGCCTGGTCCTGCAGGGTGCCAAGCAGACCGTGATGGGCGATACCGCGCTCACCTTTGCCGCCGGCCAGACCCTGATCGTCGGCCTCGACCTGCCGACAACGGCCCGCATTGTCACGGCCAGTGCCGGCGCGCCCTATCTCTCGCTGGGCCTGGAGATCGATATCGCGCTGCTGCGCGAACTCATGGCCGGACTGCCAGAGGACGCGCTGCCGCCACCGCGCACGGAGTATCGCTGCTCCGCGATGACGGTGACCACCGCCGACCCGGCCCTTGTCGATGCGATGGCGCGTCTTTACCGCCTGCACGAGCAGCCGGACGATCTGCCTGTCCTGGCGCCGCTGACGGTCCGGGAAATCCACTATCGCCTGCTGCGCAGCCCGGAGGCGCCGCTCCTCGCCAGCCTGACCCGGCCTGACAGTCATGCCAGCCGGATCGCCCGCGCCATCGGGCGTATCCGCCGCGAGTTCGACAATGCCCTGCCCGTTGCCGATCTGGCGCGCGAGGCCGGCATGAGCGCCTCGGCCTTTCACGAGCATTTCCGCAGCCTGACCGGCACGACGCCGCTGCAATACCAGAAGACGCTGCGCCTGATGGAGGCCCGCCGCCGGCTGACCGACACCGCCGAGAGCGTCTCGGCCATCGCCTTTGCCATCGGCTATGAAAGCCCGACCCAGTTCTCGCGCGAATACAGCCGCCAGTTCGGCCGCCCGCCGCGTGCGGAACGGGCGCTGCGGACCGCCTGACAGAGCCGGTTCCCGGACATTCCCGAGGCCTCCAAAGAGAGGCGGGACGAAAATCCGTCCAATCCCCCCTTCCCCGCTATTGCGCTCTTCCGGGGGCGCTCATACATTCATATCGAAATTCGATATGAAGTGGAAACGGAGATGGAGATCGTCATGATGGGTGGAGCGGAGTTCGGCATCATCGCCTTGCTGCTGATGTTCCTGCCGACGCTGATCGCGCTCTTGCGCGGTCACGACAACACCTTTGCGATCTTCCTCACCAACCTGCTTCTGGGCTGGACGGTGATCGGCTGGGTGGTCGCACTGATCTGGTCCTTCACGGCAATCCGCCGGCGCATGCGGGCCTAGGGTTCCCCCAACCCCGAAACGGGAAACCGGTTCCCTCACTCCCGGTTTCCCTGGCAAAAGCGCCCCGATCAGATAACGGTTGGTCGGCAAATCTGGCGCCCGGATCCTCCCCCGATCCGGGCGCTCTGTTTTTTGGGGGTTCGCGGGTCGGCAGTCATGCCGCCCGATCCCCATCAATCCACAAGGCATTTTTCCCGGCTGGATGTCCCGCGCAGGCGGGACGCAGCGCCGGGACCGACCGACGAGATACCGGGCTCATCGCTCGTCCTCTGGGTCCCGGATCTCCACCCTGTCTCCGCAGGCTGAAGCCTGCGCCCGCGAAAGCGGGTGGCCGGGAAAAATGCGTGTTGTCTGGAGGAGAAAACTCACAACCAGGTCGTGATCTCGTCCAGGGACTTCTTCACCAGCGCGTGTTCCGGCACGGTGGCACCTTCGGCCGGATAGCCGCCGACGATCAGCATGTAGGGCTTTTCGGTCACCGGGCGTTCGCAGACCTCGTTGAGGAAACGCATCGGGTTGGGCGTGTGGGTGAGCGTCACCAGGCCCGCCTCGTGCAGCGCCGCCAGCAGGAAACCGCAGGCAATGCCGACGCTCTCATTGATATAGTAATTCTTCTTGTCCTGACCCGCGCGTTCGCCGCCGCGCTTCTGGGCGAAGACCGCGATCAGCACGGGCGCGGTCTCGAGAAACGGCTTGTCGGCATCCGTGCCCAGCGGCGCGAGCGCCTCGAGCCATTCCTCCGACGCCTTGCCGGCATAGAAGGCCCGCTCCTCCGCCTCGGCCGCTTCGCGCAGCGCCTTGCGGCGCTCGGCGTCGGTCAGAACGACGAAATGCCAGGGCTGGTGATTGGCACCCGACGGCGCCGATCCGGCGGCCAGGATGGCCTGTTCGACGATCGCGCGATCGACCGGACGATCGGAATAATCGCGCACCGTGCGGCGACGGCGCAGATTTTCCGTGAAGGCCGCAACCCGGGACGACATGTCCTCGGGCGCATACTCGACAAACCCTTCCAGCGGCACGCGTTTTTCGGCACCCATGATCAGCTCCAGTCCAGGACCACCTTGCCCGACTTGCCGGCACGCATGGCGTCGAAACCCTTCTGGAATTCGTCGGCGGCATAGCGGTGGGTGATGATGCGCGAGACGTCCAGACCGCTTTCGAGCATGGCGATCATCTTGTACCAGGTCTCGAACATCTCGCGGCCATAAACGCCTTTCAGCGTGATCGCCTTGAGGACGAGCTGGCCGAAATCCACCTCGATCGGCTTGGACGGCAGGCCGAGCATCGCGATCTTGCCGCCCATCACCATATTGTTGAGCATCGAGCCGAAAGCCTGCGGCGCGCCGGACATTTCCAGGCCGACATCAAAGCCTTCGGTCATCTTCAGCGCCTTGCGGACATCGCGCAGGTCTTCCTTCGAGACGTCGACCGTGCGGATATTCGGCGCGACCTGGCTGGCCAGGTGGAGACGGTGCGTATTGATGTCGGTCAGCACGACATGGCGCGCACCGACATGGCGGGCGATGGCCGCCGCCATGATGCCGATCGGGCCGGCCCCGGTGATCAGCACATCCTCGCCGATCAGGTCGAACTGCAGCGCCGTGTGCACGGCATTGCCCAGCGGGTCGAGAATGGCGCCCATCTCGTCGGGCACTTCTTCGGGCAGCGGCACGACATTGAAGGCCGGCAGTTTCATGTATTCGGCAAAGGCGCCGGGAATGTTCACGCCGACGCCGCGCGTGTCGGGGTCGAGGTGGAAACGGCCTGCCCGCGCCGCGCGCGAGGTGGCGCCGACAACATGGCCCTCGCCGGAGACACGCTGGCCCACTTTCACGCGGGTCACATTGCCGCCGACCTCAACGATCTCGCCGGCATATTCATGGCCCACCACCATCGGTGTCGGCACATTCTTCGCGGCCCAGTCATCCCAGTTATAGATGTGGATGTCGGTGCCGCAGATGGCGGTCTTGGTGATGCGGATCAGCACGTCGTCCGGGCCGATCTTGGGCATCGGCACGTCGTCCATCCAGATGCCTTCTTCCGGCTTGGCCTTGACCAGGGCTTTCATGGCTTTTCCTCGACCTTTGCTAGCGGGTGCCCGTCTTGCGGGACCCTTTGGGCTTGGCGAGAAAATACATCACCGCGGCGGCGGGAAAAGTGAGCATGAATGGAATGAGCAGTATGCTCATGATTTCCGCGACATGGCCGTTCGAACCGGTCAGCCATGTGAGGCAGATGGCGAAGGCGGCCAATGCAGGCGGCACCGCCAGCCAGCGCCGCCACTCATGCCAGACCGGCCGGCCGGAGAACCATAACAGGGCCGACAGCAGCACCGCATAGGTCGCCATCAGCGCCCATTTGATCCAGGTGTCCTCGCGCAGGAATTCGATCCGGATCGGCAGGAAGCTGTCGAACACGAAAGAGGCCAGTTCCAGCGCCGGCGGGGCATTCTCGAACACCTCGTCCGACAGACAGTCGCGCAGGACCGGATCGCCGCCCTGATCCTCCGGCACGGTCTGGGCGTTGCAATGCGGGTTCTCGATCTCGTCGAGAATATCGTCGATCGTGGCGTTTTCCTGCCAGTCCGCAACGATGGTCGCCACGGCCAGGCCAACGCCGAGAACGGCGAAGATATTTCCCCGCATCGCCATGCCCAGAAAGAGGCAGGCGGCCATGCCCGCATAGGCGATGGGGAAGAAGACATCGATGAACTGCACGTGCCGGATATAATCGCGCATCTCCGCTCCGGCCTCGCCCTGCAGGAAGTCGAGATGTGTCACCTGCGTGGCGAATTCCAGGGCCAGGATGGGCGTGCTGAAACCGGAATGCAGCGGCACGGCCGGCTCCGGCGGTGTACCGAAGGCCAGCGTCAGCAGGGTCGTTGCCAGCGCAAACAGGATGCAAAGCCCGAAGGCCCAACGCGATGGTGTCATGTCTGCCTCCCCTTCCCCGGCAGGATTTGGCCATGAACGCAGCGCCGCGACAAGGACTGCGTTTGCCGCTCAAAATTTTGTCATCCCGGCGGGATGGCCCGCGAAGGCGGGCCGCAGGGCCGGGAGCCATAGACTCGATATTGGCCAAAAGCGGGTTCGATAGCGGAGTCTGTCAGGCGTGAACCCGGATTATGGGTCCCGGACCTGCGCCCGGCCCGAGGCCGGGCATTCATCCGGGATGACAGGGCTGCCGGTTCTGCGGCTACCCCGCCAGCATCCCCGCAACATGCTCGCCGATGGCGAGCGAGGCCGTGAGGCCGGGGCTTTCAATGCCGAACAGCGTAACGAGGCCTTTCATGCCGTGCTGCCCGGTGCCAGCGATGCGCCAGTCCGGATGGGGTTCGCCGGGCCCGTGCAGTTTGGGGCGGATACCGGCATAGTCGGGCACGAGAGCACCGTCGGGCAGGTCCGGCCAGAAGCGGCGGATCGTGGCGTAGAAAGCCGCGCCGCGGGCCGGGTCGGCGCTGTAATCCTCGGTCGCGACGAATTCCAGGTCCGGCCCGAACCGCGCCTGCCCGCCCAGATCGCGGCGGTAATGCGTGCCCAGCGCGCCGGGAATGGGCAGCGGATAGACGAGATGCCGGAACGGCGCCTTGCCGGCCATGGTGAAATAGACGCCCTTGCCCAGATGCAGCGGCGGGATCGCGCCGGCCGGATAGGTCTCCACCGTCTCGGCCGCCGCCTGGGCGCCGAGTCCTGCCGCGATCACCAGATGGCGCGCCGTCACCTCGGTCGCATGATCCCCGCCGGTGCGGATCGCAAAACCGCCGCCCTCCAGCGGCCGGGCGCCGGCGAACGGTGTGTTGACGGCAATCGCCCCGCCCTGGGCAGAAATCTCGCCGGCCAGCGCGTCCATATAGCCATGGGCATCCATCACGCCGCTGGTCTGCGAGAGCAGCGCTGCCTCGGCTCTCAAGCCCGGCTCCAGCGCCCGCGCCTCGGCGCCGGTCAGGCGCTGCATGCCCTCCACACCATTCGCTGCGGCCTGGTCGAAGATGGCATCCAGCCGCTCGATCTCGTGCGGCTCGGTCGCCACGACCAGCTTGCCGCAGCGTTCATGCGCCACATGATGGCTGGCGAGGAAGTCATAGAGCTTGCGGCGCCCCTCGACGCACAGCCGCGCCTTCAGCGAACCCGTGGGATAGTAGAGCCCGCCATGGATCACCTCGGAATTGCGCGAGGAGACGCCCTGCCCGATCGCCTTCTGCTTCTCCAGCACGATCGTCTCGAAGCCGCGCTGGACCAGGGCATAGGCACAGGCCAGCCCGACAGCCCCGGCCCCGATGATGATGGCGTCCGTATCGTGGGTCATGCCCTCTCGCCTCCCGCTGCGAAGGCCATGATCGGTGTTCCCGGCAACGGCGTAAATGCCTGGCCGTCATCAAGACCGGGCAAAAGAAAAGGCCGCCCCGCGGTCAGGCTGGGCGGCCTCGTTTCGTTTTCGACGCAGGCGGTCAGCCTTCGGCGGCGCTGACCGGCGGGAAGATGCGGCCGAGGGGGCCGTCCTGCGGGATGGGCAGCAGCAGGATCCGGCGCACCGGGTTCCAGGCCGCGCCCAGCAGGACAACGATCCCGCCCAGCACCAGCAGCGTCACGGCGACCACGACGCCGGCACCCAGATCGGTCGAATTGACGATGACGCCGATCGACACGCCCGCGGTCACCAGGCCGGAGACAATCAGCGCGCGCCGGTTGATCAGCAGCGAGACCAGCGCAAACAGGCCGATCACCACCAGGGCCGTCACCGCGAGGCGCATCGCCTCGGCACTGTCAGCCGCCAGCGCGGCAAACAAATTGATCGCGTCAGGGTTCGCGAAATCGCTTTCGCCGAGCGTGAGGCCGACCTGCGCCATGTTGAGCACGGCGCCCAGCAGGATCGGCGCCGCGAAGAAATGGAGCCAGAAGGCCGTGCCGGACAGGCGCGTTTCACGGCCCGGGTCGCGGGCGTCGAACATTATCCCCGCCAGCAGCAGGGCCGCACCGGCGGCGACATTGATCGCCGGCATCCAGACGATGGCCGTATAGGGCTCGATGACGAGCAGGGTCAGCACGGCCGTCATCACCGTGCCGGCACCGACCAGACCGCCGGCAAACGGCAGGCGATAGACGCGGTAATAGGCCATCATCGGCAGCACGAAGGCGAGGCCGAACACGACCGGCATGACGCGCACCGAAAGCGGGATCTGCGAAACGACCGCCATCACCGCTTCACGGCCGAAGGCCATGTTTTCGGCGCTCTCGCTGCCCAGCTCGAAACTGCTTTCGGAAATGCCCGTGACGTGGATCAGGAACTGGGCATAGCCCCAGACCAGAACGATGGCTGTCGCAACACCGAACACGCCCGACAGCACGATGCCGGGCAGAATGCGGCGCTGTTTGCCGACCAGAAGGGCGGACAGGAACCAGGCGAACACGGCGATACCGCCGATCAATGCCATCAATATGTTCTGCCAGGCCTGGCTGCCCTCGGCCATGTCGAGCCCGGCCATCACCTGGCCGGCGCCGACGCCGAGCCCGCCCAGCAGGATCAGTACGCCGAGCGTGGTGAAGATGTCGTGGAAATTATTGAGGAAGGGCAGCATCTCGTCGGAAGGACGGGCGCTGCTGGCGCGAATTTCGCTGGTATCCGTCATATCGGTCCCCTGTGTCACCGTTACCCGTGTGATGCCCCCAAGCGATCATTCGGATGCAGGATTTCGCCACAAAGGCGAAACTGCCGGACGATACTAGCGCCATTCGGGCAAAGGGGCAGCGGGAAACCGGCGGCGCCCGTCCCCTCAGCAAGACGCCGGCACCGCTGCAACGGTACCGGCGTGTCCGGCCTATTCGGCCAGGTGACGGCTGGCTTCCAGGATCGGCAAGCCGGCCTCGGTCGGGATGTAGATCACATCCTGGCCGTTCTCGCCCAGCGACTGGATCCACAGATAGCGCAGATAGCCTTCCGGACCGCCCAGACCTTCAGCCACGATGGCATTGGCCTCGGCGACACCATGGGCGCGCGCAATCTCGGCCTGGGCATTCAGCTCCTCGGCCTCCAGGCGCGCCTGGGCCTCCAGCACGGCGATACGGCGGTTCTGCTCGGCGCGGACCAGCTCGGCCCGGCCGGCCAGTTCCTGCTGCCAGACGCCATACTGGGGCAGACCCCACATCAGGGCACCGACAGACACGGCAAGGATGGCGGCACCGCCGGCAAGAAGACTGAGTTTCATACGTCCCTCCATTCCAGCTAAACTCTTGAACACCAAGACGTTAGCCGGAAAACCCATAGGGAATTAGAGGGATTGCGCCCCGCCGAATCCGGGAGGGAATGGCGAGCCGGGAATCCGGGGTCAGATCTATTCGGGCGGGTCAATACGCTCGATCTGGACATTTCCGGGACCGGTTATCGTGAATTCCGTCGTACTCGAAGAGCTTTCGACAATTAATAAATCCAGAAAGAAAAACGCAACAACACAAACAAAAAATACAAAACCAAAAAGAGCTGACAAGCTTATCCTGTACATTTGCTGCACAGCCATGATAATTTTAACTACAAAATTCTTGCTCTCATAAATTTTAAAATACGGACTGACTCCAAATTTTAGCGGGTCTCTATCACTGTATCCTGAAAAGTCTTCGAACTCATCTTTTCCGTCAATTCTAACGGCTATATCTCTAGACCTCATAATATAATGATTCTGAAAAGTTTTATAAACGCCAGCGCAATACCAGAACGCGATAACCGCCAAAAAAGCAAGAACAATAATTGCAGGCTCCTTTGCTTGCATAGCAACAGCCAAAATTGCTGTAACAGAAACAACGGCCCAATTCTTTATCTGCACGATAAACGCGTCGTATGACTGTATCTGGGCTTCAGTAACCTTGTACTCCTCCAAGAGGACATCTTTCTCGCCCATGTTCCACCCCAAAAACCGCTACAACAGAATGCTAGATCACGCCCATCGCCTTGCCCACCTTGGTGAAGGCGGCGACGGCGCGGTCGATCATCTCCGGCGTGTGGGCGGCGGACATCTGGGTGCGGATGCGGGCCTTGCCCTTGGGCACGACGGGATAGAAGAAGCCGATCACATAGACGCCCTCCTCCATCAGTTTCGCCGCCATCTCCTGGGCCAGTTTCGCATCGCCCAGCATCACCGGGATGATCGGATGCTCGCCCGGCAGGAGATCGAAACCGGCCGCGCTCATACCCGCACGGAAGCGCTTGGCATTGTCGAACAGGCGCGCGCGCAGATCGTCGCCCTCGGCCACCATGTCGAGCGCCTTCAGCGAGGCCCCCGCAATGGCCGGTGCCAGCGAGTTGGAGAAGAGATAGGGCCGCGAGCGCTGGCGCAGCATGTCGACGATTTCCTTGCGCGCCGCGGTGAAGCCGCCCATCGCTCCGCCCAGCGCCTTGCCCAGCGTGCCGGTGATGATGTCGATCTCGCCGAAAACGCCGCAATGCTCCGGCGTGCCGCGTCCCTTCGCGCCCATGAAGCCGTGCGCGTGGCAATCATCCACCATGGTCAGCGCGTCATACTGTTTCGCCAGCCGCACGATCTCCGGCAAATTGGCGATATAGCCGTCCATGGAAAACACGCCGTCGGTGACGATCAGGATGTGGCGCGCGCCATCGGCCCGGGCCTGTTTCAGCTGGGTCTCCAGATCGGCCATGTCCGAATTGGCATAGCGATAGCGCTTCGCCTTGCACAGGCGCACACCGTCGATGATGGAGGCATGGTTCAGCGCGTCGGAGATGATCGCATCCTCCGGCCCCAGCAGCGGTTCGAACACGCCGCCATTCGCGTCGAAAGCCGCCGCGTAGAGGATGGCGTCCTCGCAGCCGGTAAACCCGGCGATCTTCGCTTCCAGCTGCTTGTGCAGATCCTGGGTGCCGCAGATGAAGCGCACCGAGGCCACGCCGAAACCATGACTGTCCAGCGTAGTCTTCGCCGCCTCGATCAGCTCCGGCCGGTTGGCCAGGCCGAGATAGTTGTTGGCGCAGAAATTGATGACATGGCTCTCATCGCCATTCGCCCGCACATCGATCTCGGAAAACTGCTGCGAGGTGATGATCCGCTCACGCTTGTAGAGCCCGTCGGCCTCGATGTTTTCCAGCTCGGCACGAAGATCGGCGAAAAAGGCGTCGGACATGGCGGGGCTCCTTGAAGGGGATTCTTCCCGCCACTTCTATTGGCCTCACAGGCGCTTGTCATCCCGGTCCACAAATCGTCACCCTGACGAAAGTCAGGGCCCAGATCACAAAGCGCGATGGTGCCGGTCAGGCCGCGACAGAGCGCTGCGATCTGGGTTCCGGCGTTCGCCGGAATGACGGTGTTGGAGGCGGGATTATTCTACCAATTCCCCCGGACCTGTTCCAGGGTCTGCCAATGTCGGCAGATGTGCACAGCCGCCACCGTCTCCAGGCCCCGGAATTCGCTTCGCTCCTCCGGGGAAATCGGTGTGAGGCCCCTACTCCGCAAACTGGCCCGGATAGATCCACCACCAGGGCACGGGGTTCTCGCCCATCGCCATTTCCGTGATCGCCGGATAGATCAGCTCCGCGCGCACCGAATTGCCCAGGAAGACGATGCAGCGCCGGGTCTCCTCGTGGCAGATGGCGCGATTGCCGGTCCAGGGATTGTGGCCGCCCTTGTCGAACCAGAGGCCGTTTTCGTCGCGATAGACGATGACGCCCAGACCGCCGGCGAGCCCGATCTCCGCCGCGCGCGGATCTTCCTGCGTCGTGAGGGTGGGAAACTGGCTGGGCGAGCGGATCGTCTGTGACGGCGCGACGAATTGCGCCCGTGCCGCCTCGCTCAGCCCATCGCCGGCGATGAAGCCCGCCCACATACGCGCCTGATCGGCAATCGTCGTGTCCATCGAACCGGCGGCAGAGACGCCCGAGCGCTCGTCATGCGGCTCGAATGTGCCGTCCATGGCATAGCCGTCTGCCAGGTTCTCGCGGAAGTCCGGCCGCCATTGCATCGAGGTATTCACCATGCCGAACCGGTCGAAGATGCGCCGTTGCATCTCGGCCTTCAGGTCCAGCCCCAGGCCTTCCTCGATCACGTGCTGGAGGATGTAGAAGCCTTCGGCCGAATAGGTCTGGCGTTCGCCAGGCGCGAAGTGGAATTGCAGCCGTCCGTCGTCCTCCAGCCAGCGGAAATTCGCGAACCCCGTCCCGTTCGACAGGATGATGCGCGGCGTCAGCTCGCGCCATTGCGGCTGGTCGGCCAGATCGCTCCAGTCGTCGTCCCCGGTGACATAGTCCGGCAACGGCCGCGGCAGGTAGTCCGCGATCGACGTGTCCAGATCGAGAAGACCCTCATCGACCAGCATCAGGACATAGTAGGCAAAGGCCGCCTTGGTCAGCGACGCACCGTACATAACGGTGTCGGTCTCCAGCGGCCACCCGTTTTCCAGATTGCGATAGCCGAAGGCCGCCACATGCTCGACCTCGCCCTGGTCGATCAGCGCATAGGCCAGGCCCACCACCTCTTCCTCGGCCATCATCTGCTGGATCGAGGCGTCAAGCGCGGCGATCTCGGCATCGGTCCAGCCATCCGGCTGGGCCTGGGCAGCTGTGGCGAGTGCGGTGATCGAAGCGGCGGCAGTCAGAAATCTGCGCATGGATATCCCTCCTTGGCGTCAAGGAAGGAGGCTAGGCAGCGATTTCAGCCCGGGGTACCGGGATGCTCAACGCGCGTATTCCCCCACCTTGCTCCCCGGATGGGGAGAAGGGGTTGCGCGGCCGTGAGCGGGGACAGACGCCTTTTCTATCGAGCAGACGAACGATTGCCGTCCCGGTCTACGGGTCGTCACCCTGACGAAAGTCAGGGCCCAGATCATAAAGCGGGATCGTGCCAATCAGGTTCCGACCGAGTTCTGCGATCTGGGTTCCGGCTTTCGCCGGAATGACGATGGTGGAGGTGAGATTATTCTACCACTTCCCCCGGACGTGTTCCGGGGTCTGGCGTTGTCGACAACTTCGCACGACGGCCCACGCCGCCAGGCCCCGGAATTCGCTGCGCTCCTCCGGGGAAAGTGGCTGCGTCCACCTACACCACGCTCGGCAAATCCAGCCCCTGCTCCCGCGCGCAATCCTTCGCGATCTCGTACCCCGCATCGGCATGGCGCATCACGCCGGTGCCCGGATCGTTCCACAGGACGCGGCCGACGCGTTCGGCGGCTTCCGGCGTGCCGTCGGCCATGACGACCTGGCCGGAGTGCAGGGAATAGCCCATGCCGACCCCGCCGCCATGATGCAGCGAGACCCAGGTGGCGCCCGAGGCCGTGTTCAGCAAAGCGTTCAGGAGCGGCCAGTCGGCGACGGCGTCAGAGCCGTCCATCATGCCCTCGGTTTCCCGGTTGGGGCTGGCGACCGAGCCTGAATCGAGGTGGTCGCGGCCGATCACGACCGGCGCCGAAAGCTCGCCCTTTGCCACCATCTCGTTGAAGGCCAGGCCCAGCTTGTGCCGTTCGCCCAGCCCGACCCAGCAGATCCGCGCCGGCAGGCCCTGGAACTGGATGCGCTCACGCGCCATGTCGAGCCAGCGATGCAGGTGCGGATTGTCCGGGATGAGTTCCTTCACCTTGGCGTCGGTCTTATAGATATCCTCCGGATCGCCCGACAGCGCCGCCCAGCGGAAGGGACCGATGCCGCGGCAGAAGAGCGGGCGGATATAGGCTGGCACGAAACCGGGGAAGTCGAAGGCGTTCGCAACGCCCTCATCCTGGGCCATCTGGCGGATATTATTGCCATAGTCGAGCGTCGGGATGCCCATCTCCCAGAAGTCGAGCATCGCCCTTACCTGCACGGCCATCGAAGCCTTGGCGGCTTTTTCGACGGCGGCGGGATCGCTCTCGCGCTTCTCGTCCCATTCAGCCAGCGTCCAGCCGGCGGGCAGATAACCATTGACCGGATCGTGGGCCGAGGTCTGGTCGGTGACCATGTCCGGCTTGATGCCGCGTTTGACGAGTTCCGGGAAGACCTCGGCCGCATTGCCCAGCAGGCCGACCGAGACGGCTTCCTTCTTCGCGACGGCCGCGTTGATGATGGCCATGGCCTCGTCCAGCGTGTCGGCCTTGCGGTCGAGATAGCCGGTCTTCAGACGCATCTCGATCCGGCTCGGCTGGCATTCCACGGCCAGCATGGAGGCGCCCGCCATGGTCGCGGCCAGCGGCTGGGCGCCGCCCATGCCGCCCAGACCGCCGGTCAGGATCCAGCGGCCGGCCAGATCGCCGTCATAGTGCTGGCGGCCGGCTTCGACGAAGGTCTCGTACGTGCCCTGAACGATGCCCTGGCTGCCGATATAGATCCACGACCCGGCCGTCATCTGGCCGTACATCATGAGGCCCTTCTTATCGAGCTCGCGGAAATGGTCCCAGTTTGCCCAGTGGGGCACGAGATTGGAGTTGGCGATCAGCACGCGCGGCGCGTCCTTGTGGGTGCGGAACACACCCACCGGCTTGCCGGACTGGACCAGCAGGGTCTCGTCTTCCTTCAACCGTTTCAGGGTCGCAACGATCCGGTCGAAACTCTCCCAGTCGCGCGCGGCCCGGCCGATCCCGCCATAGACGACCAGTTCTTCCGGCTTCTCGGCCACTTCGGGGTCGAGATTGTTCATCAGCATGCGCAACGGCGCCTCGGCCGCCCAGTGGGTGGCGTCGAGTTCGCTGCCGTGCCTGGCGCGGATGATGCGGGAATTGTCGCGGCGGGTCTGGGTCAACTTACTTCACCTCTCCGGAATAGAGCATCGCGGCCGCCTTCAGGGCCGCCTTCATTGTGTCCTTGAGCGCCAGGCGCAGCCTGCCCGCCTTGTCCTCGCTGAATGTCCAAGGCTCGCCCTCGTCCATGTAGGCCGACTGGGCGAGTTCCATCTGCAGGGCATGCACGTTCAGCCCCGGGCGGCCATAGGCGCGCGTGATCCAGCCGCCCTTGAAGCGGCCATTGACGATCGAGGCATAGTCCTCGTGATCCATCATCGCCTTCACCGCCCAGCGCTCGATGGTCCGGTCGCAGCTCTCGCCGCCATTCGTGCCCAGATTGAGATCCGGCAGCACGCCCTCGAACAGGCGCGGCACTTCATCGAGGATGGAATGGGCGTCCCACAGCACGACATAGCCGTGCTCCATGCGCACCTTGACGATCATCTCGGTCAGGGCGCGGTGGTAAGGATCATAATAAGCCGTGCGGCGCTGCTCGATCTCGGCCTCGTCCGGCTCCTCGCCCGGCCGGTAGACCGGCGATCCGTCGAACAGCGTCGTCGGCACCAGTTCCGTCGTCGCCTGGCCGGGATAGAGCGAGGCGCCCGTCGGGTCGCGATTGAGATCGATGACATAGCGCGAATGGGTGGCGCGGATCATGCTGGCGCCGAGGTCATCGAGAAAATCGTAGAGCTCCGGCACATGCCAGTCCGTGTCCGGCAGGCCGCGTGCCGTCTCGGTCATCCGCTCGGCCATTCCGTCGGGCAGATGAGTTCCCGAATGCGGCATGGACACGATCAGCGGCGAGCTTCCGCGTTTCTCGAAGAAGACGTTCATCTAGGCAATCCCGGGCAATTCACCCGCTGCCGCGACGAGCCCCCTGCCCGTCACCAGGCTTCGGGCGCTGGCGATATCGGACGCAAAATAGCGGTCGTCGCCGTAGGCGGGAACCGCCTCACGCAAACATGTCCGCACGGCCTCGAGCCGCGGCGATGAGGTCAGCCCCTTGTGGAACTCCATCCCCTGCACGGCGGACAGCGTCTCGATCGCCACCACATTGTGCAGGTTCTCCGCCATTTTCAGGAGGCGGAAGGCGCCATGCGTCGCCATGGAGACATGGTCTTCCTGGTTGGCCGAGGTGGGAATGCTGTCGACCGAGGCCGGATAGGCCTTCTGCTTGTTCTCCGAGACCAGCGCCGCGGCCGTGACATGGGCGATCATGAAGCCGGAATTGATGCCCGGATTGGGGGTCAGGAAGGCCGGCAGGCCGGAAACCGCCGGATCGGTCAGCAGCGCCACGCGCCGCTCGCAGATCGAGCCGATCTCGCAGGCCGCCATGGCGATCTGGTCGGCGGCAAAGGCGACGGGTTCGGCGTGGAAATTGCCGCCGGAGATGGCTTCGCCCGTATCGGTGAAGACCAGCGGATTGTCGGTGACGGCATTGGCTTCGCGCTCCAGCACCTGGCCGGCCTGGCGCAGAAGGTCCAGCACGGCGCCCATCACCTGCGGCTGGCAGCGCAGGCAGTACGGGTCCTGGATCTTGTCGCAATTCTCGTGGCTGGCGAGGATGCCCGATCCCTCGAGCAAATCGCGCAAGCTCTGCGCCACATCGATCTGGCCGGGATGACCGCGCAGCTGGTGGATGCGCGGATCGAACGGAGCGACCGAGCCCTTGGCCGCCTCGACCGAGAGCGCACCGGACAGCAGCGCCGCCTGGAAACCGCTTTCCACCTCGAACAGGCCGGCCAGCGCCAGCGCCGTCGAAGCCTGGGTGCCGTTCAGCAGCGCCAGCCCTTCCTTGGGGCCCAGCCGGACCGGTTCCAGCCCGGCCTTTTTCAGCGCGTCCGCGGCCGGCAGGCGCTCGCCCTTGTACGTCGCCTCACCCGCGCCGATCAGGGCGGCAGACATGTGGGCCAGCGGCGCGAGATCGCCGGAGGCTCCGACCGAGCCCTGGGACGGGATCACCGGCAACACGCCGGTATCCAGCATCGCCTGGATCGCCTCGATCGTCGTCCAGCGCACGCCCGAGGCGCCGCGGGCCAGCGACGCCATCTTCAGGGCCAGGATCAGGCGCACGACCGCTTCGGGCAGCGCATCGCCGACACCGGCGGCATGCGACAGCACCAGTCTTTCCTGCAGCGTGGCCAGTTCCTCATTGGCGATACGGGTCTGGGCCAGCTTGCCGAAACCGGTATTGAGCCCGTAGACCGCCCGGCCCGAGGCGATGAGATCGTCGACAGTCTGCGCTGCGGCATCGACATCCGGCTTCGCGGCCGGATCGATCGTCACGCCGGCACCGCGCCAGATTGCGGCCCAGTCGGCCAGGGTCATCCTGCCGGGGGTTACGGTCACCGAACTCACAGCCATTCTCCTCCCAGGATACGGCCATGCAGGGGCCGTTTTCCGATCCATTGAACCAGTTCCGCCGGGCGCTCGATGTCCCAGACAGCCAGATCCGCCACCTTGCCGGCCTCGATCGTGCCGATCTCGCCGGCCAGACCCAGCGCCCGTGCGCCCTCGCGGGTAATGCCGGCGATCGCCTCCTCCACGGTCAGGTGGAAGAGCGTGCAGGCCATGTTGGCGGCCGTCAGCAGCGAGACGAGCGGCGAGGTGCCCGGATTGGCGTCGGTCGCCACGGCCATCGGCACACCGGCCGCACGCATCGCCTCGACCGGCGGTCTTTGCGTCTCGCGCAGCGCATAGAAGGCGCCGGGCAGCAGCACGCCCACCGTGCCCGCCTTGCCCATCGCGGCAATGCCCGCCTCGTTCGTGTATTCGATATGGTCCGCCGACAGGCCGCCGAACTCGGCAACCAGCTGGCCGCCGCCGGTATCGGAGAGCTGGTCGGCATGCAGTTTCACCGGCAGGCCGGCCGCCTTGGCGGCAATGAACAGACGGCGCGTCTCTTCCGGCGAGAAGGCAATACCCTCGCAATAGGCGTCGACCGCATCGGCCAGGCCCGTCCGCGCGGCCTCGCGCACCAGCGGGATGCAGACCTCGTCGATATAGGCGCCCGAGCGGCCCTCATACTCCACCGGCACGGTGTGCGCGGCCAGGAGGGTCGCGGAAATGCGCATGCCCGAGGCCAGGCCGACGCCGCGCGCCGCTTTCAGCTGCGCCAGTTCGCTGTCATGGGTCAGGCCATAACCCGACTTGATCTCGACCGTGCCGACGCCTTCCAGCGCGTAGGCATCCAGCCGCGACAGCGCTCCGGCGGCCAGTTCGGCCGCACCGGCCTTGCGCGTCGCCTCGACCGTCTTGCGGATACCGCCGCCGGCGCGGGCGATGGCGGCATAATCCTCGCCCGCCAGCTTGCGCTCATACTCGTCCGAGCGGTCGCCGGCGAAGACGAGATGGGTGTGACAATCGACCAGGGCCGGCGTGATCCAGCGCCCGTCCATATTCTCGGTGACGGCGGCCTCGCCCGGCACTTCGGCCATGGGTCCGGCCCAGGCGATCCGCTCGCCGGAAATCCCGATCGCGCCGCCCTCGATAGCGCCATAGGCGGCACCGCCGGGCACCATTGTCGCCAGGCGTGCATTCGTGAGAAGACGGTCGAATTGCATGGGACGGCCTTTGCATGCGTCTAATTGTCTATACAATAAAATCCTCAAACCGAGTCTGTCCAGCGGGGTCATGCCGCCATGGCTGAATTTTATTGCCGGTCCGCCCTTCTGCCCGATGGCTGGGCCGATGGCGTTACGATCCGGGTCGACGCGGCCGGCCTGATCGCCGACATCCGTCCCGGCACACCGCCCGCCAAGGACGCGACGCGGCTGGGCACAGTGGTGCCGGGCCTCGCCAATCTGCACTCGCACAGCTTCCAGCGCGCCATGGCCGGCCTCACCGAGCGCCGCGGCGAGGGTGAGGACAGTTTCTGGTCCTGGCGGCAATTGATGTACGCCTTCAACGACCGCCTCACCCCGGACCATGTCGAGGCGATTGCCGCCTGGGTGCAGGTGGAGATGCTGGAGAGCGGCTTCACCTCCGTGGGCGAATTCCACTATCTCCATCACGGCCCGGACGGCACGCCCTATGACGACCGTGCCGAGATGGCCGGGCGGATCTGCGCCGCCGCCGCTTCGACCGGCATCGCCCTCACCCTGCTGCCTGTCTATTACCGCTATAGCGGTTTCAACGAAGCTCCGGCCAGCCATGGCCAGCGCCGTTTCCTGCATGATCCGGACAGCTATGCCGCCCTCATCGAGGCCGCGCGGAAGCATGTCGCAGCCCTGCCCCATGCCCGGCTGGGCCTGGCGCCGCACTCCCTGCGCGCCGCCCCCGTTAAGGATATTTCTGCCATTCTGCCACTTGTGGAAAACGCCCCGCTCCACATCCATATTGCCGAGCAGACACAAGAGGTTGAAGACTGTATCGCCGCGACGGGACAGCGCCCGGTCGCTCATCTGATGGAGCATGTCGCGGTTAATGCCGACTGGTGCCTCGTCCACGCGACCCATATGGACGCTGAGGAAACAACCGCCCTCGCCCGCTCCGGCGCGGTGGCCGGCCTGTGCCCGCTGACCGAGGCCAATCTGGGCGACGGTCTCTTTCCGGCACGGGCCTATCTCGAGGCCGGCGGGCGGATCGGTATCGGTTCGGACAGCCATATCCGCATCGATCTGGCCGAGGAGCTGCGCCTGCTGGAATACGGCGTCCGTCTGACCGCCCGCCGCCGCAATGCCCTCGCCGCGCCCGGCCGCTCGAGCGGCCGTACCCTGTTCGAGGCCGCCCTCGCCGGCGGTGCCCAGGCGCTGAAACAGCCCGCCGCCGGTCTTGCCCCCGGCCAGCGCGCCGATTTCGTCGAACTGGACACGGATAATCCGCATCTGACGGGACGATCTGCGGACGCCTTGCTGGACAGCTGGATATTCTGCGGCGACAAGGGATGTGTCCGCTCGGTGCATGTCGGCGGACAGGCGCAGGTGACAGCAGGCCGCGCCCGGGTGCGGGACAGCGCACTGGCCGCCTATCGCACCGCCATTGCGGACCTGCTGCACGGAGGGGGCTGATGCCGCAGATCGAGGCCATCGAACTGGACGGACACGGACCGGTCTACGACCAGATCAAGCGCGCCGTCACGGCGCAGATCCGCTCCGGTGCCTGGAAGCCGGGCGACCGCCTGCCCTCGGAAGCCGATCTCTCGCAATCCCTCACCACGGCCCGCATGACGGTCAACCGCGCCCTGCGTGAGCTGACCGAGGAAGGCCTGCTGGTCCGCCGCCGCCGCGCCGGGACCTTCGTGGCCCAGCCCGACGCCCCTGCCGCCCTGTTGAAAATCGTCGACATGGCCAAGGCCATTCCCGCCCGCGGCCAGACCTATGGCTATGTCTGCGAGACCGACGACACCGTGCCCGCCTCGCCCGCGATCGCCAAGGCGATGCGCCTGCCGCCCGGCGCGCGTCTGCAGCATGTGGAATGCCTGCACACGGCGGATGGCGAGATCGTCGAGTTCGAGGAACGCTGGATCAATCTCGCCCTTCTGCCCGGCGCCGCCCAGGCCGGTTTCGACACCGAAGGCCCCGGCGGCTGGCTGCTGCGCGCCGCGCCCTGGACCGAAGCCGAACACACGGTCTCCGCCGTCAATGCCGATGCAGACCTGGCCCGCCGTCTCGGCGTCGAGCCCGGCGCGGCCTGCCTCGTGCTGGAGCGCCGCACCTTCCAGGGCCAGGACGTTGTCACCTATGCCCGCCTCACCCATCCCGGCTCGCGCCACTCCATGACCGAACGCTTCAGCCCGCAGGGATAGCCGCACCACGCTGTCATCCCGGACGCATGCCCGGCCTTGAGCCGGGTGGGGGTCCGGGACCCATAATCCCGGTGCTCATCCAGCTGTCGCTGCTATCGAGCCTGCTTCAGGCCGACATCGCGTGTATGGGTCCCGGCCCTGCGCCCCGCCTTCGCGGGGCATTCGGCCGGGATGACAAGGCGGAGATGTGAATCCCTACTCCTCCACCGCCTGCATCAGATGGCGGATGAATGCGCCGCGCTGGCCGGCATCGATCCAGCGGACCACGGCGACGATGTCGTGCTCGGGGTCGATGAAGATCATGTTCGCGCCGGCGCCCAGATAGGCAAAGCTTCCGGCCGGCGCCTCCTCCACGGCGATCGCCGCGCGCTCATCGCCCGGCGTATTGAGGAAGAAGTTCATATAGCCGTAGGACGGCATCACATCGGTCGGCATCAGCGAGCGCTCATACCAGCTCTCCGACAGCAATTGCTCGCCATCCCAATTGCCGCGATGAAGCCCCAGCAGGCCGAAGCGCGCCTGGTCATAGGCCGAGATCATCATGCCGCCGCCCCAATGGCCGCCGCCGGAGACCGACCACATGGTCTCGCCGCCGATCTCGACATGACTGTTCTCATAGCCATGCCATTCCCAGGTGCCCGACGAACCGATCGGACCCATGATCCGCTCGGCCAGCACATCCGGCAGCGGACGCTGCCAGACATGCAGTGCAGCCAGCGCCAGAGCATTCACGCGCACGTCATTGTATTCCCACGCAGAACCCGGCTCGGGCGGACCGGCAACAAGATCGCGCGCGGGATTGTCGCGCGCCGGACGGTCGGCCCAGGCCGGCTTGTCGAACAGCGTGCCCCACCAGCCCGAAGTCTGGCGCAACATCTGGTCCCAGGTGATCGGCGCATTGTGATCGGTATGAAAGCGCGAGTCCTCGACCGAGCCGGACACCGGCTCGTCGACGCTGGCGATCAGCCCGTCATCCACGGCCAGGCCCACCGTGTGCGACAGGAAGCTCTTGGAGATCGAGAAGGTCATGTCGACCCGTTCCAGATCGCCCCACTCGGCGACGATATAACCGTCGCGCAGGATGATCCCCGCCGGACCGCCGCGCGGCCGCAACTCGCCGACCGGGCTGGAAAAGGGCTCGAACGCCCAGGTCAGCGGCACCATGACAGACAGATCGCGCACATCGACCCCCGTCCAGCCGTCCGGCGGCGCGGTCTCGTTGGCGACGGCAAAGTCCACAGCCGCCTGCAAGGCAACGGGATCCAGCCCCATCTCCACCGCCTCACGCCGCTCCCAGTCGGCATCGCCGCGCGGCGGGAAATAATCCTGCGCGGCGGCTGTGGCTGTTAGGGTCAGGGCAGCTGCGGCGGCGGTCAGAAAGTATTTCATACGGTTCTCCCGGTTGGCGACCTGATTGTGCCGGCGCCCGCCATCCTTCCCCTTGATGGGGAAGGGGGACCGCGCCGAAGGCGTGGTGGATGGGGTGGCAGCGAAGTGTCGGAGGTTTCCAGCAAACCTGTCGGCGCCGGGCTTCACCCCTTCCGACCCCTCCTTCGCCAAGGCTACGGAGGGCCCACCTTCCCCATCGAGGGGAAGGATGACGCTGTGCTCCATCGGGCCCTTCCTTCGATGCACCACAACCCTCGCTCTACCCCGTCACCCGAACACCCACAGTGACACCGCGCGGTTCGCCGGGGAAGTAGCGGGGATTGCCGAAGGCGTAGTCGGCGCGGTTAGCGTAGGCTTCGCCGGTGAGATTGCGGATGGCGCCGTAGAGGGTGGTGCGGCCGGTGACGCGGTATTGCGCGCGCAGGGTCAGAAGATCGTGGCCCTCATAGGTGTTGAGGTTGCCGGCATCGGTGAAATACGCGCCGACATGGGTCCATTCCAGCGACACGTCCGCCTGCGACACGGGCGTCCAGGCCAGGCGGCCGGTCCACAGCCAGCGCGGCGCCGTGTCGACATCATTGCCCTTTGCGATGCCCTCGCTGGCGGCGCTGACGGGACGGTCGAAAGCATAGGTGTGGCGCGCCCAGGTGCCGGTCAGTCCGGCTTCCAGCGTGCCGGTCAGCGGCCAGGCGATGCCGAACTCGACACCGTGATGATCGCTGGCGCCATCGGTGACATTGAAACCGTCGGCATCGCGGAAGAAGACATTCGACTTTTCCATCGCAAAGGCGGTGATCTCGACCCGCCCGGCGCCGATATCCTGGCGCCAGCCCAGTTCCGCACTGTCCAGGGTTTCCGGCTCGATCCCGGCAATCGTCTGGCCGGGCTGCAGCCGGTAAAGCTCGGCGACCTGCGGCGCCCTCACCCCGCGCGCAACACGGCCGAATAATGACGCATTTTCCGATGCTTCAAACAGAAAGCCGAAGTCCGGCGCGAAGGTCGAGAAATCATCGCTTCGGTCGGACAAGCGCAGATAGCGGCCCACCGATCCGTCCGCCAGACGGTTGTCATAGTCAAAGCGCGTCGCCTCCCAGCGGGCGCCGGCGATCAGGCTCACCCGCTCGCTCGCCTGCCAGCGGGCGCGGGCATAGAGCGCGGCCACCCGGGCATTGACGGCGTAGTCGTAATGATCGCCCTGGACGAAGGAGAATTGCGTCGGGTTTTCCTGCGTTTCCGAAAGCCAGCCGCGCGTCCATTCCAGATCGCTGCCCAGTGTGATCCGCCAGGCACCGCGCTCGCGATGCAGCGCGCCCTGCACGCCCGCCGAACGGTGCCCGCTTTCCTCCAGCGGGTCGGTGGGGAAGAAATGCATGCGGAAATCCATCGCATTGGCCCGCCAGTAGGGCGTCAGCGACCAGGTCCAGCCCTCCGACGCCTGACCGCGCAGGGCGAGGCTCATCCGGCCGGCGATGGCATCGCGGAAGGCTTCCGGATCGCCATTGGCCCGGGCGACAGCGCGGTCGCGATAGTCCGCGGCATAACCGGCCGTCTCCTGGTTCAGCTGCACCAGAGCGGCGGTAAAGCGCCAGTCGATGCCGCGCGTTTCGCCGTCGGCCCGTACCAGGGCGCGGACGTGATCGAGACCGGCCGCCTCGCGCCAGCCACCCTCGTGACGGGCGGACACCGCGATGAGGGAGGACACCGCCTCGCCCGGCCGCGCCAGCACGGCCTCGCCGCGATAGCGCCCGAAACTGCCGGCCTCGGCGAGGAGACGCGAGGGCGTTGCGGCCGGGTCGGGCGTGCGCGTATTCACCAGACCGTGCAGGGCGTTGGAACCATAGAGCGACGGCCCCGGCCCGCGCAGCACCTCCACCGCCCCGGCGAGCGGACCGATATCCTCGAACAGCCCGTTCACATTGGCAAAACCCGGTGCGCGCAGGGCAATCCCGTCTTCCAGATAGAGAAAACCGCCCGCCCCGGCCCCGCCCGTCAGGACAGGCGACCGGATCGCGGTGAGATGCTCCGCACCATTGCCGCGATGGATGAAAACACCGGCTTCCCGGTTGAGCAGTTCCGCGGGATGCTGGGCGGCGATCTCCGCGATTTCCGCCGCATCGATCACGCCGATCGACAGCGCCGCCGCGTCGCGCACCTCGCCGACCCGGTCGCCGGTGACGACGATGACATCCTGGGCGCTGGCCGGCACCGCTATACCGATTGCAACGACCAGTGCAACAAGCCCGGTTCTGGCCATTTCACGCCTCCCCAAAAAGGTCAGACCCAAGGCTTCCCCTGCGTGAGCGGGGGAAGTGGCCGAGCCCGGCCCTCGGGCCGGGTGAGGTCGAAGGGGGTGAGTCACAGGTGCGCGCTGGCGCGCTCTGCGCCGCTTCGCGCCGCCCCCTCAGTCCGCTTCGCGGACAGCTCCCCCGCAGGCGGGGCGAGCCCTGTCCAGCTCGGCCCTGCTTAGCTCCGTCCCGTCTTTTCCGCGCGCACGGCATGACGCTTGCGCAGCACGCCGACGACATCCTCGAGCGAGAGGTCGCGGCTTTCCAGCAGCACCATGAGGTGGAAGAGCAGATCGGCCGCTTCGGCTTTCAGCGCGGCCTTGCTTTCCGACACCGCGGCCATGGCCACCTCGACACCCTCTTCGCCGACTTTCTGGGCCGGGCGTTTCGGGGCGCGCGCCATCAGACCGCCGACATAGGAGCCCTTGGGATTGTCCTTCTTGCGCTTGCGGATGATCGCGCGCAGATGCGCCAGGAAGCCCAGGCCCGGGGCCAGATCGTCGCCGAAACAGCTCACCGTGCCGGTGTGGCAGGCCGGGCCTTTCGGCTTCACCTCGACCAGCAGCGTGTCCTGGTCGCAATCGGCGGCAATGGAGATCAGCTTGAATGTGTGGCCCGAGGTTTCGCCCTTCTTCCACAGGCGCTGTTTGGAGCGCGAGAAGAAGTGCACCTTGCCGGTCTCGACCGTCTTTGCGAGCGCCTCTTCATTCATATAGCCCAGCATGAGGACCTGGCGCGTGGCATGATCCTGGACAATGGCCGGAATGAGCCCGTCGGACTTCTTCCAGTCCAGGGTGTTCGCTTCAATCATGGTCTGACCCTGATTCCCTCGGCGGCAAGATAGGCTTTCAGATCGCCTATCTGCATGACCCCTTTATGAAATACGCTGGCCGCCAGCGCGCCGTCGACATTGGCCAATTCGAACACGGATTTGAAGTGTTCTTTTCGGCCAGCCCCGCCCGACGCGATCAGGGGGGTCGAACAGATCGCCCTCACAGCAGCGAGCTGCTCGATATCATACCCGTCGCGAACGCCATCCATGTCCATGCAGTTGAGCACGACCTCGCCCGCGCCGCGGTCAAGCCCCTCGGCGACCCAGTCCAGCGTGCGGCGTTCATCGGTGCGGGTCTTGTCCGGATCGCCGGTATACTGGTGCACCCGCCATTCGCCCTCGATCTTGCGGCTGTCGACACCCAGCACAACGCACTGGCTGCCGAATTCGTGCGCCAGCCGGTCGATCAGGTCCGGGCTTTCCAGCGCCGGGGAATTGATCGAGATCTTGTCGGCCCCGGCGAACAGGCGCGCGCGGGCATCGTCGACACTGCGGATACCGCCGGCGACGCAGAAGGGAATGTCGATCTCCCGCGCCACCCGGCTCACCCATTCCGGCTCTACCGTCGCCCCGCGGGCCGAGGCAGCGATGTCGTAGAAGACCAGTTCGTCGGCACCGGCGGCGGAATAGCGGCGGGCGAGATCGACGATCGCGCCGACATCCTCGTGGTCGCGGAATTTCACGCCCTTGACGACACGGCCATCGCGGACATCGAGGCAGGGGATTATCCGTCTTGCGAGCATATCAACGCCTCCGCAAGAGAAAACCGGCCTTCATACAAAGCCTTGCCGGAAATCGCCCCGGCAACACCCGCATCCCGCACGGCCGTGATATCCTCCAGGGACGCGATACCACCGGAGGCCTGCCAGGCAATGTCACGGAATTGGGCACTTATGTAGCGGTAAAGTCCCACATTCGGGCCAGAAAGGTCACCGTCACGTCCGATGTCCGTGACAAGTGCGTGGCGCAATTTCGCCCCGTCATACGCCTTCACGACATCGACCAGCGTGGTGTCCGCCAGATCCGTCCAGCCCTTCAGCGCCGGGCGGTACTGGCCCCCGACCGCCCGCACATCCAGCGCCAGCGTGATGTGTTCGCCGCCATAGCGGGCCAGCCATCCGGCGACTTTTTCCGGATCCGTCACCGCCAGCGAACCGACGATCACCCGCTCGACATCCATCGCCAGGAGATCTTCCACATCCTCGGACGAACGCACCCCGCCGCCGGTCTGCACGCGCAGCCCCGTGCGGCAGATATCGCGGATCGTATCGCCCTGCCGGCGCTGACCGTCCCGGGCGCCGGACAGGTCGACGACATGGATCCAGCTGGCACCCGCCTCGCCGAACTTTTCGGCCACGGCAACGGGATCGTCGCCATAATCCGTGACGGCGTCGAATTCACCCTTGTGCAGCCGCACCACGCGGCCGTCGAGAAGGTCGATGGCTGGATAGAGGATCACGCCTTGATACTCGCAAAGTTGGAAAGAATACGCGCGCCCACGGCTCCGGAGCGCTCGGGATGAAACTGGCAGCCGGAGACCTGCCCCTGGCGCACAATCGCCGAAACCGGAACGCCGTAGTCGCACTGGGCCTGCGTCACCCGGCCGGCGGGAACGTAGTAGCCGTGGACGAAATAGGCATGGGATCCGGCCGAAATGCCGGTCAGCAACGGCTCACCGACGGCGAACCCTTCCAGCGCATTCCAGCCCATGTGCGGCCAGACCAGGCCGTCCGGCCGCGGCAGGCGCTCGACCCGGCCCGGCAGCAGTCCGAGCCCGTCGACATCCCCCTCGGCCGAGTGCTCGAACAGGAGCTGCATGCCCAGACAGATACCCATCAGCGGACGGCCGTCCTGCGGCAATGTCTCGGCCCAGCCGCGCGCCTTGAGGCGCTCCATGGCCGGTCCCGCCGCACCGACACCGGGCAGAATGATGCGGTCGCAATCCGCCGCGCCAGCCGGTTCGGTGACCACAACATGGTCCAGCCCCGCCCGGTCCAATGCAAACCGCACCGAGGCGATATTGGCACAGCCGGTATCGATCAGGGCGATGGTCATGCCAGCATCCCCTTGGTCGACGGCAGCGCATCGCCCTCGACCCGCACGGCCTTGCGCAGGGCGCGCCCGAAGGCCTTGAAACAGGCCTCGACCATGTGGTGGGCATTCTCGCCCTCGACTTTCACATGGATCGCCGCACCCAGGCTTTCGGCGATGGAGCGGAAGGCGTGCGCCGTCATCTCGACCGGGAACTCACCAACGGTCTCGCCGAGTATCTCGCCCTCGAATTTCGCAAATGGCCGTCCCGACAGATCGATCCAGACTGCGGCCCGCGTCTCGTCCATCGGCAGTTCGAACCCGAAGCGGGCAAGACCGCGCTTGTCCCGCAGCGCTTCGCGCAGGGCCTCACCGAAGGTCAGGCAGACATCCTCGATCGTGTGGTGGGCATCGATGTGAAGATCGCCCTCCACCGCCACATCGAGCGCGATCCCGCCATGCCGGGCGACCTGTTCGAGCATGTGGTCGAAATAGCCCACACCGGTGGCGATCCGGCTGGGGCCGTCGCGATCGAGATTGACGGTCACGGTGACATCCGTCTCGGCCGTCTTGCGGCGCTTCGTGCCCGCGCGCGGACCGCCGGTCGCGGCCCCATCCGGCTGAGCCCCGGCCCGTTCCCGGCGCAGACGTATGGCCGTCGCGTGAGCCTCCAGTCCTTCCAGCGCCGCCAGCCGCTCGACGGCGGGCGCCATCGCCGCCGCGCCCTCGGCCGTGGCGCGCAGGATGGTCGTGGTCTTCTGGAAAGCCTCCACCGTCACCCCGCCATAGGCCCGCGCAGCTCCGCTGGTCGGCAGGGTGTGGTTGGGACCGGCGGCATAGTCTCCCGCCGCTTCCGGCGTGAAGGCGCCTACAAAGATCGACCCCGCATGCCGCACCAGGCCGACCAGGCGCTCGGCCGAATCGGCCTGCAGGATCAGGTGTTCAGGGGCATAGGCATTGGCCACCTCGGCCGCCTCTTCCAGCGTGTCGCAGATCACCGTGCAGGAGTTTGCCAGCGCGGCCCGCGCGATTTCCGCACGCGGCAATTGCGCCAGCTGGGCTTCGGTCGCCGCAATCACCCGGTCGCGGGTCACAGTATCGAAACAGACCAGCACGACCTGCGCCGACGGATCGTGCTCGGCCTGGCTGAGCAAATCGCTGGCGACCAACTCGGCGTCGGCGCGATCGTCGGCAATCACCATCACCTCGCTCGGTCCGGCCGGCAGATCGATTGCAGGCCCGCCCGGCAGTCCGGCGACATAGGATTTGGCTGCGGCGACATAGGCATTGCCGGGTCCGAAAATCTTGTCGGCCCGCGGCAGGCCCGCCGTACCGGTTGCCAGAGCCGCAATCGCCTGGGCGCCGCCGATCGCATAGACCTCGTCAATGCCGAGAATATCGGCGGTGGCCAGGAGCGCCGGGTTCACCCCGCCCTCACCGGCCGGCGGCGCCACGACGACAATCCGCGGCACACCGGCCAGCTGGGCCGGCACGGCCAGCATGATCAGTGTCGAGACGAGCGGCGCACTGCCGGCGGGCACGTAAAGTGCCGCCACATCGACCGGCGTCGCCCGGCGTGACGCCATGACCCCCGGCCAGGTCTCGACGGAATAACCGGTATAGCCCTGGCGGACGTGAAACCGCCGGACCGCATCCGCGGCCGCCTTCACCGCTTCAATGTCAGCCGGGTCCATGGCCTTGCGCGCCTCACGCAGCGCTTCGGCCGGCACACGGAAATCGTCCGGCGCGTAGCCATCCAGACGGGCTGCATAGGCGCGGACCGCCTCGTCGCCGCGCGCGCGCACCGCATCCACAATCTCGCGGGCCGCCGCATCGGCGGTACCGGTCTCGACCGGACGCGCCAGCGCCTGACGCCGTTGTGCCTCTGTGGCCTCTTTCCAGATCAGCGTGTCGAGCATGACGAACCTCAGGCGAGCATTTTCTCGATGGGCAAGACCAGGATGGCGCGCGCGCCCTCCGCTTCGAGCGCTTCCAGGGTTTCCCAGAACACCCGTTCACGGCACACCGCATGCATGGCCACGACATCGTCCCGGCCGGCGACCTGGGCGATGGTCGGCGCGTCGGCGCCCGGCAGGAGGTTGCGGATCGCTTCGAGCCTGTCCTTGGGCGCGTTGAGCATGATGTATTTGGTCTGCGAGCTGGCGATCACGCCCTCGGCACGGCGCATCAGCACATTCGCGACGGCATCGGTCCGGGGATCCCGGCCCGTGCCGCGCCGGATCAGAACGGCCTCGCTCTCCAGCACCGTCTCGAAGGCTGACAGCCCGTTGGCCTGCAGCGTCGCGCCGGACGAGACAAGGTCGCAGATCGCATCGGCGATCCGCAGGCGGGGCGCCACTTCCACAGAACCGCGCATCTCGACGATTTCCGCCTCGATTCCCCGATCCCGCAGATACTGTGCCGTGAGCGCCGGATAGGAGGTCGCGACCGCCTTGCCCGCCAGATCGGCAGACGAGCGGATATCTCCG
This sequence comes from Maricaulis sp., assembly GCF_017642925.1. Lineage (GTDB taxonomy): Bacteria > Pseudomonadota > Alphaproteobacteria > Caulobacterales > Maricaulaceae > Maricaulis. Next base: position 23,544 of record NZ_JAEPOL010000017.1, on the reverse strand, counting down.
CCCTGGGCGGCAGCCAGTTTCAGCGTGCAGCCGGCGAACCCCAGGCGCAGCGCCACATCCAGCTCACGGGCCCGGCCGCCAGCCGCCTGTTCCTCGCGCAGCACATTCTCGCCAACGATGCCGTAGTCGCATGCCCCGGACGCCACGAAATTGGGGATGTCGTCGTCACGCACCAGCATCAGGTCGACCGGCATGTTCTCGGCGCGCTGGTGCAGCTTGTCCCGGCCATAGGCGAAACGAAGGCCGCAGCGCTTCAACAGGTCCATACCGCCCTCGGCGAGGCGGCCCTTGCTTTGAACGGCGATACGCAGACGCGGGGAAGTCACGATTTCGGCTCCTTGAGGCGATCGAGAATGGTGCGGTAGCCCTGCCAGGGCTCCTGGCTGAGGAAACGGGCGACCCGGGTCACCGTCGTGGTGGAGGCGCCGGTCATCTCGGCAATCTCGCGATAGGAATGACCGCCTTCGTCCAGCAGCCGCGCCACCCGCCAGCGCTCCACCAGCGTGCGGATCTCGCCCGGCGTCAGCAGATCACGCAAAAACCGGTCGGCCTCGCGCTCATCGCGCAGGGCGAGCAAGGCCTCGCTGAGCGGCGCCAGGTCCGGCGCCGGGGCGCGCGTGTTTTCAGACAGGTCGTCCATGGCTTCGGTCTCCTTGAGGGTCGATATAACGTGTTAGCGCACTAACACAATGGGTGATTTCAGCTGGAATGCAGCTCGACGCCTTTCCTCCTTCAATACGGCCAATACCTCGTCATCCCACGGTCACTGCGTCAGCAGGGGTCCGGGGGACCTCCGCCAACCTGGCGAAGAGCCCGGTCATGACGTCGCGAAGCCAATGTTCAGCAGGATGGTTGAGGTCCCCCGGACAAGCCTGGGGATGACGGTGTTTGCAGGTGGGTTTACTCTACCCTTCCCCCACACCCCGGAACCATCTACATAAACCCGTAGCTACAAATCGCTGCAGGTAAGCCATGCAATACGACGACATGCGGCCGGTCGCCGAGGAGGTGTCCGAGATCATGAAGACCCTCGCCCACCCCAATCGACTTCTGGCCATGTGCGCCATGGTGGAAAAGGAGCGGTCCGTCGGCGAGCTCGCCGAAGCGCTGGACATGCGGGCGCAGGCGATGTCGCAGCAATTGGCGATCCTGCGCAACAAGGGGCTGGTGCGAACGCGGCGCGACGGACAGACCATCTACTACGCCCTCGCCGACACGCGGCTGGAACACCTGATATCCACCCTCTACGACACCTATTGCCGGCCCGCCGGATAGGCTAGACAGTCGCCGCCTGCGACCGCGCGCCGCATAGTTTCATATTTGCATGAATATGCACATAACCTATATCGAGTCCGAGTAATCCGCCAGGAGCCCGCCACCATCATGCCCCAGCTTGCCGTAAAATCCTTCTTCGACCCGGATACGTTCACGATCTCCTATGTCGTGTCGGATCCCGAGACGGACCGCGCGGCGATCATCGACAGCGTGCTGGATTTCGACCAGGCCTCCGGACGCACGGCGACCCACTCGGCCAATGCCATCATCGAGCACGTGAAGTCGGCAGGCCTGACGGTCGACTGGATCTTGGAAACCCATGTCCACGCCGATCACCTGTCAGCGGCGCCCTATATCCAGAGCCGGCTGGGTGGAAAGATCGGCATCGGGGGTCATGTCACCGACGTGCAGAAAGTTTTCGGCGACCTGTTCGATGCCGGTCCGGACTTTGCCCGTGACGGTTCGCAGTTCGGCCATCTTTTCCAGGACGGCGAGCGCTTCTCGATCGGCAATATCGACGCCGAGGCGATCCACACACCGGGCCACACCCCCGCCTGCATGGTCTATCATATCGGCGATGCGGCCTTTGTCGGCGACACGCTGTTCATGCCGGATTTCGGCACCGCACGGTGTGACTTCCCGGGCGGCGATGCGCGCCAGCTCTATCATTCGGTGCAGAAGATCTACGCCCTGCCCGACGAAACCCGTCTTTTCATGTGCCACGACTACAAGGCGCCGGGCCGCGATTTCTTCGCCTGGGAGACCACGGTGGCCGAGGAAAAGGCCGGCAATATCCATCTCAATGCCCGGACCAGCGAAGACGAGTTCGTGGCCTGGCGAACCGAGCGCGATGCCACGCTGGACATGCCCCGCCTGATCCTGCCCTCGGTGCAGATCAATATGCGCGCCGGCAATTTGCCCGAGCCGGCCGCCAACGGCCTGCGCTATCTCAAACTGCCGATCGATGCGGTCTGAAACGCTCCTGGATCGGGCCGCCCGTTTCCTGCCGGGGCTCGGCTGGCTAAAAACCTATGACCGCGCGACGCTGGGCGCGGATGCGCTGGCGAGCGTGGTCACCGCCATCCTGCTGATCCCGCAGAGCCTCGCCTATGCGCTGCTGGCGGGGCTTCCGCCGCAGGCAGGCCTCTACGCCTCTATTGCTCCTCTCATCGCCTATGCCCTGTTCGGTTCGAGCCGCGTCCTGGCGGTCGGCCCTGTCGCCGTGGTTTCGCTGATGACGGCAGCGGCTGTCGGCTCGCTCGGTCTCGACAATCCCGCCGACCAGATCGCGGCCGCCGGAGCGCTGGCGCTCCTGTCGAGCCTCTTTCTGCTGCTGTTCGGCGTGTTCCGCCTCGGCAGTGTCGCCAATTTCCTCAGCCGGCCGGTGGTCGATGCCTTCATCACCGCATCGACCGTGCTGATCATCGCCAGCCAGCTGCGCCACATGCTGGGGATCGACATGCATGGCGCGACCCTGCCCGAGCTGGCAATGACCTTCGTCCAGGACCTTGGCGGTTTTGACGGGATCGCGCTGCTGGTGGGCGGTGCCAGCCTGGCTTTCCTGCTGATGACGCGGGGTGTCCTGCCGGCTCTCCTGCAGCGTATCGGCCTGGGCAAGGCCCTGAGCGACAGCCTGGTGCGCGCCGCGCCGGCTGCCTTGGTTGCCGCGGCAACAATCGCCGCATGGACACTGCACCTCAACGAACGGACCGGTCTCGCCATTGTCGGCAGCCTGCCCTCCGGCCTGCCGCCCCTGCAATTCCCTTCCGTCGATCTCCAGACCTGGCGCGCCCTGCTCGGTCCCGCAGCCCTGATCTCCCTGATCGGTTTCGTCGAAAGCGTCTCGGTGGGCCAGTCGCTGGCCGCCAAGCATCGCGAGCATATCCAGCCCAATCGCGAGCTTTTCGGCCTGGGCGCAGCCAATGCCGCTGCAGCGCTGACCGGCGGCTATCCGGTGACGGGCGGCTTTGCCCGCTCGGTCGTCAACGAAACCGCCGGTGCCCGCACACCCTATGCCGGCGTTTTCACGGCGCTTCTCATCCTGCTCGTCGCGGCCTTCCTCACCCCGGCTTTCCATCATCTGCCCAAGGCCACGCTGGCCGCGACCATCCTGGCGGCGATCTGGAAGCTCGCGGACTTCAAGGGCGCCTGGCACGCCTGGACCTATTCCCGATCCGACGGCGCGGCAGCCTTCCTGACCCTGTTCGGCGTGCTCTTCCTGGGTATCGAGTTCGGCCTGACGCTGGGCGTGGCCGTCTCGGTCGGCCTGGTGCTCCAGCGCACGATGCGGCCGCACTGGGCCCGGCTGGGACAGGTGCCCGGCACGCACCATTTCCGCAATGTCGACCGGCATGACGTGATCGTCTCACCGCACGTGGTCTCGCTGCGGGTCGACAGCGCGCTCTACTTCGCCAATGCGCGCTTCCTGGAAGAGCTGATCTCGCGGATCGCCGCCGGCGAACCGGAGATGACCGATCTCGTCCTGATGTTCCCGGCCGTGAATTTTGTCGATGCCAGCGCGCTCGGCAGCCTGCGTGCCATCAATGCGCGGCTGCAGGAGGCGGGCATTCGCCTGCACCTGTCAGAGGTGAAAGGCCCCGTGGCCGACGGGCTGATCAAGGCCGGCCTGTTCGACGAATTGTCCGGCCAGGTCTTCCTGTCCCACTACGCCGCCCTGCGCACCCTCGATCCGGCAACCACGCTGCGCGCCGAAGGCTGAACATAAACGATGACGCTCCGCCGTTTTGACACGGCGCGGTTTCGTGTCAGTCTTCGTGTAACGTGGCTCGCAAAGACCGCGATCATATTCACCGGGGAGCGCCCGTGCAGGCCAGGCACGCCGATCTTGTCTTCAGCACCGCCAGCAGCGACAGCGCTGTTGCGCGGTCCTTCGTGGCAGCGTCATGGTCGCGCTCTCTCAACTACCATCACCTCGACCCGGACACCCCGCAGGCGCCCGAACGGCTCACCGGCCGGGAACTCGATCAGGCGCGCGAGCAGGCGGGCCGGTTGCTGTCGATCGCCCGGCCGGCGATGACGCGGCTCCTGCAGACGGTGGGCGACAGCGGGTGCTGTGTTCTTCTCACCGACGCCGATGGCGTGGTGCTGGAACGGCAGGGATCGCCATCGCACGACCCTGCCTTCAACCGATGGGGTCTGTGGACCGGCGCGGTGTGGAGCGAGGCGAGCGAAGGCACCAACGGGATCGGTACCTGCCTGGTGGAAAAGCGCGCCGTGACCATCCATCGCGACCAGCACTTTCATAGCCGCAATACCGGGATGAGCTGTATGGACGCGCCGATCTTCGACGAGCGCGGGCGGCTGGCCGGCGCCTTGGACGTCTCGTCCTGCCGGCGGGACATGAATGAAAGCTTGGCCGGTCTGATCGGGAATATCGTCACGGAAGCGGCGCGACGGATCGAGGCGGAACATTTCAGCGCCGCCTTTTCCGGTCATCGCATCCTAGTTGCCCCCGGCGACAGCGCCCGGGGCCCGGCCCTGCTGGCTGTCGACAGCGATGATCTCGTCGTCGGCGCTACGCGGGCGGCGCGGCAGGGGCTGGGTCTGGACGATGCCAGCCTGGCATCGCCGCGGCCCGCGGCGGATCTGCTCTCGGCCGGCTCGGTGACGCCCGGTTTCGACGCTGCAGAGCGCAGCGAAATTCGCCGGGCGCTGGCTCGCAATGACGGCAATGCCAGTGCGACTGCCCGCGAATTGGGGATCGGCCGCGCCACGCTTTACCGCCGCATGAAGCGCCTCGGTATCGAATAGCACCGCCGGACTGTCTCACCAGCGAGACAGTCCGGCATTCCGCTCGCCGCGACGGGGCAGACAGGCGCACGCCCGGATACGCAGACTTTCTCCCAGAGGCCCGCAAAGGGCTCGTTTCCATGGGAGGAAGACATGAACGTCATCACACAGATCGACCGCGACACCCGTGCGCCCTTCAAGGCGCGTTATGACAATTTCATCGGCGGCAGCTGGCGCGCCCCCGCTGCCGGCCGCTACTTCACCAACACCTCGCCGATCAATGGCCGGCCGATCTGCGAGATCGCCCGATCGGACGCGCAGGATGTCGAGGCCGCACTCGACGCTGCCCACGCCGCCAAGGATGCCTGGGGCCATGCAGCCGTCGCCGAGCGCGCCGCCGCGCTCTATGCCATCGCCGACCGGATGGAAGCCAATCTCGAGACGCTGGCAACGGCGGAAACCTGGGACAATGGCAAGCCGATCCGCGAGACCATGGCAGCGGACATTCCGCTCGCGATCGACCATTTCCGCTATTTCGCCGGTTGCATCCGCGCCCAGGAAGGCTCGCTCGCCGAGATCGACGCCGACACGGTGGCCTACCACTTCCATGAACCGCTGGGCGTGGTCGGCCAGATCATTCCCTGGAACTTCCCGCTCTTGATGGCGGCCTGGAAACTGGCGCCGGCCCTGGCAGCCGGCAATTGCGTGGTGCTGAAACCGGCCGAGCAGACGCCGGCCAGCATCCTGGTCTGGGCGGAGCTGATCGGCGACCTGCTGCCGCCGGGCGTCCTGAACATCGTCTCCGGTTTCGGCCTGGAAGCCGGCAAGCCGCTCGCCTCGTCCAGCCGGATCGCGAAGATCGCCTTCACGGGCGAGACCACGACCGGGCGTCTGATCATGCAATACGCCTCGGAAAACCTGATCCCGGTGACGCTCGAACTGGGCGGCAAGTCGCCCAACATCTTCTTCAAGGACGTGGCCGACGCCGACGACGATTTCTTCGACAAGGCGATCGAGGGCTTTGCCATGTTCGCCCTGAACCAGGGCGAGGTCTGCACCTGTCCGTCGCGCGCGCTGATCCACGAGGACATTTATGAGCGCTTCATGGAGCGGGCGCTGCAGCGCGTTGCCGCCATCAAGCAGGGCAATCCGCTGGACCCGGAAACCATGATCGGCGCCCAGGCCTCGTCTGAGCAGAAGGAGAAAATCCTCGCCTATCTCGATATCGGCCGCCAGGAAGGCGCCGAAGTGCTGATCGGCGGTGGCGAAGGCCGGGTCGGTGACGACCTGGCCGGCGGACATTATGTCCAGCCCACCGTGCTGAAGGGACATAACCGGATGCGCGTCTTCCAGGAGGAGATTTTCGGTCCCGTCGTGGCCGTCACGACCTTCAAGGACGAAGCCGAGGCGCTGGCGATCGCCAATGACACGCTCTATGGCCTGGGTGCCGGTGTGTGGAGCCGCAGCGCCAATACCTGCTACCGCTTTGGCCGCGGCATCCAGGCCGGGCGGGTCTGGACCAATTGCTATCATGCCTACCCGGCCCATGCGGCGTTCGGCGGCTACAAGCAATCTGGCGTGGGCCGGGAGACCCACAAGATGATGCTGGACCACTATCAGCAGACCAAGAACATGCTGGTCAGCTACAGCGCGAAAAAGCTGGGCTTCTTCTGATCCTCACCTCCGGACAGGGGCCGGCCTACCGGCCCCTGTCCGGCCAGCAAGGAGACCGGCATGACGGACAAAACCCGCCAAACACCCCGTGTAGCCGCAACGGACGACGCCCTCGCCCTGATTGCAGAAATCCGGCGCGACCATCCCGACATCCTGATCCACCAGTCCGGCGGTTGTTGCGACGGGTCGTCACCGATGTGCTACCCGGCCGGCGAATTCCGGATCGGTGAAAGCGACGTCCTGCTGGGATGGATCGGGCCTGTGCCGGTCTATATCGGCGGCCGCCAGTACGAGGCGTGGAAGCATACCCAGCTCATTCTCGACGCGGTGCCGGGCCGGGGTGGCATGTTCTCGCTCGACAATGGCCGCGAACGGCGTTTCCTCGTCCGCTCCCGCCTGCTCTCGCAGGCGTGATTGCGCGACGCGGACAACGCGTTATCGTGCATCCCAACAATCACAATCTGCCCAGAACGCCCGGGGAGTTCCTTCATGTCCCACCACGATCCCAATGAAATCTACCCGGTGCCGGAAGGCCGTGCTGAAACCGCGCTGATCAATGCGGAGCGCTATACGCAGATGTATCGCCGCTCGCTCGAGGATCCGGACGGGTTCTGGCGCGAGGAAGCGCGGCGGATCGACTGGATGACGCCCTTCACGGAAATCTCGGACGTGTCCTGGGACAGGGACGATCTGCACATTCGCTGGTTCGCCGACGGCAAGCTGAACGCCTCGGTCAACTGTATCGACCGTCATCTCGCCGAGCGGGCCGACGAAACGGCAATCCTTTGGGAGGGTGACGATCCGGCTGACGACAAGGCGATCACCTATCGCCAGCTGCACGAGGCCGTGTGCCGCCTGGCCAACGGGCTGAAATCCATCGGTGTGCAGAAGGGCGACCGCGTCACGATCTATATGCCGATGATCCCGGAGGCTGCCTACGCCATGCTGGCCTGTGCCCGGATCGGCGCGGTCCACTCGGTCGTGTTCGGCGGTTTCTCGCCGGATGCGCTGGCAGGCCGGATTTCCGATTGCGAGAGCCGGTTCGTAATCACGGCCGATGAAGGCCTGCGCGGCGGCAAGACAATCCCGCTGAAAGCCAATGTCGACAAGGCGGTTGAGAGCGCCGGCGATGTCGACCAGGTGATCGTCGTCCGCCGCACCGGCGCAAACGTGGCCTGGGACGAGACCCGCGATGTGGACTACGCAACGCTGGTCGCCGGACAGGATGCCGACTGCGATCCGGAACCGATGAGCGCCGAGGATCCGCTCTTCATCCTCTACACATCGGGATCGACGGGCAAACCCAAGGGCGTGCTGCACACGACCGGCGGCTACATGGTCTGGGCGTCGATGACGCATGAATACGTGTTCGACTACCGGCCGGGCGAAATCTACTGGTGCACGGCCGATGTCGGCTGGGTGACCGGCCACACCTACATCGTCTACGGCCCGCTGGCGAACGGCGCGACGACACTGATGTTCGAGGGTGTGCCGACCTGGCCAGGACCGGACCGCTTCTGGCAGGTGATCGACAAGCACAAGGTGAACACCTTCTACACCGCGCCGACTGCCATCCGCGCGCTGATGCGTGAAGGCGACGACCCCGTGAAGAAGCATTCGCGCGCCTCGCTGCGCCTGCTGGGCACGGTGGGCGAGCCGATCAATCCAGAAGCCTGGTGCTGGTATTACCGCGTGGTCGGCGACGAACGCTGCCCGATCGTGGACACTTGGTGGCAGACCGAGACGGGCGGCGCACTGATCACCCCCCTGCCCGGCGTGACCGACATGAAGCCGGGTTCCGCAACGCGGCCCTTCTTCGGCGTCGAGCCCGCCCTGATGGATGCCGAGGGCAATCGCCTGGCCGATAATGGCGCGGCCGAAGGTAATCTTGTGATCGCCCGCTCCTGGCCCGGCCAGATGCGGACCGTCTATGGCGATCACCAGCGCTTCATCGATACTTATTTCACGGCATACCCGGGCTATTACTTCACCGGCGACGGCGCCCGGCGCGATACCGACGGATACTGGTGGATCACCGGCCGGGTCGACGACGTGCTGAACGTATCCGGCCACCGGCTGGGCACGGCGGAGATCGAAAGCGCGCTCGTATCCCACGACGATATCGCGGAAGCTGCCGTGGTCGGCTATCCCCATGATGTGAAGGGCCAGGGCATTTATTGCTATGTGACCCTGATGGGCGGCCGCAAGGCCGAGGACGAGGATATTGCCGAGATCAAGGCCTGGGTGCGTCAGGAGATCGGTCCGGTAGCGACGCCGGACCTGATCCAGTTCGCCCCCGGCCTGCCCAAGACGCGCTCCGGCAAGATCATGCGGCGTATCCTGCGCAAGATCGCGGAGAACGACTTCTCCAATCTGGGCGACACCTCCACCCTGGCAGACCCGTCCGTGGTGGACGACCTGATCGAGAACCGGAAGAACCGCTAGCCCCCTCACCTCTCGCCGTTTCCCGGGAAACCGGCTATAGCGGAGGCGGGACGTTCCAGTGACCGGAGTTCAAGCCTTGCGTATTCGACTTGCCGTCCTCACCACCGGAGCCACGGCGCTGCTTGCCGGCTGTGCGACGGAAACCGTCCCTGCCTGCCGGGCGCCTCAGTCCTATGAACTGGCAGCCTTTTCCGGCGTGATCAGCCACAATCCCAACGCCCTCGCCGCAGCCACGGCCCCGGGTGCCCTGCGCACAGCGTTGACCGGCGGAACACCGGCTGTGCGCGGACACTTGTGGGGCCATGACGGCATCACCGAGGGCACTGTGGTCGGCATACTGTCCCAGCCGCCGCTCTGCATCATCGACGATCCGTCAGCCCCGGACAGCGAGACAGTGCGTCAGGTCCTGGTCTATCCCCAGGCCAGCTACAGCCGTGTCGCACCGCCGCCCGAGACGCCGCTTGCCGATGCCCCGCCGCCCTATGGCGTCTCCCGGCGTGACTATCTGTCCTGCCGTTTCGAGATGACGGCGGAAGGCTGGAAGCTCGCGGACCTGTGCGGATATACACGCCCGGTTGCAACGCCGGTGACCGGCTAGAATTACGGGCTGAGATGCGTAGCCACCGGGCTGCGCCACGGCCTTCCCCGACTCGGTATGGCGCTGTTACCGACGATACCGCCCTTGCGGCGTGTAGCGTTGTTGGTGAGTGCCATGCCCGTCATCCTGGAAACCGGTTCTCCGGCCAGTCTTCTTCTTGTCCGTTTTTCCGGGACACTGGCACCCGACGGGGTTGCCGAAGATCTGGCGCGCATCTCGGAGGAGAGCGCGGATTATTCCGCCCTGCTGGCCGACTGGCGCGAGGCGGAGATCGCCCTTTCGACGATCGAGTTCATGTCGTTGACGGATGACTGGTTCCGCATGCCGGCAGCCCGCCTGAAAGCCGCGCATATCTTCCATGCCGAGCGGCACAAGGACCAGGCCATGCTGTTCCAGACCAAGGGCTTCCTGGTCGGCGGCCAGTTCCGGGTGTTCTCCGGATACGGCGAAGCCCGATCCTGGCTTGATGCCTGGACCGGGCCCCGCGCCTGAGACGACCAACCGCCATCAGCTCTTGTTGTTCTGTCAGTCCTCGAACTCCATCAGACGCATCGGCGCCTTGAGCTCTGCCGTGATCCGGTCATAGGCCGGCAGGGTCAGGAATTCGGTGAACTCGTCCGACAGGACCAGGTCCGACAGGATGTCTGCCGCCGTCTGGATCCGGTCGCACAGCTCGTCCTGGCCGGGGACTTCGTCCTGGATGGCCGCACAGATGTCGGCGATCTTGTTTTCCAGGAAGGCCGCGGTGATCGCGGTGCCTTCCTTGGTGGACTTGTCGAAACGGCGCCATTGCCACAGCTGGGCGCGGGCGATCTCGGCGGTCGCCGCATCCTCCATCAGATTGCGGATCGGCACGGCCCCGCGACCGCCCAGCCAGGCGGCGATATAGCGGATGGCGACGTCGATATTGTCGCTGACGCCATGATCCGTGATGTCGCCCTCGGGAGCCGTCAGCAATTGCTGGGTCGTCACCGGAAGCTCGTGCGGATCCGCCGGACGGTCGATCTGGTTCGGCCCCTTCATGTGCTGGTCGAAGATTTCCATCGCGACCGGCACGAGGTCGGGGTGAGCCACCCAGGTGCCGTCATGGCCGTTCTTCACTTCGCGCAGCTTGTCCTGGCGCACCTGTTCGGTGGCCGCGGCATTGGCCTTCTCATCGCCCTTGACCGGGATGAAGGCCGACATGCCGCCCATGGCGTGGGCCCCGCGGCGATGGCAGACCGAGATCACCCGGCGCGAATAGGCCGCCATGAAGGGCACGGTCATGGTCACCGCCGAACGGTCCGGCAGAACGTGCTCTGCGCGTGAACGCAGGCGCTTGATATAGCTGAAGATATAATCCCAGCGACCGCAATTGAGACCGACGATATGGTCCTTCAGCTCGTAGAGGATCTCGTCGAGCTCGAAGGCCGCCGGCAGGGTCTCGATCAGCACGGTGGCGCGCAGCGTGCCACGTTCCAGACCCAGCTCGTCCTCGGCATGCTGGAAGACCAGGCTCCACAGGCGTGCTTCCAGCCGGCTTTCCAGCTTGGGCAGGTAGAAGTACGGCGCGGTGCCGCGCTCCTTGAGTGCTGCGTGATTGTGGAAGACATAGAGGCCGAAGTCGAACAGCGAGCCCGACAGGGCGTGACCGTTGATATGGACGTGACGTTCGTCCAGATGCCAGCCGCGCGGACGCACGATCAGCACCGCAGCGTCGTCATTGACCTGATAGCGCTTGCCGGATTTCTCGTCGGTGAAATCGATCTCGCGGCGGATCGCGTCACGCAGATTGATCTGCCCGTCCAGCAGGTTGGACCAGAGCGGCGCGGTCGCATCCTCGAAATCGGCCATGAAGCACTTGGCGCCGGAATTGAGCGCATTGACCACCATCTTGCGATCGACCGGTCCGGTGATTTCCACCCGGCGGTCCTGCAGATCGGCAGGCGCGGGCCGCACGGTCCACTCGCCAGCGCGGATATCGGCCGTCTCGTGCGGGAACATCAAGAGCGCGCCCTGATCGAGCTCGACCTGACGTTCCTTGCGATAGCGCAGCAGGGACTGACGGCGCTTCTCGAACCGGCGGTGCAGGCCGGCCAGGAAGGTCAGCGCCTCGTGCGTGAGGATATCGCCATAGCCGGGCTCGAGATGGCCCAGAACTTCGACGCCGGACGGTGCAATGAGTGTCATGGCTTGCTCCTGTGGGGTTGGAGGCAGGTCCGGGGTGCGCCTTGGGGGTGCGCACCCCGGTGTACAGGCTCGGGCAGGGCCTGCGCTCTATTCGGCAGCGTGGAACTGCGCGGTCTCGGTGGAAGCGCCCATCGCCGTCGTCGACGAGGTGCCGCCGGAGATGGCCAGGTTCACCTTGTCGAAATAGCCGGTGCCCACTTCGCGCTGGTGGCGCGTGGCGGTGTAGCCATCGGCTTCCGAGGCAAACTCGGCCTGCTGCAGCTCGGAATAGGCGCCCATACCGCGATCGCGATAGCCGGAGGCCAGCTGGAACATGCCGTGGTTGAGCTGGTGGAAACCGGCCAGCGTCACGAACTGGAACTTGTAGCCCATCGCGCCCAGCTCGCGCTGGTAGGTCTCGATCGTGGCCTTGTCGAGATTGGCTTCCCAGTTGAAGGACGGCGAGCAGTTGTAGGCCATCATCTTGCCCGGATAGGCTTTCTGGACTGCCTCGGCGAAACGCTTGGCCTCGTCCAGGTTCGGCTTGGAGGTTTCCCACCACAGGAGGTCGGCCACCTTCGCATAGGCCAGACCGCGCTTGATGCAGTGATCGACACCCATGCCTTCCTTCAGGCGGAAGAAGCCTTCCGGCGTGCGGCCGGCATCGAAATCGATGAATTCATGATCGCGCTCGTCGATGTCGGAATTGATCAGCGTGGCCGATTCCGCATCGGTGCGGGCAACCGTGATCGTCGACACGCCCATCACGTCAGCAGCGAGACGCGCTGCAGCAAGATTGCGCTCGTGCTGGCTGGTCGGGATCAGGACCTTGCCGCCCAGGTGACCGCACTTCTTTTCGGCTGCAACCTGGTCTTCGAAGTGAACGCCGGACGCGCCCGCCTCGATGAAGGCCTTCATGATCTCGAAGCAGTTCAGCGTGCCGCCGAAGCCGGCTTCCGCGTCAGCAACGATCGGCGCGAACCAGTCGCGGCTCGGCTTGCCGTTTTCCGACACTTCGATCTGGTCGGCGCGCTGCAGGGTGCGGTTGATCTTCTTGGCCAGTTCCGGCGCGGAATTGGCCGGATAGAGCGACTGGTCGGGATACATCGCGCCAGCCGTGTTGGCATCGGCAGCAACCTGCCAGCCCGACAGGTAGATCGCCTTCAGGCCGGCCCGGACCATCTGCATGGCCTGATTGCCCGACAAGGCACCCAGCGCATTGATATAGGGCTCGGTCTTGAGGAGTTCCCACAGCTTCACCGCACCGCGTTCGGCCAGCGTGTGCTGGATCTGCACGGAGCCGCGCAGCTTGGCGACGTCTTCGGGCGTGTAGGGACGCTCGATACCGTCAAAACGGCCTTCCGGAGCACTCGGAACCAGATCCTTGAAAGTCGTCATTCTTGTCTCCCTGACGGGTTAGGGCAAATGCCTGTTGCGTTGCAACGAAGCTGTCAAACGGCAGGGATGGTGTCGATATGGCTTTTCCTATAAAGAGGATGCCGTGTATGATAATTACATTGTCATGATGTCACTTTGTAAATCCGGACACAAAAATGAATGATGGACAGGGCCTCGAGAAGATCTTTGCCGGCGCGCGCCTGCGCCGCCTGCGCCGTGAACGCGGACTGACCCAGGCCGAGGCTGCCGAAGCGCTGGGACTGTCGGCCAGCTATCTCAACCTGCTGGAACGCAATCAGCGGCCGGTGACGGCGCGGGTCCTGCTGGCCCTCGCCGACGCTTTCGACGTCGATGTGCGTGCCTTTGCCAATGAGAGCGACCGCCAGCTTGTGGCGGACCTGCAGGAAGCGGCGGCCGATCCCGTCCTCTCCGGCCTGGGTCTCGACCGGATGGAATTGTCCGAGTTTGCCGACAGCCAACCGCGCGCCGCGGAAGCCTTTGCCCGCCTCTTCCAGGCCTATCGTGAAACAACGGCCGCGACGGCCGACCTCGCCACGCGCATGTCCGGACCGGGCGCGGCCACTGGCGGGCCCGGCGCCGTACTGGAAAGCGTGCGCGATGCGCTGGATGCGCGCCAGAACCATTTCCCCGAACTGGAGGAAGCGGCCGAAGCGCTCGTCGAGCGGATCGGTTTGCGCACTCACCGGCGCGAACAGCAACTGGCCGACTACCTGCAACATACCCATGGTTTTACCATGCGCGTGCTGGACGAGGATATCATGGCCGGCGCGCGCCGCCGTCTCGACTTTCACGGTCGCCGCCTGCTGCTCTCCGAAGCGCTCTCTGCGGGCTCGCGCGCCTTTCACATGGCAGTCGTGCTGGCCAATCTGGAACTCGGCGACACGCTGGATAAACTGGCCGGCGAACCGCTTCTGCCGGCCGAGGAAGGCCGCAAGCTGTACCGGGTCGGCCTGGCGAATTATTTCGCCGGCGCGGTTCACATGCCCTATGCGCCCTTCCTGAAGACCGCCGAGGATACGCGTTACGATATCGACCGGCTGCAGCGGCGCTTCGAAGTCAGCTTCGAACAGATCTGCCACCGCCTGACGACGCTGCAGCGGCCCGGCGCCCGCGGCCTGCCCTTCTTCATGATCCGCGTCGACAGCGCGGGGAATGTGTCCAAACGCTTCGGCGGCGGCATCATGCCCTTTGCGCGATCGGGCGGGGGGTGCCCGAAATGGAATCTCTACGACGCCCTGCACACGCCCGAGCGCCTGATCGCCCAGACATTCGAACTGCCCGACGGCACGGCGATGCTCTCCCTCGCACGCGGTCAGCTATCGCCCGCCCCGGCCGGGCACCCGCCGGTCGTCCATGCCATCGCTCTGGGATGCGCGCTCGAACACGCGCCGAAGATCGTCCATGCGGACGCCGTTGCAAGCGTCACACCGGCGGCCGTCGGCATCACCTGCCGCCTGTGCGACCGGGAAGACTGCGCCCAGCGCGCCTTCCCGCCGCTGAACCGCAAACTCGTCCTCGACAGCCACATGCTGCGCGCCTCGCCCTACAGTTTCAACGAGGACTGAGCCGGTTTTGCGCTGCGTAATCCTGCCGGGTGGAGTAATCTCCACATCGACGGGGAATCGGGGGCGGCAATGAAGCCGGCAAGACCATAGAGACTTCAACGCCAACCGGCGCAGCCCGACGGCCCTATCATGCTCCCCACACCATCGCACGGCTTGCCGCCGCCGCGATGGTGCTCGGCGTGCTGGGCTTCGTCTGGTTCATGCTGTCGCTTGGCAGCGCAAATCTCACAGCCGAGCCCGCCGGCAACCATGACGGCATCGTGCTCACCATTGACGGCGAACCTTACGATCTGGCCATCGATGCACCCGTGTTGTTCAGCGGGATTTCCGGTGAGCGACTGGTGATCCCTGCCGGACAACTGGCATCGGACCCTGCGCTCGCGTCCCTGCAGCGTCAGCAGCTGGCGGCGCATCTGCGCGCCGGCCTGACCACGTCGGCAAGCTTCTCCGACCTGTCCGGCACGCCGCATGATCGTGAAGTCCGCCCTCGCTCCATCCGGCTGGACGAGCTCGATGCCAGTGACTGGATGGGTCTCGCCAGCGCCCTCCTTGGCGGTCTGTTCGGGCTTGCCGTCTGGGCCTCCCGGCCGCAGCTCCCGGCCGCCCTCAGCTATGCCGTTGTGGGGTGCTTGCTGCTTGCGTCGGAGCTGACATACCGCCTGTCCCTGAAGTTCGGCATAATGACATGGCCCGAGCTTTCCGTCGCCACGAGCCTGCTCAACGGTATCGTGCTGCACGGCTTCGGGCTCGCATTCGTCTTTGTCTTCCTGCTTTTCCCGAAACCCCTGCTCACCCCGCGCACGGCTGTCGCGGCGGCGGCAGCAAGCGGTATCGCTGCGCTGGCCTGCGTTCTGCTCGGACATTTCATCGATGCCCGCATCTCGTACTCTGTCCAGATGGTGGAGTATCTGGTGCTGCTGGCTCTTGTCGGCATCCAGTTCTGGCTCGGCCGCAGGGATCCCGTCATCCGGCCGTCCCTGATCATGCTTCTGGCCAGCATTCTTCTGGGCATTGCTCTGTACGCCCTCATGGTTCTGCTGCCCGTCTTGGGCCTTGTGAAGGCCAGCCTCGACGAAGACGCCGCCTTCCCCCTCTTCGTATTGATCTATTGCGGGATCGGCACAGCGATCGTGCGGACCAGCCTTCTGTCGCTTGACGGCTGGGTGAGAAATATCGTGCTGTCGGTTGCCTTCCTTGCAGCGATCCTGCTGGTCGACATCGCCTTGCTTACCTTCGTGACGCGGCAGCAGGAAGTCGCGCTCGGTCTTGCCTTCGCCGGGGCTGCCCTGGTCTATTTTCCGCTGCGGGAATGGCTGGCGCGGCGTCAGGAGCGCCGGCGGCTCGCCGTGGTTCAGCATGCCCTGTCGCGGGCCGCCGATCTTGTCTTCGCCGCCAATGATCAACAGAGATCGGAAAGCTGGCGCGCTGCCGTCGAAGCGAGTTTCCAGCCGCTGGAGATCGAGACTGACCCGGCTGCCGTTCCGGTCCCGGCGATCGGACAGAACGGGACAATCCTTCGCCTGCCCTCGCTGGGTGGCGCCCCGGCGCTCCTGTGCCGCCACGCCGATGGCGGGCGCCGCCCGTTTGTGACGGGCGACCTCGACACGGCAGCTGCGCTCATACGCATGACTGAGCGCCTCATCGCAACGCGTGATGCCTACCTGGCCGGCGTGACCGAGGAGCGGCATCGCATCGCCCGCGACCTGCACGACGATGTCAGCGGTCGGCTGATGATCAGCCTGCACCGTTCCGACACCGACGGCATGCGCCAGGACGTTCGTGAAGCCATGGCCGATATCCGCACCATCGTCACGGGCCTCGCCGGGAAGCCGCGGGAGCTGGCTGACCTGATGGCCGATCTGCGGGAAGAGTCCCGCTCCCGCTGCGAGGCTGCCGGTTTCAAACTGGACTGGCCTCCGGACGATATTGCCGAGGCCGGGCATCCGCTCGACTACGCGGTCTACCGGCACCTGCTTGCATTGTTCCGTGAAAGTGTCAGCAATGCCCTCAGGCATTCCGGCGGGAGCGCGGTGACGATCCGGACGACACTCGGCGACGGACGACTGTCGGCCCTCATCGCCGACAACGGCACCGCCAAGCCGCAAGACGCCCTGCCGCGGAGCGATGGCGGACACGGTCTGGACAATTGCCGCCTGCGCGCCCGCTCACTGAACGGTCACTTCGCGTTCGACCGGAACCCAACCGGCAGTACGGCCCGTTTCGATATCGATCTGTCGGCACTACCGTTGGCGACGGATCCGGGTCACTGACCCGACAACGCCCGCCCCACCCAACCAGCGCGCGTCAAGCGCATCACCGTGCAGTTGTCATCGCCGAAACGGCGCGGTCCGACCACCTCGAACCCCAGTCGCCGGTAGAAACGCTGGGCGTCGGTATTCGTCGCGAGCGGATCGATCAGGATCGCGGTAACCTCGGGCGCGGCAAAACAGCGTTCGATCGCCAGCGTCATCATCTGCGTGCCCAGCCCCTGCCCCAGGCAGTCAGGCTCGCCGATCCAGATATCGATCGCCCGCTGATCGGGCTCGCAATCGCCCCAGTAGTGGGTCGGTTCCTCGGCCGGATCGATAATCTGCACGACACCGACCGGCCGGCCGCCGTGCTCGCCGATCAGCGTCCGGAAGGCCGGGCCCGAAAGGCCGATATCTTCGGCCCAGTCCGGCGGGGCATCGCTCCCGGTCGCTGCAATGACGTGCGGCTGGCTGTCCCAATGCTGCAGGACAGGGATGTCTTCCGGCGTCGCCGGACGAAGTTTTAAAGACATAGCGGCTCCTCCTCGCTGCGCATGTAGGACAGCGGTTCAGGCCACACCAGAGCGCTCACGAAAAAGGGACCCGCGACGGGGTCCCTTCAGGCGCGCCGCGCCGGAAGCAGGCGAGTGCCTCCGGCAATATGGCGTCAGGCTTTATTCGGCAGCGCCGGCAACCGCCTTCACATAGGCCGTGCGCACGTCCTGGTGACGGGTGTCGAGATCCTTGGCGATGGCTTCGTCCTGCTTGGCCAGCGTGTCGAGATCCTGGTCGGCATAGTGCAGCACGCCCATATCCTCGTAGGCCTTGCGGATCTTCGGGCCCCACAGGCCGATATCCTTCACCACCGGGACGATGCGCTGGAACAGCATCGTCTTGAACAGTTTCTGGATTTCCGACTGGGCCGCCCAGGCGACGCACTCCTCGACCGGCAGGCCGAGCGTCTCGTAGACTTCACGCGCCTCGAACCGGTCGCGCATGTGATAGCAGGCCTCGACCAGGAATTCCTCGCGCTCGTCGCGCTCGGCCTGGGTGAGCTGCGGATAATAGTCGCGCAGGGAGAGACGGCCGAAGGCGACGTGACGGGCCTCGTCTTCCATCACATAGGCGTTGACCATGCGTGCCAGCGGGTTCTGGGCGAGATCGCGGATCGTGCCGAAGGCGGCGAGTGCCAGCCCCTCGATCACGACCTGCATGGCCAGATAGGTGAAGTCCCAGCGGCTGTCGCGCAGCGCTTCGTCGACGAGCTGGCGCAGCGGTTCGGTCATCGGATAGGCGACGCCGAATTTCTGCATCAGCTTCTTGTAGGCCTCGACATGGCGCGCCTCGTCCATCACCTGGGTCGCGGCGTAGAATTTCGCGTCCAGATCCGGCACCGACTCGACGATCTTCGCCGCGCAGATCAAGGCCGCCTGCTCGCCCTGCATGAACTGGGAGATGTTCCAGGCCTGGGCATGACGGCGGAACTCGATCTTCTCCTTCTTCGTCATCTTCTCCCACATCGGGGAGCCGTGCAGCGCGACGCCTTCATCGGGCAGCTGCATCGGATTTTCGAAGTCGAGTTCCTGCGTCCAGTCGATGCGGTTGACCGCATCCCACTGCATGTCCTTGCCCTTCTGGTACAGGTGCATGAGCGTCGTGCGGCCTTCGTCGTATTCGAAGTCGAACGTGGCGTCGAATTGCTGCGGAACCGACCAGTGCTTGTCGATTTCCGGCATCGGATACAGCTCGCGGAGCGTTCCCATGGCGCGTTACCTCCCCAGGTGCGACCAATCATTATCTTTAGTGAACATTGTTCACATGACCAACGTGATTCAAATCGCCGCACTTGGCAAGGGGGAAACAAAAATTGTGATGCCGCCTGCCCGCGCCCGGCTACCCCGGCCTACAACCGCCCGCCCGGATGCGGCAGGGCGTGTTCGGCCAGCTCCCGGGTGATGTAGGCGAAGGCATCGTCGACGGAGTCGGTGCGGTAGATCAGGTCCAGATCCTTCGCGTCGATCGTGCCGAATTCGACCATGGTTTCCAGGTTCATCACCTTGTCCCAGTATTCCGTGCCGAACAGCACCACCGGCACCCGCTTCTTGATCTTGCCGGTCTGTAGGAGGGTCAGCGTCTCGAACAACTCGTCCATCGTGCCGAAACCGCCGGGCATCAGCACCAGCGCCTTGGCGAGATAGAGAAACCAGAATTTGCGCGTGAAGAAGTAGTGGAACTCGAAGCTGAGCGCATGCGTCACCCAGGGATTATTGCCCTGTTCGAAGGGCAGCGAGATGCCCAGGCCGATATTGTCGCCATGCGCTTCGGATGCCCCGCGATTGGCGGCCTCCATGATGCCCGGCCCGCCGCCCGTGCAGATCACGAAACGCCGTCCCGACTTGTCGCGCAGGCTCTTCGACCATTGCGTCAGGCGTGCTGCGAGCTCGCGGGTGGATTCATAGTATTCTGACAGTTTGAGCTTGTTCAGCG
Source organism: Maricaulis sp. (assembly GCF_017642925.1). Lineage (GTDB taxonomy): Bacteria > Pseudomonadota > Alphaproteobacteria > Caulobacterales > Maricaulaceae > Maricaulis. The sequence goes on along the minus strand of NZ_JAEPOL010000017.1, from coordinate 3,934 downwards.
CCGGCGTCTCGTCGTCTCCCGCCTTGCGCAGGGCGTCGAGTTCGGCCTCGGCCTCCTCGCGTGAGTGGATCCGGGCCGAGCCGAAGAACAGGATCGTGTCCTGCACATTGTATTCGGCAAAACGGGCCTTCGGCTCAAGATATTCGGCCAGGATCCGCACCGGGCGCCCTTCGGGCGCATTGATGAAATCTTCGTCCTTGTAGGCCTTGGCGGGGTATTGCTGGGATTTTCCGGAACTCATGTGCACGTCCTTGAAAACAAAGGCGGCGGTTCATCATGCGCCCGCCCCGCGGCGGATGCAATCGGCAAATCGGCGGCGTCCGTCAGCCAACGGGAAGCAAGTGCTGCAGGGCCAGCCCGGCCGCCCCGCCCAGCACGCCGAGGCCGGTGACAACCGCGAGTGGCATGCCGTATCCGCGGCCGCCGGCCACCAGCGCGAGCACCGCCTTGACGATCATATTGACCGCCACGGCGAGCAGAATGGCGGCCGCGGCGGTGCCCGCAGTCACCTCGCCACCGGCCAGCCGGGCCGTCGACAGGGTTATGGCGTCGACATCCACCACTCCCGAGACCGCCGCGACGAGATAAAGCGTTCCGGCTCCCAGCCAGTCCAGCAGCAGGCGGGATGTCAGGGTCACGACGCCCAGCAAGGCGCCGAACCGGAGCACCCCCGCCAGATCGAGCGGATTGTCCAGGGTCAGCCCCGGCGCCTGACCATTTGCCTGGCTGCGCCGGATCAACAGCCAGGCCGCCGCCAGGAAAATCACCACGACAGGCGCCATGGCGAGACCGAGCGGCCGGATCAGCTGCGGTGCCAGCGCGCCGCCAATAATGGCCACACGGCCGGCCGAGAGCGCACCGGCAATGATCGCGCCGGCCGCCAGACGGCTGGCATTGTCCGGCGCCTTGGCCGCGAAACGGGCGAAGGAGAGCGTGGTCGCGGTCGACGATGCCAGGCCGCCTGCTGCACCGGCGAACACGATACCCCGCGAGGGGCCCGCTATGCGGATCGCGGCATAGCCGGTGCAGGAAATCAGCGCGATCATCACGGTCAGGAGCCAGAGCTCGAACGGGTTCAGCGCATCCCAGGGATCGATGGTACGATTGGGCAGCAAAGGAAGGGCGATCAACGTCATCGCCAGCAACACCAGGGCTGCCCGCAATTCCAGCCAGGTGAGCTTTTCAAGGAAGGCATGAGCGCTGCGCCGAGCTGCCAGCACGCTCGCCACGGCCACGGCCCCTGCCCCGGCGATCTCCATATCGCCGGACACGGCGATGGCTCCGAGCACGAAGACCGCCAGCGCCGCCGTCACCCCGGCCAGACTGAAATCCTCGACAATCTCGACCTCGCGCAACCGCACGACAATCACCGCCCCGCCGAACAGGGCCAGCAGCACTGCAGGCAGCACCGGACCGGTCAGTGCGAACAGATGCCCCGCCAGCCCGCCAAGCAGGCCGGCCAGGCCGAATGTGCGCACACCGGCGCGGCGTATCCCGTCATCGCGATGTTTGCGCTCCTGCCAGCCGCGCACGACACCGACGAGAATGCCGATGGCAAGAGCGGCGGCGAGCCGCTGGACGGTTTCGATCAGTTCCATCGCGCGATTTTGACCGGATCGTTTTGCAAGACAAGCGTTTCGCGAAGATCCTTCAGAGCGGCCAGAAGGTCAGAACGGCGGGCACGCCCACGGCAATGATCAGGATTTCCAGCGGCAGGCCCATGCGCCAGTAATCGCCGAACCGGTAGCCGCCCGGCCCCATGATGATCGTGTTGTTCTTGTGTCCGATGGGCGTCAGGAAGGCACAGGAGGCCGCCACGGCAACCCCCATCAGGAAGGCGTCCGGATTGACCTCCAGCGACCGCGCAATGTTCAGCCCGACCGGCGCGGCGATCAGGGCGGTGGCAACATTGTTGAGGAAGTCGGACAGCGTCATCGTCACCATCATGAGGAGCGCCAGGATCGCCCAGACCGGCAGCGTGCCTGTCAGCGAGAGAATGCCCTGCGCAATGAGCTGGGTGCCGCCTGTCTCTTCCAGGGCAAGACCCAGCGGGATCAGCGAACCCAGCAGCACCAGGACCGGCCATTCCACCGATTCATAGACTTCGCTGGGCCCGACGATATTCAGCAGGGCGTAGAGGATCACCACAGCCGCAAGCGCGACGACCAGCGGCACGAGCCCCATCACCGCAGCCGCGACGGCCGCGACGAAAATGCCGATCGTCATCAGCGCCTTGGAGCGCTGGACGACGCTGTGCCGGCGCTCCGCCAGCGGCAGCACGCCCAGCCATTCGGCCGCATCGTTCACCCGGCTTTCCGGCCCGAGTAGCAGGACGAGATCGCCGGCCCGAATCGGCAGTTTGCGGACCCGCTGTCGGAAACGGCGGCCCTGGCGGGAAATCCCGAGCAAGGTCACGCCGCGGCGGTAGAGCAGCCGCAGGTCTGTCGCGGTCCGTCCGACCGCCCGGGCATCATGGGGCACGATAGCCTCGATCAGCGCCAGCGACTTGCCGGTCAGCCCCTCATGCGCATCCGCGCCCGGCGGATTGAGTTCGGCCGCCCCGATGAAGGCCTCGATCGAGGCCGGATCACCTTCCAGAACCAGATGATCGCTCTTGCGGATTTCCTCGCCGGCGGCGAACCCGCCAAGACGCTTGCCGCGCCGCACCAGGCCGAGAATTGTGACATCATGACTGTCGGCGAGCGGATAGAGATCGGCCGGCGTCTGGCCGATGGATTTCGAGTCTGCCTTCACCCCGGCCTCGGCAACAAAGACACTGCCCGCACCCTCCCCGGCCATGGTGCGCGCTTCGCCCTTGGGAATCAGGCGCCAGCCAACCAGGGTGACGAAGCCGATGCCGACCACGGCACAGATCAGGCCGACGGGCGAAAAATCGAACATCGAGAAGGGCTCGCCCAGCGCCCGGTCGCGGAATTGTGCCACGACGATGTTCGGCGGCGTACCGATCAGGGTGATCATACCGCCCAGAATGGTCGCGAAGGAGAGCGGCATCAGGCTCTGGGCGACCGAGCGCTTGGCCTTGCGCGCGGCCTCCATGTCGAGCGACATCAGCATGACCAGCGCGGCGACATTGTTGATGATGGCCGACAGCGCCGCGCCAACGACCGAGATCAGGCCGACATGGGATGGCAGGGAGCGGGTCGAGGACAGCACGAAGCGCGCGACAAGCTCGACAGCGCCCGCATTAGTCATCGCCCGCGATACGATCAACACCAGAGCGATGATGATCACCGCCTCGTGTCCGAAGCCGGCAAAGGCATCCTCGACGGGCACCACGCCGCCGATCACCGCAATGACCAGCCCCGCAAAAGCGACAAGATCATAGCGCACCCGCCCCCAGACCAACATCGCGAAGACAATGCCCAGCAGGACAAACAGGAAGATCTGGTCATAGCTCATGCGTCGGCAATCTCCGGCAGCAACAGGTCGTACCAGACCTAACGCGACTCAGAGCGAAAGGAAGCAGGCTTTTGTCCGTGCCGCCGCTTCGCGCCGTCTCCGGAACAAGCGCGGGGAAAGCGGCACGCTCTCTTTCTTCCCCACCTCGTGGGGAAGTGGGCCGCGGCGTTAGCCGCGGGTCGAAGGGGCCGGCGCGGAGCGCCGGGAGGCGGTGGAGCCTGTCTCAAGCATAACGCCGCTCGCGCGGCGCCCCTCCCCCGCTTCGCGGGTCCCCCTCCCCATGAAATGGGGAGGAAAGGCCCCCAGCACGAAATCCTCCACGGGCTTGCGCCCTGGAGCGATGAGAGGGGTGCGGGATGCACGGCGGACATCGCGTGTCCGATTTGAAGCTTTGGTGGTGATGCCCGAGGCATCCCGCACGCGGAGATTTACCCGGATCCCTTGCGGGACCGTCTCGAAACCTGCAGGCACGGGCCGGTCGAGCTTTGTGCCGGTGTCCCCGCAGATGGCCACG